>CAWFCV010000011.1:0-202063 GCA_963814435.1 uncultured beta proteobacterium
GTCGAACTTTCAGCGCTGATCGCGGAATGTATCGACCGTCACCGGCGATACGTTCGTCGTACATCCTGACGCCCGCACCAAGCGGGTGACAGTCACATCCACAACGCCGATGACCAAGGCGCAGGTGTTCGATGTGTTCCTCTCGACGCTGCGGGTGCATGGCTTCACGGCGGTGCCCGCCGGGCGCAACACGTATCGCATCATTCCGGAAATCCGCGATCGGCGAGGTTGGTTTCAAGTCAAGCTCGATCAATGGCCTCGTCACCGAAGTGATTGCGCTCAACCATCTCGACCCGACCGATGCTGCCCGCATGTTGAAGCCCGTCATCGACGCGCAGGGGCGGGTTATTACCAATCCGACGTCGCGAACGTTGATCGTGGTTGACTACGCTTCCAACTTGCCGCGCGTGCGTGAATTGTTGGCGCAGATTGATCGGGATCCGTCAGTCACCGAGACAATAAATCTGAAGAACATTGCGGCAGGCGAACTTTCGGCGATCCTGACCAGCCTGTCGGCGTCGTCTGGCGAAAAATGGTGCGCCATCGACGTTCAGGGCGATTGCATCGCAATCGGGAAACGCCATCGTGCTTTATGGTAGTCAGGCAATGGTGACGCGCGCCCGCGCGGTCAGCGCCCAACTCGACGCTTCTGACCGTTCGAATGCGACGCTGCGGGTGGTGGCGCTGAACAATGCCGATGCCAAGGACATCGTGCCGATCCTGCAGCAAATGGCGATTGCGATGGATGGCCGGCGCGGCAATGGCGGCGCGAACACCGTTCCGGCAACCACGATTGCGCACCATGAATCGACCAATTCTCTGGTGATCAGCGCGCCGTCTGAAACCTTGCTCGGCCTGGAACGGGTGATCGCGGATCTTGATCAGCGCCGCGCGCAAGTGCTGGTCGAAGCGATCATCGTTGAGATGTCGGACGATACGGCGCGCGAACTCGGCGTCCAGTTCTTGCTGTCGGGCACGGAAGGCTCGACCGTTCCGTTCGTGTCGACGAATTTTTCGCGGTCAGCGCCGAATTTGCTTGCCTTGGCCGGGGCATTGACGCGCGATACGCCGTTCACGGGCAGCGGCGTGTCATCCGGCAATCCGTTTACGCAGGCGGCGATCAGCTCCCTGCTCGGTCTCAACGGGTTAACCATGGTCTTGGCGGACAAGATGGGAAAAGCCTGTTCGGCGCGGTGCTGACGGCGGTGAGAAGGATTTTTCTAATTCGCGCATTCTCTCGAAACCGTTCAACATGACACTTGATCATGGCACTTCGTCGCTGCTGGTTCGCCAGGAATTCCCGATTGCGACCGGCGAAGTGCTCGGCGATGGCAATTCGATCCGTTTCGCACAGTTGATCGCAAGAAGATCGGTATCGGCCTGAACGTAACGCCGCGCATTTCCAATGATGGCACGATCCGTCTGGACATTCGCCAGGAGGTCTCAACATTGCCGGTGTGGTCGGTGCGGCGACGCCTGATCTGATTTTCAACACCCGCGAAATCGAAACCAGCGTGATTGCCGATGACGGCGAGATCATCGTGCTCGGCGGCCTTGTCGAGCAGACCAAAATCCGCGCCAATCAGAAGATCCGGGCCTTGGCGACGTGCCGCTGGCGGGGCGCCTGTTTCGCTCTGAAGGCAGGGCGGTCGAGCGTACCAACCTCATGGTCTTCATCAAGCCAACCATTGTACGCGACCGGGCGGGCGCAGAGGCTGCAACCCGGCGGTCGTACCGGTTCATTCAGGCTGAGGAACTTTGGGACGGCAAAGGCAAGAGCGGCACCTCGCTCGACGCCTTTGTATCCGGCGTGCTTGGCGGCTTGCCGCCGCAATGATGACGCCCGCGCCAAATCTCCAGTTTGCCTATGCCTTCGCGAAAGATCAGGGGATTGGTGCAGATTCCAGGCGCGACTCGCTGACCGTTGCAGTGCGCCACGGCGCCGACCCGATGAGCCTGATCGAAGCGCGCCGGGCGCTTGGGCGAACCTTCGCCCTGGGGCCACTCAGCCGCGAGGCCTATGAACGGCTATTTGCAGACGTATTTTCCCCAAGGTCCGATCGCGCGTTCGGAAGTTGACGCCGGCCGTCGATTCCCGGCGCGGACTTGAAAGTCTCGTCGACGACATTCCCAAAGCAACCGATTTACTCGACGGCGCCGATGATGCGCCGGTTATTCGCCTGATCAATGGTTTAATTCATGAGGCGGTAAAGCGTCGGGCCTCGGATATTCACATTGATCCGTTTGAAGAGAGTCTGTCGATCCGCTACCGGGTTGATGGTGATCTGACCGAAGTGCTGGCCCCGCCGCGCAACTGGCGGCGCCGATCGTCTCGCGCATCAAGGTGATGGCGCGTCTTGATATTGCCGAGCGCCGCTTGCCGCAGGATGGCCGGATTTCACTTTCCGTTGGCGGGCGGTCGATTGACGTGCGCGTGGCGACGTTGCCGACGCGATATGGCGAGCGGGTGGTGTTCGCTTGCTCGATACGCGTAATGCGTTGCTCGATCTTTCTGCGCTCGGCATGGATGAGGAAACTCTTGCGCGGTTTTCGGACGCGCTGAGCCAACCCAATGGCGTGATTCTCGTCACCGGGCCGGTTGGCTCCGGCAAAACGACGACGCTCTATTCGGCATTGTCGCGCCTGAATACCGGTCGCGGTAACATCATGACGCTTGAGGATCCGGTCGAATACGGGCTGGCCGGGATCAGCCAGACGCAAATGGATCATAAAGTCGGTCTCACTTTTGCGGCGACGCTGCGCTCAATCCTGCGTCAGGATCCGAATGTCGTGATGGTTGGAGAGATCCGCGACTCTGAAACCGCAGAAGTTTCCTTCGAATTTGCATCGACGGGCGACTTGCACTCTCAACACTGCATACCAACAGTGCGGCCGGGGCGTTGACGCGCCTGCGCGACATGGGGGTTGAGCCGTATTTGCTGGCCTCGACGCTGCGGGCGGTGATGGCGCAGCGTCTGGTGCGCCAGCTTTGTTGTCTCTGCAAGGCGCCGCGTCCGGCAACCGATCCGGAAAAAGCCGCGCTCGGGTTCTCGATCGATCTGCCTCTGGCCGTACATGAAGCCGAAGGCTGCATCGCGTGCGGACATACCGGCTATAAAGGTCGTCTTGGAATCTATGAGTTGCTGATCGTAGATGCGCGCGTGCGCCATTTGCTGGCCGCCGGAGCAGGCGAGGACGACATTGATGCCGCCGCGTTTTCTGTAGCAGACCGGCTGCTCGACAACGCAAGGCGCTATGTCGCCGCGGGTGAAACCAGCGCCGCTGAAGTGATGCGCGCCTGCCGCAGAGAGGCGCGGCATGGCAGCGTTTGAGTACATCGCCGTCGATACCGACGGAAAGCGTCACTCCGGAATGGTGTCGGCTGACAGTCAGCGGCAGGCCCGGCGCGACCTGCGTCTGAAAGACCTGCTGGCAATTGACATCAGACCGGTGAGCGAGACAGCAGCGGCAGCACAGCGGGCAGGCGGCGCGAAGCTTAACGCGCGTGAACGTGTCTTGATGGTGCGCCAGCTTGCCGCGCTGCTCAGTTCCGGCGTGCCGGTCGAATCGGCGCTGGCGGCGGTGGCGAGCGATGCGCCGAAACGTGTGCAGCGTGCGCTGTTTGCGGTGAAGTCCGAAGTCACCGAAGGCGCCCGGTTGTCAGACGCTTTGCGCGTTGCACCGCATGCCTTTTCGCCGCTGGTGATTGCAGTTGTCGCCTCGGGTGAATCCTCAGGACGGCTCGGCGACGTGATGGAGCGTCTCGCCACGCAGCTCGAGCGTGCCCACCAGATGCGCCAGAAAATTCAGGCAGCGCTGATCTACCGCCGCTCTGGCGTGCAGCGATGATGGCTTCTACCGCCTGCTGGCCCGTGCCTTTGACCGCGCCCAGGCCGTAGCGGATCACTTTGTCGCTCACCGGCTCAAAGCGGTGCGTGCCACGGTTGACATCGGGTGGTTCGAAGGTCAGGCCAAAGTTGTTTTGTGCGTCTTCAAACAGCAGTTTGAGCTTATCGGTGTCGCCCATCTCCACTGTCATGTTGGCACAGAAAAACTCGGCCGTGTAGTGCACCTTGAGCCAGCCGGTGTGGTAGGCCAGCAGCGAGTAAGCGGCGGCGTGCGACTTGTTGGTCTCACCGTGCTCGATCCCGGTCGTTCCCAGGCGATCGCCGATGACCTCTACGCCGACGAGGACGTGCGAGCCCAGATCGTCGCCAATCTCGTCGGTGCGGTGAAGGCGATGCTCCCGGAGGGAGTCGAACTCCCGCAAGACCAACTCGAGGCGGTCGCCAGTCAGGTGCTGGCCGATCCCACGGTCGAGACCTTGATCAACGACGCGCTGGTGCGGACCCACGCCGCGTTCCTCGGCGAGGGTGAGCTTCCAGCCAGCTCGATGCCGGTGCCATCGGCACTGCAGCCCGCAAGCGCTCGTGGGCCTGGACCCAGCCCTCGACGCCTCGCTGCCGCCGGCACCGACGCTCGTGGTCGAGCTGCCGACCGACAAGATCCCCGACGCCGGACCGATCCGCAAGGCACTCCAAGTAGCCGTCCCGGTCCTCGTGTTGATCGGTGCCGCCGGCATCGTCCTGGCCCTTGTGACGACGACGGACCGTCCGTCGGTGCTGCGCCGCGCCGGAGTGTGGGCCCTATCCTCGTCGGCGTTCGTGCTGCTCGTCGGGCTCGGCCTGCCCTGGTTGATCGAGAAGGTGGCCCCCGATCAAGCGGTGATCCTGGCGACGCTGATCGGTGCACTCCTCCGATCGGTGCTCGGCCCGGCGATCGCGCTGGCGCTCGCCGGCGTGGCGGCGTTGGTGGTGTCGATGATGTGGCCGAGCGGCGGCGGCCGGCGACCGCGCCAACCGACGAACCCCGCGCCCGCGCCGTCCCGCATGGGCTCACACCGGTCCAACGTGCGGACCGGATCGGTCCCCGATGTCCCAACGACGCGCCCTGCGCCTTTGCCCACCCCGAGCGCGCCGGCCCCCTCGCCCCCCGCGCCGCGGCCTGCCGTCGAGAGTCGCACGCCCCGGCCAACCCGGTGTTCGTGGCCGGCAGGCCCAACCGGCGGTTCCGTCTCGTCCCCCTCGACCCGAGGCCCTGGCCCCGAGGTGGGTTGAAGGGGTGGGTTGGGTGCAGCACCCCCAAGACGACCGCCCGCCAGAAGCGGGACGTTTGGGTCCCGGGTGTCGGTTACGTCCTCGACGGCGATCCGCCAACCGGACCCGCTGAACGGAACTAGAAACCCCGCGCCGCTGTCGGCCCGTGGGATGTCTAGGCGGGTCCGCCGGCCAAGATGGCCACGCCCGCCCACGACTGGGGGATGGCCCCGAGGCCGACCCCGGAGTCGGCATGCCAATACTCGGCCAGACCGCTGCGAGCCGCGCCCCGGCACAACGCGCTGGCGAGGGCGCCCGCGTGCACCGCGCCACGCCTCGACCGCGCCGACCCAGAGCAAATAGGAGAGCTGAGGCCAGGCAGGACCGCGCCAGTAGGTCGTGGGTTCGTACACCGCTTCGCCCCGATGCACGCCCGCCGGGCCGCACGCCGCGCCAGCCGGTCCGCCCGGGTCGATCAACTCGGCCACGACCAGTTCGGCCGCATCGTTGCGGCCGGTGACCAGGAGCGGGAGCAGCCCGTCGAGCGACCGGACCCCGCCTGACCCCGACTCGGTCGGCCCGGCGTCGACCCAGGTACGGCGCCCTTCGTCCCAGCGTGCGTCGAGCGCCGCCGCAAGCTCGTCCGACCTCGACGCGACGCGGTCGAAGCGGTCACCTCCGCCGAGCTCGCGTCCGTTGAAGGCCACGAGCACGTGAAACCGACCGATGCCACCCCGAACGCCGGGTTGGCGACAGGGGATCCCACATCCGACCGCTCGATCGTTTCGACCAACTGGTTCTTGTGGGCCCTCCAGCGTTGAAGGTCCCACCCTCCCGGACAGGCCGAGTCCCAGCGAGGGCTGTCGTCGGCACCCGGACTCCCACGGGTGGGCGAGCTCCACCAGCCCGCTGGCATGCCGAGCCGCGGTCCTCGAGCAGGAACCGCAAGCCCGCGACGGCCCGATCGACGACCTCGACAGGAACCGCCACACCGTGGTCGGATGCAGCTCGGCGACCGCGTGGCCGTACATCGGCGGTTGCGTGATGGACGAGGCGCCCGCGCCGTCCCCAGAAGTCGGCGTGGAAGCCGGGTCGCGCTGGTAGTTCATGTGCGGCACGAACCGGCTGGCGCCTGCGTGGAGAGCCCGGGCGAGCTCGGCGCGGCCCGAGCGCGGTCACCGAGCTCGGCCCAGCATGAGCACGTGGAAGCACGAATCCCACAGCCACTGCCAGGGATAGACCCTCGGCGTTGGGTGCCGCGTACCCTTCGGGCACCCAATGGCGTCCAGCATCGCCCGACACGCTCGGCGCGCGCAGTTCGGTCGTGTTCAGCGTCCACCGTCTCACCTTACTGACCCACTGCGCCCTGCTCTCGTTCCGGTCGGGCCGACCGATGGCGTGTCCGTCGTCGCTCGGAACTGGGGACGCGCCCTGACCGAGATCGGTTTCTCGATGCTCGACCGTGGCCGGCGGAGGTGACGGTCGACGGTGATCGTGCCCGGGCTCGGAATCGACGCCTGCGATCCACCGATCCCGCTGCCGCTGGAGGCGGCGCTCGCCCCCGCCGACCTGGTCGTGGTCGAGAACCTGCTGTCGATCCCGCTGAATCTCGCCGCGTCGCGCGTGGTGGCACACGTGTTCGCCGGCCGCCCGGCGATCCTGCACCACCACGACCCGCCGTGGCAGCGCGAACGCTTCGCCCACATCACCGAGCTCCCGCCCGACGACTCGGCCTGGCGCCACGTGACGATCAACGAACTCACCGCGCCGCGAGATGGTCGATCGCGGCTTCGAGGCCACGACCATCTACAACGGGTTCGACGTGGACGCGCCGCCGGGTGATCGGGCCGCCACCCGCGGCCGCTCTCGGAATCGGCGCCCGACGAGCTGTTGGTCGCGCACCCCGTGCGGGCCATCGCCCGGAAGAACATCCCCGGCGCAATCGCGCATCGCCGAGGCGTTCGGTGCGACGTACTGGCTGCTCGGTCCGGCGGAGGAGGGCTACGACGTGGAGCTCGAGCGCTCCTCGCCGGCGCACGCTGTCCGGTCGTGCACCAGGCGTGCGCCGACCGGGCCGACATCTACGCCGCCGCCGACGTCGATCGTGTTCCCGTCCACCTGGGAGGGCTTCGGCAACCCGCCGATCGAGGCGGCCATCCACCGCCGACCGGTCGTCGTCGGCGACTACCCGGTGGCCGCCGAGCTCCGGGAGTTGGGCTTTCGGTGGTTCGATCCGAACGACCTCGACGGGGTGGACTCCTGCCTGAGGCACCCTGACTCGGAGCTCCTCGATCACAACCGTGACCTGGCCGTCACGCACCTTTCCCTGGCACGGATGCGGGATCGCCTCAGCGATCTCCTGGACGACGCAGGATGGCTGCCGTGAACGACCCGGTTCTGATGAGACGGGCCCGCGTCGCCCGGCTGGTCGGACTCGGACAGCGGATCGGCTGGGCCGCGTTCGGCGTCGCTGCAGTGGTGTTCATGATCGGCTTCCTCACCGACTTCCCCGGCTGGGCCGCCACCACCGCTACCGCTGCGCTGGTCATCGGTTCGCTGGTGCTCGCACCGGCGATCGTCTTCGGCTACGCCGTGAAGGCCGCCGAACGCGAGGACCGGGAGCGGGGGCGATGAACGGCCGCCGTCTGCCGGCGCCCGAACGCCGCACTCAGATCCTGCGGGTCGCTCGCCATGTATTCGGCCGCGACGGCTATCACTCGACGTCGATGAACGCCGTCGCCAAAGCGGCGGGGGTCACCAAGCCCGTGCTCTACCAGCACTTCGAGTCCAAGGAGCACTTGTTCCTCGAGCTCGTGCAGGACGTCGCCGCAGAGCTGAGAGCGGTCATCCGGAGTGCGCTGGCCGATGCCGACGGACCCCGCAAGCGGGTGGAGTCCGGGTTCGCCGCCTACTTCCGCTTCTTCGCCGCCGACCCCGCCGCGTTCCGTGTGCTGTTCGGTGACACGGCCCGGGGCGAGGCGGTGTTCAGCGCCACGGTGACATCGCTCGAACGGGATCTCGCCGAGGAGCTGACCGCCCAGTTCACCGACAACATCCCCGGCGAGGACCGGTTGCTTTTCGCCCACGGAGTCGTCGGCCTCGCCGAGAGCACCAGCCGCTACTGGGCCGACCTGCACCCTGAGCGAGACCCGGAGGAGCTCGCTGTCCGGGTCGCCGAACTTGCTTGGTGGGGCCTCCGCGGCCGCAGCGCCTAGTACCCAACGCCCAACCCCAACGCTTCTGGCAGCACACGATCCCGCCGGCGGTCGTCAGCTGCTGCCAGAAGCGGTTAGTCGAGGGGTACCGGGCTGATGTCGATCGGTATCTCCGGGAGCTCGCCCGCGACGATCGGGGGTAGGTATTCGCGCAGGCGAGCAGGCAGCACCGGCTCCGATGACGCCAACAACTCGTTGAGCGGCCACCAGCGGGCGCCCAAGAAGGCGGCCGCTTCCAACGCCTCGAGGTGCTTGGGGTGATACTCGCCTCCATCGCACCAGGCGACATGGATGCGCTCGCGGGAATCGAAGTAATAGCCGCCGAACTCGAACTCGGACGTGTTGGGTCCAGATGCACGGCCCCATCTCGATGTCGGTGATACCAGTCTCCTCGTACAGCTCGCGCCGGGCCGTGTCTTCGCTCGATTCGCCGGGTCCGATACCGCCGCCGGGGATCTCCCACCATGGCGGCTTGCGAAAATCGACGGGATCCTCGGCGTTGACGAGGAAGATCTGCCCGGCGCGATCGAGCAGGACGACACGGGCGGCCGGGCGGCGCAGGGTGAACACGGCTGCGATCGTAGAGGCACGCGGAGAGGGGCCGCGCGACCGCTGCGATACTTGCGTTCTTGCTCCGGTCTCGCGTCCCCCTGCTCTTCGGTGTGCTCACCGTGCTCGGCGGGGTCGCGCTCCTGCTCGTCACCCGCGACACCGACACGTCGACCCGACCCACGCCGGCGACCGATCGGAATCCGCCCGAGGGAGTGCGAATCGGACCCACGACCGACCTCACCGACGGCCAGGTCATCCTCGTGCGAGGGGACGGCTTGCCACCCTCGCTCGACTTGCTCGTCGCTCCCTGCGGAGCCGAGGCGGTCGACGCCGGCCGGTTCGGCGCGTGCGACCTCGAGAGGGCGGCCACGACCCGAACCGACGGGGCCGGCTCGTTCAGCGTCGGATATCGGGTGAGCCAGGAGATTCGGGTCATCGGTGACGACCTCGACTGCGCCGACGCTGCCTGTGTCATCTCCGTGCTGCGGTCCGGGACGAGTCTCGTGGAGCTCACCCGCGAACCGGTCAGCTTCCTCCCGACTGACGGCCGTCGGGCCACGCTCATGGTTCGACCCCGCTCCGACCTCTCCCATCTGAGCCCGGTAGAGGTGATCGGAACCGGCTTCGGCGAAACCGCCGAGCTGCACATCTGCGTGGACGATCTCGAGGTGCCGATTGAACTCGCACAGAGATCGCGGTGGTGTGACCCGGCGAGCGTGCAAACGGTGCGGACCGAGGGCGGCCGGTTCGACCGAACGATCCTCGCGTCGCGCTACTTGCTGGCAATCGGGAATCAGATCGTCGACTGCGCGGTGATGTCGTGTTCGGTCGAGGTCACGACCGACATGTCGGATCCCGTCGAACGCTCACTCTGGTTCACGCCCGACCCGGCTACCGGCCCGGGGCCCCGCGTGCTGGTCGCGCCGGCCGTTTTCACCGATCGGGCGGAGGCGACCGTCGTGGTCGGAAGTCTTCTCGCGGCTCGCTACGACCTGGCGCTGTGCACGGCGGAGCAGACCGGGTGCCGAGCAGTCGGCACGGGTTCGGTGCGCGGGCCGCTCGGCGCCTCGATGCTTGTGGTCAGCCTGCCTCGGCGGGTGGCCACGGGGGCCGGTCCGGTCGACTGTGCGGCATGGCCGGGGCGTTGTGTTCTGCGTCTGGCCGGTCCGCGCCCCGGTCTCTCGGCGGAGGTGTCCGTCTCGTTCGACCCGACCGCGCGCCGATGTGACCCCGTTCGTCCGCCTCAGCGCGGAGGGTGCGCTCGAGGTGGCAGCGCTCGCCGACCAGACCCCATCGGTCTGGTTGTGCGAACCCGGCGCCGACGCCCCCGACGGCTGCGCCCCCGCCGAACACACCCGGACCGATGGCGCGGTGACAACGTGGAGCCTGCCCGCCTGCCCGGGAGGCCGAAGCTGCGAGGTCGTCATTCCGTTCGATCCCGCCTACCCGCCGGTCAAGTTACCGTTCGGTTTAGATCCGGGCGCCTGACTTGCACTACGGTTCCCACCGCACCACCATCGTGTGACCCTCGTCACCACGGACGCACCGTGGCGACGAGGTACCCGCCGAACCGAGGGGGACCTCGTGCGTGATTCCGTGACCCGTCTGCGCTTTCGTTGGCTCGCCGCCCTCCTTGCTGTTGGCCTGATCGCTGCCGCCTGCGGAGGTGACGACGATGACGCCGCGGATGGTGGAACCGGCGGTGACACCACCGAGCCGGCGGCTGACGGCGGTACGGACGGGGGCGAACCGGCGCCACCGAGACGACCGTGCCGGCCGAGACGATGGAGCCGCAGTACGGCGGCGAGATCACCTTCTTGCTCGAGGCGGAAACCAACACGTGGGACATCCCCGGCGCCAACTGCGTGCAGTCGTGCATCAACGTGATGCGGGCGGTCTCCGACCCGCTCACGATCATCGATGACACCGGGACACCCCAACCGTTCCTGCTGGCATCGATCGTGCCGAACGAAGACTTCACCGTGTGGGAACTGACGATGCGCGACGGCATCACCTTCCACGACGGCACCCCGGCCGACGGCGTGGCGCTCGCCCGTCACTTCACCGAGTACAAGGCGGGGGCGCTCCAGGGCCAGATTCTCAGGGACCTCACGACCATCGAGCAGAGCGGCCCGATGAGCGTGACGCTGACATTCACGCAGCCGATCTCGCAACTGCCGGTGATGATTTCCGAGCGGACCGGCTACTTCCTGTCACCCACGAGTTGGGACGACGTCGAGGGCCGTAAGAACAAGCCCATCGGAACCGGTCCGTTCGTCTTCGACACCTGGACGCCGGGTGAGTCGCTCGTCGTCGTACGGAACGAGAACTACTGGCGCACCGACGACGCGGGCCGCCAGCTCCCGTTCCTCGACCAGATCACGTTCCGCCCGAACCCCGACGTGGCGGCTCGGAGGGCCACGATGGAGGCCGGCGACGCCGCGATCAACATGGACAGCTTCGGGGAGAACCTCGAGTTCTGGACAACCGAATGGGACGGTGGATTCCTCGACGAGCAACTCTGGTATGAGACCACCCACCTCATCTTCCAGACGAGCGCCCCACCATTCGACAACCCAGACTTGCGGCGGGCCCTGGCGCTCTGCACCGATCGCCAGACGTACATCAACCTCCGCAGCCCCGGGGTGCAGATGGCCAACGGACCGTTCGCGCCGGGCGTCCCGGGCTACCTCGAGGACACCGGGTTCCCCGAGTTCGACGCCGACGCCGGCCGCGCACTGCTGGATGAGATCGGTGACATCCCAACGATCGAGTACGGCACCACCAACGTCCCCTCGAACCTCGTGACCGCCCAGTTCTTCGCCGATCAGTGGGCCCAGAACTGCGGTTTGGACGTCGCCATCGATCAGTTCGACCAGGCAGAGCTCGTTACCCGGCTCCTCACCGGCGATTTCCAGGTGATCCTCAGCCGGAACCACGGCGAGGTGACCGCCGCGAACGAGTTCGTCTGGTGGCACAGCCGGCACGCGTCCGGCCTGGCTCTGAACTTCGGCAAGATCCAAGACCCGGAGCTCGACGCCGCGCTTGAAGCCGCAGCCGCGACCGACGATCCGGCTGAGCTCACCGCGGCGGCAGAGGAGATCAACCGGATCTTCGGCGAGAAGGTTTACAACATCTGGTTGGAGTGGACGTCATGGATCGTCCCGTTCCAGGCGGAGCTCCACAACGTCGGGGTCGTCAACCTGCCCGATGGCGGCCGGGCGCTTCCCATGCTCCACGCCCGGGTGTGGCTACAGGAAGCCTGGCTCGAGCAGTAGGTAGGGGCCGGGGGGCAGGGACGAAGGGATCCTGATGGGGATCGTCATCCGCTTGGCGTTGCTCATCGGCCTGGTGGCCTTCGGCTACTGGGTGGTGCGCACGGCGGGTTGGCGATTCGCGCTCCGCCGGCTCTTGCAGGCGACGCTCATCCTCGTCGTCGTCAGCTTCGCCACATCCTGGATGTTGACGCAGCTACCGGGAGACCCTTGCATCACCGCCCTCGGCACCGCCGCGACCGACGAGGCCGTCGCCGCGTGCCGGGAGGACCGCAAGCTCGACGAGAGCGTGTTCACGCAGTACGCCGACTGGGCGGGTGGGGTCGTCACGGGTGACCTGGGGAACGAGTCCTATGCCCGCTCCATCCCTCTCACCACCACGCTGTCCCAACGGCTGCCCCGCACGCTGGCCCTCTGGCTCTACAGCCAGGTCCTCGCCCTCCTCATCGCGGTCCCGGGCGGGATCTGGGCGGCCTATCAATCCGGACGTCGCCCCAAGAAGAGCGTGCCTCGCTGGAGTCTCCCGGCCGCGATCGCCGTTCTGTTCGTCCTCGGCCTGGCTGCGGGTTGGCAGATGGCCGTGGTGTTCTTCGTGGCCGTGTTGATCCCGCTGTGGGTCTACAACGCGATACGGGGCGGCCCGTCGGCCGACAACGTGATCAACACCGAGGCCTTCGTGCTGCTCGCCGTGCCGGTGTTCGTGCTCGGCGAGACGCTCCGGTACCAGTTCGCCATCAAGTGGAGCTGGTACGACCTGGTCGGGTACGTGGGCCCCACCAACGGCGTCTGGGCGCACGTGAAATCGATCTGGCTCCCGGCTGCCGTCCTCGGGCTGGCCATCGCCCCCGTCTATCTGCGCCTCCTCCGGTCGGACATGATCCAGAACCTGCAACAGGACTTCGTCCTCGTGGCCAAGGCCAAGGGCTTGCCCAACTGGTGGGTTCTGCTGCGCCACGCCGTGCGCCCGTCCACCCTGACCCTGCTCACCGTGGCGGGGCTGAACATCGCCCAACTGGTCAACGGCGCCATCGTGGTCGAGTTCATCTTCGACCTCGACGGAATGGGGAGCTTCCTGATCGAGAAGGTGGCTTCGCGCGAGTTCTTCCCCGTCCAGACCATCGTCGCCCTGGTGGCGGTGCTGTTCGTCGTGGCGAACACGGTGATCGACCTCGTGTACACCGCGGTCGACCCCGGGTGAAGATCGAGGCCTCTCGATGAGCGCGGAAGGCGACCGATGAAGAGGCCCCCTCGCAACATCGCGTTCTGGTTGGCCGCCGCGTGGCTCGTGCTCCTGGCGATCGGGGTGGTCTTCTACAAGTTCATTCCGGGGATTCAGGATCCCAACAAGAGCGGCACCGTCACCCAAGACGGCCCCAGCCTCGATCACTGGTTCGGGACCACGACGCTGGCGAAGGATGTCTTCGCCCAGGTTTTGGAAGGGGGCCGCAAATCGCTCTGGGTCGCGCTCGTCGGCACGACGGTCGGCATCGTCCTCGGTGGCCTCCTCGGGATGCTCGCCGGGTACTTCCGGGGCTGGATCGACACGATCATCAGCGGCATCATCCAGGTCACCCTGGCCGTGCCGTCGCTCGTGCTGGTGACCTTCATCGTGGCCGTCCGCGGCCAGAGCCTCGGCAACGTGATCCTGGCCATCTGCATCCTGGCTGTCCCCGCCCTGGCTCGAATCGTGCGGGCGAGCACCCTTCAGGTGGCGGACCGGGATTTCGTGAAGGCCGCCACGGTCATGGGGGCCAAGCACCGTCACATCCTCGTTCGGGAGATCCTCCCCAACGTCATGCCGACGCTGGTTTCCTTCGCCTTCCTCACCACCGGCATCATCCTCGTGGCCGAGAGCTCGCTGTCGTTCCTGGGCCTGTCAGTCCAGCAACCGGCGATCACCTGGGGGTCGATCATCGCGGAAGGCCGGATCGCGTTCCGGGACACTCCGCACATGGTGTTCCTCCCCGGCCTGGTGCTGTTCCTCACCGTCCTGTCGCTGAACTTCGTCGCCGACCATCTCCTGCATCGGTTCGACATACGCGAGGCGGGGTTGTCATGACCACGAAGCTGCTCGAGGTCGACGATCTCTCGGTCACCTTCCACACCCCACGCGGCCTCTGCGCCGTTCGACGGGGTCTCGTTCTCCGTTGACCGCGGCCAGACCCTCGGCATCGTCGGGGAATCCGGGTCGGGGAAATCCGTCACCGTGCGCACGTTGATGAACATCCTCCCGTCCACGGCGGAAATCGGCGGGAGCCAGCGCTTCGACGGCAAGGAGATCCGCGAGCTGACCAAATCCGAGCGTCGCCATTTCTGGGGCGTCGAGATCGCGATGGTCTTCCAGGACCCGATGACCTCGTTGAACCCGGTCAAGCGGATCGACGCCCAGATCACCGAATCGTTGCGATACCACCGCGGGATGGATAAAGACCAGGCTGCGGAGGAAGCCTTGAACCTCCTCGAGCTGGTTCAGATCCCCGACCCCCGGCAGCGACTTCGACGGTACCCGCACGAGCTGTCGGGCGGTATGCGCCAGCGGGTGGTGATCGCCATGGCCCTCGCTTGCGAGCCCAAGCTGCTGATCGCCGACGAACCCACCACAGCGCTCGACGTGACGGTGCAGAAACGCATCCTCGACCTCCTCGACGAGCTCCGTAAGGAGCGCAACATGGCCATGATCCTCATCACGCATGATCTGGGCGTGGTACGGGATCGGGCTGACGAGATCTGCGTGATGTACGCCGGACGGGTGGTCGAGCGGGCGCCCACCCACACCTTGTTCGCCGACATGAGCCACCCCTACAGCGAGGCACTGCTGGAGTCGATCCCCCGCATCGATGCGCCCAGCCACAGCCGGTTGCGGCCCATCCCCGGCCGACCGCCCGTGCTGCTCAACCCGCCACCGGGGTGTCGGTTTGCCGCTCGCTGCCGATACGCCCAGGAGCGATGCCTCACCGACGATCCCGAGCTGCAAGGCGACCTGCTGCGCCATCAGCACGCGTGCTTCTTCCCCGTCAACACCGATGTGGGGCGGGAAGCGCTGGCGGCCAACGAAGCCGTTGGGTCCACCGCCGCGGGCCGAGCCCTCGACGACGAGACCGAGGAGGTGGTCTGATGGCCGGCAGCGGCACCGCTCATCTCCGCGACGGCGAAACCATGTTGCGGGTCGAGCACCTCACCGTCGAGTTCCCCTCGGGGCGGACGCAGACCGTCTACGCCGTGTCGGACGTGAGCTTCGACGTCCTCGAGGGCGAAACCCTCGGCATTGTGGGCGAATCCGGGTGCGGCAAGTCGACCACTGCCCGAGCCGTCATCCAGCTCCCGCGCCCCACTTCGGGGTCGGTGACGTTCCGTGGGCTGGAGCTGACTGATCTCCGCGGCGAAGCGATGCGGCGGGTTCGGCCCGAGCTTCAGATGATCTTCCAGGACCCGATCTCTTCGCTGAACCCGCGCCGCACGGTGCGCGACATCGTCGCCGAGGGGGTGTCGATCTGGGGCGCCGACGAGCGTGGCGCATTCACCAGTGGCCGCATCGACGAGGTGCTGGCCGAGGTCGGCCTCGACCCGACGGTGGCCGGCGAGCGCAAGCCGCACGAGTTCTCGGGGGGACAGTGCCAACGCATCAGCATCGCCCGCGCCATCGCCCTCGACCCCCGGCTGCTCGTCTGCGACGAACCGGTGTCGGCGCTCGACGTCTCGGTGCAGGCCCAGATCCTCAACCTCCTCGAGGATATGAAGGCCCGGTACGGGTTGACGTTGCTGTTCATCTCACACGACCTGTCGGTGGTGAAGAACATCAGCGACCGGGTGATGGTGATGTACCTCGGGAAGGTCTGCGAGGTCGGTAACGCCGACGAGCTGTACGCCCACCCGGTCCACCCGTACACCCGGGCCTTGATGGCGTCGATCCCCGATCCTCCTCCCACCGTCGATCGGGCCGAGGGCGATCTCTCGGGTGAGCTGCCGTCTCCCCTCGACCCACCGCCGGGTTGCCGCTTCCACACCCGCTGTCCGTACGCCCAGGACATCTGCCGCACGACCGAACCGACGATCGAGCAGGCCAACGACGGCGATCATTGGGTGGCGTGTCACTTCCCCGTTCGGGGCTGATCCCGGTCCTCAGGCGGCGGGGAGCTGGAAAGCGACCCGACCACCCGGCGCCGCCTCGATCCAGATCCGCCCGCCGTGGGCTTCGACGAGACCGCGCGCGATGGCGAGGCCGAGCCCGGTGCCCCCGGTCGTACGGCCCGCGCGCGATCGGCCCGGCTGAAGCGTTCGAAGGCGTGCTCGACGAACTCGGGCGGGAAGCCGGGTCCCTGGTCGATAACCCGGAGGGTGGGTGCATCCGCCGCCTCGACGGTGACGGTCACCACCGACTGATCCGGGGCGTGGCGGATCGCGTTGTCGAGCAGGTTGCGGACGATCCGGCCCAGGGCGGTGGTGTCGCCGACGACGGGAACCCGCGGGTGGCACTGCAGTGGACCTCGATCCCCCGCTCGGCGGCGACCGGGGCCAGGGCTTCGACCGCCTCGTCGGCGATCTCGGCCAGGTCGACTCTTGACGCCGTCACCTCGAACCGTCCCGATTCGACGCGGGTGAGCAGGAAGAGATCGTCGACGAGTCCTGCGAGGGCGTCGACATCTCGCTGCATCGATCGGAGATAGCGGTCCGGGTCGGGCGCCACACCGTCAGCGAGAGCCTCGATGGCGGCCCGCAACGCCGCCAACGGCGTACGCAGGTCGTGGCCGACGCTCGAAAGCAGCGCGGCCCGCTCGTCAGCGTAACTGGCTCGCTCGGCCTCGAGGGTTCCAAGACGGACCACCAGCTCGTCGAGCGCCCCGGCCACGTGGCCGAGCTCGTCGGCGCGGACGATTCCCGTCTGAACCGACCGTTCCCCGTCCTCGATGCGGCGAACGGTCAGCTCCAGCTGAGCGATGTCGCGGCCGAGGGGACGAGAAGCGACGAGCACCAGAAGCGTGGCGAAGACCGCTGTCGTTCCAAGGATTCCGAGCACCGTCTTGGAGTCAGCCTGGTCGAGGACCATCAGTCGGGTAAGCGCCAGTGTGGCGGCCGCCCCCACGCTCAGGGCGACGAACGTCACGGCCAAGACCTGATGGCGCAACGATCGCAGCCGCCGATCCAACCGCCGCAGCACTACCGCCGCGGTGAGCGTCAGCAACACCAGGCCACCGAGGAAGACTGCGGCCTCAAGGGGGTCCGCCCGAATCGCGGTCCGAAGAACGGCGTGGTCATCGACCCCAGGATCGGTGCGGCGGTCATGGCTCGAACCGGTACCCGAGACCCCAGACGGTGGCGATCCACCGGGGCTGCTCAGGATTGCGCTCGATCTTCTGGCGGATCCGCCCCACGTGCACCGTGACTGTCGCCGGGTCCTGGTACTCCGGCGCCGAGTCCCATACCGTCGCCAGGAGCTCTCGTCGGGAGAACGCCTGACGGGGCGATCGTGCCAAGACGGTCAGGAGATCGAACTCCTTCTGGGTGAGGACGACGAGTTCGTCATCAACGAAGACCTCTCGGGAGCGGGCGTCGATCTGAAGGGAACCGAAATCGAGCCGATCCGCGGGCGCCGAGGTTCGCTCGTTGCGCGACCGGCGCAGAACTGTCCGGACCCGGACGGCGAGCTCCCGGGGTGAGAAGGGCTTGACGAGGTAGTCATCGGCACCCAGCTCCAAGCCGAGGATCCGGTCTGATTCCTCGGCCCGGGCGGTCAGGAGTATGACCGGAACGTCGCTCACGGCGCGTAGGCGGCGTAACAGGGTGAGACCGTCCACACCGGGCAACATGATGTCCAGCACGACGAGGTCGAGCCGGTTCTCAGAGAGGACTCGAGCCGCGTCGTCACCGTCGGCCGCCTGCAGAACGTTGTGGCCGTCACGCAAGAGGTAGCGGGCCACCACCTCACGGACCATCGGCTCGTCGTCGACGACGAGCACCGATGCAGCCAGGGAGACCTCTGCCCGAATGCCCGCGGTCACCATCACAGTGACCAGGGTACGTTCGGGCTCGGGTCCGCTGGGCTCCTCCGTCACAAGTTTCGCGAATCGTTCGCGACCGTCGTGCCAAGGCGGCGAGTCGTTAGTTAGCAGGGTGCTGAAAAACTCCGTTGAGCTCGGTTTCGAGCGGCAGCGAGAAGGCGAGCTCAACTCGCCGTGTCGAGGCGCAGCCCCTTGACAAGGCGGAACAGCAGTGAGTCCACCGGAGGTGGTCGTCGAGACGCTCGCCGCACCGCCATTACACCTGCCCGACAACCGAATTTCGGTTGCCTGTTAGGCGCGGCGACCAGACAAGCACCGTGCCGTATTTGGCGTGTGGAGCCTGCGGAGCAAGCCAGATCCCAACCCGCCGCCCTGAGGCGGTGCGCCCTTCTGCTCGGGTGCTAAGCCGGGGGAGCGAGTACGTGGTCGATGACGTGGACTACGCCGTTCGAGGCGTGGAGGTCGTAGCGCAGAACCATTGCGTCGTTGACCATGACGTTGTCGCCGTCCACGGTGACATCAAGTGGGTTACCCGCGGCCGAGGTGAACGACTGGCCCGCCATTCCCATGACCATTTCCGAGTCCTCGAGGGCATCGACGATGTGGTTGTCGAGGATGTTGATCAGCATCTCACCGGACGCCGCCAACTCGTCCTGGGTCATCCCCGAGCTCGCCAGGTAGTCCTGGAAGGCGGCATCTGTCGGGATGAACACGGTGAACGGTCCTTCGCCGTGGAGTCCGTCCATGATGCCCGCCGACTCGAGGGCGCCGAGGAACGTGGTGAGATCGCCTTCCGCGCTGGCCACTTCCAGCACGTCGCCCATCTCCTCGTCCGTCGTTCCCGCCGCGGTCGTCTCGACGGCCACCGTCGCCTGCGTGGTCGAGGGGGCCGCCGCGGTGGTCGTGTCGTCGTCGTCGCCGCATGCGGCCGCAAGGCTGGCGAGAAGCGCAAGACCGGCAACGGCGCGACGGGTGTTGGTGTACTTCATTGGTCCTCCTGGTCGGGATCTCACCAACGTAGGAACGGGTCCCGTGTCCTCAGGCGGAGTTGTGCACTTGTTGTGAGATCCGTTCGCACTCTTTGCGCGTCACGGGCGAGCATCGGTCAACCGATTCGACGGAGCCCTCTCACCACGACGACTGCACCAGTAGCAACGATGGCCAACCCGACGAGGTAGGTCATCTCGTATCCGGCGGCGACGGCGTCCGCGGTCTCTCGGGACACGCTCACCTCTTCACCGCTCAGCAGGTCGCGCACAAGGCTCATGTCGTCGATCCGACCCGCGATGACCAGGAGCAGAGCCGCGCCACAGATGGCAGTTCCTCCGGTGATGCCGAGATTGCGGGCGAACTGATGGGCGGCGTTGGCGCGCCCGATCTCCTCGGGTGGGCTCGCCAACTGAACCCCCGTGATCGTTGTGGACGCAACAATTCCCACACCAACTCCGACGATCGCGGCCGCCGCATAGATCGCCGGGAGCGCGGCATCAGTGGCGATGAGAACCGCGTTGGCCAGAAGGGCGAAGAGCAACAGCCCGAACCCGATTCGGATGAGCCGCGCCCCACCGACACGTTCGATGATCCGACTTACCAGCAGCCCCCCGATCGTCCACCCCATCGTCAGCCACAGCACCGAGAACGCGGCCACGAAGGTGGTCTGCCCGCGTGCAGCGCGGACGTAGACGGGGAGGTAGGCGTCGGCTCCCAGACCGGCAGCCATGGCCGTGAACGCGGCGAGGTTGAGGCGACCGTACGGTGGTCCGGCCAGGTGACGGATCGCCATCACCGGAGCCGTCACCGCTCGCTCGTGGCGGAGGTAAGCGACCATCGCGGCCGTGGCGGCGATCAACAGAGGCGCGGTCGTCCACCCGATCCTCGAGAGTCCGCCCACCACGGTGATGACGAAGCCCGCAATCAGGACGATGCCCCAACGATCCGGTCGCAGCCGCGCCGCGTCCGGGATTCGGACCGGCAGGGTCCACCACCCGGCCAACGCCGCGAGCGCCCCGAGCGGAAGGTTCGCCCAGAACACCCACGGCCACCCGAGCGAGCTCACGAGCACGCTTGCGATCGCTGGCCCCCCGAACGCCATCACACCCCAGACGGCCGACTCGGCCGCGAACATCGTGGCCATGAGCCGTTCCGGATAGGACACACCGACTGACGCGAACGCCACTGCGACGAGCAGCCCACCGCCCAGCCCCTGTGCCACGCGGGCCGCCACCAGGAGGGCCAAGTTCGGTGCAATTGCACAGACTGCACTGGCCACGAGGAACTCGACGATGGACACCCGGAACGTCCAGCGCACCCCCATCGTGTCGATCACCGGACCGGCCACCACGACGGCCACGGTCGAGGTGACGAGGAAGCCGGTGATCACCCACGGCAGAAGGGCGACCTCGCCGAGATCGGCGCCGATCTCTGGCAGCGCCGCGATGACGGCCAGAGCATCGAGCGCGGCGAGCCCGATGGCCAGCATGACCGCCGTCGTGACCGGCAGAAACGATCGGGAGAAGATCCCCCCAGCCGCTCCGGGTTCGCTCACGCCGGTGAAAGCCCGAACACCTTCGTGGCGTTGTCGTGGAGCACCTTGGTCACAACATCATCGGGCAACGAACCGAGTGCGGCTTCGGCGTAGTCCCGCGGCAGGCGCGCTGGGGTGGCGGGACCGGGATGCTGGCACGTCGGGTGGGGGTAGTCGGTCTCGAACAGCACGTTGTCCGGGAAGGCGCTGATCGTGTGACGCGCGCTGGCTTCCTCGAACCAGAAACATGCGTAGATCTGGCGCCGGAAGTACTCCGAGGGCACCAGGTCGTATTCGGGATGGTCCCGATGGATGCCCCCGTTGCGCCACTGCCAGTCGAACGTTTCCAGAAGCCCGGGGACCCAACCCACGCCGGATTCGATGGACACGAACTTGAGGTCCGGAAACCGGTGGCAGATCCCGCCGAAGATCAAGTCGGCGATGCAACGCATGTTGTCGGCCATGATGAGCGAGCTCACCTTGGCGAAGTGGAGGCTGAAGCCCATCCCGGCGGTGTCGACCATGAGGTGACCGATGTCGCCGCCACCGATGTGGAAGGTGATCGGCACGCCCGCCTCCTGAGCCAGCGCCCAGATCGGGTCCCAATGCCGACTCCCCAGCGGCGGCTGGCCAGACCCGTCGGGTTGGTTGCAGAAGTTGATGCCGCGCAGGCCGTTCCCGATGGCCCGGGTCAGCTCAGCCACTGCTCGATCGACATCCCAGAACGGTGTCGTTGCCATCGGTAGCAGCCGATTGGGATCTGCGCTCGACCAGTCCACGAGGAAATCGTTGTAGGCACGTACACATTCACCGGCGAGCTCTGGGCCGAGTTTCAGGAAGGAACTGCCACCGAAGCCACCCGTGTTGGGGAACAGGACCTCGGCGCGAACGCCCTGCGCATCCATGAAGGCGAGGCGCGCCGCGGCGTCGAACATCGAGACGTCGATGTCGTCGAAGGTGGCAGGGCAGTTCGGGACCCACCCGTCGAACCCGGCCATCGAGCTCGAGCCGGGCTTGCCGATGCGCTCGCCGGCGCTCATCCACACGTCCTCACCGGCGATGCGCTCGACATGGGGGATGGCGTCGCCCCACTTCGAAGCCATCCGTGCCGTCCACACGTCAGGCGGTTCGGTGAGGTGGGTGTCGACGTCGATGACGCCGCCCCGCTCGAAGAGGGTCGTCATGATGTGATCCCCCAGCGCTCGAGCCCATACAACGTGATCGCGTTCCCGCGCAGCAGCTTGACCGTCTCCTCGTCGCTCAACCCGGCCTTCTCGCACTGCAGGCGAGCGGTGTCCTTGGAATGCGGGAAGGTGGAGTCGGCGTGCGGGTAGTCCACCTCGAAGGTGATCTGATCCATACCGATGAGGTCCCGATTCCTCAGACCGACCTGATCGTCGAAGATGCAGAACCAGACATGGCCGGCCACGTAGCTCGATGGCGGATTGGGCAGATCGCTCCCGAACCCGTCGGTGCCGCTCGCCCGCTCCTCCCACAACTTGTCGGCTCGGTCCAGCACGTACGGCACCCAACCCACCTGGCCCTCGGAGTACGCCACCTTCAGCCCGGGGAAACGGACGAACATGCCCGAGTGCAAGAAGTCGCACAGACTGCCCATCGCGTTCTGGAACGTCAGGGTCGAGCTGACGATGAACGGTGCATCGGGCGAGGTCGAGGGCATCTTTGACGACGACCCGATGTGCATGTTGACGACGGTCCCGGTTTCCTCGCAGGCCCGGAACATCGGATCCCAGAAGCGATCCTTGTCGTGGATCGAGGGCAACCCCAGAGGGTGCGGGTTCTCGGTGAAGGTGATCGCGTAACTGCCCTTGGTCGCACAACGACGAACCTCGGCGGCCGCCAGCTGCGCGTCCCACAGGGGGACGATCGTCAACGGGATCAGGCGACCGCGGCCGGCGCCGGCGCACCATTCGTCGATCATCCAGTCGTTGTAGGCCTGGACACAGAGCAGCGCGAGTTCCTTGTCCTGGCGCTCCAGGAACGCCTGGCCGGCGAAGCGGGGCAACACGTTCGGGAAGCACAACGACGCCTCGACATGGTTGGCATCCATGTCGGCGAGCCGCTCGGCCTGCTTGTAGCAGCCTGGTCGGATCTCGTCGAACGTCACCGGCGTGTTGGTGAGCGGTTCGAACCCGACGGCCGCCGACAGCTTGGGGAACGGGTACACGAGGTCGTCGTACAGCCACCAGTCACCCCAGGTCCCGTCCTCGATGCCCCGCTCGAACGAGAACACGCCGCCTTCGAAGTGGAACTTCGCCTTGTCCCGTACGACGCGGGGGCAGCGGTCCTGATACTGCGACGGGAGTCTGCTCGTCCAAAGGTCCGGGGGCTCGACCACGTGGTCGTCGACCGAGATGATGCGAGGGATGTCGGTCATTTGAACTCCTTCAGCGGCATTCTTTTTTTCACCATCATGCCCCATTTCTGACGGAGCGTCAGATAGCCGGTGTGTGGCCCGGAAATCGTGCTTGCGCCTCGGCCACGATTCGTAACGCCACTGCCCGCGACTCCCACGCACCCACGTCTGCGTGCTTCGACGGCTCGAGCGCTTTGTACACGTCGAAGAAATGGGTGATCTCGGCGAGGAGATGCGCCGGCACATCGTCGAGATCCTGCAGGTAGTCCCAGCGGGGGTCGCCATGGGGAACGCACAGCACCTTGTCGTCGGGCCCCGCCTCGTCCTCCATGCGGAACACCCCGATCGCCCGCCCCCGGATGTGGCACCCCGAGAACGTTGGTTCCTCCAAGAGCACCAGCACATCGAGCGGGTCGCCGTCCTCACCGAGGGTGCCGTGGACGAACCCGTAGTTGGCCGGATACGCAGTGGCGGTGAAGAGGTGGCGGTCGAGCCAGATATCGCCGCTGTCGTGGTCCATCTCGTACTTGTTGCGGGACCCCTTGGGGATCTCCACCACCACGTGAATCCAGGCGTCGGTCATGGAGGTTGTCTACAGCCAGTTCGGCCGCTCTCCGATGACCTTGGCCTCACGAAGCCTTTCGCGTTCGACCGCTGAGACCCCCAGCTCATCGAGGATCTCGTCGTTGTGCTCGCCGAGCAGAGGCGGTCGACGGCGGTACAGGTGAGGCCCGAACGCCGAGAACTGCATGGGAAAGCTCGGGTATCCGGAATCGCCGGTCACCGGGTGGTGCATCGGCTGAAGGAAGCGGCGGGCCGGCAACTGAGGATGCAGGTGAGCCCGGTGGGAGGGGCGCACCCACGCCGCCGGCACCCCCGCGACGAGAAGGCTGGTCTCGGCGTCAACCGCGTCTCGCCCGGCCGACCATGCCGCGATGACGGTGTCGATCCGATCATGGTCGAGGCGCCGGGCCGACGCGTCGACCCATCTCGGTTCGTCGAGGTCGGGGACCACCGCTCGTAGCGCCTGCCATTGATCGTCCGTGGCAACCGCAATCGCCAGCCACTGGTCGTCACCCGCCGCGGGGTACAGACCCTGCGGGGCGGCGTACTGCCCTCGGTTGCCTTCGCGTTCGAGCACGACGCCGGTCTCCTGGTACTCCAACACTTGTTCGGCGGCGATGTTGAGCGCGGTTTCGACCAGTGGGACCTCGATCAACTGACCCTCACCGGTCCGCGATCGGTGCTCGAGCGCGGCAAGGATCGCGAGCACGGTATGCATTCCGCCGAGGGGGTCGCACGGCCCTCGGGGAACCAGCGGCAGATCCGGATACCCGGTCACCCACGCCAAGCCCGACACCTGCTCGATGGTCATCGCGAAACCGGTGCGATCGCGCCACGGTCCGTCCAGCCCGAACGCCGGCATCCGCACGAGGATGGCCGCTGGGTTGAGCTCGTGGACCCGCTCCCAGCCCAGGCCGAACCCCTCCAGCACCCGAGGAGTCCAGTTCTCGATGACAATGTCCGATCCGGCGATCAGCTGCTCGGCGAGGACCCGTCCGGCGGGCTGATCCAGATCGAGGGTCACATCCCGTTTCCCGGGGTTGGCCCCCGCGAACACCATCGACCATTCCCAGGACGGTTCCTGGGCCACGCCGCCCAGAAACCGGATGCCGTCAGGCCGCTTGGTGGACTCCACCTTCACCACGTCCGCGCCGAGCGCGGCGAGATAGGCCGTGGCGAACGGACCGGCCCAGAACGCCGACAGGTCGCACACCCGTAGACCCGCGAAAGGCCGCTCGGTGGCGGGGGCCACCGGTGCGGGGCGCTGGCGCGCGGGCCACGGCTCGACCGCGGGGCCAGACGGGGGTGACGGGCCCAACGAGGGTGAGGGGCCGAAGGGTCGAGCGGCCAAGGCCGACAACCGGTACGGGACGCGGGGCCGATCGAGACCGTCGGGACCTCGGGTGTACACCTCGTTGGCGACGAGCTGGTCCATAGCCCGCACCGTGGCAGCGTTTCCGACCGGAGCCACGGGAACCCGCATTGCCACCGCCTGCTCGATCACCTCGTCGATCGTGTGCGCGCGGGTGTAACCGTGGATCAACTGGTTGACGCGATCTCGCGCCGCCATTCGGCCGTCGGCCGAGCGCAAGCCCTTCTCCTCCCCCAGCTCGGCGTGGCCGATCACGACGGTGAAGTCCTGCCATTGCTGGGCCGTCTGGGTGCAGAAGCCGACCGGTCCATCGGCCGCCGGCTCGATGCTGGGGATCTCGATGGTCCGACCGACGACCATCTGGGGATGCCACTGTGCCGCCAGCAATTGGTAGGGCCCGTTGAGGCAGAGCGTGAGCACCTCCAGCATCGAGACGTCGACCACCTGGCCCTGACCGGTTCGCTGGGCGTGACGCCAGGCGCTCAGTGCGCCGACGGCGCCGAATGTTGCCGCCAGCCACTCACCGATGCGGCCGCCGGCCGACACCGGCGCCCTGTCAGGGAACCCGCGACGGGCCGTGGCGCCACATGCGGCTTGGACGGTGAACTCCGTCGCCGGACAGTCGGCCCAGGGTCCCTCGCCTCCCCATGGTGTGGTCGTGACCAGCACGAGGCCAGGGCTGCGGACCGAGAGCTCGGCCCAGTCGAAGCCGGATTCCCGCAGCGACGCCACCGATCGATCCGCCAACACGACATCAGCCCGCCCGGCCAGGTCGGTGACCTCGGCCGCGCCGGGGGCCGCGACCAACGACCGCTGGCCACTGCGCAGGTACCGGTACAGCGGCCCGTCCCGACCGGCGGGAATGTTCGTCCCCGACCCCGACCACCGCCGGAGCGGGTCGCCCCCTCCGGCTCGACGGCGATGACGTCGGCGCCGGCGTCGGTGAGCAGCTTGGCGGCGTACCCGCCGACGATCTCGGTCGCCAGATCGAGGACCCGCATCCCTTCCAGCGGGTACACGGGAAGATTCAGCCTTCGGGAAGGATCGTGTCCGGAAGAGGATGACGGAAGAGGCGAGCGGCGTTCTCCGAGCACATCATCCGCAACTCGGCCGGTGGCAGATCACCCCAGTACCGCTCGATGACGTCCTGGGTGTCGGGCCAGGTGCTGTCGCCGTGGGGATAGTCCGTCTCCAGCATGATGTGGTCCACGCCGATGGTGTGACGGGTCGAGATCGTCGACGGGTCGTCGATCGTGCAGAACCAGAAGTTCCGCTTCAGCACCTCCGCCGGGCGCAGGTTCCACCCGAGGCCGTAGCGGGACCGGTCGACGATGTTCTCCAACCGGTCGATGAGCATCGGCACCCAGCCGATGCCACCCTCCGACATCGCGATCTTGAGGGTGGGGTAGTCCATCGGGAACGCGGACCACAACCATTCGGCACAGGCACCCAGAGAGAGCTGACCGAACAGCGTGGCCCCGAGAGCCAGCGCGGGTGAGCCGGGGGGCATCGGGTACATCCCGGACGAACCCACGTGCAGCGAGATGACCGTGTCCGTCTCGACGCACGCTCGCACGATCGGATCCCAGTACTCGCGGTCGAAGATCGGCGGCAGCCCGATGGCGTGGGGTCGTTCAGGGAGCGACACCGACCGGAACCCTCGCTCGGCGTTGCGCACGATCTCGGCCGCACCGGCGGCCGGGTCGGAGAGGAAGGTGAGTCCGAGCGGGATGAGACGGTCCGGATAGGCGGTGTACCACTCCTCGAAGAACCAGTCGTTCCAGGCCCGTGTGACCGCCAGGCCCAACTCGGGGTCGGAGCACATCGAGTACACCCGACCACAGAACCCGCTGATCATCGACGGGAAGTTGAGCGACGCCCAGATCCCCGCGATGTCCATGTCCTGGATCCGGGCGTGGACGTCGTAGCACCCAGGCCGCATCTGCTCGTAGCGAAACGGCTCCACCTTCACGGTCTCGGGTCGCCGGCCGGCAACCGAGTTCTGACCCACCTGGAAGTGCGTCGAGCCGTCGAATGACCAGACCTCGTGGCCCTGCTCGGTCTCGATGATACGGGGGGCGAGATCGGCGAACTTGGCCGGCACCCGACCTTCGAACAGGTGCGCCGGCTCGACGAGATGATCGTCCACCGAGATGACGGTGTACCGGATCGGGCGCGGCTCGGGCTCGGGGAGGAACAGCTCGGGATCGAGGGCAACGGTCATCCCACGAAGTTACAACCAGCCCGCCTTGCGGAACCCACGCCAGAGCAACAGTGCCGCGGTCACCATCACACTGATGGCGAACGGGTAAGCCCAGCTCTCATCGAGCTCGGGCATGTGATCGAAGTTCATCCCCCAGATCCCCGCCAGCATCGTCGGCACGGCCATGATCGCCACCCAGGCGGAGATCTTGCGCATGTCCTCGTTCTGGCGGATGCCGAGCTGGCTGAGGTTGGCTTCGAGGGCGCTGGTCAGGAGATCCCGCTGGGTCTCCAGTTGCTCGATCACCCGCAGCAAGTTGTCCTGGACGTCTCGGAAGTAGGGCCGGATCCGTTCGTCGATCTCCGGCATTGGATGAAGCACGAGACGCTCGACCGCCGACACGAGAGGCCGAGCGGCACGCTGCATCTCCAGAACCTCACGCTTGAGCTTGTAGATGCGTTCGGCGTTGGCCAGCCGGGGATCGCCGAACACCTGGAACTCGACCTCACCGATGTCGTCCTCCAACCCGTGCAGGACGGGTTGATACTCGTCGACCACGTGGTCGATCACGGCGTAGAGCACGGCGCTGGCGCCGAAATCGAGGAGAGCCGGCTGCTGCTCGAGCGACTGCCGGGTCATCGCCAGGCCGGCGGGGACCCCGTGACGGACGACGACGACGAAGTCCACGCCGAGGAAGATCTGGATCTCGCCGAACTGGACGGTTTCGGTCGTCTCGTCGTAGCTCGCCGTCTTGAGCACGAGGAACGCGGTCTCGCCGTACATCTCCAGCTTCGGCCGCTGGTGGGCCATGAGCGCGTCCTCGACCGCCAACTCGTGCAGGTCGAACAGTTCGGCCACTTTGGCCAGCTCTGCGGGCGCGGGCTCGTGGAGCCCGATCCACACGAACCCGCGCTCGTGACGAAGCGCATCGGCAACGTCATCGAGCTCCAGCCGACCGCCTTCGCGGCGACCCTCGAGGTAGTAGCCGCAGTCGACGATCACGGGGGAGGTACTACACCGGCCGGAAGTACGGAAGCGTGATGCGGTCGCCCATTGGCTGGAACAGCACCTCGAGCGCCATGCCTTCGCGCAGGTCCTCCAACTCGCAATCGACGACCGCGGCCAGAACCCAGTGCCCCTCGTCCATCTCGACGATGGCCGGCGCGTAGGGGACCTCGAACGCCGGTGTCTGCGGGCGCCAGACGACGGTCCAGCTGTAGAGCTGGCCCCGCCCCGAGCTGGCCTCCCACCCCAAGTTCTCGCCATGGCAGCGGCCACACCGGTATCCGGGATGACCCTGGGCGAACCCGCAGTCCCCACATCGCTGGAACCGCAACTCGTTTTGCTGGCACCCCTCCCAGTACGGGAGCGACAGAATCGCGCGGGTTGGGCAGCGGGATGGGACCGGTCTGAACCTTCAGCGTGGCCATCAGGGGCGCTCCTTCCCGAGCAGCATGACATCGGTACTTCGCACCGGACAACCCCTGGATTCAGGTCACCCAGGCGCTGCATCGGCCGGGTGTGGTTCGCACCACCGAGCGACTCGAACACTTCATGAGCGAAGAAGGCGTTCTCTATCGGTCGGCGTACTACAACGAGTGGATGCGCCCGCAAGGCTTCAAGCACAACATCGGCAATACGCTGCTCGCCGAAGGCGGCGTGATCGCGAACATCACGCTCTTTCGCTCGCCGGACATGCCGACATTCGGCGACGACGAGGTTGGAGCCTTCGAGGCGTTGAGTCAGCACATGACGCGGTCGCTGCGCATGTCGATCCAGCTCGAGCGCACCGAACAGTGTCCTGCCAGCACGGCCGCCTTCGATGCGCTGCCCCATGCGATCGCGCTGATTGACGGTCAGCGCCGGGTGCTTTACGCCAATGCTCCGATGGAGGCGCTGTTGCGCGGCCGATGCGGGCTGCAGCTGCGCCAGGGCGAACTCATGGCCACCGAGACCGCCGCACAGCAACGGCTCGCTGCGGCCATTGCCGCGACGCTGACGGCCGGCAGCGGATCTTGCGGCGCCCCAGATCCGGTGGTGCTGACAGTTGGTGGCCGTGGGCACCTCAGCGCGCGTGCCATTCCGGTACACGGGGCGATGGCGAGGTTCCTCCCGACCCAGCAGACGATCCTGTTGATGGTGACGGAACGCTCGGGTCGGCAGCGCGCCGTGTCGCAGGCGGCGATCGCGCAGCTCTATGGCTGCACGCCCACCGAAGCGCGATTGGCGCAATTGCTTGCCGAGGGCCAGAAGCTCCGTGAGGCCGCCGATGCGATGGGCATCACCTACGGCACCGCGCGCGGCTATCTGAAGATCGTGTTCCAGAAGACTGGTGCACGCACGCAGGCGCAACTCGTCGGCCAGATCCTCGGTGAATGGTCGGATACGCGATTCGCCCAACTGGACGACTGAGTCCCTCTCAGCCGACCCGGCACACCTTGAGCATGTTGGTGCCGCCCGGGTAGCCCATCGGCTCGCCGCAGGTGATGGCATAGGTGTCGCCGGGCTTGAGCACGTCGCGCTGGACCAGCAGGCGCTCGGCCTCGTGCAGCGCCTGGTCGCGGTCGGTGTACGACGGCATCAGGATCGGCTGCACGTTGCGGTACAGCGCCATGCGGCGCTCGGATCCGGCCTTCGAGGTGAGGCCGAAGATCGGCACGTGGATCAGGTGCCGGCTCATCCACAGCGCGGTCGAGCCGCTCTCGGTGAGCGCGATGATGGCCTTGCAGCCGAGGTGGTGCGCGGTGAACAGCGCGCCCATCGCGATGCTCTGGTCGATGCGGCCGAAGTGCTTGTTGGTGAAGTCGGCGTCGAGCTGGATGTCCTCGGCGCGCTCGGCCTCGAGCGCGATCAGCGCCATGTGCTCGACCGTTTCCACCGGGTACTTGCCGGCCGCGGTCTCGGCGCTGAGCATCACGGCGTCGGTGCCGTCGAGCACGGCGTTGGCCACGTCGCTGACCTCGGCGCGCGTGGGCACCGGGTTGTTGATCATGCTTTCCATCATCTGCGTGGCGGTGATGGTCAGCTTGTCCATCTCGCGCGCCATGCGGATCATGCGTTTCTGCAGCGCCGGCACCGCGGCGTTGCCGACCTCGACCGCCAGGTCGCCGCGCGCCACCATGATGCCGTCGCTGGCGCGCAGGATCGCCTCGAGCTGCGGGATGGCCTCGCTGCGTTCGATCTTGGCGATCATCGCCGGCTTGTGCCGGTAGCGACTCGCCGGCCACGTTGGCCAGCTGGCGCGCCATCTCCATGTCGGTGGCGCTCTTCGGGAAGCTCACCGCCAGGAAGTCGCACTGGAAGGCCACCGCGGTCTTGATGTCCTCCATGTCCTTGGCGGTCAGCGCCGGCGCCGTCAGGCCACCGCCCTGCTTGTTGATGCCCTTGTTGTTGGACAGCACGCCGCCGACCTTGACCAGCGTGTGCACCTGCTCGCCGCGCACGCTGTCGACCGTGAGCACGATCATGCCGTCGTTGAGCAGCAGCGTGTCGCCGGGCCGCACGTCGCGCGGCAGTTCCTTGTAGTCCAGCCCCACGCCTTCGGCGTCGCCCGGCGTGGTGCGCGAGGCGTCGAGCACGAAGCCCGCGCCGTTGCGCAGCATCACCTTGCCCTCGGCGAACTTGCCGACGCGGATCTTCGGGCCCCTGCAGATCGGCCATCAGCGCCACCGGCTTGCCCACGCGCTCGGCGGTGTCGCGCACCAGCTGCGCGCGCGCGATGTGGTCCGCGGCCGTGCCGTGGCTGAAGTTCAGGCGCACCACGTCCACGCCGGCGCGCAGCAGGCGCTCCAGCACGGCCGGATCGCTGGAGGCGGGCCCCAGCGTGGCGACGATCTTGGTGGCGCGGGTCATGGGTCGGAGTTCTCCAGGGATGGCAGGCGAGCCGCGCATTATCGCGGCCGCGCATGCGGCGCGGCCGCGGGTTCCACGCGCCAGCTAGCGCGCCGCCTCGCGCAGCGCGGCCGTGTCGGCCACGGCCAGCGCCGTCATGTTGACGACCCGGCGCACCGTCGCCGACGGCGTCAGGATGTGCGCCGGCGCCGCCGCGCCCAGCAGGATCGGCCCGACCGTGACGTTGCGGCCGCCGGTGACCTTGAGCACGTTGAACAGGATGTTGGCGGCGTCCAGGTTGGGCAGCACCAGCACGTTGGCCGCGCCGGTGAGCGTGCTGTCGGGCAGGTAGCCCTTGCGCACGTCCTCCGACAGCGCCGCGTCGCCATGCAGCTCGCCGTCGCATTCGACGTCGGGCGCGAGCTTGACGAACAGGTCGCGCGCGGCGCGCATGCGCTTGGCCGACGCGCGCTGACGACGAGCCGTAGATCGAATGCGACAGGAACGCCACCTTCGGCGGCACGCCGAAGCGCCGCACCTCGGCCGCCGCCATGCGCGCGATGTCGGCCAGTTCCTCGGCGGTCGGCTCCTCGTTGACGAAGGTGTCGGTGATGAACAGCGTGTGCTGGTCGAGCATCAGCGCATTCATCGCCGCCAGCGTGCGCGCGCCGGGCTTCAGGCCGATGACGTTGCGCACATGGTCCAGGTGGCTGTCGTAGCGGCCGACCAGGCCGCACAACATGCCGTCGGCGTCGCCGCGGCGCAGCATCAGCGCTGCGATCAGCGTGTTCGAGCGGCGCACCGCCGCCTTGGCCGCCTCGGGCGTGATGCCGTCGCGGCCCATCAGCTTGTGGTAGAGCTCCCAGTAGCTGCGAAAACGCGGGTCGTTCTCGGGGTCGACGATCTCGAAGTCGCTGCCCGGCCTTGAGCCGCAAGCCCGGCGCGCTCGATGCGCATCTCGATCACCGCCGGGCGCCCCACCAGGATCGGCTTGGCCATGCCCTCGTCGAGCACCACCTGCACCGCGCGCAGCACGCGCTCGTCCTCGCCTTCGGCGTAGACCACGCGCGCCGGCTGGGCCTTGGCGGCCGCGAACACCGGCCGCATGAACATGCCGGTCTGGTAGACAAAGCGCGTCAGCGACTGGCGGTAGGCGTCCAGGTCGGCGATCGGCCGCGTGGCCACGCCGGACTCGGCCGCCGCCTTGGCCACCGCCGGCGCGATGCGCAGGATCAGCCGCGCGTCGAACGGCGTGGGGATGAGGTAGTCGGGGCCGAACTTCAGCTCCTGCCCGGCGTAGGCCGAGGCCACCTCGTCGCTGGTCTCGGCCTTGGCCAGCGCGGCGATCTCGCGCACGCAGGCCAGCTTCATCGCCTCGGTGATCTTGGTCGCGCCGCAGTCCAGCGCGCCGCGGAAGATGTACGGGAAGCACAGCACGTTGTTGACCTGGTTCGGGTAGTCCGAACGGCCGGTGGCGATGATGCAGTCGGGCCGCGCCTCCTTGGCCAGCTCGGGCCGGATCTCGGGCTCGGGGTTGGCCAGCGCCAGGATGATCGGCTTGTCGGCCATCGTGGACACCATCTCCGGCGTCAGCACGCCCGCGGTCGAGCAGCCGAGGAAGACGTCGGCGCCCTTGCACCACGTCGGCCAGCGTGCGCGCCTCGGTCTTCTGGCAGTAGCGCTGCTTCGATTCGTCGAGCTTGTCGCCGCGGCCCTCGCGGATCACGCCCTTGGAGTCGCCGCGAAGATGTTCTCGCGCTTCACGCCCAGGCCGACCATCAGGTCCAGGCAGGCGATGGCCGCGGCGCCGGCGCCGGAGACGGCGACCTTGACCTCGCCGATCTTCTTGCCCACCAGCTCCAGGCCGTTGAGCAGCGCGGCGGCCGAGATGATGGCGGTGCCGTGCTGGTCGTCGTGGAAGACCGGGATGTTCAGCCGCTCGCGCAGCTTCCTCTCGATGTAGAAGCACTCCGGCGCCTTGATGTCCTCGAGGTTGACGCCGCCGAGCGTGGGCTCCAGCGCGGCGACGATCTCGACCAGCTTGTCCGGGTCCTTCTCCGCCAGCTCGATGTCGAACACGTCGATGCCGGCGAACTTCTTGAACAGGCAGCCCTTGCCTTCCATCACCGGCTTGCCGGCCAGCGGGCCGATGTCGCCCAGGCCGAGCACCGCGGTGCCGTTGGTGACCACGCCCACCAGGTTGGCGCGCGAGGTGTACTCGGCCGCCAGCGTCGGGTCGGCCTCGATCGCCAGGCAGGCGTAGGCCACGCCGGGCGAATAGGCCAGCGACAGGTCGCGCTGGTTGGACAGCGGCTTGGTCGGCGTGATCGAGATCTTGCCGCGCGTGGGCGAGCGGTGGTATTCGAGCGCGGCGTCGCGCAGGGCGTTCTCGGCAGCGCTCAGGTCGAGTTTCATCGGCTTGTCTCCTCTTGTCGTGCAGGCGACCCAGGGTACCCCGCTTTGGGCAACACGGGAATCGTGCAAACCAAAGCAGCTTCAACTCGAGCGCGGCAATCGGCCCGGCGCGCCGGGCCACCGGCGGGCCAGGCGGTCAGCCGGCGGCGCGCCGTTCGAGGATTTCGAACGCCGGCAACTGTCTTGCCTTCCAGCACCTCGAGAAATGCGCCACCCCCGGTGGAGATGTAGCCCACTTGATGCTCGATGCCGTACTTGGCGATGGCCGCCAGCGTGTCGCCGCCGCCGGCAATGCTGAAGGCGGGGCTGGCGGCCACCGCGCGCGCGATGGCTTCCGTGCCTTTGGCGAATGCGTCGAACTCGAACACCCCGACCGGGCCGTTCCAGACGATCGTACCGGCCGCCTTCAACTGCGCGGCCAGGCGTGCCGCTGTCCTGGGCCCGATGTCGAGGATCAGGTCGTCCGCTGCCACGTCCGTCGCCGATTTCACCGTCGCGGCCGCGTCGGCGGCGAAAACTTTGGCGGTGACCACGTCTTCCGGGATCGGCACCTCGGCGCCGCGGGCCTTCATCGCGTCGATCACCGCCCGCGCCTCGCCCAGCAGCGAGGGCTCGGCCAGGCTCTTGCCGATCGGCAGTCCGGCAGCGAGCATGAAGGTGTTGGCGATGCCGCCGCCGACGATCAGTCCGTCGACCTTGTGGGCCAGGCTTTGCAGGATGGTCAGCTTGGTGCTCACCTTGCTGCCGGCCACGATGGCCACCAGCGGCCGCTTCGGGTTGCTCAACGCCTTGCCGATCGCGTCGATCTCGGCGGCCAGCAGCGGACCGGCGCAGGCCACCTTGGCAAATTGCGCGATGCCGTAGGTGCTGGCCTCGGCGCGATGGGCAGTGCCGAACGCGTCGTGCACGAAGATGTCGCACAGCGCGGCCATCTTGCGCGCGAGCTCTTCGCTGTTCTTCTTCTCGCCCTTGTTCAGTCGGCAGTTCTCGAGCAGCACCACCTGGCCGGGCGCGACGCTGACACCGTCGACCCAGTCGGCGCGCAGCGGTACCTCGCGACCGAGCAACTGCGCCAGGCGCGCGGCCACCGGGGCCAGCGAATCCTCAGGCTTGAACTCGCCCTCGGTTGGCCGGCCCAGGTGCGAGGTGACCATCACCGCCGCACCGGCATCGAGCGCCATCCGGATGCACGGCACCGAGGCGCGAATGCGGGTGTCCTCGGTGATGCGGCCGCTGTCGTCCTGCGGCACGTTGAGATCGGCGCGGATGAACACGCGCTGGCCGGCGACCCGGCCTTGGTCGATGAGGTCTTGCAGTCGAAGGATCTTCATGGGCGTGATGACGGATGGGATGAGCGATGGAGGTGAATCGGCGCGATGAGTCTGCTGGCCCTGCCGGCCCAGCCTCCGGTTGATGCCACCGTGCGGGCGCCGACGCGACGGATTCGATCAGGCGCCGATTGTCCTACGCCGGCTGCGGGCGCGCGGCCGGCCGCAGCCCGTCAGCGCTTGCGTACCGAACCAGATCCAGCGATGGTTTGGTTGACGGCAGGCGAACCGGTGTTGAACACGCCACCGGCCCCCGCCACCGAGACGTTGAGCGACTTCGTCATGAGCCAGGCCTCCACCGAACCCGAATGACGAGCGCGAGACCGGGTGCGATGAACCCGACCCTCAACCGTTCCGACTGGCCCGGACCGCTGCCTCGAGCCACTCGGCTTACGAGTCGTGTTTCTTGGACGGGCCGGCCGCCCCGCTGGCGGCGCCGTCCTTGGCACGAGGTCTGTCGGCGCCCTTGTCGCTCGACTTGGCGGGTTTCTTGCCCTCAGCCGGCGTGTCGCCGGATTGGGCGACCGCGGTTTCACCGGTGAGTTGGGGCGCAACCGGATCCAGCTTGTTCTCGCGCATGTAGTCGTTCATCTCGCGCCAGCCGGCGTATACGGCTGCCTTGTCGGTGCGGCGATTGAGTGCATAGCAGTCTTCGATCGCGCGGCCGGCATGGCGGCACGCGCCGCCGACGGCCTTGCCATCGGCCTCCCGGCGGGCCGCCACGGCTTCGGCGGACTCGCCTCCGAAAAGGTTGCAGCCGGTCACGCCTAGGCCGGCGAGCAAGATGACAACGAGCGAGGCTGAGCGCATGGGACGGGCCTGTGAATGCCGGACGTCCCCACTTATCGGTCTGTTGGGCCGCCAACTTGAGCGGCTGAGTGCACGTTTACCGCCCGGCCGCCATCGCCAACAGCCGCTCGACACGCTCCTCGGTCGACGGGTGGGTGGAGAACAGCCCGCGCAAGCCACCACCGGACAGCGGATTCATGATCATCATCTGCGCCGTTTCGGGGTGCCGCTCGGCGGCCTGCAGCGGAATGCCCTGCGCAAAGCGCTGGATCTTCTGCAGCGCGGATGCCAGCGCCTGCGGGTCGCCGGAGATCTCGGCGCCACCGCGATCGGCCTCGAATTCGCGTGATCGGCTGATGGCCATCTGGATCAAGCTGGCCGCCAGCGGCGCGAGGATGGCCACCAGCAGTCCGACGACGGGATTGGCCGGTCGGCCGTCTTCGCTGCGGCCGCCGAACATCATGCCGAAGTTGGCCAGCATCCCGATGGCACCGGCCATCGTGGCGCTGATGGTGGAGATCAGGATGTCGCGGTGCCGCACGTGCGCCAGCTCGTGGGCCATCACGCCGCGCAACTCACGCTCATTCAGTGCCCGGATGATGCCGGTCGTGGCCGCGACCGCCGCATGCGACGGATTGCGCCCGGTCGCGAAGGCGTTCGGCGCATCCTCATCGATCAGGTAGACCCGCGGCATCGGCAGGCCGGCCTTGGTGGCGAGTTCGCGGATCATGCCGACGAACTGTGGCGCCGAGCTGTCGTCGACCTCGCGCGCGCTGTACATGCGCAGCACGATCTTGTCGCTGAACCAGTAGCTGAAGAAGTTCATGCCCAGGGCGATCACCAGCGCCAACATCATGCCGCTCTGGCCGCCGAGCATCTGACCCAGCAGCATGAACAGCGCGGTAATGGCCGCCATCAGGATGGCGGTCTTCATCAAGTTGAACATGGCGGTCCGTCGGTGGGTTAATGGGACGCGGCAGTAGATGCGGTCGGTTGAGCGCAGTTCAATCCGTCGGCTGTGTCAGGCGGGTCCCGACCGCCGGCGCGCCGGTCGGGAAACACTGCCGCGTCGGCTGTCGCCGGCCGCCGGGGCGCTGCAATTCGATCAGCTCGAGGCTTCCTTCGCCACAGGCCACCACCAGCGGGCCGGGCAGCGTCGACACGATCTCGCCCGGCGCTCCAGTTGAGTCTGTGCTCGCCCTGCCGCGCCAGGCCTTGAACACGGTATCCACCAGCCTGAACGTGGCACCCGGGAACGGATCGAAGGCGCGCAACCGCCGCTCGATCACCGGCGCCGGCTGCCGCCAGTCGATCGGCGCCTCGTGCTTGTCGATCTTGTGCGCGTAGGTCACCCCGTCGGGCGGCTGTGGCCTGATCGGCAGGTCACCGCGCTCCAGCCGCTCCAGTGCCTCGACGATGAGGCGTGCCCCGACGGCTGCCAGCTTGGCGTGCAAGCTCGCGCTGGAGTCGTCCGGGGTGATCGCCGTGGCTTCGGTGAGCAGCACCGCCCCGGTATCCAGGCCCGCATCCATTTGCATGATCGTGATGCCCGTTTCGGCATCTCCAGCCTCGATGGCGCGCTGGATCGGCGCGGCGCCACGCCAGCGCGGCAGCAGCGACGCATGAATGTTCAGAGCGCCGCGACGGGGCAGGTCGAGCACCCATTGCGGCAGAATCAGCCCGTAGGCCGCGACCACCAGCACCTCGGGCGCAGCTGCGATCAGCGCCTGACGCGCCGCCTGGGCCTCGGCGGCGTGCCGACCGTCCAGTCGCAGTCCGGCGGGTTGCACGACCGGAATGCCGTGATCTCGCGCGGCGATCTTGACGGCTGGCGGTTGCGGGTGCAGGCCCCGCCCGGACGGTCGATCCGGTTGGGTGAGCACCAGGCAGATGTGATGACTCGCCCGGACCATCGCGCGCAGCGCCGCCGCGGCGAATTCCGGCGTGCCGGCGAACGCGACGTTCATCGAAAGGGTCGCGCTCGAGTCACTTCGTCACTCGTGAGGGCGGTGAGGTCATGCGCGGTGCCGTTGCTCCAGCTGCTCTTCGCGCGTCTTCTTCGCCATCTTGATGCGGATGCGCTCGCGTTTCAAGGCGCTCAAGTACTCGACGAACACCTTGCCGAGCAGGTGATCCATCTCGTGCTGCACGCAGACGGCGGTCATTCCCTCGACACGTTTGTCGAACCACGCACCGGTGCGATCGAGCGCGCGAACGGTGACTGACGTGTGTCGCTCGACCTTGTCGTAAATCGCCGGCACCGAAAGGCAGCCCTCCTCGCCGACGGTGATTTCCTCGCTGCGCCAGGTGATTTCAGGATTGATCAACACCAGCGGCTGGTCGCGATGTTCGGAGGTGTCGATCACGATCACTCGCTCGTGCACGTCGACCTGCGTGGCCGCCAAGCCGATGCCTTCGGCGGCGATCATCGTCTCGAGCATGTCGGCTATCAGCGTGCGAATGCGCAAGTCGACCTGGGCCACAGGTCTGGCCACCTTGTGCAGGCGCGGGTCGGGATAGCGCAGGATCGGAAGTAGGGCCATGGCTGGAAAAGGGCGGGTCGGGGGGTGGATACAGGCAGCTACAGCTGTGGACCGCTTGCAACGCGCAAACTTGTGATGGGCTCCACACGCTTTGAATTCAGCGGCGACTTTCGTTGCGATATCAATGGTTTATAGGCAGAATCTACCAAGGAGCATGAGCATTCTGGCGGCCTGCGGGTGCCAGCGTGCTCACACTGTCCAATGACCTTGGATCGGCCCCGATTTTGGCATCGCCCACCAGCGGAGACTGTGTTCATGAACCGAACCGTGATTTGCCTGAGCCTCCCACGCAGGTTGATGCCGGTGTGCGTCGGGATCGCTCTTGCGTCGGGGGTATCCCTCGCCCAGGCAACCACCTGGCCCGTCACACCGGAGCAGCGAGGCACGGCCCAACAGGTGGCGCAGGCCGGTGTGCCGTTGAGCGAGCTGGCGCCGAACGCGCCCGACTCGCACACGGTGCAGAAGGGTGACACGCTGTGGGACATCTCCAAGCTCTTCCTGCGCTCGCCGTGGCGTTGGCCGGAGTTGTGGGGCATGAACATGGACCAGATCCGCAACCCGCATCTGATCTTCCCGGGGCAGGTTCTGATGTTGGTCAAGGTCGGTGATCGGGCCATGCTGCGTGTTGCACAGCCGGCAGGCGGCGCCGGCGACGCGCCGACCAATACCGTCAAGCTGTCGCCGCGCGTTCGCTACGAGACACTCGACAACGGCGCGATCCCATCGATTCCGATGCACCTGATCGGGCCGTTCCTGAACGAGGCGGTGGTGTTCTCCACCGACGAGCTGGCGACCGCGCCGCGCATCGTCGCATCCCAGGAAGGCCGGGTCTGGATGTCGCGTGGCGAGACAGCCTACGTTCGCGGCGACCTGAAGGGTCTGCGTGACTTCCGAGTGTTCCGCGACAGCACGCCGCTGCTCGATCCGGTCACCGGCGAGGTGCTCGGCTTCGAGGCGCGCTATGTCGGCACCGCCGAATACGTGCGCGACGGCGGTCTGGCATCCAGCGACGGTAAGAGCGCCCAGATCGTGCCGGCGACGTTTCGCATGACCAGCATACGTCAGGAGGCGGGTATCGGCGACCGGCTCGCCCCGATACCGCAGAGCGACTACTCGGCCTATGTGCCGCATGCGCCCGCCAAGGCCATGGAAGGGCACATCGTGTCGGTGTATGGCGAGGCGTTGCTGGCCGGCCAGAATCAGATCGTGATCATCAATCGCGGCAACCGCGATGGCATCGAACGAGGGCATGTCATGGCGCTGTGGCGCGGCGGCACCGCGCAGGTCGATCGCACCGACCCGTCGCGTCCGCTGATGAAACTGCCCGACGAACGGGTGGGCATGCTGTTCGTGTTTCGCACGTTCGACCGAACGTCCTACGCGTTGATCATCAACTCGCAGGATCCGGTCAAGCGCGGCGATCGCTTCACACAGCCCTGATTGCGATCGCCCGCGCAGCGTCGTCATGGCGGCGAGCGATGACGCCGGCGAGCTGCGCGCCTGGTTGCGACTGCTGAACGCGTCGCCTGGTCTGGGCCGCAAACACATCCGGCAATTGCTGAGCCTGTTCGGCTCACCCGAGAGCGTGTTCACGGCTTCGCGCGACGAACGGCGCCGCGTGGCCGGCGATGCGTGGAATGCCGCACTGGACACCGAACCGCCAGACGTCGAGGCCGAACTGTCGAAGCTGTTGGCCTGGCTCGCCGAGTCGCCGGACCGCCACTGGGTGTCGCTGGGCGACTCTCGCTACCCGGACAGCCTGGTGCAGACCGCCGACCCGCCGCTGTTGATGTACGTGCAGGGACGCGTCGAACTGCTGAAGTCCCGCTGCATCGCGGTGGTCGGCAGCCGCAACCCGACCGCCCAGGGCGGCGACAACGCGCGCGCCTTTGCAGAGCACCTTGGCCGCGCCGGCTATACGGTGGTTTCGGGCCTGGCGCTGGGCGTCGACGGCGCAGCGCACCGGGGCGCGCTGGCCGGTGGCGCTGGAACGATTGCGGTCGTTGGAACCGGCCTCGATCGCGTGTACCCGCGTGCCCATCGCGATCTGGCCCATCAAATCGCCCAATCCGGCCTGCTGGTCAGCGAGTTTTCGCTGGGAACGCCACCGCTGGCGGCGAACTTCCCGCAACGAAACCGCATCATTGCCGGCTTGAGTGTCGGCACGTTGGTGGTCGAGGCTGCGTTGCAGTCGGGATCACTGATCACTGCGGCGCAGGCGGCCGATGCGGGGCGCGAGGTGTTCGCTATTCCAGGCTCGATCCACTCGCCGCAATCCCGTGGCTGCCACGCCCTGATCAAACAAGGTGCCAAGCTGGTCGAAACCGCGCAGGACCTGCTTGACGAGCTTGGCGCGGGCACAGCGCCGATGTCGTCGTCGGCGCGCCCGGTGCAGCCGGAGTCGGTTGCGGACCCTTTGCTGGACGCCATGGGCTACGAGCCGGTCACGCTCGACGCACTGCTGGCTCGCACTGGACTGCCCACCAGCATGCTGAATGCTCGGTTGCTGAATCTGGAACTGGAAGGCCGGGTGGCCCGATTGCCCGGGGGGCTGTACCAGCGTCGTGCCGCAGGGTGAGCACCGGAAATCACCTCGGGTATAGTGGTTCCATGTTCGACGTACTGGTGTACTTGTACGAAAACTACTGGCGGCCGGACGCCTGCCCGGAGCACGACCAGCTGACCCGCAAGCTCTCGGCCGTCGGCTTCGAGAACGACGAGATCCAGGAGGCGCTCAACTGGCTCGATGGCCTGGCCGAAGGGTCCCACGGGTCAGCAGTGGCGCAATCGAGCGACAGCTTGCGCGTGTACACCGATGCGGAGCGCGAGTTGCTGGGCGACGAGTCGATCGGCTTTCTCAGCTTCCTGGAATCCTCAGGCGTGTTGCCGGCGGACATGCGCGAAATGGTGCTGGATCGCGCCAAGGCTGTGGGCAGCGGGCCGATCGCGCTCGAGGATCTGAAAGTGATCGTGCTGATGGTCTTCTGGAGCCTGGGCGAGGAGCCCGATGCGCTGATCCTGGACGAGCTGTTCGTCGGTGCTGATCAGCGCCTGATCCACTGACTCGGCGCCTCGCGCGTCGGCTGCTCGCCGACTCAATTCAGCAGGCGCGATGGATCGGCGTCGAGTTTGGCCAGCGCGGTGCGTGTCGCGCGCACCGTCAGCGATTCCTCCTGCGCAGGCAGCAGCAAGCCGGCCTGCAGGAAGGCCGCCAGGCGCTGCTGCTGGAACAGCACGCAGCGGCCCTGCGGGGTGACGAACAGCGACAGCTGTCGCCTCATACCGTGCCACGACAACTGCACCGGCTCGTTGCGCCCGCGGTAGTCGAGCATGTACCAGCTACCGACCTGGAGCTCCTTGGCCCACGCGAGCATCGCGGGCGTGGGCATCGAGCCGCCTTCGGCCACGACTTCCAGCTCTGAACTTTCGTGTCCGGACAGGTCGAGGACCATCGATTCGTCGATCTTGATGTCGGCCGCATCGGGCAACAGCTCTTCCAGCGACTCCAGGCGTTCGGTCAGATCGTCGAGCCGATCGCTCGGAATCACTGCGGCCTTGGCCGTGAAGGCCGCAGCCAGCGAATTGTTCAGCACCTGAATGTGTTCGTCCTGCTTTTCCTGGCTCATGCCGGACGAGGCCATCCCGTCGCGCAGGGTCTTCAGCAGCGGCGGCAGCCTGCGGATGACCTCCGCCCGCTCCTCGCGCGTGACCTTCGCACCGGCCGACCAGATCACGTCGGTGGCGGCGCGCTTGATCGCCTTGGTCTGCTCGGCCTGCTGGCCGTAGCGCACCGCCGTGGTGGCCAACACATCGGCCCAGACATGGAACAGGAACTGCCGCACGTCCTCCTGAACCGGTACCTCGTTGAGCATGCGCCGCAATTCGATCGTGTACTGGATGGCCAGCGTTTCGCGCTGCTCGATCTGCTGAGCGAGCGACACGCCTTTGCGAGTGGCTTCGTTTTCGTTCTTGAAGTAATGCTCGAGAAACTTCTCGAACTCGATCAGCACGGTCTGGAACACACGCCGTCCGGTGTCGGGGTAGGCCTCGACCACCTGGACCACGCGCTTGACCTCCTTGCTCAGCGCCTCGCCGGCATTCTGCGTCGACGAGTCGAAACCCATCACGCAGGCTCCCATGCGGTCGATCAGCCGCCGAGCCGGGTGATCGATGGTCGCGAAGAAGTCCGGTTCGGACACGGCCACGCGCAGCACCGGCATCTGCAGGCGGGCGAACCAGACTCGAATCGCTGCGGGTATGCGGTCCTCGGTCAGGATCGCCTGGAACATCATGGCGACGATCTCGATGGTGGCGCGCTCGATCGGGGTCGCCGCCGCCTGCTTGAGTGCCTGTTTGCGCTGTTGCAGTTCGGCCAGCAGCACCGGCGTGCTGACGGCGCCGTCCCCACGCTGGGTGCGCGCGCTAAGGCGCTGCTGCACGCCCACCTGCGCCTCGTTGATCGCGTAAACCAGTCCCGGCGAGGCCTGCCTCATCTGCGCGGTGTCGGCAAACCCCGGCAGCTGGCGCCCGACCAGGTTGTTCAGGCGCCCCAGCACCTCGCCGGCATGCTCGCGCCGCAGCGGCGTGGCGCGGGTCATCAGGCGTGTCTCGTCGCCGACCCGCTGGCCCTGGCCGAGCCCGCCGCGCACCGACGATTCGGGGAAGTTGCCGCTGTGTTGACCGTCGGCGATCTGAGCGCCGCCACCGGCAGTGGTCATGCCGCCGGCGTTTCCGCCGCTGCGCGAGCGCCGGATGAACGGACGCAGGTCCACTTCGGGCAGGACCTTCTGCTCGATCAGCCAGCGGTTGGTCTCGTGATAAGCCTCTTCCACCAGGTGCGCGAACTCGTCGTGGACCACGGCCTGAAGCTCGCGCCAGCCCTCCGGAGTCAATCCGACCGCGCGCCAGCCGTCGCACACCACACGGGCCAACACGTGGGCGCGCAACATGTCATGCGTGTCCAACTCGCCGCGCTTCTCCAGCGTCGAGATGCGGGATCGAAGGTCCGAGAACTCCCACGACGCGCGGTCCATGATCGCCAGTGCGAGGCGCGAGGTCAGGATCTCGCGCTCGATCGTGTCGTCGTCCACCAGGGACAGACCGGCGGAGGGGCCGCCGGGTGGTGGCAGATCGCTCTGGCGCGTGGCGGAGGCGCCTTGCAGCGCCAGACGGCGGACGCCTTCGGCGATGGCCTGCTGCCACGCACCGCCCGACTGACTGAGCGCCTTGGCCAGGTCGCGCCGCAACATGGCGATCGCGGCGACGGCCGGCTTGTCCTGCAGCGCCCGCGCGGTCTCGACCACCGCACTGACCACCCCCGACATGCCTCCCATCAGGTAATCGACGTATCGGCGCCGCGCCTGCTGGGCGAGAGGGCTGGGCGCTACGCCGGATGTCATGTACCTGGGGTGTGCTGGGGGTCTCGGCTACTCTACACCACGGCACCCGCGTTCGGGTCGTTGGGATCGTGCTCCTTGCCGCCTCCGCGCGCCAAATCTTCGCGTTTGACACCGAGCCACATCGCGATGGCGGCGGCAACGAAGACCGACGAGTAGATGCCGAACAGAATGCCGATCGTCAGCGCGATCGCGAAATAGTGCAGGGTCGGTCCGCCGAACAGCAGCATCGCCAGCACCATCATCTGCGTCGAGCCGTGCGTGATGATGGTCCGGCTCATCGTGCTGGTGATCGCGTGATCGATCACCTCCCTCGTGCTCATCTTGCGGTAGCGACGGAAAGCCTCGCGGATCCGGTCAAAGATCACGACCGACTCGTTGACCGAGTAGCCCAGCACGGCCAGCACGGCCGCCAACACGGCCAGCGAGAATTCCCACTGGAAGAAGGCAAAGAAGCCGAGGATGATGATCACGTCGTGCAGGTTGGCGACGATGGCCGCGACCGAGAACTTCCACTCGAAGCGAAATGCCAAATACGTCATGATGCCGATGACCACGAAGGCCAGCGCCTTCACGCCGTCGGCGTAGAGCTCCTTGCCGACGGCCGGGCCGACGAACTCGGTGCGCGACAGCTTGATGGGCTCGACGGCGCCCACGGCGGTGCAGGCCGGGCGGCTGACCTGCTCGCCCTGCGGCGTGGTGTACTGCTTGGCCGACACCGTGCCGCCTTCGGCGCCGCACAGCCGTTGGAACACGCCGGCGGCGACCTCCGACTGCTTGGCGTCGCCTCGGATCGGCAGGCGGATCATCACGTCGCGCGACGTGCCGAAATTCTGCACCTGCACCTCGCCGAAGCCCATCGCCTCGACCACGCCGCGGGTCTTGTTGATGTCGGCGGTCTGCGCGTATTCGACCTCCAGCACGGTGCCGCCGGTGAACTCGATCGACAGGTGCAGGCCGCGCGAGAACAGGAAGAACACCGCGGCCGCAAAGGTCAGGAAGGACACCACGTTGAACACCAGCGCATGCCGCATGAACGGGATGTCGCGCCTGATGCGAAAGAACTCCATGGGTCTGCGCCTCCGGTTGCCAGGTGCCGATCAAGCCCCGGCCGGTGGTGTCGGCTTGACGTCGCCATCCGGTCGCCACACCTGGCCGATCGACACCGACTTCAGCTTCTTCTGCCGGCCGTACCAGAGGTTGACCAGTCCGCGCGAGAACAGCACCGCGGAGAACATCGACGTCAGGATGCCCAGGCAATGCACCACGGCGAAGCCGCGCACCGGACCGGAGCCGAAGGCCAGCAGTGCCAGGCCGGCGATCAGCGTGGTGACGTTCGAATCCAGAATCGTCGCCCACGCCCGCTCGTAGCCGGTGTGGATCGCCGTTTGTGGCGACGCGCCGCCGCGCAGTTCCTCGCGCACGCGCTCGTTGATCAGCACGTTGGAGTCGATGGCCATGCCCAGTGTCAGCGCAATGGCAGCGATGCCGGGCAGGGTGAGCGTGGCCTGCAGCATCGACAGCACCGCGATCAACAGCAGCAGGTTGAAGGCCAGTGCCAGCGTCGAGAACACGCCGAACAGCAGGTAGTAGGCGCACATGAACGCGGCGATCGCCGCGAAACCGTAGGTGACGCTGTTGAAGCCCTTGTCGATGTTCTCGCGACCCAGGCTCGGGCCGATGGTGCGCTCCTCGATGATCTCCATCGGCGCCGCCAGCGAGCCGGCGCGCAGCAGCAGCGCAGTGTCGTTGGCTTCGACCGTGTTCATGCGCCCGGAGATCTGCACCCGGCCGCCGCCGATTTCGCTGCGGATCACCGGCGCCGTCACGACCTCGCCCTTGCCCTTCTCGAACAGCAGGATGGCCATGCGCTTGCCCACGCTCTCGCGCGTCACGTCGCGGAAGATGCGGGCGCCCTTGGCGTCGAGCGTCAGGTGCACCGCCGGCTCCTGGGTCTGGCCGTCGAACCCGGGCTGGGCATCGGTGAGGTTCTCGCCGGTCAGGATCACCTGCCGCTTGACGATGATCGGCGCGCCGCCACGCTCGAGGTAGCGCTCGGTGCCGAAGGGCACCGGAGCGTCGCCGCGCAGGGCAGACAAAGCCTCCGCGCTGTCGTCGACCATGCGGATTTCCAGCGTCGCGGTGCGGCCGATGATGTCCTTGGCCTTCGCGGTGTCCTGCACGCCGGGCAGCTGCACCACCACGCGGTCGAGCCCCTGCTTCTGGATCACCGGCTCGGCCACGCCGAGTTCGTTGACGCGGTTGTGCAGCGTGGTGATGTTCTGCTGGATCGCCTGCTCCTGCACCCGTCGGCCGGCCTCGGGCTTGAGCGTGCCCGTGAGCTTCCATTCGCCGCCGTCGCCGCTCTCGACCCACTGCAGGTCGGGCAGCTGGTCGGCCAGCAGGGCCTGCGCCTGCGTCAGCGTGGCACGGTCGCGGAAACGGATCGCCACGTCGTTGCCTTCGCGCGAGATGCCGGCGTGGCGGATGTTCTTGTCGCGCATCAGGCTGCGCATGTCGCCGGTGTAGGACTCGGCCTTCTTGGTCAGCGCGGCCTTCATGTCCACCTGCATCAGGAAGTGCACGCCGCCGCGCAGGTCGAGTCCGAGGTACATCGGCAGCGCATGCAGGCTCGTCAGCCAGGTCGGCGAGCGCGACAACAGGTTCAACGCCACGATGTAGCTGGGCTCCGCCGCGTCGGGATTCAGCGCCTTCGAGATCGCGTCCTTCGCCTTGATCTGCGTGTCGGTGTCGCTGAACCGAGCCTTGACCGAGCTGCCGTCGAACTGCACGAAGTCGGCCTTCGTTCCCGCGCGCTGCAGCGCCGCCTCGATGCGCGGCACGATTCCGGCATCGAGCTTGAGGGTGACCTTGCCGCTGGACACCTGCACGGCCGGCGCCTCGCCGTAGAAGTTCGGCAGCGTGTACAGCACGCCGACCACCAGCGCCACCGCCATCAGCAGGTACTTCCAGAGCGGATAGCGGTTCATGACCGGCCGCCCGGACGATCGGACAACAAGACAGCGGCAGCCGGCCGAATCACTTGAGTGTGCCCTTGGGCAGCACCTGGACCACTGCGGTGCGCTGGATCTGAACCTCCACGCCGTTGGACACTTCGACGTGCACGAAGCTGTCGCCCAGTTTCGACACCTTGCCCAGCATGCCGCCGGCGGTGACGACTTCGTCGCCCTTGGCCAGGGCCTCGATCAGCGCCTTGTGCTCCTTCTGCCGCTTCATCTGCGGCCGGATCATGATGAAGTAGAGCACCACGAACATCAGCACCAGCGGCAGCAGGCTCATCAGGCTGGATTCGGCGCCCCCGGAGGCGGCGGGCGCTGTTTGCGCGAAGGCTTGGGATATGAACACGACACGGTCCTCTTGTGGTGCCCGCCAGCGCCGGCGGGCGGAATCGCGAATTCTAAGGGGATCGCTCGCGCCAGCGCCTGCCGCCGGCGCCGGCTCAGAACAGGGCCATGCTGAGCTTGCGTCGGTATTGCTCGATCAGCGGGTCGCCCTGGGCTTGCGTGGACTTCCCGGTGACCTCCAGCGCACCTTTGGCGGGCTCGGCAGCCGCCTTGGACGCCGGCTTGGTCATCAGTTCGAGAATGGCCACGTAGGTCTTGCGCGCAAGTTGCTCGTTCCACTCCTTGTCGCGCATCACGATTTCCAGCAGCTCGTCCATCGCCTCGGGGAACCTCGAGGCCGCGAAATGCATCTGGGCGAGCTCGAAACGCGCGCCGAAGTCGCGTTTGTTGGCCGCGATCGCCGTGGCCAGGACTTGCGCATCGCGGGCCTTCGGCGCGTGTTCGCAGGCTTCAAGCCAATGACCCAGCGCCGCGATCCGTGCGTCGATGGCGGCCTTGCCGGCCATCGGGTCATAGGCCTGGCGCGCCTGCGGCACCCGTCCGAGTTCCAGCAGCAGCTTCACGTAGTCGCTGCGCGCGGTGTCATTACCCGGCGCGATCGCGACCGCCTGCTGCAGCTTCTCCAGCGCTGCGTCGGTGTCGCCGGCGGCTTCGAGTTCCTCGGCGGCCTCGGCTTCTGCCTCGGCCTCGGCCTCCTGCGTGCTCGGCACGTGCCGGTCGAGGAACTCGCGGATCTGCGCCTCGGGCTGCGCACCGACGAAACCATCGACCGGCGCGCCTTTGTCGAACATCACGCAGAACGGGATGCTGCGCACGCCGAAGGCTTGGCTCAGCTGGCCGGCGATCTCGGGCTGCTCGTCACTGTTCAGCTTGGCCAGCGTGAACCGCCCCGCGTAGGCAACCTCCAGCTTCTCCAGCATCGGCCCCAGGGTGCGGCACGGACCGCACCACGGCGCCCAGATGTCCAGCAGCACCGGCGCCTTCATCGAGGCGTTGATCAGGTCGGACTCGAAATTCTGCAGCGTGATATCGATCATGGCGTGGTCGCGGGTTCCGGGCCGCCGCTGTAGGTGAGGATGCCCCGCCTACAATGCAAGCCGTTCTTGAAGTTGTTGCGAAAGAGAGCGCTCGTGTCCACCGATTCGCCCGTCGTCGGCGTCCTGATGGGTTCGTCCAGCGACTGGGAGACCCTGCAGCACGCGGCCCGAATTCTCGCCGAGTTCGGGGTCGCTCACGAATGCAAGGTGATTTCCGCGCACCGCATGCCCGACGACCTGTTCGCGTATGCCGAGGCAGCGCTGGGCCGCGGCCTCAAGGCTTTGATCGCCGGCGCGGGGGGTGCCGCCCACCTGCCTGGCATGCTGGCGGCCAAGACGGTGGTGCCGGTGCTGGGCGTGCCGGTGGCCAGCCGGCACTTGAGCGGAGTGGATTCGTTGCATTCGATCGTCCAGATGCCTACCGGCGTCCCGGTGGCCACCTTTGCGATCGGCCACGCTGGCGCCGCCAACGCGGCCTTGTTCGCCGTGGCCATGCTGGCCAACGAGGACGCAACGCTGCGCGAGCGCCTGCTTGCCTTTCGTGCGCGCCAGACCGAGGCGGCGCGGGCGATGAGCCAGGAACTGCGGTGACCTCTTCGTCGGTGCTGGAGCCGGGCGCCACCCTCGGCGTGCTCGGTGGCGGCCAACTCGGGCGCATGTTCGTGCACGCGGCGCAGCGACTCGGCTTTCGCTGTGCCGTGCTCGACCCCGATCCCGATTCACCCGCTGGATGGGTCGCCGAGCGGCACCTGCGCGCCGACTACCTGGACGAGGCCGCGCTGCTGGGCCTGGCCGAAGAGGCGAGCGCGATCACCACCGAGTTCGAGAACGTGCCGGCGCAGGCCTTGCGCCGACTGGCCGAGCGGCGTGTCGTTTCGCCCGGCGCGCAGGCGGTGGCGATCTGCCAGGACCGGGCACTCGAAAAGGCGCATTTCGAACACTGCCGCGTGCCCTGCGCGCCCCACCTGCCCATCGATGCGAGCACCGCACTGGCGACGGTGCCGCAGCGCCTGTTGCCCGGTATCCTGAAGAGCAACACGCTGGGCTACGACGGCAAGGGCCAGCGCATGGTGAGCGACCGTACGGCACTGGCCCAGGCCTGGCTCGACCTTGGCGCGGTGCCATGCGTGCTCGAGCGGCAGCTCGAACTGGCGCACGAGATCAGCGTCGTGCTCGCGCGCGGTCAAGACGGCCAGTGCATTCAGTTTGCGCCGTTTCAGAATCATCATCGGCACGGCATCCTCGCGCTCACGATCTGGCCGGCAGTGGATGTGACGGCGGCCGTGCAGGCGCAGGCCGTGGCGGCGGCTCGGGCCATTGCCGAGTCGCTGCAGTACGTCGGCGTGCTGTGCGTCGAGTTCTTCGTGCTGGCCGACGGCACGCTGTGCGCCAACGAGATGGCGCCGCGGCCGCACAACTCCGGCCACTGCACCATCGACGCCAGCGACTGCAGCCAGTTCGAATTGCAGGTGCGCACGATGGCCGGCCTGCCGTTGCCCGAGCCGCGCGCTCATTCGCCGGCCTTGATGCTCAACCTGTTGGGCGATCTGTGGCTGGCCGATGGGCAGCGCCCGGTCGCGCCGGCATGGCGCGACGTGCTGGCGTTGCCCGGCGTGCACCTGCACCTGTACGGCAAGCGCCAACCGCGTCCGGGTCGCAAGATGGGCCATCTGACGGTGACCGCAGACACGCAAGACCATGCGCACCGGACAGCTCGTGAGGCGGCTCGCAGGCTCGGTCTGGCGTGGCCGTGAGCCGCGCATGGGCGTGTTGAACGGCGACAGCGCCGAGTCCATCGATCGCGCAGCCCAGCAACTCGTCGCAGGCGCGTTGGTGGCGATCCCGACTGAAACGGTCTACGGTCTTGCGGCACGGGCCGACGATGACGATGCCGTGGCGGCGATCTACCGCACCAAGGGTCGACCCGCCGACCATCCGTTGATCGTGCACGTGGCCGATCGCACCGCGGCGCAGGCATTCGCGGAGCAAATACCGCCGACTGCCCTGCGACTGATGGACGCGTTCTGGCCCGGCCCGGTGACCGTGATCGTGCGCCGCTTGCAGGGGCAGGCGACTGCCGCCGCGGCGGGACTCGACACGATCGCGCTGCGCTGCCCGGCGCATCCGGTGGCCCGTGCGCTGCTTGCACGCTGCCGCGAGCTGGGCATCCCGGGGCTTGCAGCCCCGAGCGCGAATCGCTTCGGCGGCGTCAGCCCCACCACGGCCGCGCACGTCGCGGCCGAGTTCGGCGGCGAGTTGCTGGTGCTCGACGGCGGCCCCTGCGAGCTGGGCATCGAGTCGGGCATCGTCGATTGCTCGGCGGCACGCCCGGTGCTGCTTCGGCCCGGCGTGTTGTCACGTGCGCAGATCGAAGCGGCGCTCGGCCAGGGCTTGACGGAGCCCGGCGCCGACGCCACGCCGGCGCCGGGCACGCTCGAGAGCCATTACGCCCCTGCGGCCACGTTGCGCCTGATGGACAGTCAGCAACTCGGCCAGGCCATCGCCTTGCTGCCGCCGACGATGGCGGGGCTGGCGGTATATTCGCGCACCGCTCCGCGGCGCAACCCGTGGGTTCGGGCCATGCCCGACGATCCGCGCCTGGTCGCCCGTGAGCTGTACGCCGTGCTGCGGGAGTTCGACGCCCAGGGCGTCAAGCTGGTCTGGGTGGAGCGGCCGCCCGAGACGCCCGAATGGGAAGGCGTCAACGACCGGCTGCGACGCGCGGCGGCGCCCTGAACTCAAATTCGACTGGATGCTCGATGGTGAAAGTCTTCTGGAGTTTGTTCAAACGTGCCCGCACCGTGCTGTTGGGGTCGCTGGTTGCGGCGGGCCTGCTGTCGTGCGGCGGGGGCACCTCGCAGATCGAGCCATTCGCGCCGCAGCAGGTGATCGTACTGGGCGACGAGAACAACCTGCTCACGGTCGACGGCAAGCGTTATGGCATCGGCGGCCTGGATGCCGCGAATCTTCCCGATTGCCGGCTGTTGCAGGTGTGGACGCAGTCGCTGGCGGGCAGCTTCGGCCTGGTGATGGATCGTTGCACGACCGGGACTACCGTCGCGCCGCGCGGCGTGACGCGCGCCGCCTTCGGCGCGAAGGCGGCCGACATCGACGCGCAGATCACCGCTCAGATCGGCGTGGCGCCGCTGACGCCGAAAGACCTGTTCACGATCATGATCGGCATGCACGACATCCTCGAGCTCTACCAGCAGTACCCGACCCGAAGCGAGGAAAGCATCAGCGAAGAGCTGCGCCAGCGCGGTCACCACGTGGCCGACCAGATCAACCGCTTGATCGAAGCCAACGCGCGCGTCATCGTGTCGACCGTGCCCGACCTGGGCACGACGCCCTACGCGCTGGCGGAGCGAGCTCGAATCGCCGACACCGACCGGGCCGCCTTGCTGACTCGCCTGACCGCCGTGTACAACGCCCGCGTGCGGGTGGACATCGTGCAGGACGGCCGATTCGTCGGCCTGGTGCTCGCCGACGACCTGTCGCAGCTGATGGTGCGGGCGCCGTCGAACTACAGCTTGACCAACGTGACGCAGGCCGCGTGCACGACCGCGCTGCCCGACTGCACGACGCAGACGCTGGTCGCCGGCGCCACCAGCACCTCGCACCTTTGGGCCGACGAGCTGCACCTGGGCCCGGTCGCGCATTCGCAGCTGTCGACGCTGGCGCAGACCCGCGCGCGCAACAACCCGTTCTGAGGCCCTGGTCCAGTCGGCGCGCGACGGTGCAGGCGCGCAGCTACACTGGCGCCCCTCATGGGGCCGCACCTGCTTGCACTGGACACGTCGACCGATTGCCTGGCGGTCGGGCTGCTGGCAGGCGAGCAGCAATGGCTTGCCAGCGAGCCCGGCGGCACGCGCGCCTCGTCGCGCCTGATCGCGCTGGCACTCGAACTGGTCGAACGCGGGCAGCAATCGCTGCACGGGCTCGATGCGGTGGCCTTCGGCGCCGGCCCGGGGGCGTTCACCGGTCTTCGCACGGCGTGTGCGGTGGCGCAGGGTCTGGCGTTCGGCCTGAGCAAGCCGGCCGTATCCGTGGACAGCCTGATGATCGTCGCCGAGGATGCCCGGCGCCAGGTGCAATCATCGATTGACTCGATCTGGGTCGCCATGGACGCCCGCATGGGCGAGGCCTACGCAGCCTGCTACCGCTGGGACTCCGGCCAGTGGCTGGTCGCCATCGCGCCCGCGCTGTGGCCGGTCGACGAACTGGCGCGACACTGGCATGCCGACGCGCCCAAGGCCGTGGCCGGTTCGGCGATCGCGGCCTTCGGCACGCGGTTGCCGTGGGGCAGTGCCTTGCTGGTGGATCGGGAGCAGGACCGGCCGGGCGCCCTGCTGGCGCTGGCGCAGCGCCGCTGGTTTGCCGGCGCGGCGGTGAGCCCTGCGAACGCCCTGCCGATCTACCTGCGCGACCGGGTGGCGTTCACCACCGCCGAGCGCGACGCGCAGCGCCTGGCTCGTCTCGGCTCGACATGAAGCCCGCTGGTGACGTGTCGTTGCGGCCGATCCAGCTGCACGACCTGGACCAGCTGATGGCCATCGAGGCGGTGGCTTACCCCTTTCCCTGGAGCCGCGGCAACTTCATCGACTCGATCGTTGGGGGCTACCGCGTCTGCAAACGCGTCGACGCCGAGGGGCAGTGGCTCGGCTATTTCGTGGCCATGGCGGGTGTCGATGAAACTCATTTGCTGAATCTCACTGTCGTGCCGCAACACCAGCACCAGGGGCACGCCCGGGCAATGCTCGATGAGCTGGTGCGCTGGAGCGCGGAACGCGCAGCATCGCGCCTGTGGCTGGAGGTGCGCGCCAGCAACCTGCGGGCGCAGGCCTTGTACCGCCGTTATGGCTTCCGGGATGCCGGGCAGCGCCGCGGCTACTATCCGGCCGGCCCCACGGGGCGCGAGAATGCGATCGTCATGAGCTTCGACATTCGATGGCCTTCCGATGCGCTGGAGTGAGCGCCAGCGAGCGATGCTCGGTGCGATGGGGGTGACCCTTTGGGCACCGTTGCGGACCACGGACGCCGAAGCGCCAAGCCCGCATCGTGCCGAAGCGGCGGCTGCACCGCGTGAGGGGCGATCGGTGGCGATCCCGCACACGCCTGCGACATCGGCGCCGACCGTCGTTCCGGCTGCGGATCGCGACGGTCGCGCCAGCGAGATCGCCGCGCTCGGCTGGCCGGCCTTGCGCGCGCGGGTCGCCGATTGCCAGGCCTGCCGGCTATGCGAAGGCCGCACCCAGACGGTGTTCGGGGTTGGCCACCCGCAGGCGCATTGGATGATCGTCGGCGAAGCGCCGGGCGAGCAGGAGGATCGGCAAGGCGAGCCGTTCGTCGGCAGTGCCGGGCAGCTGCTGGACCGCATGCTGTTGGCGCTCGACCTGACGCGCAGCGAGGCGCCGCCGCAGCGGCAGGTGTACATCGCCAACACGCTGAAATGCCGGCCGCCGCGCAACCGCAATCCGGAGCCCGACGAGCTGGCGCTGTGTAGCGTGTTCCTGCGGCGGCAGATCGAGCTCGTGCAGCCGCGCATCATCCTGGCGATGGGCCGTTTCGCGGTGCAGACGCTGCTCGGCAGCACGGATCCGATCGGTCGCTTGCGCGGCCGCGTGCACCGATACGGCGAGCGGCCGGTGATCGTGACCTACCACCCGGCCTATCTGCTGCGCAGCCCGGCCGACAAGGCACGATCCTGGGCCGATCTGTGCCTGGCGGCCGCGCAGCTGGCGCACTGATTGTGCGGCGGGCGCGGGCCTCCGGCGCGTCAGGTCTTCTTCTTCACCGGACGCCTCCAGCCGGCGACGGACACCTGCTTGGCACGGGCCACGGTCAGCTGGCCCGCCGGCGCGTCTTTGCCCAAGGTGCTGCCGGCGCCGACGGTGGCGCCCTCGCCGATCGTCAGCGGGGCCACGAGCACACAATTGGAGCCCACGTGGACGTTGGCACCGATCACCGTGCGGTGCTTGTTGGCGCCGTCGTAGTTGGCGGTGATCGAGCCGGCGCCGTAGTTCACCTGCTCGCCGACCGTGGCGTCGCCCAGGTACGCGAGGTGGTTGGCCTTGGCACCCCGGGCCAGGGTGGAATTCTTCACTTCGACGAAGTTGCCGATGTGCACGTCGGGACCGAGCTGAGCGCCAGGGCGCAGGCGGGCGAACGGTCCGACCTGCGCGCCGGGCCCGATCGATGCGTCGGTGAAATGTGTGAACGGCAGGATCTGCGCGCCAGCCGCAATCGTGGTGTTGCGGATCACGCAGTTGGCGCCGACACGCACGCCGTCGCCCAGTTCGACGCGTCCTTCGAAGATGCAGTTGACGTCGATCTCCACGTCGCGACCGCAGCGCAGCTGGCCGCGCAGGTCGAACCGCGCCGGGTCGGCCATGCGCACGCCCTCGAGCATCAGCGCCTCGGCCTGGCGGCGCTGCAGCCGGCGCTCCAGGTCGGCCAGTTGGATGGCGTCGTTGATGCCCAGCACTTCGGTCTCATCGGCGACCTGGCGCGCGACCACGGATACGCCGTCGGCCACGGCCATCGCAACGATGTCGGTCAGGTAATACTCGCCCTGCGCGTTGTCGTTGCGCAGTCGGGCGACCCAGCGTTTCAATGCCGCAGTGGGCGCGGCCATGACGCCGGTGTAGACCTCGCGCACCTCGCGCTGCGCGGTCGTCGCATCCCTGTGCTCGACGATGCCGCGCACCGATTCGCCGTCACGCAGGATGCGGCCGTAGCCGCTGGGGTCGTCCAGCACCAGCGTCAGCAACGCGAGCCGCTGTCCGGCGCACGCGTCGATCAGGGCTCGTGCCGAAGCGCCTTCGAGCAGCGGCACATCGCCATTGAGGATCAGCGTGGTGCCGTCATCGTCCAGGTGCGGCAGCACCTGCTGCACCGCGTGCCCGGTGCCCAGCTGCGGTTCCTGACGCACGCAGCGCAGCGCCTGACCGGCCAGCAACGACTCGACCTGCTCCGCGCCGAAGCCGGTGACCACCAGTGTGCGATCGGCCGACAGCACGGCGCAAGTATCCAGAACATGCTGCAATAGTGATCGGCCGGCCAGACGATGCAACACCTTGGGCAGGTCGGACTTCATCCGCGTACCCTTGCCCGCTGCCATGATGACGATGTCGAGTGCCATGTCCGCCGTTCCGCGCTGGAGAGTCTGGATTATCGCGGTCTGCGCGACCGTGCTGTCGGGCTGCAGCGCCGTGCGCCTGGCCTACAACCAGGCGCCGGAGCTGACCTATTGGTGGCTGGACGGCTACTTCGACTTCAACGACCAGCAGGCGCCGCAGGCGCGTGCGGCGCTGGCGGACTGGTTTGCCTGGCACCGCGGCACGCAGCTGGGCGACTACGCGGCGCTGCTGGCGCTGGCCCAGCGCGATGTGCAAGCCGACGCCACTGCCGAGCAGGTGTGCCGCTGGTGGGACGAGCTGCGCCGCCGGCTGGAGCAGGCCTTCGAGCAAGGCATTCCGGCGCTGGCCGACCTGGTGCGCACGCTGCAGCCGGAGCAGGTACAACACATCGAGCGGCGCTACCAGAAGGCCGACGAGGACTTCAAGGCCGACTTCCTGCAGGCGGCGCGGGCCGATCGACTGGAGGCGTCGATCAAGCGCACGGTGTCGCGCGCCGAAACGCTGTATGGCCGGCTTGACGATGCGCAGCGCGCGACCGTGGCCCGCGCGATGGCCCGCTCGCCGTTCGACGCCCAGCTGTGGATGCTCGAACGGCAGGCGCGCCAGCGTGAAATCGTCCGGACGCTGAAGATGCTGCTCGCCGAACGCGCCGACGCCGCTCGAGTGCAGGCCGCGCTGCGGGTGTTCGCGGCCCACGCCGCGCAGTCGCCGCGCGAGAACTACCGCGCGCACTCACGCCAGCTCACCGAATACAACTGCGCCTTCGTGGCCCAGCTGCACAACACCACGACGGCCGAGCAGCGGCGGCGTGCCGCCGAGAAACTGAAGGGCTGGGAGGACGACCTGCGCAGCCTGGCGGCGCAGGCGCCGCCGGGCGGGCCGGGGCTGGCGGCCGGTCGCTGACTAAGGCGTCAACGGCACCGTCACGCTGCGCGGATTGGCTCCGGTGCGCGGAAAGTCCACCATCGCGGCCCTGAACATCGCACCCAGCACCTCGGCGCCGCCGGCGGTGTTGCCGTCGCTGCTGGCGCGGGCTTCGTACAACGGCGCGCCGCTGGCGCGGTCGCGCAGCAGCAGCGCCACCTCGCGGTCGTAACGGATCGATCCGCGCGCCGGATAGGCCCAGTACGGCCCGACCCAGGGGCCATGGCGCCAGTAGCCGAAACCGCCGTGCCACCACAGCGGGTCATCCCAGGGCGGACGCTCGGTGCGCGTGATGCGGCCGCCCACCTGCACCAGCACGTCGGGCGCCGCGCCCGGCGCGGCGGCGGTGAAACCGGCCGACTCCAGCGCCACGTGGGCTGCGTCCTCGAGTTGCTGCTGGGCCTCGGGCCTTGCCTGCTGCGACGGCAACCGGTCGAAGGCGTAGCGGCCCGGCGCCCGGCCTGCGGGCCATTGCCCATAGGTGGCGATGTCGGCCTGCAGGGTCGACATCGCCGCGCAACCGGCCAATGTCGCCGTCACCAGCAGGCAGGCCGCGAATCGTCTGTTCATGTCGATCGTCCTTGGCATGGCGCGCCGGCGCGCACTACTGGCGTCGAATCGGCACCCCGGCACCCGCCGGCGCTGCGCAGTCATCATCGTCGAAGGCTTTGTCGCCCTCGGCATCCGCGGCGCCGCTGGGTTCGAGTGCCGCAAACGGGTAGAGGTTCCGGTCCATCAGGTGCGACGGCGTGATGCGGCCCATCGCCGAGAACATGTTGTCGATGCGACCCGGGTGGGCGCGCTCCCATTCGCGCAGCATCTTCTTGATCTGGGCGCGCTGCAGGTGCTCCTGACTGCCGCACAGGTTGCACGGAATGATGGGGAATCGCCGGTGTTCGGCCCATTGCTCCAGGTCGGTCTCGGCGACGTAGGCCAGCGGGCGGATCACGATGTGGCGACCGTCGTCGCTCACCAGCTTCGGCGGCATGCCCTTCAGGCGCCCGCCGAAGAACATGTTCATCAGCAGCGTCGTCACCATGTCGTCGCGATGGTGGCCGAGCGCGATCTTGGTGGCGCCCAGTTCACCCGCCACGCGATAGAGAATCCCCCGGCGCAGCCGCGAGCACAGCGAGCACAGCGTGCGGCCTTCGGGGACCAGCCGCTTCACGACCGAATAGGTGTCCTGCTGCTCGATATGAAACGGTATGTCGCGCGCGCGCAGATAGTCGGGCAGCACCTGTTCGGGGAAGCCGGGCTGCTTCTGGTCGAGGTTGACGGCCACCAGGTCGAACCGCAGCGGAGCGCGGGCGCGCAGCGACAGCAGGATGTCGAGCAGGGCATAACTGTCCTTGCCGCCGGACAGGCACACCATCACCTTGTCGCCGGCGCCGATCATGTTGAAGTCGGCAATGGCCTGACCCACCTGGCGGTGCAAGCGCTTGGCGAGCTTGTTGGCCTCGAACGCCTGCTTGCGGGCGGCCCGGTCGACGGCGTCGCTGAGTCCTGGTTCGGCGATGGTGTTCATGGGCTTGCGGCCGGAGCGTCCTTGATGGCGAAGACTTCGACGCCGACGGCCTCGCAATCGGGGTAGACGTCGGGCTTCTCGGTCGACACCCGTGCTGCGCGCACGTTCGGGTGCGCGAGCATCGTGCGCAACACGTCGTCGACCAGGGTCTCCTGCAGGTGCACATGGCCCTGCGCCACACGCTGGGCGATCGTGCGGCGGATGAAGTCGTAGTCGAGCACCTCGCTGAGACGGTCGCGACTGGGCGTCGACAGCGCCAGCGGGACGTACAGATCGACATTGATCAGCACGCGCTGCTCGCCTTTCTTTTCGAAGTCGTGCACGCCGATATTGATCCAGACTTCGTAGTCGCGCAGAAACAGGCGCCTGCAATCCATCAGGCTGGGGTGTTGCAGCAGGCTATTCATGGCGCTGGGCATCGCTGAGGTGCATCACGTCGCGCGGTTGCGCCAGCAGGTGCTGGCCGCCGTCGACCAGCAGGGTGGCACCGGTGATGGCCGGCGACTCAAGCAAGAAGCGCACCGCACGCGCCAGATCGACCGGTGTCGAGCCGCGCGCGAGCGGCGTCATGCGGTGGGCCCGCGCGAACTGAGCCTCGCTCATCGGGCCGGACGGCAGCGTGATACCGGGCGACACCGCGCACACCCGCAACGTCGGCGCGAGCGCCATCGCCAACATCGGCGTCGCGGCAGCCAGCGCCGCCTTCGACAAGGTGTACGAGAGGTAGTCCGGGTTGGGGTTGTCCAGCTTCTGATCCAGCAGGTTGACGACGCAGCCCTGCGCGCCACGCGCCTGAAGGTGCGCCTGCAGTGCGCGAATCAGCAGCAACGCGGCCCCGACGTTGACGCGCAGGTGCTGCGCGAGGCGGTCGAAGGTGAAGTCCGCCAATTCGTCGTAGTCGAAGTGCGAGGCGTTGTTCACCACCGCATCGAGCCTGCCGCAGGCCGCCAGCACGGCAGGCACCAGTTGAAGGCACGCGGCTTCGTCGGCCAGATCGGCCGCGAACACGTCGGCCGCCACGCCAAGCGAGCGCGCCTGCGCGGCGACCGATTCGGCCTCGGCCACCGAACGGCGGCAGTGAAGGGCCAGGTCGTAGCCCGCGGCGGCCAGTTCGAGCGCGATCGTCCGACCGATGCGGCGGGCGGCACCGGTGATCAGGACGCGCTGACGTGTCGACATGGTTTCTACAATGCGGCGATGCCCGCGATCACGGAACCGGACAGTGTATCGGCCCGCCTCGTGCCCGTGATGGTGCGCGCGATCGCGGACGCGGGCGGCTGGTTGCCATTCGATCGGTTCATGTCGATGGCACTCTACGCGCCGGGCCTGGGCTACTACGCCCGCGACGACCGCCAGTTCGGTGCCTGGCCCGGGTCGGGCAGCGACTTCATCACCGCACCGGAGTTGTCGCCGCTGTTCGGCGAGTGCCTGGCCGTCCAGGTGCAGCAGGCGCTGCAGGCTGCCGGGTCGGACACGGTGCTCGAATTCGGCGCCGGCTCGGGCGCACTGGCGCAGTCGCTGCTGGAGGCGCTGGGCGACGCGGTGGCACGCTACCAGATCATGGACCTCTCGGGCAGCCTGCGTGCCCGCCAGGCCGAGCGTCTCGCGCGCTTCGGCGCCAAGGTGCAGTGGCTGGATCGCTGGCCCGATGCGTTGCACGCCGTGGTGCTGGGCAACGAGGTGCTGGACGCGATGCCGGTGCAGCTGATCAGCTGGGACGGTCGCCGCTGGCGCGAGCGCGGCGTGGTGTGGCGCGACGGCGAATTCGCCTGGCACGACGTGGCCACCGAGTTGCGACCGCCGGTGGACATCGCCTTCACGCCCGGCACGGTGATCGAGTTGCACCGTCAGGCCGAGGCGTTCATCGCCAGCCTGGCACAGCGGCTGCAGCGTGGCGTGGCGTTCTTCGTCGACTACGGCTTTCCCGAGGCCGAGTACTACCACCCGCAGCGGGTCGGCGGTACGTTGATGTGCCACCGCGGACACCTCGCCGACATGGACCCGCTGGAGGGCCCCGGCACCAAGGACATCACGGCGCACGTCAATTTCACCGGCATCGCCTGGGCCGCGCAGCAGCACGGCCTGGACGTGCTGGGTTACACGTCGCAGGCCCGCTTCCTGTTGAACTGCGGGTTGGCGCCGCGGATGCAGGTGGCAGAGCCCGCGGCGCGCGCGGCGGCGCACAAGCTGGTGAATGAACATGAAATGGGAGAGCTGTTCAAGGTGATCGGCCTGGCCCGGGGCTGCACGTTCGACGCGGTGGGCTTCGTTGCCGGCGACCGCACGCACCGGCTGTAGCGCATGCGCTGGCTCATTGTTTTCCTGCTGGCCTTTGTGCTGTTCAACGGACTGCGCAGATGGCTGGAGCGCTTCGGGCTGGGCAAGCTGCCCGGCGATTTCAGCGTGCGCATCGCGGGCCGCGAGATCTACCTGCCGCTGGCCAGCAGCGTGCTGCTGAGCCTGATCGCGATGTTGATCGGGCTGCTGTTCTGATGCGGGCTCAGTCGGCGATCGACCACTGGTGTGCGCAGTCGCGGCAATAGACCGTGACGCCGCTGCTCGCGTCGGCACCGTCGACCAGCTTGAAGCGCGCGTAGACGCCACATTTCGGGCAGTCGGCCTGGTTGGCCACGTACTCGGCGTGCATCAGCAGGTACAGGTAGCGCCGCAGCGCCCAGACGCCGATCGCGCCGGCAGTCAGGATCGCCAGACCGTCGATCACCTGATCGTGCAGGCTGCGGAACTGCATCGCCGCCTCGACCGCGGCAAACACCCCGATCGCGCACAGAAAGGTCAAGGTCAGGTGGGCGTGGCTCTTCAGCAGCTCGCGTTCATACCATTTGCGAAATCCCACCCGCCGGATGCCATCGATCAGTCGCACGATGCTGCTTGTACCGGATCGACCGGCGTGCGGCCGACCGGGCGGCTCATGCCCCAGCGAATGCCTCGGTGATTGCCTGCACGCGGGCGGCGCGCAGGGCCAGTCCGATTGCCGGGCCGTCGGCGTCGCCGAGCCGCCCTTGCGCGCGCAGCGAGTCGACGCTGACCTGGCGTGCAGCCTTCAGCGCCCGGCGCAGGCGCGCGGCCGACGCGTCGCCGCTGCTCGCGCCCGACGGCGTGACAAGCGCCACCGCCCGCAGCACCGCATCGAATCGCTCCGGGCGGCGCCAGGCGTCGCAGCGTTCCAGCAGCGCCAGGCACGCACCCGGACCGGCATGCGCCGCCTGCTGCAGCGCGGCCCGCTCGCGCAGCACCAGCAGCGCCAGCTCGCGGCATTCGTTGTCCACGCGCCAGCGCGCGCACAACGCTTCGGCCCGTGCCGTGTGGACGGTCGCGCCGGCCGGGTCGCCGAGTTCGTGGCACAGGCAGGCAAAGCGGACCTCGAGTGACTCGGCCGCCCGGGCGCTGGCGTCGATCGTGGCCCAGCTTCCCGGCGGCCGGTCCGATCGGGGCGCCCCGCCATCGCTGAGCGGCGCGTCCAGTTCGGGCGCAAGGCGCGCGAGCGCACCGCAGCCGCGCAGAACGTCGAACATCCGGCTCGGCATGCGCTCCATCAGCCCCCGCGACACCTCCTGCCAGACTCGCTCGGGCACCAACGCGTCGACTTCGCCGGCCTCGACGAGCCGGCGCATCAAGGCCTGCGTATCGGCCGCGACCGAGAAGTCCGGCCAGCGCGCGCTGAAGCGCGCCAGTCGCAACAGTCGCACCGGGTCCTCGGCAAAGGCGGGCGACACGTGGCGCAAGACCTTCGCGTGCAAGTCGTCCTGACCGTGAAACGGGTCGATCACCGCGCCGGTGTCCGGATCGAGCGCCATCGCGTTGATGGTGAGGTCGCGTCGCGCGAGATCCTGCTCCAGCGTCACGTCGGGCGCGGCATGGATCTGGAAGCCATGGTATCCGGCGGCCGACTTCCGTTCGGTACGCGCCAGCGCGTACTGCTCGCCGGTTTGCGGGTGCAGGAAGACGGGAAAATCGCGCCCGACGGCCCGGTATCCGGCGGCCAGCAGCTCCTCGGGGCTGGCGCCCACCACCACCCAGTCGCGGTCGTGCACCGGCTGGCCGAGCAGGCCATCGCGCACGGCGCCGCCGACCACATAGGCTTTCATGCGCGGCGCCGCATCGGTCGCGCCCTGCCGCCAGCGGTCAGGGCAGCTCGCCGTCGACGGCCGGCGCGCCAACTTCGCGCGGTCCGATCGGCGCGCCCAGCCACGCCTTCAAGGACAACGTGCGTCCACTGAGCAACGATGCGTAGACGGCGGCGTTGGACAACACCTTCTTGACGTAGTCGCGCGTCTCGTTGAAGGGAATGTTCTCGGCCCAGATGGACGGCTCGATCGGCGGGCCTTCGCGCCATCGTCGCGGGCGGCTCGGGCCGGCGTTGTAGGCCGCCGCCGCCATGGCCTGCGAGCCACCGAAGTCTTCGAGCACCAGCTTCAGGTAGGAGGTGCCCAGCCGGACGTTGAGCGTCGGGTCGACGATCTGATCGGGTTTGTAATCGAGCGCGATCTTCTTGGCCACCCAACGCGCCGTGTTGGGCATCAGTTGCATCAAACCCGACGCGCCCACGCTCGAGCGCGCATCGGGGATGAAGCGCGACTCCTGGCGGATCAGGCCGTACACGTAGGCGGGATCGAGCCCGCTCTCCTGGCTGCGCATCATCACCACGTCGCGAAACGGCATCGGGTAGCGCTGCTGCAGGTCGACGTCGCTGCGCGTGCGGTCGCTGGTGTTGATGCAGCGGTCCCATACCTCGCGCTCGCAGGCCCAGTCCGCGGCGGCGAACAGATCGCGATCGGACATGCCGCGCAGCGTGAAATTCCATTCGCGCACGCCTTCGTTGCGCAGGCCCAGACCGATCAGCTGCAGCGCCCGCAGCAGGCCGGGTGTCGCGCGTGCCTGTTCGCGATCGGCCTCGCTCGGGGTCGGGGTCAGGCCGGGCAACTCGGGCACGAAGCCGAGTTCTTCGGCGGCCAGCTTGCCGTAGAAGGTGAAGGGTCCCGCGATCGTGGCGAGCATTTCGCGCGACTGCTCGCGCTGATCGTCGCCCGAGCCCCCGACCGCGGCGGTGGCCGCCAGCGCACGCGCCTTCCAGTAGACCCAGGCCGCTTCGTTCTGCTCGGCATCGCTCATCGATCCGATGGCGCGCAGCACCAGCGCCCATCGGTCGCCGTTGCTGCCGGCGCGCAGCGCACTGCGCACCGCCCAGGCGAGCGTCTCGTCGCTCCAGCCCGCCGCGCGCGGTGTGCCGCGCAACTGGGCCCAGGCACGCTTGAAGTAGGCGGGGGCGTCGTTCGACAGCTTCAGGGCTGCCTGCTTGCCGATGATCGACCAGGCCCAGGCCGAACGATCGGGTCCCAGCACCGCCTGCCAGCGCTCGTCCATCAGACCGGCGGCGACATCGGGATCGTTGGTCGCCGCGCGCACGATCGCCAGCAACGTCAGCTCGAGGTGGTTGCGCGTCGGCGTGCCGCTCTGGCGGCGCAGATAGCGCAGCGGGTTCTCCAGCAACTCGTTGAGGTCGGCCGCGACATGTTTGTCGATCAACGCCGCCACGTTGCGCGCCAGGCGCGCGCGCCCTTGTTCCACGCTGAGCCGCAGCTTCATCCACACGTCGTCGCCGCCGAGCACCTTGGCTTCGACCAGCGTGCTGGCCATCAGCGCGCAGCCGTCATCGCTGTCGCGCTGGGCAAACCACAGCGCGCGGGCTGCGTCGCGGGCCGAACGCCCAGCCAGGTGTTCGGTCAGTTGCCAGTAGCAGCTGACCTCGCGGTCGTCGTTCATGCGAAAGCGCGGGTAGTCGCGGGCGAATGCGCTCCAGTCGCGGCGTTTGCCGAGTTCCAGCAGCCAATCGTTGCGCAGCCGGTCCTCGACGTAGGTGCCGCTCCAGCGGCTGTAGAACGCCTCGACCTCTTCGGCCTTGACCTCGCTGATGCGATTGCCGAGCTCCCAGTAGTCGACCCACATGGCCAGGCCATGCTGCTCGGCGCGCGTGGAGTTGCGCAGCGCCACCAGGCGCTTGGCATCGCGCTTGCGCAGCGCTTCGCGCGCCTCGTTGATCGGGTCGCTGGGTGCCTGGGCGGCGCAGGCAGGGGCCGCCATGGCGCTGCCGAGCACCAGGGCCGCCAGCAGCGGTCGCCAGGCAATGGGGAGGAAATATCGGATGCGCATCGACGGTACTGCAACGGGCCACGGCGGTCATGCCGCCCAACGCGCGAACGACCCACGAGCCTGCGATGCGCCCGTGCACGCCGCGCGCCGTGCACGCCACTGTAGCGCAGTCAGTTGCGTGCCGCGCGATAGGGTTCCTCGAAATCCAGGAATTCGCGCTCGGCCAACGCGTCTCGCACCCAGGCCGCGACCGCCGGGCTCGAGTACACGCGATCGATGTAGGCGGCGACGGTGGGCGACACCGGCAGGCCGTAGGTGCGAATGCGCCCGGCCATCGGCGCGTAGTAGGCGTCGGCGGTGCCGAACGCACCAAACAGGAACGGGCCGCCACTGGCGCTCAGGGCTTGCGTCCACATGTCGCCGACACGCGCCAGGTCGTCGCGCACGGCCGCCTGTTCGGACACGATTCGGGCCCCGACGTCGGGCAACGACGCCTCCAGATTCTGCGGGCAGTGGCTGCGCAGTGCGGAGAAGCCCGCGTGCATCTCGGCGCACAGCGATCGCGCGCGCGCACGCTGACGCAGATCGCGCGGCCACAGCGGGTGTTGAGGAAATCGCTCGGCCAGGTATTCGGCGATGGCCAGTGTGTCCCAGACCACGAAGCCATCGTCGATCAACACCGGCACGCGCCCGGCAGGCGAGACCTCGGCGATGCGGCGCTTGAAGCGCGAATCGGCGCCCATAGCGTCGAAGCGCACCATCACCTCGTCGAAGTCGATCTCAAAGTGCCGCAGCAGCACCCAGGGACGCATCGACCACGACGAATAGTTCTTGTTGCCGATCCACAACTGCATCATGGCCTCCGATTCGAGGCGCGCATCTTAGGTCGAGCGGCATGACGCCTGCATGCCGGTTCTGCATCGCCGGCGGCGCGCCCGTGCATGAATCGATCGGTGCGGTCAGAGTGCCGGCGCCTCCCCCAGCGCGACGCGCGTGCGGGCCGCCTCGGTGCGGATCCAGGCGACGCAGTCGCGCAGCTCGGCTCGCGCCGGCGCGTCGGGCATCTCGATCAGGTAGTAGCTGCCCGCGCCCGGCATCCGGTAGCGACCCCCGAACAGTTCGACCAACTCGCCGCGTTCGAGCAGGTCGTGCACCATCGCGATTCGAGCCAGCGCCACGCCTTGTCCGGCCAGTGCGCCTTGGACATGCTGGTGCGTGTAGTTGAGGAACAGCCAGCGCCTGGGCTCCAGCTTCGCCAGGCCATGTTCGGCGAGCCAGCGGCGCCAGCTCAAGTGGTAGGACGAACTGGGGCGCGGATCGTCTTCTTCCAGCAGCGCATGCGCGGCCAGGTCGGTGGGCTGCGTGAGTGGCGGCGCCTGGCCACTGCGCGACTGCTCGAGCAGTCGCGCGCTGGCCACCGGCGTGAGCCGCTCGCCGAACAGGCGCTCGGCGATCGGCGGCGCATCTTCGGGCAGGCAGTAGCGCAGCAGCAGATCGAGTTCGGGGTCGTCGAGATCGTTCAGTCGGTCGGTGGCGGAGATGCGGATGTCGAACTGCGGCTGCGTCTGCTGAAAGGCCGCCAGCCGGGGCAGCAGCCACAGCGTGGCAAAGGAGGCGAAAGTCGACAGGCTCACCTGGGGCCGACCCTGTCGGCGGCGGATGTCGCGCACGGCGCGGTCCAGCGTCTCCAGCAGCGGCACCACCGCGTGGCGCAACGTGGCCCCGGCGCCGCTGAGCTCGACGCGGCGGGTGCCGCGGATGAACAGCGCCGTGCCGAGTTCCTCTTCAAGCCCCTTGATCTGGCGGCTGATCGCGGGCTGTGTGAGGTGCAGTTCGTCGGCTGCGCCGCTGAACGACAGGCGCCGTGCCACCGCCTCGAACGCGCGCAGGCTGTCCAGCGTGAGTGGCCTTCGAGCAGATCTATTCATTACCATGCGGCATGGATATGGTGCAACGATTTCATTCGCGTCTGGTGGCGAGATGCACGAACATTCGCTATGTGTTATGGCCCGAATGCTCGCCCGTCAACGGCGGCATTGCAACAAAGGGATTGATGATGTTTACGAATCATATGACGGGATCGAACCGTTTGCGCGCGGGCCCGCTGCTGTTGGACCGCGCGGTGCGGTTGAATTCCGCCGGCACGGGCCGGCTGGCGGTGGCCTCGGGTCGCGTCTGGTTGACACAGGACGGGCGAGAAGAAGACTACGTGCTATCGCCCGGCGAGCAGATCCAGCTGCAGGCGGGGCAGTCGATCGTCGCGGAGCCCTGGTCGGCCGGCGCGACGGCGCGGCTGACTTGGTGTGCCGATCAGGTGGCGCGCCCGCCAGCCGTCTTGCGCGCGCTGCTGGCGCGTGCCTTGCGTGGCGCCGCGCGGCGTGTCGAGTTGGTCGGCGAGCGCTTGACGGCCTGGGCCCGCAGGGCCGAGGCGAAGGCCTGACGGGCCCACGGCAGCATCGCCTGCGGCGAATCCATCGCGTCGTCGGGTGCGCTCCAATAGCTCAGCGTGACGGCGGCGCGGTCGCCGCTGGAATAGGCGAACGGGGTGCAGCCGGCGCGTTCGAACGCCGGCCGCGACTGGGCGTCGCACTTCAGGTACAGGCGCTCGCCGGAAATCAGCGCAATGAATAGGTCGTCGACGTACAGCCCGTGGCCGCCGAACATGCGCCGCGCGCGCACGCGCCCAAGGGGCGCCAGCAGCTCCAGGCAGTGCGCGACCAGTGCGGGCGGTTCGACCATGCCGGCCAGTTTAGGCGGCCCGGCCGCCCGGCGGCACAATGCCGGGCATGACCGCACCCTTCAAGCTGCCGATCGAGCCGTCGCGCGACAAGGCGACGCTGCGCCGGCAGTTGCAGGCCGAGCGGCTGGCGATGATCGACCGCCACCAGCGCGCGATGCACCTGCAGGAGGTGCTGCGGGTCTGGCTGGTCGCGCGGGGCGACCTGAGCATCGGTGCCTATTGGTCGATCAAGGGCGAATTCGATGCGCTGCCGGCGCTGTACCGCTGGAGCGAGGCCGATTCACGGCGGCGAATCGGGCTGCCGGTGATCGATCGCGACACCAAGCAGTTACGTTTTCACGTGTGGTTCCCGGGTTGTCCGATGGAAGAGGACGCCTACGGCATTCCGAAGCCGAAGGACACGCCGCAGTTCGAGCCGAGCTTGTTGCTGGTGCCCTGCGTGGGCTTCGGGCCCCAGGGCACGCGCCTGGGTTATGGCGGTGGTTTCTACGATCGCACGCTGGCAGCGTTGCGGCCACGGCCGTTCACCGTCGGCGTCGGCTACAGCCACGGCTACATACCCTGGCTGCAGCCCGAGCCGCACGATGTGCCGCTGGATGCGGTGCTGACCGACGAGGGCCTGGCCTGGCAGAAGCCCGACTGAACCACGCCCGGCCCGCAGCGCTCAGGCTGCCTGCAACGTGTCGGCGTCGATGCGGTGGTTCTGGCCGCCGCGCTGCGCGATCTTCAGCGCACCGACGCGGTTGCCCAACGCCACGCAGCGCGGCAATGCCCAACCGCGTTCGAGCCCGAACAGCAGGGCGCCGCGCAACGCGTCGCCGCAGCCCGTCGGGTCGACCACGGCCGCGGCCGGCACGCCGGGAACATGTGTGCACGCGCCCTGTTGCCAGACGTCGCAGCCCTTGGCACCGAGCGTGACCACCACGCCGCGCAGGTGCGAGCGCGACAGATCGGCGAGCGAGCTGCCCATGCGCTCGCACAGCATCTGGCCTTCGTAGTCGTTCACCGCCACCCAGGTGGCCTGCTCGACGAACGTGCTCAGCTCTGCCCCGTTGAACATGGGCAGGCCCTGACCCGGGTCGAACACGAACGGAATGCGTCGCGCGGCCAGCTGGCCGGCGTGCGCCAGCATCGCGTCGCGCCCGTCGGGCGCGATGATGGCCAGCGCGATGTCGTCGCGCGCCGGCACGGCCGTCTCGTGCGCCGACTGCATCGCACCCGGATGGAAGGCGGTGATCTGGTTGTTGTCGGTGTCGGTAATGATGATCGCCTGAGCGGTGTAGCTGTCCTCGACCACGCGCACCAGCGACGTGTCGAGGCCCCAGCCGCTCAGCCGCTTCAGGTAGCCCTCGCCGTCGTTGCCCAGCGCAGCCATCACCAGCGGCGTGCCGCCCAGCTGCTGCAGCGTGTAGGCGATGTTGCCGGCGCAGCCGCCGAACTCGCGCCGCAGCGTGGGCACCAGGAACGACACGTTCAGGATGTGCACCTGGTCCGGCAGGATCTGCTGCGCGAAGCGCCCGGGAAAGTCGGTGATGGTGTCGAAGGCGAGCGAACCGCAGATCAGGGTGGACATTCAGGGCTTTCGTAGGCGGCTTCAGGGGTAGAAGATCTCGATCGTGTAGCCCGTCAGCGGCCGGTCGGCCGACATCAGCAGGGCCTGCAACGGCATCTCCTGCCCGGCCGGAATGGTGGGCCGCATGGCGCCCAGGTCGGTCGGCGAGAGGATGCGGCGCGACACCAGCGCGCCGCCGGAGTCGGTGAGGGACAGATCGACGGCCGGCAGCAGCAGCGCCGTGTCGCCGCGGTTGCGCAACACCATGGCCAGTCGATAGACCTGGCCATCGGCAATTCGCGTCAGCCCGCTGCTTTCGACGGCCAGACGATCGATGCGCCGCAGCGGTTCGATGCGGCAGTTCCAGGGGCTGCACAGCGCGGCCAGCAGCGGCCGCGCGTCGGGCCAGCGCGAAGCGATCAGGTCGCGCTCGGCGATGGCGAGCTGGATCGCCAGCAGCAGCGCCAGCGCCGCCGCCAGCGCTGCCAATCCGGCGCGCACGCCCGGCCGTCGCCAGCGCTCGGCCTTTTCGGCCTGCTGCACGAAGGACAAGAAGCGAGAGTCGACCGCATCACCCGATGACCCGGAATCGGCGCCATCGAGCACGATGTCGATCGACGACGGGTGTGCGGTTGGCGAATCCAGTTCGCCGGTGCTGCGGAACAGCGATTCATAGCTGCCGCTCGAAGGACCGGAGTCGCCGGCGTCGGCTGCCGGCGTCATCGGCAACGGCTCGGCACGCAGTGCCAGCGCGTCGTCCGGCGCGGCCAGCGCGACCGGCTTGCCGGCCGGCCGAGGAGCCGGGGCGGGCGCCTGGGCGGATGGCAGCGGCGCGGGCTTGCTCGGGGTCCACGCTCGCGGCACGGCGGCTGCCGGCTCGACCGGGGCCGCGGGTCTGCTGCTCGACCCGGGTGTTGACGCGGGCGCCGCAGCCTCGGCCAGAGGGGCCGGTCGACTGGCGCTCCAGGGGCGCATCGGTGGTGGCGCTGTCGTCGACGGCGGCGTATGCGTTGATGGGGACCTCGCCGGCGCGCGCGCGGCCGGCTCGGCGGGTGCCGGCCCAGGCGGTGGGTGGCTGCCGATGCGCACCGACGAGCTGGCATCGAAGTCCTCGTCGGCCAGCCAGTCGGTGCGCGGTTTGGGGTTGCGATTGCGCTGGGCCAGATCCTCGAGCACACGCTGGGCCGGCGACACGGTGGGCGGCGTCATCGCGGCCAATTCGCGGTCCAGGTCGAACAGGCCCTCGAATGCATTGAACACCTTGGCGCAGCGACCGCAACGGACCCAGCCCTCGGACACCTTGAGCTGGTCCTGCACGACGCGGAACACCGTGCTGCAAACGGGACAACGGGTCGCCAGGCTCATGCGGAAATCATGCCATGCGCGCCGGCACTCGGGCTCACGACGAGCGACACGCCGTCATCAGGATCCAGCCGTCGAGTTCGTCGGCGACTTCGAGTTCGAGGGTCGGGCCATACGAGTGGCGCAGCGCGTCGGCCTGACGGGCCAGGATCCCGGCCAGCACCAGGTGGCCCCCGGGCTCGACGAACTGCGACAGCAGCGGCGCGAGCACGGTCAGCGGCGTGGCCAGGATGTTCGCCAGGACGAGTGCATATCGACCGCTGGCCCGCTCGGGCGTTCCCGCGGTCACGGCGACCTGGTTGGCGAGCGCATTGGCCCGGGTGGCCTCCAGCGCGGCCACATCGATATCCACCGCGTCGACGTCGCGCGCTCCCCACAGGGCGGCGGCGATCGCCAGCACGCCCGACCCGCAGCCATAGTCGAGAACGCGCTGCCAGCGCAGGGCATCGTCGGTCGCACGGCGCGCGATCCAGCGCAGGCACATCTGCGTGGTGGGGTGGGTGCCGGTGCCGAACGCCTGTCCGGGGTCGAGCCGGATCACGTGGCTGGCTCCGGCCGGTACGTCGTGCCAGCTGGGCACGATCCAGAACCCGGGCATGATCGCGACCGGCGCGAATTGCGCCTGCGTCACGCGCACCCAGTCCTGATCTTCGACGGCGCGCAAGGCGTCGAGCACCACCTCGCCGGCCGGCGCCCAGGCCAGTGCCCAGGTCGCCGCCGCGCTCGCCTTCGTGTCGGTGTCAAACAGCACGACCAGGCGCGATCGCCGCCATCGCGCCTGCGGCGCGGGCAAACCCGGCTCACCGTACAGCGCCTGCTCGTCCGGGCTGTCGGCGTCGGCATCCTCGATCGAGACGGAGCCGGCTTCGAGTTCGTCGATCAGGTGTTGCGACAGGTTCTCGACCAGCGACTCGCTGGCCAGCAGCACCAGTTCGATCATCGCGCGACGGGCCTTCAGCGCGTGCGCTGCGCCAGCCAGTTCTCGAGATAGTGGATGCTGGTGCCGCCTTCGACGAACTTGGCATCGGCCATCAGTTCACGATGCAGTGGCACGTTGGTGTTGATGCCCTCGATCACGGTCTCGGACAGCGCTGTGCGCATGCGCGCCAGCGCCTGTTCGCGGGTGTCCCCGTGCACGATGATCTTGCCGATCATCGAGTCGTAGTTCGGCGGCACGACGTAGTTGGTGTAGGCGTGCGAATCCACCCGTACGCCGGGGCCGCCCGGCGGATGCCACATCGTGATTCGCCCAGGCGATGGAGTGAACTTGTAGGGATCCTCGGCATTGATGCGGCACTCGATCGCGTGCCCGCGCATCTGAATCTGGCGCTGTGTGAAGGGCAGTTTCTCGCCGGCCGCGACGCGAATCTGCGTCTGCACGATGTCGATGCCGGTGACCAGTTCGGTGACCGGGTGCTCGACCTGCACCCGCGTGTTCATCTCGATGAAGTAGAACTCACCATCCTCGAACAGGAATTCGAAGGTGCCGGCGCCGCGGTAGCCCATCTTCTTGCAGGCGGCGGCACAGCGGTCGCCGACACGCTCGATGGCGCGTCGCGCGATGCCGGGCGCAGGCGCCTCCTCGATGATCTTTTGGTGCCGGCGCTGCATCGAGCAGTCGCGTTCGCCCAGCCAGACCGCGTTCTTGTGCTCGTCGGCCAGCACCTGGATCTCCACGTGGCGCGGGTTCTCCAGGAACTTCTCCATGTACACGGCCGGATTGCCGAACGCCGCCCCGGCCTCGCCGCGCGTCGTCTGCACCGCGTGGATCAGCGCCGCCTCGGTATGCACCACACGCATGCCGCGCCCGCCACCGCCGCCCGAGGCCTTGATGATCACCGGATAGCCGATGCTGCGCGCGGTGCGGATGATCTCCTTCGGGTCGTCGGGCAGGGCGCCCTCCGAGCCGGGCACGCACGGTACGCCGGCCTTGATCATGGTCTGCTTGGCCATGACCTTGTCGCCCATCGTGCGGATCGAGTCGGGAGTCGGGCCGATGAAGACGAAGCCGCTGCGTTCGACGCGCTCGGCGAAATCGGCGTTCTCCGACAGGAAGCCGTAACCGGGGTGGATCGCCTCGGCGTCGGTGACTTCGGCCGTCGAGATGATGGCCGGCATGTTGAGGTAGCTCTGCGCCGACGCGTGCCGGGCCGATGCACACCGCCTCGTCGGCGAGTCTTACGTATTTGGCGTCGCGGTCGGCCTGCGAATAGACGACGACCGACTGGATGCCCATTTCGCGACAGGCCCGCTGGATCCGCAACGCGATTTCGCCCCGGTTGGCGATCAGAATTTTCTTGAACATGGGTGCTGGCGCTCAGATGCGCGACGTTTGCGCGCGATGGCCCGGAAACGGGCGATGGGACGGCCCGCGGTCCTCCCGCGCTCACTCGATCACGAACAGCGGTTGGTCGAATTCGATGGCCTGGCCGTTCTCGACCAGGATCTTGGAGATCGTGCCAGCGCGGTCGGCGTCGATCTCGTTCATGATCTTCATCGCCTCGATGATGCACACCGGGTCGCCTTCCTTGACCGTCGCGCCGACATCCACCAGCGGCTTGGCGCCTGGGCTGGATGCCCGGTAGAAGGTGCCGACCATCGGCGAGCGCACCACATGCCCGGTCTCGACCGGCGGCGCGGCGGCCGCAGCAGCTTCTGCGGCGGCGGCCGCCTGCAGTCTGCGGCGTCGTGGCGGCGGGCGCGGAGCGAGCGCCGGCGCGGCCATCGTCGATTGAGCGTGGCCCGCAATCGCCCGGCTCGCTCGGATTTGACGATGCGCACCTTGCCATCGGCCTCGGTGATCTCGAGTTCGGAGATGTTCGACTCGGACACCAGGTCGACCAAGGTCTTCAGCTTGCGCAAGTCCATCAACATATCCTCCAACGCCGGCCTCGACGCGCGGACCGTTCCTATTGCTCCCTGAACTTGCTCTCTTCTTTCTTAAACGTCGGCCATCTGAATCCAACGTGTCTTGCAGTGGCCTGCAGGCAGTGTAACCGTTGGCGACGGACAATTCGACAGCGGGCCAGGGGCGGCATCCGCTCACGTCTGGACGCGGGGTGAGGCGGTCCGGACGTGCTCCCTTGAGCGGGTCGCAGCCCGGCTCGGCATCAAGCGAAATTAGCGGGCCGATGCCAGAAAAGGGCGCCGGAAATCATGATTTGGCGGCCGCAGCCCAAGCAGAAGGTCCTCGTACTTGGTTTCCCCGAGCTTGCGCTCCACCACGCGCCCGGTCGCATCGATTGCCAGGCTGAAGGGCAAGCCACCCTGGGTATTTCCCAGCACGCGCATCAGCTCCAGGCCGTCGACGCCGGCCATGCCGACCGGTAATCCAAGCTTGAACTTGGCGATGAACTCCAGCACCGGGACCGGCGAGTCCACTGCCAGCGCCAACACCTGCCAACCCCGCGCCTCGAAGTCGCGCTGGAAACGCTGAAGCGCCGGCAGTTCGCGAATGCAAGGTACGCACCATGTTGCCCAGAAATTCAGGATCAGTGGCTTTCCTTGAAAGTGGGCCATCACATACTCGCCGCCTTCGGGGCGAGCGAAGCGCAGTCGCCCAAAGCGCGGTCGGCGATTCATCGGACTGCGTGGCCGACCAGCGACGCCACGCGGCACCGACGCCGGCGACCCCGGCCACCGCGCCGACACCCCAGGCGAGCCAGGCCGACGCGAGACGTTCATGCGCTCTGCGACTCCAGCAGGCGGGCCAACGCATCACGATCGCCACGCCAGGTGCGCCCGCGGGCGTCGGGCTTGAGGCCGCCGCGCAGGTCGTCGCGATCCAGCACGTGCAGGAACAGGCTCACCGTCTCGTCCCAGCGCTTCGCAGCGATCGATCACCGCCAGCACATCGTGATCGTCGCCGCTGCCGGCAAACTGGTAGTCGACCTGCCGGTTGAGCAAGGCGATCTCGGCCGACTTCGGGGTCGTCGCAGTACAGCTCGATCTGGACCGCCGAGCGCCGTGTGGCGGTGCCACGCCAGACGGCGCCGGCCAGGTGAGGGCGAAACTCCGCCAGCCGCTCCATCCAGGCCAGGGCCAGTCGGCGCAGGGCGTCGAGTTCGGCCGGCTGCGTATCGGCCATGAACACCGAGAGGTATTCGCGCACGCCGTCTTCGATCGCTTCGTTGCTGGGCAACTCGGCCGGTCGAATGCGCCGCCGCATCAGTTCGCGCGCGGCCTTGTGCTTCGCCGGCCCGTATTCGAGCCCGTCTTCCACGACGAGGCGTGCTGCAGCCGACGTCAGGTCGCTCAGGGACATGCGCCCATTCTAGGCAGGCGCCCGCGCCGCCGACGAAGCGCAGATGCCTCAGGGCAGCTCGACGTCACCCATGCGCGCGGCGATGGTCGCGGCACGCCCGGCCACGTACGCCGATCCCGGATTGCGCTCGAATCGTTTGGGCGCCGGCAGCATCACCGCCAGCCGCGCCGCGGCGTCGACGCCCAGCCGCGCGGCGTCGGTGCGAAAGTAGTGGCGGGCGGCGGCCTGCGCGCCGAACACCCCTTCGCCCCATTCCACGTGGTTCAGGTAGATCTCCAGGATGCGGCGCTTGCCCAGCAGCCCTTCCAGCGCCCAGGTGATGACGAACTCCTGGGCCTTGCGCGGCAGCGTGCGTTCGCCGGACAGAAACAGGTTCTTGGCCAGCTGCTGGGTGATCGTCGAGCCGCCCACGACCTTGGGCACTCGCGGCGCGCGCGCCGGCCGGGCGGCCGGCCACCGGTGCCTGGCGCTGGGCCTTCGACTCGGCGCGTTGATTGCGCTCCCAGGCGCGCTCGATTGCCTCCCAGTCGATGCCGCCATGATCGGCGAACGAGGCGTCCTCGCTGGCAATCACGGCCCGCTTGAGGTGGTCGGCAATGGCCGCATCGTCGACCCAGGCCTGGCTCCAGGCGATGGTGCCGCGATCGCGCCACAGGCGCCAGGCCTCGCTGCGCTCGAAGGTGGTGGATTGCGGATCGAGCCAGCATCATCGCCGCGATGCGCAGCACGAAATAGAGCTGCAGGCTGACGATGCCGACCACCACCAGCGCGATCAATCGGCCGAGCGAGCGCATCATGACGCCGCGGCCGCCAGGTGCGCGCGCAACGCGGCCAGCACCGGCGCCGTCTCGGGGCGCACCCCGCGCCAGAGCCAGAACGCCTGCGCCGCCTGTTCGACCAGCATGCCCAGGCCGTCGCGCGCCACGGCGCCTGCGCCTTGCGCCCATTGCACGAACGGCATCGCGCCGGCGCCGTACATCAGGTCGATCGCGAGCGATCCGGCCGACAGCACCGCGGCAGCCACCGGAATCGGCGCACCCTGCACGCTGCTGGCGCTGCTGTTGATGACCAGGTCGAACGCCACGCCGCAGTCGCCAGTCCGCTGGCCCTCAGGCGCACGCGGTGGTCCGAAGCGAGGCGCCGGTGCGCATCGACCAGCGGCGCCACAGCGATGGTGCGTGCGGTTGGCCACCACGATTTCGGCGGGTGCGCGTTCGATCAGCGGCCCCAGCACGCCGGCGGCTGCGCCGCCGGCGCCGACGAGCAGGATGCGCCGGCCGGCGAGCGCGAAGCGGGCGTTGTGCTCGATGTCGCGGACCAGCCCCACACCGTCGGTGTTGTCGGCAAACCAGCCCGGCTCGTCGAAGCACAGCACGTTGGCCGCCTGCGCGAGCGCGGCGCGCGCGCTGATGCGCTCGCGCCAGGCGCGGCGCCTGGAACTTGAACGGCATCGTGACGTTGCAACCGCGGGCGCGCCCGAGGCCCGGCGCCGCCGGCGCGGCGAACGCACGCAGGGTGTCCTCGAAGCCATCGGGCCCGCAATCCACCCGGTCGTACACCAGGTGCTGGCCGGTCTGGCGCGCGAACATCGCATGGATGAACGGCGATTGGCTGTGCGCGACCGGATGGCCGAGCACTGCATAGCGGTCGGGCGGCGTGGCCATGCCGATCAGCGTGTCGGGTTGGCGCTGAGCGTGGTTTCGAGTCCGTCTTCGCGCGTGAACCGGAAGCGCGAGGTGACGACGATCTGGTCGGCCTGCGCGCGCATCGCGCCGGAAAACGCGCCGAACGGCGACGCGGCATGCACGATGGCCACCGCGCGCTTGTCGAGCACGCGCGACTTCGACGGGTACACCACGTCGGCCTCGACGACGCGGCCGTTCGAATCCACCGTCACGTTCATCGTCAGTTCGCCATACAGCTTCTTGCCCTGGTACTCGGGAAAGTCGCGCGTACCGCGCTCCTCGATCTTGCGGCGCAGCTGGTCGTAGTAGACGGCGTAGACCTCCTCGCGCGTCGCCGGGCTGATGTAGCGTTTCTTCGGGCGCGCATTTTCCTCGTTGATGCGCTTCTCGATCTCGGCCAGCAGCTTGAGCAGCTGGCGGCGCCGTTCTTCCTGTTCGCGCTCCTGGGGCGTGCCCGATTCGCGCTTCGGATCGGGCGGCGGCAGCATCGCAACTTCGCGCCGGATCTGCGCCAGCAGCTGGTGTTGCTGCTCCTGCAGTTGCTCGACCTTGCGCTTGGCTTCCTGGGGCGAATCGCCCAGCTCCACCAGCGCGGAGGCCGGCAGCGGCGTGGTGGCCCGGCCCTTGTCGGCCTCGCCGCCTCCGGCCAGGCGCGCCTGCGCGATGGCCTGGGCCTTGACTGGCGCCTCGGTCGACCGCGCGTTGACCAGGATGACCTCGAGCGGCGTGTCCTTGAACACCCGGTCGAAGCGGTCCGGGGCGGCGATGCGGAACGCGAGCAGGCCGACGTGCGTGCCCACCGAGATCAACAAGGCCCAATGCAGGGTCGTCAGGCTGCGCGTCATGTGACCGTTCAGGTCGGGGAGGCCGCCGCGCCGGCGTCGGTTTCCGTCGGCGTCGGCGACGTCGATCGCCAGGTGCACGGTCACCGGTTCGGCCGCCTCGTCGTCTTCGCCCTCCGATGCATCGATGGCCGGCGTGCCGGCGTCCAGTCGCGCGGTCAACGCGGCATGGATTTCGAGCGTCGTGGTGTCGATGGCCTTGACTGCGACGCGCACGTGCGTGCCGCGCGGCAGGTTCTCGCAGCCCAGCGCCTTGAACACCAGCGGCAGGCTGTCGGCGCGAACCAGTCCGTCGCGCAACGTGCTGGCCTCGAGTTCACCGACTTCGTGCTGCTGAAGCCAGCGTAAGGTCCAGTATCGCTCGATGCTCTGCTGGAAGTCGTTGTACGCGCTGTAGGTCGCGTCGAAGGACGAAATGATCGAGAACAAGGTGGCGTCTCGGAGCTTGAACGGTGCAGCCAGCGCAGCGGTGCGTCCGTGGCGCACGCAGGCCACGATCTGCCATTGGTTCACCAGATCCACATAGCGCCGCAGTGGCGAGGTCGCCCAACTGTACTGGCTGACGCCGATGCCGGCGTGTGGCGCCGGCTTGATTCCCATGCGAACTTTCACGCCCGGCGCCAGGCTGGCCTGGCTGCGGTAGATCGCCGGCACGTTGTGCTCGGCCAGCCAGCCTCCCCAGTGGCTGTTGGCCAGGATCATCGCCTCGGACACGATCAGGTCCAGCGGCGCGCCGCGCCGGCGCGGGGCGATCTGCACGCGCTCGGTGCCATCGGGCTCGCCGTCGACTTCGCGCTCGAGTCGGAAGTTGTAGTCAGGACGATTGAACACCTCCGGCTTGCCGCGCACCAGCTCGCGTCGGGACTTCAGTGCCCTGCGCCAGGCGAAACGCGAAGGCGAGCTCGGTGGCATGCGGGTACGACGCGGGCGCCTCGCCGCACAACGAGGCTTCGCTGATCTGCTCGTCCAGCAGGTCGTGGCGCAGGTTCGATGCGACCTGCACACGCTCGATGCGGGTTTCGAAACCCATCGGCTCGAGGCTGGCCTCGTCGAAGCGTGCGTACAGGCTGATCGCGGCGCAGGCCTGCCCCTCGCTCAACGTGTAGGCGCGCACCAAGGCGTCGGGCAACATGGTCAGCTTCCAGCCTGGCATGTAGACCGTGGACAGTCGCTCGCGTGCAATCTTGTCGAGGGTCGAATCCGGCGCGATCGCCAACGCCGGCGCTGCGATGTGTATGCCGAAGACGACGGTGCCGCTGCCCAGGCCCTGCACCGACAGTGCGTCGTCGATTTCGGTCGTCTGCGAGTCGTCGATCGAAAACGCCTGCACGTCGGCCATCGGCAGCTCGGCCGCGACTGCCGGCACCGGCAGCTCCGGAAACCCGGTGCCGCGCGGGAATTGCTCGTACAGGAAGCGGCGCCAGTGAAACTGATAGGCCGAGGTGATCGCGCCGGCGGCCTGCAGCAGATCCAGCGGCGCGCGCTGCGCGCGCCGCGAAGCCTCGACGACGGCCTTGTATTCGGCCGCGTTCTTGTCGGGGCGAAACAAGATGCGGTACAGCTGATCGCGGATCGGCTCCGCGCAGCGGCCTTCAACGAGGTCGGCGGCCCAGGCGTCGATCTGCGCGGTCACCGCCTTCTTTCGCTCGATGGCCACCAAGGCGGCCTGCACGGTCTCGCGGCTGGCCTTGCGAAACTGCCCCTTGCCGACGCGGCGAAAGTAGTGCGGCGCCTCGAACAGCCGCCACAGCGCCGCCGCCTGCTGGGTAGGGCCGGCCTTGGCATCGAAGTACTCGCGCGCGAGATCGGCAAAGCCGAAGTCCTCGTCGGGCGCGAACTCCCAGGCCAGGTCGAGGTCGATGTCGGAGGACAAGGCGCGTGCCGCCGCCAGCAACTCGGCTGGCTGCGGTGCCGCGAATCGCAGCAGCACGTGGCTGCTCTTGACCTTGACGCGTCGGCCCGAGTCGAGCTCGATCTGCAGCGAAGCGTCGGATTCGGACATCACGCGTCCGGCCAGGAACTTGCCGGAGTCGTCGAACAGGGCATAACTCACGGGATCGATTGTCCCATCGGCACCGCGGTGGCCGACGCGAGGGCGTCGATCGCGTCGACGTTCAAGACCCGTTCTCGTAACGATTCGTCAGCGATGCCGAGCGTCGTCTGCCACGTCGGATCGAACAAGGTGTCACCATATCGATCGCCTGCGTCGCAGATCAGCGAGACGATGCTGCCCCGCTCGCCTCGACGGGCCATCTCGAGCGCCAGGCGCAGCACGCCGACGAAGTTGGTGCCGGTGGATGGGCCGACACGGCGCCCGAGTCGGGCCGACAGGTCGAGCGCCGCGGCGAAGCTCATGCGATCGTCGATCCGCAGCATGCGGTCGATCACCGAGGCCACGAACGACGGCTCCACGCGTGGCCGGCCGATGCCCTCGATGCGGCCGCGGCCTGGTGAGCGCAGGTCCGCTCGTCGGTCGCGAAAGGCGTCGAAGAACACCGACGCCTCGGGATCCACGACACACAACTGCGAGGTCGTCAGCGCCTCGCGGCGGTAGCGGATGTAGCGCCCGATGGTGGCCGAGGTGCCGCCCGTGCCGGCGCCCACCACGATCCAACGCGGCAGGGGGTGCGGCTCATGGCGCAGCTGCGAGAAGATGCTCTCGGCGATGTTGTTGTTGCCGCGCCAGTCGGTGGCACGCTCGGCGTGGGTGAACTGGTCCATGTAATGGCCGCCGCACTCGTGTGCCAGCACGGAGGCGGCTTCGTACACCTGAGTCGGCTCGACTTCGACGCAGCGGCCGCCGAAGAAGGCGATCTCCTGCAGCTTGCGCGCGGCCGTGCCACTCGGCACCACGGCGACGAACGGCAGCCCGAGAAGGCGTGCGAAGTAGGCCTCGGAAATCGCGGTGGATCCGGATGATGCCTCCACCACCGTGGTGCCCGGTCCGATCTGGCCGTTGCACAGCGCATAGAGGAACAGTGAACGGGCCAGGCGGTGCTTCAGGCTGCCGCTGGGATGGGTTGACTCGTCCTTCCAGTACACGTCGACGCCGGGTGCCACGGGCAGCGGCAACGGCAGCAGGTGCGTGTCGGCCGATCGGCGCGCGTCGGCCTCGATGCGCTGCAGCGCATCGGCCAGCCACGTTCGGTGGTGGACCATCTCAGTCTTTCACGATGCCGAACGGCAGGCGACGGTTCTCATGAGGGTTGCAGGTGGAGGAATTGCAGGATGAAGGGGAGGTGGACGTCGAAGTCCGACAGCGCGTGGTCGCCGCCGTCGAGCAAGCGAATCGATGCGCCGGCGTATCGGCCGGTCATCTCGCGCCAGTCCAGCAGTTCGTCGCCCTTGGCGATGACGGCGGCATAACGTTCGGGTCGTGTGATGTGCGGCACGGTCAGCGCCAGAAGTTCGGCGATGTACTCGCGCCGGAACTCGAAGTGCTCGTTCGGGTCGTGGAACTGCGTCTGCTCGCCGATATGACGCTCCAGGTCGCGTGCGGGATTGACCGCCGGGTTGAGCACCACCGCCGGCCAGCCGGTGCGCTCGGCCACCGCGGTGGCATAGAAACCCCCCAGCGAACTGCCGAGCACCGCGCACGACTGGCGCGGCCAGTGTTCGATGCCATGTTCGACGAGCTCCCACGCGGCACGCGGCGACGGCGGCAGCTGCGGGCACCACCACGCCAACCCGGGCTGGTGCAATTGCAGCCAGGCGTGCAGCCGCTGCGCCTTGAACGACAGCGGAGAAGAGCGGAATCCGTGCAGATAAAGCAGGTGCGTGGGGAGCGTGCGCATGTCAGCGGCGCGACGCCAACGCCTCGAGCAGCTTGCCGTGAATGCCGCCGAAACCGCCGTTGCTCATCACCAGCACATGGTCTCCGGGCCGGCTGGCCTTGACGATCTGCGCGACCAGCTTGTCCACCTGGTCGGCCACCGCTGCCTGCGGACCCAACGGTGCCAACGCCGCGGCCGCATCCCAGCCGTAGTTGCCCTGCAGGCAAAACGACAGGTCGGCCTCCTCCAGTGCCCAGGGCAATTGCGCCTTCATCGCCCCCAACTTCATGGTGTTGGAGCGCGGTTCGAACACCGCGAGGATGCGAGTGGGTGCCGCGCCAGGGCGGGTGGAGTCCTGGTCGATCTTGCGCCGCAGGCCGGCGATGGTGGTGTGCATCGCAGTGGGGTGGTGCGCGAAATCGTCGTAGACTTTGACGCCGGCAACTTCGCCACGCAGCTCGAGCCGCCGACGCACGTTCTCGAAACGCGCCAGCGCCGCGGCCGCGGTCTCGGGCGTGACGCCCACGTGCTCGGCCGCCGCCAGGGCCGCCAGCGCATTGAGCTGGTTGTGCTCGCCCAGCAGCGACCATTCCACGCGCGCGATCTTCAGGCTGCCGCGCAGCACGTCAAACGCGTCGGGCTCGCCGCGCGCGCGCAGCGTGCCCGGCTCCTCTTTGCGGGCGCCGAAGCGCTGCACCTCGCTCCAGCAGCCGCGTTCGAGCACGCGCGCCAGTGCCTCTTCGCGCGCGTTGACGATCAGCCGGCCCTGCGCCGGCACCGTGCGCACTAGGTGATGGAACTGGGTCTCGATCGCCGCCAGATCCGGAAAGATGTCGGCGTGGTCGAGCTCCAGGTTGTTCAGGATCGCCGTGCGGGGTCGGTAGTGCACGAACTTGCTGCGCTTGTCGAAGAAGGCGGTGTCGTACTCGTCGGCCTCGATCACGAAGTACCGGCTGTTGCCGCGACGCGCCGAAATGCCGAAGTTCTGGGGCACACCACCGATCAGGAAGCCGGGTTCCAGGCCGGCCGATTGCAGGATCCAGGCGAGCATCGAACTCGTGCTGGTCTTGCCGTGCGTGCCGGCCACCGCCAGCACATGCCGGCCCTGCAGCTCATGATCAGCCAGCCACTGCGGGCCGCTGGTGTAAGAGGCGCCGGCATTCAGGATCGCCTCGATCAGCGGGTTGCCGCGCGTCACGACATTGCCGATTACAAACAGGTCGGGCTTCAGGGTCAACTGGTCGGCGGCGTAGCCCTCGATCAGATCGATCCCGAGCGATCGAAGCTGGTCGCTCATCGGCGGGTAGACATTGGCGTCGCAGCCGGTGACACGGTGTCCGGCCTCGCGCGCAATGGCCGCCAGACCGCCCATGAAGGTGCCGCAGACGCCGACGATGTGAATGTGCATCGGGCCGATTGTAGAAAGGTGGGTCCCGCCGCGGCGATCCAACGTGTTCACGCCGGTTGAATCGCGCAGCGCCCTGACCTCTTGGCCTCACCCACGCCGACGGGCCTGTGCCGCGCGTGCCGCGTCGTCAGGCGGCGAAAGCCTGACGTGCCGCCTGCACCGTGGCCGCCAGATCGGCCACATCGTGCGCGGCGCTCACGAAGCCGGCCTCGTAGAGCGCCGGGGCCAGGTAGACGCCTCGATCGAGCATGGCATGGAAGAAGCGGTTGAAGCGATCCTTGTCGCTGGCCATCACGGCACCGTAGTGGTGCGGCAGCTGTGGCAGAAAGAAGAAGCCGAACATGCCGCCTTCGCAATCCGCGCTGAAGGGAACTGCCGCGTCGCGAGCGGCCGCGGACAAGCCGTCCACCAGCTGACGCGTCTTCGCAGCAAGAGCGTCGAAGAAGCCCGGCCTGCCAATCTCGCGCAGCGTCGCCAGGCCGCAGGCGGTGGCCACCGGGTTGCCCGACAGCGTGCCGGCCTGGTAGACCGGGCCCAGCGGCGCCAGGTGCTTCATGATCTCGCGCGTGGTGCCGAACGCAGCCAACGGCATGCCGCCGCCGATGACCTTGCCGAATACGCTGATGTCGGGGCTGAACCCCGCGATCGACCGTGCGTAGACGCTCTGCGCGCCACCGAGGGCAACACGAAAGCCGGTCATCACCTCGTCGAACACCAGCAGCGCCGCGTGCCGGGTACACAGCTCGCGCAGCCGCGTCATGAACGGCACGCTGGCGCGGACGAAGTTCATGTTGCCGGCGATCGGTTCGATCATCACGCAGGCGAGATCGTTGCCATGCTCGGCGAACGCCGCCTCGAGCTGCGCGACGTTGTTGTACTCCAGCACCACGGTGTGCTGCACCACCTCGGGCGGTACCCCGGCACTGGTGGGATGGCCGAACGTGGCCAGGCCCGAGCCCGCCTTGACCAGCAATGCGTCGGCATGACCGTGGTAACAGCCTTCGAATTTGATGAGCTTGCTGCGACCGGTGGCGCCGCGCGCCAGACGGATCGCGCTCATCGCCGCTTCGGTGCCGGAGCTGACCAGGCGAACCTGCTCCACGCTGGGGACCAGCGCGATGATGGCCTCTGCCAGCTCGATCTCGCGTTCGGTGGGCGCGCCGAAACTCAGGCCCTCGCTGGCCGCGCGCTGCACGGCGTCCAGCACGGCCGGATGGCCGTGGCCCAGGATCATCGGGCCCCAGGAGCCGATGTAGTCGATGTAGCGCTTGCCCTCGGCATCCCACAGGTAGGCGCCGTGCGCGCGAGCGATGAAGCGCGGCGTGCCGCCCACCGCCCGAAAGGCCCGCACCGGCGAGTTCACGCCGCCGGGTATCACGCGCTGTGCGCGCTCGAACAGGGCCTGGTTAGTGGACACGGCGCTGCGCTCCTTTGGCTTTGGCGTCTGGCGACTCAGGCTCCGGCGGCGTTGACGCATCGGCTTGCACCTCGCCATCGGGCGCCGGCGGCTGTGCCCAGAAGAACCGGTCGGGCAGCACGCTGCCCATGCCGGGGCGAAAACCGGCGTCCAGACTCTGGTCCATGAACGCCAGCGCCTCGCCGATGGCGGCCTGCACCTCACTGCCCGAGGCGAGCAGTGCGGTCAGGGCCGCTGACAGCGTGTCGCCGGCACCGACGAAGGCGGCGTCGAACATCTCGAACTTCTCGCCGGTCAGCGCGCCCTGCGGTGACGCCAGCACGTTGTCGATGTACTGCTCGGTGCCCTTGGCCGGCAGCATGATTCCGGTGACGAGTACGAATCGCGTGCCGTGCTCGCCGGCGGCCACCGCGAGCTCGCGCGCCGATGCAGGGCGGTCGGAATCCCAGTCGGGCAGCAGGAAGTCGGTGAGCGTCTTGTGATTGCCCACCAGCACCTCGGTGGCCGGCAGGATGAGCTCGCGAAAGGCCTCCAGGTACTGCGCCGTGCTGTCGTCGTCGAGCCAGCCCAGGTTGGGCAAGTAGGCCACCAGCGGGATGTCGGGGTAGTCCGACAGGATCTCCGCGACCGCGCTCACGCCTTCGGCGCTGCCGAGAAAGCCCACTTTCCAGCCGGCGATCGAGATGTCTTCGAGCACGGTGCGCGCCTGTTCGGCGATGGCCTCGGCGTCGATCGCGTGCTGGTCGAAGACCTCGGCGCTGTCACGGATCAGCACCGCGGTGGTGACCGGCAGCGTGTGCGCGCCCATCGCCGCCAGCGTGGCCACGTCGCCGGCAATGCCTCCGGCGCCGCTCGGATCAGCGGCATTGAACGTCATCACGCAGGCGGGCGCGGGCGACTCCTGCGCAGCCTCGGCAGTGACGTCGGGAGGCGTGTCGCCCGGCGGCGTTTCGGCGGTCATCGATGGTCCGATTAGACCTCTCGGTGCGAAGCGACACGTCGCTTACGAACCTCTAGAGGAATGTGAAGAATGTTGCGTAGGTGCCTACGGGGCCTTGGCTTTCCGCCAATACGCGTGGATACAATGGTTCATCATTGTAGTGACCCGACTCGATCGACGTGACTGAACCGCGCGCCTGGATGTGTTTGATTTGCGGCTGGATCTACGATGAGGCCGCCGGCGATCCAGAACACGGGCTAGCACCGGGAACCGCATGGAGCGATGTACCGATGAACTGGACCTGCCCGGAGTGCGGCGCGCGCAAGGAAGATTTCGAGATGGTGCAGATCTGAAACGGGACGGCGGCCGAATACGGCGCCGGTTCGCACAGCCACCGAGGAGTGCCGTTCGTGGAAAATGTTGTGCCCCAATCAGCAGCACCGAAGGTTCTGGTCATCGATGACAGCAACACGATTCGGCGCAGCGCGGAGATCTTTCTTCGCCAAGGCGGCTACGAGGTGGTGCTGGCCGAAGACGGTTTCGATGCGTTGGCCAAGGTCAACGACCACGATCCCCAGCTGATCTTCTGCGACATCCTGATGCCGCGGCTGGACGGTTACCAGACCTGCGCGATCATCAAGCGCAACCCACGCTTCTCGCATGTGCCGGTGATCATGTTGTCGTCGAAAGACGGTTTGTTCGACAAGGCCCGTGGCCGCATGGTGGGTTCCGAGGAATACCTGACAAAACCCTTCACCAAGGAGCAACTGCTGCGCGCGGTCGAGCAATTCAGTCATTACGCTGAGCGGGGGGTCCACGGCGCTTGAGCCGCCGCGGCGTTGATCTGCGTTCAAGCATGACGGACTCCTGGAGGATTGTGAGATGACGATCAAGAAGATTCTGTTGGTGGACGACTCGAAGACCGAGTTGCATCACCTGTCAGACCTGCTGGCCAAGCGCGGCTACAGCGTGCGCACGGCCGAAAACGGCGACGAGGCGATGCGCCGCCTGGGCGAGGACAAGCCCGACCTGATCCTGATGGACGTGGTGATGCCCGGGCAGAACGGCTTCCAGCTCACGCGCGCCATCACCCGCGACCCGCCGTACGCCGACGTGCCGGTGATCATGTGCACGAGCAAGAACCTGGAGACCGACAAGGTCTGGGGCATGCGCCAGGGTGCGCGCGACTACGTCGTCAAGCCGGTGGTGGCCGACGAGCTGATCGCCAAGATCAAGGCGTTCGACTGAGGCCGGACCGCGACATGGCCAACAAGGAAGCCCTGCGCGAACTGCAAGCGCGCCTGGCGCAGCGCATGCAGGCAGCCAAGACCGACCAGCGCGGCCATTCCTGGCTGGCGGTGGAATGCGCGGGGCAGGGCGTGCTGTTCCCGCTCGGACAGGCGGGCGAGATCTTCGACGCCGGCGCCGTGCTGCCCGTGCCGCACACCGCAGTCGTGGTTCGCCGGCGTGGCCAACCTGCGCGGCGGCTTGCATGGCGTGGTCGATCTGGCTGCGTTCCTGGGCCTGCGGGTGCGTGTCGCGAACGACGCGCCGAAGGAAGGTGCGCGCCTGGTGGCGCTCAATCCGGGTCTGGGCGTCAACTGCGCGTTGCTGGTGGACCGGCTGGCCGGCCTGCGCCACGCCGCCGACCTGACCGCGCAGGAGGTCGAAGAGACCGCGCGCGCCCGGATTCGCCGGTGCGCGCTGGCGCGATGCGAGCGGGCGCGAGTGGCAAGAAATCAAGTTGTCCGCGTTGGCGGCCGACGGGCAGTTCCTCGCGATCGCCGGTTAGCGGCGTCGGGTCATGACTTTGCGTATTGGCGCACGAAGACGAGAGGACTCGTATGGGCTTCATGGAACGATTCAAGACCAAGGGCCGTGGCCACGGTGGCGCTGCAACGGCCGAGTTGTCTCCGTTCGACGAGGTGGTGGTTCCTCAGCAAGCGCAGCCGCGATGACCAGCCCTCGAGCTCGCACAGCGCGGTGACCCTGGACATGAATGCCATGCCGACGGTCAAGCCGAACAACGACACGTCGATCATCTCCGAGGCCGCGCCGTCGGAAATGGCGCCGGAGTTCGGCGAGGTGCGCGACTTCGGCAACCCCGCCATCATCGGCGGCAGCGCGCTGCCCGCTCATCGGCAACAAGCCGCTGCCGCAGCAGCAGCGCATCCTCGGCGTGATCGTGCTGGTCGGCTTGCTGGGCCTGGTGCTCGGGCACCGTGCTGGCGCTGAGCGCGGCCAATCGCGGCGCCAGCCAGGCCAGCGCCGTGGGCCAGGCGCTGATGCAGTCGCAGCGTCTGGCCAAGGCGGTGTCGCAGGCGCTGGTCGGCAGCCCGCAGGCTTTCCCCGAGGTGCGCGAGGCCGCCACGGTGCTGGCGACCAACGTGCGCGGCTTGCGCAGCGGCGAGGGCGAACTGGCCGCGGCGCCTGCGGCCGTGCAGGAAACGATCGAACCGCTGCTTGCCGCTGGTCGACCGCGCCGAGCGCAACGCCAACCAGGTGCTGGGCCAGCAGAAGACGCTGACCCAGGTCGGCCAGGCGCTGCGCGCCATCAACCGCCAATCGGCCGACCTGCTGGAGACGGCCGAAACCGTGTCGTCGTTGAAGCTGCAGCAGGAAGCCTCGGCGACCGAGCTGTCGGCGGTCGGCCAGCTGGTGATGTTGACGCAGCGCATCGGCAAGAGCGCCAACGAGTTCCTGACCGTCGAGGGCGTGAACCCCGAGGCCGTGTTCCTGCTCGGCAAGGACTTGAACTCCTTCCGCGAAATCGCCGAAGGCCTGAACAACGGCAACCCCGAACTGCGCCTGCCCGGCACCAAGGACGCGCAGACCAAGGAACGCCTGCGCGCGCTGATGAAGCAGTACGAAGACACGCGCACGCAGGCCAGCGCCATTCTGGGCAACCTGCAGGGCCTGGTCGCGGCGCGCGACGCGCAGTCGAGCATCCTGGCCGACAGCGAACCGCTGCGCAAGGGACTGGAGACGCTGCAGGAGCGCCTGAGCACCGAGGTGCGGCTTCAGCGCGGTGCACCTCGGCTTGATGCTGATCTCGGTGCTGCTGATGGTGCTGGGCGGCCTCGGCTTCCTGCGGCTGTTCGTGCACGACCAGGCGCAACGCGCGCAGATGGCCGAAGCGCAGCGCCACGAAGCCGAGCGCCAGGAGCAGGAAGCCAAGCGCGTCAACGACGCCAACCAGGCGGCCATTCTGCGATTGATGAACGAACTGCAGACGGTGGCCGAAGGCGACCTGACGCAGCAGGCCACGGTGACCGAGGACATCACCGGCGCCATCGCCGACTCGGTGAACTACACGGTGGAGGAGCTGCGCACGCTGGTGGCCCAGGTGCAGGGCACGGCCGAGCCGGGTGACCGAGACGACGCAGCAGGTGGAAGCGACGTCGACCGAACTGCTGGCCGCCTCGACCGAACAGCTGCGCGAGATCCGCGACACCGGCGAATCGGTGCTGCAGATGGCCGACCGAATCAACCAGGTGTCGTCGCAGGCGCAGGAAACCGCGCAGGTGGCGCGGCGCTCGCTGAAGGCGGCCGAGTCGGGCCTGACGGCGGTGCAGAACACCATCGGCGGCATGAACTCGATCCGCGACCAGATCCAGGACACCTCCAAGCGGATCAAGCGACTGGGCGAGTCGTCGCAGGAGATCGGCGAAATCACCGAACTGATTTCCGACATCACCGAGCAGACCAACGTGCTGGCGCTGAACGCCGCCATCCAGGCCGCATCGGCCGGCGACGCAGGCCGCGGCTTCTCGGTGGTGGCCGAGGAAGTGCAGCGCCTGGCCGAACGCTCGGCCGACGCGACGCGGCAGATCGCCGCGCTGGTGCGCACCATTCAGACCGACACCCAGGATGCCGTGGCGGCCATGGAGCGATCGACGCAGGGCGTGGTCGACGGAACGCGCCTGTCCGACGCGGCCGGCAATGCGCTGGGCGACATCGACCGCGTGACGCGCCAGCTGTCCGAGCTGATCGAGAACATCTCGTCGCAGGCATCCAGCGAGGCCGAGTCGGCCAACGTGGTGGCGGCCAACATCCAGCACATCTTCGCGGTGACCGAACAGACCGGCGAAGGCACGCGCTCGACCGCGCAGATGGTGCGCGAGCTGTCGCGCAGCGCCGAAGAGCTGAAGCAATCGGTGGCGCGGTTCAAGGTCTCCTGACGGAGCCTTCGGTTGAATTCCATGGCCGCCACCCGCGACAACGAAGTGACGCACGACCTCAGCGCCCTGGCCTGGGTGCACGACGAACTGCGCCGCATCGCTCGAGGCGGCGCACAAGTCGCTGCGCCGCTACCTGAAGGAGGCCGACTCGGTGGGTGGCTCGGACGTCGACACCGTCGACCCGGCCATCCTGCGCCAGGCGCGTGCCCAGCTGCACCAGGGCGCCGGCGCGCTGGAGCTGGTGGGCCTGCCCACGGCGGCGCAGATCCTGCGCGCCGCCGAGACCGCGGTGGCCCGCCTGGCCGCCCGCAGCCGCGGCATGACGCCTGCGGCAGTCGAGACCATCGAACGCGGCTCGTTCGCGTTGCTGGACTATCTGGCGCGACTGCTGGCCGGCAAGTCGATTTCGCCGCTGGCGATGTTTCCGCAATACCGTGCCCTGCAGGAACTGGCGGGTGCCGGCCGCGTGCACCCGGCCGATCTGTGGACCAAGGACTGGCAGTGGCGCAGCCTGCCGCCGATGGCGCTGCAGCCCGCTGCGCCGTGCCGACGCGGCCACACAGTCCGAGCTGGAAACTGAAACCCTGGCGCTGATGCGCGGGCGCGATGCCGGCGCCGCGCAGCGCATGAGCGACCTGTTCGCCGGGCTGGCATCCGGCAGCGCCGACCGACTGGCCACCTTGTGGCAGCTGGCGGCGGCCGTCTACGAAGCCCAGGGCAGCGGGCTGCTGAAGGCCGACGTGTACGGCAAGCGACTCGCGTCGCGGCTGCTGGCGCAGCTGCGCGCCGGCGAATCCGCCGACCCGTCGGACCGCCTGGCGCAGGACCTGCTGTTCTTCTGCGCCCAGGCTGCACCGAGCGCCGAGCGTCCGGCCGGTCCGCGCCTGGCGGCCGTGCGCCAGGCGTTCGAGATCGAGCAACGCCGCGCCGCAGGACTACGAAAGCCCGCGCCTGGGCCGCTTCGACCCGTCGTGGCTGGCGCAGGCGCGCAAGCGCGTGGCGGCGGCCAAGGAGGTATGGTCGGCGGTGGCCGGTGGCGACAACCAGCGCCTGATCGGCCTGCCCGAGCAGTTCGCGCTGGTCGGCGAGTCGCTGCAGAAGCTGTATCCGCAAGGCGAGGTGCTGGCGCAGGCGCTGCAGACCGCCGCGACGCAGACGCTGCAATCCGGCGGCGCGGTGACGCCCGAGCTGGCGATGGAAGTCGCCACCGGCACTGTTGTACGTGGACGCCTCGCTCGAGGACGTCGAACTCGACCATCCTGAACTGGCCGGGCGCGTGCGCCGCCTGGCGCAGCGCATGGACGACGTGCGCCAGGGCCGCTCGCCCGGCGCGCTCGAAGTCTGGATGGAGGAGCTGTACCGTCGCGTCTCCGATCGCCAGACGATGGGCAGCGTGGTGCAGGAGCTGCGCGCCTCGCTGTCGGAGATCGAGAAGCACATCGACCAGTACTTCCGCAACCCGAGCCAGCGCGAGGTGCTGATTCCGGTGCCAGCGCAGCTGTCGTCGATGCGCGGCGTGCTGTCGGTGCTCGGGCAGGACCATGCCTCGCATGCGGTGGTGCGCATGCGCGACGACGTCGACGCGCTGATCGCCACCGACGCGAGCGCCGCGCAGGGTGTCCAGACCGATACCTTCGACCGCCTGGCCGACAACCTGGGCGCGCTGAGCTTCCTCATCGACATGCTCAGCGTGCAGCCGCAGATGGCCAAGTCGCTGTTCCGGTTCGACCCGGTGGGCGGCAATCTGCATTCGGTGATGGATCGAGCGCAACGTCCGTCGGGCTTCGGCGCCCTCGAGGCGCCGGCGACGATGGAGCGCAGCCTGCTGGAGCAGGCGGAGTCGATCGCGCAGATGGCCGGCGCGCCTGGCAGCGACGGCGCGGCGCTTGCCCGCGACCTCGAGCGCTTGGCGCGACAGGCCGAGGCGGCCGATCAGCGTGGTGTGGCCAGTGCCGCCAGCAAGGTGCACCGCGCGCTGCTCGGTGCAGCGACCGACGCCGAGCGGCAACAGGCTCGCACGCAGATCGTGCGGGCGATGAACCATGTGCTCAATCCGCGCATCGATGCGCAGCCGAGCCAGCCCGCGCCGTTGAAGGCGGTGCCGCCGCCGGCGCCGCCGACCGCGCCGGGCACCACCGGCCTCGAAGACGATCATGAGATGCGCGACATCTTCCTCGAGGAAGCGCGCGAGGTGATGCAGGCGGCGCGCGAGGCGCTGGCGCAGCTGGGCCACCACCCGAGCGACCTGGGCGGCATGACCTCGGTGCGACGCGCCTTCCACACGCTGAAGGGCAGCTCGCGCATGGTCGGGCTGAAGGACTTCGGCGAGGCGGCGTGGGGCTGCGAGCAGCTCTACAACGCCCGCATGGCCGACGGTGCGCCCGCCGACCACGACCTGCTCGAATTCAGCGGCGAAGCACTCGACTATCTGGGCCGCTGGATCGATGGCATCGCCGTCGGGCAGACTGCCGGCTTCCAGCATCGCGTCGTGGGCCGTGCGGCCGATTCGCTGCGCAACGATCGGCGCCGGATCGCGTTGAGCGACGCCGCGTCCAGCGGACCCGGTGTCCTGGCGGAGGTGCCGGCGGCCGCCGCGCCGCGTTCGGCACCCGTTGCCGCCGCGCCGCCGCAGGTGCCCGAATTGCCGGTGAGCGACGAGGTCGAGCTGCCCGTGCTGGCCAGTGCACCGGTCGCGCAGGCCGACGTACCTCCGGTACCGGAAGTGAGCTTCGAGCTCGATCTCGGGGCCAGCGAGTCGCCGAGCCTGCAGCCGACGCAGGCGATGCGGCTGTCCGACCAGGCCACCCAGGTGCAGGCGCTGGTCGACGATGCGCAGATGCCGATCGCGTTGACCGCCGAGGCGGTGGGCGTGATCGAGCTGGACCTGCCAGACCTCGATAGTCAACCCAGCGTCGGCGCGGCGCCAGACACCCAGCCCGATGCGATGGAGACCATGCCGGCCGCGTTGGGGCCGTACGTGGATTCGAACCGCGGCGCACTCGATGGACCGGCGGCGGTCTCGAAGATGATCGACCTGTCGTTGCCCGAACCGGTCGAAGCGACCCCGGCGCTGATGGCCGAGGAGCCGTTGACCCCCTCGGATGTCGATCAGATCAAGGTCGTCGGTCCGCTGCGGATTCCGATTCCCCTGTTCAACATCTTTCTCAACGAGGCGGATGAGCTGTCGCGCCGTCTGGCCACCGAACTGGCCGAGTGGACACACGAACTGGACCGCCCGGTGGGCGACACCACCGTCGCGCTGGCACACTCGCTGGCGGGCAATTCGGCCACGGTGGGATTCACCGACCTGTCGCAACTTGCGCGATCGTTGGAACATGCGCTGGTGCGCGCCCATGAGCGTGGCTTTGGCTTGAGCGAAGAGTCACAGCTGTTCGTTGCCGCCGGCGAGGAAATCCGGCGCCTGCTGCACCAGTTCGCCGCTGGCTTCCTGAAGCATGCCGACGCGGAGTTGATGCGCTACCTGGCCGAACACGAGCACCTCGAGGTGCCGTTGCCGAGTGCGCCGACGGCTGTCGCGCCGCCAGGCCGTCGCGCCGGTGGCGCGCCACACCGGCATGGGCGCGGAATTCGCGCCGCAGGTCGGGCCGCACCAGTTCACCGGCTTCGGCCACACCGAGCTGCGCTCGCTGCACGAACTGCCCGACCCGGCGCAGCGTCCGGCGGCGATGGCTGCGGCCGCACGGGTCGACGCGCTGGACGACGAAGACGACATCGACGCGGTCGACGCGATCGACGGCGAGCTGTTCCCGATCTTCGAGGAAGAGGGTCAGGAGCTCATTCCGCAATTGCAGTCGCGCATGCGCGAGTGGGTGCGCCGGCCGAGCGAAGCGGCTGCCGCCTCCGCCTGCATGCGCACCCTGCATACGCTGAAGGGCGGCGCGCGTCTGGCCGGTGCGATGCGGCTGGGCGAGATGGCGCACCGCCTCGAAACGGCAATCGAGCATCTGGTCGGACGGGGCCATGCCACGGCGGCCGACGTCGAGCGGCTGGTGGCGCGGGTCGATGCGATCGAGATCCGCTTCGACATGCTGCGCCGAGGCGACGCAGACCATTCGCAGCCGATGCCGCTGGACGCTCAGCCATCGGCACCGCAAGCGTCGATGCCGATCCCGCTGCCGCCCGTGCCGGCGACGGCGATGCCGGCGCTGACGCCGGTGTCGACAGCGCAGCCTGCGGCCGTGGAGACGACGCCGCTGCTCGCCGGGTCGGGCGGCTCGAACATCGATTGGGCCCGATTCGCGCGACAGCCCGTGGCCACGACGCCGGCGGTCGACCCGGCGGCCGGCGTCGCAAGCACCCATTCTGCCGTGCGGGTTCGCTCGCAGCTGCTCGACCGCCTGGTCAGCCACGCCGGCGAGGTCAGCATCACGCGCGCGCGCATCGAATCGGACGTCAATCAACTGAAGTCCGCGTTGTCGGACCTGACGGAAAACCTGGAACGGCTGCGCCGCCAGCTGCGCGACATCGAGCTGCAGGCCGAGACGCAGATCGCCTCGCGCATGGAGGCTGCCAAGGCCGCCGCGCAATCGTTCGATCCGCTCGAAATGGACCGTTTCACGCGGTTCCAGGAACTGACCCGCATGATGGCCGAGTCGGTGAACGACGTGGCCACGGTGCAGCGCGGTCTGCAGCGCACGCTGCAGTCGGCCGAAGACGAGTTGGCCGCCCAGGCGCGACTGACGCGTGACCTGCAGGACGACCTGTTGCGCACGCGCATGGTCGAGTTCGAGGGCCTGTCCGAGCGGCTGTACCGCCTGGTTCGCCAGGCCGCCAAGGAAACCGGCAAGCAGGTGCGGCTGGACATCGTTGGCGGCGCGATCGAAATCGACCGTGGCGTGCTCGACCGGATGACCGGTGCCTTCGAGCACCTGCTGCGCAATTGTGTGACCCACGGCATCGAGACCCCCGACGTCCGCGTGGCCGCGGGCAAGGAGGCCACGGGCTCGATCGTCATCAGCGTCGCCCAGGAGGGCAACGAAGTGGCCGTCGAGTTCCGCGACGACGGCGCGGGCCTCAACCTGGCGCGCATCCGCGACAAGGCCTTGTCGACCGGCCTGCTGCCGTCCGGTGCCAAACCCACCGATGCCGAACTCGCCAACCTGATCTTCGCACCCGGCTTCACCACCGCCGACGCGGTGACCGGCTTGGCCGGCCGTGGCATCGGCATGGACGTGGTGCGCGCCGAGGTCAACGCGATGGGTGGCCGCATCGAGACCGCCACCGCCGCCGGACGCGGCACGAGCTTCCGACTCGTGTTGCCGCTGACCACCGCGGTCACCCAGGTGGTGATGCTGCGCTGCGGCGCCCTGACCGTGGCCGTGCCCTCGACGCTGATCGAGATCGTCAAGCGCGCGACGCCGGCCGAGATCGAACAGGCCTATGGCGCCAGCGCCTACCGCCTCGAAGACCGCAGCCTGCCCTTCTTCTGGCTGGGTGCCTTGCTGCAGGCCAGCGGCCGCGGTCAGGTGGGAACGCGCTCGCAGCCGGTGGTCATCATCCGAAGTGCCGCACAGCGCATCGCACTGCACGTCGACGAGGTGCTGGGCAATCAGGAAGTCGTGGTCAAGAACCTCGGGCCGCAACTGGCTCGCCTGCCGGGACTGGCGGGCATGACGCTGCTGCCCTCGGGCACACCCGCGCTGATCTACAACCCGGTGGCGCTGGCCACGTTGTATGGCGAGAGCGCGTGGGCGTTGACCCGCGCCGGACTGGCCTCGCCCGACGCGCCGGCGGCGGCGCAGGCCGAGGAAGTTCTGGCGCCATTGGTGCTGGTGGTCGACGATTCGCTCACCGTGCGGCGCGTGACGCAGCGCATGCTGACGCGTGAAGGTTACCGGGTGGCGCTGGCCAAGGACGGCCTGGAAGGCCTGGAACGGCTCGCCGAGGAGCGCCCCGCCGTGCTGCTGTCGGACATCGAGATGCCGCGCATGGACGGCTTCGACCTGGTTCGCAATCTGCGCTCCGACCCGCGACTGGCCGATCTGCCGGTCATCATGATCACGTCGCGCATCGCGCAGAAGCACCGCGACTACGCGGCGCAGCTCGGTGTCGATCACTACCTGGGCAAGCCGTACTCCGAAGAGGACCTGCTGTCGCTGGTGGCGCGATACGCGCGCTCCGCCGCCGTCAACGCCTGATCGGCGGCCACTGGGCGCTTCAGCAGCGGGGCCTACACTGCCGGCATGTCACAGGTCGTCGATCACCTGGCCGAACTGACTGGGTTTCGCGACCGTGATGTCCTCGACACGACCTTGGTGGCCGTGCTGCGCGATCTGCTGCGGCCGATCTCGGTGGCGATCTGCCACTGCGTGGGCGAGGAGCCCGACCGTCGCTGGCTGGTCCGCGCCCGACTGAGCCAGGCGGACATCGCGGCACAGGCGGATCCGATGTCGATCGAGCTCGACGCGCTGCCGGCGCTCGACAGGTTTCCGGAGCGCCTGCAATGCCTGCGCCAGCAGGAGCCCCTGGAGATTGCCGCCGCCACGCACAAGACCTACTTCCCGTTGCTGACCGACCTCGACGCGGTGGGGGTGCTCGAAATCGAGAGCGCGAGCGATCTGGACGCCGAGCAGTTGCGCATGGTGAGCAACATGATGCGCATCTACCGCAACGTGCAGGGCCTGCTCGACTACAGCGAGCGCGACATGCTGACCGGGCTGCTGAACCGCAAGACGTTCGACGATTCGTTCTACAAGACCACGGTGCAGGCCATCTCGACGCAGCATCAGGTCGACCCGCGCCGCGAGACGCAGGCCGAGCGGCAGCCCTATATCGGCGTGGTCGACATCGATCACTTCAAGCTGGTCAACGACCGGCACGGCCACCTGATCGGCGATGAAGTGCTGCTGCTGCTGTCGCGGCTGATGCGCGCGACGTTTCGTTTCCACGATCGCCTGTACCGCTTCGGCGGCGAAGAATTCGTCGTGCTGCTGCGGTGCGCGAGCGACGAGCAGGCCGCAGCGGCCTTCGAGCGGCTGCGGCTCAACACCGAGCGTTATCAGTTCCCGCAGGTGGGCACGATCACGGTGTCGGTGGGATTCACCAGGGTGCGGCCGAGCGACAATCCCAACGTCGCCTTCGAACGGGCCGACCGGGCGGTGTACTGGGCCAAGGCCAACGGCCGCAACCGCGTGGCCCACCACGCCGAGTTGGTGGCACGGGGTGAACTGGTCGACGGCCACAAGAGCGGCGACGTCGAACTCTTCTGAACCGAGCGGACGCAATGGCCGCATCGCACGAAGGCCGCGCCGCCTCGCTACCATAGCGCCTTGCCGATTGGCGCGCTGCGCGATTGTGCCGGCGTGCCGCCGCGCTCACCGTGCAGCCGGCCACCGCCCGGCCAACACGCCGTGTTCCAGAAAGCCCTGCGACCATGACGCCCCGAATGCATGTGACCGTTTTCCAGTGCTGGGCCGTTGCGGCGGGGTGGCTGTTCGCCGGCTGTCTCGCCCTCGCCGCCGAGGCACCGACCGCCAAGCCGGCCGCCCCGGCGGCGACGCAGAAGTCGGCGCTGACCGTGAGCCTGGTGTCGCCGCAAAGCGGCGATTGGCCCCAGCGGCTGGGTGCCCACGGCAACGTGGCAGCGTGGCAGGAGGCCGTGATCGGTGCCGAGGGCGCGGGCTTTCGGCTGATCGAGGTGCTGGTGAATGTCGGCGACGCGGTCAAGCGCGGCCAGCTGCTGGCGCGCCTGAACGACAGCACGGTGGCGGCCGATGTGGCGCAGACGCGCGCCTCGCTGGCCGAAGCCCAGGCGGCCGCCGACGAGGCACGTGCCAACGCCGATCGTGCGCGCGAACTCGGGCCGACCGGCGTGATCAGCGCGCAGCAGATCCTGCAATGGCTCACCGCCGAGCGCACGGCGCTGGCGCGCGTCGACGCACTGAAGGCACGATTGGTGGCCGAACAGCTGCGTTTGTCGCAGACGCGCGTGCTGGCGCCCGATGGCGGCGTGATTTCGGCGCGCTCGGCCACCGTCGGTGCGGTCGTGCAGCCGGGTCAGGAACTGTTCCGCCTGATACGCGGCGGCCGCCTCGAGTGGCGCGCCGAAGTGCCGGCAGCGGAGCTGTCGCGCATTCGCGCCGGCATGCCGGTGCGCATCACGCCCGCAGGCGGCGCCACGGTCCAAGGCCGCGTGCGCATGGTGGCGCCGACGGTGGATGCTGGCACCCGCAACGGCCTGGTGTACGTCGACCTGCCGTCGCCGGGGGACGCGCGCGCGGGCATGTTCGCGCGCGGCGAGTTCGAGCTCGGGCAGTCCAAAGGCATGACGCTGCCGCAAAGCGCAGTCGTGTTGCGCGATGGCTTCAGCTTTGCGCTGCAGGTGTCGCCGCAATCCAAGGTGTCGATGGTCAAGTTGGTCGACCGGGCGGCGGGTCGGCGATCGCATCGAAATCCTCTCCGGGCTCGACCCGTCGGCCAAGGTGGTGGCATCGGGCGGCGGCTTTCTGAGCGATGGCGACACGGTGCGCGTGGTCGAGGCAGCGAAGACGACGCTCGGCGCGGCCGGCCCGGCGGCCAAGCCCTGATCCGAGGCGACGATGCAGTTCAACGTTTCGGCCGCATCGATCCGCAACCCGATCCCGGCGTTGCTGCTGTTCATCGATGCTCACCGCTGCGGGCGTGCTGGGTTTTCGCGCGATGAAGATCCAGCAGTTCCCCGACATCGAGCTGCCGAATGTGATCGTCACCGCCTCGCTGCCGGGCGCCGCGCCGGCGCAGATGGAGACCGAGGTCGCGCGCCGCGATCGAGAACTCGGTGGCGGCGATCCAGGGCCTGAAGCACATCTACACCAAGGTGCAGGACGGCAGCGCCACGATCACCGCCGAGTTCCGCCTCGAGAAGCCGCTGCAGGAGGCGCTGGACGAGGTGCGCGACGCGGTGCAGCGGGTGCGCACCGATTTGCCCGCCGCATTGCGCGACCCGGTGATCTCCAAGCTCGACATGGCGGCGATGCCGATCCTGGCGTACACCGTCTCGTCGACGCGCATGGACGACGAGGCGCTGTCGTGGTTCATCGACAACCAGGTGAGCAAGTCGCTGCTCGCGGTGCGAGGCGTCGGCGGCGTGTCGCGGGTGGGCGGCGTGTCGCGCGAGGTGCGCGTCGAACTCGACCCCGCCAAGCTGCTGGCGCTGAACGTCACCGCCGCCGACATCTCGCGCCAGCTGCGTCAGGTGCAGCAGGAGGCGTCGGGCGGACGCATGGACGTCGGCGGCGCCGAGCAGTCGGTGCGCACGATCGCGACGGTCGCGTCGGCACAGGAACTGGGGGCCCTGGAGATTTCGCTGCCGGCCAACGGAGGCGGCGAGCGGCGCGTGCGCCTGGACCAGGTGGCGCTGGTGATCGACAGCGTGGCCGAGCAGCGGGCGATGGCATTGCTGAACGGCAAGCCGGTGGTGGCGTTCGAGGTCAACCGCTCGCGCGGCGCCAGCGAGGTGGAGGTGGCCGACGGCGTGCGCGCCGCACTGGCGCGGCTGCGCGGCGAACAGAGCGACGTCACCGTGACCGAGGCATTCAACTTCGTCGAACCGGTGATCGAGAACTACGAGGGCTCGATGGTGCTGCTGATCGAAGGCGCCATCCTGGCCGTGATCGTGGTCTGGGCGTTCCTGCGCTCGTGGCGCGCGACCTTCGTCTCCGCGGTCGCGCTGCCGCTGTCGATCATCCCGACCTTCGCCGCGATGCACTGGATGGGCTTCTCGATCAACGTCATCACGCTGCTGTCGCTGTCGCTGGTGGTCGGCATCCTGGTCGACGACGCGATCGTCGAGATCGAGAACATCATGCGCCATCTGGCCGGCGGCAAGACGCCGTACCAGGCGGCGATGGATGCGGCCGACGAGATCGGCCTGGCGGTGATCGCCACCACCTTCACGCTGATCGCGGTGTTCCTGCCCACCGCCTTCATGGCCGGCGTGCCCGGGCGCTTCTTCGTGCAGTTCGGCTGGGCGGCGGCGATCGCGGTGTGGTTCTCGCTCGTCGTGGCGCGCATGCTCACGCCGATGATGGCGGCCTACCTGCTCAAGCCCGCCACGCGGCCGCACGCCGAGCCCGGCTGGATGGCGGCGCTACCTGCGCGTGGCGTCGTGGTGCCTGCGGCATCGGCTGGCCACCGTGGCCATGGCGATGCTGTTCTCGATCGGCTCGTGCACGCCGCTGTTCACCGGCCAGATCGCATCGGGCTTCATCCCGCCGGACGACCTGTCGCAGACCCAGGTGAACATCACGTTGCCGCCGGGCAGCACCTTCCGCCAGACGCTGGCGCGTGGCCGAGCAGGCGCGCGAGATCGTGCAGCGCCACCCGCACGTCAAGCTCGTGTACACCGCGGTGGGCGGCGGCCGCGCCGGCGCCGACCCGTTCCTGGCCCAGATGGGCGCGGCCGACTCGCGGCGCGCGACGCTGACCCTCAACCTGACGCCGCGCGGCGACCGCCGCGGCATCAGCAAGCAGGCCATCGAGGGCGAACTGCGGCGCCTGCTCGACGCCGTGCCCGGCGCGCGATTCAACGTCGGATTCGGCGGCTCGGCCGAGAAGTACATCCTGGTGCTGGCCGGCGAGGACGGCGATCAGCTGGCGGCGCATGCGCGCGTGGTCGAGCAGGAACTGCGCACGCTGGCGGGCATCGGTGCGGTCACCTCCACGTCGAGCCTGCAGCGGCCCGAACTGGTGGTGCGGCCCGACCCGGCGCGTGCCGCCGACCTCGGTGTCACCGCCGCGGCGATCGCCGACACGCTGCGCGTGGCCACTTCGGGCGACTACGACCAGAGCCTGGCCAAGCTCAACTTCACGCAGCGCCAGGTGCCGGTCGTGGTGCGCCTGCCCGACGCCGCGCGACAGGACGTGGCCTGCTCGAACGCCTGGGCGTGCCCGGCGCGCACGGCCCGGTGCCGCTCGGCAACGTGGCCAGCCTGACCATCGGCAGCGGGCCGGCGCAGATCGATCGCTACGACCGGCTGCGCAACGTGAACTTCGAGATCGAGCTCAACGGCGTGCCGCTGGGCAAGGTGCAGGAGCTGTCGGACGCGCTGCCCAGCCTGGCGCAGCTGCCGGCCGGCATCATCAAGACCACCGTCGGCGACGCCGAAGCGATGGTCGAGCTGGCGCAGAGCTTCGTGCTGGCGATGCTGACCGGCGTGGCCTGCATCTACATCGTGCTGGTGCTGCTGTTCCACGCCTTCATCCAGCCGGCGACGATCCTGGTGGCGCTGGTGCTGTCGATTCCAGGCGCGATCCTGGCGCTGTTCGTCACCCGCACCGATCTGAGCATGCCGTCGATGATCGGCATGATCATGCTGATGGGCATCGCGACGAAGAACTCGATCCTGCTCGTCGACTACGTCGTGATGGCGCGGCGCGACCATGGCCTCGACTCGCTGGGATGCGTTGCTCGACGCCTGCCGCAAGCGGGCGCGGCCGATCGTGATGACGACCATCGCGATGGGCGCGGGCATGCTGCCGATCGCCGTCGGCTTCGGCACCGACCCGAGCTTTCGCGCGCCGATGGCGATCGTGGTCATCGGCGGCCTGGTCACATCGACCTTCCTCAGCCTGCTGGTGATCCCGGTCGTCTACACCTTCGTCGACGATGGCGTCGAGTGGCTGCAGCGCCTGTGGCGCCGCCGGCACGGCCACGGCGCCAGCGCCGGTGCGGCACGCGGCCCGGCGGATCGGTATTGATGGCGCGCGCGACCTTCCGTTGGACGATGCGGCGGGCGGCCGCACGCGGCGCCGCGCGTCGCGCTGGCCACGGTGCTGCTCGCCGGCACGGCGAGCCCACAGGTCGCGCCCGAGCCATCGCTGCCGGCTGCCGCTCTGGCGAGCGCCGCGCCACAGGTCAGCGACTTCGACTGGACGGATCCGTCGCGCTCCCGCGCCGTGCCGGCGCGGCTGTACTGGCCGGCGGTGAGGGACGCCGGGCAGCCGATCCCGCTGGTCGTGTTCTCGCATGGCATCGGCGGGTCGCGGCGCGGCTACAGCTATCTCGGCCGCCACTTCGCCAGCCACGGCATCGCCAGCCTGCATGTGCAGCATGTGGGCAGCGATCGCGGACTCTGGTTCGGCAATCCGCTGGGCCTGGTCGGGCGCCTGTGGGATGCGGCGTCCGAACGCGAGGTGCTGGCCCGCGCGCACGACCTGGGCTTTGCGCTCGACCAATTGCTCGATCACACGCCGCAGGGAAGCCAGATCGATCGCGAACGCATCGCCGCGGCCGGGCATTCGTATGGCGCCAACACCGCGATGCTGGTCGCCGGTGCGTCGTTGCAGCGCGACGGCCACGCGGTGATGCTGCGCGATCCGCGTTTCAAGGCGGCGCTGCTGCTGTCGGCGCCGCCGTTCTACGGCGAGGGTGACACGCAGCGCATCCTGGCGCCGCTGACGCTGCCGACGTTGCACATCACGGCCACGGAGGACGTGATCCGCATCCCCGGCTACTACTCGCCGCCCAGCGATCGCCTGGCGGTGTTCGAAGCGACGGGCAGCGCCTTCAAGACGCTGGCCGTCTTCAGCGGTGGCTCGCACAGCGTGTTCACCGACCGCGCCGGCACCGGCGGTCCGCAGCTGAACCCGCGCATCAAGGAGGCGACGCAGGCGCTGGCGCTGGCCTTCCTGCAAAGCGTGTTCGCTGGCCAGGACGAGTCGCTGCAGCAGTGGCCGCAGCGTTACCGCGAGCTCATCGCGCAGTGGGTGCGGCTCGGGCCCTGACGTCGGCGTAACGCTTCAGCGTCGCCGCTCGCGCCACGTCGTGGTCGACGATCGGCGCTCGGGTAGTCGCGATCGATTTCGATGCCCGCGCCCGCCAGATCGATCGGTCGCGCGCGCCAGGGCGCGTGGATGGCGGCGTCCGGCAGCCCCGCCAGCTGCGGCAGGTAGCGGCGGATGAAGCTGCCCTGCGGGTCGAACTTCTGGCTCTGCGCGACCGGATTGAAGATGCGGAAGTACGGTTGCGCGTCGCAGCCGGTGGAGGCCGCCCACTGCCAGCCGCCGTTGTTGGCCGCCAGGTCGAAGTCGTTCAGCTTCTCTGCGAAATAGGCTTCACCGCGCCGCCAGTCGATGCCGAGGTGCTTGATCAGGAAGCTGGCGCACACCATGCGCAGGCGGTTGTGCATGTAGCCGGTTTGGTTGATCTGGTGCATCGCCGCGTCCACCAGCGGATAGCCGGTGCGGCCTTCGCACCACGCGGCGAAGAGCGCGTCGGCATGCTTGCCGTGTTCGAAGCGCAACGCCTCGTACTCGCGCCGGAAGGCGTGGCCGACCACGTGCGGGTGGTGATGCAGGATCTGGTGGTAGAACTCGCGCCAGATCAGCTCCGACAGCCACACCTCGGCACCGCGCGAGCCGCCCTGCATGCGGCGCCAGGCGTCGCCGGCCAGGCGCCGCATCGAGACCGTGCCGAAGCGCAGGTGCGTGCTCAGGTAACTCGGGCCTTTGACGGCGGGGAAGTCGCGCGCCTGCGCGTAGCCGTCGACACGTTCGGCGAAATCCTGCCACAAGGTCTCGGCGCCGGAGGCACCCACCGGCAGGCGCAACGAGTGCAGGTTGCTGGTGTGAAAACCCACCGCACCCAGGCTCGGCACGCCGGGCGCCAGGGTCGGCGGCAACGGCGCCAGCGCGCCGGCCAGCGCCGCCACGGGCCACGCCGCCACCGCGGCATCGTCGATGCGCCTGAGCCAGGCGTTCTTGTACGGGGTGAACACGCTGTACGGTGTCTGCGTCGCGGTCATCACCTCGGCACGCTCGAACACCACATGGTCCTTGCCGGTGTGCAGCGCCACGCCGGCGGCGGCGAGCTGGCCGCGCGCGCGCGCATCACGCGCCAGCGCGTAGGGGTCGTCGTCGTGGCTGGCGTACACCGCCTGCACGCCCAGCTCGGCGGCCAGCTGCCCGACCTGCTGGACCGCGTCGCCATGGCGCACGATCAGGTGCACGCCGGACACGCCGGCCTGCAGCGCGATGGAGTTCAGTTGCCGATCCAGGTCCTCGAGGCTGTCGCGGATGAATTCGACGCGCCGGTCGACCCGCGGCAACGGGTCGAGCAAGGTGCGGTCGAAGACGAAGGCGCACCACACGCGGCGCGCGGCGTGCAGCGCGTGGTGCAGCGCCGCGTTGTCGTCGACGCGAAGGTCGCGGCGCAGCCACACCAGCGCCGACGCCAGCGGCTTGTCCTGGGCCGTCGTCGGCACGGCAGGTGTCGCCTAGGCGTCGCCGCGCGTGCGGCGCCAGGCCTGGTAGCGGGCCTGGGTCGCCTCGTTGGGCGGGTACAGGCCGGGCAGCGGCGTGCCGCGTTCGACCTCCTGCATGATCCATCCCTCCAGCAGCTCCTGCTCGACCGACGCCTTGACCACGTCGTCCAGCAGATCGGCCGGAATCAGCACCGCGCCGTCGTCGTCGGCCACCACCACGTCATTCGGAAACACGGCCACGCCGCCGCAGGCCACGGGTTCCTGCCAGCCGACGAAGGTGAGCCCGGCCACCGAGGCCGGCGCCACGCTGCCCTGGCACCACACCGGCAGACCGGTGCCGAGCACACCGGCGCCGTCGCGCACCACGCCGTCGGTGACCAGGCCGGCCACCTGGCGCTGGCGCATGCGCGCGCACAGGATGTCGCCGAAGATGCCGGCGTCGCACACGCCCATCGCGTCGACCACCGCAAAGCAGCCCGCCGGCATGGCCTCGATCGCGGCGCGGGTGGAGATCGGCTTCGACCATGACGCCGGTGTGGCCAGGTCCTCGCGCGCGGGCACGAAGCGCAGCGTGAAGGCGCGGCCGATCACGCGCCCCTGGCTGGGACGCAACGGGCGGCTGCCGCGCATCCAGATGCGGCGCAGGCCTTTCTTCAGCAACACGGTCGTCAGCGTGGCCGTGGTGACGTGACGCAATGCCGCTTCGATGGCCGGCGGCAGGGCAAGAACTTCGACGCTCATGTAACGCAATTCCTCTGGTTGACGCCCGGTTCGGGTGCACCAGGCGGGAGTGTCGCGCGGTTTCGTCGCGGCTGCGCGCGGTCGGTCACACCGCCCGCGGATCGAGGGGTCATCGCACCTCTGTGGGGTCGGCAGGCGCGGCATAGAATGAATCCATGGCCACGAGCCGCATCGACCTGACCAACCAGTTCCTGATCGCCATGCCCGGCATGGCCGACGACACCTTTGCCGGCGCGGTGGTCTACCTGTGCGAGCACTCCGAAAAGGGCGCGCTCGGCTTGGTGATCAACAAGCCGATCGACATCAAGCTGCGCAATCTGTTCGAGAAAGTCGAGTTGTCGCTCGACCGCAAGGACCTGGCCGAACAGCCCGTGTTCTTCGGCGGCCCGGTGCAGACCGAGCGCGGCTTCGTGCTGCACGAGCGTGCCGGCGGCGAGGAAAGCCCGTACACCTCCACGTTGACGATCCCCGGCGGCCTGGAGATGACCACCAGCAAGGACGTGCTCGAGGCCATGTCCCACGGCGCGGGCCCGCGCCGCGTGCTGGTGACGCTCGGCTACAGCGGCTGGGGTGCCGGCCAGCTGGAGGAAGAGATCAGCCGCAACGGCTGGCTGAACGTCAGCGCGACGCCCGAGGTCATTTTTGACACACCGATCGAGCAGCGCTACGACCGCGCGCTCGGGCTGCTGGGCATCGACCCGCGCATGCTCAGCCAGGAGGCGGGTCACGCATGAGCTGGACGCGCGACCGTGCCTGCGCACGGGCGCGTGCCTGCGAATGAGCGGCGCGTCTCGCGCCGCGCGGCCTGCAAGGCTGAGCTGGACGCGCGACCGTGCCTGCGCACCGGCGCGTGCCTGCGGACGGGCGGCAGGTCGCGGGCTGCAGGTGCTGCGGGCATGAGCGTGGTCATGGCGCACCAGCCGGCCCTCATGCAGTCCTTTCTGGCCTTCGATTTCGGCTCCCGCCGCGTCGGCGTGGCAGGAGCCAACACGCTGCTGCGGCGGGCAGCGCCGCTGCGGACGATCGACGCGCAGGGCGACGCGCGATTCGATGCGATCGCGGCACTGGTGGCCGAATGGAAACCCGATGCGCTGGTGGTCGGCGTGCCGACCCACCCCGACGGCGCGCCGCACGACAATACACGCCGCGCCCAGCGCTTCGCGCGCCAGCTGCGGGGCCGGTTTCGGCTGCCCGTGCACGAGGTGGACGAGCGCTACACCACCACCGAGGCCCGTGCCGCGGGCGCAGCCGACCTGGACGCGGCGGCGGCCGGGCTGATCCTGGAGCAGTACTTGCGGAGCCTGCCATGAGCACCCTGGCCCTCGACGCCGAAGCGCTGTACGACGAGCTGCTCGCCGGCGTGCGGCCGCTGCTGCGCGGCGAGACCGTGCTGGTGGGCATCTGGTCGGGCGGCGCATGGCTGGCCGAGCGCTTGCATGCCGACCTGAAGCTGCCCGGCGCGGCAGGCGTCATCTCGAGCACACTGCACCGTGACGACTTCGGCGCGCGCGGTCTGACCGGCGGTGGCGACGCCACCCGCTTGCCCTTCGCCATCGACGGCGCGCGCATCCTGCTGATCGACGACGTGCTGGAGACCGGCCGCACGATCCGCGCCGTCATCAACGAGCTGTTCGACTTCGGGCGCCCGCACAGCGTCGACCTCGCGGTGCTGGTCGACCGCGGCGGCCGCGAATTGCCGATCCAGGCGTCCTATGCGGCCGCGAAGATCACGCTGCCGGCACCGCAGCGGCTGACGCTGGCCCGCGGCGACGACGGTCGCTTCATGTTTTCATTCCGGAACAAGACTTGACGATGCTGTCGCGCCGCAACCCGCAGCTCAATGCCCGTGGCGAGCTGATCCACCTGTTGTCCATCGAGGGGCTGCCGCGCGAGGTGGTGACCCAGGTGCTCGACACCGCGGGCACCTTCCTCTCGGTCAACGACCGCGAGGTCAAGAAGGTGCCGCTGCTGCGGGGCAAGAGCGTGTTCAACCTGTTCTTCGAGAACAGCACCCGCACCCGCACGACCTTCGAGATCGCGGCCAAGCGGCTGTCGGCCGACGTGATCAACCTCGACATCGCGCGCAGCTCCACCGCCAAGGGCGAGAGCCTGCTCGACACCATCGCCAACCTGTCGGCGATGCACGCCGACATGTTCATCGTGCGGCACAGCGAATCCGGCGCGCCCTATCTGATCGCCCGGCACTGTGCGCCGCATGTGCATGTGATCAACGCCGGGGACGGGCGCCACGCGCACCCGACGCAAGGCCTGCTCGACATGTACACGATCCGCCACTACAAGCGCGACTTCTCGCAGCTGACGGTGGCCATCGTCGGCGACATCGTGCACTCGCGCGTCGCGCGCTCCGACATCCACGCACTCACCACGCTCGGCGTGCCCGAGGTGCGCGCCGTCGGCCCGCGCACGTTGGTGCCCGGTGACCTGCGCGAGATGGGCGTGCGCGTCTGCCACGACATGGCCGAGGGCATCCGCGATGCCGATGTGATCATCATGCTGCGGCTGCAGAACGAGCGCATGAGCGGCGCGTTGCTGCCGAGCGCCGGCGAGTTCGCCAAGACCTTCGGCCTCACGCCCGACAAGCTGGCGTTGGCCAAGCCCGATTCGATTGTCATGCACCCGGGGCCGATCAACCGCGGGGTCGAGATCGACTCCAGCGTTGCCGATGGCAGCCACAGCGTGATCCTGCCGCAGGTGACCTTCGGCATCGCGGTGCGCATGGCGGTGATGTCGATCATCGCGGGCAACGAGGCATAGGCATGGAACCATCCCCGAAGTGGCCTGGCGGACGCGCGCCACGCCCGCGCAGAGCTCGGACGGTTCGCGCGGCGTTCGGGCCTGCGCGGGCAGGCCCTGGCGTCGACGCTCACTCTCTCGAGGGGGCCGCGCCAGCGGAGCGGCGAAGCCGGCTCCGCGGCGCTCACTTGGAGGCGCAGCGTTGGCAGCCATGAAGATCCTGATCGAAAACGGCCGCGTGATCGACCCGGCCTCGGGCCGGGACGAAAGGGCGGATGTGGCGATCGCCGACGGCCGCGTCGCGTCGATCGGCCGCGCACCCGAGGGGTTTGAGTCGGCGCGCCGAATCGACGCCAGCGCATGCGTGGTCATGCCGGGTCTGATCGACCTGGCGGCCCGGCTGCGCGAACCGGGCCACGAACACGAGGGCATGCTGGAGAGCGAACTGCGCGCCGCGGCCGCCGGTGGCGTCACCAGCCTGGTCTGCCCGCCGGACACCGACCCGCCGCTGGACGAATCGGGCCTGGTCGAGATGCTCAAGTTCCGCGCCCGCAAGCTGTCGTCATGCCGTCTGTTTCCGCTGGGTGCACTGACGCGCGGACTGACCGGCGAGGTGCTGACCGAGATGGCCCAGCTGAGCCAGGCCGGCTGCGTGGGCTTCTCGCAGGCCGACGTGCCGGTGCTGGACACGATGGTGCTGTTGCGCTCGCTGCAGTACGCGGCCACCTTCGGCCACACGGTGTGGCTGAGGCCGCAGGACGGTTGGCTCGGCAAGGGGGTCGCGGCCAGCGGCGCGATGGCCACGCGGCTCGGCCTGTCCGGCGTGCCGGTGGCAGCCGAAACCGTCGCGCTGCACACGATTGTCGAGCTGGTGCGCGCCACGTCGGCCCGGGTACACCTGTGCCGTCTGTCCAGCGCCGCCGGCGTGGCACTGGTGCGGGCCGCCAAGCGCGAGGGCCTGCCGATCACGGCCGACGTGAGCGTGCAGTCGCTGCACCTGACGGATGTGGACATCGGCTACTTCAATGCCGACATGCGGCTCACGCCGCCGCTGCGCCAGGGCGCCGACCGCACGGCGCTGCGCGAGGCGCTGGCCGACGGCACGATCGATGCACTGGTGTCCGACCACAACCCGGTGGACGACGACGCGAAGAATCTGCCGTTCGCCGACGCCGAACCCGGCGCCAGCGCCGTGGAGCTGCTGTTGAGCCTGGCGCTGAAATGGGGCGACGAAGGCCGCCTCGGCCTGCCCCGCACGCTGCAGAGCGTGACCAGCCAGCCGGCCCGGGTGCTCGGTGCCAGCCTGGGCGGCCTGATGGCCAGTGCCGGCCGGCTGGTCGAAGGCGGCGTGGCCGACGTGTGCGTCTTCGATCCCGAGACGACCTGGCGTGCCACGCGCGACACGCTGACCAGCCAGGGCAAGCACACGCCATTCGACTTCGCGGCCACCGGCACCGCACTGCCGGGTCGCGTGCGGGCCACGGTGCTGGCGGGCGAGCTGTCGTTCGAGGCGCGCTAGGGCCTGTTCACACTACGGGAAGGGATCGCGTTGACAGCCAGAAAGGCCGCAGGCAAGGCGCAATCCGCAGCCGGGTTGGACACCCGGCGAGGATTTGCAACACCGCATGCGGCCTGTCTGGCTGCAACCCTGCGGGAAGGCCCGCCGACACGGGCCAGTCGTCGTTGCACCGCTTGCCCGCACGCCAGTGCGGGCGGTGCGCTGCGCCTAGATTGGTCCGTGTCGGCGGGCCTTCGCGACCCTTCCCGTAGCGTGAACAGGCCCTGATGCGCGCGTTGCGGGCCGTCTGGCGCACGCTGCGTGTGGGGTGGCATCTGTTGCACGGCATGGCCGTCGTGGCCCTGCGCTTTCGCAGTCTCGACCGGGCCGGGCGCCAGGCCCGCATTGGCTGGTGGTCGGCCGGCCTGCTGGCGGCGCTGGGCGTGCGATGGCGCGTCGACGGCGTGTTCCGCCCCGGCGCCACGCTGCTGGTGATCAACCATGTGTCGTGGCTCGACATCGCAGCGGTGCATGCGGCGTGCCCGCGGGCGCGCTTCGTGTCCAAGGCCGATGTGCGCCACTGGCCGCTGCTGGGCTGGCTGGTCGGCGCGGTCGGCACCCTGTTCATCGAACGCGAGCGCAAGCGCGACGCCTTGCGCGTGGTGCACCAGGTCGCGCAGGCGCTCGAGGCGGGCGACACGGTGGCGGTGTTTCCGGAAGGCACCACCGGCGACGGCAGTGCGTTGCTGCCGTTCCACGCCAATCTGTTGCAGGCCGCGATCGCCACCACGACGCCGGTGCAACCGGTGGCACTGCGTTATTCGCAGCCCGGCCACCGCGTCAGTCCGGCGGTGGCCTGGGTGGGCGCCACCTCGCTCGTGCACAGCATCTGGATGATTGCCAGCACGCAGGGCGTGGAGGTCAGCGTCACGGCGCTCGGCGCGCGTGGCAGCGCGCATGCCGACCGGCGCGCGCTGGCGCACACGCTGCGCGACGACATCGAATCAGCGCTGCGTCGGCAGGCTTAGGCGCGGCCCTGGTTGGCCACCGCGGCGGCAGCCTTGGCGACGGCGTCGGCGTCGCCAAGGTAGCGGCGCGACCGGGGGCGCAGGTCGGCGCCCAGTTCGTACACCAGCGGAATGCCGTTGGGGATGTTCAGGCCCACGATGTCGTCGTCGCTGATGCCGTCGAGGTACTTGACCAGCGCACGAATCGAATTGCCGTGTGCGGACACCAGCACGCGCTGGCCCTCGCGCATCGCCGGCGCCAGCGTCTCGTTCCAGCAGGGCAGCACGCGCTCGACCGTGTCCTTCAGGCATTCGGTCAGCGGCACCTGATGCGCGGCCAGCTTGGCATAACGTGGATCGCCGCGTTCGCTGCGTGGATCGTCGGCGGCGAGCGGCGGCGGCGGCGTGTCGTAGCTGCGGCGCCAGATCAGCACCTGCTTCTCACCGTACTGGCGCGCGATGTCGGCCTTGTTCAGCCCTTGCAGCGCACCGTAGTGGCGTTCATTCAGGCGCCAGTCGTTGTGCACCGGCAGCCAGGTGCGGTCCATCTGGTCCAGCGCATGCCACAGGGTCCAGATGGCGCGCTTGAGCACCGACGTGTAGGCGATATCGAACTCGAAGCCGCCCTCGCGCAGCAGCCGGCCCGCCTCACGCGCCTGCGCCACGCCGGTGGCCGTGAGCTCGACGTCGGTCCAGCCGGTGAAACGGTTGTCCAGATTCCAGGTGGATTCACCATGGCGTACCAATACAAGGGTCGGCATGTCGGCTTCGCGGCCTCCAGGGTGCGGCAGGACGCAAATTCTATAATCCGCCCCCGCCCGACATCTTGATGGAAGCCTGTGACGCAGTTCGTGATCGACAACTGGGTGCTGATCCTGATGGCGCTGACATCGGGCAGCCTGCTGCTGTGGCCGCAGGTCGCGCAGCAGGGCGGCTCGTCCGTCGGCACCGCCGAGGCGGTGCGCCTGATCAACCGCGAAAAGGCCGTGCTGATCGACGTGAGCGAGCCGGCGGAATTTGCGCAGGGCCACGCAGTCGGGGCGCGCAATGTGCCGCTGTCCGCGCTGGCGGGCGCGAAGGAGCTGCCGTCGAACAAGGCGCTTCCGGTGGTGCTGATGTGCCCGACCGGCTCGCGTGCGGCGCGTGCGGCGGCGCAGCTGCGCAAACTCGGACACGAGCGCGCGATCGCGGTGTCCGGCGGCAACAAGGCCTGGCGCGAAGCCAACCTGCCGGTGGAGAAGTCGGCCGCGGCGTGACCGGTGTCATGTCCTGGCTTGCGCCTGGACTTTGGCTTGTCGCCACAATCACGATCGTCTGAGCCAACCGGCCCTCGCGGCTGCGGGAACATGAACGTTGTGCGGATGTACACCACGCTGGTCTGCCCCTACTGCCTGCGCGCCAAGGCCTTGCTCAAGCGGCGCGGCGTTGCGCAGATCGACGAGATCCGCGTCGACCTCGACCCGCAGCAGCGCGACCGCATGGTGGCCCTCACCGGGCGGCGCACCGTGCCGCAGATCTTCGTCGGCGACACGCACGTCGGTGGCTGCGACGACCTGATCGCGCTCGACCAGCGCGGCGCACTGATGCCGTTGCTGGCCGGCAGCTGATCGCCCGGCGATAATCGCCGTTGCACCCGGACCCCGACGGCCCGCCTGCGCGCGCGGGCCGTAATCATTTTGGAACCCATCATGGCCGAACAAGACCAGAGCCCCGTCTTCCAGATCCAGCGCCTGTACCTGAAGGACCTGTCGCTCGAGCAACCCAATTCGCCGCAGATCCTGCTCGAGCAGCAGCAGCCGCAGGTGGACATCAACCTGGCCCTGGCCGCCGAGGGCGTGAGCGAAGGCATCTACGAGGTCTGCGTCACTGCCACGGTGACCACCAAGGTCACCGACCGCACGCTGTTCCTGGTGGAAGCCAAGCAGGCGGGCATCTTCGAGATCCGCAACCTGCCGGCCGACCAGCTGCAAGGCGTGGTCAGCGTGGTCTGCCCACAGATCATCTACCCGTACCTGCGGGCGGTGGTGTCCGACGTCTGCACGCGCGCCGGCTTCCCGCCGATCCTGCTGACCGAGGTGAATTTCCAGGCCATGTTCGAGGCCCAGCAGGCGCAGGCCGCACAGGGCGGCAACGGCAGCGGGATCGTCACCGCGGCGAGCTGAGCGCGCGCCGGCCGCGATGCACATTGCCGTGCTCGGCGCCGGGGCCTGGGGCACGGCATTGGCGGTGGCCGCGTCGGCGCGGCACGAGGTGCTGCTGTGGGCGCGCGATGCGGCGCAGGTGGATGCGATGCGCCGGGCGCGCTGCAACCTGCGCTACCTGCCCGATGTCGAGCTGCCCGATGCGCTGCAGCTGAGCGCCGACCACGCCGCCGCGGTGGCCCACGGCGGCACCGGCTTGCTGGTGATTGCCACACCGATGGCCGGGTTGCGCGAACGCCTCGCGGCGCTACCGGGCGACACGGCCGTCGTGTGGCTGTGCAAGGGTTTCGAGCGCGCCAGCGGCATGCTGGGCCACGAGATCGCCCGCGCCGTGCGGCCCGGCCGCGCCTGCGGCGTGCTGTCGGGGCCGAGCTTCGCGCAGGAAGTGGCCCGCGGCCAACCGACTGCGCTGGTGGCCGCCAGCGAAGACGCGAACCTGGTGGCGCGTACGGTCGAGGCCTTCCACGGTGCGTCGCTGCGCGTGTACTCGTCCAGCGATCCGGTGGGCGTCGAGGTCGGCGGAGCGGTGAAGAACGTGTTGGCGATTGCCACCGGCATGGCCGACGGCATGAGCCTGGGCTTGAATGCGCGCGCCGCGCTGATCACCCGCGGGCTCGCCGAGATGACGCGCCTGGGCGTGGCCCTGGGGGCCAGGGCCGAGACCTTCATGGGCCTGTCCGGTCTGGGCGATCTGGTGCTGACGGCCACCGGTGACTTGTCGCGCAATCGCCAGGTCGGACTGGCGCTCGCGCAGGGCCGCGCGTTGCCGCAGATCCTGCAGCAGCTCGGCCACGTGGCCGAAGGCGTGCTGAGCGCCGCCACGGTGCACTCGCGCGCGGCGTCGCTCGGGCTCGAGATGCCGATCACCCGGGCCGTGGTGGATGTGCTGGAGGGCCGCATCGCACCACAGCAGGCGCTGCGGCTGCTGATGCAGCGTGAGTCGCGCGACGAATCCGGCTGAGCCGCTGGCTGGTGCCTGGTCAGATGCCGCCGTCGAAGCCGCACTGGCGCCAGGCCTCGAACACGGCCACGGCGACGGCATTGCTCAGGTTGAGACTGCGCTGGCCCGCGCGCATCGGAATGCGCAATCGGTTCTCGGGCGCGATGGCAGCCAACGGTGCGGCGGGCAGGCCTGCCGTTTCGTTGCCGAACACCAGCCAGTCACCGGGTCGGAATTCAACCCGGTGCGCCAACCGCTCGCCGCGCGTGGTGAACGCGAACACACGCTGCGGATCGGGCGCCGACTGCTGCCACCAGGCGTGCCACGACCGATGCCGCCGCACCTCGGCGAACTCGCGGTAGTCGAGCCCGGCGCGGCGCAGCAGCTTGTCGTCCATCGAGAATCCCAGTGGCTCGATCAGGTGCAGCGCGCAGCCGGTGTTGGCGGCCAGCCGGATCACATTGCCGGTGTTGGGCGGGATCTCCGGCTCGACCAGGACGATGCGGAACATGCGCGATTGCCGCCTTCACGCGGGTTCGCGCGGCGTGCGCGCCACGACCCACACGTCCACGGCCCGCACGCCCGCCCGGCGCAGCGCCAATGCGGCGGCGTGCGCGGTGGCACCGGTCGTCAGCACGTCGTCGACGAGGGCCACGTGCCCACCGGCCAGGCGCCGGCCCCGGCGGTCGTCCACCCAGAACGCGTCGCGCAGGTTGCGTTCACGCTGCTCGCGGGTCTTGCCGATCTGGTGTGCCGTGTCCCGCACCCGCTGCAACAGGCTCGCCGACGCCGGCACGCCGCGTCGCCGCCCAAGACGGCGCGCCAGCTCCCAGGCCTGATTGAAGCCCCGCTCGCGCAGGCGCTCGCGCGACAGTGGCACGGGCAAGATCCAATCCGGCGTGGCCGCGCCGGCATCGTCGATCGCCCGGCTCAGCGCGGCGGCCAACGGGCTGGCAAGTTCGACCTGCTGCCGGTATTTGAAGCCGGCAATGAGCTCGCGCCAGGGTGCTGCATAGTCGCTCACGGTGACACAGCGCTCGAACGCCAGGTCGTGCGGCAGGCAGTCGCCGCAGCGTGCCAGCGCCGTGGCGGTGGCGCGGCCGCAGCGCTGGCAGCGCGGCCGCGGCGCGGCGAATCGCTGCAGGCATGCGCTGCACAGCCCGAGTGCACTCCAGCTGCGGCAGATCGCGCACAGGCTGGGCGCCGCCAGCCAGCGCCGCCATCGTGTTGACCCGAGCGCCGACGATGCCTCTTGCATCGGCTCAATATACTGCCGGCGATGCCGCAGGACCCCACGCCCGCCGAGACGCGCGAACAGATCGACGCGGGGGCGCTGTCGCACGTGCTCCGGCGCCTGTCGCGGCAGGCGCAGGCCCCGTGGCTGCACCGCGAAGTGGCGCAACGGATGGCCGAACGGCTGCCGCTGATCCGCGAGTCGCCGCAGCGCTGGCTCGACTGGTGGGCGCATCTGGGCGGCGGCGCCGCGGTTGTGCGCCAGGCCTACCCCCAGGCACAACGCATCGCCGTCGAGCCGACCCCGGCCCTGCGTGCACGCAGCGAACAGCCGCTGCCGCCATGGTGGTCGCCGCGGCGCTGGTCGGGTGCGACCGAGACGGTGCTGCTGCAGCCGCAGGTGGCCGACGCCTCGGCCGAAATGGTCTGGGCCAACATGATGCTGCACGCATGCCTCGACATGCCGGCGATGCTGGCGAACTGGCGCCGCGCGCTCGTGGTCGACGGATTCGTGATGTTCTCGACCCTCGGACCGGCGACCCTGCACGAGTTGCGTGCGCTGTACGCGCAGCTGGGCTATGGCGCGCCCCACGCACCGTTTGCCGACATGCACGATGTGGGCGATCTGCTGGTTCACGCCGGATTTGCCGACCCGGTGATGGACCAGGAGATGCTGACGCTCACCTGGTCGACGCCGGCCGCCGCGCTGGATGAGCTGCGCGGCCTGGGCGGCAACGTGCACCCGCAGCGCCATGCCGGCCTGCGCACGCCGCGCTGGCGCAATCGGCTGCTGCAGTTTCTCGAGCAGCGCGCCGACGCCGATGGCCGGGTGGCGATGACTTTCGAAGTCGTCTACGGGCACGCATTTCGGCCCCGGCCACGGGCCCGCGTGGCCGCCACCAGCACCGTCTCGCTGGCCGACATGCGCGCCAGCTTGTCAAGCGGGCGACCCTCGGGGTGACTCGGCCGACACTCCGCTAGAATTTGCCGGCTTTGCTGCGCGCCGCCGGCCGTGGCGCGGCCACGCTACCCAGGATCCATGACCGCCACCTTCGCTCCCAGCCCCTGGCCGGCAACGCCCCCGATGCGTGGCGTGCCGGGATGGCGTTTCGGGCGCGAGCTCGAGGGTCGGGTGCCGCGTGCCGTGCAGTGGGTGCTGCGACGCAACTGCTCGATCACCCCCAAGCAGCTGCTGGGCTTCTACCTGTCGCTGGCGGCGGTGTCGCTGACCATCGCGTTCGCGTTCTGGTGGGCGGGGGCTCCGGTGGTGTTGGCGTTCGCCGGGTTCGAGCTGGTGATGGTGGGTCTGGCGCTGGCGGTGTACGCGCGCCATGCCACCGACTGCGAAACCATCACGCTGTCGGGCTGCGAGCTGGCGATCGAACACCGCTATGGTGCCGGCGTCGACGCGGCTCGATTCCGTGCCGAGTGGGTGCGCATCGAACCGAGCGCCGACGACGGCTCGCTGGTCGAGGTCTCCGGTGAGGGGCACCGCGCCCGGATCGGCCGGTACCTGCGGCCGGAATGGAGGGCGCAGCTGGCGCAGGAAATCCGCGCGGCGCTGCACCGGCAGGGCTGAGCTCTAGCTCGTATTGACGAATCGACAGACCCAACGATACCCATGAACAACACCATGACGCCCCGGCAACGACTGTTCAGAGGCCTGCTCACCCTGGGCACAGCCTGCGCCGCGCTGCCGGCGCACGCGGTGAAGGACCTGCCGGGCGGCCCCGCCGTGAACCAGATCGACCTGCACCCGCCGGCGACCCGCCTCGCGGCCGATGTGATCACGCTGCACAACTGGATGCTGGTGGTGTGCCTCGTGATCTTCATCGCGGTGTTCGGCGTGATGTTCTATTCGATCCTCAGGCACCGCAAGTCGGTCGGACACAAGGCGGCCAACTTCCATGAGAGCGTGGCGGTGGAGATCGCCTGGACGATCGTGCCGTTCATCATCGTCATCGGCATGGGCCTGGCCGCCACCAAGGCCGTGGTCGCGCAGAAGGACACCAGCAACGCCGACCTGACGATCAAGGCCACCGGCTACCAGTGGAAGTGGGGTTACGACTACCTCAAGGGTGAAGGCGAGGGCATCGGCTTCCTGTCGATGCTGGACCTGAGCCACCGCGAGATGTCCGATTCGGGCCGGCCGCAGGGCGAGGATTACCTGCTGAAGGTCGACAACCCACTGGTCGTGCCGGTGGACAAGAAGATTCGCATCATCACCACCGCCAACGACGTGATCCATGCCTGGATGGTGCCGGCCTTCGCGGTCAAGCAGGATGCGATTCCCGGCTTCGTGCGCGACGCCTGGTTCCGCGCCGACAAGACCGGCGACTTCTACGGCCAGTGTGCCGAGCTGTGCGGCAAGGAACACGCCTACATGCCGATCCACGTCAAGGTGCTGTCGCAGCCCGACTACGCCAAGTGGGTCGACGGCAAGAAGAAGGAGATGGCGGCCAAGGCCGATGATCCGAACAAGGTATGGGCGCTACCCGACCTGATCGCGCGCGGCGAGAAGGTGTACGTCGCCAATTGCGCGGTGTGCCACCGGCCCGACGGCAAGGGTGCCGGTCCGATCAAGCCGCTCGACGGCTCGGCCATCGTGACCGACGCCGACAAGGGCAAACAACTGAATGTGGTGCTCAAGGGCGCGCTGAACGGCGCCATGCCGTCGTGGAAACAGCTGTCGGATACCGAGATCGCCGCGGTGGTGACCTATACGAAGAACAACTGGGGCAACAAGACCGGACAGCTCGTGCAGCCGTCCGACGTGGTTGCGGCCCGCAAGTAATTCCGGCGAACGGAAAAAGGAATTCTCATGAGCGCAGTCCTCGACCACGGCCCACACGCCGGCGATCACCACGACGACCATGCCCACGGCCATCCCTACGGCTGGCGGCGCTGGCTGTTCGCGACGAACCACAAGGACATCGGCACGATGTACCTGGTGTTCAGTTTCACGATGCTGATGGTCGGCGGCGTGCTGGCGCTGGGCATCCGCGCCGAGCTGTTCAGGCCGGGCCTGCAGTACCTGAACCCCGAGCTGTTCAACCAGTTCACCACGATGCACGGCCTGATCATGGTGTTCGGCGCGATCATGCCGGGCTTCGTCGGCTTCGCGAACTGGTTGGTGCCGCTGCAGGTGGGCGCGGCCGACATGGCCTTCGCGCGCATGAACAACCTGAGCTTCTGGCTGCTCATCCCCGCGGCGGGGCTGCTGGCGGCGTCGTTCTTCGTGCCGGGCGGCGCGCCTTCGGCCGGCTGGACGATCTACGCCCCGCTGACGCTGCAGATGGGCCCGTCGATGGACATGGCGATCTTCTCGCTGCACATCATGGGCGCCAGCTCGATCATGGGCTCGATCAACATCATCGTCACGATCCTGAACATGCGCGCGCCCGGCATGACGCTGATGAAGATGCCGCTGTTCTGCTGGACCTGGCTGATCACGGCCTACTTGTTGATCGCCGTGATGCCCGTTCTTGCCGGTGCGATCACGATGACGCTGACCGACCGCCACTTCGGCACCAGCTTCTTCAACCCCGCCGGCGGCGGCGACCCGATCATGTACCAGCACATCTTCTGGTTCTTCGGGCACCCCGAGGTCTACATCATGATCCTGCCGGCGTTCGGCATCGTCAGCGCGATCATCCCGACCTTCGCGCGCAAGCGCCTGTTCGGCTACACCTCGATGGTCTACGCCACCGCGTCGATCGCGATCCTGTCGTTCATCGTCTGGGCGCACCACATGTACACCACCGGCATGCCGGTGACGGGCCAGCTGTTCTTCATGTACGCGACGATGCTGATCGCGGTGCCCACCGGCGTGAAGGTCTTCAACTGGATCGCCACGATGTGGCGCGGCTCGATGACCTTCGAGACGCCGATGCTGTGGGCGGTGGGCTTCCTGTTCGTGTTCACGATGGGCGGCTTCACGGGGCTGATCCTCGCGATGGCGCCGATCGACCAGCAACTGCAGGACACCTACTACGTGGTGGCGCACTTCCACTACGTGCTGGTGGCGGGCTCGCTGTTTGCGATGTTCGGCGGCGTCTACTACTGGGGCCCGAAGTGGACCGGCGTCATGTACCGGGAATTCCACGGCAAGGTTCACTTCTGGCTGTCGCTGATCTTCTTCAACCTCACCTTCTTCCCGATGCACTTTCTCGGCCTGGCCGGCATGCCGCGGCGGTACGCGGACTACCCGCTGCAATTCGCCGACTTCAACGCGATCGCCTCGGTCGGTGCCTTCGGCTTCGGCCTGGCGCAGGTGTACTTCTTCTTCACGGTCGCCTTGCCGATGATGCGCGGCCAGGGCGAGAAAGCGCCGCAGCGTCCGTGGGAGGCCGCCGAAGGGCCTGGAGTGGGAAGTACCCTCGCCGGCGCCGTGGCACACCTTCGAGACGCCGCCCAAGCTCGACCCGACGCGCGACCCGCGTGATCGGCTGAACGCCATGTCGGCGCCGTCTCCACACGATCCGCGACGCCAACAGGCCAATCTGCGATTGGCGCTGGATCCTGGCGTCGATGGCGGTCATCTTCGCGCTCGGCTTCGTGGCCAAGATCTGGCTGCTCGCCCACTGAAGGGCCGTCACATCGTGTCAGCGCCATTTCACAGGCCAGGCCTCGCGCTGCTGCGCGCCGACAACCTGCGCATGACGGGCAAGCTGGCGGTGATTGCGCTGCTGATGTTCGGCTTCGGCTACGCGCTGGTGCCGATGTACAAAGCGATCTGCAATGCGCTGGGTATCAACGTGCTGTCGGTGTCGGAGCAGCGCACTGGCTACGCGTCGGGTACCCGCGAACGCCCCGCCAACACCCAGGTCGACCTGCTCGCGCACCGTGACGATCGAGTTCGACGCCAATGCGCGCGGGCCCGTGGGATTTCAAGCCGGCGCAGCGCTCGCTGCAGGTGCATCCGGGCGAGGTCGCCACCGTGATGTACGAGTTTCGCAACACAGCAGAACCGCACGATGGCGGCACAGGCGATCGCCAGCTTCGCGCCGATGAACTCGGCCGCGCACTTCAACAAGATCGAGTGCTTCTGCTTCAACGAGTACACGCTGGCGCCGGGCGAGAGCCGCCAGTGGCCGGTGGTGTTCTACGTCGACTGCCAAGCTGCCGAAGGACGTGACGACGATCACCTTGTCGTACACGTTCTTCGAAGTCGGCGGCAAGGTGCCCGCCGCGCCCACCGGCAAGCAGGCGGCGTGCGGTGGCGCCGAGGCAGTCCGTCATGACCGAACCCCGGCGCACACGAACCGGCGCCACCGGCGACGCGGCGAAAGGGCTCGCTGCTGCAGACCGCGCAGGCCGTGGCCTGGTCGTTCCTCGGCATTCGCCGCCGCGCCGACTACGCGAAGGACGTGGCGCAGCTCAACCCGATCCACGTGGTGATCGCGGGCATCGTGGGTGCAGCCTTGTTCGTCGGCGCGCTGGTCCTGCTGGTGCGGTGGGTGATCGCCAGCGGCGTGGCCACCTGATGGGCACGGATCCGGATTCAGTTCAACTCAGCATTTCGGGATTACGAGGAGAAGCTTCAACATGTCTGCTGTGACGCACAAGGGCGCGACGCCGTACTACTTCGTGCCGGCACCGTCGCGCCATCCGGCGATGGCGGCGCTCGGCCTGTTCTTCGTGATCTTCGGTGCGGGCCAGTGGGTCAATGGTGCGCTGTGGGGCAAGTGGTCGGTGCTGCTGGGCCTGGCCATCTGGCTGTCCACGCTGTTCGTGTGGTTCAAGGACGCCATCGCCGAGAGCGAAAGCGGCCTGTACTCCGAGCGGGTGGACGTGTCGTACCGCTGGAGCATGAGCTGGTTCATCTTCTCCGAGGTGATGTTCTTCGCCGCGTTCTTCGGCGCGCTGTACTGGGCCCGCGCCTTTGCGCTGCCGATGCTGGGCGACATCGAGCATCAGATCCTCTGGCCCGACTTCAAGGCCGTGTGGCCGAGTTCCGGCGTGGGTTACACGGCCTCGCCGGCCGGGGTGGTCGAACCGTTCCAGACGATGGGCCCGTGGCCGATTCCGACGCTCAACACCGCGATCCTGCTCACGTCCGGGCGGTACGCTGACGATCGCCCACCACGCCTTGCTGGCCAATCATCGGGCCAAGACCATCTTCTGGATGTGGGTCACCGTGCTGCTGGGCATCACCTTCATCAGCTTCCAGGCCTACGAGTACATCCATGCCTACACCGACCTGAACCTCAAGCTCAGCTCGGGCATCTATGGCTCGACCTTCTTCATGCTGACCGGATTCCACGGGTTCCACGTGTTCGTCGGCATGCTGATGCTCACCTTCATCACCTTGCGCCTGATGAAAGGGCACTTCACGCCGCAGCGACATTTCGGATTCGAAGGCGCGGCCTGGTACTGGCACTTCGTCGACGTGGTGTGGCTGGGCCTGTACTTCCTGGTGTACTGGCTCTAGCGTCGGCGCGGTCAACGCCCATGGCGCCGCCGCGGGCGGCGCCATGCGTTTGTGGACCGGCCGTCTTCGGCCGCACGATGTGGTCGACGCGCGCGCCACCGAGGGCGCGGTTCGTTCAGCCCGACAATGGCAGGCCGCTCGGCCTGATCCAGCCCATGCGCCAGCTCAGCAGGATGAACAGGAACAACGCGATCGACAGGCCCACGCGCCATGCGAGGGCGTGTGCCATGCGCGTGTCGGCCCGGTCGGGATCGCGCTTGGCGCGCAACATCGCAAATCCGGCGCTTGCCAGCACCGCCACGATGACGATCAGCGCGATCACGATCAGGGCCTTCATGCGGGCCCATTATCAAGTGCCTGCCGGCCAGGGCCGCGCATGAGGTTTTCGCGCGACGCGGTGCTGACCTGGCTGGGCGCGGTGGTGGCCGTGACCGCCACGGTGCGCCTGGGGATGTGGCAGCTCGACCGCGCGGCGCAGAAGTCGGCATGGGTGCACGACCAGGCGCAGCGGGCGCAGTTGCCGGCGCTGACGCAGGCCGATCTGGCCCGGACACCCGAACTGGCGATGGCGCAGTGGTTCCGGCAGATCACGGTCAGCGGGACGTGGTTGCCTCAGCTGACGCTGTTTCTCGACAACCAGCCCTTGGACGGGCGCGCCGGCTTCGTGGCGGTGACTCCGTTGCTCATCGCGCCGGGCGACGCCGTGCTCGTGCAGCGCGGCTGGGCGCCGCGGGATCCGGCCGACCGCACCCGCGTCAGCCTGCCGCCCTCCGCAGCCGGCGTGGTGAGCGTGGCGGCGCGGGTGGCGCCGCTGCCTTCCAAGCGCTTCGAACTGGGCGGCGCCGACGACGGCCCGATACGGCAGAATCTCGATGCGGCGGAGCTCGCGCGCGACAATGGGGCATCGAACTGCGGCCGCTGTCGCTGCTCGAACTGCAGCCGACGTCGCCTGACGATGGCTGGATTCGCAAATGGCCTGCGCCGGCTCAAGACATCGGCAAGCATCATGGCTACGCCTTCCAGTGGTTTGCGCTCGCCGCGCTGATCACTGGCCTGACGATCTGGTACCGGATCATTCGACCTCGACCGTGAAGACAGACGCTGAACCGCTGACGATGACCGTGCACTCGCTGCCTGACGCGGCGTTGCCGGGGCAGGCGCAGCGCACCTGGGCCGGCCGCGTCAAGATGACGCTGATCCTGCTCGTCTGCGCCGCGCCGGTGATGGCCAGCTACTTCATGTATTTCATCTGGCGGCCATCGGACGCGGGCACCGCCTACAGCAGCTTGATCCAGCCGAGCGTCGGCCTGCCCGAGGTGATGGCGCGCGACGTGGATGGCCAGCCGCGTTCGCTGCGAACGCTCAAGGGACAGTGGCTGCTGGTCGTCGTCGGTCCTGCCGCCTGCGACGCCGCCTGCGAGCAGCGGCTGTTCATGCAGCGGCAGTTGCGGGAGATGACGGGTCGCGAGCGCGAACGCATCGACAAGGTGTGGCTGATCACCGACGACGCGCCGCTGCGGCCGCCGCTGCGGCAGGCGCTCGGGGGTCCTGCGCCCGTCACCACCCTGAGGGCGCCACGTGCCGCGCTGGAGCAGTGGCTGCGGCCGGCTGCAGGGCAGGCGCTGGAGGACCATCTGTACATCGTCGATCCGATGGGCGAATGGATGATGCGCCCGCCCGCGCAGCCGGACCCGGGCAAGCTCAAGCGTGACCTGGAGCGCTTGTTGCGCGCCTCCGCCTCGTGGGACCGGCCTGGCCGCTGATGCGACGATGAATCCGGTACCGACCGTCAATCTGGCGCCCGCGCTGCAACTGCTGGCGGTGGCGACGCTCATCGCTGCGGTGCCGCTCGCGCTGTGGGCCTGGCGCCATCGCGGCGAGGGGTCGCGGTCGCGCCTGCTGGCTCTGAGCGCGCTGACGCTGTTCCTGACGGCCGACCTGATCGTCTTCGGTTCCTTCACCCGGTTGACGGATTCGGGCCTGGGCTGTCCGGATTGGCCGGGCTGCTACGGTGCGGCCAGTCCTTTGGGTGCGTCGACCCACATCGCCGCGGCCGAGCAGGCCCAGCCGACCGGGGCGGTGACGCAGACCAAGGCCTGGATCGAGATGGTCCACCGTTACCTCGCGATGACGGTCGGCGCGCTGATCGTGGTGCAGGCGCTTCTGATGTGGCGCGCGCGCCGCACGCTGGGCCGCGCCGGCGTCTGGTCGATCGCCGCGGTGGTGTGGGTCGTGGTGCAGGGCCTGTTCGGCAAGTACACCGTCACGCTGAAGCTCTATCCGGCCGTCGTGACGCTGCACCTGCTGGGCGGCCTGGTGCTGTTGGCGCTGCTGGTGGCCCAGTTCGAGAGCCTGCGGGTCGGCGAGCCGATGGGCCGGCAGCGTGGCGTCGGCCTGGTGCTGTTGCTGCTCTTCATGCAGATTGCGTTGGGCGGCTGGGTCAGCACGAACTATGCAGTGCTCGCGTGCCGCGGCTTCCCGCAGTGCAACGGTCAGTGGTGGCCGGAGATGGACTTTGCGCAGGGATTTGCGCTGCTGCGCGAGCTCGGGCGCGACGGCCAGAACGCGTACCTGGCGTTTCCCGCGCTGGTGGCCATCCAGATGGTGCACCGCCTCATGGCCTTTGTCGTGACGGTTGCCCTGGCCGCGCTGAGCCTGCGGCTGTGGCAGCGCGGCGACCGCAGCAGCCGGCGCTACGCCACGGCGATCGCTGCCGTGTTGCTGCTGCAATGGGCCAGCGGCCTGAGCAACGTGCTGCTGGATTGGCCGCTCGCGGCAGCCCTGGCGCACAGCGCCGGCGCCGCGGCGCTGGTCGGACTGCTGATGTCGCTGTGGTGGCGGTGTCGCGACGTGCCGGCATCGGTGTACGCCCATGCCGAGCTCGAAGTTGCGGGGCCAGGCCGGCATGAAAGCCGGGCCTTCGCTGGCCAGCGCCGCCGCCGCCGTCGCGCCACGCGCCACATCGCGCTGGTCGCAGTACCTCGCGCTGACCAAGCCGCGCGTGGTGCAGCTGATCGTGTTCTGCGCGGTGATCGGCATGCTGCTGGCAGAACCGGGCCTGCCCGACTGGCGGCTGGCCATCCCGGCCACGGTGGGCATCTGGCTCGTCGCCAGCTCGGCTGCGGCGTTCAACTGCCTCGTCGAGCAGGCGATCGACCGCAAGATGGCGCGCACCGCCTGGCGGCCCACCGCACGGGGTGAACTGGGTGACGCGCAGGCGTTGACTTTCTCGTTGCTGCTCGGCGGCGCCGGCTGCGTGCTGCTCTACGGCTGGGTCAATCCGCTGACGATGTGGCTGACGCTCGGCACCTTCGTCGGCTATGCGGTGGTCTACACCGTGATCCTGAAGCCGATGACGCCGCAGAACATCGTCATCGGAGGGGCTTCCGGAGCCATGCCGCCGGTGCTCGGCTGGGCCGCGATGCGCAACGACGTCGGCCCCGAGGCGATGATGCTGTGCCTGATCATCTTCCTGTGGACGCCGCCGCACTTCTGGGCGCTGGCCCTGTACCGCGCCGAAGACTACCGACGCGCCGGCTTGCCGATGCTGCCGGTGACCCACGGCGCCGAGTTCACGCGCCTGCACGTGCTGCTGTACACGCTGGTGTTGTTTGCGGCCACGCTGCTGCCGTTCATCTACCGCATGAGCGGGTGGATCTACCTCGCCGCGGCGGTTATGCTGGGCGCCCTGTTCATCGCCCATGCGTGGCGGCTGTGGCGACACTACAGCGACCGGCTGGCGCGACGCACCTTTCGATTCTCGATCCTGCATCTGTCGCTGCTGTTTGCGGCGCTGCTGCTGGATCACTACCTGATGCCGTGGATGTGATGAGAGGCCCGCGAATGCGAATCCTGGTGCTGTCGATCATTGCTCGGGTTCGGCCTGCTGGCGGCCTGCGACAACAAGACCAAGTCGGCGCCGCCTGCGGCGCCGGTGTCGAAGGCCTCGTTCCGTTCGATCGATATCACCGGCGCCGAGTACGCGCGCACGCTCGAATTGCCCGATGCCGACGGCAAGCCGCGATCGCTGGCTGAATTCAAGGGGCAGGTGGTGGTCGTCTTCTTCGGCTACACGCAGTGCCCCGACGTGTGCCCGACGACGATGGCCGAGCTGTCGCAGGTGCGCCGCGCACTGGGCGCCGACGGCGCCAAGCTGCAGGGCGTGTTCGTCACCGTCGATCCGGAGCGCGACACGCCTGCGGTGTTGAAGGCTTATGTCGATAACTTCGGCGCCGGCTTCGTCGGGCTGCGCGGCATCGCAGAGCAGACGAAGCAGGCCGCGCGCGAGTTCAAGGTGTTCTTCGCCAAGGTGCCGGGTCGCACGGAGTCGAGCTACACGATCGACCACACCGCCGGCGCCTACATCTTCGACCCGCAGGGGCGCATCCGCCTGTTCAGCCGTTACGGCGCCGGGCCGAAGGCACTCGAAGAGGATATCCGCGCGTTGCTGGCCGAGCGCGGCGCCTGAGGCGCGCACCCGCGCCTCGCCGGATCAGGCCATCGTCTCGAGGGTCTTGCGCATCTTCTTCAGCGCAGCGACCTCGATCTGGCGCACGCGCTCGGCGCTGACACCGTACTCGGCCGCCAGCTCGTGCAACGTCATGCCACCCGACGCATCGTCGTTCACCGCGAGCCAGCGCTGCTCGACGATGCGGCGGCTGCGCGCGTCCAGGCTGTCCAGCGCCTCGCCGATGCCATGCGTGACCAGCCGGTCGCGGCGCAGCGACTCGAGCACCTGAGTGGGCTCGCCGGCTTCGTCGGCCAGGTAGGCGATCGGGGCAAAGCTCTCTTCGCCATCGTCGGTCTGCGGTTCCAGCGCGATGTCGCCTCCGGAAAGGCGGGTCTCCATCTCGACCACTTCTTCGGGCTTGACCTTCAGTTCGGTGGCCATGCGCCGCACTTCGGCAGGCGTGAGCGTGTTGCGGTGCGTATCACCGTCGGCCGCGTCTTCCTTCATGTTCTGCTTCATCGAGCGCAGATTGAAGAACAGCTTGCGCTGTGCCTTGGTGGTGGCCAGCTTCACCAGCCGCCAGTTGCGCAGGATGTACTCGTGAATCTCGGCACGGATCCAGTGCAGCGCATAGCTGACCAGCCGAACGCCCTGGTTCGGGTCGAAGCGCTTGACCGCCTTCATCAGGCCGATGTTGCCTTCCTGGATCAGGTCGCCATGGGGCAGCCCGTAGCCCAGGTACTGGCGCGAGACCGAGACCACCAGCCTCAGGTGGGAGAGCACCAGCCGGCCGGCAGCCTGCACATCTGCCGTGCTCGTGCAGCCGCTTGCCGAGTGACGCCTCTTCATCGGCGGTGAGCATCGGAATGCGATTGACGGCCGAGATGTACGCATCCAGGTTGCCGAGAGACGGCACCAGACCCCAAGGGTCGCGTACGGCCAGAGCGGTGGAAGCTTGCGTAGTCATTGGCGCGTCAGAGCCTCGTCGCGTGGTTTTGGTTCCGCCATATTAGCACTCCAACGAAACGAGTGCCAATCCAGGCTCATGGCGTGTTTATAAGTACTTCGTAGAATGTGTGTATTTACTAACCAAGAACAAAACGCTTGCATTTCATCGCTCAGACGTTGAACAGGAAGTTCATGACATCGCCGTCCTTGACGACGTAGTCCTTGCCCTCCGAACGCATCTTGCCCGCGTCCTTGGCGCCCTGCTCGCCGCCGTGGGCGATGAAGTCGGCGTAGGCAATGGTCTGCGCCCGGATGAAGCCGCGCTCGAAGTCGGTGTGGATCACGCCGGCCGCCTGCGGCGCCGTGTCGCCGATGTGGATGGTCCAGGCGCGAACCTCCTTCACGCCGGCGGTGAAATAGGTCTGCAGGCCCAGCAGGCCGAAGGCCGCGCGCACCAGGCGGTTCAGGCCCGGTTCGTCCTGGCCCATCTCGGCCAGGAACAGCGTCCGGTCTTCGTCGGCCATGTCGGCGAGTTCGGCCTCGGTCTTGGCGCAGATCGCCACCACCGGCGCCTTGTGCCGCGCGGCATATTCGTTCAGGCGGTCGAGCAGCGGGTTGCCGTCGAATCCGTCCTCGGCCACGTTGGCGACGAACATCGCCGGCTTGGCGGTGATCAGGCACAGCGGCTTCAGCACGGCGAGTTCCTCGCGGCTGAAGGCGATGCCGCGCACCGGCTTGGCCTCGTTGAGCGCGGCCATGCACTTGTTCAGCACGTCCACCAGGCGCTGCGCCTCCTTGTCGCCACCGGCCTTGGCCAGCTTGACGTTGCGCTGCAGGCTCTTCTCCACCGTGGCCAGGTCGGCCAGGCACAACTCGGTCTGGATGACCTCGATGTCGGCCACCGGGTCGACCTTGCCGGCGACGTGGATGACGTTGGCGTCCTCGAAGCAGCGCACCACGTTGACGATGGCGTCGGTTTCGCGGATGTGCGACAGGAACTGGTTGCCCAGCCCTTCGCCCTTGGACGCGCCGGCCACCAGCCCGGCGATGTCGACGAACTCCACGATCGCCGGCACCACGCGCTCGGGCTTCACGATGTCGGCCAGCGCCTTGAGCCGCGGGTCGGGCAGTTCGACGATGCCGACGTTCGGCTCGATGGTGCAGAAGGGGTAGTTCTCGGCCGCGATGCCGGCCTTGGTGAGCGCGTTGAACAGGGTGGACTTGCCCACGTTGGGCAATCCCACGATGCCGCATTTCAGGCCCATGGGGGTGCTTTCGGTTCGGTGGAGCCGCGCCGGGCATGCCGGCGGTGGGCTGGACAGCGATTCTACGGGCCGCGCCCTAGTCGAACTTGACGTACGCCCGGCCCGCGGCGCCGACCGACAGCTCGATCTCTTCGCCTTGCTCGATCACCGCGTTCATGCCGAACGTGATCTGGCCGTTCAGACGTGGGTCGGCGCGGTACGACGCCAACACGGCGCCCACCGCACCGTCGGCTTCGCCGCGCGCGGGTCGACGTCGGGGATCGAGCAGCGGGAGCAGGGCTTCACGAGCCGCAGCACGACCTGGCCGTCGGGCATGTCGAATTCGATGCGGTCGAGCCAGTCTTCGCCGTGGGCATCGAGCCCATCGAGCAGCAGGTTCGGACGAAAGCGCTCGGCGCCGACCGTCGCGCCGCCAAGCAAGCGCCAGGCGGCGGTTCAGCTCGGCTACCGAGGCGATCGACAGCACCAGCAGCGGAAATCCGTCGGCGAAGGCGGTGGTTGCCTCGACCGGCCCGGTCCACTGGGGGTCGACGCGTCGCCTGAACGTCGGGGTCGAAGCGAGCCAGCCGCACCGTCCGTCCCAGGTAGTCACTGAACCACTGCGCCGCCAGGTCGCCCATGTCGTAGGCCTGCACGGTGTCGTCCCACACGCGCACGCGCAGCGGCCCCTCCACCGCGTCGAGCGCCACGTGCAGCGCCAGCATGCCGGGCGCGCGCAGCACCATGTCGTGCAAACGGATGGTGGGCCGCACCAGCGCCAGGCGGGGCAACTCGCGCTGCGAACAGAAAGTCGCCCTCGGCATCGACCACCATCCACTGGCGATCCCATTCCAGCCCCGTGTCGATCAGCCGCGCGCGGTCGACCGCGACGCGCGCGCACGACTTCACCGGGTGGACGAACAGTCCGGCAATCGAGACCTTGTGGTGGGACATCAGGCGCGGCGATTGTGCCGCGAAGCGACACCCATCCCTACAATGCCGCATGAACCGGGTGGACGTGCAGATCCGCGGCAGCGGCGCCGTGGCCAGCAGCCTGGCGCTGGCGCTGAGCCAGCAGGGCCTGCGCGTGGCCTTGAGCGCACCGCGCGCCGCCGAAGGTGGCGGCCGACGTGCGCGCCTACGCGCTCAACGCCGCCTCGCGCGAGCTGCTGCAGCGCCTGAAAGTCTGGGATGCCATGCCGCGCGACGCCGTGACGCCGGTGTACGACATGCGCGTGTTCGGTGACGCATCGCCGACGCGACGCTCGAGTTCTCGGCCTGGGAGCAAGGCGCCGACGCGCTGGCGTGGATCGTCGACGCGGCGGCGCTGGATGTCGGCGCTGAGCGACGCGCTGGGCTTCGCGGCAAACGTCGAGCGCGGCGAGCGGGCGGCCGACGCCGCACTGACGGTGCTGGCCGAAGGCAAGGATTCGATGGCCCGCGCCGCGTTGCACATCGGCTTCGACCGGCACGCCTACGGCCAGCAGGCGATCGCTGCGCGCCTGATCAGCGATCGGCCGCACGATGGCGTCGCCACCCAGTGGTTTCGTTCGCCCGACGTGCTGGCCCTGCTGCCGTTCGATCGGCCGATGCCCGGCCGCTCGTTCGGCCTGGTCTGGTCGCTGCCGCTGGAGCGTGCGTCGGCCATGATGGCCCTGGACGACGCCGCATTCGACGCGGAGGTGAACCAGGTGACCAGCGCCCAGTGCGGCGTGCTGCGGGTGTCGGGGCCGCGCATGGGTTGGCCGCTGTCGCTGGCGCTGGCCCAGCAGGTGTGCGGCCCGGGCTGGGTGCTGGTGGGTGATGCCGCTCATGTGGTGCACCCGTTGGCCGGGCAGGGTCTGAACCTGGGCCTGGCCGACGTGTTGGCGCTGTCGTCGGTGCTGGCGTCGCGGGAGCCGTGGCGACCGATCGGCGACGAACGCCTGCTGCGCCGCTACGCCCGGAACCGTGCCTTGCCGACGCGGGTGATGGCGGGCCTGACCGATGGATTGCTGCACGCCTTTGCAGCCGACAAACCCCTGTTGCGGGAACTTCGCAACCGCGGGCTCACTCTGGTGAATCGTGCGGGGCCGGTCAAACGCTGGCTGACCGCGCGGGCGCTGGGCCAATAGAGGATCTGACGATGTTCACGAACATATGGCGAGGGTTGGGCGTGCTGCTGTTGCTGCCGCTGGGTGCAATGGCCGACGAAGCGGCGATTCGCAAGAACCTGTCCGAGCGGCTGCCCAACTTTCCGCCGATCGACGAGATCAGCAAGACGCCGATTCCCGGCCTCTTCGAGGTGCGCATCGGTGCCGAGGTGCTGTACACCGACGAGAACGGCAACTACCTGATCCAGGGCCACGTGATCGACACCAAGACGCGTGCCGACCTCACCGAGGCGCGTATCGCCAAGCTGACGCAGGTCGACTTCGCGAGCCTGCCGCTGCAGGACGCGATTCTGATCAAGCAAGGAAGCGGAAGCCGCAAGCTGGTGGTCTTCGGCGACCCGAACTGCGGCTACTGCAAGCGCCTGGAGCGCGACCTGCTGTCGCTGAAGGACGTGTCGATCTACACCTTCCTGTACCCGATCCTCGGTCCGGATTCGAACGTCAAGTCCAAGGACATCTGGTGCGCCAAGGATCCGGGCAAGGTCTGGCGCAACTGGATGGTCGACGGCGTGGCACCGCCGAAGATGATGGGCAAGTGCGACACCGCCGCGCTCGAGCGCAACCTGGCGCTCGGCAGCCGGCACCGCGTGCAGGGCACCCCCGCTGTGGTCTACGAAGACGGCACGCGCTCTCCGGGTGCCGTGCCGGCCGACCAGATCGAGTCGCGCCTCGCCGCCGCCGCGAAGAAGGGCTGAGGCCGGACGTGAGACAGCCCACTGCGGGCTGTCTCACGCCTGCCGAAGCGGCCCGGCCTGCGAGCCGGGCCGTGGGTGCGGTGGCATGCGGGGCCCGGCGCGAGCCGGACCGTGGGTGCGGTGGCAACGACGGACCTTGACCGGGCGCGCCGGACCGCCGCGACCGACGCGCGACAATCGATCGCCATGATCGACTACCGCATCGAGCCCGCCGACCGGCATGCGCACCAGTACCGCGTGACCGTGACGGTGCCCGATCCGGCGGCCGAGCAGCGCCTCAGCCTGCCGGTGTGGATACCCGGCAGCTACATGGTGCGCGAGTTCTCGCGCCACGTCTCAGGCCTTCAGGCCGTGCAAGGGCGGCGCCCGGTGGTGCTCGATCAGATCGACAAGGCCAGCTGGGTGGCGCGATGCAGCGGTCGCGCAGTGCTGCGGGTGAGCTATCGCGTGTACGCGTTCGACACGTCGGTGCGCACGGCATTCCTCGACCCGCGGCGCGGCTTCTTCAACGGCACCAGCCTGTGCCTGCGCGTCGAGGGCCGCGAGTCAGAGCCACATGCGATCGAACTCGGCCCGCTGCCCAAGGATTGGGCCGCGGCGACCTCGATGAAGGCCGTGGCCACCGACTCCGTGCGGCGCCTGCGGTTTCAGAGCACCGACTACGACGAGCTGGTGGACCACCCGTTCGAGCTGGGCACATTCTGGAGCGGCCGTTTCGTGGCCGCCGGCGTCGAACACCGGTTGGTCGTGGCCGGCGCGTGGCCGGGCTTCGACGGGCAGCGCCTGCTCGACGACACGCGGCGCATTTGCGAGGCGCAGGTGGCGTTCTGGCATGGCGCGGGGCGGCACGCCAAGCCACCATTCGATCGCTACCTGTTTGCGCTGAACGTGGTCGACGAAGGCCACGGCGGGCTGGAGCATCGCGCCAGCACGGCGTTGCTGTCCGCGCGCCGCAACCTGCCCCGGCACGGCATGGTGGCGGCGGAGGACGGCTATGTCGACCTGCTCGGGCTGATCAGCCACGAGTACTTCCACGCCTGGAACGTCAAGCGCCTCAGGCCGCGCGAGCTGGCCGCGCTCGACTACACGCGCGAGAACTACACGCGTCTGCTGTGGTTCTTCGAGGGCGTGACGTCCTACTACGACGACCTTCTGCTGCTGCGCGCCGGCCTGATCGACCCGGCGCGCTATCTGCGCCTGCTGGCCAAGAGCGTCAACGCCGTTCGCGCGACGCCCGGGCGGCAGGTGCAGAGTGTGGCCGAGTCGAGCTTCGACGCCTGGGTCAAGTACTACCGGGCCGACGAGAACACCAGCAACGCCACGGTGAGCTACTACGCCAAGGGTGCGCTGATCGCGCTCGCGCTGGACTTGCGCCTGCGCCGCCTCGGCGGCTCGCTCGACCAGGTGATGCGCGCGCTGTGGAAGTCGAGCGCGGGCGGGCCCATCGACGAGACCGACATCGCGCGGGCCTTGCGGGAGGCGAGCGGTCAATCGTTCGACCGCCTGCTTCATCGCTGGGTGCACGGCGTGCAGGAGCTGCCGTTGCAGCCCTTGCTCGAATCCGCCGCGATCGATGTGACCGAGGATCGTGCCGGGTTCGCCGCGAGCCTGGGCCTGCGTCTGAGCGAAGGGCCGGTCAGCGGCATCCAGGTGAGGACGGTGCTGGCTGACAGCGCCGCGATGCAGGCCGGCATCAGCGCCGGCGACGAATTGCTCGCCGTCGATGGCTGGCGCCTGCGCAAGTTCGACGACGCCGCGCAATGGGTTCGTCCGGCGCAGGCGTTCGAGCTGATGCTGGTGCGCGACCAGCGCGTGTGCACGGTCACGGTTCAGCCCGATGGGCGCTCGCCCTACGGGCGCACGCTGCGCCTGAGCCCGCAGGCCAACCCGGAGCGCACGGCCATGGCCCGGCGGCGGGCATGGCTGGGTCGCTGAAACCAGCGCGGCCCTCGCTGCTGCGGCGGCCCGGCGTGCTGGCCCTGGCGCTGCTGGTGACGGCCGCCCATCTGTGGCTGGCCGACCAGTTGATGGAGGACCGCCTGGGCTTCGGTGATTCGAAGTCCGCGATCCGGCGCATCGAGGTGGCCTACGTACGCGAACTGGCCGTGGCACCGACGCCGGCACCGGTTGCCGCGCCCGCTGCGCCGGCACGCCCGCGGCGCGCGACGGCGGCCAAGCCACCGAAGGCAGCGTCGGCACCGGCGTCCGCGCCGATCGTCGCGCCCGAAACGCAGGTGGTGGCCCAGGCGGAGCCGGCGCCGCCCGCAGTGGCACCCGAGCCCATGCCGGAGCCGGCGCCACGGCCTTCGGCCGAGCCGGCCTCGCAGCCCTCCGAGGCGGTGGCCGCACCGGCGGCGCCCGTGCCCGCCGTGGCCGCCGCGGCACCTGCAGCGTCCGCCGCGTCGGCCGTGCCGGCACTGCAACCGTTCGAATGGCCGCCGTCGACGAGGCTGGCCTACAGCCTGGGCGGCAACTACCGCGGCGAGGTGCAAGGGAACGCCACGGTGGAGTGGATTCGCGTCGGAACTCGCTACCAGGTGCACCTGCAAGCGGTGGTCGGGCCGTCGTTTGCGCCGCTGTTGATGCGGCGCGTGAGCAGCGACGGTGAGCTCGGCGAAGGCGGTCTGTCGCCGCGGCGCTTCGACGGCGAGCAGCGCGTGGCGTTTCGCAACCGGCGCTGGGCCATGTCGTTCGAGCCCAACCGGGTGCTGTTGCCCGAGGGCCGCGAGGCGCCCACGATGCCGGGCGTGCAGGACGAGGCCAGCCTGTTCGTGCAGCTGACCTGGATCTTCACCACGCAGCCGCATCTGCTGCAGGTGGGGCGCACGATCGACATCCCGCTGGCGCTGCCGCGCCGGGTGGAGGTGTGGCAATACGACGTGGTCGGCGAAGAGGTGCTGAAGCTGCCCTTCGCCCAGGTGCCCACGCTGCACGTGAAGCCGCGGCGCCCGGCGCGGCCCGGCGGCGACATGACGGCCGAGATCTGGTTTGCGCCCGGGCTGCAGTACCTGCCGGTGCGAATCCTGATTCGCCAGGACGCCGAGACCTTCGTCGACCTGATGCTGGAGCGTGCGCCGCAGCAGTCGGTCACTCGCCAGCCGTGAACGTGACGTCTGCTCGGCGACAATCGGCGCGCAAGGAGTGCACGACATGACAGCAGACGTACTGGTGCGGGTGGACCGGCGCGGCGATGGCGCGCGGCGGGTGGGCCTGCTGACGCTGAATCGCCCCCAGCAGATGAATGCGCTGAACGACGCGCTGATGGATCAACTGGGCGCGGCGCTGAAGGCGCTCGACGCCGACGAGGGCATTGGCTGCATCGTGCTGACCGGCAGCGACAAGGCGTTTGCCGCCGGCGCTGACATCGCGGTGATGGCGCACTTCGAGCACATGGATGTTTTCAAGAACGAGTTCATCAGCCGCAACTGGGAGACGATCCGCAGCGTGCGCAAGCCGGTGATCGCCGCGGTGGCCGGGTTTGCGCTCGGCGGCGGCTGCGAGCTGGCGATGATGTGCGACTTCATCATCGCGGCCGACACGGCGCGGTTCGGCCAGCCCGAGATCAAGATCGGCATCATTCCGGGCGCCGGCGGCACGCAGCGCCTGCCGCGCGCGGTGGGCAAGGCCAAGGCGATGGACATGGTGCTCACCGGCCGCATGATGGACGCCGCCGAGGCCGAACGCGCCGGGTTGGTGTCGCGCGTGGTGCCCGCCGACAAGCTGCTCGACGAGGCGATTGCCGCCGCGGCAACGATCTGCGCGCTGGGCGGGCCGAGCGTGATGATGGCCAAGGAGTGCGTCAACCGCGCCTTCGAGGCCGGCCTGTCCGACGGCGTGCTGTACGAGCGCCGTCTGTTCCATTCGCTGTTCGGCACCGCCGACCAGAAGGAAGGCATGGACGCCTTCCTGAACAAGCGCAAGCCGGCCTTCAAGAACGGCTGACCGGGTGCCCCCGGGCATCGGGCCAGCGATGCGCCGCCCCCCGACGTGGCGCGCGGCTCGGGCGACGCCTGTTCAGCCTTCCCGACGCAGCGCCGGGAACAGGATCACGTCGCGGATGCTCGGGCTGTCGGTCAGCAGCATCACCAGCCGGTCGATGCCGATGCCGCAGCCACCGGCCGGTGGCATGCCGTATTCGAGCGCGCGGATGAAGTCGGCGTCGTAGTACATCGCCTCTTCGTCGCCGGCCTCCTTGTTGACGGCCTGCGACTGGAAACGCGCGGCCTGGTCCTCGGCGTCGTTGAGTTCCGAGAAGCCGTTGGCGATCTCGCGGCCGGTGATGTAGAGCTCGAAGCGCTCGGTGCGCGTCGGGTCGGTGTCCGAGGCGCGCGCCAGCGGGCTCACCTCGACCGGGTGGTCGATGATGAAGGTCGGCGCCCACAGGTGCGGCTCGACCAGCTCCTCGAACACGCCGAATTGCAGCTGCGCCAGCTTCCAGTGAGCCGGGGGTTCCTCGCCGAGTTTCTTGAGTTCGGCGCGCATCGCGGCTTCGTCGTCCAGCAGTTCCACGCCGATCTGCGGCACATGGCGCGCGATCGCGTCGCGGATCGACAGCCGTGCGAACGGCGCCTCCAGGTCGACATCGCGACCCTGGTAGCTGAGTCGCGCGGCGCCTGCGGTCTGGCGCGCGGCGTGCCGGATCACCTGCTCGGTGTAGGTCATCACGTCCTGGTAGTTCCAGTACGCGGCGTAGAACTCCATCATCGTGAACTCGGGGTTGTGGCGCACCGAGATGCCTTCGTTGCGGAAGTTGCGGTTGATCTCGAACACGCGCTCGAAGCCGCCGACCAGCAGGCGCTTCAGAAAGAGCTCCGGCGCGATGCGCAGGAACATCTCCTGGTCGAGCGCGTTGTGGTGCGTCACGAACGGCTTGGCATTGGCGCCGCCGGGGATGGGCTGCAGCATCGGCGTCTCGACCTCGAGGAACGCGTGCTCGACCATGAAGTTGCGGATCGAGCTCACCGCCTTGCTGCGCGCGACGAAACGGGCGCGGGCGTGCTCGTCGGTGATCAGGTCGGCATAACGCTGGCGGTACTTCTGCTCCTGGTCGGCCATGCCGTGGAACTTGTCGGGCAGCGGGCGCAGGTTCTTCGTCAGCAGGCGAATCGACGTCGCCTTGACCGTCAGCTCGCCGGTCTTGGTGCGCATCAGCGTGCCCTCGCAGCCGATGATGTCGCCCAGATCCCAGTGCTTGAAGCCGGCGTAGGCCTCGTCGCCCACCGCGTCGGTGGAGATGCGCAACTGGATGCGCCCCCCGGTCTTGCCGAACGAGCCGTCCTGCAGCGTCGCGAAGCTGGCCTTGCCCATCACGCGCTTGAGCATCATGCGGCCGGCGACGGCCACCGCGATGGCCTGCGCTTCGAGTTCTTCGTTCGGCACCTCGGCGTAGCGGTGCTGCAGGTCCGCGGCGTGGTGGCGCGGCTTGAAGTCGTTGGGGAACGGGATGCCGCGCGCCCTCAGCGCGGCCAGCTTCTCGCGGCGCTCGGTGGTGAGGGAGCTGTCGTCGGGGGTATCGGTCATGTTTTGCATTCGGTGGCCGGCAATGGTAGCGGCTCGCGGCACGACGTCACGTGAGCGGCCCGGGAGGCGCGGCAAACGGTGGGAAAATGCGCCGGGTGCAACCAGCCCACGTGAAGTGAATCGGAGCCGAGCTGACACGATGAAACGAATACTGGTGACAGGCGGTGCAGGGTTCCTGGGGTCGCATCTCTGCCAGCGCCTGATCGACGAAGGCTGCGACGTGCTGTGCGTCGACAACTACTTCACCGGGCGCAAGCAGAACATCGCGTCGTTGCTGGGCCACCCGCGCTTCGAGGCGATGCGCCACGACGTCACGTTCCCGCTGTACGTGGAGGTCGACGAGATCTTCAACCTCGCCTGCCCGGCCTCGCCGGTGCACTACCAGCACGACCCGGTGCAGACCACCAAGACCAGCGTGCACGGCGCGATCAACATGCTGGGCCTGGCCAAACGGGTCGGTGCGCGCATCCTTCAGGCCTCGACCAGCGAGGTCTATGGCGACCCCGAGGTGCACCCGCAGACCGAGGCGTACTGGGGGCGGGTGAATCCGATCGGCGTGCGCAGCTGCTACGACGAAGGCAAACGTTGCGCGGAAACGCTGTTCTTCGACTACTGGCGCCAGCACAAGCTGCGCATCAAGGTGGTCCGGATCTTCAACACCTACGGCCCGCGGATGCACCCGAACGACGGGCGCGTCGTCTCCAACTTCATCGTGCAGGCGCTGAAGGGCCAGGACATCACGATCTTCGGTGACGGCAGCCAGACCCGCAGCTTCTGCTACGTGGACGACCTGATCGAGGCCTTCGTGCGCGCGATGGCCACCGACGATGCGTTCACCGGGCCGGTCAACGTCGGCAACCCGAACGAGGTGACGATGGTCGAGCTGGCGCAACGCGTCATCGAGATCACCGGCTCGCGCAGCAAGCTGGTGCGGCGACCGCTGCCCGCCGACGACCCGCGCCAGCGCCAGCCCGACATCGGCCTCGCGCGCCAGGCCTTGGGCGGCTGGGAGCCGAAGGTGCCGTTGGAGCAGGGTCTGCGGATGACGGTCGACTACTTCCGCAACCTGCTCGGCGCGACTGCGGCGACCTGAGAGCGCAACCGCGCCAGACAAGGGTTCGACGATGTTCTCCAACCAGACCATTCTTGTGACCGGCGGCACCGGCTCGTTCGGGCAGGTGTTCGTGCCGATGACGCTGCAGCGCTTCAACCCGCGCAAGGTGATCATCTACTCGCGCGACGAGATGAAGCAGTGGGAGATGGCCAAGAAGTTCCAGGGCGACGAGCGCGTGCGCTTCTTCATCGGCGACGTGCGCGACCGCGACCGCCTGTACCGCGCGCTCGATGGCGTGGACTACGTGGTGCATGCGGCCGCGACCAAGATCGTGCCGACGGCCGAGTACAACCCGTTCGAGTGCGTCAAGACCAACATCAACGGCGCGATGAACGTGATCGACGCGTGCATCGACAAGGGCGTCAAGCGGGTCGTCGCGCTGTCGACCGACAAGGCCAGCAGCCCGATCAATCTGTACGGCGCGACCAAGCTCGCGTCGGACAAGCTGTTCGTCGCCGGCAATTCCTACGCGGGCGGGCACGACACGCGCTTTGCCGTCGTGCGCTACGGCAACGTGATGGGCTCGCGCGGCTCGGTGATCCCGTTCTTTCTGTCGATCGCCGAGCGCGGCGTGCTGCCGATCACCGACGAGCGCATGACGCGCTTCATGATCACGCTGGAGCAGGGCGTCGAACTGGTCTGGCACGCCTTCGACGACATGCAGGGCGGCGAGATCTACGTCAAGAAGATTCCGTCGATGCAGCGTGACCGACATCGCCCGCGCCGTCGCGCCGCAGGCGCGGCATCGAGGTCATCGGCATCCGGCCCGGCGAGAAGCTGCACGAGCAGATGATCGGCGCCGAGGACGCGCAGTACACCTACGAGTACGCCGAGCACTACAAGATCCTGCCGGCGATCCACAACTGGAGTGCCGACGCGCACGCGCATCAAGGACGGCCAGCGCGTCGCCGACGGCTTCGTCTACTCCAGCGACAGCAATCCGCGACTGGATGGACGTGCCCGCGCTGCAGTCCTGGATCGCCGCCAACCGGCACAAGATCGGGGCGATCTGATGTCGCACGATCCCCTACGGCCGCCAGGATGTCGACCCCGCCGACATCGCCGCCGTCGCCGAGGTGCTGCGCTCCGACTTGGCTGACCCAGGGGCCCGGCCGTGCCGCGCTTCGAGCAGGCGCTGGCCGAGTCCTGCGGTGCCGCGCATGCCGTTGCGGTCAACAGCGCCACGTCGGCGCTGCACATCGCCTGCCTGGCGCTCGGGCTCGGGCCCGGCGACTGGCTGTGGACCAGCCCGATCACCTTCCTCGCGTCGGCCAACTGCGCGCCGCTACTGCGGCGCGCAGGTCGATTTCGTCGACATCGATCCGCGCACCTACAACCTGTCGGTCGCGGCGCTGGCGCGCAAGCTCGAGCAGGCGCGCGCCGCGAAGCGCCTGCCCAAGGTCGTGATGCCGGTGCACCTGGCGGGCCAGAGCTGCGACATGGCGCGCGATCCACGCGCTCGGCCAGCGACTACGGGTTCCGCATCATCGAGGATGCGTCGCACGCGGTCGGCGGCCGCTACCAGGGCCGGCCCGTCGGTGACTGCCGCTACAGCGACATCACGGTGTTCAGCTTCCACCCGGTGAAGATCATCACCACCGCCGAGGGCGGCATGGCCATGACCAACGACGCGCAGCTGGCCGAACGCATGGCGCTGCTGCGCAGCCACGGCATGACGCGCGATCACGGCGCGCATGACCCGTGCGGCCGACGGGCCGTGGTACTACGAGCAGATCGATCTCGGCTTCAACTACCGCATGACCGATATCCAGGCGGCGCTCGGCCTGAGCCAGCTCGCGCGGCTGCACGACTACGTGGACCGTCGTCACGCGCTGGCGGCGCGATACGACGCACGGCTGGCGGGTTTGCCGCTGACGACACCGTGGCAGCACCCCGACACCCACTCGGGGCTGCATCTGTACATCGTCCGGGTCGCCGCCGATCGCCGGCGCGCCGTGTTCGACCAGCTGCGTGCGAACGACATCGGCGTCAACGTGCACTACATCCCGGTGCACACGCAGCCCTACTATCGCCAGCTCGGCGCCACGACCGGCAGCTACCCCGAAGCCGAGCGCTACTACGCCGAGGCGATCAGCCTGCCGATGTACGCCACGCTGAGCGAGGCGCAGCAGGATCGGGTGGTCGACGTGTTGCGCGGGGCGCTCGCAGCGTGAAGCTGGCGGTCATCCCGGCGCGCGGCGGCAGCAAGCGCATCCCGCGCAAGAACATCCGGCCGTTCTGTGGCCAGCCCATCATCGCCTGGTCGATCGCCGCGGCACGCGACAGCGGCTGCTTCGACCGCATCATCGTCTCCACCGACGATGCCGAGATCGCGCAGGTGGCGCGCGATGCCGGAGCCGAGGCGCCCTTCGTGCGCCCGGCGGAGCTTTCCGACGACCATACCGGCACGATCGTGGTCGTGCGCCATGCGATCGATTGGCATGTCGGCCACGCGATGGCGCCGACGCTGGTGTGCTGCATCTACGCGACCGCGCCGTTCGTGACCGCCGGCGATCTGCAGCAAGGTCTGGCGACGCTGGAGCACAGCGGCTGCGACTTCGCGTTGTCGGTGACCAAGTACCCGTTTCCGATCCAGCGCGCCGTCCGCATCGATTCGCAGGGTCGGCTGTCGATGTTCAGCCCCGAGCATTTCCGCACCCGATCGCAGGATCTGGAAGAGGCTTTTCACGACGCGGCCCAGTTCTACTGGGGCCGCAGCGAAGCCTGGCAATCGGCCGACACGCTGTTCGGGCCTGCCTCGGCGCGCGGTGGTGCTGCCGCCGCATCGGGTGCAGGACATCGACACGCCCGACGACTGGGTGCGGGCCGAATGGATGTTCCAGGCCCAGCGCCGCGCAACATGACCGGGCTTGCCGGCGCCACGATCGTCTTTCGCGTGGACGCGTCGCTGCAGATCGGCACCGGGCACGTCATGCGCTGCCTGACGCTCGCGCAGGCGCTGAAGGCGGCCGGCGCGCGCTGCCGTTTCGTCTGCCGGGCCCATGAGGGCCATCTGATCGAGCACATCACCGGCCAGGGCTTCGACGTCACCGCGCTGCCGATCGGCGCGCCGGACTTCCTCGCGGCGCCCGGCGGCCCGATGTATGCGGCGTGGCTCGGCTGCAGCACCAGCGCGGACGCACAGCAGACGCTGGCGGCGTTCGACGGCCAGCGCCTCGATGGGCTGGTGGTGGACCACTATGCGCTCGATGCGACCTGGGAGGCGTTGGTCCGCCCGCAGGTGTCGCACCTGATGGTCATCGACGACCTGGCGGATCGCCCCCATCGCTGCGACCTGCTGCTCGATCAGAACCTCGGCCGGCATGCCACCGACCACGCCGCGTGCGTTCCGCCGGGCTGCCGCGTCCTGGCCGGGCCGCGGTACGCGCTGCTGCGTCCCGAGTTCGCCGCGCTGCGCGAGTACAGCCTGCAGCGCCGGTCCGCTGCCGGGCTGCGCCAGGTGCTGATTGCGCTGGGCGGCGTCGATCGCAGCGATGCCACCGGCAGGGTGCTCGCCGCGATGCGCGAAGGCGACCTGCCGCCGTCTTGCCGGCTGACCGTCGTGATGGGTGCCCATGCGCCCTGGCTGCAACGGGTGCGCGATCTGGCGGTCCAGATGCCCTGGCCGACCGAGGTGCTGGTGGGTGTGTCGGACATGGCGCGACGGATGGCCGACGCCGACCTGTCGATCGGCGCCGCCGGCGGCACCGCCTGGGAGCGTTGCTGTCTCGGCCTGCCCACGCTGCTGGTCGTGCTGGCCGATAATCAGTGCCCAGGTGCGCTGGCGCTTCAGGCGGCGGGCGCAGCCTGGCTGCTGGGCGATGTCGACACGGCGGATCGCAAGCTGCCCGCTGCGCTGCGGCGGCTGGCCGATCCGGCCGAGATCCGCAGACTCGCGGCGGCCGCGGGCGCAGTGACCGACGGCCTGGGCTGCGGCCGAGTCGTGTCGGAGTGGATGGCCTTGGCAAATGTCTGAGTTGACAACCCCGCGAGGGCGCATCCGCCCGATGACCCAAGGCGACCTGGCCGCGGTGCGGCAATGGCGCAACCATCCCGACGTGCGCCAGCACATGTTCGATCAACATGAGATCACGCCGGACGAGCACCAACAGTGGTTCGAGCACCAGTCGACCGACCCGAATCGCGCGTTGCTGATCTACGAAGATGACGGGTTGCCGTCGGGCTTCGTCGCCATCTCGCGCGGGCGCTGTCTCCAGGTGGCCGACTGGGGGTTCTACGCGGCGCCGGGTGCACCCAAGGGCACCGGGCGCGCGCTGGGTTCCTTGGCACTGGACCATGCCTTCGGCAGCATGGCGTTGCACAAGGTGTGCGGCCAGACGATCGCCGGCAACCGGCGCTCGATCGACCTGCATCTGGCGCTCGGCTTCCGGCATGAGGGGCTGTTGCGCGACCAGCATTTCGATGGGCTGCACTACCACGCGGTGGTGTGTTTCGGGCTGCTCGCCACCGAGTGGTCGGAGCGCACAGGGGCTCGATCGACATGACGCTGCAGCACGCCATCACCATTGCCGGCCGGCGAATTGCGGCCGACGAGCCGCCGTATGTGATCGCCGAGCTCTCGGCCAACCACAACGGCAAGCTCGACACGGCGCTGCGCATCATCGACGCGGCCCAGGCTGCCGGCGCGTCGGCGGTCAAGCTGCAGACCTACCGCCCCGACACGATCACGCTCGCGAGCGACGCCGAGCCGTTTCGCATCCACGGCGGCCTGTGGGACGGGCGCACGCTGTTCGACCTGTACCAGCAGGCGCACATGCCCTGGGATTGGCATGCGGCGCTGTTCGACCATGCGCGCCAACTCGGCATCACGATCTTCAGTTCGCCGTTCGATGCCACCGCGGTGGATCTGCTCGAATCGCTCGGCGCGCCGGCCTACAAGATCGCGTCGTTCGAGGCGGTGGATCTGCCGCTGATCCGCTACGTGGCGGCCACCGGCAAGCCGATGATCATCTCCACCGGCATGGCCGATGCCGACGAGATCGGCGAGGCGGTGCTGGCGGCCCGCGGCGGCGGATGCCGGGAGCTGGCGCTGCTGCATTGCGTCAGCGGCTACCCGGCGCCGGCGGCGGACTACAACCTGCACACCATCGCCGACATGCGTGAACGCTTCGGGGTGCCGATCGGCCTGTCGGACCACACGCTGGACAACACCACCGCGCTGGCCAGCATCGCGCTCGGTGCGGTGATCATCGAAAAGCACTTCACGCTCGATCGCCGCGGCGGCGGCCCGGACGACAGCTTCTCGCTCGAACCGGCCGAGTTCGAGGCGCTGTGCCGCGGCAGCCGCACAGCCTGGGAGGCTCTTGGTCGAGTGGACTACGGCCGCAAGTCCAGCGAACAGGGCAACGTGAAGTTCCGGCGATCGCTCTACTTCGTCAAGCCATTGAAGGCGGGTGATCGGATCACCGCCGACGCGGTGCGCAGTGTGCGGCCCGGCTACGGCCTGGCACCGAAGCATCTCGACGCCGTGCTGGGGCGCACCTTGGCCAGGGACGTGGACTACGCGACGCCGGTCACGTGGGACGCGCTGGCATGACGCCGCTGCGGATCGGCTTCGCGACGATCTACTCGTGGCGGCCGCATGTCGAGCATGCGCACTTCCTCGCGCAGCTGGCCGAGCGCGCGGGTCATCAGGCGTTCTTTCTCACCTGCGACGCCGACCTGCCCACCTGCTACACGCGCGAGCTGCGCGACCGACCGGCGTGGCGCGAGTGCCTGCAATGCCGGGCCGGCGGCGTGCGTTCGTACACGCGACACAACATCTCCTCGATCGGCCAGCACGCAGCACACGACCAGGCCCGGGCTGGCGCCGAATGGGCATCGTCGAGCGCCAGCACACTGGGGCGCTTCGAATCCGACGCCGACTACGCCAGCGCCGAATTCAAGGCCCTGGCCGACCGGCTGCAGCCTGCGGCGCAGCTGGGGTTCCAGGCAGCCCGCGCCTGGATCCGCGACGAGCGGCTCGACGCGGTGTGCGTGTTCAACGGCCGCATGGACGTCACACGCGGCATCTTCGAGGCGGCCAAGTCGCTCGGTGTCCGGGTCGCGAGCCTCGAGCGCACCTGGTTCAGCCATGGCCTGCAGATCTACCCCGAGGAAACCTGCATGGGCCTGCAGAGCGTGCACAGGCTGATCGGCCAGTGGCGCGACAAGCCGTTGACGCGACAGCAGGCCGTGCTGGGTGCGTCCCATGTCGCGCGCCGGTTCCTGCGCCGCAACGATACCGAATGGCGCGCCTACAACGTCAACGCGCGGCCCGCGGGTTGGCCGGTCGAAGGCGTGGGTCGCCGCATCCTGCTGATTCCGAGCAGCCGCAACGAGGTGTGGGGCCATGCGGATTGGGAGTCGGGCTGGAGCGACCCGCTGGCGGCCTATGACGCGCTGATCGACCACCTGCGCCTGCAGCCGAACGACGTGGTGCTGCGCTGCCACCCCAACTGGGCCGAGAAGATCGGGCGCCAGGGCGGCGAGCACTCCGAGCGCCACTACGCGGGCTGGGCGGCGCGCCGCGGCATCCACGTGATTCCGAGCGCCGACACCGTCAGCACGCTGGGCTTGATCGAACACAGCGATGCGATCGTGGTGGCCAATGGCAGCGCCGCGCTGGAGGCCGGCATCCTGGGCAAGCAGGTGATCGCCATCGCCCCGTCGATCTACCAGGAGGCGGGGTTTCGCGACGCGGTCGTGTCGTCGCAGCAGTTGCCGGCGCTGCGTCTGCATGCCGAACTCGACCCGGATGACTGCGCGCAGCGTCGAGGGCTGATCGCACGGCTGACGTTGCGCTTTGCCTACAACATGGTGCATCGCGTGCCGCAGTACACGCGCTTCGTGCGCGCCGAGACAACCACGCGGTTCAAATACGACCTGAGCGCCGATCCGCAGCGCTTCATCGACTTGCTGCGCACCGGCGAGCTGCGAGCCGACGACGAGGATTGCGCGTTGACGACGCAGGAGGAGGACGAGGTGCTGCAATGCATTGACCGGCGCGAATGGCAGCGCCTGCTCGACAGGCTCGAGCCCGACACGCGCGACTACGGGCGCGTGCAGCGGCGCTGGCTCTTTCGTCCGGTCGACACCATCCGGCAACGTTTGCCATTGGGCGATCAGTAGCCGTTACGGCGCGCACGAGCATTCACATGCCACGCTGGAGCGACATCGTTCATGCCCTGGGTTCCCAACCCGGCTACGCGCTGATGCGCGGCGCCGCACGCTTTGCCGCGCTGCGAAACGCCGTCGGGCGTTCGCGCAGCCTCGCGCACGGCGCACGCCTGCGCGCCCACCTGGCGGCCTGCGAGGCGCGTGCGAGCGAAAGCGCGTTCGCCGGGGTGGACCGGGTCGAATTCGTGCAGCGGTTGCGCGACGACGGCATCGCCTACGGGCTGAAGCTGCCGGACGCGTCGACCGAAGAGATCCGGCAATTCGCATTGCTCAACCCTTGTTTTGCCGATCGCAACCCTGCCTGCGGCTTCCGGTTGCAGGACCGGCATCGCGCCGAGGCCGCGCTGGGCAAGCCGATCCTGGTGGCTCAGTACTTCAACGCGGCAGCGTCATGCCCGGCGATCGGCCGGTTGCTGGATGATCCTGCGCTGCAGTGGATCGCCGGCCGCTATCTGGAGTCGGTGCCAACCTTCGTCGGCGCCAACCTGTGGTGGACATTTCCGGTGCAGGCGCTGGAGGCGGATCGCGACCGCCACGCCCACCTGTTTCACCGCGACGTCGACGACTTTCGATTCTTCAAGTTCTTCTTCTATCTCAGCGATGTCGAACCCGGCGATGGCGCGCACGTCTGCGTCGTCGCGTCGCACCGGCGCCCGCCGATGCTGCGCGCCGGCGACCGCTGGAACATCCGGCGCTACAGCGACGACGAGGTGGCACGGTGCTTCACGCCCGATCAGGTGGCCGAGATCTGCGGGCCCGCCGGCACCGGCTTCGCCGAGAACACGCTGTGCGTGCACAAGGGGCTCACGCCGACGCGTGAGCCGCGGCTGCTGCTGCAGTTGCAGTACGCACTGTTCGACTACGGCGTGATGCACGATCGGCGAGAGGCTTCGGTGCTGCAGATGGTTGCGTAGCGTGCGATGCCCGGCCATGTGATGCGCTGGATGCCGACGCTGACGCCTCGCCGTTTGCGCCAGCTGTGGTATGCGCCGCTGCTGGCGCTGGCGATGGGCCTGATGATGTTGCGCCTGCTGGTCATGGCGCGGGTGCTCGACGTGCCGGCCTTCGGCGAGTTCAGCGGCGGGCTGCTGGTGTCGGCCACGTTCTGCATGCTGGGCTGCCTGGGTTTGCAGTCGCTGCTTCAGCGCGAGTGGCCGGTCAATCTCGTGCGCGGTCAGGAGCTGCGACCGCTGGTCCGCGCGGCGCAGTGCATGCTGGTCGCACTGGCCTGTGGCGCGGTTGGTTTGTCGGGTGCGGCCGCGGGTCTCTCGCTCGCCGGCATGCCGCCAGCGCTGATCGCCGCCGGGCTGGTGCACGGCGTCGCGCAGCAGTTCTTTCTGGTGTCCACCGTCGAGAGCCGCAGCCGCGGCGATGTGCTGCGCTTTGCCGCGCAGAACTTCGCCCGTGCGGTGGCCGCGCTGCTGTTGAGTGTGCTGGTGGCGCTGTGGACGGCTTCCGCGACCGCCGTGTTGCTCTTCGACGCATTGGTCACGATGGCGATGGCGCTGGGGTACTGGGCACGGGCGCTCGCGCGCGCACGGCTCGGCGCCTGGGCCGTGTGGCAGCTCGCGCTGCGCCGACTGCGCCACGTGCGCTGGCGCTCGGCGCTTACGCTGATGGTGATCATGACGGCCGGCTTCGTGCTGCTCAACGTGGACCGCTGGGTCGCATCCGCCCGGTTCGACGTCGCCGACTTCGCCCAGTACTCGTTTGCCTGGGTGGTGCTGTCGATGGCGCAGTCCGTGCAGGTCGTGATCAACGCATCGATCTACCCGCTGGTGGCGCGGCGTTTCGCCGAGCACGGGCACAAGGTCGCCTATGGCGTGTGCCTGCGCGCCGCGGCGGCCATCCTGCTGGGCGGGGCACTCGTGGCCGTGCCGCTGGCCTACCTGCTGGATCTGGCCGTCACACGCTGGTACCCGAACTACGCCAGTGCCCGCACCTTGCTGCCGCTGTTCATCGCCGTCTCCGTGCTGCGCGTGTCGGATTTCTGGTCGTCGTTTCTGCTGATCACCGGCAGGGAAGCGCAGCTGCTTCGGCTGAACCTTGCGACCGCAGGGTTGGGCCTGCTGGTCTGGTGCGCGATCACGCGGCCGTGGGGTGGAGCGCCGGCGACCCTGCAGCAGGTGGGCTGGCTGGCGGCCGTGCTGTCGGTCTTGGCCTATGCGGCGGTCGCGGGCGCGTCGTGGCGGAGCAGGCGGACCTGATGCGCGCCAGCAGGATGCTGTCGCAACTGTGGCCCTGGCGCTGGAGCCGCGCGCTGGCCGCCGCGCTGCGCGGTGTGCGCGTGCATCCGAGCGTGGTGTGGCTGGGTAGCGCCAGCCGGTTCGCCATCGGCCGCGGCAGCGTGCTGGGCGCGCGGGTGCGGCTGGACGTGGGGGCCGCCGGCCGTCTGATCACCGGAGAGCGTGTCTGGCTGGCAGCCGATAGCGAGGTCGAAACCGCCACCGCGGTTCGCATCGGCGACGGCACGACCCTTCAGCGACGATGCAGCGTGAACGGCAGCGTCCGCATCGGGCGCGGCTGCATCCTGGCGCCCAATGTATTCATCTCGTCGGGCACGCATCCGTTTCGCCTGGTGCCTCATTTGCCGATTCGCCAACAGGAGCATCTCGCTAAGGCGAAGGGATCGAGCGACCACCCGGTCTGGATCCAGGACGACTGCTGGCTGGGCGTGAATGCCGTCGTGTGCCCCGGCGTGACGATCGGCAAGGGCAGCGTCGTTGGGGCCAACGCGGTGGTGACCCAATCGGTCCCACCGTATGCCGTGGTGGCCGGCGCTCCGGCGCGCGCGATCGGCCAGCGCCTGGAGTGGTCACCGCCGGCGTCGTTGTCCGCCGATCGACCCGAAGACCAGCCGTATGTGCTCGCGGGTCACTGGTCAGCGCGACCGGATGCAGGACACCCGGGCATCGAGATATCGGCAGATGAGCCACTGCAGGTGGTGATGTCCGGCACGGCGTCGAGCATCGACATCGCGCTGGTCGCGCTGCACGATGTCGAGCTGCGGATCCAGGACTCGGTGCACCGCGTGGCGGCGGGGGCTGGGCGGATCACCGTCGACACGGCCGGGCTGCCGCGCCGGCACGGCGGCATCCTGCTCGAGATCAGTGCACAAGGCGGGTCCAACGGGCCCCATGCCATCGTCAGCCGGCTGCAGGCGCAATGACCATGAGCGAATCACTGGCCTCCAGGCCATCCGACGACCCAACGTCCGCCGCCCATCCGATGGTGACGGTCGTGATCCCATGCTTCAACGCCCAAGCCTTCCTGCCCCGGACCCTTGAATCGGTGCTGGTCCAGACCCATACCAACTTGGAGATCGTCGTCGTCGACGACGCATCGTCGGACCGGAGCGCCGAGATCGTTCGATCGTACGCGGCTCGCGACAGCCGCGTCAGGCTGCTGGTGCGCTCGACGAATGCTGGAACGCCGGGCGCACCGCGCAACGACGGCGTGGCCAACGCGCGGGGCGAATGGATCGCCTTTCTCGATGCCGACGACCTCTGGCATCCGATGAAGCTGGAGCTGCAATTGCGCGCGCTGCGGGAGCACGGCGCCCTGATGTGCAGCACGCTGATGAAGGATTTCGTCGACGAGCGCGAGATCGTGGTGTCGCCGCCGCGAGAACCCAAGGTCCAGCGCATCGATCTGGGCATGCAGCTCAGAAAGTACCGAACGCCGACTTCGAGCATCGTCGCGCATCGTGACCTGATGCGTCGATTGCCGTTCAACGAACACATCGGCTACCGGGCCCGCGAGGACACCGATTGCTTCATCCGGGCGCACGAAGAGGTCCCGTACAGCATCAAGGTGCTGCACCCGCTGGTCTTCTACCGCCAGCAGGCGGCGCAGATTTCGGGCAACAAGTGGAAGATGATTCCGCGCCATCTGAACATGCTGAAGAAGTACCGCCTCAAGTCAGGCCGCGGGTTCGGGCCGATGGCCTATGTGTATACGATGACGCACTTCGTGGCCTCGATCTACCTGCGGTGGTTCCGCGGGGTCTTGTAGCCGAACACCGAACGCCGCCGCTTCAGCCGAGTCGAACCCGCACCGTGCCGTCGCCTCCCGATCAACACCCAGAGACGCTGGCCATCGCCGAGCGTTATGCGCGCCGGCGATCGGGCGACCTCTACAGCATCCTGCGACCCGCGGTGGCGCTCAGCACGCAGGAGTGGCAGTTGCAGATGCTGCGGCTGTTCGGATCGGTGTGCGGCTTCGACGACGAGGACCTGCGGCGAATGAAGCTGGTCGACGTGGGCTGCGGGTATGGCGGGCACCTGCTCGACTTCCTGCGCATCGGTTTTGCGCCGGCCAACCTGCAGGGCATCGAGCTGTTGCCCGACCGCGCCGCGGGCGCTCGCGCCAAACTGCCGGCCGCGCTGACGTTGCACGAAGGCGATGCCAGCATCGCCAACATCGCCCCGGAAAGTCAGGACATCGTCTTCCAATCGGTGGTGTTCTCGTCGCTGCTGGACGACCGCTTCCAGCAGGAACTGGCCGATCGCATGTGGTCGTGGCTGCGCCCCGGTGGCGGCGTGCTGTGGTACGACTTCGTCGTCGGCAACCCGTCCAACCCCGACGTGCGCGGCGTGCCGGTGCGGCGACTGAAAGCGTTGTTTCCGCTGGGCCGCTTCACCATCCGGCGGGTCACGCTGGCGCCGCCGATCGCACGCGCCGTGTGCCGCGTGCACCCGAGCCTGTACCACGTGTTCAACGCGCTGCCGCTGCTGCGCACCCATGTGCTGGCGTGGATCGAGAAGCCGGGCTCGATGGCCCGCCACGATCGAGTGGATGGCCAATCGCCTTGAGCCCCTTGTCAGACGCCACCAGCATCCTCGACCCCGACATCTGGCAGGCCACCCAGGAGCGCCAACGCGCGATGTTGCAGCTCTTTGCGCGGCTGGGCTGGCGCGACCTCGCAATGCGACGCGTGCTCGAGGTGGGCTGCGGGACCGGCGAAAACCTGCTCGAGTTCCTGCGCATCGGCTTCCGGCCGCGCAACCTGGTGGGCATCGAGTCGCAGGCGGACCGCTTTGCCCAGGCGATGCAGCGGTTGCCTTCGGGCGTCACGTTGATGCAGGGCGACGCGCCGCTGGTGAAGCTGCCCGACGAAAGCGAAGACATCGTCTACCAGTCGGGGGTGTTCTCGGCCCTGCTCGATGCACCGTTCCAGTGGCGACTGGCGCAGACGATGTGGCGCTGGGTCCGGCCGGGCGGCGGCGTGTTGTGGTACGACGTGGCGGTGGCTCGCCCCGGTTCCCCCGGTGTTCGAGGCGTGTCGGTGGCCCGGCTGCGCGAGCTGTTTCCTCAGGGTCGGGTCGAGCACCGGCGACTCACGTTGTCGGCGCCGATCGCGCGGCGCGTGTGCCGATGGCACCCGGTGCTTTATTCTTACCTCAACACGTTGCCGGCACTGCGCACCCATCTGCTGGCCTGGATCGAGAAACCGAATTCATGAATGCACCCTTCCTGCCCTTCGCGCTGCCCGACATCGGCGACGAAGAGATCGCCGAGGTCGTCGACACGCTGAAATCGGGCTGGGTCACCACCGGCCCCAAGGCCAAGCGATTCGAGACCGATTTCGCGGCCTTTCTCGGCGACCCGGCGTTGCAGTGCATCGCCGTCAACTCGGCCACCGCCGGCCTGCACCTCGCGCTGGAGGGCCTGGGCATCGGCCCCGGCGACGAGGTGATCACCACCACCCACACCTTCACCGCCACCGCGGAGGTGGTGCGCTACCTGGGCGCCGACGTGAAGCTGGTGGACATCGATCCGCGCACGCTGAACATCGCCCCGGCGCGGGTGGAGGCGGCGATCACGCCGCGCACCAAGGCCATCATCCCGGTGCACTACGGCGGGCTGGCCGCGGACATGCCGGCGATCCTGGACATCGCGCGCCGGCACCGCCTCAAGGTCGTCGAGGATGCGGCCCACGCGCTGCCCACCACCGCCGGCGGGCGGCTGGTCGGCACGCTGGCGAGCGACGCCACGGTGTTCAGCTTCTACGCCAACAAGACCATGACCACCGGCGAGGGCGGCATGCTGGTCACGCGCGACGCGGCGCTGGCGCAGCGTGCGCGCGTGATGCGCCTGCACGGCATGAGCCGCGATGCGTTCGACCGGTTCACCGCCACCGTGCCGAGCTGGTACTACGAGATCGTGGCGCCGGGCTTCAAGTACAACCTGACCGACATCGCCGCGGCGATGGGGCTGCACCAGTTGAAGAAGGTGCGCGCCTTCCAGCAGCGCCGCGCCGCGATCGCCGAACGATTCAACGCGGCCTTTGCCGATCTGCCGCTGATCACGGCACCGACGCCGCCCGCGGGTGAGCTGCACGCCTGGCACCTGTATGCCCTGCGCCTGGCCGACGGGGTCGCCGTGTCGCGCGACCGCTTCATCGAGCGCCTGTACGACCGCGGCGTCGGCTGCAGCGTGCACTACATCCCGCTGCACCTGCATCCGTACTGGCGCGATCGTTATGCGCTGACGCCGGCGATGTTCCCGCACAGCCAGCACGCGTTCGAGCACCTGTTGAGCCTGCCGATCTACACGCGCATGACCGACGCCGACGTCGAGCGCGTGGTCGACGCCGTCCGTGCCTCGTTGCACCCGTGATCCGGATGCTCAAGCGCGCGTTCGACCTGCTGGTGGCCACGCTGGGCCTCGTGCTGCTGGCGCCGCTGCTGCTGGCCGTGGCCGTCTGGATCAAGCTCGATTCCCCGGGCCCGGTGTTCTTCAGGCAGGAGCGTGTGGGCCGCGGCGGGCGGCTGTTTCGCATCCACAAGCTGCGCACGATGCGGGTCGACGCGCCTACGCAGGGGCCGGCGATCACGGCGCACGAGGACCCGCGCATCACCCGCTGCCGGCCGGCTGCTGCGGCACTACCGCATCGACGAGCTGCCGCAGCTGATCGACGTGATCCTGGGGCAGATGAGCCTGGTGGGCCCGCGCCCCGAGGTGCCGCGCTTCGTGGCGCTGTATCCGCCCGCGCTGCGCGAGCAGGTGCTGTCGGTGCGGCCCGGCATCACCGACCCGGCGTCGCTGGAGTTCGTCGACGAGGCGCAGCTGCTGGCGCAGGCGGCCGACACCGAGCGCGCGTATGTCGAGGACATCCTGCCGCGCAAGCTGCAACGGCAGGCCGAGTATGCGCGGCGCGCCACGCTGGCCTCCGACGTCGCGGTGATCGGCCGCACGCTGCGGATGCTGCTGGCCCGGTAGTCGCGGCGCCGAGATGGCCACCGAAACCCGATCCGAGTTGACCATCTGGCACCGGCTCGACCGCGTGCTGGCGCAGATCCGGCCGCGACGCGAGCCGTTGTCGCTGGCGGTCGACGGGCTGGTCGTGGCGGTGGCCTGGAATGCGACCTACCTGTTTCGCCTGGGCTTCGAGCGCTGGTTCAGCGCGCGGCCGGCCTACGACGTTTGGGTGATGCTGGGCATCGTGGCGGTCTACGTGTGCGCGTTCTGGCTGTTCCGGGTGCCGCAGGGCATGTGGCGCTTCTCGGGGTTCGGCGAGATCCGGCGTCTGGCGCTGGCCTGCGCGGCGGCCGGTGCCGTGTCGGCCGCCGTGGTGATGTCGCTGCAGCTGCGCGAGGTGCCGCGCGCCGTGCTGGCCATGCACCCGGTGCTCGCGCTGATGGCGGTGGCGTTGATGCGCATGGGCTATCGCATGCTCTACGAACACGCCCGCTCGCGCATCACCGGCGGCGACGCCGAGATCCGCCGCGCGCTGGTGCTGGGTGCCGGCGAAGCGGCGCGGCTGCTGGTGGCGGGCATCCACCAGCAGGGCTGGATCGTGCTCGGCTTCCTCGACGACGACCCGCACAAGCAGGGCGCCCGCATTGCCGGCGTGCCGGTGCTGGGGCCGCTTTCAGCGCTGCGCGACAAGACGGTCATCGGCGCAGCGACGCACCTGATCCTGGCCATTCCGTCGACGCGCGGGGCGCGCCGGCGCGAGGTGCTCGAGCTGGCCGCCACCACCGGCTTGCCGGTGGTGACCGTGCCGTCGGTCGACGAGCTGCGCGACGGCAACCAGCGCATCGACCGCCTGCGCGAGATCGAGCCCGAAGACCTGCTCGGCCGCGAGCCGGTGCAGCTGGACGAGGCCGGCATCGCCGAGACGCTGCGCGGCAAGACCGTGCTGATCACCGGCGCCGGCGGCAGCATCGGCAGCGAGCTGTGCCGGCAGCTGGCGCACTTTGAACCGGCGCGGCTGGTGCTGTACGAGTTGAGCGAATTCAACCTCTACACCATCGAGCAGGACTTGAGCGAACGCTTCCCGGGCCTGCCGCTGGTGCGACTGATCGGCGACGTGAAGGACCTGGAGCACCTGCGCCAGACGTTTCCAGAGGTGGCGGCCGCAGGTGGTGTTCCACGCCGCGGCGTTCAAGCACGTGCCGCTGATGGAAGACCAGAACGCCTGGGCCGCGCTGCGCAACAACACGCTGGGCACCTACCACGCCGCGCTGGCCGCGGCCGAGGCCGGCGTCGAGCGCTTCGTGCTGATCAGCACCGACAAGGCGGTGAACCCCACCAACGTGATGGGCGCCACCAAGCGCGCCGCCGAGATCGTGATCTCGGCGCTGGCCGCCGAGCACCAGGGCACACGCTTCATGGCCGTGCGCTTCGGCAACGTGCTGGGCTCCAGCGGCAGCGTGATTCCCAAGTTCAAGGAGCAGATCGCCCGCGGCGGCCCGGTGACGGTGACGCACCCGGAGATCATCCGCTACTTCATGACCATCCCCGAGGCGGCGCGGCTGGTGCTGCAGGCCGCGGCCATCGGCGAGAGCGGGCAGGTGCTGGTGCTCGACATGGGCGAGCCGGTGAAGATCGTCGACCTGGCGCGGCAGCTGATCCGCCTGTCGGGCCACTCCGGCGACGACATCGGCATCGAGTTCAGCGGGCTGCGGCCGGGTGAGAAGCTGTTCGAGGAGTTGCTGGCGGATGCGGACACCACGCTGCCGACGAATATCGCGCAGCTGCGAATCGCCCGGCTCGGCGGCCGAATCGGCGACCCGCATGATCTGCTGGCCTGGGCGCAGGGCGTTGGCGCTGCCGACGATGCGCAAGTGCGCGAACACCTGGCAGAGCTGGTGGGCGAGTACCAGGTGCCGGCTCGTGGCCCGGTCGACCCGCTGCCGCCAGGATAGGTGGCTCGTGCAGAAGTGCCATTGAACTTCATTGGTGCATGGCTGCGCGACGACCTGGTCGGGTGAGCAGTCGCAAAGCGCAAACGCTTGCCCGGCCGAACTGAGAGCATTGCATTTTCACCATCAAGTGGTGAAAATATGGCCATGTATCGGCGATATCTTGCCAGCGCCCTGCGGGCTGCCCTGGCTGACACCCGGGTGGTGCTACTCAACGGCGCGCGCCAGGTGGGCAAGAGCACGCTGGCGCGCCAGCTTGCCGACGAGCGCCATGGCCAGTACCTGACGCTCGACGATCCCGCCGTGGCGGCGGCGGCCCATGCCGACCCCACTGCGTTCGTGCAATCGGCCGGCGACTTCACGATCATCGACGAGGTGCAGTTCGCGCCGGGCCTGTTGCCGGCGATCAAGCGTGTCGTCGATCGCGATGCCAGGCCCGGCCGCTTCTTGCTCACCGGCTCGGCCAATATCTTCATGCTGCCACGCGTGGCCGAATCGCTGGCCGGCCGCATGCAGGTGCTGACACTGCAGCCGCTGGCGCAAGCCGAAATCGCCGATACCGGGCACAACATCGTCGACGCGTTCTTCGACGCTGGCGCCTGGGGTCTGCGCGTGGTGCCCACCGATCGCCTGGAGCTCGCCCGCCGCGTGGCGACGGGTGGGTTTCCCGAGGTGCTGGCCCGGGCCGACGCTGGGCGCCGTGCGGCGTGGTTCGGGTCGTATCTGGCGAGCCTGCTGCAACGCGACGTGCGCGACATGGCGCATATCGAGGGGCTGCGGGAGCTGCCGCGGCTGCTGGGTCTGCTGGCTGCGCGCACGGCGGGGTTGTTCAACGTGGCGGAGGTTGCAAGAGCCTCGGCGATCTCCGACACCACGTTGCGCCGCTATCTTGCGCTGCTGGAAGCAGCCTTCATCGTGCAGCCGCTGCCGGCATGGTCAACCAACCTCGGCAAGCGACTGGTCAAGGCACCGAAGTTGCATTTGCTCGATACCGGGCTGGCCGCGCACCTGCAGGGCGGGGCAGAGCCGAGCACGCTGGCGGCGGCCGCGCAGTTCGGACCCTTGCTCGAGAGCTTCGTCGTCCAGGAAGTTCGCCGCCAGCTCGGCTGGAGCAAGGCGCGCGCCACGGCGTGGCATTTCAGGACGCCTGGCGGCCGCGAGGTCGATCTGGTGCTCGAAGCGACTGACGGGCGGATCGTCGGCATCGAGGTCAAGGCCGGCTCGAGCTTGCGCCCGGCCGATCGGGCGGGGTTGGCAGTGCTTGCCGAGGCGGCGGGAAGCCACTTCACCCGCGGCGTGGTGCTGTACGGCGGCGACCAGTTGCTGCCATTGGGCGATCGAATGTGGGCGGTGCCGCTGGGCGTGTTGTGGGCGTGAGCCGAGCGTTGATCAGGCGTCGGCCGTGGTCGAACCATGCAACGCTGGGCCAGCGCGCCAACATCTCTGGCCTGTGGCTTGGAGCGATTCGGGGCGATCAACTGTACAATTGCAAGTCCAGAACTTGAAATTGTACAGGCATGGTGCCACGCGATGCCTTCCCCACCCTGCGCCGCCTCGCGCAGGGCTTCCCCATCGTGGCGCTCACGGGGCCGCGCCAGTCCGGCAAGACCACCCTGGCGCGGCAGGCGTTCGCGCAGCTGCCGTACGTGAACCTCGAAGACCTGGATACCTGCGAGCTGGCGCTGTCGGACCCGCGGCGCTTCATTGCGCGCCACATCGAAGGCGCCATCTTCGACGAGGTGCAGCGTGCGCCCGCGCTGATGTCGTACCTGCTGGGGGTCGCCGACGCCGGCGCGCGAATGGGCCGATTTGTGCTCACCGGTTCACAGCAGTTCGGCCTGATGGACGGCATCACACAGTCACTGGCCGGCCGCGTGGGCATGCTCACCTTGCTGCCGCTGAGCAACGCGGAGCTAACCCAGGTGCAGGCGAACTCCGCCGACACCCCCGGCGCCAGCCTCGAGCAGCGGCTGTGGCGAGGCGGTTTCCCGGCGCTGCATGCCACCCATCGCCAGGCGATCGAGCCTGCGCACTGGTTCGCGGCGTACGTGGCCACCTACATCGAGCGCGACGTGCGGCAGGTGTTGAACGTGGGCAATCTGCTGACCTTTCAGCGCTTCATTGCCATGTGCGCGGCCCGCAGCGGCCAACTGTTGAACCTGAACAGCCTGGCCAGTGACTGCGGCATCAGCCAGCCCACGGCGCGGCAGTGGCTCACGGTGCTGCAAGCGAGCCACCTGGTGGCACTGTTGGCGCCGCACCACCGCAACTTCGGCAAGCGGCTTGTCAAGACACCGAAGCTCTACTTTCTGGACAGCGGGCTGTTGTGTCATCTCTTGCGCATTGCCGGCCCCGACGAGCTGTACACCCATGCCATGCGCGGCGCCGTGTTCGAGACCTGGGTCGTCGGCGAAGCAATGAAGCATCGTCACAACCTGGGCTTGCCGCCTGACCTGCGCTTCTGGCGCGACAACCACGGGCTCGAGATCGATCTCGTGTTCGAGCATGCATCGCGCCTGCACGCGGTGGAATGCAAGTCGAGTACCACCTACAGTGCCAGCTGGCTGGACACGGCGCGCCGCTGGCGAGCACTCGTGGGCAGCGAGGCCGCCGACCCCGTGTTGGTTTACGGCGGCGACGCCGGGCATCGTGGAGCGGACTACGAAGTCATGAGCTGGCGGCAGGTGGGGCGCGTCGGCCGGGGCGGGCGCCGGTGAAGATGACCGCCATCGAACGGCCTGGTACGTCCGATCAACCCGCCTTCCATCGCCTGAACCACTCGACGAACCGCCCCAGCCCCTCTCGCAGCGGCGTCGATGGCTCGAACCCCACCCGCGCGCGCAGCTTGTCCACGTCGGCGCAGGTCATCGACACGTCGCCGGGCTGCATGGGCAGCATCTGCAGCTGCGGCTTGACGCCCAGGTGTTCGGCCAGCAGCTCGATGAATGCGAGCACCGACACAGGCTGGTGGTTGCCGATGTTGAACAACTCGTGCGCCGGCTGGCCTGCGACCGCCGGGCTCAACGCGAGCCGCGCCACACCCTCGACGATGTCGTCGATGTAGGTGAAGTCGCGCTGCAGCGTGCCGCCGCCGAACACCGGCAGCGGCTGGCCGGCGAGGATCTTCTCGGCAAAGCTGAAGTAGGCCATGTCCGGCCGTCCCCAGGGGCCGTAGACGGTGAAGAACCTCAAGCCCGTGGCGCGCAGCCCGTACAGGTGGCTGTAGGCGTGCGCCATCAGCTCGTTGGCCTTCTTGGTGGCAGCGTAGAGTGACACCGGCGAGTCGGTGGGCTGGGTTTCACGAAACGGCGGGTCGCTGCGATCGCCATAGACGCTGCTCGAGCTTGCATAGACGAGGTGATCGATTGAATGCTGCCGCACACACTCGAGAATGTTGGCAAAGCCCACGAGGTTGGACTGGATGTACGGCTCCGGGTGCGTGAGCGAATAGCGCACCCCCGCCTGGGCCGCCAGATGCACCACGATGCGTGGCCGCAATCGGTCGAACAGGCCACGCACCGCGGCAGCGATCGGCAAGCTCCAGCCGTTCGCAGGCCACGGCCAGCGGCGTGAGCAGCGCCTGCACCCGTGCGTGCTTCAGCTCGGGTGGGTAGTAGTCGTTGAAGTTGTCGCAACCGACGACGGCATGGCCGAGCGAGCGCAGGCGCGCCGCCACATGGGCACCGACAAAACCGGCGGCGCCTGTCACGAGAATGCTGGAGGGTTGCATGCTGCGGCCGATTCGTGAGCCCGGAGCCACATTGTCCGACAGGCGGCGCGCAGCCAAGGCCCCCACATGGGGTGCGCAATCCGCCGGGGCGTCAGTCGGGCGGACACATCGGTGAAAATGCCCGCTGCGCCAGGCACCACCTGCCAGCACGGCGACACCCACCAACGAAAGCCTGATCCATGAAAGTCACCGTCACCGGCACCGGCTACGTCGGCCTCGTCACCGGCGCCTGCCTGGCCGAAATGGGCAACCACGTGTTGTGCCTGGACGTGGACGCGAAGAAGATCGCGTTGCTCCAGGGCGGCGGGCTGCCGATCCACGAGCCCGGGCTCGACGCGATCGTGCAGCGCAACGTCAGCGCGGGGCGGCTGCAGTTCACCACCGACGTCAACCAGGCCGTCCAGCACGGCACGATCCAGTTCATCGCCGTCGGCACCCCGCCGGGCGAAGACGGCTCGGCCGACCTGAGCCACGTGGTGCAGGCCGCGCGCGCGATCGGCGAGCGCTTGACCGACTACAAGATGATCGTCGACAAGAGCACCGTGCCGGTGGGCACCGGCGACACGGTGGAGGCCACCGTGCGCGAGCGCGCTGCAGGCGCGCGGCGTCAAGGTCGACTTCGCGGTCGTGTCGAACCCCGAGTTCCTGAAGGAAGGCGCGGCGATCGAGGACTTCATGAAGCCCGACCGCGTGATCATCGGCACCGACGACGAACGCGCCATCCACCTGATGCGCGCGCTGTACAGCCCGTTCCTGCGCAACCGCGACCGCCTGCTGGTGATGGACCGGCGCAGCGCCGAGCTCACCAAGTACGCCGCCAACGCGATGCTCGCCACGCGCATCAGCTTCATGAACGAGCTGGCCAACCTGGCCGAGCGGCTGGGCGCCGACATCGAATGGGTGCGCCAGGGCATCGGCAGCGACCCGCGCATCGGCACCCAGTTCCTGTACCCGGGCTGCGGCTACGGCGGCTCGTGCTTCCCCAAGGACGTGAAGGCGCTGATGCACACCGCGCAGGGGGCGGGCATCGGGCTCAAGCTGCTCGGCGCCGTGGAGGCGGTCAACGAGGCGCAGAAGCAGACGCTGGTGGACAAGATCGTCGCGCGCTTCGGGCCCGACCTGACCGGGCGCCGCTTCGCACTATGGGGGCTGGCCTTCAAGCCGGGCACCGACGACATGCGCGAGGCGCCGAGCCTGGTGGTCATCAAGGGGCTCACCGACCGCGGCGCCACGGTGTGCGCCTACGACCCGGTGGCGGTCGAGGAGGCCAAACGCAGCACCAAGGGATGGCGCGGCATCGAGTTCGCCTCGAGCGGCCCGGCGGCAACCGAAGGCGCCGACGCGCTGGTGATCGTCACCGAGTGGAAGGAATTCCGCAGCCCCGACTTCGCGGACCTGAAGCGGTGCCTGAAGCAGCCGCTGATCTTCGACGGGCGCAATCTGTTCGATCCGGCGTTCGTGCGCGAAGAGGGAATGGAGTATTACGGCGTCGGGCGGGCGCAGCCGTCTTCTCCCGCCACGCGCTGAAGGGCGCGCCCTCCAAACCTTCCCGTCGAGGCCACTTCAAGTCCTTGGAAATTGATCGTCAGCTGATCAATATGCGAGGAGCGGCGTCTCAGGCAGCGAGCTTCGCGCTCGCCAGTCGATTGAGGCTGACTCCTTGCTCTGCGGCTTGCAGGGCTAGTTGCCGATGCACCGTCGGCGGAATGCGCACTCGGAACTCGCCGCTGTAATGCTTGTCGGCCAGCGGTTCCGGCACCGGCTCTGCGCTGGACTGCAAATCCGCCACGGCCTCAGCCACCACGCGGCGGATGCCCGCCAGCGCCTTCTCCGGTGTTGCAGCCAGCCAGCTCAGAGACGGAAACTCGGCGCACAAGCCGACATGCTCGTCGTCTTCGGGTGACCAGGTCACGCGGTAGGTGTAGTGATTCAAATTCATTGCTGACGCTCCAACTTGTCGATCGCTAGCAGCACTTGCCGTACCTGATAGGGCTTGGCCTTGCCTTTCGCGTCTTGGATATTGACTCGAGGGTCGCCGGGCCATGGTGTCTTGAAGATCAAGTGGCTGGTGCCGCTGTTGCGTGGTTTGCCGAAGAATGATGCGCAGACTTTCGCCAGATCGGCGAACCGGACGTTCGCCGGCTCCCGGCGCATCTGGTCGAGGATCTTCGCGACAGCCGCCACAAGGAAATGGTGCCAATAATGGCACCATTCGTCAAGAGCCTGATAGCGGTTCTTTGGCAAGACCTGCAGCAACTGGGCGTGGCCCTGGGCCCAGGCGCCGTGGTGTGCCTGGTGCCGCGCATGGTGCCGCTGGCGGCCAACCCGAGAGTTACTGCGGTGCCGGCGCTGTGGTTGTGATCCAAGAGTCCTTGCATATTGATCGCCGCATGATCAAAATGCAAGGATGATTGAGCGCAAAGCCCAAGCCGTCGTCGAGCAGCGCCTGGCCCAGTATCCGGCGGTGGTCTTGCTGGGTGCACGGCAGGTCGGCAAGACCACATTGGCCCAGATCGTCGCCGCACGGCACCCCGGTGCGTTGCTGCTCGACATGGAACGCGAGTCCGATCGTGCGGCGGTGGCGCAACCCGAGCTGTTCTTGCCGGCGCACCGCAGCCGGCTGGTCGTAGTTGATGAAGTGCAGCACGCCCCCCAGCTCTTTACCGCGCTGCGCCCCGAGATCGATGCCCAGCGCCGCGCTGGGCGCTTCCTTCTGCTGGGCTCCGCCTCCGGCGAATTGCTGCGCCAATCGGGCGAATCGCTGGCCGGGCGCGTGGCTTACGTCGAGCTCACGCCCATTCTGGCCGCCGAGGTGGCGCCCGACCTGGCGAGCGTGCAAAGCCTGTGGTTGCGTGGCGGGTTCCCCTTGAGTTACCTGGCGCCCGACGACGAGGCCGCCTATCAATGGCGCCAGGAGTTCATACGCACCTTGCTGCAGCGCGACTTGCCAGCCATGGGCATACGCGTGCCTGCCGAGACGCTGCGCCGGTTCTGGACCATGCTGGCCCACCTGCAGGGCCAGCTGTTCAATGCCTCGCAACTGGGGTCCGCGTTAGGGGGTGCCTCGCACACCACCGCAGCGCGCTACCTCGATGCGCTGGTGGATGCCTTGCTGGTGCGGCGTCTCGAACCGCACCTGGCCAACGTGGGCAAGCGCCTGGTCAAGTCGCCCAAGGTGTACGTTCGCGACAGCGGCCTGCTGCATGCGCTGCTCGGCCTGGCGAGCGTGCGCGATCTGCAGAGTCATCCGATCGCCGGACGGGCATGGGAGGGGTTCGTCGTGGAGCAGGTTGCCGCTCTGTTGCCGCCAGGTGCCCACCTGGGCTTCTACCGCACCGCAGCCGGCGCGGAGATCGACCTCGTGATCGAGCACCGATCGCGGCAAGTCGGGGTCGAGATCAAGTTTTCGTCAGCGCCCAAGCCCAGCAAAGGCTTCTGGAATGCGATGCAGGACTTGCAGATCGACAGCGCCTATGTCGTCGCGCCGGTATCGCGCCGCTTTCCGTTGGCGCAGGCGGTGACGGTGATTCCCATCTGGGAATTGGCAGATGTGCTGACGCGTGAGTTTGCGAAGTGAACGGGTTCCCGATACTGCGTTGTCCCGTCATCACCAGGATGGAGGGCGCTGGCAACGACGGCCATACTGAATACATATGACTCGGAGTTCCGCCATGCCTACCGCAGTGGATTCGCTGCTCTTGAAGTTCCGCTCCAAAGACGGCCGTTTTGGCGTTACCCGCAAGACTGGGGCGGTCAAGGCGCTCGCCAGCCAGTTGGACACAACCGAAACCCAGGTCGTGCATCTGGCGCTGTCGAAGCTGGCCGAGGAGATGCTCCCTGCCTACGAGGCCGACGACGGGCCGCTGACAGCCCGCCAGCTCTCCAATGTTCGCAAGATGGCCAAGGCCAGCATGCCCAAAGGCAAGGTGCTGGGAAAGCAGCGCCTCTTCTGATACCCGATGCCTGCCTCCTGGACGCCGCCTTCTCCGGGCAACCTGTCTGGTGCTGGTTCCCTGAACGACCGGCCACTGCTGCCCCCGGCCCCAAGCCGCGGCCTGCACTCGTCGCGGCTGTGGTGTTACAGGAAGATGGTGTGGTCGTGCATGTTGTATACGGCACGTCGCAGCGCGTCGATCACCTCAGGGCTGGCGAGTTCGTTATCTCAAGAGCCACCAACCCGAGCGCGTTCGCGTTGGCAGGGCTGGCCTTCGACACCAAGTTCGATTTCAGGGTGGCACTGGCGCTGCCCTGGACAGACCAGTTCTTCAAGGTACCGCCACGCGCACCTTACGGCCAGACGCCCAAGTCGGGGATCCTGCATCCTTCACTGATCCGTGCGGCAAAGGCGGCACATGACATGACAGGTGCCTCATTCAGGGAGCGAGCGTCACGCCGCCGGTCGTCTATAATGCAGTCACATCGCATTTTGGACGAAAACATGCGAGGTCCCAACTGACGCCAACGAAGGCCCCAATCGTCTCGAAACCGCTACCGCGCTTTAACGCACGGCCATCCGCAGGGCGTCTGGGGAACACTTTCCGGTGCTGTTGCTGACCGGCGCACGCCAGGTCGGCGGCGACAAGCTGCTGAAGTCGCTGGCGGTGCGCAACCGCGGCTACGTGACGCTGGACGACCCCCTCACACTGCGCTTGGCGCGCGACGATCCGGCGCTGTTCATGCACCGGGTGTTCTCCAAGCTGGAGGGCGCCGTCACCGCCGGGATGATCCACCTCGGCGACAAGCTCGGCCTCTATCGGGCCCTCGCCGACGCCGGCCGTCCGCTCACCACGGCCGAGCTGGCCGGGGGCCTGGGGCTGGACGAGCGGTGGGTGCAGGAGTGGGCCTACAACCAGGGCGCCGCCGAGATCATCCAGGTCGACATCGACGAGCGGCTGTCACTCGCGCCGGAGGCGGTGGTGGTGCTGGCCGACGCCGGCTCGCCCAGCCTTACGCGACGGGTACGCCGCGGCTGTGGCGAGCCCTCGCGGCGGTCACGGCGGCAGCGGCACTAGCGACGGCGTTGCTGCTGCCCTTCCTGCCGCGCGAGACCGCCGTGCTCGTGCCGTTGTTCGGCGCGGTGGCGGCACTGTATCCGGTGCTGAAGCGCTTCACGCTGGGCAAGACGGTGGTGGTGCCGGCGATCTGGACGTGGGGCGCTATCGCCCTGCCTTTCAATGACGGCGCCTGGTTCGGCTGGCACTGGCTCTTCGAGCCGGTCGCGCTGCCGCTGTTCCTGCTGATCGCCGCGGGCTGTCTCTTGTGCGACCTGAAGGACGAAGCCGCCGACCGACACGCCGGCGTTCACAGCCTGCCCGCCTCGATCTGATCGCCGGCCACCGCGCGCGTGGCCTCGGCACTTCGCGCTCGTCGCGGCTACCGTGGCGTGGGCCGAGGGTCGCCAGGCCTGACCTGCGGAGGCTTGACCCTGGGCGTCGTGGCCTGGTGGCCGGCTTCCTGGCCACCGAGATCACCGGACCGTTGCTCGTGGATGTCGTGCTCACGATTCCGGGGCGGCTCATTCTCGCGCGTGTCGTCTGACGCGCCGCCCGCTCGCATAGAATGCGCGGCAGGGGTATGTCCATGATCCGCCGCGTTGCGCCCGCTCTGCTGCTCGCCCTCGCCGCCCTCACGGCTGGGCCTTCGCTCACCGCGCAGACGGGCAGCGTCACCCTGCGTGCGCCGCTCGATGCTCGACGGCCGCGGCGGCTCGCGCTCGAACGTGACGGTCTCGGTGAGCGGCGGCCGGATCACCGCCGTCGGCAACGGCGACCGGGGCGGCCACCTACGACCTCACGGGCCTCACGCTGCTGCCCGGCTTCATCGACACCCACGTGCACATCGGCTGGCACTTCGATGCCAACGATCGCTACGCCACCGGCCCCGAGCCGGCCGATCAGGCGGTGCTCTACGCCGCCGAGAACGCGTGGGTCACGATGATGGCCGGGTTCACCACCGTGCAGAGCGTGGGCGCCGCATCGGACAAGGCGTTGCGCACGGCGATTGCCCGCGGCGTGCTGCCGGGCCCGCGCCTGCTCAGCTCGCTCGGCCAGATCGCCAACCCGAAGATGACGCCCGACGAGATGCGTGCGGCCGTGCGGAAGTTCAAGGCCGACGGCGCCGACCTCGTGAAGATCTTCGCCTCGGCCAGCATCCGCGACGGCGGCGTGCCCACGCTGTCGCAGGAGCAGCTCGACGCCGCGTGCGGCGAGGCCAGGGCGCAGGGCCTGCGCTCGATGGTGCACGCGCACGCGCCCGAGGCCATGATGCGCGCCGCGCGCGCCGGCTGCACGGTGGTGGAACACGGCGGGCTGGCCAACGCCGAGGCGCTGGCCTTCCTGGCCGAGAAGGGCGTGTGGTTCGATCCCGAACATCGGCCTGGTCACGCAGAACTACCTCGAGAACCGGCAAGAAGTTCCTGGGCATCGGCAACTACACCGACGAGGGCTTCGCCTCGATGGAGAAGGCGCTCGGCTTCAAGGACGCGATGTTCTCGGCCGCGCTCGCCACCAAGGGGCTGAAGATGGTGATGGGCACCGATGCCGTGGCCGGCGCGCACGGCCAGAACATGCGCGAGATTCTCGAACGCGTGAAGTCGGGGCAGGCGCCCGCCGAGGCCATCAAGTCGCTCACGTCGCTGTCGGCCGAGTCCATGGGGCTGCAGAACGAGATCGGCGCCATCGCCGCCGGCCTGCAGGCGGATCTGGTCGCGGTCGAGGGCAACCCGCTCACCGACATCACGGCGCTGCAGCGCGTGCGCTTCGTGATGCGCGGCGGCAAGGTCTACAAGAACGAGCGGCGCTAGACCGTCGCGAGCTGCTCATGACCTGACACCACGCGCGTGCTTCTGGAGCATCTGTCGCTGGTGCGTCGGTCGCGCTCCTGCCGGCGATCGCTCGCGGCCGGTCAGGCACGCGCTGCCGCGGCTCAGCGGAGCGCCGTCATCCACGGCACCGCACTGCGCCAGAGACGCCGTGCTCGGCGCGCGTAGGTGCGCATCCTCGACGGCCGCGGGCTGCACGGTGGCCGGCACGCCGTGACCGACGGCCGCGGGCGCTTTCACGTTCGACGCGGTGCCGCTCGGCACCTACACGCGTGCGTGGCCGAAACGGCCGTCGAACGCGCTCTCGCGCGCCGCGCCGTGGCCGTCGAATCGGCGCTATCCGTCGAGCTCGACATCCGAGCTGGCGCCGCGCCTCGAAGCGTGTCGGTGGTCGCACGGGCGGCCGCACAGCCCGGCCGTCGCTTCCCGCGCCACCGCTCGGCGGCGACGCGCGTGCGTCAGCGCCCCGGCGCGGCTCGGCGAGCCGCAGCCTGCAGCAGGCGCTGGCGACGCTGCCCGGCTGGGCCGAGCGAAGACAACGGCCTGCTGCACGTGCGCGGCGTCGACGACGGCGTGCTGTATCGTGGAGGACGGCGTGCCGGTCTACGACCGCATCGACGCGGCTGTTCGGCATCGCGCCGGCGGCCGGCCGCGCATCGGCAGCCTGAACGTGATCACCGGCTACATCCCCGCCGAGCACGGCCTCAAGGCGGGCGCGGTGGTGGAGGTGCGAGTCGGCCGCGGTGCCGCGCCAGCGCTGGATCGGCGAGCTGGATCGGCCGGCGCGCGGCAGCAACGACACTGGCCGGCACGGCAGCTCTCCGCCGGCGGTCCGCTCGGCGCGCGCGTGGACCTGGGCGCTCGACCTGTCGGCCGAACGCTCGGACCGCTTCCTCGATCCCGTGCATCCCGACAACCTGCACAACCAGGGCGGCGCGCCTCGCGGCATGGCGCGCGGGCCGACGACCACGCTCGGCCCGCAGCGACCGGCTCGACCGGCCTCGGCGCAGACCGGCGCGGGCGCTTCGAGGTGCCGCACGGCGACGATGCAAGAGGCGGCCGGGCAGGACCAGCGGCAGACGCTGCGGCAGCAGGCGCAGACGGCGTCGTGGCAGCGGGCGTGGTCCCGGGGCCGCTGGTCAGCCAGGTGGCCGGCTATCACCGGCGCATCGACGCCGACCTCGACCGACACGCCGGCGGCGCACGCCGCTGTTCGCCGAATCCGACCGGCGGCACGACCGCCTCGGGGTCGTCGCGCAACCTGACCGTGGAGCGCGGTCGCCACACCTTGAAGGCGGGCGCTCGAGGCCGCGCGCCTGCGCCATGCGACGAGGACTTCACCTTTGCCGTGACCGACGAGGACGACGGCCGAGGAGGCCGGGATTGAGCGAGGCGGCGCTGGCGCTTCACGCTCGGCGCAGCCGTTCGTGTTCGCGGACCGACGTGGCGCGCACGCAGACGGTCGGCGTACGTGCAGGACCGCGTGCGGATGGCCGGCGGTCTCACGCTCGAAGCTGGGCCTGCGCTTCGACCGCACCCGGCTGCTGCGTGCCGGCGTCGGGGTGGAGCCCGCGGCGTCGGCGCGGCCTTCGCAGCTGGCCGGTCGGCCCGACGACGTTGCGCGGCGTCGGTGCAACCGCTTCTACCAGCCGCCGCAGCCCGAGCATCTGCTGCTGTCGTCGTCGCCCGACGCCCGCGCGCTGTCGCCGTTCGCTGGCACGACGACGATGACTGACGACGGCGGCGGCGGCCACGCTGGCGCCCGAGCGGCAGCACGCGTTCGAGGTCGGCGTCGAACAGCGGCTCGGCGGCACGGGTGCGCGCTCGACGTCGGCCGCGTGGTCGCGCGCGACGTGCGCGAACTACGCCGATCCCGAACGTGTTCTTCGGCACCACCATCGTGTTCCCCAACAGCGTCGGCCGCGGGCCGGGCGCAGCGGACTCGACCTGCGCGCTCGACGCTGCCGGCGCGTCCGGCGGCTGGTCGTCGTACCTGACCTACACGCTCGTCGAAGGTGGAACAGGACCGGGCCGATCAACGGCGGGCTCTTCCTCGAGGACGAGATCGGCGAGATCGACGCCGGGCACGACGCTTCACGCCCGATCACGACCAGCGGCATGCCGCCGTCGGCCGGACTCACCTTCGCAGCCCGCCACGCGCCGCGTCCTGGCCGCGGCGCATGGCTCGCTACGAGAGCGGCACGCCGCTCGAGGTCGGCGAGCTCGACGACGACGACGCTCGAGGAGCTCGGCCGAACGGCCCGGCGCCGACCGGATCGACGTCGGCGCGCGGCCGGGTCGAGCCACGCTGCGTGGTCGACGCCGGCGCGTGACGCACCCGGGTGCGCGCGGCCCGCGCGGTCGAGATGTCACGGTGCGGGCCAGCGTGCCTCAACGCTGTTCAACCGACGCCTACGCGCTTCAACTTCGGCAATCCGTTCAGCGGCACGCACTTCGGCGCGCCGCGCACGTTCCGCGTCGACGCGCAGGTGGTCGTTCGACTGACCGGCCGCGGGGCAGCGGCGCCGCTACTTCGGGTCCGGCACCTTCGGCACCTGATAGGTCTTCTCGAGCGCCTGTAGATACTCGGCGAAGAGCGCCTTGATGCCGGCGAACTCCTTCTTCACGGCCGCGCGATACGGTTCGTTCGTGGCGAAGTCGTGGAGCAGCGACGCCATCGCCTGCGCCTGCACCGTGAAGCCCTTGTGCGCCACCGGCTTCAGATTGTCCTCGTTCATCTCGTAGGTGTGGTTCGGCCAGTCCGAGGTGTAGGCGGCAAAGCCGATGCCGGGGATGTCGCGCGACACGCTGCCGCTTTCCTCGAAGCCCTGCGGCTTGCCCGGCTCGTCGAGCACCTTGCCGGCGCCGAAGTGTTTCATGTAGCCGAAGGCCAGTTCCGACAGGGTCGCCACCGAGATGCCGTCGCGGTTGCTGCCGTAGTTGTCGATCTTCACTTTGGTGCCGGTGGCGAGCGCCGCGGCTTGGGCGGCGTTGTCGACGAACTCGCGCACCTGCTTCAGGTAGACCTCGTCGGGATAGCGGATGTAGAAGTCCGCCTGCGTGCGGTCGGGCACCACGTTGGGGGCGGCGCCGCCCTCGGTGATGATGCCCTGGATGCGCGCCTCGGGCCGGAGGTTGCTGCGCACGCTGTCGACGTTGCTGAAGAGCGCCATCACCGCCGTGAGCGCGTTGCGGCCGTTCCACGCCGTCATCTGATGCGCCGGAGCGCCGGTGAAGGTGTACTTCACGCCGTCGATGTTCAGGCAGCAGGTGCCGAAGCCGGGGGCCGGGCGCGAGGTGGACGTGCTGGCGTGGCTGCGCACGATCACGTCCATGCCGTAGAACACGTTGGCCTTGTGCATCACCGTCTTGGCCGAGGGCTCGAGCAGTTCCTCGGCCGGCGTGCCGAACACCGTCACGGTGCCGGGCAGGTGCTCGCGCTGCAGGAACTCGGCCACGGCCACGGCCGCGGCAATGCCAATCGGGCCCTGCGCGCAGTGCTGGTCGCCATGGAAGGCGCCCTGCGTGCCGCGCAGCGCGTCGTACTCCACGATCACGCCCAGGTTGGGCCGGCCGCTTGCCGCCCTTGAAGCGGGCGGTGAAGGCGGTGGCGAAGCCGCCGCCCCCCATCTCCACGCTGAAGCCGTGCGTGCGCAAGGTGGTCGGTGAGCTTCTCGACCGAGCGCGTCTCCTTGTAGCCCACTTCGGGATGGGTGCAGATGTCGTCCGACAGGGCCAGCAGTTCGCTGTCGAGCAAGGCCTTGGCGCGCGCGGCCACCGCGTCACGCCTGGCGTTCGGGGCCTGCAGCGCCGCCACCAGCGCGGGCACGTTCGATGGCCGCCTCGAGCGCGCCCATCTGCTGCAGCACGCCCTTCGCCGCTTCGCGTTCGGTCGGCGTCTCTTGCGCCAGCACCGGCGCACTCATCAGCGCCGACATCCCTACCGTCGCCATCCACCGCCACATGCGCGTCATCACTCACCCTCCAACCCGAGTCTACCTGCCGCGCCTCACCCCCGACGGCGGCGCGGATCGCCTCGGCAGCGGTCGCCAGGTCATCGGCGGTCGTGAACACCGCCACCGACGCGCGCACCCGGCCCAGTTCGCCGGTGACAAGCACGCGCTCCGCCTCGAGCGCGGCCCGCACGCGCTCCGGCTCCGGCGAGGCGAAGGCCACGCTGGCGGCGCGCGCGGCGGCCGGTGCCGGGGTCATCACCGGCAGGCCGAGGCTGATGAGCCGATCGCGCAACTCGCCCGAGCGCGCGAGCGTATGCGCCTCGATCGCGTCGATGCCGCGTTCGAGCAGGTAGTCGAGCGCGCCGTCGAGGGTGTGCAGGGCGCCGTAGGCGGGGTTGCCGGGCTCGAAAGCCTGCCCAGTGGCCAGGGGCTGCATCGGCGGCGGGCTCTCCCACGGCGACTCGCGAGCCACCGAGTGCCAGCCAGTGAGCCGCGGCCGCCACTCGGGCACGCGGGCCCGATTCCAATAGGCAATCGCGGCGCCGTGCGTGCCGAGCAGGAACTTGTAGCAGCAGCCGAACAGGAAGTCGGCCACCGGCGCGTGCACGCGCACCGAGCCGAGCGCGTGCGAGGCGTCCACCACGAAGAGCGCGCCCACACGGCGCGCCACCGCGGCATAGGCCTCGAGGTCGTGGCGCTCGCCGGTCAGGTACGACACGTGGCTGAGCGCGACCACGCGGGTGCGCGCGTCCACCGCCTGGGCAAAGCGTTCCAGCGGCGCCCGCCAGCCGGTGGGGGCCACACACCGCACCTCCACGCCGTGCCGCTGCTTGCGCCAGCCACGGCAGCAGGAGCGAGGGGAATTCCCAGCCCTCGAGCACCACGTTGTCGCCGGGCCGCCAGTCGAGCGAATCGGCCAGCAGGCTCACGCCGTGCGCCACGCTCGACGGGAAAGCCGATGTCGTCGGCCTCGGCGCCGATGAGCGACGCCACCTTGGCCGCGGCACGCGCGCGCGTGGCCTCGTTGACGCGCTGGCCGGCAAGACCGCGGCCCTTCGCATGGGCATAGCGCTCGAGCGCCGCCAGGTGCCGCGCCAGCACGGGCGACTGGCCGCCCGAGGCAAGGTGGGTGACGCCGTCGAGGTGGAGAAAGTCAGAGGTCATGGCGGGCCAGGCGCGGCGTCCAGTACTTGAGCGCCGGGGTGGGGATCACGTTGCTGGCCAGCGCCATCAACACCAGCATGGTGAACATCTGCTGCGAGATCACGCCGATGTCGTAGCCCACGTTGATCACGATGAGCTCCATCAGCCCGCGCGCGTTCATCAACACGCCCAGAATCTTCGCGGCCACGTGGTCCTGGCCCGAGAGGCGACCGGCCAGATAACAGCCGCCGAACTTGCCGGCCATGGCCAGCGCAATCAGCAGCGCGCACCAGCCCCAGGCCTCGACCGTGTCGAGCGAGCCGATGCGGGTGCGCAGCCCGGTGAGCGTGAAGAAGATCGGCATGAAGAGCACGTGCACGAGCGTGCCCACGCGCTGGTTCCATCCGGCCACGAACGCGCGCTCTTCGTGCACCAGCAGGCCCACCATGAAGCCGCCGAAGATCGCGAAGATGCCGATGGCATAGGTGGCCAGCGCCGACACGAAGAGCAGGCACAGCACGAACGCCACCGTCTCGCCGCGCGGCCCCTGGCCCGCCGCGTCACGCCGCACCACCCGCTGCAGCACCGGCCGCACGAGGAACCAGCACACGCGCCACGTAGACGGCCAGCGCGCCGAGGCTGCCGGCAAAGGCCGTCGCCGAGAACCGCGACGCGGCCAGCGCCGTGACCACCGCCAGCAGCAGCCAGCCGATCACGTCGTTGATGGCGGCGGCGCTGATGGCGATGACGCCAATCGGCGCGCGCGTGAGCTTGAACTCGAGCAGGATGCGGCCGAGCACCGGCAGCGCCGTGATCGAGAAGGCCGTGCCGATGAAGAGCCCGGCGATGCCCGGGCCGACGCCGGGCGCCAGCACGCGGCGCGGTGACGTAGCCGAAGAGCGTGCCCGAGCGCGAACGGACACAGGATGCCGAACGCCGCCACCCACACCGTGGCGCGCCGGTGGCCGCCGTGGCGCAGGAGCGAGAAGTCGAACTCCATGCCGATCTCGAACATCAGCAGGATGAGGCCGATCTGGCTCATGATCGTGAGTGGCAGCGGCGACACCGACTGCGAACACCTGGGCGAACAGGCCGGGCGCCAGCGCGCCGAAGAGCGACGGCCCGAGCAGCACGCCGACGAGGATCTCGCCGACCACCCGCGCCTGATGGACGCGCGCGGCCAGCGACCCGGCGATGCGGCCGGCGGCCACGATGATGGCGAGCTGCAGCAGCACACCAGACAAGACCACTTCGGTCTGGTGCACCGATGACTGAGCGACGTCGGCAAGCGCTGACATGCGGCAGATGTCCTGTCGGGTCCGCGCGGCCGCGCGCTAGGGGCGCTTGTAGATGCGGCCGTCCTTCATCACGAGCGCCACCTGGCGCAGGGCCGCGAGGTCGCGCGTGGGGTCGCCGGCCACGGCAATCAGGTCCGCGAGCAGCCCGGGCTTCACGCTGCCGACGCGGTCGCCGATGTGGAACGTGGCGGCGTTGCCCGACGTGGCGATGCGCGTGGCCTCGGCCGGCGTCACGCCCGCCGCCACCATCATCTCGAGCTCGCGCAGGTTGTCGCCGTGCGGATAGACGCCCACGTCGCCGCCGAAGCAGAGCTTCACGCCGGCCTTCATGGCGTCCTGGAAGGTCGCGCGCTTGGTGGCCAGACGCGCCGGCTCCGGGTCCTGCCCCGTCTTCCAGCCGGCGTACTGCGCGGTGGCGTGGCCGGCCGCGAGCGTCGGGACAGAACGTGACGCCCTTCTCCACCATCAGCTTCCAGATCTCGGGCGTGCCGGCATCGCCGTGGTCGATGGTCTCGACGCCGCCCAGAATGGCGCGGCGCATGCCCTCGGGCGTGCCGGCATGCGCGGCCACGTAGCGGCCGCTGCTCTTGGCCACCGCCACGATGGCGGCGATCTCTTCGACGCTGAAGGTGGGCCGCGCCTCGCCGTTCGGGCCCCAGCGGTAGTCGGCGTAGATCTTCACGAAGTCGATGCCGTGGCCGATCTGGTTGCGCGCCACGCGGGTCACGCCTTCGACGCCGTCGGCTTCTTCGGCGCCCTGCGGCACGGTCATCTCGGGCGCGAAGCCCTTCGGGCCGTAGGTGCCGGTGGCCACCATGGCCGGACCCGACACGAGCATGCGCGGACCGGGCACGATGCCGTCGTCGATCGACTTGCTTGAGGCCGACGTCGGCGTAGCCGGCGCCCTCGGTGCCGAGGTCGCGCACCGTCGTGATGCCGGCCATGAGCGTGTCGCGCGCGCTCACGGTGGCGCGGGCCACGCGGTAGGCGACCGACTCGCGCAGCACCTGGTCGTTCCACGTCGTCTCGTTGTAGGGATGCAGCAGCAGGTGCGAGTGGCCCTCGATCAGGCCCGGCAGCAGCGTGAGCCCGGGCAGCGCCACGCGCTCGGCGCCCGGCGGCACGGTCGAGGCTCGCGAGCGGGCCCGGCGGCGGCAATCATGCGGCCGCGCACGAGCACGGCCCAGCCCTCGTGCATGGCCGTGCCGTCGTAGACGCGCGGCCGGCTGCAGCAGCGCACGGCCTCGGTCTGCGCGCGGCCGGTCAGGCCGGTCAGCATCAGCACGGTCACGATCAGCAGGGCGCCGCGGCTCACGCGGCGACACCTACGACTCACGCTCAACGACGTCATGCACAGGCTCCTGCGCCCGCGCGCGCCGCTGGGCAGCGCGATCCGGGCCGCTCAAGCATAGCGCCAGCCGGTGCTACGATGCCGGCGGATGCAACAGCGGATGTCGTCATCGTCGGCGGCGGGTGCATGGGCGCCGCCACGGCCTACTACTTGAGCCGGCACGGCGCCGGGCGGGTCGTGCTCATCGAGCGCGACGCGCAGCTCGGCACCGGCTCCACCGGCCGGAACGCCGGCGGCGTGCGCCATCAGTTCTCCGACCCGGCCAACATCGCGCTGTCGCGCGAGTCGATCGCGCTCTTCGAACGCTTCGAGCACGAGATCGGCAGCCCGATCGACTTCTGGCAGGACGGCTATCTCTTCCTGCTGTCGAGCGAGGCCAGCGAGCGGCAGTTCGCCGCGAGCGTCGCGCTGCAGCGATCGCTCGGCCTCGACGTGGACTGGCTGACCGGCGGCGAGGCCGCGGCGATGACGCCGGGACTCGACGCCACGGGCGTGCGCGCGGCGACCTTCTGCGCCAAGGACGGCATCGCCGATCCGAACGGCGTGACGATGGGCTTCGCCAAGGCCGCGCAGGCCGCGGGCCTCACCGTGCTGCGCGACACCGAGGTGACCGGCATCGACGTGGCGCGGGGCCGCGTGGCCGGCGTGCGCACGTCGGGCGGCGACATCGCCACGCGCGCCGTGGTCAACGCCGCCGGGCCGTGGGCGGCGCAGGTGGCGGCCATGGCCGGCGTCGACGCTGCCGGTCGTGCCCGAGCGGCGGCACATCTTCATCGCCCAGCCGGCCCCGGGCGCCAGTTGGGACGATGCGGCCTACGCCGGCCGGACGCCGCGCTCGCGGCTGATGGTCATCGACTTCGACACCACCTTCTACTTCCACCGCGAAGGCGGCGGCCTGCTCTTCGGCATGGGCGACCCCACCGAGCAGCCCGGGCTTCGACACCACCGTGAAGTGGGATTTCCTGCCCGAGGTGACCGAGGCCGCCGTGCGCCGCCTGCCGGCGCTGGGCGACGCATCGGTGACACACGCGTGGGCCGGGCCTCTACGAGATGACGCCCGACCACAACCCGGTGATTGGCTCGCTCGGCGTGGACGGGGCTCTACGCCATCGCCGGCTTCAGCGGCCACGGCTTCCAGCACGCGCCCGCCGCCGGACGTCTGCTGGCCGACGTGATGCTCGGCCGCGATCCGCAGTTCGACCTGACGCCGTTCGCGTTCGCGCGCTTCGCGGCCGGCGGCCGCGCGCGGCGAACACCACGTCGTGTGAGTCGAGGCCCCCTGTGCAGGCTGCCGACCTCACGCCCGTCGCCGCCGACGCGCAGACCCAGTCGGGCTGGGATCTGTTCCTGATCTTCGCGGCCGCCAACATCGTGGCGACGACGCTGCAGGTGGGCGCGTCGCTGGCCGGCGTGACCGCGCCGGCGCCGATGCTCGGCGTGGTGGCCGTGGGCGCCGTGCTCGGCGCGGGCCTGGTGGCCGCGCTGGCCCCGGTGGGATCGCGGCTCGGCGTGCCGTCGATGGTGGCGGCGCGCGCGGTGCTCGGCCACACCGGCGCCGGCGTCGTCGCGACGGTGCTGTTCGTGACCAACTTCGCGTGGATCGCGGTGAACAACGTGATTGCCGCGTCGGTGTGCGCGCGCCTGCTGCCGCTGCCGCTGGACGAACGCGGCTGGGCGGTGGTGCTCGGCCTGGTGTCGACGGCCGTCGTCGCCGGCGGCCCGGCGCCGTGCGGCGCGCCGATCGCTGGGCCGTGCCGCTGATGGCAGTGGCCGGCGTGGCCATCACCTGGGCCGTGCTGCGGCTTGCCCGCGCCGCCGGTCGCGCCAGCGGCCGCCGCGGGCGCGCCGGCGCTGTCGCTGCCCGTCCTGCTCGATGTCGTGATCGGCTATCAGGTGTCGTGGCTGCTCATGTTCGCCGACTACTCGCGCTTCACGCGCGCGCCGCGCACCAGCGGCTGGGCGGTGTTCCTGGGCCTGGCCCTTACCGCGCTGTGGCTGATGCCACTCGGCTGGCGGCTGGCGCGGCACGCCGGCAGCGCCGACCCGGGGGCGATGCTGGCCGCGGCCGACACCGGCATGCTGGCCGCCGTGCTGATCACGCTGGCCACGGTCACGACCAACTTCGTGAACATCTACCTGTCGTCGCTGGCCTGGCGGAGCGTGATGCCGTCGATGCCCGACTCGCGCCGCCGTGTGGATCGTCGGCCTCGTAGGCACCGCGCTCGGCGCCGCCGCGGGCGCCTGGCTCGACCGCTTCGCCGGCTTCATGACCGTGGTGGGCTCGGTGCTCGTGCCGGTGGGCGGCGTGCTGCTCGCGCACTTCGTGTTGGCGCGCGCGGCCGACGATCGTGGCCGAACTCTACGACGCGCGCGGCCGGCTCGCCGGCATCCGCTGGCCGGGCCTGGCCGCGTGGGTCACGGGCATCGCCGTCTACTACGCCGTGCCCACCGTGTGGCCCGCCGCGGGGGCCACGGTGCCGAGCCTGATCGCGGCAGTGGCGAGCTACCTGCTCTTGGACACGCGCGACTTGTAACGGGGTCTGTCACGGATGGCACGACTTTCGTGCCATCGGTGTCAGACGCCGAAGGGCGTGGGCACCCGGCGTAGAATCCTCTGAATGTCCGCGCACCGCTCCACTCCCGCCTGACATGGCCGTCAGCGTCTTCGACCTCTTCAAGATCGGCATCGGGCCGTCCAGTTCGCACACGGTCGGGCCGATGCGCGCGGCGCGCCTCTTCGCCGCGGCGGCTGGCGACGACGGCCGCCTGCCCGACGCGCCGCGCGTCACGTCGAGCTGTACGGCTCGCTCGGCGCAACCGGCAAGGGCCACGGCAGCGACAAGGCCGTGCTGCTCGGGCTCTCGAGGGCGACGAGCCCGACAGCGTCGACGTCGACGCCATCCCCGGCCGCCTGACGCGCATCCGCACGCGAGAGCCGGCTGCACGCTGCTCGGCACGCCACGCGCATCGCCTTCGACGAGGCGACCGACCTGGTCTTCAACAAGCCGCGACAGCCTGCCGCTTCCACGCCAACGGCATGCGCTTCATGGCCTTCGACGCCGCCGGGGCCGAAGTGGCCGAACCGCGTGTTACTACTCGGTCGGCGGCGGCTTCGTGGTCGAGCGAGGACGTCGCCGCCGACGGCACGGCGCAGAAGCGCATCGCGCCGACACGACCGTGCTGCCGCTATCCGTTCCACAGCGGCGACGAACTGCTGCGACCTGTGCCGCGAGCACGGCTGGTCGATCGCCGAGGTGATGCGGGCCAACGAGACGTCACTGGCGCAGCGACGCCGAGATCGACGCGGGGCTGCTGCGCATCTGGCAGGCGATGCAGGCGTGCGTGCAAGCGCGGCTGCGCCGCCGACGGCATGCTGCCCGGCGGCACTGAAGGTGAAGCGCCGCGCCGCCGGACCTGCTACCGCAAGCTGCGCCGCGCGCCGCGAAGCGGACCTGCGCGATCCGCTGACCGGTGCTCGACTGGGTGAACCTCTACGCGCTCGCCGTGAACGAGGAGAACGCCGCCGGCGGCCGCGTCGTCACCGCGCCGACCAACGGCGCCGCCGGCATCATTCCCGCGGTGCTGCACTACTACGACGCGCTTCGTGCCGGGCGCCGACCGACGACGGCGTCCATCGACTTCCTGCTCACCGCCGCCGCGATCGGCATGCTCTACAAGGAGAACGCCTCGATCTCCGGCGCCGAAGTCGGCTGCCAGGGCGAGGTCGGCGTCGCCTGCTCGATGGCCGCCGGCGGGCTTGGCCGAGGTGCTCGGCGGCACGCCCGAACAGGTCGAGAACGCCGCCGAAATCGGCATGGAGCACAACCTCGGCCTGACCTGCGATCCGATCGGCGGCCTGGTGCAGATTCCCTGCATCGAGCGCAACGCCATGGGCTCGGTCAAGGCGATCAACGCCGCGCGCCTCGCGCTTGCGCGGCGACGGCACGCACTTCGTCTCGCTCGACAAGGTCATCAAGACCATGCGCGACACCGGCGCGCGACATGAAGACCAAGTACAAGGAAACCTCGCGCGGCGGCCTCGCCGTCAACGTCATCGAGTGTTAGGTCACCGCACGCGGATCGGCGGCTCGATGAGATCCACCGGCCCCGGCTCACCGGGCACGACCCTGGGCATCGTGGCGTCGCCCGCGCCGCGATCGCACCAGCGTCGCGGCTGGCAACGGTGGCGAGAAACCGCGACTACTCCGAGCGCAGCACCTCGGCCGGGACGACGCGGCCTGCGGAGCGGAGCGGCAGTGCCAGCGCCGCCGCAGACACCACCACGATGCCGGCCACCGAAGCGACGAGCGACAGCGGATCGAGGGGCTGCACGCCGTAGAGCAGCCCGCGCAGCGCCTGCGCGGCGACGAGCACGGCCGCAAGTCCCATGACCACGCCGACGGCCACGAGCCGCGCGCCATCCACCAGGACGAGGCGTCGAACATCGCGAGCCTCGGCGCCGAGCGCCATGCGCACCCCGAATTCGCGGCGCCGCTGGCGAACGCTCGCGGCAACCACGCCGTAGAGCCCAACCACGGCCAGCGCGACACCCGTCGCTCCGAAGCCGGTCATCAGCAGGGTGTAGAAACGCGGCCGCGCGAGGGGCACCTCCAAAAGCTGCGAGAACGCGCGCAGCGGCATCACCTCCACCTCGGGATCCAGCGCTCGCACGCGGGCCCGCACCAGGTCGGTCAACAGGGCCGCCGGCAGCGACGTCCGCACTGCGAGGTGCTCCGCCGCGCCCAGCATCTGCAACGCCGGCAGGTAGAGCGTCGCCCGCGCCGTTCGCAAGTCGCGGTAGCGCGTCGGCGCGGTGAGGCCCACCACGGTGAGCCACCGCCCCTTCGACGCGGCATTGCCCATCTTCAGGCGCCGGCCAATTGGGTCGAGGCCGGGCCACGCTTTGGCCGCGGCATCCGCACTGAGCAGCGCGACGGCGGGGGCCTCCGCATCGTCGGCCGCCGTGAACGCGCGGCCACGCATCACCGGCACCTCGAAGGTCGAGAAGTAGCCGGGGTGAATCTCCTCGAGGTTGAGCGGCGGGTTCGCTCTTGGCCTCGTCCTCGGACTGGCCTTCGGCCGCGAAGGTCGGCACGTCCCAGCCGACGCCCGGGAACGGCGTGGCGTTGATGGGCGTGGCGCCAGCGATGCGCGGGTCCGCCTCGAGGGCCGCCGCCAGATCGGTGACGAAGCGGAGCAGCCGCGGGCAATCCGCTGTATTTCGCCTGGGGCAGGTTGAGCGGCACATGCACCAGTGGTCCGACGCCAGCCGCGCGGCCTCGGCTCGCAGCTGCCGCAGGCTGCTCACGAGCAAGCCCGCGCAGGCCAGACCCACCACGGCGAGGGCCACCTGGCCCACGACCAGCGCGCGGCGCCAATGCCCGCCACGAGCGGCGGTGCCCCGTCCGCCGCCCTTCAGGCTCTCGGCGAGCTGCCGGCCCACGGACATCAGCGCCGGCAGTAGGGCCGCCAGCACGGCCACGACGAGCGCGATCACCGCGCTGGCACCCGCCACACGCGCGTCGACCTGAATCGCCTCTGGGCGAGGCAGGCCATCGGGCACCCAGCGCAGCAAGACCGGCAACAGCGCCGTGGTCGCGAACAAGGCCACGGCCGTCGCCCCGGTGGCGAGCACAAGGCCTTCGACCACGAGCTGCCGAATGAGACGGCCGCGCCCGGCACCAAGGGCCGCCCGCACCGCGAACTCCGACCGTCGCGCATCGCCGCGCACGAGGAGCAGGCTCGACACGTTGGCGCAGGCAATCAGCAGCACGAGGCCGACCGCCGCGAACAGGATCAGCATGGCCGCGCGCACATCGCCGACCACGAACTCGCGGTACGGGAGCAGCGTCGGCACGAAGCCACGAGCGTCGCCCCTGGGGCGCAAGGCGTCGAGGGCGGGCGCGAGGGCGCGCAGCTCGTCACCTGCCTGAGCCGCGGTGACGCCGGGGCGCACCCGCGCCAGCAGATCGAGTTCCGTGACATCCCCCTTCCACCGGGTTCGAGGTCGTCGTCTGCCTGGCGCCACGGTCATCCAGGCCTCGACCCGCCGGGGATGGTCGACGTCGCGCGGCATGACGCCGACAATCGTGAAGCGTTGGCCGCCAACCGTGACCCGACGTCCGACGACGTCGCGGCGGCGCCGTATCTGCCTGCCATAGCCCATGGGTGAGCACGAGCACGTTCTCGGCTCCGGCCAGGTCGTCGCCGGCACGAGCGTGCGCCCCACGAGCGGCGCCACGCCGAGCACGCGAAAGAAATCGCCCGTGACGCGCGCCGCGCGGATGACGCCGGGTTCGCCTCGTCGGTCAGCGGCAAGGCAGCGGGATCGTTGTAGCCGACGCCGGCCACGCCAGCCAGAGTGCGGCTCCCCTTCCGCAGCAGGTCAAGGTCCGCTGTGGAGAACGGCCAGTGCCGGGCACCGACCTCTGGCAATCCCCGCCAGCCCACGAACAGCTCGTGCTCCGCCTTCACGGGCAGGGGGCTCAACAACACGCCGTCGATGAGCGTGAGCATCGCAATGGCGCCGGTGAGTCCGATCGCCAGGGTAAGCACCGCCGCCACGGTGAAACCGGGGCTGCGCCGCAGCGTGCGACCGCGTAGCGCACGTCCTGCACCAACTCGTCAGCTAGTTCGCCCGCGTCATGCGCCGCGATTGTAGCCCGGCGGCAGGAGGCGCCCCGAGGTCAAGTTGCGCTCGGCGCCGAATTCTGTTCCGCGCCCTGCGGTTGAGCTGTCCTACCCCTCTGTGTGCCGGAGAGACTGCCGCCGGCGCTTGCGTTTCGCCCCCACACGCTGTTGTGGCATCGGCATCGACGAGGAGTGACCTACATGTGTATTCGCCGTAACTTCACGACCGCTACCTGGCTATCCGCCACACGCGCGGTGCTGGCCGTGGCCGTCGCGGGCCTGGCCCTGACCCCCACCGCCGCCCGAGGCGCAGTCCGCCATCATCTACGGCTCGCTGGGCAACTTCGACATCTCGAACGACACCGGGAAGGTGTGCCACGGCTTCGAGGTCCAGCTCGACGGCGTCACGCCGGCGCAGGTGCCGTGCGCGTTCACGGCAACCGCTACGGCGACGCCCAGTCGCTTCCCACCCCGACCGGCGCCGCGGTGCGCTGGGAGAGCCAGCTACGACGCCGCGCACCGGCCTGGCCGACCCGCACGCTGCAGCACACGGTGCCGTGGTTCCCGGGGCAGTGCTACCAGTGGGTGCCCGCCACCTACGAGGACGTCGGGCTGCGAGCACTTCGGCACCTGCACGACCGGCAACCCACCGAGCGCGCACGTCGCATTGGCTGTGTGAGGACGCGGCCGAGCCGGGCGTGCTCGTGCCCGATTATCCGCCCACCGCGGTGCCCTAGCCAACTACTACGTGCGCCGCCGGCCGCGGCCAACAACCCGCCGCAGATCGTCGTCGAAGTCGACGCGCCGGAGCCTGCCGAAGCGCCGGCTCAGTACGGCGACGCGCAGTGGATCCGCATCTACGTGATCCAGCTGCCGGCGCGGTGACGCTCGATCAGCTGGTCGCCGACAATCCGGCGGTGGTCCCGATGGACCGGCGCAGCTCGAGGCCGACTACTCCAGTCATCCAGGACGAGCCGCCGCGGGCGGCAACGGCAACGCCGCCGCAAGCGCAACTGGGCAACCTCCTCCCGACGACCCGCTCGGTCGTGCGGCGCATCGAGATGGTCGTTCACGCGGGCTGCAGCCGCGCGGCGTGCGCCAGGGTGACGGGAAGCTCGGTGAAGTCATCCGCCGCCACCGGACCGCGAACGGCTCGTCACGCGCAGAGCGCGGCCGAGCGCCGACTTGATCGCGACCTCCCACCCCGAGGCCGCGCTCACCCACACGAGGTCGGCGACGGCAATAGCGCGCCGCGCCGCCGGTGGCAACCGCCGGATCATCGGCTTGCCACCAGAGCACCGCATGCGTGTCGAGCAGCAGCTTCACTCACGCCCCTCGAAGGCACGGGCTAGCGCGTCGGGCAGGGGTGCGTCGAAGTCGTCGGCCATCCAGATGCGCCCCTTCGCGCGCCCCGGCCGCCGGCGCGTTGCCGCGCGGATGGGCACCAGCTTCGCCATGGGGCGCCCCGCTTTGGCAATCACGATTTCGGCTCCGGCCGCAGCTTCCTCGACCAGCGCCGACAGCTGGGTCTTCGCCTCGTAGAGATTCAACACCTTGGCCACAGTCGAATTCTAGGACTCGCCTGCCTGTTGGTCAAGTTGGTCACGCCGTCAGGCCAGCGATCAACGCACGCGGATCGGCGGCTCGATGAGCTCCACCGGCAGCGGTTCGCCGGGAACGACGCGCGACATCGTGACATCGGCCGCGACCCGGTCGCGCCAGCGCCGCGGCACACGCTCGATCTTGATCGGCCAGATCGTCAGGTGGCCGTCGCGGTCCACGTGCAGGCGCAGGAAGTGCTTGAAGTCCTCGATCCTGAGGCCGCTGAACGCTTCCTCGCTGTGACGGCCGAAGACGTTCACCGACACCAGCAGGTAGACGCCCATGATCGACCGAGCCGGCAATCCACCCGCCCGCGAACGTGCCGGCGCCCGCCAGCGCCGCGCGCATCACGCCGCCGGCGTGCAGCCACCGCGTGGCCACGTCGAGCGCGCCCCAGCCGATGTAGAACATCGCCCTGAAGTGCGCCGCGGAATGCAGCAGCGCCGCCGAGCACACGATAGACGCGGCTGTGGGTGTCGGTGAAGGCCAGGAACGCCATCACGATGCCGCCGCACCACAGCGCCAGGCCCGGATGCGTGCTGAAGGCGTCCACGGTGACACGCAGCGCCTGCCACGGATTCGACGGCGCGACGCCGCCGGCCGCGGCGCCCACGAGCCACGCGGTCATCAGGTAGATGGTCGCCGGCACCATGCCGAAGCTCGGGTTCTTGAACAGGAACACCAGGTTCCCGAACGCCAGACGCGCGGACTGCGCCATGTCGGGATAGGTGGCCTTGACCTCGAACGTGCGCGCGCGCGCGTCGTCGGTCGACGGCTTCCTCCCGCAGCATCGAGACGTCTTCTTCGTGCGTCGGATGCAGGAACGCGCCGCCGCCGCCCGCCGTGATCTTCTGCACGGGCGTCGCCCGCCCGCCGAGGCCGCGCGTCTCTTCATGCCGACGGTAGTGGTGCAGATCGCCGGTGAGGTAGACCTTCACGTCCACGCCGCGCTTCGCGAACACCTCTTCGCGCAGGTAGATGAGGTCGGTCTCGTCGAAGACGCGGCCCATGTTCCGGTACTTCTGCGCGTACACCCACACGGGCATCGACAGGCACAGGATCACCTTGTCGCCCGCCTGCATGTAGCGCTCGGCGATCTCGCGGAAGTGCTCCATCTGCGGCACGTCGAGGTCGCTCTGCAGCTGGCCGTCGCTGCCCACCAGCCACCAGCGATGCGGGAGCTTCAGCACGAAGTAGCTGCGGCGCTGGCGCGTCCACCAGCCGGCGAAGCGACGACCGCCGATGTCGGAGCAGAACAGCCGCGTGAACGCCGAGAGCCCGTCGTACCAGTCGTGATTGCCGGGCACGGCGTAGAGGTGCGGCCGTTCGCCGGGCTCGTCGTCGCCGAAGGCCGCAGTGTACGGCGCGACCAGGCGGCGTTGATACTCCTCGCGGCTCGGCGTCGGGATACACCTCGTCGCCGCCGAGGACGAGCACGTCGCCGCGCGGGAGGTCCGCGTGCCCGCCGCCGTGGCGCACGCGCAGCGCGCGCTGCGCCGCCGCATACGCCACGGCGTAGGTGGAGTTCCAGCCATCGCCGGTGTCGCAGACGAAGTCGAGCCACAGCTCGTCGCGCGGCCGGTCCTTTTTGCGGCTGCGGCCCGCGCGCGCCGTCGCGATAGTGGATCGCGTGGTCGTAGTACTCCTGGCGACGCGACGCCAGCGCCTGCACGATGCGGCGGTCGCTTTGCTCCCCCACGAGGAGCGAGACCAGGCTCTTGAGGCCGGTGGAGAGCAGCTGGCCCGGATCGAACCAGCCCACCATCGGCATGCGCGCGTCGGGCCGAGGCCGCCCCCGCAGCCACAGCGGGAAGAAGACCGGACTGCGCGCCAACCGCCGCGCGATGGGAATCGGCCGCGGCCTGCTCGGCAGCGGGCCGGCGGCGTCGGGCGGCAGGGACAGCGAACTCGACCTGCATCCCCCGCGACTCGCGGTCACGTCCAGGCGGAATTATCTCGCAAACGCCGGGCCCCGATGCACGATGCGCCCGCGCACGAGCGTCAGCTCGGCCTTCAGGTCTTTGAGCGCCGCGGTGGGCACGGTGTAGAGGTCGCGGTCCCACACGGCCAGGTCGGCGTCCTTGCCCACTTCGATCGACCCGACGCGGTCGTCGGGGAAGATCGTGTGCGCGGCCCAGATCGTGTACGACTTGAGCGCGGTGCGGATGTCCACCGCCTCGGCCATGCCGAACGGCGTCTTGCCGAACGTGCCGTTCAGCGTCTCGCGCGCCACCGAGGCCCAGAGGCCGTAGCGCGCGGCAAACGGCGTGACCGAGAAGTCCGACCCGCCGCCCCAGCGGATGCCCTTCTTCTGCCACGTCTGAAACGGCTTCATGCGCGGGTTGCGCGCCGGACCGAAGTTGCCGGCGTAGTTGTCGCCGATCCACCACATGAACGACGCCGACGCCTCGGGGTACGCGGCGTCGTAGTCGCGCTGCAGGCGCGCCATCTCGTCGATGGCGTGGTCGGTGGGCGTGTTGGCGTGGATGATGCCGTGACGCAGGCCCTTGGTCGGCTTGGCGGCGAGCGCCTGGGCGTAGGTGTCGACCACCCAGTCGATGGCCCGGTCGCCAATGGCGTGCGTGCTCACGTGCACGCCGGCGTTGTGGAAGTCGGTGGCCATCGTGCGGTACTCGTCGGGCGGCGTGGCCGGATAGCCCGGGTTGCCCGTGTCGACGTCGGTGAGGTTCTTGTTCCAGTCGTCGTGCATCCAGGCCGTGCGGGCGCCGCCGCTGCCGTCCATGTACATCTTCACGCCGCCCGACAACAGCATGCCGTCGCCGAGCGACGGCGGCGGGCGCGGATTGGCGTTCACGCGCGCCAGCACCGCCGCCGCCTGGTCGAGCCGGCGCGGCCCGGCCCACAGCGCGAACACGCGCACGTCGAGCGCCCTTCTTTCAGCAGCTCGTTGTAGAGCTCCCACTTCAGCTCGCCGATGCCCGGATCCTTGGCGCCGGTCATGCCCTCGGCGTTGAAGTCCTCGATGATCTTCGCGAGCCCGGCCTTCTGCTGCTCGCGCGTCATCGGCGGGACATGCCGCGTGATGAGCCGCTGCGCCGATTCGAGCAGCACGCCGTTGGGTTCGCCGTCGGCCTCGTGGACGATCGTGCCGGCCGGCGGGTCGGGCGTGCCCTTGCGGATCTCGGCGATCTTCATGGCGTAGGTGTTGCCCACGCCGTAGTGGCCGGTGGTGTTGCTCAGCCACACCGGGTTGTTCGGCGCCACGTTGTCGAGGTCGGCCGCCGTGATGTGGCGCCGTTCGGCCAGCTTGCCTTCGTCCCAGCCGTCGCCGAGGACCCACTCGCCGGGCTTGGCCTTGGCCACCTGCGCCGCCACGCGCGCCTGGACGTCGTCCATCGTCTTGATGCTCAGGTCGCTCAGGTCGACGTTGAAGAGCGCGTCCACTTCGGTGAAGTGCACGTGCGTGTCGATGAGGCCGGGCGTCACGGCGCGGCCGCCGAGGTCGATGACCTGCGTGGCGCTGCCGGCGCGCGCCTTGATCGTCGGCGGTGGTGCCCACGGCCACGATGCGGCCGCCGGTCACGGCCACGGCCTCGGCGATCGGCGTCGCGCGGGTCGACCGTGATGACCTTGCCGTTCACGAGAACCAGGTCGGCCGGCGTCTGCGCGCTGGGCGGCGCCGGCGTCGGTCCACACGCCGGCGCCCACAGCGGACCGACCACCACAGCGCAGACACACGCACGACGCGTCATCGGCATACCTCCAGGCTCGCAGCCCCTGGCATCGTATCGCAGACCTGGCCCGGACCCCGGTCGACTCGACGGTCAAATCCGATCGCGGTCACGACCAACGCCGGTTGCTCGGACGTCGAAGCGAGACTAGAATCCCGGACAGGGCCGGCACGGGCCAGCCCAAGGGCGACCCCCGTGCTCGATACCCTGTCCCAACTGCTGCTTGGCGTTCGCTGGGTCGTCTTCGACCAGGGCGAGCTGCGCTTCGCGCCGCCGGCCGGCGCGACGCTGGCGGCGCTGCTCGCCGTCGGCGCCGTGGCCGCCGCGGTCGTGACCTACCGCCGCGCGCCGCGCCGGCTCTCCACGCGCGACCGATGGGTGCTCACGGCGCTGCGCACGGCGCTCATCGGCCTGCTGCTCGCTGTGCCTGTTCCGCCCGATGCTCGTGCTGCGCGCGGCCGTGCCGCACCAGAACGTCGTGGGCGTGCTGCTCGACGACTCGCGCAGCATGCGCATCGCGGACCTGAACGGGCAGCCGCGCAGCACCTACGTGCAGCAGGAGTTCGGCGCGGCCGACGCGCGGCCTGCGCAAGGCGCTCGGCGAGAAGTTCACCGTGCGCACGATGCGCTTCGCCGGCGGCGCTCGGCGCCGGCGCCGACCGGCGAGGACCTGACGTTTGCCGGCACCAACACCCGGCTGGCGGTGGCGCTCGACGAGGCGCGCCAGCAGCTGGCCGGCGTGCCGCTGGCCGGCCTGGTGGTCGTGAGCGACGGCGCCGACACGAGCGGCGCGGCCCTGGAGCCCGGCGCTGCTCGCGCTCAAGGCGTCGGGCGTGCCGGTGTTCGCCATCGGCGTCGGGCGCGACACCGCCGAGCGCGACATCCAGGTGGGCCGCGTCACCGCGCCGCGCACCGTGCTGGCCGGCACGACGCTGCTGCTCGATGCGGTGGTGACCGCCACGGCTACGCCGGCCAGACGCTCACGCTCGACGTGCTCGACGGCGGCCAGATCGTGGGCAGCCAGCCGTTCACGCTCGGCGCCGACGGCCAGCCGACCACCGTGCGCGTGCGCTTCACGGCCGGCCGAAGCCGGACCGCGCGTGTTCACGTTTCGCGTGCCGCCGCAGGCCAGGCGAGCTGCTGCCCGAGAACAACTCGCGCGACGTGCTCGTCGACGTGCGCGACCGGCGCGAGAAGATTCTCTACTTCGAGGGCGAGCCGCGCTTCGAGATGAAGTTCCTGCGGCGCGCGGTCACCGACGACAAGCAGCTGCAGCTCGTCGTGCTGCAACGCACGGCCGACAACAAGTACCTGCGGCTCGAGGTCGACGACCCCGAGGAGCTGGTCGGCGGCTTCCCGAAGACGCGCGACGAGCTCTTCCAGTACCGCGGCCTCGTGCTCGGCAGCATCGAGGCGGCGGCCTTCACGGGCGACCAGCTCGCCATGCTGGCCGAGTTCGTCGACCGGCGCGGCGGCGGGCTGCTGATGCTCGGCGGCGCGCGCGCCTTCAGCGAAGGCGGCTTCGCCGGCACGGCGCTCGGCGACGCGCTGCCGGTCGTGCTCACGCCATGCCGCCGCCGCCGATCCGCCGCTCACGCGCCTGGCCGTGCGGCCCACGCGCGCCGGCAGCGGCCACGCGGTGTCGCAGATCGCCGCGACGGACGAGGCCTCGGCGGCGCGCTGGCCGGAACTGCCGGAACTCACCACCGTGAACAGCGTCGACGCGGTGAAGCCGGGCGCCACCACGCTGCTGAGCGCCGCCGACGCCTCGCGCCGCGAGCGGCCCGTGCTGGCGTTTCAGCGCTTCGGCCGCGGCAAGTCGGTGGCGTTCACGCCGCAGGACTCGTGGCTCTGGCAGATGCACGCCAGCATCAGCGTCGAGGACCAGACGCACGAGACCTTCACGCGGCAGCTGCTGCGGTGGCTCGTCGACGGCGTGCCCGACCCGGTGGACCTCACGACGTCGGCCGACCGCGTCGAGCCGGGGGAGAGCGTGACGATCACCGCGGAGGTGGCCGACCCGTCGTTCGTGCCGGCGAACGACGCCGCGGTGACGGCCACGGTCACGGCTCCCGACGGCACGGCCAGCGACCGTGCCGCTCACCTGGAACGGCCAGCGCGACGGCGCCTACACCGGCACGCTCGCCACGGGCGCAGCGGGCTGGTACGAGGTGCGCGTCGAGGCCATGCGCGCCGGCGCGTCGCTCGGCACGTCGACGGCCCACGTCAACGCCGGCCCGGGCGACGCCGAGTTCTTCGAGACCACGCGCCAGATGCCGGCGTTGCAGCGCCTGGCCGACGAGACGGGCGGACGCGCCTACACGCCGGAGACGGCGAGCGCGCTCATCGAGGACGTGCAGTACACCGGGCGCGGCGTCACGGCGGTGGAAGAGCGCGAGCTGTGGAACGCGCCGCTCGTGCTGCTGCTGCTCGTGGGTCTGCTCAGCGCGGAATGGGGGTACCGGCGTGCCGTGGGCCTCTCGTAGCGCCGCGCGCGGCCACGTGCGGTCACGCGTGCGGTCACGCTGGCGCTGGTCGCTGGTCACGGCCGCTGGCGCGCTCGCCTGGCGGCGCAGCGGCCCGTTCGGCGGCGAACGCGAACGCCGGCGCAGCGCCGCTGCCCGATTACGACGAGGCGCGCGTGCCCTACGACGGCCGCTTCGCCTTCGTGCGGCTGCGCTACGACATGGGCGGGCAGCTCGGCGCGTTCCGCGGCTTCCGCCGCGAGCCGCCCTGGGCCCACGACTACCCGCGCGCGGACCTGCACCTCATGAAGATCCTCCAGCGAGCTCACGCTGCTGCGTCCGCATCTCGACGACAGCGACGTCCTCACGCTCGACGATCCCGAGCTGCTCAACTATCCCGTGGCCTACATGTCGGAGCCGGGCTTCTGGACGCTGAACGACCAGGAAGCCGCGGGCCTGCGCGCCTACCTGGCCAAGGGCGGCTTCCTCATCTTCGACGACTTCCGGCAGGCCGCACTGGTCCAACTTCGAAGCAGCAGCTGCGCCGCGTGCTGCCGACGCAGCGCCTCGTGGAGCTCGACGCCGCGCACCCGATCTTCCACTCGTTCTTCGAGATCGACCCGGCGACGCTTCGTCCCGCCCTACGGCGGCGACACGCCGATCTTCTACGGCGTCTTCGAGGACAACGACCCGGCCAAGCGCCTGCTGGTCATCGCCAACTACAACAACGACCTCGGCGAGTACTGGGAGTTCTCGGACACCGGCTGGGTGCCGATCGACCTCTCGAACGAGGCCTACAAGTTCGGCGTGAACTACATCGTGTACGGCATGACACACTAGATCGGGTGGCTCGACCCGGTGAGCGAGTGGCACGGGAGGATTCGTGGACGCAGCGAACACGCAGGTGGACCTGAGCGCACCGGACGACATCGCGCTCGCCGACCGGATGAAGCACGGCCAGGACCGCATCCGCCGGAGCTGCGGAAGCTCATCGTCGGCCAGGACGAGGTGCTGCAGCAGGTGCTGCTGCACGCTGTTCGTCGGCGGCAACAGCCTGATCGTCGGCGTGCCCGGGCTGGCCAAGACGCTGCTCATCCACACGCTGGCGCGGGTCGTCGACCTGAAGTTCTCGCGCATCCAGTTCACGCCCGACCTGATGCCGTCGGACATCACCGGCACCGACATCATCCAGGAGGACCCGGCGACCGGCCGCCGCCAGATGGTGTTCGCGCCCGGCCCGATCTTCACGAACATCCTGCTGGCCGACGAGATCAACCGCACGCCGCCCAAGACGCAGTCGGCGCTGCTCGAGGCGATGCAGGAGCACCGCGTCACCATTCAGGGCCGCACCTACACGCTCGACGAGCCGTTCTTCGTGTTCGCCACGCAGAACCCGATCGAGCTCGAAGGCACCTATCCGCTGCCCGAGGCGCAGCTCGACCGCTTCATGTTCCACATCGTCATCGAGCACCCGCCCGAGGAGGAGGAGTTCGAGGTGGTGCGCACGACGACCGCCATCCTCGAGCCGCAGTTCGAGCGCACCGTGAACGGCGCGGACCTCATCGCGTTCAAGCGCCTGGTGCGGCGCGTGCCGGTGGCCGAGCCGGTGATGCGCTACGCGCTGTCGCTCGTGCGCGCCAGCCGGCCGAAGTCGCCGGCGCGCGCCGACCTCGTGAAGAAGTGGGTGTCGTTCGGCGCCAGCGTGCGCGCGGCGCAGTACCTGGTGCTCGGCGGCAAGGCGCGCGCGCTCACGAGCGGCCGCTACCACGTGAGCTTCGACGACATCCGCGCGCTCGCGCACCCGGTGCTGCGCCACCGCATGCTCATCAACTTCCACGCGCAGTCCGAGGGCATGACGTCGGACATGATCGTGGACAAGCTGCTCGAATCGGTGCCGGCGCCGCGCTCGGGGATGTGATGCAGCTCGGCGGTGCCATTCCCGGCGCGCAGTTCGTCGACCCGGCGGTCCTGGCGCGCATCGGCAACCTCGAGCTCGTGGCCCGGTCGGTCGTCGACGGCTTCATCAACGGCCTGCACCGGTCGCCGTTCTTCGGCACGTCGGTCGACTTCGCCGAGCACCGCGGCTACGTGCCGGGCGACGACATCCGCCGCGTGGACTGGCGCGTCTACGCGCGCACCGACCGGTACTTCGTGAAGGAGTTCGAGGCCGACTCGAACTCGAACTTCATCGTGCTGCTCGACGTGTCGGCGTCGATGGCCTTCGGCGCGCGCCTGTCGCAAGCTCGACTACGCCAAGACGCTCGGCGCGTGCCTGACGTATCTGGTGCACAAGCAGCGCGACCGCGTCGGCCTCGTCACCTTCGACGCCGACGTCGTCGAGCACGTGCCGCCGTCGGCCAAGCACCTCGACGTGGTGCTGCACACGCTCGACCGCGCCACGGCGACGCGGCCCGGCCAGCCTGTCGGCGCCGCTGCACAAGCTGGCCGAGCACTTCGGCCGCCGCGGCGTGGTCGTGCTCATCTCGGACCTCTACGACGAGCCCGAGGCGATCTTCGACGCGCTCGCGCCGATCCGCTTCCGCGGCAGCGACGTCGTGGTGTTCCACGTGCTCGACCCGGCCGAGCTCGAGTTCCCGTTCACCGACCCGTCGGCCTTCGAGGACCTCGAGACCGGCGAGCAGATGCCGGTGGTGCCCGAGTCGTTCCGCGACAAGTACCAGGCGCTCGTCCGCGGCCACATCGAGGCGCTCACGGCCAAGGCGGCCGAGCGGGGCGTGGACTACCGCATGCTCGACACCGTCCAGGCCGCTCGACTTCGCGCTCTACGACTACCTGTCGTTCCGCGAGCGCACGACCCGGGTGCGCTAGATGGCGTTCCTGCTGCCCTTCTTCCTCGCGGGCCTGGCGGCGCTGGCCGTGCCGGTGGCGATCCACCTGATCCAGCGCGAGAAGAACAGATCATCGCGTTCCCGTCGCTGATGTTCGTGCGCCGCGTGCCCTACGAGTCGGTGCGCCGGCGCAAGATCCGGCACTGGGCGCTGCTGGCCATGCGCCTGGCGGCGCTGGCCCTGATCGTGGCGGCCTTCGCGCGGCCGTTCTTCCGCGGCGGCGGCGTGGCCGCCATGGCCGGCGGCGCGCGCGAGGTCGTGGTGCTGCTGGACCGCTCCTACAGCATGGGCTACGGCGACCGCTGGACGCGCGCGCAGGCCGCAGCGCGCAAGGTGCTCGACGCGCTGGGCCCGGCCGATCGCGCGAGCCTGGTGTTCTTCGGCACCGGCGCGGAAGTGGCGCTGCAGTCGATCGACGACCGCGCGCGGCTGGCCGCGGCCGCTGGCGGCGGCCACGCCGGGCGCCGAGGCCACGCGCCTCGTCGCCCGCGCTGAAGGTGGCCGGCCAGATCGTGGCCGAGTCGACGCGGCCCCGCAAGGAGGTCGTGCTCATCAGCGACTTCCAGAAGAACGCGCTGGACGCCGAACGACGAGGATCGGCTGCCGGCCGGCACGGCCGTTCACGCCCGTGGCGATCACCGACGTGGACACGCGCAACCTGTCGGTGGCGCCGGTGGCCATCGACGCGCGCGCGCTTCGAGGGACAGGAGCGCGTCACCATCACGTCGGGCGTCACCAATCGCGGCAGCCAGCCGGCCAACGGCGTGGCGCTCTCGCTCGAGCTGAACGGCCGGGTCGTGCGAGACGGCGCGCCTCGACGGTGGCGCCGCAGGCGTCGGCCGCCGCGGTGTTTCCGCCGGTCACGCTCACGCCGCGGCGCGATGCGCGGCGGTGGTGCGCCTGGCCAAGCCGACGCGCTCGACGCCGACAACGCGTTCCACTTCCTGTCGACGCCGTCGGCGCCGGTGGCCGGTGCTGGTGGCGAGTCGCCGGCGGCGCGCGGCGCCGACGACACGTATCTGCGCCGCGCGCTCGCCATCGGCCAGGCGCCGCGCTTCGACGTCAGCGCCGACCACAGTCGACGCGCTCACCGACGACGCGCTGGCGCGCGCGCAGGTGCTCGATCCTGCACGACGCGCCGCTGACCGAGGCGGCAGCGACCGCGCGGCTGCCGCGGTTCGCCGAGCGCGGCGGCGGCGTGCTGCTCATCGCCGGCGCCGCGCGCGTCGTGGCCGCAGGGCGCCGCCATGCCGGGCGCGCTGGGCGATCCGGTCGACCGCTCGCGCGGCGAGGCGGGGCGCCTGAGCGGCATCGAGTACGGCCACGCCGTCTTCGCGCCGTTCCGGGCGCCGCGCAGCGGCGACTTCTCGAGCGTGCGCGTCTACGGCTACCGCCGCCTCACGCCGGCCGCGGGCGCCCGCGTGCTCGCGCGCTACGACGACGGCCTGCCGGCGCTGGTCGAACGCGCCGTCGGCGCGGGCCGGATCGCGGTGTGGACCACGAGCGTGGATCTGTCGTGGAACGACGTGGCGCTGAAGCCCGTGTTCCTGCCGTTCGTCCACCAGCTGGTGCGCACGCTCGGATCGTTCCAGGATCGCCCGCCCTCGCTCACCGTCGGCCAGGTGGCCGCGCCCGAGATCGCCGCCGAAGCGCCCGCGCCGCGCGTGGCGGTCGAGCCGTCGGGGCGGCGCGTGCCGCTCGACCCGGCCCGCGGCGATGCGTTCGAAGTGACGATGCCGGGGTTCTACGAGGTGCGGCAGGGCGGCACAGGACGGCGGCGGCCCAGCCGTGGTCGCGGCCAACGTGGACCTCGCGGAGTCTGATTTGACCAGCGTCGACCCGGCCACAGTGGCGGCCGGCCGTCACGGGCACCGGCGAGGCCGGGCGACACCGCGGGGCGAGCGCCGCGCCGCCGCGGGACGAGGTCACGGAGCAGTCCCAACGGCTGTGGTGGTACCTGCTCCTTGCGGGTATGCTGCTATTGATAGGGGAATCGGTGGTGGCCAGCCGCATGTCCCGCGGCGCCGCGTAGGCGCAGGACCCGGGCTCGAGCGGCCACGAGGAGGAACGATGCTCCACGAGCGATCGGCATACGGCCCCGGGCGGCGTCGCCAGCGTCATTGGCGACGTGCGCGCGCGCTGGCGCAGGAAGCTGCTGGTCCGCGGCCTGTTCCAGCGTGCTGGTCGGCGGCGCGGCGGTGCTCATCGGCGCCGGCGTGGCGCTCGAAGCGCTGCGCTTCACGCCCGAGCGCCATCCTCTCCTTCCGCATCGCCACGCTGGCGCGTCATTGCGGCGCTCGCGGCGTGGTGGATTGCGCGGCCGCTGATGCGGCGCGTGACCGACGAGCAGGTCGCGCTCTACCTCGAGGAACACGAGCCGTCGCTGAACTCGCTGCTGCTGAGCGCGATGGACGCCGAGCGCGGCGGCAATCGGCCAGGCGCAGTCGCCGGCGCTCGTCGCCAAGCTGGTCGAAGAGGCCATCGAACGCTGCCAGGAGATCGAAGCCGGCCGGCGCATCGACCAGCCGCTCGTGCGGCGCTACAGCCTGATGGCGGCCGGCGCCGTGGCGCTGGCCCTGGCGGTGTTCGCGCTCGGGCCCGGCCTACCTGCGCCAGGGCCTCTCGGCGATGTTCGCCTGGACGCAGAGCCTCGAAGCGGCCGCGCCGTATCGCATCGCGCTCACGCCCGGCACCGGCCGGTGCCGCGCGGCGCCGACCAGCTCTTCACGGCCACGCTGAGCGGCTTCACCGCCGACGACGCGGTGCTGCTCGTGCGCAAGGGCGACGCCACGGCGTTCGAGCGCGTGCCGATGGTCAAGGGCGACAACGGCGCCTTCGAAGGCATGGTCTTCGACCTCGACGCCGAAGCTCGAGTTCATGGCCGAGGCCGCCGGCGTGCGCTCGCGGCACCTTCACGCTCGACGTCGTGGACCTGCCCTACGCGCAGCGCATCGACCTCGAGTACCGCTTCCCCGCCTACACCGGCCTCGAGCCGCGCGTCGTCGAGGACGCCGGCGACATCGCCGTGCTCGCGGGCACCGAGGTGATCGTCACCATCACGCCCACGATGCCGGCGCCGGCCGGCCAGCTCACGCTGCACGAGTCGGTGCAGGTGCCGCTCACGGCCGGGCCGCCGAGGGCACGCTCGTCGGGCCGCTTCGTGGCCGACAAGGACGGCTTCTACCGCGTCGGCCTGCAGGGCCCCGACGGCACGATGGTCACGGCCTCGCCGCAGTACGTCATCGACGTGCTGACCGACATGGCGCCCACCGTGTCGATTGCCAAGCCCGGACGCGACACCGCCGCGACGCCCGTCGAGGAGTTCTTGGTCGAGGCCCGGGCCGACGACGACTTCGGCGTGCGCGGACTCGAACTGGTCTACTCGGTGAACGGCGGCGCCCGAGAAGACCGTGCCGCTCTACCGCGGCGCCAAGCGCCTCGAAGAAGTCACCGCGGGCCACACGTTCTACCTCGAAGAACTGGGCGTGCAGGCCGGCGACGCCGTGGCCTACTACGCGCGCGCGAACGACAACGACGCCGAGCGGCGGCAAGCAGGCCACGAGCGACATGTACTTCCTGCGCGTGCGGCCGTTCGGCAAGGACTTCAAGCCGGCCACGTCGCAGGCCGGCGGCGGCGGTGGCGGGGGCGGCGGCGGCGCGCGAAGTGGGCGCGCTCTCCGAACAGCAGCGCCAGATCATCGCCGGCACGTTCAACGTGCTGCGCGAGAAGAAGACGCTCACGCGCCGAGAAGCTGCGCGAGAGCTCCGTGGTGCTGGCGCTGTCGCAGGGCCGGCTGCGCGAGCAGGTCGAAGGCCTCGTGAGCCGCATGAACTCGCGGCTGGTCGCGCCCGACCCGGCGTTCAAGAAGATCGCCGACCTGCTGCCGCTCGCCGCCGCCGAGATGAAGGCCGCCGAGGCCAAGCTGCAGGCGCGAAGTCGCCGATGGCGCGATGCCGGCCGAGCAGAAGGCGCTGCAGTACCTGCAGCAGGCCGAGGAAGAGTACGAGATGCAGGTGCAGACCAGCCGCCAGTCGGGCGGCGGGGGCGGGGGCGGGCAGGCGGGCTCCATCGCCGAGGACCTGGCGGACTTGTTCGAGCTCGAGATGGACAAGATGGCCAACCAGTACGAGACGACGTCGCGGGCCGAGAGCAGCCAGGCCGAGCAGCAGGTCGACGCCCTGGCCGAGAAGCTGAAGGAGCTGGCGCGGCGCCAGCAGCAGGAGCTGGAGCGCCAGCGCCGGCGCGCCGCCGGACAGGCCGCCGGCGGCGGCGGCGATCAGCAGCGCGCGCTGGCCGAGCAGGCCGAGGAGGCGGCGCGGCAGCTCGAGAAGCTCTCGCGCGAGCAGAACCGGCCGGATCTGGCGCGCGGCCGCGCGGCAGATGCAGCAGGCCGCCGACGCCATGCGCCGCGCCGCCGCGGGCAACGACCCGAGCGCCGCCGGCCAGGCGGCCGCCGCCTCCGACCGACTGCAGCAGGTGCAGCGGCAACTGCAGGGCGCGCAGACCGCGCGCGCCGAGCGCGACGTGCAGGACGCGCTGCGCCAGGCCGAGGAGATCGCGCGCGAGCACGCCGACGTGGCCGGCGACGCCGAGAAGCTCGGCGAGGCCGGCGCCGACCGCCTGCAGAAGGCGCAGCTCAACGCGCAGCGCCGCGACGCCCTCTCGACCAAGGTGGGCCAGCTCGAGCAGCAACTCGACAAGACCGCCAACGAGATTGCCAAGGAGGAGCGCGACGCGGCCACGCGCCTGCAGGACGCGGCCGGCGAGATTCGCGACGACAAGATCAAGGAGAAGCTGCGCTACTCGCGCGGGCTGCTCGGCCGCGACGGGCGCCCGGCACCGCCGGCGACATGGACGCCGAGATCGGCTCGAACCTGATGGACCTGCGGCGCAAGCTCGCCGAAGCGGCGTCGGCGCTGGGCAAGGGCGGCGCGGCAGGCGACAAGAGCGCCGACTCGCTGGAGCGCGCGCGCGAACTGGTGCGCGGCGTGGACTCGCTCGGCACGCGCGCATGCAGGAACGCGCCGCGGGCAGACCGCGGCCAGGACAGCAAGGGCAGCAGGCGGCAACAGCAGGGCCAGCAGGCGCAGCCGGCAGCAGGGCCAGCAGGCCAAGCACGGTCAGCAAGGGCAGCAAGGACAGGCCGGACAGCAGGGCACAAGCCGGCCAACAGGGCACAGGGCCAGCGGGCCAGCAGGGCCAGCAGGGCCAAGGCGGGCAGCAGGGTCAGGGCGGCCAGACAAGGCCAGGGCGGTCAACAGGGCCAGGGCGGCGGCATGGGCGGCGGCAACAACGTCGGCGGCTGGAACGACGACGGCGGCTGGGGCAACGCGCGGCCGGGCAACTTCGGCGCCGACGACGTGCGGCAGTTCCGCGGCGAGGCGCGGCGCTACGCGGCCAGGACCTCGAAGCGTTGCGGCGGGCGCTGCGCGCCGACGGCGTGGACTCGCGCGAGCTCGACGAGATCCTGAAGCGCCTCAAGGCGCTCGACGACGACCGCGTCTACCAGGACGTGCAGGAACTGGCGCGGCTGCAGAGCGCGGTGAGCGACGGCCTGCGGCGGTTCGAGTTCGGTCTGCGCCGCACGGCCGACGGCGACGCGAAGGACGTGCTGCTCTCGGGCAGCGACGAAGTGCCGGCCGAGTTCAAGGCGCATGGTCGAGGAGTACTACCGCAGCCTCGCCAAGCCGAAGGCGCCGCAGAAATGACCGGGCGCGCGCGCTGCCGGCGCGGCTGCCGGCATCGTGCTCCTGCTGGCGGCGGCCGCCGCGGCGCAGTACGGCGGCTTCGGCCGCATGCGGCGCGTGCCGCCGCGCTTCCCCACCAGCGACGCCAGCTTCGACGGCGGCTTCAACTTCTGCCGCATGATGTACTCGAGCCAGTGGCGCGAAGCCGGCGGGCAGGGCTGGTCCACCGACTACCCCGACGCCGACATCAACTTCTCGATTCGCTTCGCCGAGCTGACCAAGACGCGCGTCAGCAAGCAGCCGTCGGGCGTGCCCAATCACTTCGTGACGCGCCTCACCGACCCGTGGCTCACCCGCTGCCCGTTCCTGCTCGGATCGGACGTGGGCACGATGTCGCTGCGCGACGACGAGGTGTCGGCGCTGCGCGACTACCTGCTCAAGGGCGGATTCCTGTGGGTCGACGACTTCTGGGGCCCGCGCGCCTGGGACGTCTTCGAAGACGAGATGGCGCGCGTGCTGCCGCCGGGCACCTATCCGTTCCGCGACATCGGCCCCGAGCACGCGATCTACCGCACGATGTTCCCGCTGACGGCCATTCCGCAGATTCCGTCGATCCAGTTCTGGCGCGGCAGCGGCGGCGCTACGTCCGAGCGCGGCAGCGACAGCGCCGACGCGCACCTGCGCGGCATCACCGACGCCAAGGGCGGCTGCTGGTGCTGGCCACGCACAACACCGACATCTCGGACGCCTGGGAGCGCGAGGGCGAAGACCCCGAGTACTTCTACCAGTACTCGCCGAACGGCTACGCCGTGGCCATCAACATCATGCTGTACGCGATGAGCCACTGAAGGGCGGGGACTGGGGACTGGGGCTAGGGACTAGGGACTAGGGAACGAGTGGGGCCGGGTTAAGATCCGTCTGATGCCGAAGAAGATCTGCGACAACATCCTCGACACCATCGGCCACACGCCGATGGTGCGCCTGAACCGCATTCCCAAGGGCGTGGTCGCGGCCGACGTGGTGGCCAAGATCGAAACCTTCAATCCCGGCAACTCGATCAAGGACCGCATGGCCGTGAAGATGATCGAGGACGCCGAGGCCGACGGCCGGCTCAAGCCGGGCGGCACCATCATCGAGGGCACCTCGGGCAACACCGGCATGGGCCTGGCGATCGCCGCCGTCGTGAAGGGCTACAAGTGCATCTTCACCACCACCGACAAGCAGTCGAAGGAGAAGGTGGATGCGCTGCGCGCCTTCGGCGCCGACGTGATCGTCTGCCCCACCGACGTCGAGCCCGAGGATCCGCGCTCGTACTACTCGGTGTCGTCGCGCCTCGAGCGCGACACGCCCAACGGCTGGAAGGCCAACCAGTACGACAACCCGTCGAACGCGCAGGCGCACTACGAGCAGACCGGCCCGGAAATCTGGGACCAGACCGACGGCCGCATCGACCACCTGGTCGTCGGCGTGGGCACCGGCGGCACCATCTGCGGCGCCGGCAAGTACCTGAAGGAACAGAAGCCCGCCGTCAAGGTGTGGGGCATCGACACCTACGGGTCGGTCTTCAAGAAGTACAAGGAGACCGGCGTCTTCGACAAGAACGAGATTTACCCGTACATCACCGAGGGCATCGGCGAGGACTTCCTGCCGCAGAACGTCGACTTCAGCGTGATCGATCACTTCGAGAAGGTGACCGACCGCGATGCCGCGATCATGACCAGCCGCATCGCGCGCGAGGAAGGCATCTTCGCCGGCAACTCGGCCGGGTCGGCCATGGCCGGCCTGCTGCAGCTCGCGCCCAATTTCAAGGCCGGCGAGCTGGTGGTCGTGATCTTCCACGACCACGGCACGCGCTACCTCGGCAAGATGTACAACCCCGACTGGATGCGCGAGAAGGGCTTCCTCGACAAGAAGGGCCTCACCGCGAAGGACCTCGTGGCCGATCGCCAGAAGGCGCCGCTCGTCACGATCGAGCGCAGCGAGCACGGTGGCCAAGGCCGCGCACATCATGACCGCGAACGCCTACTCGCAGATTCCCGTCATGGCCGACGGCCGCCTCGTCGGCTCGGTCAACGAGGGCTACCTCTTCGCGGAGATCGTGAAGAACCCGGACCTGCTGAAGGGGCCGGTCGAGGCGATCATGGAGCCGGCGTTCCCCTACGCCGACATCTCGACCGGCGTCGACGCGCTCGCCGGCATGATCACGCCCGACTCCCCGGCCGTGCTGGTGCGCGACTTCAAGAGCGACGAGACCTACATCATCACGCGCTGGGACGTGATTCGCGCCCTCAGCTAGCGCGCGTGCCGCGCCGCGCTCGCGCCGCGGCAGCCAGCGCTCGAGCACGGCGCGCAGGTCGCTCAGGCCGAACGGCTTGGCCAGATAGTCGTCCATGCCGGCCGACAGGCACTTCTCGGCGTCGCCCGCCATGGCGTCGGCGGTCAGGGCCACGATCGGCTGGCGGGCGCGCCCGCGCCGGCCCTCGCTGGCGCGAATGGCGGCCGTGGCCTTGAAGCCGTCCATCACCGGCATGTGGCAGTCCATGAACACCAGGTCGTAGCGCGTCGTCTCGAGCGCCGCCAGGCCTTCCTTGCCGTTGGCCGCCACGTCCACCTCGCAGCCCATGCGGCGCAGCATGGCCGTGGCCACCTGCTGATTCACCTCGTTGTCTTCGACGACGAGCACGAGGCCGGCAAACTGCGCGCGCGAGGGCGACGGCGGCGGTGCCGTGCGCGGCGCGCGCCGCTCGGTCGAGCGCGCCACCCGCACGCGTGAAGCGGAAGTCGGCGCCCTGCCCCGGCGTGGAGGTGAAGCCGATGGCGCCGCCCATGCGCTCGACCAGGCGCTTGGCGATGGCCAGCCCCAGGCCGGTGCCGCCGTGCGTGCGGGTGAGCGACGGATCGCCCTGCTGGAACGCCTCGAACACCGCGCCGGCCACGGCCGGCGGGAATGCCCGGCCCGGTGTCGCGCACCGAGAACGACAGCAGGCAGCGGTCACGCGCCGCCGTCACTTCTTCGGCGTCGACGGCGATCGCCACCTCGCCGCGGTCGGTGAACTTCACGGCGTTGCCGACCACGTTGGTCAGCACCTGGCGCACGCGGTCGGGATCGCCCACGACCAGCGGCGGCACGGCCGTCGGTCACCGAGCGACATCAACGCCAGGCCCTTGCCGTGCGCCATCTCGGCCAGCAGCGCGCAGACCTCGTCGGTCAGCTCACGCACGTCGAACGTGCGCTCGTCGAGCTCGAGCCGGTCGGCCTCGATCCGCGAGAAGTCGAGCACGTCGTTGACCACCGGCAAGGAGCGACGCGGCCGAGCGGTGCGCGGTCTCGGCGTAGCGCCGCTGGTCGGGCGCCAGGTCGGTGCCGAGCAGCAGCTCGCGTCATGCCGAGCAGCGCCGTTCATGGGCGTGCGGATCTCGTGGCTCATGTTGGCCAGGAAGGTGGACTTGGCCTTGCTGGCCTCCTCCGCCACCTCCTGCGCCTGCAGCCGCTGCTCGACCTCACGCCGCAGCCCGACGTTGACCTGTTCGGTCGCGGCGCCGCGCCGTCGTCAGCTCCTGCACGAGGTCGTCGTTCTGCAGCCGCAGGCGCAGCGACCGCTCGATCAGATCGGTGTTGCTCTTGCCCACCGCGAGCATGGCCACCAGGAACACGCCGATCGCCAGGCCGCCAAAGAGGTGTTCGGGGCCGCCCGCCAGCATCAGTCCGCCGGCAAACGGCACGACCATCGGGATCAGGAACGCCGGATAGGCCGCGCGCAACGGGGCGAGGGGCGCCAGACCGGCCGTGCCCATGCCCACCACGAAGATGGCCAGCGCCGCCTCGACATGCGGCAGGCCTTCCGGATGCAGCAGCGCGCCGCCCAATCCCCAAGCGAGGCCATTCAGCGCGCCGCCGATGACATAGCGCTCGCCCCAGTCGGCCACGTCGATCGGTCCGGCAGCCGCCGCCTTCCGGTATGCGACGCACGAGCAGGTAGCGGCCAGCGGTGATCGCCGCCAACACGATCGTCCAGGCGAGCAGCCCGTACGAGGGCGTGGCCAGCACCAGCATCGCCGTGGCCGCCAGCACCGCCACGGCCGAGGCCGGCAGGCTCGTGCCGGCGCGTTCGTAGAGCAGCGCCACCTGCGCCGCCAGGATCTCGGCGGTCGCGCGTCGACGGTGGCGCGGGCGCCGGCGGCGAAACACTCATCTGGGAACTATCGGACCGGGCCGGGCCCGGCTGCACGACTTCGCCGACCAGCGGGCGATAATATGCAAATGGGGACACGGCGAGACATCTGCCGCTGGGGTCAGCCGTCGGTCGTGCTGGCGCTGGCCTGCGCGGCGCCGGTCGGCAGCGCGCAGCCGCGCGTCGATCCGCGCGTGGTCGAGGCCATCGGCTGGTACACCGGCGTCGCCGGCCGGGTGGACGATGCGAAGGCGCGCGCGCTCATCGACGCCGCCGCCACCGATGGCGACGTGCTGGCGCGCATGTGGGTGGCGCGGGCCTACTCCCGCGGACGCCTCGGCTATCCGCGTGACGAGGCGAAGGCGCGGGCGATCGCGACACTGCTCGTGGACGCCGTGCGGCGCCAGGCCGGGCAGGGCTCGATCGAGGCGGTGTTCCTGATGGGCACGGCGTGCGACGAGGGCCTGGGCGTGCGAGAGCATCCGCCACGGCGCTCGAGTGGTTCCACAAGGCCGCCGCGGAGGGTCATACGCTGGCCGAGCACAACCTCGGCAACGCCTACGCGGCCGGCCGCGGCGTGGCGCCCGACGCCGCCGCTGCCGTCGCGTGGTGGACCAAGGCCGCCCTCAAGGGCGACGCCGTGCCGCAGGTGCGCCTGGGTGAGGCGTACGAGCAGGGCAAGGGCGTGGCGCGTGGACCTGGCCGCCGCCCGGCGCTGGTACGGCGAGGCCGCCGCCCGCGGCAATGCCGCCGCCACCGCGGCGCTGCAGCGACTCGGCGGGTGGTGAGGCCGCAGCCCTGCCCCGCGCGCACGCTCAGCGAACCTCAGCCGCGGTAAGATCGTCTTCCCCTATTGATTGCTTGATTGCCTGGAGGCATACGCGCCATGGGACTGATGGACTACATCAAGACACAGCTCATCGACATCATCGAGTGGACCGACGACTCGCGTGACACGATCAGCTGGCGGTTCCCCGACGACGACAAGGAAATCAAGAACGGCGCGCAGCTCATCGTGCGCGAGTCGCAGACCGCGCAGTTCGTCTACCTGGGCGAGTTCGGCGACACGTTCGGCCCCGGCAAGCACACGCTCACCACCGACAACATCCCGGTGCTCTCGCACCTCAAGGGCTGGAAGTACGGCTTCGAGTCGCCCTTCAAGGCCGACGTCTACTTCGTCAACACGCGGCTCTTCACCGGCAACAAGTGGGGCACGTCGAATCCGATCATGCTGCGCGATCAGGATTTCGGCATCGTGCGCCTGCGCGCCTTCGGCACCTACGACTTCAAGGTCGTCGACGTGAAGCGCTTCCTGAAGGAAGTGGCCGGGCTCCGACCACAACTTCCGCCTCGACGAGTTCGCCGACACCATGCGCTCGCGCATCGTGAGCGTGTTCACCGACGCGATCGCCACGGCCAAGGTGCCGGCGCTCGATCTCGCCACGCGCTACCAGGAGGTGGGCGAGGCGCTGCTGCCGCTCATCAACCCGCAGCTCGTCGAGAAGTACGGCATCGAGATTCCGAGCTTCATCCTCGAGAACTGCTCGGTGCCGCCCGAAGTGGAAGCGGCCATCGACAAGCGCTCCAGCATGAGCGCGATCGGCAACCTGAACGACTACGTGAAGTACCAGATGGCGCAGGGCATGGCGCAGCCCGGCGGGGGCGGCGGCGTGGCCGGCTCGGCCGCGGAGATCGCGATGGGCTTCGCCATGGCGCAGCAGATGGCGAATCAGCCCGGCGGCATCCTCGGCGGCGGCCAGACGGCGCCGGCCGCGGGCGCCGGGGCACCTCCGCCGATTCCCGACGTGCTCACGCCGGCGGATGTGGCCAAGGCGCTGGGCGTCACCGAAGCCGACGTGATCGAGACGCTCGACAAGGGCGACCTCAAGGGCCGGAAGATCGGCTCGGCGTGGCGCGTCACGCGCGCCGCGCTCGACGAGTTCCTCAAGCACTGACGGTGAACGGCCCTGGAGCCCACTGATCCGCCGCTACCCGACGGCGCCGGGACCGGCGATCGCGGCGCTCGCGGCGCACGATTGTCCGGCCTGCGGCGCCGGCGGCCGCTGGGACGCGCTGAAGAGCGCCGTGGTTGCCCGTATTGCGGCACCATCGCCCCGGCGGCGATCGCCGCCGACGGTTCGATCGTCGCGGAGCACGACGTGATGCGCGTGCTGCGCGCGATCCCGGACGAGCAGCGCGGCTGGGCCGCCGCGCGCACCGCCGTCCGCTGTCAGGACTGCGGCGCGATCTCGCTGTTCGAGGGCGCGCGCGTGGCGCAGCGCTGCGACTTTTGCGGCGCCGCGGCGATCGTGCCCGGCGAGGCCGCCGCGCGGCCGATCCGGCCGGACGCGGTGCTGCCGTTCGCCGTTGCCGACGCCGACGCCCGCGAGGCCGCACGCCGCTGGCTCGGGCGAGGGTCGTCGATCACGACGGTCGGCCGGGGTCTACGTTCCTTACTGGCGGCTGACGTGCGACCTCTACGTCCATTGGCACGCGGCTCGGCCGATTTCGGCACCAAGACGCATCCCCAATACGAGCCAGTCGACGGCGGCTTCTCCGAGATCGACACCGGGCAGCTCGTGCCGGCCACCCGCGGAGTGTCCGAGGACGCGCTGCGCCGCCCTCGCCCCATTTCCGCTCGAGCAGCTCCGTCCCTACGATCCCGGCTTCGTCTCGGGATGGATCGTCGAGCAGTATCAGGTGGATCTCGTCGGCCGCCGGCGATCGCGTGTGCGCCGCGCTCGCGGCGGCGGCGCCCGTCAGCTTACCGGAAGCGGTGCGGCCACGAGGTGCCTCAGAGGCGCTATTCGGGTCTTGCCGTCACCGCCACAGCGGCCGTGACGGCGTTTCATCATCTGCTGCTGCCGGTGTGGGTAGTGCAGGCGGTCAAGGGTGGCCGGCCGGTGCAGGTCGTCGTCAACGGCGCCACCGGGGCGATCGCCGGAGACGGCCATGACACCTGGACCGCCGCCATCGTCCTGGCAGCGATGGCGCTGGTGGCCGCGGCGGCAATCTACTGGGCCACCTCGATGAACCCGCCGCCCTCCGGTCCCGGTGTCGTGCTGCCTCCCCTGCCGTCGGCGCCTGCTCCGGAGGTGTCGGCGCTCGACAAGCACCACTGCCCAGGATGCGGCGCCGAGGCGCATTGGAACGCCGCCAAGCAGGCGCTGGTGTGTCCGTATTGCGGCACGGTGTCGCCCGCGCAGCTCGCGAGCGATGGATCGCTCGTGCAGGAGCACGATCTGGCGCTGGCGTTGCGCGCCATTCCCGACGCGAATCGAGGCTGGGAACAGGATCGCACGTCGGTGCAGTGTCAGAGCTGCAAGGCCATCTCGCTCTTCGAGTCCACGCGCGTGGCGCAACGCTGCGAGTTCTGCGGGTCGGCCTCGATCGTGCCGTACACGAAGACCCGCAACGCCATCTATCCCGAAAGCCTGCTGCCCTTCACCTACACCGAGTCGCAGGTGCGCGAGGCCATTCGCCAGTGGTACGGCAGCCGCTGGTTCGCGCCCAACCGCTTGAAGAAGGCTGCGCTGACCGACCGGGTGGGCGGCATCTACCTGCCCTACTGGACGTTCGACGCGCGGGTGCACGCGCGCTGGCGGGCCGAGGCGGGCCACTACTACTACGTGTCGCGCACCGTCACGCGCAACGGCCGCACCGAGACGGTGCAGGAACGGCGCGTGCGCTGGGAGCCCGCCGCCGGCGAGGTGTCGACCGCGTTCGACGACGAACTGGTGTCGGCCACGCAGGGGATCCACGCGGCCCTGCTGAAGGCCGTCGAGCCCTTCCCCACCAAGGACCTGAAGCCCTACGACCGCGGCTACGTGTCGGGCTGGGTCGTCGAGCAGTACCAGATCGATCTCGTGGGCGCGGCCGAGCGCTCACGCGCCGAGATGGACGCGAAGGTGCGCGCCCGGTGTGCGCAGGACATTCCCGGCGACACCTACCGCAACCTGGAAGTGGCCGCGACTTACACCGACCAGACCTTCAAGCACACGCTGCTGCCGGTGTGGCTGCTGCACTACGACTATGGCCGGAAGGCCTACCAGGTGGTGGTCAACGGCGTCACCGGCGCGATCGCCGGCGAGCAGCCGTACAGCTGGGTCAAGATCTTCTTCGCCGTGCTGGCGCTGATCGTGGCGGCCTTGATCGTCATCTCGCTGAACGACTGAGGGGTCTGACCCCGATGGCACAAAATCCGCGCCATGGGGGTCAGACCCCTTCCGGTCAGTCGAGCGGGATGCGGCGGGCGTTCGTGGCCAGCCAGGCCTCGAACGACTGCAGCGCGGGGTTCAGCGATCGCGAGCGCGCCACGTTGCGCATGGCGTTCACATCCGGTTCGAAGTCGCGATAGAACTGGAACATGTTGCCCAGGTCGTCGGCGCCGGGGAACCCGAAGCTGCGATAGACCGCCGGCGTGACGGCGTTGTAGTGCACCGGCTGTCCGATGGCGCTCGCCATGGCCTCGGCCATCTCGGCGCCGGTCAGATGCTCGCCCGCCACGCCCACGCGCGCGCCGATGAACTCGCTGCCGCGCTGGAAGATGCCGTAGGCGCACGGCCGATGTCCTCGGCGGCGATGCCGGCCATGGGCACGTCGCCGATCGGGCAGCGTGAACTGGAGCAGGCCGTCGGCATCGCGCTTCGGGCCCGCGCCGAAGCCGATCAGGTTGTCCCAGTAGAACGACGCCAGCAGGAACGTCGTCGGCACGCCGGCCTCGGTGAAGAAGCGGTCGCTCTCGCCCTTGGCGTCGAAGTGCGGCACCTTGTACTTGCCCATCAGCGTGGGCATGCGGTTGTCGCCCTTGGGCATCCAGTTGCGCGTGTCTTCGAGCGTGGACCAGATCACGTGCTGCACGCCCGCGGCCTTGGCGGCCTCGGCCATGTTCTGCGCCTGCGCCTGCTCCTTCTCGGGCGAGAAGTGCGCCCAGAAGAACGTCACGCAATAGGCGCCGTAGGCTCCGGCGAAGGCGCGCTCGAGGCTCGCCGCATCATCCACGTCGCCCGCCACCACCTCGGCGCCCGCCGCTGCCAGGGCCTGCGCCGCCGCCGAGTTGGGATCGCGCGTGATGGCGCGGGCCGTGAAGCCGCCCGACGGGTCGGCGAGGATGGCGCGGACGAGTCCGCCGCCCTGGGCGCCGGTGGCGCCGACTACTGCGATGATCTTCTTTTCTGACATCTCGAACCCTCTAGATGATGAAACGCGTGTCGCGTCAAGCGGACTCGGTTGGACGCCGTCGTTCCAGGCCCGTCCCCAACCCGTCTCCGGCGCGTCCCGCGCGCAGCCCTGACGCGTCCCTGGCGCATCCCGCATCGGTCACATTCGGCTTGCCCTCGGGTGCGGCCCGACGCTACGGTTTCGCATGGTCAGGAATCTCGCGATTGCCGCGGTCATTGCTGGAACGGCGCTGTCGGCCAGCGGGTCGGCGCAGACGCCGGCGCCTCGCACCACCCTCACTGGCAC
>CAWFCV010000012.1:0-179994 GCA_963814435.1 uncultured beta proteobacterium
CTGCGGGAGGTGAGAGAGTCTGCTGGCGCCATGGTCGCGCACCTTGTGCTTCGCTGCCACGGTGATCGCCCCTATCGGCCACGCGTCAGGCGCCGAGCCCAGCGCGCGACGGGTCCATCGCATGCACGTCGATGCCTTGTTCGCGCAACGCATCGGGCAGCGGTGCGCCGAGCCACAACGCTGCGGCCAGCTGCGCCGCGCCGGCCGCGCTCTGGATGCCGTAGCCGCCCTGGCCGGCGAGCCAGAAGAAGGCGGTGCGCTGTGGGTCCCAGCCGATCACCAAGTCGCCGTCGGGCGCGAACGTGCGCAGCCCGGCCCAGGTGCGCGTCGGGCGGCGGATCGTCATCGTCGTCGCGGCTTCGATGCCGGCGATGCCGGTGGCGATGTCGAGCTCCTCGGGCATCACGTCGTGCGGCGCCACCGGGTCGGCGTTGGCCGGCGAGCCGAGCAGCTGCGCCGCGTCGGGCTTGAAGTACCAGCGCTCCTGCACGTCGGCCACGGTCGGCCAGCTGCGGCGCATTGACCGACTCGGGCGGCGCGAAGGTGAACGCGCTGCGGCGTTTGGGCTGCAGGCCGAGCGGGCGCACGCCGCAGCGTTCGGCCACCACGTCGGCCCAGGCGCCGGCGGCGTTGACCAGCGTGCGGCAGCGCAGATGCCGGCCGCCGGTCAGCTGCAGCGCCCAGCCACCGGCGCGGTGCACCTCGGCGGACGCGAGCTCGGCGCCGATGCACAGTGCGCCGCCGCGCTGGCGCAGCCCGCGCAGGTAGCCCTGGTGCAGCGTGTGGACGTCGATGTCCATCGCGTCGGGTTCGGCGATCGCCCCGAGCAGGCCGTCACTGCGCAGCACCGGCACGCGATGCAGCGCCTCGTCGGCGTCGACCCGCGACACCGCGGCGCCGCTGCCGTCGAGCTCGCGCTGCAGCGCGTCGAGCGCAGCCTGCTGGCCCTGCCAGCCGACGTACAGCACGCCGCGCGGCGCCAGGATCGGCGAGGTGCAGAACCCCGCCGGCGGCTGCTCGTAGAACGCGCGGCTGGCGCGGGTGAGGGCGCGCACCTGCGGCGTGCCGTAACTCTCCATGAACATCGCGGCGCTGCGCCCGGTGCTGTGCACGCCAGGCATCGCCTCGCGTTCCAGCAGCAGCACGCGCGCGTGCGCGCTCAGCGCCCAGGCCAGCGATGCGCCGGCGATGCCGGCACCGACGATCACCGCGTCGTGGACGGTTTCGCTCAACGGTGCCTCTCGCCTCAGCGCACCGCGCCGCCGGGCGCACGCATCAGCGTGCTCTTGCCGAACAGGCTCTCGATCAGGTCCACCGCCAGCTCGGCGGTGCGGTTGCGCACGTCCAGCGCGGGGTTGAGCTCCATCACGTCGAGCGACGCGAGCGCGCCGGTGTCGGCGATCATCTCCATGCACAGCTGCGCCTCGCGGTAGGTGGGCCCGCCGCGCACGGTGGTGCCGACGCCCGGCGCGATGTCGGGGTCGAGGAAGTCGACGTCGAAGCTGACGTGCAGGTGCGTCTGCGCATCCAGCGTGGCCAGTGCCAGCTCCATCGCGTGGCGCATGCCCATCTCGTCGATGAAGCGCATGTCGAAGACTTCGAGCCCCGCCTGGTGCACCAGGCGCTTCTCGCCGGCGTCGACGCTGCGGATGCCGATCTGGCGCAGCGACTTCGGGTTGATCGCCGGCACCGCGCCACCGATCGCCACCAGCTCCTGCGGGCCGTGGCCGCACAGGCACGCCACCGGCATGCCGTGGATGTTGCCGCTGGGCGTCAGCAGGTTGGTGTTGAAGTCGGCGTGCGCATCGAGCCACAGCACGCGCAGCTTCTTCTGATGGTCGCGGCAATGGCGCGCCACCGCGCTGATCGAGCCGATGCCCAGGCAATGGTCGCCGCCGAGCAGAATCGGCAGCCGAGCGAGCTCCAGCTCGTGCAGCACCGCGTCGTGCACCAGGTGGTTCCAGGCCACCACCTCGGCCAGGTGGCGGTAGCCGTCCACCGCGGGCAACCAGGGGTTGGCCGGCCCGCCGAGGTTGCCGCGGTCGACGACCTCGAGACCGTGGCCTTCGAGGATCGGCCGGATGTTGGCGACGCGCAGGGCCTCGGGCCCCATGCTGGCGCCGCGGCTGCCGGCGCCGATGTCGGTGGGTGCACCGATGAGGCTGATCGGGCGATTCATGGGCTGCGATTGTGACGGTGCCGGCGACCGTGCGTACAGTGTGGCCCATGAACTCATCCGTTTACCTTGCCGATGCCATTCAATTCGCGACGACGCACGAGGTGGCCTGGCCGCGCGACCCGGCGGCCGACCCGGCCGCCTGGGGCGTGCACCACGACGACCCCGCGCCCTACAACCGGCTGCGCGGCCCGGTGCACCCGCGCGGCGGCGTGTCGGGCGTGGTGCTGCAAAAGGGCCGCGAGCTCGCCGCCTGGGGCGAGCCCGACCGCGCCGACCTGACCTTCAGTGTCGCGAAGACCTACCTCGCGCTGCTGGCCGGCGTCGCGCACGCCGACGGCCTGCTGCCCGACGTGGACGAACCGGTGGTCGCGCGACTGCCGGGCATCGGCTTCGATTCGGCGCACAACCGCAGCGTCACCTGGCACCACCTGCTCGAGCAGACCAGCGAGTGGGAGGGCAGTTGTTTCGGCGTGCCCGATACGGTGGACCGCTGGCGCACCGTGTCGCACGATCCGCGGCCGCCCGGTGGCCGCAAGGGCGACGCGCGGCCGCTGCAGAAGCCTGGCACCTACTGGGAATACAACGACGTGCGCATCAACCAGCTGTCGCTGGCGCTGCTGCACCTGTTCGGCCGGCCGCTGCCCGAGGTGTTCGGCGAGCGCCTGATGAAGCCGCTGGGTGCCAGCGATTCGTGGGCCTGGCGCGGCTACGACGATGCCTGGGTCGAGATCGCCGGCCGGCGCGTGCAGTCGGTGCCTGGCGGCACGCACTGGGGCGGCGGCGTGTCGATCGCCGCGCGCGACCAGGCGCGGCTCGGCCAGCTGCTGCTGAACCAGGGCCGCTACAACGGCCGCAGCCTGCTGCCGGCCCACTGGGCCGCCCGCATGCGGGAGTCGTGCAGCATCGCGCCGTTCTACGGCTGGCTGATGTGGCTGAACCCTGGCGGCCGCACGTTTCCCGGCGCATCACCGCGCGCCAGCTTCATGGTCGGGGCCGGTGGTCACTATGTCTGGATCGAGCCCGAGTTCGATGCGGTGGTGGTGGTGCGGTGGCTCGATTCCTCGCACGTGGGTGGCTTCATGGCGCGCATGCGCGACGCGCTGGCTGCGAAAGCCTGAAGTCAGGGCGCGTTCGCGATCGCCATTCCAAGAGCGTCCGGCCACTTGCGGCCCGGTGCGGGCATTCGGTCTGCGGCTTGATTGCAGACCTTCGACGACCGAGCATGCAACGCGGCAGACCGAGGGCCGGGCTCCTCATGCGTCCCTAAATCGTCGCCCAGCCCTCGGCCTGCCGCGTTGCCGATGGCGTCGCCACCGCGCGGAGGTGGTGCGTCCATGGACTGCCGCAGTGGTTCGGGCGCCGCCACGGGTGGGCGGCCGACGGGGCGATTCAGGGACGCATGAGCCCCGGCGGCTGCCCGCCCGTGGCCGCGCCCTCGCTCGATCGTCCAATGGCCGGTCTGACGCAAGGCGAACGGCCGCACCCGGGCCGAACCAAGCGCATCAGATGTCGTCCGCGAACTCTCCTGTCTCGGTGGCCGGCAGTTCGAACCCGTAATACTCGGCCAATCGCGCCCACGCATCCTCGGCCGTTTCGACGAAGTGGAAGAGGCCCAGGTCCTCGGCGCTGATCATGCCGCTGTCCACCAGGTGCTGGAAGTTGATCAGCTTCTCCCAGAACGCGCGGCCGAACAGCAGGATCGGGCGCGCCCGGCTCTTGCCGGTCTGCACCAGCGTCATCGTCTCGAACAGCTCGTCGAGCGTGCCGAAGCCGCCGGGAAAGCACACCAGCGCGATCGAGCGCATCACGAAATGCATCTTGCGCAGCGCGAAGTAGTGGAACTGGAAGCACAGCTCCGGGGTGATGTACGGGTTGGGCGCCTGTTCGTGCGGCAGCACGATGTTCAGCCCGATGCTGCGGCCGCCGACGTCGTGCGCGCCGCGGTTGCCGGCTTCCATGATGCCGGGCCCGCCACCGGTGACCACGTAGATCGGCGTGTCGTGGTTGCGCGAGCGCACCGTCACCAGCCCGGCGAAGCGCCGTGCCTCGTCGTAGTAGCGGCTCATCTCGAGCGCCACCTCCGCGCGCTTCAGCGCGGCCTCGTCGCCGCTGCGCCGCGCGGCCAGCAATTGCTCCTGCGCGGCTTCAGGCGTTACCACGCGCGCACTGCCGAAGATGACGATCGTCGACTCGATGCGCTGCTCCTGCTGGATCATCTCGGGTTTCAGCAGCTCGAGCTGCATGCGCACCGGGCGCAGCTCCTCGCGCAGCAGGAAGCGTTCGTCGGTGAACGCCAGGCGAAAGCTGCTCTCGGGGCCGTCGTAGCGCGACGGCGGCTTGGCGGCGAGCGCCTCCTCCTCGGCGGTGGGAAAGTTGCGCTCGGTGAGCGTGTGACGCTGGGTCATGGCGGGGCCGTGGGGCTGCGACGAAGGCGTGCAGCTTACAGCTTGCCGGCGAGGCCACCGCGCTGCGAGCGCCCGCAGCCGGGCCGCGGGACGCGCTGCGAGAATCAGGGCGCCGTGACCGCACCCGCACAGGCTGCTCCGAAAGGCCCCCCATGACACGCCGCTTCGTCGATCTGTCGATCTATCTGGAGAACGATGTCGCCTCCGACCCCCCGGGCATGGAGCCGAAGATCAACTATTTCACGCACGACAACACCTACGAGCAGATCGCACCGTTCTTTCCCGGCCTGAAGCGCGAAGACCTGCCCGACGGCGAGGGCTGGGCGGTGGAGCTGGTCAGCTGTCCACCCACAACGGCACGCATCTCGACGCGCCCTACCACTTTCACAGCACGATGGACACGGCGCTCGGCGACAAGAAGCCCGCGATCGCCATCCACGAGGTGCCGCTCGAATGGTGCTTCCAGCCCGGCGTGAAGCTCGACTTCCGCCACTTCGCCGACGGCTATGTCGTCACCGCCGCCGACGTCGAGGCCGAACTGAAGCGCATCGGCCACGCGCTGCAAGCCGCTGGAGATCGTGGTCGTCAACACCCGCGCCGGCTCGCGCTACGGCCAGCCCGACTACGTGGCCTCGGGCTGCGGCATGGGCTACGACGCCACGATGTACCTGCTCGAGCGCGGCGTGCGCCTGACCGGCACCGACGCCTGGAGCTGGGACGCGCCGTTCGTGCACACCGCACAGAAGTACGCCGAGACGAAGGACGCGTCGCTGATCTGGGAAGGCCACAAGGCCGGCCGCGACATCGGCTACTGCCACCTCGAGAAGCTGCACAACCTGGAGGCGCTGCCGGCCGACGGCTTCATCATCAGCTGCTTCCCGCACAAGATCCGCGGCGCCTCGGCCGGCTGGACGCGCGCGGTGGCGATCTTCGACGACGCGCTGGTGGCCGCACGACGGTGAACGCCGTCGGATGGGGGAAGCGGACCGTCATGACGGCGTGTCATCGACCCACAACAGGCGTGCGGATCGTGCGGCTCAAACGTCAGCACTTTGGAGCGCAGCCGACATTGAGCCTGCGCCGCGGTGGGGCAGAACCCGGCCGCTGAAGCCGACGCTTACTACCTTGCCCGACCATTCCGTCGTGCGATCACAGTGCGATTCGCTAATTGAGCAGGTCCTCGACGTCGAGCAATAGGCGCAGGAGGTCCGCCGAGTCGAGCGACCCCTTGAAGCACTGGTTGCCGTGGTGGGCCGGTGGGTACAGCGAAAGTCCGCGCCAGGCCGCATCAAGCTTGAGCGGCAGCTTGGGCGAGGCGAAGTGCCAGCAATTGCCATGCGACGCTGCATGGCGCACATGTCGGAAGAACTGAATCTCAGGCGCCTGCCACTTGGCGTGCTTGTCGTGAAGTGCAACTGATTCGTATGCAGCGTTGGCCAGCATGCAGCACAGCGCGATCTCTGCCTCGACCTGTGGCAGGGAGCCACCGCGCACATCAGCGACTACGGCGCCGAGATCGGCGTGCACAGTGTCCGTGTACCGGCCAGGAAAGCTGCCGCCGGTGCCGTGGAGGAAGGGCGCGTAGTTGGCAGCGTCGTAAACCGGCGTGAGTCCTGCAGAAGCCGCAAGGAAGGTCAAGAGCAGCTTGTGGAACCGGCTGCCCTTAATGCGCGGCAGGTATTCGGTCAGAAGAAGGACCGCAGGCGAGCTCCCGTTCGTCCGGGGCTGGGGCGCGGGTGGCCAGCCAACCTGCGGTGCAGCTTGGGTGATTACTCTTCCCGGTGGCATCGTGGCCATGTTCGCTGTGCCCGATAGGCAGATTGGTGAGGAGCCGGCAGTTTGCACCGAAGGCCTGGTGGGCGGACAGTCCGCTTTGGCGGAAGGCCAAGGTCAGCTCAGGGTCGGGACTGCCGACCGACCTCGCACGGCGAGCGACCGGTTCCGGCCACCTTGCTGGCCTTCACCCAGAGGCGCTCGAAGGTTCATTGATGGCCGACTGTTGCTGTAGACGATCGGCTAACGGGCGGCAGATCAAGCGATCAAGCTGACTGCAACGCACGCCCGATGATCCAACGCAAGCCGTGGTGATCAGTGTCAACCATCTGGTGACGGATGCGTCGAAAGCCGCCTTGACGCGACGAACAGAAAGGCGTTTACTAGCAGTGCAGAGCGGTCGACCCGGGCTTTGTTTCTCGGACAGACGATTCGTCTCTCACCGTCGTGAAAGGAGGGCAGACCTATCGAGAAGTCTCACCTTAGCACTCCCCCCACGGCCGGCATCGAGATGCCGGTAAACATCATCCCCATGTGATGTGCCGGTGCCACCGAGAGTGGCATCGCAGAATGCCCTGCACCACAACGCAGGGCATTGCTGCTTCTGGGGCTGCACGCTCGGCGACTACGGCCGCTGGGTGTAGCTGCCCATGCGGTGATGCGGCGGCTGCCGCTCTGCCCAGCTCGCGAGCTGCTCCATCAAACCCGCGGACGGGCCGGATTGTGCCGGCAGACGCGACGCCGGTGTCACGTTGAACCTGGGCAGGTGCAGCGCGGCGCGCAGGGGGCCGAGACTGAATCCGTGGTGGACGGTGTGGCTGTTCATGTCGACTCCCATCTTTAGGTTGCTCGGAATCCGGGAACTCGAATCACGGCGCGATGAACTGAATGTGCGGTAGCTCACTTGCGAATGCAAGGTGGCATATTGCAGTCTGACTTTGCAGAAACGCACATCACCATGTCTTCGCTCGACTGGGACGACCTGCGCTACGCAGCGGCGATAGGCGATGCCGGCTCTCTGGCCGGCGCCGCCCGCTCGCTCGGCGTCAATCACACCACGGTGTTGCGCCGGCTCGACGCCCTCGAAGCCCACCTGGGTTCGCGCCTGTTCGACCGCCAGCGCAGTGGGTACCGACCCACCGAGACCGGTGTCGCGCTGTTGGAGCAGGCGCGACACATCGCCGCGCGCGCCGAGGAGATCGAACGCCAGGTTCTCGGGCACGATCGCGAGCTGACAGGCACGCTGCGCGTGACGACCGCGTTCGTCGTGATGGACCATCTGCTGCCGCAGCCGTTGGCCGACTTCGCGCGCGCCTATCCGGGTATCGAGGTCGAGGTGGTCGAGAACGCGTTTCTTGTCGACCTGGCAAGCCGACATAGCGATCCCGACCAGGGTTGGACGCGCCGCGAAGCCGATGTGGCGCTGCGCTTGTCGAGCCACGTGGCCGAGCATCTGGTCGGCCGCCAGCTCGGCGTCGCTCAGTGTCGTGTCTATGCCCTGCGCGGCGCGCCGGATCTGCCGCAGGATGTGACGGCGCTCGACGTGCTGATACGCGAGGCGCCCTGGGTGGCCTTCGAGCGCGACGCTTCGACGCGTGTCTACGACGTCTGGCTTCGCCAGCGCCTGGCACAGGCCCATGTGCGCATGCGGGTGGACATCTTCAATGCCAAGGCCGCCATGCTGCGCACCGGCATCGGAGTGGGCGTGCTGCCGACCTTCATGGAGGACAAGCACCGCGAACTGGTGGCGGTGTCGGAGCCGATCCCCGAACTCGCGCAACCCGTGTGGATGCTCACCCACCCGGACCTGCGCCAGACGGCACGCGTGCGAGCCTTCATGCAGTTCGTCGGCGATGCCTTGGTAGCGCGCTTGGCCAAGGCTTGAGCGCAGCTGCGAACTTACGCGTCGACCATCGCCGCCAGTCGCTGTCGGACCAGCGCGTTGGCCTCGGTCATGATGCGGTCGATCAGTTCCCGCACGGTCGGGATGTCGTGGATCAGGCCGGCCACCATGCCGCACGACCACGCGCCGGCGTCCATCGTGCCGTCCTTCATGATGCGTGGATTGTTGGCGGGCACACACAGGCCCGTGCGCCAACGACTCGGCACCGGGCTCGCTCGGCAGCGGAGTATGGTTGCATGATTTCGGCCCCGTTGCGGCCGACCGCGCCTCAAGACGGCGGACACTCGATGCCGGTCGGGGACTGGTGCCCTGGCGTCATCATCCACAGGAGACATCCATGAGCAATGGCGACAGCCGGATCGGCCTGCAGCTGCGATCCCTGGTCACGCCGGAAGGCAAACTCGAAATCTCGCTCGCCAGCGTCACCTTCCCGGGCCCGGCAGCGGACGAGGTCATGGTCAGGGTCGAAGCCGCGCCGATCAACCCTTCGGACATCGGGCTGCTTTTCGGGGCCGCCGACATGGGCACGGCGACGGTCACTGGCGCGGGTGCCAGCACCGTGGTGACAGCGCGCGTGCCGCCCGGCGCCATGAAGGGCATGGCGGGCCGGGTCGGACAGTCCATGCCGGTGGGCAACGAGGGCGCCGGCGTGGTCATCGCCGCGGGTTCGTCCGACGCCGCCCAGGCCCTGCGGGGCAAGACCGTGGCCATGCTCGGCGGTGCGATGTACGCGCAGTATCGGACCGTGAAGACGGACCAGTGCCTCGTGTTGCCCGAAGGCACGACGCCGGCCGAGGGTGCTTCGTGCTTCGTGAACCCGCTCACCGCGCTGGGCATGGTGGAGACGATGCGGCGAGAGGGACACTCCGCGCTCGTGCACACCGCGGCGGCGTCGAACCTCGGGCAGATGCTCAACCGCATCTGCATGAAGGACCGGGTCGCCCTGGTGAACATCGTGCGCAGGCCGGAGCAGGTGCAGCTGCTGCGAGCGATGGGCGCCGAGCATGTGTGCGACGCGGCTTCGCCGACGTTCATGGACGACCTCACGCAGGCGCTTGTGGTCACCGGCGCCACGATTGCCTTCGACGCGACCGGCGGCGGCCGACTGGCCGGCCAGATCCTGACCTGCATGGAGGCGGCACTCAACCGCACCGCCAAGGAATACAGCCGTTATGGATCGACAACGCACAAGCAGGTTTACATCTACGGCGGTCTGGACACCGGGCCGACAGAGTTCAACCGCAGCTTCGGGATGGCGTGGGGGGTGGGCGGCTGGCTGCTCTTTCCATTCCTGCAGCGCATCGGCCCCGCTGCCGTACAGGCGCTGAAGCAGCGCGTGGCGGCCGAGTTGAAGACGACGTTTGCCAGCCACTACCGCGGCGAGCTCTCGCTGACCGAGGCACTGGGGCTCGACGCCATCGCGGCCTACGGCAAGCGAGCGACCGGTGCGAAGTACCTGATCAACCCCAGCAAGGCCATGCCGCGGTAGCGGGTTCAGGGACGGTAAGCCTGCCCTTGAGTTTGCGATGCCCCGTATCCCCGAAGGGATAGCGACACCGCAGTCGAGTGGCGGCGCTAGAGTGCCCATTCCTGGTTGATGCGAGTCCACCAGGCCCGAATCGAAATTGACAGCAGCCGCGCCGGCGGCATGGGTGATTGGCGAGGGTTGTGTGAAGTGCTTGTCGACCGGGGCATGGCGCGGCTGGTGAAACCGTACGCAAGAAGGACTCGCGCGCTGATCGAAGGAGTTCCGTGATGGCTTCATACCGTCCCATGCGTTTGTGCGTCAGCCTGGCCGCCGTGGCCGCCCTGTCGCTGTTGTTCGCAGCGAGCGCGCGTGCCGACGACGATGAAAGTGAATCGCAGATCAAGCGCGGCTTCCAGATCGTCCCGCAGGGAGTGCAACTGAATCTGGCAGGCAAGAACCGCGCCCTCGTCGGACTTGGCAGCTACATCGTCAACACCAGTGGCTGCAACGACTGCCACACCCACCCCGAGTACCTGCCGAACGGCGACCCGTTTCAGGGGCAGCCCGAGATGATCAACTTTCCGCAGTACTTGACGGGCGGGCGCCAGTTCGGCCCCTTCACGTCGGCCAACCTCACGCCCGACTCGTCCGGCAAGCCGGCCGGACTGACGCTGCGGGACTTCATCACCACGCTTCGCACGGGCCACAACCCGAACGACCCGCCGGGGCAGATTCTGCAGGTCATGCCATGGCCGGTGTTCGGCAAGAAGACCGATCACGACCTGAAGGCGGTCTACGAGTACCTGCGCGCGCTGCCGTCATTGCCGAACAATCCCAATCCGGGGCCATAGCCGGCGCCGCCTGACGGCGGCCGTATCTGTTGCGCCTGGCCAATGCGCGAGCCTCGCCAAAGGGAGTGACGCCGCCTCAGGGCTTGCCGGCAGCCCGCTTGCGCGCTGCGTTAGTCACTCCGAAGTCCTCGGACGTAGCGTGCGCAATGATCCGCGAACAGGAGCTTGTCCGTTCCGACGGTGAAGAGGCGCACGCCTCGATTCGCCCAGTACTCCATCTGCACGCGTGTGTCAGCGACCTCCGACTGGAAGATGGGCATAACCAGGGGCACCTTTCTCTTCGCCGCGGCTTGGGCGACGCATGCGAGGGCGTCTTGCACACGGGGGTGCACGGTGTCGCCATCCAAGCCCATCGTCACCGAGAGATCGAATGGCCCGGCCAGCACGGCCAGCAGGCCGGGCACGGCGACGATCGACTCGATATCCTCCACGCCTTCGGGCGTTTCGATCAGGCCGATGACACCCTGCGCGCGCGCCGACTCCGCAAAACCGCGCCAGTCGTGCACACGATGACCGCCGGCACGGATGCACGGGCAGGCGCCGCGTGTGCCATGTGGCGCATACTGGCTGGCGCGCACAGCCTGCTCGGCCTCCTTCGCCGACGATATCTTCGGAATCAGGACTGCGGCCGCCCCGATGTCGAGCGCCTTCGTGATCATGTGGCCTTCATTGGCCGGTATCCGCACAACGGGCACCAGTCCCGCGGCGTCGCAGGCGCGAACCAGGCCCTCCGCGGTTTCGAGGCCGAAGGCGCCATGCTCGGTGTCAATGATCGTGAAGTCGAAGCCGCTGGCGCCGAGAACGTCGATCACCTCGGGGCTGGCGAACTGCGACCAAGTGCCGATGGCGGCGCCTTGCTGATTGACCAGGCCGCTGAAGGGTTTCATGCCATGAGGCTAGCAAACTTCCGTGAATGCGCCCATCTGCCAAGTTCAAGTGGATGTTTCAAGGCAGCGTCCACGGACTGAGCGGCGAGAAGAGCGCGCGCCGCGCAGGGAACGCGATGGCGTGCTCGACCCCGTTCCGGTCAGTCAGCCCTGCAAATCGGCGTCTCGAAAGCTGCCACTGCAGTTCGTCGAGCCCCCGCCTTCGCCGCTGAGCTGGGCAGGGCACGAAGTCATGACGACTCGTTGACCCAAGGATTCAACAAAGGGACTCGCGCGAGCTTGTAGTCACCGGTATCGCGGGTCACGACCGTCAGCCCGTGTTGCAGGGCTGTTGCCGCGATGATCAGGTCGGGCTGCGAGAACGTATGGCCGGCCTTTCGGCCGTCTTCGACGAGAAGGCGCCACTTGAACATGACATCCTCGGAAACTTCAAGTACGCGCTGATCGAACATGGGCCGCACTCTGTGAAGCAGCCAGTCAGTCAGCTCGGCGCGGCGAACCGGATCGCCGACTGTTTCGATTCCGTAGCGGATTTCGGCGAACGTGACAGTGCTGACGAACAAGTCATCAAGCCGTTGACCAGCGATGAAGCTTCGCACCCGCGCGCTGGGGCGCGGTCGACGCAGTTCCGAAATCACATTGGTATCGAGCAGCCAGCCACTCACAACTTGACCGCCCGCACTGGCATCGCAGAACGGCGTGGTTCGATCTCGATCTGGCGATGTGGCGACGCTTGCAGAGCCTCGATCAGCAACTCGCCGGTTCGCGCGCCCTTCAGGCGATTAAATTCGTCTGCGTCGACAACCACCACCGCATCGCGGCCGTGCAACGTGACGTGCTGCGGCCCATCGCTACGTGCCAGGCGCACGAGTTCGCTGAATCGCGCCTTGGCGTCTTGAAGGCGCCAGCGACTGCGCGGAGGCTGCCCGGTCGGAATTGCCACGGTGGATGCTTTTCTAGTCATGCTGACCAGAATAGCACGGCCCGCCGCTGGAGGCAAGGCGATGACGTCAGCTACCCAGCCACCGCCAAGGCATGCGGCAGCAAACTGGCGGCCCGATCACCAACCTGGCTGGCAAGTCTCGACCCGAAGCGGAAGCGTTCAAACGCAAGCGCAGACGTTCATCAGTCTTGGCGCGCGTGGCGGGCGGGAGTGGGTGTCGATTCCGCGCCGTCGCATGGTGCCAACGGGGCCTGCGCCGCGGCGCTGCCTTCGTCGAGCACCAGCGTGCGCGCAGCGCGGTCGTGCAAGCCCTGCGCATTGGGGTCCCACATAACCTGCGCCAAGCCGACGCCGCCAGTGGCCAGGCCTGCGATGTAGCCGCCGAAGCGTTTGAACGCAAGCACGGCTGTCATCGGCGCGCCGGTGACTTCCACCACACGCAGGCCGAGCAGTCGCTTGCCTGCGGTTTGACCTGGCCACCACAGTGGCACCAGCGTGAAGTACAGCAGCGCGCCGCCGTAGCCGAGGCCGAGTTCGTCGAGCCATGCGGCCGCCTTCTCGCGCCAATCGGGTGGTGCACCCCGCAAGCGCTTCACTTCGGCCTCCAGCGTCTTCACGCGCTCAGCCATCGCCTCCCAGGCCGCTTCGCCCGCGACCCGCGCCAGTGCGTCGTCGCGCTCGGGTGACGACGCGGCCGTAGCGAGGCCCGATGCGGCGGTGGAGAGCGTGCGTGACGCCGAGCGCGCGACTTCCGCAGCGTCGGGCTCGTCGAGCTTCGGTCCGGCCACGCGCAGGCGCCAAGCATCCACCGCGCCGACCAGCAGCAGCGCCCCCACCACGGGTGCCAGCCATCGGGGCCGCCGGCGCTGTACCCCGCCGGGCTGCCTGATCGGGCCCCACGCCGCCAACGCTCCGGCGGCCAGGAGCCACGCGTTGGCGGCACTCGAGATCACGGCCACCAGCACTAGGTCGATCGCCATCGCGGCCAGCCGTCGCACCGGCGTGGCCAGTGGCTGGCCTAGCAACTCGGGCGCGACGTTAAGCGCCTGGGGCGTCACGCGACGCTGCCCGGTCAGGCTCGGCTTAATGCGCGTACGATTCATCAACGGCGCATCGTAGTCGGTGCTCCATCAGGGCGCGGTCATGCCAACCTGGGCACCGCGAGGAGGGCGTCGTGCCCGAACCGACGACCTCAACCTGCCTGCGGGGACTGCGCCGGGCTGGCGCGAAACGCGCCCTGGTAGCGCTCCAAACTCTTGATCGAGCCGCAGATGAACACGGCGTCCTGCGGCTGCACCACAAAGCCATCCTCGAACTCGACGAACACCTCGTTGCCCCGCTCAACGGCCACCACCTTGGCGCCGGTGCGGTCCAGCGCTTCGTTGTGCCAGGGGCTCGCGCCCGCCAGGGCGCCGGCATTGACGCGGCTGAACTTGATGCCGTTCTCCATGCCCACGGCCTGCTCGGCGAGCAGGTGATGCGCAAGGATCTGCCCGGCCACCTGACCCACCGAAATGGCGAAGTCCGCCCCCGCGCGATACAGCCGCGTGGTGTTGTGCGAGCGCAGCACACGCACGATCAACGGCACCTCGGGCGCGTAGTCGCGCACTGCTGCGGTGGCGAACACGGATTCACCGTCGTCGCTCAGCGCGAGAATCACGGCGCTGGCCTCGCGCAAATGCGCCTTGTCCAGCGCGGCCTGCTCAAGCACGTTGCCCACCACGTCGACGCCCGGCGCATCGGCCTGATCGATCACCACGCAGGTCTCGCCGGCGTCCTTCAGCAGCTCGACCACCTTGCGTCCGACCGCGCCGAAACCGGCCACCACGATGGAACCGGTGCGGCGGATCGGCATGGCCAGGCGCTCCACCGTCTCCAGGCTGGCCGGTGAGCCTACAGCCACAAGGATGGCACCCGGCTGCACCAACGTGGCTGGCCCCTTGGTGGTGGTGAACACGCCAGCAAGCCACTGGCCGATGACGGTAACCCCATGCCGTTCGCGCAGGCGCAGGTCGCCGAGCCGCCTGCTGGCCAACGGGCTGCCGGCCCGCACCCTGAACTCGGCCATGCCCACTGCGTTGCCGAGCAGGTGCATGCCTTCGGCCGGCGGGCTGATGCGAACACTGGCTCGCGACGCCAAGGCTGCGCCCAGCACGTGCGCTGGCGTGAACACATCGGTGGCGCCGATCTGGATCATCGGCGCGCGATACAGCGGCTCGTTCGCCAGCGCGAACAGCGGACCGGCAAAACCCAGTTCGCGCACGACCAGCGTGCAGGCGGCGTTGGCATGGTCGCCGGCGTTGCTGACCACGGCCCTGGCCTGTGCCACGCGCGCAAGCGCCGTCTGGCCTTCGGCGAGCTGACCGTACACCACGTTGTAGCCACGATCGCGCAGTTTGCGGGCCAGCGCCATGTCCTCCTCGAAGATCACGAATGGGCTGTTGGCGCGGACGAATTCATCCAGCAAGGTCTCGATCGCCGGGCCATATCGGTAGAACAGCACCACGCCCGCCATCGGCGGCAGCACGTGCGGCAGCCGCGCCTCGAACTGCTCCTCGAAGTAAGGCAGCACGAAGATCGGGAAGATCAGGAACACCAGGAACTGGCCCATGAACTGCCCCAGGATGACGAAGAGCGCCATGGCCGGGTGGTTCCAGCGGCTGTCGCCGCCATAACCGGTGGTGGTGAGCGTCTCGGACGCCCACTGCAGACCTTGCATGAAGGTCCGAGGTGCGCCTTCCAGGTGGGTCATGCCCAGCATGTACAGGGTGCCCAGGACCACCACCGTGGCAGGCAACATGGCCAGCAGTGCCAGCAGGCGCCGGGTGGAACGCTTGAGATTGGAGAACACGGTGTGCCCCTGAATAACGATCGATGCGCTGCCTTGTCAGCAGGGATCAGTATCCGGGACACGTTGCAGCGTGTCGTCGACGCTCGTCAATCCGGGGCGCATGCCTGCGTGGGTCGCAGCCAATCCCAGCCGGCCGCAGTCATCGTGCAAATCGACGATCCGCAGTGGCCCCAAGCAGTTCCGTCTTCGAATAAGTCGATGAGGCGCAGCCCCAGCGGGCGATGCGCCACTTCGACCTATTACACGCAGAGCGGCAGCGGTTGAGGCAGCGGCTGCCGCCGCGGTCTCTCAGGGTCCGAACACCACCGCAATCGCCTGCTGTCCAACGATTGCGTGCATGGCCCGCGTCGGGTGGATGCCGTCCCAGAAGACGTAGCTGTCCGGCGTCTTGCACTGGAAAGGCGGCACGTTCGGCGTCACGCAAGCACTGGTGGTGTTGGTCATGCCATAGGCCGCCGGATCGGCGACGACCAGGTTCAGCAGTGTGTAGACGTCGAGCAGGCGCGCCTGCGCGCCAGTCCCGTTCGTGAACTGGACGACGCCGGCCAGGCCCTGGTTGTAGGCCAGCGACAGCGCTGTCGCCAATCCCGCGAAGCCCGGGAATTGCACGTTGAGCTGACGCACGGCAGGGGTCTTCCCGATGTCGGGCACGTTGACGAACAGGAACTTGCGCGCCCCATACGCCTGCAGCTGGCCGACCTGATAGGCCAGGCTGCCGAGGGCTTGCTGTAGCAACGGTTCCGGATTCTGACCGAACAACGCCGCCGCTACCAGCGCGTCGCGCACGTCGTTGCTGCCGATCTCCAGCGCCACCAACGTCTGCCCCGAGATCTGCGGAAAGTCAGCGAGATACGCGCCGACCTGCTCCGGCAGGCTGAAGCGGCACGGGAAGGTCACCGCCCGCGCGCCGAACACGGCGTAGTTGCTGGCCTTGCCGCCGCCGTGGCGCAGGGCCGGCCGCGTGTTGCCTGCAAGCGCCAGGTGTCGCGCCAGATCCTCGATCCAGGTCGCGCCGTTCGTGACGTGATGGCCGCCCTTGGCGTACGGGCCGTCGGGCGTTAGGTTGTCGTCCAGCGCGTCATACGGCGGCACGTTCAGCCGAGTCCCGCATGCCTGGTTGGCAGGCTCGGACAACCAGATGAATGCATTGCCGGTGTCGCTCAAGCTCGAGCCGAACACGACCACACGATCGACGTTGCCGTACTGCGCCAGCGCGTGGTTGCAGAGCAGCGCAAGGGCGGTCGTCGATGCGAAACGGGCGGCGGTACGCAGCAAAGCAGAGAGTCTCATGACACACCTCATAACCTTCTGTGGGTGCGCGGCAACCTACCAGCTTTGCCGGTATCGGCGTTGAGCAAACGCAATCGGCACCGCGGAACACTCAGCTGTCTCTTGCGGAGAAGCGCAGCAGGTCAAGGTGCGCGGTGCTACAGACTTCCGCAGGTGCCAGCATGAAAACGAAATGAAGCCAGCCAGACACCGGCGACTGATCCTACAGTTCGCGCGGTCGCATGCGCTCGTCGACCATCCATTCGCGCACGTCGCGCAACACTTGCTGTGCCAAGCGCCAAGCGGCCTCGTGCGTCACCCGCCCAATGTCCTCGGGCAAGGGAGTACTGTCCGCCGAAGTGGTCCACACCAGACGGCCGGCATCGTCATCGTAGGTGCGCCTCCACACGAGCCTGCCCTGCGCATCGAATAGGCTCAGGTCGAACTCGAGCGTCATCGTGGCCTCGTACTGCGATATGCCAGACAGCGGTGGCACCCAGATGAACCACAACAATCGCTCATGGTGCTCGAAACGCACGGCGTCGATCACCACCGTGGCGCTAGACCCCACTGCGGTTTGCGGTGGAGCGTAGACCTGGTGTACCCCGCCCAGCAAGCCTTCGCCCAACGTTGTCAGCACAGCCCGTTCGGCGATCGACCCGACCTGCAGTCGCAGCATCCGCCCAACCGGGGCCACCGTCGCTTGCACCTGCGGCTGGACCAACAGCGCGACTCGGCCGGAGGTTCTGATGTCCGCTACGGCCGTTTCGCGAGGGAACCAAGCCGGGTTCGGAACACCCTCGTAGGAAGCGCAGCCCGGCAGCAACGCCATCAGCCACAGAAAACCGACCCACCCTATTTGGCGGCGGTTCATGGCCCGGTCGGCGGTCGCGTGAGAACCAGCTCCAGCACTCGGCCGTCGCGCCACACGCGCAGAGTCAATAGGGCGCCAGGCGCCAGCACGATCACCCGCTGCTCCATGTCGCTCGGATCACCCAGCTCCTGCCCGCCGGCAGACAGGATGATGTCGCCGCTGCGCAATCCCGCCGCCGCCGCGCTGCTGTCTTGTGCGACGGCGGTCACCAGCACGCCGCCGCGCTCGCCCAAGCCGGCTTCGCGTGCCTGCGCCAAGGGCAGCCCGCGGATGCCGAGCCCCAACCCCGCGCCAGTGGCCTGCGCCGCCGCGCCGGTTTGTTGGCAACTCATCGGAATGGTGATCAGCTCGGCGTAGCGGATCTCGCGCTGGCTCGACTCCAGCGCCGCCCCTGTGGTTGCACCGACGGCTGCGCCGGTCAACACGACCATGACACCCAGCACAGGTATGAACGTCAATGCCGTGGCGCCGAGTGCCGCGCCGACTCCGACGCCACCAGCCACCCCACCGGCCACGCCGCCGGCGCCGGTCACCGGTGGCAGCGACGACGGCGCGCCGAAGGTCACCTGAGCGCCATCGTCGGAACGGCAGCTCACCTTCAGCGGCGCCTTCGAGGTGGTCACCAGGACCGTACCGGGGGTGCGCAGCAACTGCCAGCTGCCGCGGTCGTTGCTTAGCTCGCAACTCACCTGCGCGCAGCCCGGCGTCTCCACCCGTACCGTCTGCGTGACCTCCTTGCCCGGACTGGCGCAGCCCTGCGCCACCAAGCTCAGCGCCGCCAGAAGCGCCGTCGTTCTCATCCTTGAACAACCAGCCATCACGCGATCATGGGCATCAACAGCCAATAAGTTAAGGCTACTTACGGGATGTGCGGACCTTGTTGCCTGAACTCAACGCAGGTCGAGTTGTGCACGGCGGTTGAGTGTCGACTCTGGGGCAACGAATTGATGCACCCGTGCGACTGCATCGGTCCGGTGGAAGACATTGTGTGATCTGACTTTGCCGCGCGAAGCAGTCGCTCGCCCGGCCTTCGAAGCGTCGCGACGCGGCCGTTGAGTCCACGCAACGGCTTGCACCGATTGCGACCTAGATTTGCTTGTATGCCAACGACCCATGGAGGTCAGTCATGACGCACGCAAGCAGATTTCTACACTGGATGCGGCCTGTCGCGGTCGGGGCTTTCGGCGCGCTGCTCGCTGCCTGTGGAGGTGGCGGCGGCGGTGAGCCTGAACCCCCTGTCGTGATCCAGAAGATCGATTTGACGGTGGCCAATCGCGATTCGGTGTCGCATGCGGTCGTCGGTGGCGCGCTCGGCATCGGCGGCGCCGACGTCGGGCTGCCGGGTGCGGTGGGCGCGGCGATGCATAGCCGCGTGAAGGAGACCGCGAAATCGGTCAAGGCGCGTCCGATGCTGGTTGCCAGCGACACCGCTCTGTGTTTGGTCTCCGGGTCACTCACGCTGACGATCGACGACCGTGACAACAACGGCACGCCCAGTCCCGGTGATGTCATCACCCTGGCGTTCAATCGGTGCAGCAACACTCCGAGCGAGACGGTGAACGGGACGATGAGCTTGGCGTTGACGAACGTCCTGTCGACGACCGACTTCGACGCGAGGGCGACGTTCACGGCGCTCTTGACCGAGGACCGGCAGACGAACCAGGTGCACAGCGTGACGCTAGACGGCACGATGCTGGCGGCCTACAGGGAGCAGAGCGGCAGCCGGAACACGATGCGGCTCACGACCGAGGGCGGGTTCACGGTCGGCCTGGTCACGCCGGTGTTCAGCGATACCGTGACGCTTGCATCGGGCTTCACCCAGGATATCGCTGAAGACACCGCGGCGATGCCGCCTTTCGGTGGCGGTGGCCCCGGACGTTCTGCGGCGACGGTCACGGGCGAGCTCAGGTCGGCGAACGCCGGTGGCTGGGTGTCGGTGAAGACCGACGAGGCCGTCGTGTCCTATGCCGGCGATCGCTTCCCGCGCTCGGGTACCTTGCAGGTGAACGGCCAGAAGGGTGAGATGCACATCACCGCCCAGGACACAGTGACCGTCCGATGCGACCTCGACGACGACGATGACGGCGCGATCGAGGACAGCATGACGGCGAGCTGGGAGTGGATGGTTTGAGCTGGAACGCATCCGGGGGCGATCGAACAGCAGCTCCTGACGGCAGGGTCGGGCCGCAGCGCCGCGTTCCGGGCTTGCGGGTTCGTTGAACCGCCGCCGAACGGCCGCTGCTGGCCGACCGTCTGTGGTCGGCCCGCGACTTCCACCTTCGCGCTCGGAAGCCGTCGATCGCACCCGGGGCAGAGGACAACCGCCGCTCCACATTGCGATCGATCGGTCTGTCTTGAACCTCGATGCCGTCAACTGCAACTCAGAGGGCAGGGACGGCGCGTCGCGTCGTGGGACCACCCGCGGCTCAGTCGTTCTCAACCATCGAAGAGCCCATTGTGCCGATCCACCCCATTCGGACTCTCGCTGCGCTCGCGCTGATCGTCGGCATCGCCGGCTCTGTCGCTGCGTGCCATTACCACGCGGTCACGCCGACCCTCGCGAGCCAGAACGCGAAGACCGACGTTCAAGTCGATCCGAAGCCCTTGCTGCTGACGGAACGGACCCGCCTGTTCGACGAAACGCCCATTACGCCGATGGAGACAGCCGGGGCGTCGGCGCAGATCGAGACGACAGAAGATCAAATCGATCCGAAGTCCTCGCTGCGGACCGAAGGTGCCCGGCCGCTCGACGAAACGGCTATCACCCCGATGGAGACGGTCGGCGCGCCCGCGCAGCTCTGAATCGTTGCCGCGTCGCGGCTCCGTGTCCGCGAGCCTCAGCCCAGAAACCCGACGTTCCTCGCCGCTGCATCCCAGTTGCGCAGATTCGGCAGCACGTCGAGCAGCTGGCTGTCGCTGGCGCCGAACCAGCGGCCCAGCGTGCCCGCCATCTGATCGACCGACATCGTCGGCAGCAGGCGGCCCTGGCCGACGTCGTCGTCGCCGTTGTTGGCGATCAATGGCGCGGTGCCGTAGTAGCGCTGGCCGCGCACGCCGCCGCCGAGCACGAAGTGCATGCTGCCCCAGCCGTGGTCGGAGCCGTCGTTGTTGCCGGCCAGTGTGCGGCCGAAGTCCGATGCGGTGAACGTCGTCACCTGCGGCTCGACCTTCAGCTCGGCCAGCGCCGCCTGGAACGCCGCCAGCGCATTGGCCACCGTGGTCAGCAGCGTCGGGTGCGTGCTCAGCAGCCCGTCGTGGGTGTCGAAGCCACCGAGCGAGACGAAGAACACCTGCCGCTTGGCCTGCAGTGCGTCGGCCGCCGAAATCATGCGCGCCACCAGCTTCAGCTGGTCGCCGAGGTTGTTGCCGGCGGGGAACGGGGTGGTCAGCGCCGGCGCACCCGATAGCGCCGTGGTGAGCGCATCGTTGGCGTCGAGCGCGCGCTTCATCACGCGCGTGTGCTCGGCCTCGAACAGATGCGTGCGCGGCGCGACGATCAGCGACTGCAGCGCGCTGGAGCAGGCGGCCGAGCCGAACAGCGGCGTCTTCAACGCATTGAGTGCCACCGAGCCACTGGGCGTCACCTGGTATTGCACCGCCGTGCGGCCCGACATGAACACCGCGTTGCCCGACACGTTGACGCAGGTGAAGGTGGCATTGCCATTGCCCGCCATCAGCAGATCGCCGATGCGTCCGCCCCAGCCCGACGTGGCGCCCTCAGCCGATGTCGATTGCCAGAACGACTGCTGGTCGTTGTGCGAGAACAGCTTCGGCGGCAGCGGCACCGAGCGATTGACGTACTGCGTCTTGGTCGTCGGCTGCATCAGCGTGCCGACGTTGAGCAGCACGCCGAGGCGACCGTTGTTGAACAGCGGCAGCAGCGGCGCCAGCTCGGGCGCCAGCGCGTACTGGTAGCTCGCACCGTTGCGGTCCAGCGGCGCCGTCACCGGTGTCAGCGCGGTGGCCGCGAGCACGCTTTGCGCATACGCCAGCGTCGGCCGCTGCGCCTGGTACTGCGCATAGTGCGTGGCGTCCACCGGCACCAGCGTGTTGCCATAGTCATTGCCGCCGTAGAGAAACACGCACACCAGCGCGCGGTAGTCGGCCGCGGTGGCTGCCGCCGCCTCGCCGAGCGCGGCCAGGTTCAACGCCCACGGCGCTGCGGCGCCGACGAGCGAAACTTGCGACAGCCGCTGCAGGAAGGCGCGGCGCGAGGCGTTCGTCGTGTCGATCGTGGTCATCGCCATCCTTCCTCACTTGAGCACCAGGTACTCGGGCGCGGCGAGCACCATCGTCAGCGCCGCGTAGATGCGATTGTTGCGCGTGGCGTCGGTGCCCGAGGGCATCGAATCGAGCGCGCTGCGCATCGTCGCCAGGTTCGCCTCGGCGACCTGACCCGCCGCCAGCACCGTGTTCAGTTCGGCCAGCAGCTCGGCCGCGTTGTCGGCCAGCGGCACGAGGCCGGAGTAGTCCGCCTTCACGTCGCCGAGCGCCGTGCCGTTGGCCACCACGCGTTGCATGAAGTTCACGTAGCCCACTGCCGACGACTCGTTGGTGATCTGGAACTCCGGCGCCACTAGGCCCACGGTGCCGATCGCGCTGTTCGGCGGCACGTAGCCGGGACGGAAGAAGTTGAACACCGACGGCGAGCGCAGCGGGCTCTGGCCGAGCCGTGTGCCGGGGTCGCTGGTGTTGCGGCACCGCCCAGGCGTCGCTCGCCGACGCGGCGTCGAAGGCGCGCGCCCAGCCGGTGAGACGAAGAATCGGTTCGCGCAGCTTGCCGAAGTCGGCACGCGCGGTGTTCGTGCCATTGCGCGCCTCGTCGTCGAGCAGGATCGCGCGGATCACCGCGCGCAGACTGCCGCGCACGCCGGCACCGTCGTTGGCGAACACCGCCGCCACGCGCTTCACGTAGCCCGGACTCGGATTGCTGGTGACGAGCCGCTGGATCAGCTGCCGGCTCCAGAACGGCGCCACGTTGGCGTGCGCGTAGATCGCATCGAGCGCCAGCCGCAGGCTCCGCTCGCCGGCCGTACCGGCCGGAATCGTCGTGCCGAGAAATGTCTTCGCGCCCAGTTCGTGATTGGCCGGCACCTGGATCATCGGCCGGCGCTGGTAGTCGGGCGTCGAGGTGTCGCCACCTGCCAGGTCGGTGTTCCAGCCGGTGAACACGCGCGCGAGGCCGGTGATGTCGCCCTGCGCGTAGGTCTCCACTGGTGCGCCGTTGAGCAGCCCGGGCGTGCCGTCGTCGTTGAGCTGCACGAGCCCGATCGTGAACAGCTGCATCAGCTCGCGCGCATAGTTCTCGTCCGGCGACGTGCCGCGGGTGGCATTGGCCTTCGCGTTGCCGCGGAACGTGAGGTACAGGCCCATCGGCAGGCTGCGCGACACCTGCTCCAGCAGATTGCGCAAGGTGCCGAAGGCGTTGGCCTCCAGCAGATCGAGGTACGCCGCGGCCGAGAAGGCGCGCCAGCCGCCGCCGTTGACGAGCCCGTCGATGCCGACGACGAGGATTTCGCAGAGCGCCAGCGTCACGCGCTGGCGCAGCGTGTCGGGCGACGACATCAGCTTGCGCCAGGCGCAGGCATCGAAGCCCGCCTGGCCGTTCTGATTGGTCGCGGCGTTGAAGCCCTTGGCCACAAGCCAGTCCCACCGCGTGCCTTGCAGCGGCATCGCGAACTGCTCGTCGAGCCAGCCGGCAAAACCCAGCGACTTCGCGCGTTCGATCTGCGCGCGGCTCGCGCCCATCGACGCCTGGGCGAGGAATCGCGACGCCTGCGCATCCGCCGGCGACGACTCGCCGCCGCCGTCACCTCCGCCGCCGCCACAAGCCACCAGCATCTGCGTCGCGCCGACCGCGGTCAGCGACTTCGTGCTCGTCGCTGCGAGGTCGATGGATCCGTCTTCGACCGTCTCGGTCACGCCCGCACGCGCGGGGTCCTGCATCAGCTGCGCCATCGCTGCCTCCTCATGTGCTTGTGATCGTGGCATGGGCAACGCTCGAAGCGCGCGCCGAGGTGGACAGTTGCGAGGTAAAACTAAGTAAACCGACGGTATCGAGGGCGTGGGCGTCGTAAGACGCCCTCCTTGGTGACCTTGGCGCAGTCGCGGCCTGTCACGCACTCCCCTGGTCCTGCCGCGGTACTGGCTTGTCTGAAGGCGATGCGCCTAGGTGCATCGTGGCATTGACGAGAGAATCGACAACCCACCGACGGCGCAATGCAAGCGGCCGAAGCTGCAGGAATATCACTCCAATGGGAGGACCCCGTGATCAAGCTCTACCAGTTTGCCCCCGCCTTCGGCCTGCCCAACGCCAGCCCCTTCTGCATGAAGATGGAGACGTACCTGCGCATGGCGGGCCTGCCGTTCGAGCTGGTGAACAGCGGTGATGTGATGAAGGCGCCCAAACGCAAGCTGCCTTATATCGACGATGACGGCGCCATCGTGGCGGACACGACCTTTGTCATCGACTACCTGAAGGGCCGCTACGGTGACCCGCTGGACGCCGCGCTGTCCGCGCTGGATCGTGCCTTGGCGACAGCGTTCCAGCGCCTGATCGAGGAGAACCTGTACTGGGCCGTGGTGCAGACGCGCTGGGCTGAATATGCAGGGTGGGAGAGGACGCGAGAGGCCTTCTTCGGCGCGATGCCCGCACCGCTGCGATGGTTCGTGCCGGCACTGGCCCGGCGCGGCCTGCTCGCCGAGATGCGCGGCCACGGCATCGGGCGGCACAGCGCGGCGGAGATCCACGCCATTGGCTGTCGCGACGTGACGGCGATCGCGGATTTCCTTGCCGACAAGCCGTACATGCTCGGTGAGCAGCCCACCTCGCTCGACGCGACGACCCACGCCTTCCTGGCGAATCTGCTGTGGGCCCCGGTCGATTCGCCCATCCGGCGCCATGCGCAGGCCCGGCCGACGCTGGAGGCCTACTGTCAACGCATGAAGACGCGGTACTTCACGTGATCGGCATGCAGCGGCAGCGACGTCATGCAGCGGTGGATTGATCAGTCGCAAGGCTCCGTGCGCGACAATCACGATGATGGCCAGATGTTGAGCGTGAGCCGCGTCATGGCCGTTGGCTTCCTCATTGCGCTCGCATCCTGCGCGGACGTACCGCAACGGGCCGTCGAATCGCGCGCAGGCGCGATGGTGCGCGATGCTTCGGTTGGCTACGCGATTGGCCGTATCCAGACGGTTGAGGACGGGGTGGAGAAAATGCATCGCCCGGGGCTCTTCCCGGTGAATCCGTTCGATGTGTACCTGCGCTCGGCGTCGACCGGACGGGTCGAACGCCGCGAACTCGACGGCGACGGCAGCTTTGTCTGGCCGCTGGCCCCCGGCGTCTACGAGATTGCGGGTTTCCAAGCTTATGCCCCGCTGCGGGTGGGACGCGTCTGGGCCAGCTTCACGGTGGCCGATGCGGGGCGCGCGGTCTACGTAGGCACCTTGCGGCTTGAACTCTCGCGCGCCGGCCACCAGTTTCGCGTCGAAGACCGTTATGCCGAGGCGGTTGCGTCCCTGCGGCCGAAATTGCCGGCCGATGTAGACACCCCGGCAAAGGCCCTCATGACGCCAGATCCTCCCTTGGGTGGGGTCTCGCCGGGCTGGTCGATCTGCGCCGAACGCAGCGGACTGGTCTGCGACCGTTCGCTGCAAGGCGTTGCCGTCATCCAGCCGGTCGGATCCGAACAGGGCGCTCCGCTCGTCGATTCGCTCACCCCACGGCTCGAATGGAGGCCGGCTCCTCGCGCCGGACTGACCTACGACGTCGCGGTGTATGAGTCGATCGTGCTCAACCCAATGCCCGGCGCCACGCGCACGCTGCGCGGGCCGGTCGCTGCCTACGCTCAAGCGCTCGCCGAGCCGCACTGGCAAGTCAGCCCGCCGCTGCCGGCGGATCGGCGCTACGAATGGTCGGTGCGGCTGCGCGAGGGCGACAACGTATCGACTTGGTCGACGACCGGGTACTTCGCGTTCTTCGTCGTCGGCTTCGCCAGCGGCTCCGGCAACTGGTTCGGTTTCACGACGCCGAAGCGTTGACCGCCCCGAGGTTGCCGAGGGAACGGTCTCCTGTGGATCGGAGGGACGACGCATCCAGAGCAACCCGGTGGCGCGTCGCGCTGACTGAGGCGAAGATCGCCCCCAATTGGAGACACCGCGATGAACCAATCCGTGACGCTGGCCCTGGTGCTCGCAGGCGCCGCGCTCGTGGGCTTCGGCGCCCGGGCGCAACCGTGCCCGGAGAAGAACCTGATGTACTGGCAGGCGTTCCCGCCGGGCGGCGAATCGGATCTGTCGGCGCGGCACCAGCAGATCATGCTGAAGAAGAAGTGCCCGGCGATCGAGACGGTGATCCAGTACAAGGCCGGTGCCGGCGGTGCGTTGATGTGGAGCACGATGAACACCTTGCCCGCCGACGGGCTCAACGTGGTCGGCGTCAATCTGCCGCACACCGTGCTGCAGCCGATGGAAGGCAACGTGACCTACAAGACCGACGACGTGACGCCGGTCTTCTGGTACCACTACACGCCCGACGCGCTGGTAGTGCCCGAGCAGAGCCCGATCAAGAGCTTCGCCGATTTCATCAAGGCCGCAAAGGCGCAGCCGGAGAAGCTCAACCTCGGCGGCTCGGGCCTGAACTCGGCCAACCATGCCGCGCACCAGCGCATGAACGCCGCGTTCGGCATCAAGACCACCTACGTGCCGTTCAAGGGCACCGGCGACATGACGATGGCCGTGCTCGGCGGCCACGTCGACGGCAGCATGACCTACACCGCGTTCGCGATCAACAACAAGACCAAGGTGCGCGCGCTGGCGGTGGCGATGAACCAGCGCCACCCGCTGATGCCCGACGTGCCCACGTTCAAGGAACTCGGCGTCGACTGGGTCGACGGTGCGTTCCGCGGCATCGGTGTGCCGAAGTCGACGCCACCCGAACAGCGCAAGCGCCTGTCGGACCTGTTCGCCGCGCTCAACGCCGACCCCGAGATGCAGGAGCTGGCCGCCAAGAGCGGCTTCGAGATCGTCAACGTCGGCGTCGAGCAGATGGACGCGTTCATGAAGGAGCGCGTCAGGATCTACACCGAGGTCGGCAAGCAGATGGGGCTGGGCAAATAGGCCGTGAACATGACGACGAATCCGCAAACCCTTCGCATCGTGCTCGCGTTCTCGCCGGAGGATATGGCGTGGCTGCGCCGCTCGCAGATCGCCGTGCCGGCGTTCTGGGACGGCCATGCGGTGGCGCCGGCCGTCGACGACGTGCTGCGCATCGGCGGCCGCCAGTTCACCGTGAAGGGCCGCCTGTGGGAGCACGACGGCAGCGGGCCGCTGCTGCGGCTGTTCTTGAGCAGCGCGCAGGCGGAGAGCGATACGGTGTTCGGGTAGGGGCGACCAGCTTCTTGCCCGGACCCCCGGCTTGACGCCGACTCTCGGTGTGTGCAAGCGACTATTTGCTGTCGCCCACCGCAGTCCAGCGGACGGCGGGAACCGAGCACAGCGTGCTAGGGCCGCTCCTGGCCGAGAGTGTGAGTACGGGTCCGCGCCGGGGAGCTGACTTTCGATGAGGCAGTGCGCTGCTTCAGCCTAACTTCGCCATCAGCGCGTCGCGCCGCGCCTTCATGTCGGGATGAGCTACGGGAACTTCAACGCTACTCAGGAGACGAGTAGTGCACGTACGACTCGCGGACCATGCCGTCCTTGTCGAAGAACAGCACCTCGACGACATGTGTGCCCGTGATGCCCTTGTAGTGGATCGCAATGCTGTCGACGCCGCGCAGCACGTCGAGCACGGTGAACTTGATGTGGTCGAACACTTCGAAGCCCTTCTTCACGTAGGCGCGCAGCGCCGCCTTGCCTTGCACGGTGCCGCTGGGGTCATGGCTCAGCCGCGCAATCAGCGGGGAGTGGAAGATCACATCGTTGGTGTAGAAGGCCAGCACGCGATCGAGGTCCTTCGACTCGAACGCGGCGACCCAGCGCTTCACGTAGTCGGCCGTCTTCTCCGTTGTCAGCATCGGCGTCTCCTCTGGGGCGGGTTACGGCGGCCCGATCTGGGCCGAGCGGCGATCCAGTGTGCCACGAGCCCGCCTTCACCGGCGTCGGTTCGGGTCAGGATCCTTCTTGGGTAGGCTGCCGCAACGGGTCGTACCCGGCAACAGCGGCGCGTGCCCTTCTATGGCCCGAGTTGCCGTCCAACTGGACGTGGCTATCGCGTCACGATCGCAAACGTGCCCGGCGCCTTGTCGATCAGCGTGAAGAAGCGCACCAGGTCGATCTTGCTGCCCGTCACCTTGAGATCGTCGCTGAGCAGCGTGTCCTTCGCGCCGGCGGTGCCGGCCATCATCTTGACGAAGATGTCCTGCGTCAGCGTCAGCGTGGCGTTGGCGTCGGTGGCAGGCGCGGCGCGCTTGTGGTGCAACACCGCGTTCTCGATCCACAGCACGAAGGACTCCAAGGTGTCAGTGAACACCAGGTTGATCTTCAGGTCCTTGCCCTCGGCCGCCGGGCCGTCCAGGCCGGCGGCCATGGCTTCGAGGAAACGCTCGATCGAGGTCTGCTTGAGCATGTCGATGACGAACGAGCGGTCGAGGCCTTTCTTCGGCGGGCCGTTGCGCAGTTCGGCGGCCGCGGTCAGGTAGCTGTTGCGCCAGGTCGCGGCTTCGGCCTGCCAGGCCAGCTGCTCGTAGGTGCGTGCCAGCAGGTCCTTCGCGCCGGCATGGTCGCTCTGCGCGAACACGGCCTGGTTCAGCAGCTCGGCGGCCCAGCGGTACTCGCCCTTGTCGAACGCAGCCTGCGCCGCGGCCACGGCCTTGTCGACGCCGCCGATCAGCTCCACGGTTCGCTTGGCGGATTCCTGCGGCGGCAGCGGGTTCAGGTGGGCCGGGTTGCCGTCGTAGGCGCCGAGGTAGAGCTGGTACACCGCCTTGACGTTGTGGCGCAGGTCGCCGTAGTAGCCGCGCGCGCCGAAGTGCGACTGCAGCGACGCGGGCAGCTTCACCATCTCGGCGATCTCGCGCGGCGTGCGGCCGGCGTTGATCAGCCGCACCGTCTGGTCGTGGGTGTACTTGTAGACGTCGCGGTGCTTGGTGATGAAGTCGGCGATGCGCTCGCGGCCCCAGATCGGCCAGTTGTGCTGGCCGAAGTAGACTTCGGCGTCGCCCAGCTGATCCAGCGCCTGCTGCATGTAGTTGGCCCAGCGCAGCGCGTCGCGCACCTTGGCGCCGCGCACCGGCAGCAGGTTGTGCATGGTCTGCGCCAGGTTCTCCGCGCCGCCGTAGGCCTTGCGCTCGGGGATCGAGAACGTCAGCTCGGCCGGCGCCTCGGCGCCGGGCACGTTGTGGAACACGAAGCGCACGCCGTCGAGCGTGTGCTCTTCGGTGGCTTTGCTGATGATCTGCGTCGGCTGCAGGATGCCGACGCCGCCGTAGGCCACGTTCTTGCCGAGGCCGGTGTCGACCAGGCCCTTGGCCGAACGCTCGAGGTCCTTGCCGAACTGGTAGATCGAGCGCCGCGCCATCGCGGTGCCGACCATCACGTTCTCGCTGGTCGACTCGTCCATGAAGCCCTCGGAGGCGATCACCGGGATCTTGCGCTCGGCCACCTCCTGCGCCGATGCGACGCCCAGCGCACCGCCAAAGTGGTCGGCGTGGCTGTGCGTGAAGACGATCGCCGAGACCGGCTTGTTGCCCAGGTGCTGGCGGGCGAAGGCCAGCGCGGCGGCGGCGGTCTCGCGGCAGGTGAGCGTGTCCACGACGATCCAGCCGGTCTTGCCTTCGACCAGCGTCATGTTGGCGATGTCGAAGCCGCGCAGCTGCCAGACGCCGTCGGTCACCTTGAACAGACCCGTCTGCGCGTTCAGGATCGCGTGCCGCCACAGGCTCGGGTTCACCGTCGGCGGCGCAGGGCCTTCGACGAACTTGAAGGCGTCGAAGTCCACCAGCACCGTGCCGTCGGCGCTGGCGATGCGGCCGGTGGGCCGCGCGATGAAGCCGCGCTTGGCGTCCTCGAAGTCCTGCGTGTCGCCGAGTTTGAGTTGCTGCGCGAGCGCTGCGTTGGCGGCGACGGTGGCCGCGCTGGCGTCGCCGGCCGGCGCGCCGGCCGGGCCTTTGCCGCAGCCGGTGGTCAGCACGAGCAGCGCCGCGCCGGCACCCAGCAGTGTGCCGATTCTCATGGGGTCTCCTGTCGAGCGATCCGTCAGGCCGGTCGCCGCGTTGTGATGTTGGATGGTGTCGGGACTTTACTTGGTGAGGAAGGCCAGCACGCGGTCGGCGAATTTGCCGTACGGTGGCCACAGGAACTTGAGCGACGAGAAGCGCGCCTGGTAGAACACCGGCCGCAGCTTCGAGAACGTCTCGAAGCCTTCGTGGCCGTGGTAGTGGCCCATGCCCGAGTCGCCGATGCCGCCGAACGGCAGGTCGTGCTGGCCGACGTGGAAGAGCGCGTCGTTGACCGAGACGCCGCCCGACATCACGCGGTCGAGCAGCATCTGCACGCGTGCGCCGTCGTGGCTGAACGGGTACACGGCCAGCGGCCGCGGGCTGGCGTTGACCCTGTCGATCACCGTCTCGAGCGAGGTGTAGCCGCGCAGCGGCAGGATCGGGCCGAAGATCTCGCGCTGCATCAGTTGGCAATCATCCGGCGCATTCAACACGATGTGCGGCGCGATCTTGCGCGTCGCGGCGTCGAATGCCGGACCGTCGAGCAGCGGCAGCACCTGGGCGCCACGTGCCCGGGCGTCGTCGAGCGCCGCCACCAGCCGGTCGAACGAGCGCTGGTCGATGATCGAGGTGTAGTCGGGCGAGTCGAGCCGCGGATAGCGAGCCGGCACGATCGCGCGCGCCAGGCGCACGAACTCGTCGATGCGGGTCTGCGGCAGCCAGGCGTGGTCGACCGTGGTGCAGATCTGCCCGGCGTTGAGGTACTTGACGAACAGGATGCGCTCGGCCGCCACGCGCAGCGGGAAGTCGTCGCAGACGATGGCCGGTGCCTTGCCGCCCATCTCCAGTGTCACCGGGCACAGGTTCTGCGCCGCTGCCGTCATCACGGCCCGCCCGGTCTGGCTCGAGCCGGTGAACAGGATATGGTCGAACGGCAGCTTGGTGAATTCGATGCCCACGCCGCCGGTCTCGTCGAAGAACTGCAACTTCTCGGGCGGGAAGTAGGCCGGCATCTTCTCGATCAGCAGTCGGGCCAGGTGGCGCGAGTTCTCGCTCATCTTGACCATCGCGCGGTTGCCGGCGGCGAAGATGTAGATGAGCGGCACCAGGCTCAGGTTGACCGGAAAGTTCCACGGCACGATGACGCCCACGACGCCCAGCGGTTGCGGGATCACCCGGTTGCGTGCGCCGAAGAAGTTGCGCCAATCCACCGCGCGGCGCTGCGGCTTCATCCAGCTGCGCAGATGCTTGAGCGCGTGATCGACACCGTCGACCGCCGGAAAGATCTCGGCCAGCAGCGTCTCGTGCCGGGAGCGGTGACCGTAGTCGGCGCTGATCGCGTCGCACAGCGCAAGCTTGTGGTCGCGAATGAAGCGCTGCAGCGTGCGCAGGTCGGCCTTGCGCTCCGCCATGCTGGGCACCGGGTGTGCGAAATAGGCGCGCCGCTGCGCGGCGAGCGCGGATTCGAGCAGGCTGCTCACGGGGGCGTCGGCCAGGTTCATGGTCTTTCTCCTGCGGGGGTGTCGCTCAGGTGCCCACTGTACGAGTGTTCGAGCCAGCTGGCCTGCGCCAGGACGGATCGGCGCGACAGCGCGGAGCGCCCGCGCTACGATGGGGCCCGGTGCTTGAGCGGAGGTGTCATGACCCAACACACCATGCAGGCCGAACCCTACGAGTTCGCCTTCGACCCGAAGACGACGGCGCTGGTCGTCATCGACATGCAGCGCGACTTCGTCGAGCCGGGTGGCTTCGGCGAAGCGCTCGGCAACGATGTGACGCCGCTGCAGGCGGTGATCGCGCCGTGCAAACGCATGTTGGACGCCGCACGCAGCATGGGGATGATGGTGATCCACACGCGTGAGGGCCACGCGCCCGATCTGGCCGACTGCCCGCCGACGAAGATCGTGCGCGGCCGCGGCGAAATCCGCATCGGCGACCCCGGCCCGATGGGGCGGCTGCTGGTGCGCGGCGAACACGGCCACGCCATCGTGCCGCAGCTCGCGCCGCTGGCGGGCGAAGTGGTGATCGACAAGCCGGGCAAGGGTGCGTTCTGCGCCACCGACTTCGACCTGATCCTGCACAACCGTGGCATCCAGTCGCTGATCGTCTGCGGCGTGACGACCGAGGTCTGCGTCACGACCACGGTGCGCGAGGCCAACGACCGCGGCTACGAATGCGTCGTGCTGGCCGATTGCGTCGGCTCGTACTTCCCCGAGTTTCAGCGCGTCGCGCTGGAGATGATCAAGGCGCAGGGGGCGTTGTTCGGCTGGGTGTCGGATTCGAAACGCGCGCTGGCGTCCCTCCGCGCACAGTGAAGCCGGGCGCTACGCGAGAGTTGTCAGCTCTCCACGGCCCAGTTCTCCACCCGCAGGCCGGGTACGCGCTCGAACTCTCGGACATTGTTGCTCACCAGCGTGGCACCGATGGCCTGCGCGTGCGCAGCAATCAGCGTGTCATAGGGGCCGATGGGGGTGCCTTGCGCGGTCAACCATGCGCGAAGTGAACCGCAGATCTCTGCGGCGGCAGCGTCGAATGCAGCGATCTCGAGCGCGCCTACGAATCGACGCAGCGCCGTCAGGTTGCGCTGCGAGCCGGTTCGTGCCACGCCGAAGTACAGTTCGGACGCCGTCACCGCCGAGATACCCAGGCCCGCGGACTGGTGGGCCTGAAACGCGCGCAAAACGGCGGCCGGCCTTTCATTGATCGTGTAGATGCAAATGTCGGTATCGAGCATGTAGCGCATCAGCGCCTCGGCCTGATCGCGGCGCGCTTTTGAGCCGCGGGTTGCTGGCGCTCTAGGCGGATGCCCGGCTCGAAGGCGCTCAGCGCATCGATCAGCGACTGCGCGTCGGCCGGCGCGCGGGCGCTGAGCACGACATCGTCGCCCACGCGACGAACGAACACCTCGGTGCCGTCGAAGCGGAATTCCTTGGGCAGTCGAACGGCCTGGCTGCCGCCGTGGGTGAACAGTTTCGCAATGGTCATCGCAAGCTACCGGAAGCGTTGGACCGGCAAAGTATACACAACGTATCTATACCGTTGCCGTGGCTGCCTTTGGTGATGGGTCTGCCGGGCCGGCCGCGCGGCGGTGGCCCGGCAGCGGGCGCACGCCGGGCCTACTCTTCACCGTGGTCGTCAGGCCGTCGATGTCGAGGATTGCCCGCGCATCAGGGCCATGCAGGTGACGGCGAACATCACATAACCGAGCGAAACCAGCGGCGAGACACCCCAGCCGAGTTGCGCGCCGTGGATCAGCCCGACATACGACAGCACCGCACCGGCGAAGGCCCACGCCGCCGCGTGGCGCATCTTGTTGTCGATGATGTAGACCGCGATCGCGCCCAGCACCATGCCGGCCAGCACCGAGCCGCCGCCCACCGACTCCAGGCCCTTGTAGAGCACGCCGAAGCCGGCCAGCTTGGCCGCGCCGATCTGCGCCGCCGACGTGCCGGCCGCGCCGAGCGCACCGTCGATCTGCGTCTTGGCCCATTCGGCGATGTTGGGGATCAGCGCCAGAATGACCGCTGGGGCGTGCTTGCTCGGTGACGCCTGGAACGCCTGCGCACCGATGACCAGGCCGATGTACAGCAGGATCGGCAGGATCGCCACCAGCGGAATCAGCGCCAGCAGGAACGCCGTCAGGCCGAGGAAGCACACCAGCGCGATCGCGATGCCGGTCGCCAGCGAGTAGCCGATGCGCCCGCCGACCGACTTCCAGCCCGGGTGCCCGATGTAGACCGCCGGCGGGAACGGGCTGCCGAGCATCGAGCCGATCACCGCGCCCAGCCCGTCGGCGAGCAGGATCTGGCGCAGGTTGTAGTTGTCGCCCGCCGCCGAGGCGCTCTCGACGTTGTTCATCGCCTCGGTGAAGTTGTAGATGCCCAGCGGGATCGCCGTGGCCAGCAGCGGCGCCACCTTGGCCAGGCCGGTCCAGACATCGTTCGACAGCACCGGCAGGTGCAGCCCGAAATGCTCGAACGACTTGCCGAGCGCGGCCGGCTGCATGTAGTCGCTCCAGCCGGCGAGCGAGACGCCCCAGCCGATGATCGAGCCGACGATCACCGCGACCAGCCCGCCGGGCAGGCCACCGGGCAGCCGCACGTTCGCCGTCCACGCGACCAGCACGATCGCAAAGCAGGCCAGGCCGATCCACGGCGTCTCCCACATCTGGAATGCTGGGCGCATCGAGATGAAGGCGATCGAGATGCCGGCCAACGTGCCCAGCATCGCGGCGCGCGGCGTCAACGCTCGAAGCTGCGGCCCGACGAAGGCACCCAGCAGCACGATCACGCCGATGATGAAGCACCAGGCCAGGCCCGCATACCAGGCCAGCATCGGGTTCTTGGTCTCCAGGTACACCGGCAGCATGACCAGAAAAACAACAATGAACATGTGCGGCACGCTCGGGCCATACGGCATCGCGGTGACGTCGCTGCGGCCCTCGGACTTGCTGAGTTGCCACGCGAGGTAGGCATAGAACAGGTTGCCCAATGGCAACGCGATGCCCAGCGCCGGCAGGATGCGGCCGAACACCGTGTCGGCCGGCAGCTGCACCACGCCCAGGCACAGGCCGGTCAATACGATCACATTGAGCAGCACATTGGTGAACAGGCCGAAGAAGCCGTTCCAGTCGCCAGGCACCCACAGCCGGGCCGTACCTGCGTTGGGGTTTGCACTCATTGGATCTCCTCGTTGTTGTGTCGCGAAACCGCGCGCTGTTGTCGTGAACGACGCGCCGCCTGCACTGCTGGACATCCCCATGCCTGGCGCAGGAGCGCGCACGATACTGCGACCGAAGTCGCAAGTCGAGCGCGGCGCATCGCGATGTCCATCGCGCGCTCGGGCGCCGCGCCGCGGGTTCAGCGTGGCGGCGACGGATGCTGCGCCGCAATGTAGGCGCGCCAGCCACCGAAGGAGGTGATCTCGCGTTGCCCCTCGCACAGGAAAGGCTCGCCCAGCACACCGAGCACGACCGAGCCGTCCTTCAGCACCACCTTGCCGATCGCCAGACCGGGCGGCTCGTTCTGCAGGATCGACACCAGGCCGTCCAGCGGAACCGCCCACAGCTCGAGCGCGACGCGCGTGCCCGCGCCCGGCGTGCGCTGCATCGCCGGGTGGCGATCGCCGATCGACCAGATGCGATAGCAGGCATCGGTCTGCGTCCTCGCGCACGAACGTGGCGCCGACCGCCAGCAGGTTCGGGTTGAGTTCGAGCCCGCGCATCAGCGTGCCGTTGACGGCCAGCAAGGTCGTGTCCACTTCGCGTCCCACCTGCTTCAGCCTTCGATCCAGGTGCCGGTTTCGCCGCGCAGCGCGCGCTCGATGTTCTCGGCGTTGGTGATCACGCCGCGCCCGCCGGGCCGGCCCTTGACGAACTTGAGCAAGGCCTCGATCTTCGGGCCCATGCTGCCGGCGCCGAAGTGCCCTTCGGCGGCATAGGCCTCGGCCTGCGCCACAGTGATCTTGTCGAGCCACGCCTGGTCGGGCTGACCGAAGCGGATCGCCACGCGCGGCACGCCGGTGGGGATCATCAACAGGTCGGCGCGCATCTCGACGGCCAGCAGCGCCGAGGCGCGGTCCTTGTCGATCACCGCCTCGAGCCCGCGCAGCTCGCCGTCGGCGAGTTCTTCGACTGCGATGCCGCCGCCGCCGCAGGCGATGATCAGCACGCCTTCGCGGGCCAGGCGTTCGATGATCGGCGCCTCGATCACGCGCACCGGCTGCGGCGACGCGATCGAGCGCCGCCAGCCGCGGTCGCCGTCGCGCATCACAGTCCAGCCGAGCTCGGCGGCCAGGTGCCGCGCCACCGCCTCGGTCATGAACGAGCCGATCGGCTTGTCGGGCTTCGCGAACGCGGGGTCGCGCCGGTCGACCAGCGTCTGCGTCACCAGCGTGACGGTGGGTACGCGCAGCCCGCGCAGCAGCAGCGCGTTGCCGAGCGCGTTCTGGAACATGAAGCCGATCGCGCCCTGCGTGTCGCCGACCGCGTACTGCACCGGCACCGTGGGCACCTGACCGTCGGCGATTTCCGAGCGGCGCAGGATGAAGCCCACCTGCGGGCCGTTGCCGTGCGTCAGCACGACGTTCCAGCCGGCCGCGATCATCGTCGCCACGTGGGTGGCGGTCGCGCACACGGCGGCGTACTGGTCGGCCAGCGCCATGTGCTGGTCGTCCAGGATCAGCGCGTTGCCGCCGACGGCAACCACGGCCAGGGGCTTGTTCATTCGATCACCTTGTCGGCGCGCACCCGCAGCGACTGCGGGATCGTGAGGCCGAGCGCCTTGGCCGTCTTCAGGTTGATCAGGAACTCGAAGCGCGTCGGCTGCTCCACCGGCAGGTCGCCGGCCTTGGCACCTTTCAGGATCTTGTCGATGAAGCTGGCGGAGTGGCGGAGCATGTCGGGGATGTTCACGCCGTACGACATCAGGCCGCCGGCATTCGAATTCACGTGGTACGGGAAGACGGCAGGAATCCGGCTGCGCGCTGCGAGATCGGCAAGCCGTTGCGGGTGGATGTAGGTATTCAGGTCCTGCATCGTGATGAGACCGTCGGCGCGCTGGCCAGCGATTGCAGCAAAGGCAGCCTCCCACTGGTCTGGCCCACGTGCCTCGAAGGGCAGGAGGCTCACACCCAAGGCCTGGGCCGCCCCGCGCAACGCCTTCCAGTCGGCCGCGAAATCGGAGTAGCCCGGATCCCAGAGCACTGCGACGTGTGTAGCGCCGGGCAGTACTTGCTTGAGTAGCTCCAGGCGTTTGACCGACAACTCCGGCGTGAGCTTTTGCTGGCCGGTGACGTTGCCTCCGGGGTGGGCGAGGCTCGCGACGATGCCGGAGGCGACCATGTCATCCGTACACGTCGCCACGACGATGGGGATCGTGCGCGTTGCACGCCTGAGGGCATCGAGTGGCGCCCCACAGACTGGGACCCAGATGACGTCCGGTTTGAGAGCCACCAGCTCGGCAGCGACATCGGCAATGCGCTCTAATTTGCCCTCGTGGTTCAGAACCTCGACCGCGAGGTTTTGGCCTTCCACATAGCCGAGCTGTTTCAGGCCGTCCAAATATGGCTGAACTTGCGGAGGGGGCCGCATCGTCGAGGAGAACATTCCGATCCGATGCACCTTCGCGGCCGGCTGGGCCTCCGACCCGATGGGTATCGACAGCACGAAGGCAAGCGCGGCGGGAAGGAGTAAGAAGTCTCGCAGTTTCATGTCGATTTCCGCGTGCGACGCTGAATCGCCCGGCGCATCCTTGCGCAAGCCATGACACGGGAGCGAAGAGCTTGCGCGTGTTCGGCCCGGTTGCCAAGGGGCCAACCCCGGGGAGGCGACGCTGGGCCGGGCACGGCGGTCATGCACTTCGATCAGGCACAATTCATGCGCATGCGTGATGGAGACCGATGATGCTGCGTTCCGACACCTCCCCCAAGCGCCCCGTCAACCTGAGCCTCACCGCCAAGGTTCTCGACATGGCGCGCGAGCTGGGCATGAACATCTCGCAGACGGTGGATGCGCTGCTTGCCGAGGAAGTGCAGCGCCGCTACTGGGAGCGCTGGAACGAACAGAACAAGGAAGCCATCGAAAACTACAACGCGCGAATCGAGCGCGAGGGGTTGCCGTTGGCCAAGTACCGCACTTTCATGAAGGGGCGGTGAGATCGTGGCCCGCTTCGATGCCTATGCCAACCCCGAGGTCGCGGAGCGCAAACAAACGCCGTACCTCATCGATATCCAGAACGACTTCATCGATGCACTGGGCACCCGCGTGGTCATCCCGCTGCGCAAGGAGTCGGCGTTCGGCGCTCGAGCACGGAATCTGAATCCCGTGCTGATCGTCGCCGGCGAGCACGTGGTGCTGGACACCGCCGCCATCGCCGCGGTCCCCTCGAGCGAGCTGCGGAAACGGGTGGCCAACCTGCGCGACCACCGCGCCTTGGTGCAAGAAGCGCTCGACACCCTCTTCGGGGCTTATTGAAAGGCTCATGCGGGCGTCTGCCCGCCAGCGACGCTGCGCGCGAGTGCCTTCACCGCCGCGGTGAAGCACGCCATCGGCGCCGTGGTCACGCCGGCACCGATCTGGCCGACGCCGGCCTCGCGGTGCGCGATGCCGCTGTTGATCACCGGTAGCACGCCGCAGTCGATCACCTTGCGCGCGTCGATGCCGCAGGCCGCCGCCGCAAAGTCGAGCGCCGGCAGCGTGAACGACGGATTGGCGCCCAGCGTGATCGCGCGCATGCGCAGGCTGTGGTGGATCGCATCGGTCGGCGTGCCGCCGACGAACTTGACGATGGCCGGCGCCGCGGCCATCGCGAAGCCGCCGACGCCGGCCGTCTCGGTGATCGCCGAATCGCCCAGATCGGCGGCCGCGTCGGCGATCGAATAGCCCGGGAAATACAGGCCGTCGACCGGATTGGCCGGCGCTTCGAACCAGGCCTCGCCGGTGCCCGACAGGCGCACGCCGAAGTTGACGCCGTTGCGCGCCATCGCCGTCACCATCGAGCTGCCGGCCACGCCGGCGGCCGCATCGCACATCGCCTTGCAGGCCGCCATCGACAGGTTGAGGAAGAAGTGGTCGTTGGCGGCGACGAACTTGAGCGCCGCCACCGCCGCGTCGCGCGCCACGTCGGCCTCCAGCAGCGCCGGCGCGATGCGTTTGATGAACAGCGCGGTGGCCGCCGCGTTGCGGTTGTGCACTTCGTCGCCCATGTTGAGCGCCTGTGACATCAAGGGTTTCAGCTCGATCTCGCCGCCGCGCGCCAGCGCCGCCCGCAGCGTCGGTGCGATGACGCTGGCCATCGTGCGCAGGCGCGTGATGACCTCGGCGCCGTTGGCGCCGAAACGCAGCACCTTGCCGAGCCCTTCGTTGAAGTTGCTGTAGGTGCGTTGGCCCGTGGCCCGGTTCTCGACCACGAACAGAGGCATCGACGGGCTGATGATGCCGGCCATCGGCCCGACGGCGCCGTGGTGGTGGCAGGGTTCGAGGTCGACGGCGCCGCTGGCCACCAGGCGCTCGGCGGCCGCCACCGAATCGGCCCAACCTTCGAGCACGACGGCGCCGAGCACGGCACCGCGCATCGGCCCGCACATCAGCGCCCAGTCGATCGGCGGCCCGGCATGCAGGACCAGCCGACGCTTGCTTGCCATGCCCGGCAGCACGTCGCGCGCCGCGGCGATGTCGGTCAGCACCGGATGAGCCTCGACAAAGCGTGCCAGCGCGACCGTGTTGGCCTGCTCGACCGCCGGGTGGTTGAGCAGCTGCGCCAGCGCCCAGCCGCCGTCGCGGTCGCCTTGCGCCGGCGGTTGCCACTGCAGTGCCGTGCATTGGCCGCCAGCTGCGACCACGTTGTCGCTGAAGGCCTGGAGGCCGACATTGACGACGGTGAGCGTGTCCTTGAACAGCGTGGTGGCTGACATCGTGTGGGCCTAGGCGTGCCGCGCGGCCAGATGCGCAGCCAAGTGTGCCGCCAGCATCGCCGCCTCGAAATTGCTGCCGACGATGACGGCGCCGGCAGCCTCGAGTTGCCGTATCTGCCCGGCCTTGTCCTGCGGATCGCCGTCGGTGCCACAGACATGACCGATCAGCGCCAGCGCGCGGCCCTGCGCACGCGCCTCGCGCTGCGCATCGGTCAGGGCCTGGGCGAGTCCGGCGGCGGGATCGGCGTGTGAACCGAACCCGAGCACGACATCGAACAGGATTGCCGCAGTCTGCGGATCGGCGCCCTGCGCGCGCACGGCCGCGTCGCGCAGCGACGGGTCGATCATCGGGTGCGGGCGGCCGCGCGTGTAGTCGTCGTCGCCGAGGTCGAGGAACACATGGCCGTCGTATCGCCCGTCGAACGGCAACGCGCCGGCGGCCGGCGCGTTGGATCGACACGGCAGCCCATGCGCGATGAACGCGAGCTGCGCCTCGTAGCAGAACGTGCCTCCGGTGAACAGCGCGCGCACGGCCTTCTGCGTGCGCGCCATCGCGGCGATGCGATCCTCCACGGCCGCGATCGCCGCATCCGTTGCCGTCATGCCCGACGGCGGCGCCGGCTCGCCACGCGCCAGCGCCACCGCCACGTCCGCGGCATGGCGCAACGACGTTGCGGCGACGAGGCCGGCCGACAAGCGCTGCGGCGCGCCGAGAAAGTGCACGACCACGGGCTTGCCGGCTGCGAGGGCCGCATCCTCGATCCGGCGCGCGATGGCCGGCGCGGGCGGCTTGGAGATCAGCACGATGACGCGCGTCTGCGGGTCGGCCGCGAGTGCGGCAAGCCCCTGCAGCATCGTGATGCCGCCGATCTCCTCCTTCAGGTCGCGGCCGCCGGTGCCGAGCGCCTGCGAGATGCCGCCGCCCAGGTTGTGGATGCGGCAGGTGACCTCCTGCAACCCGGTGCCCGAGGCGGCCACGAGGCCGATGTCGCCGCGGCGCACGACATTGGCGAAGCCGAGCGGAATGCCGTTGACGATCGCCGTGCCGCAATCGGGCCCCATCACCAGCAGATCCCGGTCGCGGGCGAGCGTCTTGATCGCACGCTCTTCGCCGACCGACACGTTGTCGGAGAACAGCATCACATGCAGCCCGAGCGCCAGCGCCTTCATCGCCTCGGCCGCCGCATAGTCGCCGGGAACCGAGATCAGCGCCAGGTCGGCACCGGGCGTGCGTTCGACGCCGAGCGCCAGGCTGGTCAGCGGCAGCGAAAAGGCCGCGCCGTCGCCATCGCCGCGGTTGCCGGCCGAGCGCAGCATCGCCTCGGCTGCCGCGATCGCGTCGTCGCAGGCCGCCGGTTCGCCGCGCACGACCACCAGCAGATCGGACGGCGATGCCGGTGTATCGATCGACAGATCGGCGTCCAGCAGTTGCGCGAGGTTGGCCGGCGTGGCCATCAGGCACGAGGCCTGCTCGATGCCGTCGCGTTCGCGCAGCGCCGCGCCGAGCTGCATCAGCGTGACCGAATCCTTGTACAGATTCGCGATGACCTTGAAGCGGATCGTGCTCATCGCCGGTCGACCATCGTGTCGGGTTGCGGCGCCATCCAGGCGCCGAGGCCTGCCAACAGGCCGCTCACCGCGTCGGCGCCCGAGGTCGCGCCGATGGCCAGCGCTGCACCCAGGCTGTGGTCGACGCGCTCGTCATCATCGTCGCCCAGCAATGCCTGGCACAGGCCGATCAATGGCGCGGCAAAGTGACCATCGGCGGCGAGGCGCAAGAAGTGCGCCGCGATCTCGGTCGTCCGGTGCAGCTGTGCCGTGATGGCCGACGCGACCGCGTCGCGCAGCGGGTGGGGTGGCTCGTCGCAGCGTGGCCAACCGTCCAGACCGGCCAGCAGCCCGACCAGGAAGTCATCCCCCGCAGGCGTCAGACCTTCGCCCCAGCCGACCAGCCTTGCGACCTGTCGCTGCGCCGCCGCCGGGTCGAGCGCGCCGCAGGCGTCACGCAGCGCCGCGATCACCGGCGCCGCCTGGCAGTCGATGACATTCGTGCGTGTGCAACGATGCCGCGCGAGGTGCTGCTCGGCTCGCCGCAGGTTGGCGTCGATGCGCGCGCGTGGCAGCAGCGGTCTTGGCGCCGACGGCTGCCAGGTGACCGCGCGCAGCCATCGAAGTTCGACACGCGGGGTGCGAGCGACGCCGTGGCGACCCGTGAACCGTTCGCCGCGCTCGAACAGGTCGCGCAGATCGAGCGGCGCGCCGCCGGCCAGGCGCAGCGTGGTCGGGCCGTCGGCGGCGGTCGAGCTGCACAGCGTGAGCAGCGCGAAATCAGAGGCCTCGCAGGCCAGATTGCAGGCCCGCGCAAACACGCTGTGGACCCGACCCGTGCATTGCGTCTGCGGGACCCGATAGCCGATCGTCTCGACGACCAGGATACGGCGCGTCGCACTGGCGTCGACCTCGCGCAGCCCGTCGTGGCGGCGAGATGGAACTCGCAGCTCGGCGGGCGACGCTGACAGGACTTGCATGACCGCGAGTGACGTCGAGTGCAATCCGGTGGGACGGGGACGCGCAACGTAGCACAGTGCCCGACCCGGGTCAAAACGCGGTCAACCCCAGGCCACGCCGAAGGCGCAGGCGCGCAGCGGCGCCGTTCGCCGGGTCGGGCGCTGGACTAGACTGCGAGCTGTCGACGTCAACGGAGCCGACGATGCACATCGAGCCCGGGGTCCTTGCGGCAGCCAGGATGGCCTGCGCCAACGTCGTGGGTGCGTTGGTTCGAGGCGCCGGATGAGCATGCACGATCACGATCACGACCACAGCGAGCTGTCGCCGATGGAGTTGCGCGTGCGTGCGCTCGAGACGGTGCTCGCCGAAAAGGGCTACATCGATCCGGCCGCGCTCGACGTGCTGATCGACACCTACCAGACCAAGATCGGCCCGCGCAACGGCGCTCGCGTGGTGGCCAGGGCCTGGGTCGATGCGCAGTTCCGCGAGTGGCTGCGCCGCGACGCGACGGCGGCGATCGCCTCGCTCGGCTACAGCGGCCGCCAGGGCGAGCACATGGTGGCGGTGGAGAACACGCCCGCGCAGCACCACATGGTGGTCTGCACGCTGTGCAGCTGTTACCCGTGGCCGGTGCTCGGGTCTGCCGCCCACCTGGTACAAGAGCGCGCCGTACCGCTCGCGCGCGGTGCGCGATCCGCGCGGCGTGCTGGCCGACTTCGGCGTCTCACTGCCGGCGGACACCGAGATCCGCGTCTGGGATTCCACCGCCGAGGTGCGCTACCTGGTGATCCCGATGCGTCCGGCCGGCACCGAGGGCCTGGATGAGGATGCACTGGCCGCGCTCGTCACGCGCGATTCGATGATCGGCACCGGCGTGCCGCTGTCGCCGCCGGCGAGGGCGCGATGAACGCGGTGCGCCAGGCGACCTACACCTCGCACGCCGACCTGGGCGGCAAGCCCGGCTACGGCCGCGTCGTGCCCGAACCCGAGGGCGAGTTGTTCCATGCCGACTGGGAGCCGGGCGTGCTGGCGCTGACGCTGGCGATGGGCGCCACCGGCGCGTGGAACATCGACATGAGCCGCGCCGCGCGCGAGACGCTGCCCGCATTACGCGCGGCTCGAGCTACTACGAGATCTGGTTCGAGGCACTGGTCAAGTTGCTGGCCGAGCGCCAGCTGGCTGCACGGCGACGAGCTGGCCGCGGGCCGCGCGCTGCACCCGCCGCGGCCGATCGCGCGCACGCTGGCAGCGGCCGACGTGACCGCCGTGCTGGCGCAGGGCTCGCCGCACCGAACGGCCGGCCACCGCGCCGGCCCGGTTCACGGTCGGGCAGGCCGTGCGCATGTACGCGGGCGATCGTGCCGCACCACACGCGTTTGCCGGGCTACGTGCGCGGCAAGCGCGGCACGGTCGAGCGGGTGCATGGCGCGCATGTGTTCGCCGATGCACATGCCAGCGGTCGCGGCGAGCAGCCGCATTGGCTGTACACGGTGGTGTTCGATGGGCGCGAACTGTGGGGCGGCGCGCGCCCGGCCGGCCTGAAGGTGTCGGTCGACGCCTGGGAGCCCTACCTGAGCGCCGCATGACGGCCCCGGCCATCGACCCGCGCAGCGGCGACGCGCCGGCCTTCGCCGAGCCGTGGCAGGCGCATGCCTTCGCGATGGTGGTGCAGCTGCACGAGCGCGGGCTGTTCAGCTGGACCGAGTGGGCCGAGGCGCTGGCGGCGCAGATCGCCGCCGCGCAGGCAGCGGGCGACGCCGATCGCGGCGACACCTACTATCACCATTGGCTGGCGGCGCTGGAGGCGCTGGTGGCGGCGCAAGGGCGCAGGCAGCGGCCGCGGAACTGGCGCGCACCGCGCAGGCCTGGGACCATGCCGCCGATCGCACGCCGCACGGGCAGCCGATTCAACTGCTGCCCGAGGATTTCGAAGCGCCACCTGACGCCCCCTGATCCGCAGGGCAGGTCAGCGCTGCGGCATGTCCTTGGCCGAGTAGCCCAGGCTGACCGTGGCGTCGGCGGGAATCGGCGGCATCGTCGCGTTCCAGTCCTCCCAGGCGCTGGCGCATCGCCGCCAGGCGCTGCGGCTCGCGCGGGCCACGGTTGGCGCGCTCGCGCTCGTCGGCCGGGATGTTGAACAGGTACTCGTTGCCGTCGACGCGCAGGTACTTCCAGTCGCCCGTCGCGCAGCGCGCGCTGGCCGCGGTGGTTCATGCGCCAGTACAGCGGGCGCTCGAAGCGTGTGCGACGCGTCGCGCAGCACCGGCAGCAGCGACACGCCGTCGAGCGGGTAGTCGCGGGTGCGGCTGCCACGCCGGCAGCGTCCAGCATCGTGGCCGACCAGTCCATCGTCAGGCAGTGCTGCGCGCTCACGCCGCCCGGCGCGATCGACGGCCGGCCAGTGCGCGATCCACGGCACGCGGATGCCGCCTTCGGTCAGGTCCATCTTGCCGCCCACCAGCGGCCAGTTGTCGGAGAAGCGCTCGCCGCCGTTGTCGCTGGTGAAGACCACCAGCGTGTTGTCGGCCAGGCCGTGCTCGCGCAGCGCGTCGCATGACCGGCCGATGCCTTCGTCCATGTGGTGGATCATGCGGCGGTAGGTGTGGATGTTGCCGCCGTGCAGGTGGAACAGGTTGTCCTTGACCGTCGGCGGCCAGCGCGCGCGTCGTCGCGCGTCTCCCAGGGCCAGTGCGGCGCGGTGTAGTGCAGGCTCAGGAAGAACGGCGCGTGCAGCCGCGGCCGACGCGGCGCAGCCACGTCGCACCGCGCGGCTGCGAGATCAGGTCGGTCAGGTAGCCGGTCTCGTGGTGCTCCTGCTCGCCCAGCCACAGGTCGTGCGTGCCGCGCGAGTCGCAGTGGGTGAAGTAGTCGACGCCGCCGGACATCGGGCCGAAGAACTCCTCGTAGCCCGAGCGCAGCGGCCCGAAGTGCGGCGGGTAGCCCAGGTGCCACTTGCCGATCAGCGCGGTGCGGTAGCCGCGCGGCGCGCAGCAGCGACGGCAGCGTGGGGTGCTCGGGCGGCAGGCCCAGCGTGGTGCTGCCGCTGGCTGCGTGCTGTTGATCGGCTCTTCGGCCGCGCCGCGCAGCCGGTACTGGTAGCGCGCCGTCATCAGCGCAAAGCGCGTCGGCGAGCACACCGGCGAATTGGCGTAGCCCTGCGTGAAGCGCAGGCCGTCGCGCGGCCAGGCCGTCGAGCACCGGCGACACCGGCCCGAAGTCGGCATCGCGGCCGCCGTAGCAGCCGAGGTCGGCGTAGCCCAGGTCGTCGGCGACGATGAAGATGATGTTGGGGCGTTTCATGCGCAGGCGGAGGGCTCGGTTGGCGGCGTGGCAGATCCGCAGTGTGCCGGTGATGCTGCCGCATTGTCGAACCGCTGCCCGTCGGTAGATTCCCGCAGCACGAACTCGGCGCGGTGATTCGAGTTGCCGGCGCCGGGTGGCGTCAGCGGCAGCGGCGATACTTCGCTCATGAGACCGGTTCGTATCGCGTGCGTCGGGCATGCGGCGCTCGACCATGTGTTCGAGGTCGACGTCGTTTCCCGACCCGCCCGACCAAGACGCCCGCGCGGCGCTACCGCCCCGGCACCGGCGGCATGGCCTTCAACGCGTCGATCGCCGCGGCCCGACTGGGCGCGTCGGTGCGCATGGTCGGCCGCGTCGGCGACGAGGTCGCGGTGCACCTGCTGCGCGACCGCCTGCGCATCGAAGGGGTCGAGGAGCGCGGCCTGGAACGTGTGCCCGGTGCGATGACCTCGGTGTCGGCGATCGTGGTCGATGCCCAGCGGCGAGCGGCAGATCTTCAACCACCGCGGCGACGCGATCGAGCGTGCCCACCGGCTGGACGCCCGCGTGCTGCACGGCGCCGACGTCGTGATGGCCGATCCGCGCTGGCCGGCCGGTGCCGCCGATGCGCTTGCAGCTGGGCGCGCAGCCGGCGCGTCATCTCGGTGCTCGATGCCGACGTGGCGCCCCGGGCCGATCTGCAGCGCCTGGTGCCGCTGGCGCAGTGGGCGGTGTTCTCCGAGCCGGGGCTGGCCGCGTTCGCCCCCGGCTGCGAAACCGAGGCCGGCGCTGGCGACGTGCGCTGCAGATGGGTTGCGAGGTGGCGATGGTGACCTGCGGCGAGCGCCCGGTGTTGTGGCGCCGGCATGATGGGCCGCTGCGGCGTCAATCGGTGCCGCAGGTGGGGCGGTGGACACCACCGGCGCCGGCGACGTGTTTCATGCCGCGCTCGCGGTCGCGCTGGGCGAGGGCCGTGCCGAGGCGGACGCGGTGGCGTTCGCCGCGATGGCCGCGGCGCTCAAGTGCCTGGGGGGGCCGGGCGTGCTGGGCGCACCGACCCGCGCGGCGGTGGAGCGGCGCTGCGACAGCCCGAACCCGCGCAAACCGACCGCTCGGCACGCCGGCGTTCATGATCACGGCATGAAGATCATCATCCTCGGCGCCGGGCGGGTCGGCGAGAGCGTGGCCGAGAGCCTGGTCTCCGAGCACAACGACATCACGGTGATCGACACCGACCCGGCGCGGCTGCGCGCGCTGCAGGACCGGCTCGACCTGCGCGGCGTGGTCGGCAACGGCATCCAGCCCTCGGTGCTGCGCGACGCCGGCATCGAGGACGCCGACATGCTGATCGCCTGCGCGCCACTGGACGAGACCAACCTCGTGGTCTGCAAGATCGCGCACGACCTGTTCAACGTGCCGACGCGCATCGCGCGCATCCGCTCGCCGGAGTTCGAGACCGGCACGCCGCTGCTCGACAAGGGCGGCTTCTCGGTCGACGAGGTGATCTGCCCCGAACAATCGGTGACCGCGTACATGCACAAGCTGATGGAGTACCCCGAGGCGCTGCAGGTGCTGGAGTTCGCCGACGGCCTGGTCAGCCTGATCGCGGTGCGGGCGGTGGCCGGCGGACCGCTGGTGCGGCACAGCCTGGCCGAGATCCCGAGCCTCGTGCCCGCGGGCCGACATGCGCATCGTGGCGATCTACCGCCAGGACAAGGCGATCACCGAACTGGCGGGCGACACGCCGCATCGAGCCGGCGACGAGGTGTTCGTGCTGGCCGCGACAGCCGAGATCCGCACCGTGCTCAGCGCGCTGCGCAAGATGGACCGGCCGGTGCAAGCGGCTGATGATCGCCGGCGGCGGCAAGGTGGGGCTGCGCCTGGCGCGCGAGATCCACGACGACTACCAGGTGAAGATCATCGAGGCCAGCGCGGCGCGCTGCGACTACCTGGCCACGCAGCTGCCGCCGCAGGTGCTGGTGCTGCACGGCGACTCCACCGACGAAGGGCTGATGGCCGACGAGAACGTCGCCGACATGGACCTGTTTCTCGCGCTGACCAGCGACGACGAGGACAACATCATGGCCAGCCTGCTGGCCAAGCGCCTGGGCGCGCGGCGCGTGTTCGCGCTGATCAACCGCCGCGCCTACGCCGACCTGGTGCAGGGCACGACGATCGACATCGCGATCTCGCCGGCGCATGCGGTGCTCGGCGAGCTGCTGGCCTACGTGCGGCGCGGCGACGTGGTGGCCGTGCACAGCCTGCGCCGCGGCGCCGCCGAGGCGCTGGAGGTGGTGGTGCGCGGCGACCGCAGGACCTGCAAGGTGGCGAACCGGCGCATCGATGAGATCGAGCTGCCGCCGGGCGCGCAGATCGGCGCCATCGTGCGCGGGCTCGATCGCGAGCGAGGGCGAGCCGCAGGTGATCATGCCGCACCACGACACGACGATCGAGACCGGCGACCACGTGATCGTGTTCGTCACCGGCCGGCGCATGGTGCGCGACATCGAGAAGCTGTTCCAGGTCAGCGCGACCTTCGGCTTCTAGATGGGCATCGCTGTCCGTCGTCGCGCTGATCGGGCGTCTGGTCGCGCTGTTCGCGCTGCTGATGCTGGTGCCGCTGGCGTTTGCATGGATCGACCACGATCGAGGCGAGCGGGCATTCGTGGTCGCCACGCTGATCACCGCCAGTGTCGGGGTCCTCATGAGCCTCGTGTCGTGGCGATTCCGTCGCGAACTGCAGCCGCGCGACGGATTCGTGCTGGTGGGCCTGACCTGGCTGTTGTTGCCGGCTTTCGGCGCGTTGCCGCTGCTGCTGGCGGTGCCCGGTCTCAGCGTGACCGATGCCTACTTCGAGGCCATGTCGGGCTTCACGACCACCGGCGCCACCGTGCTGGTGGGCCTCGACAAGCTGCCGCTGTCGGTCAACGTGTGGCGTTGCCTGCTGGTGCTGGTGGGCGGCATGGGCATCATCGTGCTGGTGGTCGCGATCCTGCCGATGCTGGGCGTCGGCGGCTCGCAGCTGATCAAGGCCGAAACCGCCGGGCCGATGAAGGACCAGAAGCTGACACCGCGCATCGCCGAGACCGCGCGCGGCTTGTGGACCGTGTATTTCGGCATCGCGTTGCTGTGTTTCCTGGGCTACCGCTGGGCCGGCATGAGCTGGTCCGACGCCTTCATGCACATGTGCTCGACGATGGGGCTGGGCGGCTTTTCGTCGCACGACCAGGGTTATGGCTTCTGGAATTCGCCGCGCATCGAGGCGGTCGCGGTGATCTTCATGTTCCTGGCCGGCGTGAATTTCGCGCTGTACTTCGTGGCACTGCGTCGCCGCTCGCTGTCGACCCTGTGGCGCGACGCCGAGGCGCAGGCCTACACGGCGACGATGGTCGGCGGCGTCGTGCTCGCGGCGGTCTACCTGTACACCCACGGCACCTACACCACTTTCGCCGAGTGCCTGCGCCACGCGCTGTTCCATGTCGTCTCGATCGCCACGACCACCGGCTTCGCATCGGTGGACTATGCGCAATGGCCGGTGTTCGTGCCCGCGCTGATGCTGCTGATGGGCTGTTTCGTCACCTGCGCCGGTTCCACCGGCGGCGGCGTCAAGATGATCCGCGTGCTGCTGCTGCTGAAGCTGGTGCGCCGCGAGCTGGTGCGCACCGTGCATCCCAACGTCGTCAATCCGGTGGTGCTGGGCGGCAGCGCCGTGAGTCCGCGCGTGTTGCAGAGCGTGATCGCCTTCATGATGATCTACGGCGGCACGCTGACCACGTTGAGCATGGCGCTGGTGTTCACCGGTCTCGATCTGGTCACCGCGTTCAGCGCGGTGATCGCGTGTTTGAACAACATCGGACCCGGCCTGGGCCAGGTGGGCCCAGCGGGCAACTATGTCGGGTCTGACCGACCTGCAGACCTGGGTCTGCACCTTCGCGATGCTGCTCGGGCGGCTGGAGCTGTTGTCGCTGCTGGTGCTGTTCACGCCGCAGTTCTGGCGCCGCTGATCAGCGGCCGCCACAGACCGCGCAGCCGGCGTGCCGCGCCAGGCGGATCTCGCTCCACTGCATGTGCCGCGCATCCAGCATCTGCAGCCGCCCGGCCAGCGACGAGCCCACCCCCGCCAGCAGCTTGAGCGCCTCGGCCGCCTGCATCGCTCCGATGATGCCCACCAACGGCGCGAACACACCCATCGTCGCGCACAGCGTCTCCTCCAGCGTGGCCTCGGCCGGAAAGAGGCAGGCATAACACGGTGAGGCGCTGTCGCGGGCGTCGTACACCGAGATCTGGCCGTCGAAGCGGATCGCGGCGCCGGAAACCAGCGGCTTGCGGTGGCGCACGCAGGCGGCGTTCACCGCATGGCGCGTCTTGAAGTTGTCGCTGCAGTCGAGCACCACGTCGGCCGCGGCGACCAGCGTTTCGAGCGCCGCGGCGTCGGCCCGTTGCACCAGTGGCTGCACCCGCACGTCGGGGTTGATCGCCGCGATCGACGCCTGTGCCGATTCGGCCTTGGGGGTGCCCACGCGCGACAGGTTGTGCGCGATCTGGCGCTGCAGATTGGTCAGGTCGACGCGGTCGTCGTCGACGATGGTCATCCTCCCCACGCCTGCGCTGCCCAGGTACAGCGCCACCGGCGAGCCCAGCCCGCCGGCGCCGATGACCAGCGCGTGCGCATCGAGCAGGCGCTGCTGGCCCTCGATGCCGATCTCGTCGAGCAGGATGTGGCGCGAATAGCGCAGCAGCTGGTCGTCGTTCATCACCGCAGCATAGCGCTGCGGTCGTCGCGAAGCGACTAAGGCCGGGCCTCGTAGACGAGGTTGAAGGGCGTTTCGGTGGCGCGCCGGAATTGCCGGAACCCGCCGCGTTCGACCACGTCGCGCACCCGCGCCTCCCCGGCCTGCGCACCCAGGCAGGCCCCGACCTCCTGGGCCCGCGACGCCGGCGTGCAGATCATCGTCGAGGCGGAATAGAACACCCGGCCCACCGGATTCAGGTTGTCCTGCAGGCGGTCGTTGGCGAAGGGCTCGACGATCATCCAGCAGCCGTCGTCGCGCAACGACTGGCGCACCTGTGCCGCCGCGCCGACCGGGTCACCCATGTCGTGCAGGCAGTCGAACACCGCCACGAGGTCGTAATCCCGGCCCGGAAACGACTTGGCCGGGGCGACGTCGAACGTCACCCGGTCGGCCAGTCCCTCGCGCTCGGCGGATGCCCGCGCGACGTCGATCGACGGCGCGTGGTAGTCGAAGCCGAAGAAGCGCGACGCCGGATAGGCCTTGGCCATGATCAGCGTCGACGCGCCATGGCCGCAGCCCACGTCGGCCACGCGAGCGCCGCGCTGCAGCCGCGTGTCGATGCCATCGAGTGCCGGCAGCCAGCTGGACACCAGGTTGGCCGCATAACCCGGCCGGAAGAAGCGCTCGGTGCCGTGGAACAACGCCGTGTCGTGCTCGTGCCAGCCCAGGCCCAGCCCGGTGCGAAACGCACGCAGCATCTTCGGAATGGCCTTGAATTGCGCGCTGGCGATCTGGAACGCGCCGGGCACGAAGGCCGGGCTGCCTTCCTCGGCCAGCGCGAAGGCCTGTTCGGGGCTCAGGCTGAAGCGGTCGCTGGTCGCGTCGTAGTCAACATAGCCGCTGGCGGCCTGCGCGGCCAGCCATTCGCGCACGTAGCGCGCGTCGGTGTCGGTGCGCTGTGCCAGCGTCTCGGCGCTCATCGGCGGGCCTTCGGCCAGCGCCTTGTACAGGCCCAGCTGGTCGCCGACCACGATCGTCGCCGCGTGCATCACCGCGCCGAGGTCGCGCACGAAATTGCCCATGAACGCCTGGAGCTTGCTGTCGTCGATGGCCATGGCTTTGTTCCCCCGTTCGCCACGCGCGTGCCCGCGCCGGCTGCCGGCTGTCTATACTGGACTGCCGGGGCCATCGTGACTGTGGCCCGGGCCACGCGCAATACGCAGCCTTGCGTAGCGGGCGCGCCGGCTGTCACGGCCTGCGGAGGAGCGTGCGTGAACCACCTGACGCGCGGCGACTATGCCAAGGCGATGGGCCTGCTGGGGCAACTGTGCGAGCAGGCCGGCGGGCCTGAGGCCTTCGCGCGGCATGGGGTGCGTGCGCTGGTGGATTTCGTGCCCGCGGAGTTCGTGACGCTGAGCGTCTGCGAGCTCGGCACCGGGCACCGGCAGGTGGTGGGTCTGCCCGGCGTCACGCTGTCGCGCGCCGACATCGCGAGCTTCGACCGGCACTTCTACAGCCACCCGCTGGTGCGCTACCACGGCCTGCAGCGCGGCAGCGGCGTGTGTCGCCTCTCCGACCGGTTGCCGCTCGGCGAATTCCGCCGCAGCGCCTTGTATGCCGATCACTATCGGCCGATCGGCATCGACCGCGTGATCGCGGTGCCGCTGCGCAGCGACGGCCGCGTGCTCGTCAGTTTCGTGCTCAACCGGTCCCGCATCGACTTCAGCGACCGCGAGCGCGACCGGCTCGAGCTGCTGCGGCCGCACCTGTCTCACTGGTACCGGGTGTGTTCGGCGCCGCAGGCGGCCCTGGTTGCTGAAAGCGCAGCGACGGCGGCAGCGCCACTCGACGCTCCGGAGCCCTTGCCGCGTACGCGGTGGACCGAAAGCCTGACGCCCCGCGAGACCGAGGTGCTGCAGTGGGTCGCCTGCGGCAAGACCGATGCCGACGTGGCCGCGCTGCTGGGGCTGAGCCCCCGCACGGTGCAAAAGCACCTGGAGCACATCTACCTGAAGCTCGGTGTCGAAACGCGCACCGCCGCGGCGATGCGCGGCTGCGCGCGGCCGCCTGGCGCGCACTGAGCGTGCGCGGGTCCGGCGGCGACGAGCGGGCCGCCCAGCAAAAGGCCCGCGCGAGGCGGGCCTTGGCGGCTCGAACGTTGCGGCTTACTGCTTGACGTCGGCCTCGGCCTTGCGCTCGTTCACCGACTTGCTGACCGCCACCGGCTTGCCCTTCAGCTGATTCAGCGCCTGCGCGAGCTGGAAGTCGTCGCTGCTGCCGAACTCGGGCAACGGCTTCGGCGGCTCTTTGGACTTGGCCTGCTGGTCCTCGAGGCGCTTGCGTGCTTCGTCGCGGGCCTTTTCGCGGGCTTCGTCCTTCTTCTCGTCCGGGCTGCCGAGGTGTTTCTCGAGGTCGGCCTCACGCAGGCGCAGCGCGGCGAACACGTTGCCCTCGGCGGTCTCGTCGAGCCAGATGTCGGGCACGATGCCCTTGGCCTGGATCGAGCGGCCGCTGGGGGTGTAGTAGCGCGCGGTGGTGATCTTCAGCGCCGTGTCGGCAGTGAGCGGGCGCACGGTCTGCACCGAGCCCTTGCCGAAGGTCTGCGCGCCCATCACCGTGGCGCGCTTGTGGTCCTGCAGCGCGCCGGCGACGATCTCGCTGGCCGAGGCCGAGCCTTCGTTGACCAGAACCACCAGCGGCACCGACTTCAGCGCCGCCGGCAGCTTCTTCAGCGGGTCGGAGCCGCCACGGCGGATGTAGTACTCGGGCGAGGCCTTGAACGAGGCCTTCGACTCGGAGATCTGGCCGTTGGTGGACACCACCATCACATCGGTCGGCAGAAACGCCGCCGACAGCGCCACGGCGCCTTCGAGCAGCCCACCGGGGTCGTTGCGCAGGTCGAGCACCAGCCCCTTCAGGCCGGGATCCTGCTTGTAGATGTCCTCGACCTTGCGCGCGAAGTCGTCGATCGTGCGGTCCTGGAACTGGCTCACGCGCACCCAGGCATAACCCGGCTCGACCAGCCTGGCACGCACGCTCTGCACGCGGATTTCCTCGCGCACGATGCTCACCGGGAAGCTGCGGTTCTCGCTCTTGCGGAAGATCGTCAGCACCACCTTGGTGGCCGGCTCGCCGCGCATGCGCTTGACGGCCTGGTCCATCGTCAGGCCCTTCACGGCGGTGTCGTCGATGCGGGTGATCAGGTCACCGGCCTTGATGCCGGCGCGGAATGCGGGCGAGCCTTCGATCGGGGTCTGCACCTTGACCAGGCCGTCTTCCATGCCGATCTCGATGCCCACGCCGACGAATCGGCCGGTGGTGCCTTCGCGGAATTCCTTGAAGGTCTTCTTGTCGAAATACTGGGAGTGCGGATCGAGCCCTGCCACCATGCCGGTGATGGCGTCGGTGATGAGCTTCTTCTCGTCGACGGATTCGACGTAGTCACTCTTGACCATCCCGAACACCGCCGCAAGCTGCTGCAGCTCTTCCAGTGGCAGCGGAGCCACCGAATTGCGCGCGAACGCCTGCAGCTGCATCGTCGCCAGCGCACCGGCAACGGCACCCAGTGCGATGAACCCAGCGACCTTCAGTTTTACACCCATGGATTCCTGCCTTGCCCCGGGCGAGGGGCGCTTGGATACGGGAACGAGCCCAGTATAAGACCGGGGTCGGACTTTGAGCGTGGACCCCCGGGATAGTTGCACCCCGGGTTCACGGGCTGTGCGTTACGGCGCACCCCCGCGGCTCAAGGGGGCAGGCGCGCGAACGTCACCACGTGATCGAGCGCGGTGCGAATGCCGATCCACTCGCCGATCTGGTGATCGTGGTGCGACGGCACATGCGAGCGCAATTGCTCGCCGCTGGGCAGACGCAAGGTGTAAAGGAACTCGGAGCCGCGAAACGACTTGTGCTCGATGCGCGCCTTCACCGGCGACGCATCGTCGTGCACGATGTCATCGGCCCGCAGCAGCAGGTCGCACTCGCCGCCCGGGTACGCGTCGGGCAGCGGGCATTCGGCCACGTCGGTCATGCGCCCGAACGGCGTGTTGACCACCGGCCCCGCGCCGGCCATCTCGATGCGTGCTGGTGTGAACACCCCATGCCCGATGAAGCCGGCGACGAAACGCGTCACCGGACGGTGGTACAGCGCGTAGGCATCGTCCCACTGCTCGAGGCGGCCGCGGTTCATGACGCCGATCAGGTCGCCCAGTGCAAAGGCCTCGAGCTGGTCGTGCGTCACGAACAGCGCAGTGATGCCGGTGTGCTTGAGGATCGCACGCACGTCGATGGCCAGGCGTTCGCGCAGGTCGACGTCCAGGTTCGAGAACGGTTCGTCCAGCAGCAGCAGTTGCGGCCGGGGCGCCAGCGCGCGCGCCAGCGCGATGCGCTGCTGCTGGCCGCCCGACAACTGGTGGGGGGCGCGTTTGGCCGTGTGGCCGAGCCCCACCAGCTCGAGCATTTCCGCCACCCGCTGGTTCGACTCGGCCCGCGGCAGCGCGCGCAGGCCGAAGCCGACGTTGGCCGCCACGCTCAGGTGCGGGAACAGTGCGTAATCCTGGAACACCATGCCGATGCGGCGCGACTCCGGCGCCACATGCACGCCGCGCGCCGCGTCCGACACCACCTGACCGGCCACCGTCACCTTGCCGGCGGCCAGCCGCTCCAGGCCGGCGATGGCACGCAGCGCCGTGGTCTTGCCGCAACCCGACGGACCGATCAGCACGCCGATCTGGCCCTGCGCCAGGCCCAGCGAGACGCCGTCCACGGCGGCCCGGTTTGTGCCCGAACCGGGGTAGCGCACGCCGACTTGTTCGAGCTGGACGCCCATGGCGGCATGATAACCTGCAACGTAATGAGGATTGTTCGCATTCGTCTCACCCTGTGCCGTGCCCGGGCATGCGTGGGCTGCTGATCGCCGTCTGCGCCGCGCTGGCCTTGCCGGTGCTGGGCGTCTGGGGCGCCTGGCTGGGCTTCGATGCCGCCGCCCGCGACACGCTCGCCCATCTGTCCGGCACGGTGCTGCCGGCGTATTCGGTCCAGTCGCTATGGCTGGCCCTGGGTGTCGCGTTCGGCGTCGCGCTGCTGGGCGGCGCCTCGGCCACGCTGGTGGCGCTGTTCGAGTTTCCGGGGCGGCGCTGGTTCGAATGGGCACTGTTGCTGCCGATGGCGATGCCCGCCTACGTGCTGGCCTATGCCTACACCGACGCGCTGCAGACCAGCGGGCCGATCCAGCGCGGCCTGCGCGAACTGCTCGGCGCACAGGGCGCACTGTGGCCCGACGTTCGCAGCCTGCCCGGTGCCGTGGTGCTGTTCGTGCTGGCGCTGTACCCCTATGTGTTCGTGCTGGTGCGCGCCAGTCTGGCCGAACGCGCGGCCAACCTGATGGAGGCGGCGCGCCTGCTCGGGGCGGGCTTGCGCCGGCGGCTGCTCGAGGTGGCGTTGCCGCTGGCGCGCCCGGCGCTGGCCGCCGGTGTGCTGCTGGCTCTGATGGAGACGCTGGCCGACTACGGTGTCGGCTCCTATTTCGGGCTGACCACGTTCACCACCGGCATCTACAAGGCCTGGCTCGCGATGGACGACCGCATCGCCGCGGCGCAGCTGGCGAGCCTGCTGCTGCTGGTGGTGGCCTGCCTGTTGTGGCTGGAGCGTCGTGCCCAGGCGCGGCTGCGCTTCGCCAGTGGCCGCACCGGCGCCATGCAGGGCGCCGACGCGCGGCCGGTCGAGCTGGCAGGCTGGCCCGCCTGGGCGGCGAGCCTGCTGTGCGCGGTGCCGGTGCTGCTGGGCTTCGTGCTGCCTTGTGCCTGGCTGGCGCGCGGAATCTGGCTCGAGGCGGCGCACGGCGAGGTCGGCCTGCCGCTGGACCGATTTGCGTCCTGGGCAGGTCACACGCTGATGCTGGCCGCCACCGCGGCCGCCGCCGCCACGCTGCTGGCGATGCTGCTGGGCGCCTGGCAGCGGGCCGAGCCGCCGCGCCGCTGGTCAGCGCTGCGTCTCGGCGCGCGCATCGTCTCGCTGGGTTACGCCGTGCCCGGCGCGGTGATCGCGGTGGGCCTGCTGTTGCCGCTCGGCGCCGTGCAGGCGCGCTGGCCCGACAGCAGCGCCGGCGTGTGGCTGACCTCGACCGCGCTCGGCCTGGTCTATGCCTACGTGGTGCGCTTCAGCGCCGTCGCGATGCAGTCGGTGGAGGCGGGCTACGCGCGCATTCCGGCGTCGATCGACGACAGCGCCCGCATGCTCGGCGCCGGCGTGTGGCGCACCTGGCGCGAGTTGCACCGGCCGCTGCTGCACCGCTCGGCCGTCGCCGCCGGGCTGCTGGTGTTCGTCGACGTGATGAAGGAGCTGCCCGCAACGCTGCTGCTGCGGCCGTTCGGCGTCGACACGCTGGCGGTCGTGGCCTACAACTTCGCGCGCGACGAGCGCCTGGCCGAAGCCGCGCTGCCGTCGCTGGCGATCGTCGCGGTGGGCCTGTTGCCGGTCGCGCTGCTGTCGCGCGCGATGCGGCAGGCGCGCTGATCGGAGCCCCTATTCGCGGCGCAGCAGCAGGTCGGCGATCACGGGCCGGTGTTCCGAGGCCTCGCGGCCTCCGACGAAGCAGTCGCGCACGCCGATCGGGTCGCTGACCAGGATGTGATCGATGCGCAGGAACGAGAACCCGGGCCGCAGCGAATGGCCATGCGTGTAGCCGAACCCCACCCCGGCACGGCTGAAGGCATCGTGCAGCCCCAGGCGCAGAAGTTCCTGCAGCACGGGTGAATGCTGCGGCGCGTTCAGGTCGCCGGCGACGACCATCGGCCGCGTGTGGCCGGCGAGGTCGCGCACCAGCTTGCCCACCTGCGTCAGGCGGTTGTCCAGGTTGGTCTGCCACTCCGACAGTCCATCGACGCCCTCGCGCCGGGTCGCATCGAGGCCGCGCCGCGGTGACGCCAGATGCGCGGTGACCAGGTCGAACTCGACGCCGTGGGCGCTCACCAGGCAGCGGACAAAGTGGTGCGGCTCGTGTCGATACGACATTTCACCGTCATGGCAGTCGCGCATCGGCAGGCGGCTGGCCACCAGATACTGGCCGGACCGATAGACCTGGTAATTGCGCAACGCGGCGCGCATGGGCGCGGGCAGTTCGGGCGGTCCCGAGAACTTGGCGTCCTGCATCACCAGCACGTCGGGGTCGTGCTGGGCGATCTCCCACGCAATCCGCGACAGGCTGGCCGGCGCGCCCGACGCCAGGTGCACCTTGGCGTTGAAGGTCATGATCCGGACCAGGCCGCTGCCCGTGTCGCCTGGATTCAGTTCGAGGCCCATCAGCGCGATGAGCACGATCGCCAGTGTGGCAACCGCCACCCCGCGCCAGACCCAGCGCAGCCGCGACGACACCAGCACGGCCAGCACGGCCGGCACCAGAAACACCGGCAACGGCAGATAGCGCAGCAGTTCGACCCACCAGGTGGCCAACGCGCTCGAGTGAAAGGCGATCGCCACCGCGGATGCCGCCAACGCGCACAGCGTGACCCAGGCGCGGGCGAGGTGGGTGACGACGGGCGCTGGGGATGTCAAGTTTGGGCGGGTTTGGCCCCCCCGACAGGAATCGAACCTGTATCTGGCGCTTAGGAGGCGCCCGTTCTATCCATTGAACTACGGCGGGTCGGGAAGGATTTTGGCATGGGGTCGGGCTGGTCCGCGTCAGCGCTCAAGCCCTCGCGCGCGAGACGTGCTCGGTCCTTCGCCAGGCAGGGACCAGCCCGCAGTGGGCTGTCACAGGTCCGGGCTCAAGCCCTCGCGCGCAAGACGCGCTCGGTCCTTCGCCAGGGGCTCATGCTCGGCCACACGAGATGTGGCCGAGCCTTCGCGAGGCGTGGACCAGCCCGCAGGGGCTGGTCCACGTCCACGCTCAGTCCCATCGCCAGGACCAGATCACGTCCAGCGAATTCTCGACGCCCGACTGCGCGCGCAGCGTGAAGCGCTGCGCGACGCGGTAGATCAGCTGCCAGGTGCCGGTGGTGGCGTTCACGCTGCGCTCATAGCCGACATACCAGCGCTGCGACAGCTGGCGGCCGAGCGAGACAATGGTTTCGCGCACCTCGCCTTCGCTTTGCCGCAGCGAGAAGTCGGAGATGCCCAGTTGGCCCAGCAGCGCGTCGGTCGGCGCGGCGCGTTCGCCGGCCAGCAGCGCGACGGCGGCGCGTTGCAGCAGCGCGGTGTCGGTGCGGCCCAGGCCGTCGCTGGCACGGCCGAGCACCAGCCACGACAGCTTGTCCATTTCGGTCATCTCGGGCTCGCTGAACAGGCGCACGCGCGGGTTGGCCAGCGGCCCGGTGACGGCGACGCCGACCCGCACGTCGAGGTTCGGCCGCACGGCGACGATGTCCAGCCGCGGGTTCTCGGCCGAGCCGGTGAAGAACAGCTCGCCGCGCTCGATGCTCATCTTCTGCGCGTAGGCCAGGTAGGTGCCCGAGGCCGTGCGCACGGCGCCGTTGACGGCCAGGCGTCCGCCCGGCGTGCTGAGCTTCAGCTCGCCGCGCAGCGTGGCGTCCAGGCCGCGGCCGCGCACCACCAGTTTCTCGCCCAGATCGATTGCCAGGGCGATCTGGGCGTTGCGCAGCGGCGCCGGCAGCGGGCGAGCGGCGCGTTCGGCCGCCGCCGCGGCCTCGCCGTTGGCCGCGCGCACGACCCTGACGTCGCCGTCCAGGCTGGGCGCGTCACCGCGGCTGAAATCGAACAGGCCTTCGTCGAGCACGAAGCGCCCGTCCAGGTGCAGGGCCTCGCGCGAGAGATCCAGGTCCGCGCGGCCGCTGGCAACCAGTCGGCGGTCGATGCGGCCCAGCAGCCGGAAGCGCTCGGCGCGCACCTGCAGGCGCGCGCTCGGCGTGTCGCCCAGCGTGGCTTCGCCGGTCATGCGCAGGGTGCCGTCGCCGCCCTTGAACTCGAAGCGCTGAACGCGCGCGACTGCACCGTCCAGCGTCGCGGCCAGCTCACCATCGCTCAGGCCCACACCCTGCAGCGCATTGCGCACCGACAGTCCCGAGCCGCGCAGGCTGCCGCGCACCTCGGGCGCGCCGAAGCGGCCACCGAGCGCGCCGCTGACCTGCAGGTTGCCGCCCAGGCGCCAGCCCGGAGGCACCCACACGCCCCAGGCGCCGAGATTGGCCACGCGCATCTCGAGCACGCCTTCCAGCGGCGAATCGTGCGCCGGCCAGCGCGAGCGCGCATCGGTGCGCATCACCTGCGAGCCAGCCATCTCGCCGAGTTGCCGCCCTGCGGCACCCTGGGCGAACTGCCACACGCCGTCGTGCGCCGCGAACACCAGGCGCAGCTCGCTCAAGCCCAGCGCCTGCGGCGTGCCGATCTCGTCGGCGATGCGCAGGTCTCCCGCTGCACGCTCGAGCACCACGTCGGCATCGAAGCGCTCGGCGGCATGCATCTCGATGCGGCCGGCCAGCGTCAGGTCGCCGGCCCAACCGATGTCGGGCTGCAGGCGTGCCAGCACCGCGGCCACCGCCAGCGGTTCGAGTTCACCGCGCAGGTCGAATCGATCGGGGCCCTGGTCACCCGCCTGCCACGACGCCTCGGTCCAGCGCAGCGCAGCACCGCCGGGCAACAGCACGCGCCCGGGCTCCAGCTGCGCGCGCCGCGGCAACGCCTGGCGATCGAACACCACGCTGCCCTGCAGCGAACGCGCGTCGATCCAAGCCGGTCCGTTGCCTTGCCGCGAGCCGACGCGCAGCCACGCCGGCTGCGCGCGCCAGGTGCTGGTGCCATCGGTGTCGGCCAACCACTGACCCTGGCCCTCGAGCGATACCCGCATGCCGCCGCTCGTGCTGCCGAGCAGGTTCTCGCTCCACCCCGGCGGGCGCAGCGGCGTGTCGAGTTGCAGGTTCAGGCGGTGCTCTCGCTGCGTGCCGTCGGCCCGCGCAGTCAGGCTGTCGATGCGCTGCTCGCCGTGCTGCCAATCGGCCAGCGTGGCCTGCAGCGTCAACGCACCGGCAGCGCCGGGGTCGAACGACCATTGCACATCGCCGCTGCCCACGCGCGACTGGCGCCACTGCAGCGCCTTGGTCTGCAGCCGCCCCTGGCTGCTGAGCGCGGGCCAGCGGCCGCCCACCTGTGCGGTCAGCTGCGCGTCGCCGCGCAGTGCCCAGCTTTGCGGCGACCATTGCGCAGGCGCCAGGTTCAGCAGCGGCTGCAGCGCCGCCAGCGTGGGCGCTGCGGCCGTCACCTGCCAGCGGTCGTCGGCAGCGGTACCGGCCACCTGGCCCGTGACGTCGAGCCGATTGCCCGCCGCGACGGCGTGCAGCTCGACCTTCAGCCGCGATGCGTCGGAGGTGAGCTCGAGCTGCCCCGACACCGGCACGCCGGCGAGCAGGCTGTCGGCCCATTCGACGCGCGCATGGCCCTGGACCGCCACCGCGGCGGCCGCCGCGTCGCGCTGCAGCAGCGCGGTCATCGTGTCGGGCCAGCGCAGATCGACCTGCCAGCGCCCGTCCAGCCGGTGCGGCCCGCGCGCCCAGGCCGAGCCGGCCGCACCGGGCCACCACGGCAGCGGATCGAAGCGTGCCAGCTCGCCCTGGCCGACGATCTGCCAGCCGGCTCGGCCCGCGTCGCTGTTGCGCTGGGCCTTGATGCGCGCGCTGGCGCTGGCGTCGCCGCTGCGCGCCAGCAGCCGCGACACCTCCACGGTGCCGGCACTGAGGTTGACGCCGAGTTCGGTGCGCACCTGCGTCCGGCTGGCGCCGAGCGTGCCGGTGAGCTCGCCTTCGACGCGGGCGCGCCAGGGCTCGAGCGGCGCCGCCGTTGCACGTCCGGTGGGTGCCGGCAGCCCGTCGAGCTCGATCGACAGGGGCCCGCTCAGGTCCAGCGCGCCGGCCCGGCCGTCCAGGCGCGCCGGCTGCAGCGATGACGCCTGCAGTTGCAGGCTCAGGCGTGTGCCCTGCCACGCGCCGCGGCCGTGCAGCCGGCCCGCCGGGCCACGCTCGTCGGCGAGCTGCGCGTCGACGCGTCCGATGTCGATGCGTTCGAGCCGGCTCGGCGTGCCGCCGAGCTCGATCTGCATCTGCCGCAGCGGCAGCCGCTGCGTGTCCAGGCGCCCGGGCAGCAGGTTGTCGAGCTGGATCGACGCGCTGGCCGGCTGGTCGAGGCCGGCGCTGCGCACCTGCGCGCGGGCCCGGATGCGCGTGCGCGGTGCCGCGCTGGCCAGCGCAGCCAGGTCGAGCTCCTGCGTGCTGAATTCCAGCGCCGCCAGCGGCCAGCCGGCAAACGGCTCGATCTGCGCCTGCGCGTCGAGCATCGGCGCCGGGGTATTGCCCGCGGCCTCGCCTCGCATGCGCGCCTTCGCGTCGAATTTGGCCAGCTGCCCGCTGGCCTGCAGGGTGGCCGTCCACGGTGTGCCGGTCGTGGCGGTCGCGCCGAGGTCGAGCGTCAGCGCCAACGGCGCGTCGGTCTCGATGCGGGCGCTGCCTTGCAGCCGTGCCCGGTCGAGCTGCACCGTCAGCCCGTCGATGAGGTGTTCGCCACCCTGCCGTGCGCCGAGCAGCACATGGGCCTGCAGCCCGCGCAACGACAGTCGGGGATCGACCTGCAGCTCGTCGACCTGCAGCGCGGCGATGCTCAGCGCGAACGGCAGGCGCAAATGAGCGGGCGCGGCGCCCGCGGGCTCGGGTGAGGCCGGTGCCTGCCAGACCACCCGGTTGGCGTGCAGCCGTTCCAACGACAACCCGACCCAGGCGCCCGCGTGCGGCAGCCAGCGCCATTGTGGTTGAGACCATTCCAGCCGCTCGACCCGCACGCTCGGTTGTTGCGGCGTGCCCTGCCATTGCAGCGAGTCGACGCTCAGCGTGTCGCCGAACAGCGTGCCACGCACGCCGCTGACGGTGAGTCCCGGCACATGGCCCAGCAGCCAGCGCGTGCCGGCCTCCTGGCGCGCGGCGGCCCAGGCGGCCCACAGCGACCCGAGCACCAGGACCACCAGCCCCCACAGCCACCACGTGCCGAGCCGCCGCCGGCGCGCCGGCGGCGGGTCTTCGGCGGCACGGCGGGTCGCTTCGTTCACCAGGGTACAACGCGCTAGAAGGCGATGCCGACCGACAGGTGCAGGCGGGCCTTGTGCAGTTCTTCGCCATAGGCCCAGTCCAGCCGCAGCGGCCCGACCGGGCTGCGCCAGCGCAAACCGACGCCGTAGCCCAGCGCCGGCTTGAAGCCCGACCAGCTGTTGGCCGCGCGGCCCGCGTCGACGAACACCGCGCCCCACAGGCTCGGCAGCCGGTCGGTGAAAGGACGGGCCAGCTCGACGCTGGCCGTGCCGAGCATGTTGCCGCCGCTGATCACGCCGTTGGCATCCGTCGGCGCGAGCGAGCGGTAGGGGTAGCCGCGCACCGAATCGTCGCCGCCGGCGCGGAACGCCAGCGCGTCGGGCAAGGCGACCGTGTCACGCTTGAAGACCTGACCCAGCTCGAGCCGGGCGGTGCTGTACCACGAGCTGCCAAGCGGCAGATACCCGGTGAGGCGTCCGTAGGCGCGGGTGAACGCGCCGCTCTCGGCGTAGTTGCTCTGTGCCCAGCCGACGCCGCCCTGCGCCGACAGGCTGACCCCGCGGGTCGGCAGGATCACGCTGTCGAGGTTGCGCCAGACGCCGTGATACTGCAGGCTCAGCGCCTGTGCGTCGCGCCGGATTCCGGCGGCGGTGGTCTGTACCGAGCGGTCGAGGCCGACGAAATACAGCCGTTCGATGCGCGGCGTGTCCTGCGTGCGGCCGAGCCGCAGGCGCTGCGACAGCACGACGTCGACGTCGGTTTCGAGCCGCTCGATCTGCCAGCCCAGCAGATTGCGATAGAAGCGCTCGCCCGGGTGGCTGCTGATCTCGCCCTCCCAGGCTTGCCGGTCGCGCCCGTATTCGAGCTTGTTGTGGGCCGTGGCGGGGTAGCCGAAGATGCGCCGATGGGTGTACTCGAGCGACGTGCGCGGGCCGGTGTTCGCGCTGACGCCCACACCGATGGTGGCCGACTGGATCGGCAGTTCGTGCAGCTGCACGCTGACCAGCACGGCTTCGGGGCTGGCCGGGTCGGCGTCGAACGTGACCACCGCGCTGTCGAACAGGCCGCTCTTGCGCAGCCGGTCCTGGTAGTCGAGCAGCAGCACCTCCGTCAGCGGCTGGCCCGGACCGAAGCCCGACATGTTGCGAACCACGTCCTCGTCGTGCCGTTGCAGGCCGTCGATGTGCAGGCCACCGGCCAGGAAGCGCGGCCCGCTGTCGACGGTGAGCGCCAGCGTGACCTCGGCCGACGCCACGTCGACATCGGCGGCACTGGCGGTCACCGCGGCACGGGCGTAACCCAGCGCGCGCAATTGCGCCACCGCGCCCGATTTGGCGTTGCTCCAGTCGGCATTGCGAAAGAACGCGCCGCGGCCCATCGGCCAGGCGCTGCGCAAGGCATCGATCTGCGCGCGTGCGTCGCCGTCGCCCGCAGCAGCAAATTGCTGCAGCGGGCCCTGCACGTCGAGCGCCAGGCTGCGCACGCGGGTGCGCGGACCGGGCGTGACCTTCACCAGCACCTTGCCGGGCGGCGACGGGTCGCGCTGCACCTGCACGCTGGCCGCGAAATAGCCTTCGGTCTGCAGCAGCTCGCGCGCCTGGGCGGGCGCCGCGCCCACCAGGCGCAGCCACTCGGTTTCGTCGCGAGCCTCGTCGTCGTTCAGCGCCACCAGGCGTGCCAGGTCGAGGTTGCGCTGCAGCAGCTCGCGCAGCGGTGCCGGAGCGTCGATCTCGAGCAGGACTTCGATTCGTTGTTGCGCCGCGGCCGACAACGGCTTGGGTTCGACCGGGCCTTCGCCGGCGCGCAGCCGGTCATCGGCCGGCACCCGGGCCGCGGGAAGATCGGCGCAGCCAGAGACCAGCGCCACGCAGGCCGCGGCGCTCAGCGTCGCAGCCAGCAGGCGAAGACGGTCGCGCGCGCCACCCGTCACTTGCTGAGCAGGCGCATCGCCGACTCTAGCCCGGGCAGGGTGAGCGGGAACATGCGGTGGTTGGTCAGCTGCTGGATGACGGCGATGCTCTGGCGGTACTGCCACACGCCCTGCGGCTCGGGGTTGATCCAGGCGAACTTGGGGAACGCGTTCGTCAGGCGTTGCAGCCACTCGGCGCCCGGCTCCTCGTTGTTGTATTCGACGCTGCCGCCGGGCTGCAGGATCTCGTACGGGCTCATCGTCGCGTCGCCGACGAAGATCAGCTTGTAGTCCTTGTTGTACTTGCGGATGATGTCCCAGGTGGGCATCTTCTCGGAGAAGCGGCGCCGGTTGTTCTTCCACATGAAGTCGTAGACGCAGTTGTGGAAGTAGTAGAACTCGAGGTGCTTGAATTCGGTCTTGGTCGCCGAGAAAAGTTCCTCCACGCGATGGATGTGCTCGTCCATCGTGCCGCCCACGTCCATCAGCAGCAGCACCTTCACCTTGTTGTGCCGCTCGGGAATCATCTTGATGTCGAGCATGCCGGCGTTGGCCGCGGTGCAGTGGATCGTGTCGTCGAGATCCAGCTCGAGCTCGGAGCCCTCGCGCGCGAAGCGGCGCAGCCGCCGCAGCGCGATCTTGATGTTGCGCGTGCCGAGCTCGAGCGAATCGTCGTAGTCCTTGTACGCGCGCTGGTCCCACACCTTCACCGCCGAGCGGTTGCGGCCCTTGTCCTGGCCGATGCGGATGCCCTGCGGGTTGTAGCCGTAGGCGCCGAACGGGCTGGTGCCGCCGGTGCCGATCATCTTGCTGCCGCCTTCGTGGCGATTCTTCTGCTCCTCGAAACGCTTCTTCAGCGTTTCCATCAGCTCGTCCCAGCCCATCTTCTCGATCTTGGCCTTGTCCTCCGGGCTCAGCTCGAGCTCGAGGTTCTTGCGCAGCCACTCGAGCGGGATGTCCTGCGTGAAGTCGGTCAGCAGCTCCACGCCCTTGAAGTAGGCCGAGAACGCGCGGTCGAACTTGTCGAAGTGCGCCTCGTCCTTCACCAGCGTGGTGCGCGCCAGGTAGTAGAAGTCGTCGACCGACGGGCCGATCACCTCGGCCTGGATGGCCTCGAGCAGCGTCAGGTACTCCTTCACCGAGACCGGCAGCTTGGCGGCGCGCAGCGTGTAGAAGAAGTTGATCAGCATGACGGCCCCAAGCATAGCCGCAGTCGGCAGCGGGCGCAGCCCGCGGTCACGCTTGGATGCGAATCAGCGCGCAGGCCGGCGATCAGCTCGGCCTCGCCACCGAGGCTGCGACGTCGTGCCGTTTCAGCCAGGCGAAGAACTCGCCGTACCACAGCTTGCTGTTGCGCGGCTTGAGCACCCAGTGGTTCTCGTCGGGGAACCACACCAGCCGCGCGTCGATGCCGCGTGCCTTCAGCGTGTTGTAGTAGGCCAGGCCCTGCGCATCGGGCACGCGATAGTCCAGCGCGCCGTGGATCACCAACGTCGGCGTGGTGAAGCGCGCGGCGAAGGCGTGTGGCGACTGCGCATGGACCTTCGCCATGTCGTCCCAGTACGCGGCCCCGAGCTCCTTCGGGAACCAGGTGTAGGCGTCCTCGGCGAACATGCCCACCCAGTCGTAGCAGCCGGCATGGCAGACGTAGGCGGCGTAGCGGCCGCGCTTGGCGTGCGCGTTCATCCACGCCACCATGTAGCCGCCGTAGCTGCCGCCGGAGGCGAAGACGCGGCGCTTGTCGATCCACGGCTTCTTCAGCAGCCAGTCGGTCGCGGCCTCGATGTCCTTCAGTTCGAGCTCGCCCCAGCGGTGGGTGATCGAATCGAGGAACGCGTAGCCGAAGCTCGACGAGCCGTGGTAGTTGACATTGACCACCACGTAGCCCTGCGCGGCGAAGAGCTTGTTGTTCCAGCGGTAGTGCCAGTTGTCGCCCGGCGCGGTGTGCGGGCCGCCGTGGATCGTGTGCAGCAACGGGTACTTCTTCTTCGGATCGAACCCCGGCGGATAGAACACCCACATCTGCACCGGGTCGCCCAACGCGCCGGTGATCCAGACCTCCTCGTGCCGCCCCATCTGCACCGCGCCGAGCACGTCGTCGTTGAAGCGGTCGATGCGCTGCAGCGGTGCGCCGGGCACGGCCGCAAAGGCCCGCGCCGGGTGGTTTGCCGAGTCGGTCAGCGTCACCAGCGTGCCGGCCGCCTTGTCGAAGCCGAGCACCGTGCCGCCCTCGGCCACCATCTCGGCGCGGCGGTGGGGGCGTTCGAAGCGCCACAGGTGGGTGCGGCCTTTTTGCTCCGCGGTGAACAGCAGCGCCTGTCCGTCGTCCTCCCACAGCAGCGGGGCCTGCGGCTCGTGGTCCCACTGCGCACTCTCGACCTCCCAGCGGCCGGATTCACGCTCCCACACTGCCAGTTGCGACGGCATCGTGTGCTTCAGGCCCTCGTGCTTGGCGAGGAAGGCGATCTGCCGGCCGTCGGCGCTGTAGCGCGGCGCGCCGAAGGTCCAGTTGGCGTCGCGTGCGATGACCGTGAAGCGCCCCGTCCTCAGGTCGAGCTCGGCCAGCGCGAAGCGGTTGTCCAGGCGTTTCTCGTCGGCCGGGTCGAACGCGAACACGATGCGCCGGCCGTCGGGTGCGATGTCGAAGCACTTGGTGTCGGGTTCGGCGCGCTCCAGCTCGTAGCCGCTGCCCTCGAACAGGCAACGCGCGCGGCCGCTGGCCAGCTCGAGCAGGTGCAGTTGCGGCACACGCCCCATCGGCAACGAGCGGTCCCAAAAGCGGTACAGCGCCTCGCTGGTCACATAGGCCGATTCCTTGCGTTCGGCGTGCGCCTTTGCCTGCGCCGCCTGCGCCGCCGACCCCTTGAGCTCGGGCCACACCCAGGACACGAACGCGACGCGCTTGCCATCGGGAAACCAGCGAAACGCCTCGACGCCGGTGGCCACGTTGCCGACGCGGCGCGCCTCGCCGCCGTCCGGCGCGATCACGTAGAACTGGTTCGTCGCATCCTTGTGCCCCTGCTGATCGCGCTTGGCGACGAATCCGATCAGGTCGCCCCTCGGGCTGAATGCCGGCTGGCCGTCCTTGTCGCCGCAGTGGGTCAGCCGCCGCGGCGCACCGCCCAGCGTCGACAGCAGCCAGAGCGCCGAGTGGCTCGCGTTGTCGTGCATCGAATGGTCGGTCACCGCCACCACGGCCTGCGCGCCGTCGGGTGACGCGTCCACGCTGCCCAGGCGTTGCAGTTTCCACAGCGTGTCGACGTCGAGTGGCCTTTTCGGCATGCGCTCTCCTGGGCGATGGACCGGCAGTATCGAGCATTCGTGCACTTTGGCACCAGGGCGCCGGTGTCCGATGGCGCGGGCCTCAATCGGGCTGCCGTGCTGCCGATGAAGGGCTGAGCGAGGCCACCGGCCGGCCCGCGCGTCCGCGCGCCTCGCGCCGCGCAGCATGAATGACGCCTCCATCCTGATCCTCGCGCTGGCCGTGCAGCAGATGCTGTTCGCGGCCGGCTGGTGGCTCAGCGCGCGCGAACTGCCGGAATCGCGCTTCGCGCTGCGTCAGTGGGCCGGCTTCTGCGGTGCCAGCGCGATGGCCTTGTTCCTGTTCACCGAACCCGCGCGCGCGGCGTTGGGCGGCGCGGCGGTGATGTTGCGCAACGCCGGCATCGTGCTCGCGTTCGTGCTGTTGCGCCGCGGCCTGCTCGGGTTCCTGCGCAGCCCCTTGCGCGAGCGCGAACAGTGGGGCCTGTTCGTGGCCTGTCTGGCGGTGATGGCCTGGCTGGGCACGGCGCCGGAGAGCGCCCAATGGCGCACGGCGGTGCTGTCCGCGGTGCTGAGCTGGTCGCTGTGGCGAGCCGCGTTCGAGTCGCACCGCGGCCGCGCCGAGTTCGGCGTGTTCACCGTGGGCCTGATCGGCCTGCCGCTGGCGTTGGTCGGATCGGCGATGGCAGCGCGTGGCACGCTGGCGCTGGCGCTGCCGCAGTCGGGGGTGGCGACGCTGACTCAGGCGACGCAATTCAATGTCGCCATGCTGCTGGCGCTGGTGGTGCTGACGGCGGTGTTCCACTTCACGCTGGGCTACCTTGTGATGAGCCGCATGATGGCGTCGTTGCGCCACCTGTCCAGTCACGACAGCCTCACCGCATTGCCCAACCGGCGCGCGTTCGAGCAGCGGCTGCTGCAGGAAATCGCCGCCAGCCGGCGCACGGGGTTGCCGCTGGGCCTGCTGATGATCGACGTCGACCACTTCAAGCGCATCAACGATCGCTTCGGCCATGCCGGCGGCGATCTGGCGCTGCGCCGCGTGGCCGACCGGCTGGCGCAGGCTGCGCGAGGCAACGACGTGGTGGCGCGCCTGGGGGGCGAGGAGTTCGGCGTGCTGTTGCCTGCCACCGATGCCGCCGGCATCCGCCAGGCCGCCGAGCGCCTGCGTCGCGCCGTGGGTGGGCAGCCGCTGGAGATCGAGGGCCAGCATTCGCTGGTGACCGTGAGCGTGGGCGCCTCGATGCGCCTGACTGAGGAGCACGATGCCCAGGCGATGCTGCGGCGCGCCGACCAGGCGCTGTACCGCGCCAAGGGCGAAGGGCGTGACCGGGTCGTGTTCGACACGCTGGCACAGGTGAGCGACGCGCCGCCGCGGCCCGACAGCCGCGCGGTCGAGCGGGGCTGATGCTCGATCAGGCGCTCAGCGCGGCCTGCTGAGCTGCCAGTCGAGGTGCTCACGCACCACGGGCCACTCGGCGGCCGTGATGCTGTAGACGGCGGTATCGCGCAGATGGCCCTGGGCGTCGCGCTGGTGCGCGCGCAGCATGCCATCGAGTTGCGCGCCCAGACGCTCGATCGCGCGGCGACTCTGCGTGTTCAGGCGGTGCGTGCGGAACTCCACCGCAATGCACTGCAGCGCCTCGAAGGCATGCCGCAGCAGCAGACGTTTGCACTCGGTGTTCAGCGGCGTGCGCTGGGCGCTGCCCGCGTACCAAGTCGAGCCGATCTCGACGCGCCGGTGCGCGGCATCGATGTTCATGTAGGTGGTCATGCCGACGATGCGCCCGGCGCCGTCGAAGACCGTGAACGGCAGCATCGAACCCCGGGCCTGCAGATCGAGCCGGCGCGTGATCTCGGCCGCCATGCCGTCGGGCGACGGCACGGCCGTGTACCAGAGCTTCCACAGTTCGCCGTCGCGCGTTGCGGCGACGAGGCCATCGTGGTGTACGGGGCTCAGCGGTTCGAGCCGCGCGTGGGTGTCGCGCAGCGTGACCGGGTCCGGCCAGGGCATGGGTGGCTGTCCTTACAAATTCGAGCGGCGAGGGTGGCCGTGGCCGGTGCCTCAAGCGCGTTCAGCCCGCCGTGCGACGAGAGCCTTCGCCGCAGCCGACGAGCGACGAGCCGATCATCGGTTGTGCCTCTGCATGAACACGAGCTTCTCGAACAGCGTCACGTCCTGCTCGTTCTTCAGCAGCGCGCCCACCAGCGGCGGCACCGACACCTTGTCGTCCTTGCTCTGCAGCACCTCGAGCGGGATGTCCTCGGCCACCAGCAGCTTCAGCCAATCCAGCAGCTCCGAGGTCGACGGCTTCTTTTTCAGCCCGGGCAGGCCGCGCACGTCGTAGAAGGTCTTCAGCGCCGCGCCGAGCAGCTCCTTCTTCAGGCCCGGAAAGTGCACGTCGACGATTTGCTTCATCGTCTCGGCGTCCGGGAACTTGATGTAGTGGAAGAAGCAGCGGCGCAGGAACGCGTCGGGCAGTTCCTTCTCGTTGTTGGAGGTGATGAACACCACCGGCCGGTGCCTGGCTTTGATGAGCTCGCGTGTCTCGTAGACGTAGAACTCCATGCGGTCGAGTTCGCGCAGCAGGTCGTTCGGGAACTCGATGTCGGCCTTGTCGATCTCGTCGATCAGCAGCGCGATCGGCTCGTCGGCGGTGAAGGCCTGCCACAGCGTGCCGCGCACGATGTAGTTGTGGATGTCACGCACCTTCTCGTCGCCGAGCTGGCTGTCGCGCAGGCGACTCACGGCGTCGTATTCGTAGAGCCCTTGTTGAGCCTTGGTGGTGCTCTTGATGTGCCACTGCAGCAGCGGCATGCCGATCGCACTCGACACTTCCTCGGCGAGCATCGTCTTGCCGGTGCCGGGCTCGCCCTTGACCAGCAGCGGGCGTTTCAGCGTGATCGCGGCGTTCACCGCGAGCATCAGGTCCTGGGTGGCGACGTAGTTGTCCGAGCCTTGGAATTTCATTGTGAGCGGCACACGCGATGGGTTCGGGCCAGTATAAAGGCCGCCCCTATAATCGCGCGCCGTGCGGTCCCGTGACCGGGCCGCGCGAACGCCACCCATCATCGAAGCTCGCCTGCCCATGAAAAAAACGCTGATCGTCTGGATGGCCCTGCTGGCCGGCTCCACCCTGGCTCTGGCGCAGGACGTCAAGGGCGACGCCGGCGCCGGTGCGAAGAAGGTCGCGATGTGCATCGGCTGCCACGGGCTGCCGGGCTACCAGGCGAGTTTTCCGCAGGTCTACAAGGTGCCCAAGATCGCCGGGCAGAACGCGAAGTACATCGTCGCGGCGCTCGGCGGCTATCGCAGTGGCGATCGCAAGCATCCGTCGATGCGAGCCATCGCCGGCTCGATGTCCGACCAGGACATGGCCGACGTGGCCGTGTACTACGAGGCGTTGGGCAAGGAGGCGAACGCCGCCGTGCCGCCCGCCGCGCCGCCCGCCTCGGGGGCACTGCAGGCCAAGCTGGCGGTCTGCGCCGCCTGCCATGGCCCGAACTTCAACAACACCACCGACCCTGCCAACCCGCGCCTCGCCGGCCAGCATGCCGACTACCTGTTCGTCTCGCTCACCGCCTACATGACCGACGGCAACCCGCAGGTCGGGCGCGCCAGCGCGACGATGCGCGGCATGGTCGCGCAGGAGGTCGACGGCAAGAAGAAACCCGTCTTCACGCGCGACGAACTCAAGCAGGTGGCCGAATACCTCGCCGGCCTGCCGGGTGAGTTGAAGACGGTGCCGCAATCTCGTTTTCACGCGGCCCATTGAGCCGAGCCAGACCGGGCCGGAGCCGACGCGCTGAGGCGATGGTGCTGGCCTAAGCCGCAGGGCCGCCGGCCAGGTCGTCGAGGATCGGGCACTCCGGCCGCGCGTCGCCGTGGCAGCCGTTTGCCAGATGTTGCAGCGTGCGCTGCATCGCCGCCATCTCGTCGATGCGCCGTTGCAGGTCGGCCGCGTGCGCCTGGGCAATGCGTTTCACGTCGGCGCTGGCGCGCCGGCGGTTGCGCCACAGACCGAGCAGGGTCTCGATCTCCTTGATCGAGAAACCGAGGTCGCGCGCGCGGCGGATGAAGCGCAGCGTGTGGATCGACGATTCGTCGTACTGCCGATAGCCCGCCGCGGTGCGTGGCACCTTGGGCAGCAGGCCCAGGCTTTCGTAGTGCCGGATCATCTTGGCCGACACCGCCGATTGCAACGACGCTTGTCCGATGTTCATCGTCATAGGTCCTCGGGGCGCCAGCGCCGCAGCAGCAGCGCGTTGGTGACGACGCTCACGCTCGACAGCGCCATCGCGGCGCCGGCCAGCACCGGGCTCAGCAGCCCGAACGCCGCCAGCGGAATGCCGACCACGTTGTAGGCGAAGGCCCAGAACAGGTTCTGCCGGATCTTGGCCGTCGTGCGGCGCGACAGCGCGATGGTCTGCGCCACCAGCATCGGGTCGCCGCGCAGCAGCGTCACGCCGGCGGCCTGCATCGCGGCGTCGGTGCCGAGGGTGTCGCCCGCCGCATCGACACCGGCCATCGCGATGCCGACGTCGGCGGCCGCCAGCGCGGGTGCGTCGTTGATGCCGTCGCCCACCATCGCCACCTTGCCGGCGCCCGGCGCGTCGCGCAGCGACGCCACCAGCTGCGCCTTGTCGCCCGGCAGCACCTCGGCGCGCACGTCGTCGATGCCGAGCGCGCGGCCGACGGCGTTGGCCGCGCCGGCGTTGTCGCCGCTGATCAGCAGCGTGCGCACGCCGAGTCGCTTGAGCTGGGCGATGGCCTGCGCCGCACCCGGCTTCACCGCATCGCCGAAGGCCAGCAGGCCGAGCACGCGCGCGCCGCCATCGGGCGACAGTTCGGCCAGCCACGACACGCTGCGCCCCTGCTGCTGCAGCGCGTCGGCCGGCTCGCGCAGCGCGCCGAAGTCGGCGCCGATCTCGTCCATCAGTCGCGCGCTGCCCAGGCGCAGCGCGTGCCCCTGCACGATGCCGCCGATGCCGCGGCCGGCGATGGCCTGCACATCGTCGGCCCGCAGCGGCGTCGCATCGGGTGACGGCAGCGCCCGCAGCACGGCGCGGGCCAGCGGGTGTTCGCTGCCGCGCTGCAGCGCGGCGGCGCGCGCCAGCACGGTGTCGCGCGGTTCGCCCGCGGCCGGCACCACCGCCACCAGGCTCGGCCGGCCTTCGGTGAGCGTGCCGGTCTTGTCGAAGGCCACCGTGCGCACGCGCGTGCGCCAGCTCGAGCGCCTGCGCGTCCTTGATCAGGATGCCGTGGCGCGCGGCAGTGCCGGTGCCGACCATGATCGCGGTCGGCGTGGCCAGGCCCAGCGCGCAGGGGCAGGCGATCACCAGCACCGACACGGCGTGCAGCAGCGCCTGCGTGCCGTCGCCTGCGATCAGCCACCAGCCGGCGAGCGTGACGGCTGCGGCCGCGATCACCACCGGCACGAACACCGCGCTCACCTGGTCCACCAGGCGCTGGATCGGCGCCTTCTTCGCCTGCGCCGACTCCACCAGCCGCACGATGCGCGCCAGCGTCGACTCCGCGCCGAGCGCGGTGACGCGCACGCCGAGCAGCCCTTCGGCGTTGACCGCACCGCCGGTGACCGGATCGCCCGGCTGCTTGGCCACCGGCAGGCTCTCGCCGGTGATCAGCGACTCGTCGACATGGCTCGCGCCCTCGAGCACCGTGCCGTCGACCGGCACGCGCTCGCCCGGGCGCACGACGACCATGTCGCCGAGCTGCACCTGCGCCAGCGGCAGCTCGACTTCGGCGCCGTCGCGCCGCACGCGCGCGGTGTCGGGCCGCAGCGCATTGCAGCGCGCGGATCGCGGCGGTGGTCTGGCGCTTGGCGCGCGCCTCCAGCCACTTGCCCAGCAGCACCAGCGTGATCACCACGGCCGCCGATTCGAAGTACAGGTGCGCCGGCGCGTCGGGTGATCGCAGCAGCAGCGCGAGGCTCAGGCCGTAGGCGGCGCTGGTGCCGATGGCCACCAGCAGGTCCATGTTGCCGGCGCCGGCGCGCAGCGCCTTCCAGCCGGCGCGGTAGAAGCGCGCGCCGAGCCACAACTGCACCGGCGTGGCCAGCGCCAGCTGCCACCAGCCCGGGCAGCATCCAGTGGCGGCCGAACAGCGCGCCGAGCATCGGCAGCACCAGCGGCGCCGACAGCAGCGCGGCGATCAGCACCCGCTCGCCTTCGGTCGGCCGTGCCGCAGGGCGTGCGACCTCGTCGCCGGGCCGCGGCAGCTCGCGGCCCTCGTAGCCGGCGTCGTGCAGCGCCGCCAGCAGCGCCGGCGTCGCGGCATTGCCGGACAGTCGCGTGATCCGCGCTTGTTCGGTGGCCAGGTTCACCTCGGCGCTCACCACCCCCGGCACGCGCGCGAGCGCGCGCTCGACGCGGGCGACGCAGCTGGCGCAGGTCATGCCGATGACGGCCAGTGTCACCGTTTCGCGCGGCACGGCATATCCGGCCTTGACCACCGCATCGGCCAGGGTCTGCGTGCTCACCGGCTGCGACAGCTGCAGCGCCGCGCGCTCGGTGGCCAGGTTCACGCTGGCGGCCTGCACGCCGGGCACGCGGGCGAGTGCCTTCTCGACGCGGGCCACGCACGACGCGCAGGTCATGCCTTCGATCGGCAACGACAGCGCGGCAGATCCGCCGGTGGTGTTCATCGGCGCAGCTTAGACCTTGACATGATGGCAAGGTCAAGGCCGATCAAGAAACCTGCAAAGAAAAGGGGCCCGGACCTTGACCTTGCCACGAAGGCAAGGTTTAAGCTGTTGATATCAATTCGAGCCAGCAAGGACACCACATGATCGAACTCAAGCTGCCCGACATGACCTGCGGCCACTGCGTGCGCACGGTGACCAAGACCGTGCAGGCCGTCGACGCCCAGGCCAAGGTCGAGGTCGACCTGCCGACGCACCAGGTGCGCATCGAGTCGTCGCGCGACCGCGAGGCCTTCGCGAAGGCGCTTGACCGACGAGGGCTACGCGCCGGCCTGACGCCGCGCGCGCTCACGCGCTGGCGCGGCGGCGCACGCAATCCAGGTAGGCCGGCCCGTCGGGCTGCGTGCCGCCGCGCTGCGACGACCAGATCATCTCGCCCAGGCACTCCATCGCCTCGTGGTGCGCCTCGTGCAGCGACCCGAGCCGGTGGGCCAGCGCCTCCACCGCGGCGCGGATGCCGGCGGGCTGATCGATCGAGCATTGCTCGCTGATCGACACGTGCATCGACAGGTGCAGGAACGGATTCGTCCGGCCATCGTCGACGCTGTAGCTTGCGGCCAGCGCCGCGTCGACGTCGGACAGGTCGGTGTCGTACTCCGGGTGCTCGGCCGCCCACAGCGCGGCCAGTGTTTCCAGCGCCGACAACGGCTGGGCGTCGCGGTGCTTGCGCCAGGCCTCGCAGAAGAACCGGCGCACGTCGTGCTGTGACGGTGCAAACATCGGACAATTGTCGGCTCAGCGTGCACTCCGCGCGCGAAGCGCCTTCAAAACCGCGCCATGCACACCAGCACCGAGCAGCTCTTCACGCAGGCCCGCACCGCCGGCGCCTTCGTCGACACCCCGGTCGGCGACGACACCTTGCGCACGCTGTACGACCTGCTCAAGTGGGGGCCGACGTCGTCGAACTGCTGCCCGGCGCGATTCGTGTTCGTGCGCACGCCGGCGCAGCGCGAGCGGCTGGTCGACTGCGTCAGCCCGGGCAACGTGGCCAAGGTGCGATCGGCACCGGTGACGGTGGTCATCGGCATGGACATGGCGTTCTACGAGCAGCTGCCGCGCTTGTACCCGCAGGCCGACGCGCGCTCGTGGTTCGCCGGCAAGCCCGAGGTGATCGCGCGCGAGGCGCTGCGCAGCAGCAGCCTGCAGGCCGGCTATCTGATCCTGGCCGCGCGCGCGCTGGGCCTGGACTGCGGCCCGATGGGCGGCATCGATGCCGAGAAGATGGATGCGGCGTTCTTCGCCGGCAGCACGGTGAAGAGCCACATGATCTGCTGCCTCGGCCATGCCGACCGCGCGCGGCAGCGGCCGCGCAACCCGCGCCTGGCCTTCGACGAGGCCTGCCGGCTGCTGTGACTGCCGCGCGCGAGCCTGCGCTTGATCAGCGATGCGTCGTTCTACGCCGTGGCCGTGCCCGCCGCGGTGCTGGTGGGTCTGGGCAAGAGTGGCTCGCCGGCGGTCTGGGCATGCTGGCCGTGCCGCTGATCGCGTTGTCGGTGCCCGTGCCGCAAGCGGCGGCGATCGTGCTGCCGCTGCTGACGGTGGGCGATTTGTTCGGGCTGGCGGCGCTGGTGCGCCAGCGTGATCGGGCGGTGCTGCGCATCCTGCTGCCGTCGGGGCTGGTCGGCATCGTCATCGGATTGCTGCTGTTCGGCGTGCTCAGTTCGCGGGCGATGGCCGGTTTCGTCGGCGCGTTGACGTTGGCGTTCCTCGCGCAGCGCCTGTTGTTCCGGCCGGGCGCCGAGGCCCGCGTGCCGCCGCGCTGGGTGGGGGTGCTGGCGGGGCTGGTGTCGGGCGTGACGAGCTTTGCCGCGCACGCCGGCGGGCCGCCGATCAGCTTCTACCTGCTGCCGATGCGCCTGGCGCCGACCGTCTTCGCGGCCACCGGGGCGGTTTTCTTCGCCACGATCAACGCGTCGAAGTGGCTGCCCTACGCGTGGCTCGGCCTGATCGACTGGACCAACATGAGCACCGCGCTGGCGTTGGCGCCGTGCGCCGCGCTCGGCGTGTGGCTGGGCGTGCACCTGCTGCGCCGCATCCCGCCGCTGTGGTTCTACCGCCTGGTCTCGTTCGGCCTGCTCGTCACCGGCACCAAGCTGCTGTGGGGCGCGCTCGCCTGACGCCGCGTCGGCGGCTCAGTCGGCCGTCGCCCTGTGTCGCCTGCCAGCCGCCGCCGCGGCCCTTCGCGGCGAGCTCGCGCTCCTGCGCGATCAGCTGCTCGAGCTGCTGCCGCCCGGCCTTGCTGATCGAGATCAGCCGCGCCTCGTCGCCGAGGTGCGGCGCCATCGCGATCAGCTGCTCCACGCTGTGGCGGCGAAAGCGCAGCGCCAGCGTGCGCGCGCGGTGCGGGCCGTAGCCGATGGCCTCGAGCACGCTGCGCGCGCTCATCAGCGCCGAATCGAGCGTCTCGCGCTCGATCAGCCGCACGCCGCGCTGGTACAGCTGCGTCCAGTGCTGCGCGTTGCGCGCGCGCGCGACGATGGTCAGCCTGCGGAAAGTGCTCGCGCGCCAGGTCCACCAGCGGCCAGGTTCTGCTCGATGTCGTCGATCGCCACCACCAGCACGCGCGCCTGCGCCGCGCCGGCCACGCGCAGCAGGTCCAGCCGCGTCGCGTCGCCGTAGAACACCTTCCAGCCGAAGCGGCGCGCGCCTTCCACCTGCTCGGCGTCGTGGTCGAGCACGGTGGCCGACAGGCCGTTGGCAAACAGCAGCCGGCCGACGATCTGGCCGTAGCGGCCGAAGCCGGCGATCAGGATCGGTGCCTCCTGCGGCTCGTCGAGCTCCTTGATGGTCGGATCCTTGCCGTGCGCATCCAGGTGCGCGGCCCACCAGCGGTCGGCCAGCCACCAGCAGCAACGGCGTCAGCAGCATCGACAGCGCCACCACCGCCACCAGCAGCGACGCGGACTCGGCGTCGAGCACGCTGGCCTGCGTGGCGGTCTGGAAGACCACGAAACCGAACTCGCCGCCCTGGGCCAGCAGCACCACGAACACCGGCCGCTCGGCCAGCGGGATCGGCATCGTGCGCGACATCACCCACAACACCAGCGCCTTCAGCGCGAGAAAGCCGGCCACCAGCGCGACGATCAGCCCCGGATGGCGCAGCACCACCGCAAAGTCGATGCCCATGCCCACGGCGATGAAGAACAGGCCGAGCAGCAGGCCCTTGAACGGCTCGAGGTCGGTCTCGAGCTCGCGCCGGTACTCGCTTTCGGCCAGCAGCACGCCGGCGAGAAACGCGCCGAGCGCCATCGACAGGCCGACCCACTGCATCAGCGCGGCGGTGGCCACCACCAGCAGCAGCGACGCGGCGGTGAAGATCTCCGGCGTGTCGCTGCGCGCGATCCAGCGCAGCGCCGGCCGCAGCAGCAGCCGCCCGCCGAAGATGATGGCGACGATCGCCGCCAGCGCGCGCGCCGCCTCGAACCAGCCGCCGCCCGACGTCGTCGCTCGGCTGCGCCGCCGAACGCCAGCAGCGGCACCAGCGCCAGCACCGGAATGGCCGCGATGTCCTGCAGCAGCGCGACCGACAGGCACGCCTTGCCCGGCCGTGGTGCTGCCCAGGTTGCGCTCGGCCAGCACGGCCAGGCCGATCGCGGTGGACGACATCGCCAGGCCGAGCGCGGCCACCAGCGCCAGTCGCCACGGCGCGCCGGCCAGCAGCCCGACGCGCGAACATCAGCGCCGTCGATCCGAGCAATTGCACGCTGCCCCAGCCGAAGATCGGCCGGCGCATCGCCCACAGCCGCCGCGGCTCGAGCTCCAGACCGACGAGGAACAGCATCAGCACGACACCGAACTCGGCGAAGTGCAGCATCGATTGCGCGTCGGTCACCAGGCTCAGGCCATAGGGTCCGATCGCGATGCCCGCGGCCAGGTAGCCGATGATCGTGCCCAGCCCGAGCGCCCGCGCCAGCGGCACCGCGATCACCGCGGCGCCGAGGTAGACCAGACTCAGCGTCAGCCAGTGCGCCATCGTCCGTGTGCCCTCATCGCAGCTTGCCACGGCACCCACGCCGGCGCCCGCGGCGCCGCGGACCGGCTCTGCCGGGCCGTTGGCGGCGACGCTCGGCCACTCAGGCCGTCACCGCTCGGGGCTGCACGCACTGGCAGCTCGTCGATCTCGGGCCAGTCGGGCCAGCTGCGCAGGCGCTCGATCACCGTGGCCACGTGCTCGTCGATCACCGGCTGCGCGGCGCGGTGGGCACCGTGCAGCACCGCCGGCGGCAGGAAACGCATGCCGCACAGCGACGCCGTCTGTTCGTACGGCGGCCAGAAGGCATCGATGAAGTAGCGGTTGTGGCCAGCGGGCCGGTAGGAGTCTTCGGTGCCGCCGGTGGAGACCACGAGCCACAGATCCTTGCCCACCAGCGCCTGCCCGTCGGGCCCGTAGGCCCAGCCGAAACTCAACACGTCGTCGAGCCAGAGTTTCATCAGCGGCGGCATGCCGTACCAGTGGATCGGATGCAGCCACACCACCAGGCGCGCCGGCCGCAACGCGGCCTGTTCGGCGGCGCTGTCGATCAGGTAGTCGGGATACAGCGCGTACAGGTCACGCAGGCTCCAGCGCACCGGGCCGCCTGCCTGGGCATGCCGCAGCGCGTCGAGCAGTGTGCGGTGCACCCGCGAGTGGTGCAGATCGGGGTGGGCCGCCAGGATCAGGACATCGGACATCGGGTTGCGGTCTTGGGGGGCGTGGTTTTTCCGCTGCATTGGATCGGATGCGTCCCGTTACCATAGCCTGAATCGCGGCGATCGGCCGATCGCCCGACCAAAAACGACCAGGAGAGCGCATGCCGGTGATCGTCGTGGCCAACCCCAAGGGAGGGGTCGGCAAGAGTACCTTGGCCACCAATGTCGCGGGCCTGTTCGCCCGCCGCGGTCATGCGGTGATGCTGGGTGACGTGGACCGCCAGCAGTCGTCGCGCCAGTGGCTCGCGTTGCGGCCCGCGGGCGTACCGCCGATCCGGAGCTGGGACGTGGCCGGCGAATCGGTGCTGCGGCCGCCGAAGGGCGTGACGCACGTGGTGCTCGACACGCCGGCCGGCTTCACCGGCAAGCCGATGGACGCGGTGATGCGCATCGCCGACCGGGTGATGATTCCGCTGCAGCCGAGCCTGTTCGACATGCAGGCCACGCACGCCTTCCTGCAGGAACTGCGCACGCACAAACGCGCCGCCGAGATCCAGGTGGTGCTGGTGGGCATGCGCGTCAAGGACCACACGATCTCGAACGACAAGCTGCACGAGTTCCTGGGCAACCTGAAGCTGCCGGTGCTGGGCTATCTGCGCGATACGCAGAACTACGTGCACCTGGTGGCGCGCGGCCTGACGCTGTGGGACGTGGCGCCGGGCCGGGTGGAGCGCGACCTCGAACAATGGAAGCCGCTGGTGTCATGGCTCACGCACTGACGCACATCCCCAAGCTCGCCTCGCTGGCGCAGCGCATCGGCGACGAGATCGCGGTGAGCGACTGGATCACGGTCGACCAGGCGATGATCGACGCGTTCGCCAAGGCCACCGGCGACCACCAGTGGATCCACATCGACCCAGCGCGGGCCGCGAAGGGGCCGTTCGGCACCACCATCGCGCATGGCTTCCTCACGCTGTCGCTGCTGCCGCAGATGGCCGAGACGGCGCTGGCCTTCGACGACGTGCGCATGAGCCTGAACTACGGCCTGAACCGCGTGCGCTTTCCGGCGCCGGTGCCGGTGGGCAGCCGCCTGCGCGGGCACTTCAAGCTGGTCGGCTTCGAGCCGATCGACGGCGGCGCGCAGGTGACCACCGAGGTGACGATGCAGCGCGAAGGCTCGGACAAGCCGGTGTGCGTGGCCGAATCGGTGGCGCGTCGTTTCGTGTAGCGCTTGCTGGCAGCGCGGGTGCCATGGCGCGAGTAGCATGTGCCGCAGCGCCGCCTCCGCGCGCAGAGGGTGAACGATGAAAGTGCTTCTCGTCGACGACCATCCGCTCATCCTGTCGGCGCTGCAGGCGGTGATCCAGGGCCTCGGCGACGACGTCACGGTGTTCGGCGTGGCCTCAGCCGACGAGGCGCGCAAGGCCCTGCAGCAGGACGCCGGCTTCGACCTGGCGCTGCTGGATCTCGGCCTCGGCGAGGTCGACGGTTTCGACCTGCTGGCCGAGATGCGCGCCAACTACCCGGCGCTGCCGGTGGTGGTGGTGTCGGCCACCGAGCGCACGGCCGACGTCATCCGCGCCATCGACATGGGCGCGATGGGCTTCGTGCCCAAGCGCGCCTCCAATCGCGACCTGTTCGAGGCGCTGCGCATGGTGATGTCCGGCGGCGTGTACATCCCGCCGATGATGCTCGGTCTGCCACCGCCACCGCCGGGCGGCGACACGGTGCCCGCGGTGATGCGCCATGCGCCCGAACAGCCGATGCCGGCGGTCGAGCCGCAGCAAAAGCTGCGCAGCTTCGAGTCGCTCGGCCTCACGCCGCGCCAGGCCGACGTGCTGGCGCTGCTGCTGCAGGGCATGCCCAACAAGCTGATCGCGCGCGAGCTGTCGCTGTCGGTCGAGACCGTCAAGGACCATGTTGCCGCAGTGCTGCGCGCGCTCGGCGTCAACTCGCGCACGCAGGCGGTGCTGGCCATCAGCCAGATGACGCAGGCCAACCCCGGCCTGGCCGCCTGGCGGCCGAGCACGCACCGCTGACGCGGCCGTGGCCGTGTTGAGCGCCACCGACGCTTCCGCATCGCCCGGCGTGGCGTTGGCCCAGGCGGCGCCGGGCACGCTGACCGACCGCGTGCGCTCGCTGTTCTCCTATGCCGGCACCACCAACCTGAGCTACCTGCTGGCGGCGTTGATGTTCGTCTGGCTCTTCCGCGGCGCCGTGCCCGATGTGATGCTGGCCGGCTGGGGCACGGTGTTCGCCGTCGTGCTGGCGGGCCGCTCCTGGCTGGCGCTCGCGTTTGCCCGGGCCGCGCCGAGTGACGACGCGCAGAGCCAGCGCTGGCTGCAAGGCTGGAACCTGGGCACGTTGTCATCGGGCGCGCTGTGGGGCGCGGCGGCATGGCTGTTCTATGGCCATGGCGAGCCGCTGCATCAACTGGCGATGGTGCTGGTGATCTACGCCTTTTGTGTCGGCTCGACGCCGCTGCTGGCGTGGCAGCGCACGATCTTCCTGGCCTACGTGGGCCTGAGCCTGGTGCCGACGATCGCGCGCATCGCGCTGCAGGGGGGCACCGGCAGCACCGGCCTGGCGATCGTGGCGGTGCTGATCCTGCTGATGACGGTGCGGCTGGGCCGCAACTACCGCGACACCTTCGGCGAGCTGGTCGAGCTGAAGTCGAGGGCGCAGCGCCTGGCCGTTCAGCTGCGCGCCGAAACCGCCGCCGCCGACGCGGCACGGCGCGAGGCCGAGCTCGCCAATCGCGCGAAGACGCAGTTCTTCGCCGCCGCCAGCCACGATCTGCGCCAGCCGCTGCACGCACTGGGCCTGTTCGCCGAGGCGCTGCGACAGAAGAGCCGCGACGACGAGACGATGCACCTGATCAACAGCATCAACAGCTCGGTCGACGCGCTGGACGGCTTGTTCTCCGAGTTGCTCGACATCACCAAGATCGACACCGGCGGCGTCGAGGCGCGGCCGGTGGACTTCCGGCTCGACGAGGTGTTTCGCAAGCTCAAGCTGCATTTCGAACCCAATGCGTTCGAGAAGGGCCTGGCGCTGCGTTTTCGCGGCGGGCACCGCCATGCCCATGCCGACCCGCTGCTGGTGGAGCGCATCCTGCGCAACCTCACCTCCAACGCGATCCGCTACACCGACGACGGCACCGTGCTGGTGAGCGCGCGCCAGCGCGGCCCGAAGCTGCTGCTGCAGGTGTGGGACAGCGGCCCGGGCATCCGCGAGGCCGACCGCGAACGTGTGTTCGACGAGTTCGTGCAGGTGCACGACACCGCCCCGGCGCCGGGCCTGCACCAGCGCAAGGGGCTGGGTCTCGGGCTGGCCATCGTGCGCAGGCTGGCACGGCTGATGGGCGCGCCGCTGCGCATGCAATCCACCCCCGGGCGCGGCACGGTGTTCACGCTCGAGCTGCCGCTCGGCAAGGCGCCGCCGGCTGTGCAGGCCCAGCCGCGATCGAGCGCGCCGCTCGGCGTGACGCTGGACCGCCGGCTGGTGGTGATGATCGAGGACGACCCGGCGGTGAAGAGCGGTCTGGAGGTGCTGCTGAAGAGCTGGGGCGCGAGCGTGATCTCGTTCGACACGCTGCAGGCCTGTCGCGCCTGGGCCGAGGCCGCCGAGCCCACGATGTTGAAGCCCGACCTGATCATCGCCGACTACCGGCTCGAATCAGGCCACACCGGTGTCGAGGCGATCCGCGCGCTGCGCGGCATGCTGGATCAGCCGATCCCCGCGATCGTGGTCACCGGCAGCGTGCTGTCGAACCACGAGCGCGAGGCCCACGACGAGGATTTCCACCTGCTGGTCAAGCCGGTGGTGCCGAACAAGCTGCGCGCGATGATCGCGTTCAAGCTGGGGTTGCGTTGAGGCGTCGATCGCCCCACATCGGGGCCGTGCCCGGCGCTCACATCGCGCGCAGCAGCAGCACCGCGAAGACCATGAACGCAATCCACGCCACCGTGAAGGCGACGGTTCGCGCCATCAATTGGCCGAAGCCGCTGATGTGGATGACGGCGTGGGCGACGCGGGCATAGAAGTAGACCGCGGCGCAGATCCCGGTCGCCGCGCTGGACACGCCCATGGCGTGGGCGATCAGGACCACCGATGCGAACGGCGCAAAGCTCTCCACCGCATTCAGGTGCGCCCGGTTGGCGCGGTTGACCCAGTCGGGCAACGTCGACGTGGGTGCGCTCCTGTAATCGGCCGGCGTCGGCAATCCGCGCGACGAGACGTATCCGATGACGACGGGAATCCAGAGCACCCCGACGAGGATCGAGGTCAGCAACAGGTAGAGCAGTTCGGTCTTCATGATGGGCTCCCGTGATCGGCCGCTGAGACGTTGCCGCGCGGCTCGCCGTGAAGCCGCGCGCCGGGCCATGGTAACCTCTATGTTCCATGAATGCACTCGACGCGCTGGGCAATCCGATTCGCCGCCAGATCCTGGTCGAACTGCGCCGCACGCCGATGCCGGTGGGTGCGCTGGCCGAGCGGTTCTCGATCAGCCGGCCGGCGGTGTCGCGGCACCTGCGCGTCCTGCAGGATGCCGGGCTGGTCGTCCTGAACGAACGCGGCGCGCAGAACGTCTATGCGATTCGTGTTCAGGGTTTTCGCGCGGTTCAGCAGTTCATCGACAGTTTCTGGGACGTCGCGCTGTCGCAGCTGGAAGAGTTGGCCAAACGATGATCGTCAAGAGCGTCGTCCTGCAGTGCGACCCCGAGCGTGCGTTCGCGCTGTTCACCGAGCATGCTGGCCTCTGGTGGCCGGCCGAGCGGCGCCACACCCGCGATGCGGCCAGCGCCATCCGCATCGAGGCCGGTGGCCGGTTCTTCGAGCGCTCGAACGACGGCACCGAGGTGGAGCTGGGTGTGGTCAGGGCCTTTGATCCGGCCCGGCGACTGCTGCTCGACTGGTACCCTGGAACCGGCCGCACGAACCCGACGCAGGTGGAGGTCCGCTTCGAATCGGTCGCCGGTGGAACCCGCGTGACGGTGCAGCACAGCGCGGGCGCAGCGGGAGCGGATGCCTTCGCACGCAATCTGTCCGGCTACGATCGCGCCTGGCGTCTCGTGCTGGCGGCGCTGGCCACAACCCGCTGAGCGCGGCTTGAACTTACGTAACGTGCACGTTACCATGCGGCAATGAAATCGTTCGCCACACGCATCCTGATCCAGGCCGACCGCGAAGCGATCTGGCGCATCCTCACGGACGCGCCGGGTTACCCCAGCTGGAACAGCACGGTCAGCCGCGTCGACGGCCGCATCGCGTTGGGTGAGAAGGTCACGGTTCACGCGAAGGTCGCGCCCGGCCGTGCCTTCCCGGTCGACGTGGTCGCCTTCGATGCACCCAACCACATGGTCTGGCGCGGCGGCATGCCGCTCGGCTTGTTCAAGGGCGAACGCACCTACGAGTTGCGCCCGGCGGGCGCCGGCAGCGTCGAATTCATGATGCAAGAGGCGTACAGCGGCTGGCTCGCGCCGCTGATCACTCAGTCGATCCCCGATCTGCAACCCGCATTCGACGAGTTTGCCGCCTGCCTGAAGGCGCGCGCCGAACGAGGCTGACCGATCAGCCGTCGAGTTCGCGCTGCAGCGCGTCGATGCCATCCAGCACGCCACAGAAGCGGTCGCCAAAGGGCGTGAAGCGGTATTCCACGCGCGGCGGCACCTCGGGGTAGGCCTGTTTCTCCAGGATGCCGTACCGCACGAGCTTGTTCAGGCGTTCGTTGAGCACCTTTTTCGAAAGCCCTTCGATCGCGTGTTCCATCGCGCCGGGCCGGCACACGCCGCCACGCACGGCACCGAGCACCGCCAGCGACCACTTGCAGCCGACGATATCTTCGACCATGCGCGACACGTTGGATGGCATTGATGTCGCCTGTCTTGGTGGGCTCATCGATCGACACCAAAAAGTGCCCTGGTCACTGTTTCGTACCTGCTTTTCATGCCTGCGACCGCGTGCTGCAATGCCTGCCGTCCGAACTCGAATTGTAGGAGTGCAGCATGCGCGGATTGCTGGTTCTCGCCGCCGCCCTTTCGTTCGTGCCACCCGTGCGCGCCGCCGATGCCGCGCCGGTGCCCTATCCGGACGGTTACCGCCAGTGGACGCACGTCAAGAGCATGACGATCAACCCAGGCCATGCCCTGTACGAGGCCTTCGGCGGCATCCATCATCTCTATGCCAACCGACGCGCCGAGCAGGGCTACCGGAGCGGCAAGTTCGCCGACGGTTCGGTGATCGTCTTCGACCTGCTGGAAGCGAAGGCCGCCGACAACGCCGTGCACGAGGGTGCACGCAAGGTGCTGGGCGTGATGCACAAAGATGCCAGGAAGTACAAGGACACCGGCGGCTGGGGATTCGAGGGATTCAAGGGCGACTCGAGGACCGACCGGGCAGTCGGTAACAACGCTGCGGCTGCGTGCTACGAATGCCACACTGCGCAGAAGCACCGTGACTTCGTCTTCTCCACCTACAGAAAGTGACCGCACGCACGGCCGCCGGGGGCGAACGCCGGCCACGCCGATGATGTTCGGCCTCGACCCGCCCGGCCGCCCCGCGCCGGCATGGACCACGCGGGAGTGGTTCAACACGGGTGCCGCGCTGCAACCGGCCGATCTGCGCGGCAGGGTGGTGGTGCTGCATGCGTTCCAGATGCTGTGTCCGGGTTGCGTGCAGCACGCTTTGCCGCAAGCGCAGCGCATCCAGGCGACTTTCGCGCCGCACGACGTCGTGGTGATCGGCCTGCACACGGTGTTCGAGCATCACGCCGCGATGACGCCCGTCTCGCTGCAGGCGTTCTTGCACGAGTATCGGATCACGTTTCCGGTCGGCGTGGATGCGCCGAGCGCCGATGCGCATGATCCGATTCCGGTCACGATGCAGGCCTACAGCATGCAGGGCACGCCGACGCTGGTGCTGATCGATCGCCATGGCGATCTGCGCCGAGCACGCGTTTGGCGCCGAGGGCGATCTGGCGCTGGGGGCTGCGATCGCGACGCTCATCGCCGAGGGTGCCGGCGCGGCGAGGCCGGCCGGCTGATCACCGGGGTGACGGCGCTCGAGCCTCGCCAACGTGCCTCCAAACGGCCAGTCGAGCCCTTGCGGGCTCGCACGGGCTCAGCCGGTCTGCTGGTATCGCAGCCCGGCCTTCGCCAGCCGTCCGAGCCCTTCCGGGCTCGCCCGTGCGGGCTCAGTGCACGGCGCCGACGATGGGTGCCAATGCGGCGCCGATGCGCGCGCCGTGCTCGGCATTGATCATCGAGCCCAGCACTTCGAGGAAGCGCGGGTCCTGCACCCCGGTCACGACGTACTGCCAGCGGTAGGCGCTCAGCAGCGCGGCGTGGATCGCCTGGGTCTGCCCGGCATCGAACGCACGGCCGGCCTCGCCGACGACCCGCACGTAGTACTCGGCGTCGGCGTCGGCCTGCATCTGCACGATGCCGTCCACCGCGCCCACCAGGCCGATCAGCTCGCCGACGGCCTGGTCGCGCTGCGCCGCGTCGATCTTCTGGTTCTCGCGCAGCCATTCCATCTCGTCGACGATCGCGTGCTGCGATTCTTCCTTCCAGTGGAACAGGAACACGTCCTTCCACAGCGGGTCGAGCTCGGTATCGGGCTCGATGCTGCTGCGGTAATGCGCCTGCGAGAACAGCTCGATGTCGCACACCAGCGCCAGCACGGCCCAGGTCGACGCCGCCAGCACCGCCTGGGCCACGTCGTTGGGCTGCGGCAGGAAGCGGTAGCCCGGCGGCATGCCCGGAGCGATCATCGCCTCCAGGCGGCGGAACATCTCCTGGTGCTTCAGTTCCTCGTCGGTCAGGCGCACCAGCGCTTCGAGCGCCACCTGGTCACCGAGCCAGTGGCCGCGGCTGATCTCCAGCACCTTGGCGCCGATGAAGCGCTCGACCAACGCGAACATGTTGGCGTAGGTGCGGCCCTGCACCTGCGAGAACAGGCGCTTCTCGTCGGAGTTCAGGAACGGCAGCTGCCCGACCTTGGACAGTCCGTCGGGCAGGAACTTCTTGCCGAAGTCGAACTGGCGGCCGCGGATCACGTCGCGGTCGGTGTCCCAGCGGATGCGCTTGGAGACTTCGACGCACTTGGCGTAGCGGGTGGTGTCGATCGAGTGTTGGGCAACGTGTGACATGGTGGGATGCTCCTTCAGGCTTGGGGTGGACGACTGCAGGCGCCAACAAGAGGTGAACGCCTGCGGCACACTCTGCCCAGCGGCCTGCGCGGCGTCTTCAAGCCGGGTTCAAAGGTTTTCAAACACGCGGGCTGGGTGATCGCCAACGCACCGCCAGCGCTGGACGGCGGCCGCTGCGAGGTCCATCATCGCGGCGCTGGCCGAGCGACGCCCCAGGGTGCCGCGGCCGCGCTTCACCACGCCCAGGAGACATCCATGTCAGAACTCGATCGCATCCTGTCGGACGCCGTAGCGGCCGACCATGTTCCGTTCGTCGTCGGCATGACCGGCAACGCCGCCGGGGTGACCTGGTCCGGCGCCGCCGGCCGGGCGCGTGCCGACCTGCCTGCCGCCCAGGACACGGTGTTGCGCATCTTCTCGATGACCAAGGCGGTGGGAAGCACCGCGGCGATGATTCTGATGGACCGCGGCAAGCTGAACCCCGACACGCCGGTGGCCGAGATCCTTCCCGCGTTCGGCAACAAGCAGGTGCTGGACGGCTTCGACGCCGACGGCAAGCCGCGCATGAGGGCGCCGCGCAGCCAGGCCACGGTGCGCCACCTGGCCACCCACACCTCGGGCCTGGTGTACGAGTTCTGGAACACCGACATGCCGCGCTACATGCAGGCCACAGGGCTGCCCACTATTCTGTCGGGCTTGCGCGAAGGGGCTGGACTACCCGTTGATGTTCGACCCCGGCACGCGCTGGGACTACGGCATCGGCATCGACTGGCTGGGCCAGGTGGTCGAGAAGGTCGACGGCCGCAGCATCGACCGCTTCTGCCGCGACGAGATCCTGCAGCCGCTGGGCATGAAGGACACCCGCTTCGAGGCCGAGCCCGACATCGCGCCGCGCCTGGCCACCGTGCGCATGCGCGGCGAGGACGGCCGCTTCGCCGACTTCGAGCTGGCGCCGCCGGCCAAGCCCGCGTTCTACGGCATGGGCCACACGCTGTACTCGACGGCGCCGGACTACCTGCGCTTCCTGCGCATGTTCCTGAACAAGGGCCAGTTGGACGGCCGGCGCATCCTCAGCGAAGCGGGCCTGGCGCGCCTGCTGGCCAACCAGATCGGCGACACGCCCATCCCGCTGCTGAAGACCGCGGCACCGCCGGTGACCGCCGATGCCGAGTTCTTCCCCGGCCGGAAGAAGACGCACAGCATGGCCTTTCAGCGCATCGAGGAGGACGTGCCCGGCATGCGTTCGGCCGGCTCGCAGTTCTGGGCCGGCGTCTGCAACACGCACTTCTGGTTCGATCCGGCGAAGGACGTGGCCGGTGTGCTGATGACCCAGACCTTGCCATTCGTCGAGCCCCGCTTCATCGGCGTCTACGAGGCCTTCGAACGCGGGGTGTATCGGGCCATCGGCCGCTGATCGGCGCAGTCGGAAGGCATACGGTTCGCCGGCGCTGTTGGCCGGCCCTGAAAGGCCGACCCGGCGCGCCGATCGTCAGCGAGTTGCTGAGGGCGGCGATTGACGAGGCGCGCGCGGCCGTTGAAACCCGGCGACGCCGAGGACGGCAAACACCGCCGCTGGCTGACCCCTGGGAGAGCTGTCCGTGCCAACCGCCAGCGCTGACGAACCCCTGCGCTTCGGCCACTTCGAGCTGCACCCGGCCGAACGTGTGCTGCGCGTGCGCGGCGAGCCGGTGGCCCTGGGCAGCCGCGCCTTCGATCTGTTGCTCGCGCTGGCCCAGCGCCACGAGCGGCTGGTCACCAAGCAGGAACTGCTCGACCTCGTCTGGCCCGGGCTGGTGGTGGAAGAGCACAACATCGCCACCCAGATCGGCAACCTGCGCAAGCTGCTCGGCGCGGGCGCGATCGCGACGCTGCCGGGCTACGGCTACCGGTTGACCGCGCCGCTGCAGCAAGCGTCGGCCGCGTCTTCGGTGTCCCCTGCCGCCCAGCCGGCGCGTCACAACCTGCCGGAGCAGCGCACGCGCTTCATCGGCCGCGAGGCGGCGCTCGCAGACCTCGCGCGCCTGCTGCCGTCGACGCGGCTGCTGACGCTGACCGGCATCGGCGGCTGCGGCAAGACGCGCCTGGCGTTGCAGTTCGCGCAACAACAGCGGGCCGCATTCCCCGACGGGGCGTGGTTCGTCGACCTCGGCGCCGCTCAAGGATGCCGCGCGCGTTGCCTCCACCTGCGCGGCCGTGCTGGGCATCCGCGAAGAGGGCGACACGCCGCTGATGGAGCGGCTGCTTGCTCACCTGGCGCCGCGTCGGACGCTGCTGGTGCTGGACAACTGCGAGCACGTGATCGACGGCGTGGTCGCCCTGGTCGACGCACTGCTGGCCGGAGCAGCAGCACGACGATCCTGGCGACCAGCCGCGAAGGCTGGGCGTCGGCGGCGAACAGATCTACCCGGTGCGCTCGCTGTCGCTGCCGGCGACGGCGGATCTGCAAGCGGTGCGGGGTGCCGAGTCGGTGCGCGTGTTCGTCGATCGCGCGCGACTGGCCTTGCCCGACTTCGAGGTCGAGCCGGCAACGCCGCGCCGCTGCGCCGACATCTGCCGGCGCCTGGACGGCATCGCGCTGGCGATCGAGCTGGCGGCGGCGCGCGTGACGATGCTGTCGGTGGCCGAGATCGCCGCGACGGCTGGATGACCGCTTCCGGCTGCTCACCGGCGGCAGCCGCGCGCTGCCGCGGCACCAGACGCTGCACGCGGCGATGCAGTGGAGCTACGAGCAGCTGATCGCCGCCGCGAGCAGCAGATGCTGCGTCAGGTGTCGGTGTTCGCCGGCGGCTGGACGCTGCGGGCCGCGGCCGACATCGCGCAGACCACCGACGAATACGAAGCGCTGGCGCTGTTGACCGCGCTGCACGACAAGTCGCTGCTCGCGGTCGATCGCGACACATCGGATGGCCGCCCACGTTACCGGATGCTGGAGACGGTGCGCCAGTACGCGCTGGATCGCCTGAACGAGTGCGGCGAAGGCGAGGCTGCGCGGGGCCGGCATGTGGCCCACTACGTCGCGCTGGCCGAAGAAGCCGAGCCGCACGCCCGCGGGCCCGAGCAGGACACCTGGATCGGCCGGCTGCGGCAGGAACACGAGAACCTGATCGCCGCGCTGACCTGGTGCAACGAAGGCCCCGTCGATCCGCAGTCGGGGCTGCGGCTGGCGGCCGCCACCAACTTCTACTGGATCTGGAATGGTGTCGAGCAGGGTCATCGGCTGACGCTCGCCGTGCTCGACCGCGATCTCACCGCGGCCGACACTCCCGCGCGAGAGGGTTCCTTGCGCGCGATGGCCAAGTTGGGTCTGTACGGCGGGCGCTACGACGAGGCGCTGTCCTATGCGCAGCAGTCGCTGGCGACCGCGCGGCGGATCGGCGCGCCACGCCCCATCGTGCTCGCACTCGACGAGCTGGGCTCGGCATTGAACACCGTGGGCCGCGTCGACGAAGCGCTGCAACACCAGGAGCAGGCGCTTGAACTCGCGCGCGACCTGGGCGACGGAAGGTTGATGTCCGCCTTGCTCAACAACATCGCGGAGTCCAGGCGCAGCGCGGGGCAATTGGACGTGGCCGAGCGGTGCTACCGGGAGTCACTCGAGCTGTCGCGCACGCACGGCGGCCGGCATCGTCGTCGTCCTCAACAACTTGATTCGCGTGCTGGCGGCCAGGGGCAGCGCCGACCAGGCGCGGCGCTTTGCGATCGAGTGCCTGCCGCTGGTGCGCAACGAGAAGGTCGGCGTGGACCTGCTCGAAGCCACGGTCGGCCTCGCATCGTGCTTGGGCGCGCACGAGATGGCGGCGCGATTCCGGGGTGTCGCGGATCAGAAGCTGCGGGAGTGGGGGTATCAGCACCAGCCGGTGGACGTCGAGCACACCGCGCCGCTGATCGCGGCTTCGCGCCGTGCGCTCGGCGATGCGGCATTCGAGGCCGCCGAGGCGGCCGGGCGCGCGCTGGATTTCGAGGTCGCAATGCTCGAATTGCGGCATTGGCTGGAGCGCGACGCGTGAGCGTCAAGCTCGCCGGGGCGGTCCCCGCGATCCACGACCGGGGGGCGGAATGGTGTGGGGTCGAGTGCCCGCCATTGCCGCCACGCGGCTGCGCTGACGGCGGATCACCGAGTTGCCGCCGTCCGCATGGGCCTCAGTCGATCGCCAGCAGAAACAGGCCGCCGATTCCGAGCACACCCGCCGGCAGGCCCCACTGCTCCCACTTCGAGACTGCGTTTCCCGCCACCACTTCCACCGGCACCGGCGTGCTGTCGAGCACCCGTGCCGTCACCGAGTCTTCGAACATGCGGGTGATCGAGTTGCGCCGCGCCGAACCCATCACGATGTGATGGACGCCGAGGCGTGTCGCGCTGAGGCAAATCTGCGCCGCACGCTCGCCGACCGACCAGTGCACCTGATGCGGAACGCCCGCGAGGTGAAGCACTTTGCGCGCCTGCGCCATCGCGGATTCGGCGCGTTCACGGTGCCATCCGTCTCGATCGCTGCGGTTGACGAATCGCGCGACGTGGCGCGACAGAGGCGGCTGCACATTCAGCAGGTGCAACTCGAGTTCATGATGCCGCTGGTATTCGGTGATCGCATGGCGCACGGCAACCAGCGAGTTCTCCGAGCCGTCGATCGGAACGAGGACTTTCAGCATGGCTTGCTCTCCTTTGATGGCTGCCACGGATGGAACGAGAGAGGCACCTGAACTGGCACCCGGAGGTCGCAACTTCGCGAACTCGGCCAGGCGCGCGTGGATGCGCGACTCGAAACGATGGTGGTTCTTCACGAAGCCGGCCCACAGCACCAGCGGAATCGCCAGATAGACGAGCGGCTTGGCGATGGGCACCGCTTCGAACCAGCCCGCCAGCAGGGGTTCGCTGCTCATCATCTTGGCGGAGGTCCAGACCAGCACGCCCGCACCCAGGTACACCACACTCGGATAGCGCTCGACGACTTTGAGCACGATGGTGCTGCCCCACACGACAATGGGCACGCTGATCGCCAGGCCCAGCACCACCAGCAGGTAGCTTCCATGTGCCGCGCCGGCGACGGCCAGCACGTTGTCCAGGCCCATCACCGCGTCGGCGACGACGATGGTTCGCATCGCGGCCCACAGGGTGGTTGCGGTCGGGCTGTGCGACTCGTCGTTGCCGTTCTCGGGCAACAACAGCCGATAGGCAATCCACAGCAGCATTGCGCCGCCGATCAGCAGCAGCCCTGGAATCTTCAGCAGCCAGACGACGATCACTGTCATCAGTCCGCGCACGGCGATCGCGCCGACAGCGCCCCAGACGATGGCGCGCTTTTGCAGGTGCGCCGGCAAGCCGCGCGCGGCCAGCGCAATGACGATGGCGTTGTCTCCGGCGAGCACGAGGTCGATGACGATGATGGCCAGCAGGGCCGAGAAGAAGGTGGTGGGGTCCACGGCGTGCAGCCTGTTCTAGTGAGATGAAAGTCGATCGCTGAGGCGACGATAGACGGCCACGTGCCCCAAAGAAAGCATCAAATCGCGAACCGAAACTTCCGAAAAAGAGGAATGTTGCCGGCGCCCGGCGGGCGGCTCAGATGCCGCGCAGCGGCAACGCGGTGGCCCGCGTCATCCAACTGGCAGGCGTGTCTGCAGGCGAGCCGCAGCTCACCCGGCCAACCGCTCGTACGTGTCGGCGCGTGGCTCGAACATCTCGCGATGCAGGCCCCACTGTTCGATGCACGCCCCCAGGACGGCGGCTTCGCCTTCGGTGACAAGTGAGTCGCACTCGACCGCAGCTATGCAGATGCGCGTGAGCTTGCGTCGGAGCAGGGCGTCGTCGATTTCGCCCATCAGCCGTGCCAGGGTTCGCGCGTCGACGCGGCAGGCGTCCTCCCACGTCAACTGCATGCTCGCCAGCAGGTCCTCGCAGACTTCGTGAATCACGCTGTGGAGCTCGACCCGCCCCAAACCCAGCTGCGTGTAGACACGCAAGCGATCGAGCGTGTCGAGCTCGGTGTTGGACAGGTGGCCGTCGGCCAGCAGGGCCAGTGCGACGATGCGTCCCGCGGCTTGCGGGCTGTTGGATGGATAGTTGCGCATGGGGATACTCCTTCGAGGGGTGAGGCTGGGGTCGGTCGGCGATGATTCATTCATCCGGCCCGCCCAGGCCGAACAGGCTGAGCAGGCTGGTGAAGAGGTTGAAGACCGAGACGTAGAGCCCAACGGTGGCGAGCACGTAGTTGGTCTCGCCGCCATTCACGATGCGGCTGGTTTCGAACAAGATCAAGCCGGCCGCGAGCAGCGCGACCATCGCCGCGACCACCAGGCCCAAGGTCGGGATTTGCAGGAACACCGCAGCCAGACCCGCGATCAGCGCAACCAGCATACCGGCGAACAAGAAGCCGCCCATGAAGCTGAAGTCGCGCCGCGTCGTCAAGGCCCAGGCCGAGAGCGCGAGAAACGTCGCGCCGGTCGCAGCCAGCGCCATCATGACCACTTGTGCGCCGACGGGAGACGCCAGCGTCTTGGCCAGCATCGGGCCGAGCGTATAACCCATGAAACCGGTGAGGGCGAACACCGCCGGCAGCGCCCAGCCGCGGTTCTTCACCCGGTACACCGCGAAGAGCAGGCCGAAGTAGCCGGCGAGCGTGAGCACGATGCCGGGCGCCGGCAGATTCAGCGCCAGGCTCGTGCCGGCGACGGCGGCACTGAACAGCAGCGTCATCGACAACAACGCATAGGTGTTGCGAAGAACCCGGTTCGGCGCTGCAATCGAGGTGGTCGACGTCGGAACGGCGACCATCCGATCCATTGCCACCGCCGCGACGGTACGCCCGGCTTGTGTTGAAGTTGCCATGCGGTTGCTCTCCTGAGTCAATGGTCGAAGCCGACGGCGCGCTGGGTGATGCGGCCATGGGCCTGGCTGCGCCGCCACACCCGCACCAAGGCGCGGACCGCGCGCACCAGCGCCTGGTCGAGCGCGACGCGCCAGTCATGGGCGACCGCCGTGATCACCACGATGCCCGAGCGATCGGTCTTGAGTTCCAGCTGGCAGCGCTTGTCGACCCCGCCGCGCGGGCCGTTCACGTCGGAAAGCAGCACCCGGGCGCGAGGCACCAGCCAGGTCAGCCGACGCATCACGAACCTGACGCGATGCTCTGAGGACGCGCGCAGCTCAGCGGCGCGCGGATCGCGTGATTCGAACAGCACCTGCATCGAAAGTCTCCATCGGTTGCAACGAGGACCAACGGTAGGGCAGCAATAGCTCATAGAAAAAGCAGAGAATGACGAAGATAGACTTCCGTAGAAGCGGATCATGAGCCTGAGTTTCAGCTATCGACACCTGTACTACTTCTGGGTGGTCGCCAAAGCCGGCGGCATTTCGCGGGCGGCCGAGCGCCTGGGCATGGCGGTGCAAACCGTCAGCACCCAGGTGCGCGAGCTCGAGCACTCGCTCGGCCACGCCTTGCTCAAGCCGGCTGGCCGCGGCCTCGTGTTGACCGAGGCGGGCGATGCCGCGATGCGTCAGGCCGACCTGATCTTCCAGCTTGGCGAGATGCTGCCGGCGGCGGTGCGCGACGCGGCCACGTCACCGAGCATTCGCCTGGCCGTCGGCATCTCCGATGCACTGCCCAAGTTGGTGGTTCATCACTTGATGGAGTCGGTGATGAACGAGCCCGCGCTGCAGTTGCGGTGCGAGCAGGACGAGTTCGACGACCTGCTCGGTGACCTGGCGCTGCACCGGCTCGACGTCGTGCTCGCCGACCGCACCGCGCCGAACAACCCCAATCTGAAGCTGTACGGTCACTTGCTGAGCACATCGGCAGTGGGCTGGTATGCGCCCGCGCAGTGGGTCACCCAGGCGCGGCGCGGTTTTCCGCGATCGTTGGCGCAGGTGCCGGTGTTGTTGCCAACCACGCATGCGGCGGTGCGCAGCCGGCTCGATCGATGGTTCGATCAGATGGGCGTGCGACCCCGCGTCGTCGGCGAGTTCGAGGACAGCGCATTGCTGAAGACGTTCGGCTCCGGTGGCATGGGCGTGTTTCCGGCGCCCGAGTTGGTCCATGACGACCTGACCGCCCGCTATGGCGTCAAACGCATCGGACACTGCGACGGCGTGGAGGAGCATTACTTCGCGATCGGCACCGAGAAGAAGGTCCTGCATCCGCTGGTGCAGCGCTTGTTGCCGCAGCGGCGCCGTGCCTAGACCCCCGTGGGGTCGATGGCCGCCTCAGGAGCCGCGGACAGGGCAGGCGCTCAACTCGGCTGGTACGCCAGCCGCACATAGATCGGCGCAAAGGCCTCCGCCTGCGTCACCTCGAGCAGGCTCTCGCGTGCGAGTTCGAGCAGCGCGATGAAGGTCACCACCATCACCGGCGATCCCGCGTCGGCGTCGAAGAGATCGTGGAACTCGACGAAGCGGCGGCCCTGCAGCTTGCGCAGCACGATGCTCATGTGCTCGCGCACCGAGAGCTGTTCGCGCGTGATGTGGTGGTGCGCCCTGAGATTGGCGCGGCGCAGGATGTCGACCCAGGCCTGGCGCAGGTCCTCGGGCTCCACCACCGGCAGGCGCTCGAGCGCACCCTGCGGCAACCCGGCCTCGGCGCGCAGGAAATCGCGGCCCAGCAGCGGCAGCGCATCGAGCTGCGCCGCGGCCACCTTCATCTGCTCGTACTCGAGCAGGCGGCGCACGAGTTCGGCGCGCGGATCCTCGGGCTCCTTGCCGTCGTCGCTGCGGCGCGCGGGCAGCAGCATGCGCGACTTGATCTCGATCAGCATCGCCGCCATCAGCAGGTACTCGGCGGCGAGTTCGAGGTTGCGCGAGCGGATCTGGTCGACGTAGTTGAGGTACTGCCTCGTCACGTCGGCCATCGGGATGTCGAGGATGTTGAAGTTCTGCCGGCGGATCAGGTACAGCAGCAGATCGAGCGGACCTTCGAACGCCTCGAGAAACACCTCCAGCGCATCGGGCGGGATGTACAGGTCCTGCGGCATCGCGAACAGCGGCTCGCCGTACAGGCGGGCCACCGCGACGCCGTCCACCGGCAGCGGCGGCGGATCCAGCGGGATCGGGCCACTCAGCGTGGCGGTATCGCTCACGACCTCGAGCCTAGCGCGTCGGTTCGGTCTGGTAGACGTAGGGCTGCTGCGGCACCTGCGCCGAGCGGTATTCGCTTTGCGCGTCGCGATCGATCGGACGATCCCACAGCAAGTTGCGCCCGGCGCGTTGCTCCGCCTCGAGTGTCGGCTTCTTGGCCTTCAGTTCTTCGATGAACTGCGTGACATCGGAGGTGTAGGGTTTCCAGAAGAAATGCATGGCGGGCACAATGAGGCTGATGAGTGCATTCTACAGACCACGACTTTCAGGGGCCTTGCACATGGGGCTGTTCGCCGCGCTGCTGGCCTTGTTCGGTTGCGATGCCCAGCGCATCGCCAAGCTCGAGGAGGGCGTCGCGACCGAAGCCGACGTGCGCAAGCAGTTCGGCGACCCGGCGGTCGTGGTGACGGCAGCCGACGGCTCGCGCACGCTCGAATACCCGCGCCAGCCCGAAGGCTGGACCAACTACTTCATCACCATCGGTGCCGACGGCAAGATGAGCGCGCTGCGCCAGGTGCTGAGCGAACCGTACTTCGCGCGCGTCAGGCCGGGCATGGACAAGAGCGAACTGCCGCGCATCCTCGGCCGTCCGGCGAAGATGCAGAGTTACGCGCTGAAGCAGCAGGAGGTCTGGGACTGGCGCTACAAGGAAGGTCAGTTCTCCAAGGTGTTCAGCGTCACGCTCGATCCCGCCGGCAAGGTGGTGTCGGTGGCCAGCGCCGACGACGCGCGCGAGACGATGGGCGGCGGGCCGTCGAAGTAGGCCGAACCACCGGTCACAGCGGCTTCTTCAGCCACTGCGCGACCTCGCCAATGACGCCGCGGCGGAACGCCAGCACGCAGATGACGAAGATGATGCCCTGCACCACGGTGACCCAGGCGCCGAGCTGCGCCAGGTAGTTCTCCATCGAGATGATGACCGCCGCGCCGACGACCGGGCCGAACACCGTGCCCAGCCCGCCCAGCAACGTCATCAGCACGACTTCGCCCGACATCGACCAGTGCACGTCGGTCAGCGAGGCGAGCTGGAACACCAGCGCCTTGGTCGCACCGGCCAGGCCCGCCAGCGCCGCCGACAGCACGAACGCCAGCAGCTTGTAGCGGTCGACGTCGTAGCCGAGCGAGATGGCGCGGCTCTCGTTCTCGCGGATCGCCTTCAGCATCTGGCCGAACGGCGAGTGCACGATGCGGTAGATCAGCAAGAACCCGCCGAGGAAGATCGCCAGCACCAGCGCGTACATCGCACCCACCTGCGTCAGGTCGATCAGGCCGAACAGCTTGCCGCGCGGCACGGCCTGGATGCCGTCCTCGCCGCCGGTGAATGGCGCCTGCAGGCAGAAGAAGAACACCATCTGCGCCAGCGCCAGCGTGATCATCGCGAAATAGATGCCCTGGCGCCGGATCGCGAGCGACCCCGCGACGAACCCGAGCGCGGCCGAACACGCGGTGCCGAACAGGATCGCCAACTCGGGCGTCAGACCCCACACCTTGGCAGCATGCGCCGCGACGTAGCCGGCCATGCCGAAGAACATGGCATGCCCGAACGACAGCAGACCGACGAAGCCGATCAGCAGATTGAAGGCGCATGCGAACAGCGCGAAGCACATCACCTTCATCATGAACAGCGGGTACACCACCAGCGGCGCTGCGGCGAGGATTGCCGCCATCAGCACGAACGCGACGCGCTGGTGTCGCAGTTCGTTGCGGATGCCCGGCATGGGCGTGAGGACGGCGGCCACTTACTTCTGCGTCCCGAACAGGCCCGCGGGCCGGATCAGCAGCACGATCGCCATGATGATGAAGATCACCGTGTTCGACGCCTCGGGGTAGAACACCTTGGTCAGCCCCTCGATCAGGCCGAGCCCGAAGCCAGTGACGATCGAGCCCATGATCGAACCCATGCCGCCGATCACCACGACGGCGAAGACGACGATGATCAGGTCGCCGCCCATCTGCGGGCTGACCTGGTAGATCGGCGCGGCCATCACGCCGGCCAGCGCCGCCAGCCCGACGCCGAAGCCGTAGGTCAGCGTGATCATGCGCGGCACATTGATGCCGAACGCCTGCACCAGCGCCGGGTTCTCGGTGGCCGCGCGCAGGGTCGAGCCGAGCTTCGTGCGCTCGATGACGAACCAGGTGGCCAGGCACACCGTCAACGACGCCACGATCACCCAGGCGCGATAGTTCGGCAGGAACATGAAGCCCGAGCTTCTGGCCGCCGCGCAGCAACTCGGGCATCGCGTAGGGCAGTCCGGACGATCCGTATTCGTTGCGGAACAGCCCCTGGATGATCAGCGCCAGGCCAAAGGTCAGCAGCAGCCCGTAGAGATGGTCGAGCTTGTACAGCCGTGGACAGCATCAGCCGTTCGATCACCACGCCGGTGGCGCCGACCACGAGCGGCACGACCACCAGCGCCCACCAGTAGCCCAGGCCGAGCTTGTTGAGCAGCAGGTAGGCCACGAACGCGCCCATCATGTACTGCGCGCCATGCGTGAAGTTGATGATGTTCAGCAGTCCGAAGATGACCGCCAGCCCGAGCGACAGCAGCGCGTAGAACGAGCCGTTGATCAGCCCGATCAGCAGCTGGCCGAACAGCGCCTGCGTAGGGACACCGAAGATTTCCGTCACCGGAGCAGCCGTTGGTTTTCAGAGAGCCGCGCCGCGGCTACTTCACCAGCGGGCAGTCGCCCTGCGTTCAGCGGGCGGAAGGCCTGGTCGGCAGGGATCGTCGCGCGAATCTTGTAGTAGTCGTACGGAGCCCTTGGACTCGCTCGGCTTCTTGACCTCGACCAGGTAGGCCGGGTGGATCTTGCGGCCGTCGGCGCGGATCGTGCCCTTGCCGAACAGCGGATCGTCGGTCGGCATCGCCTTCATCTGCGCGATGACCTTGGTGCCGTCGTCGGTCTTGGCGGCCTCGACCGCCTTCAGGTAGTGCAGCACCGACGAGTACACGCCGGCCTGCACCATGCTCGGGTACTTGCCGCCGTTGGCCGCGGCAAAACGCTTGGTCCAGGCGCGCGTCTGGTCGTTGAGGTCCCAGTAGAAGGCTTCGGTGAAGATCAGGCCCTGCGCCGTGTTCAGCCCGAGGCCGTGGATGTCGGTGATGAACACCAGCAGCCCGGCCAGGTTCTGGCCGCTCTTGACGATGCCGAACTCGGACGCCTGCTTGATCGAGTTGATCGTGTCGCCGCCGGCGTTGGCCAGGCCGATGATCTTGGCCTTGGACGCCTGCGCCTGCAGCAGGAACGACGAAAAGTCGCTGCCGGGGAAGCGGGTGGCGCACCTTGCCCAGCACCTTGCCGCCGGATCTTCAGCACCACCGCCTCGGTGTCGCGCTCGAGCGCATGGCCGAACGCATAGTCGGCGGTCAGGAAGAACCAGGTGTCGCCGCCGGTCTTGACGATCGCGCTGCCGGTGCCGTTGGCCAGCATCCAGGTGTCGTAGGTCCAGTGGATCGTGTTGGGCGAGCAGGCCTTGCCGGTGAGGTCGGAGGTCGCCGCGCCCGAGACCAGGAAGGCCTTGCCCTTTTCGCGCGTGATCTGGTTCACCGCCAGCGCCACCGACGAGGTCGGCACGTCGACGATCACGTCGACCTTGTCGACGTCGTACCAGGTGCGCGCGATGTTCGAGCCGACGTCGGGCTTGTTCTGGTGGTCGGCGAAGACGACCTCGACCTTCATGCCCTTCTTGTCGGCGCCGAAGTCCTCGACCGCCATCGCGCGCCGCCAGCACCGAGCCCGGCCCGGCGATGTCGGCGTACAGGCCCGACATGTCGTTCATCACGCCGATCTTGATCACGCCGTCGGAGATCTGCGCCTGCGCGGCACATGCCGCCAGGCCGATGCAGACCGGCGACACCATGTCGACATCAGCGTCCTCTTCATCGGTATCCTCCTCTAGCAAACGTGTCCGGAACAATCGCTGGGCCGGTCACACTCCCAGGTACTCGTGCAGCATGGCCTCTTCGACGCCAGCTCGGCAGCGGCGAAACCCTCGACGATGCGGCCATGCTCCATCACGTAGAAGCGGTCGGCCAGCGGCGCGGCGAAGCGGAAGTTCTGCTCGACCATCACGATCGTCAAGCCCCTTCTCGCGCAGCGTGCGGATCGTGCGCGCCAGCGCCTGCACGATCACCGGCGCCAGTCCCTCGGAGATTTCGTCCAGCAGCAGCAGTTTGGCGCCGGTGCGCAGGATGCGCGCCACCGCCAGCATCTGCTGCTCGCCGCCCGACAGCCGCGCGCCCGGGCTGGCCGCGCGCTCCTTGCAGGTTGGGGAACATCGCGTAGATCTCGGTCAGATCTCATGCCGCCCGCTGGCCACCTGCGGCGGCAGCAACAGGTTCTCTTCGCACGACAGGCTGGCAAAGATGCCGCGTTCCTCAGGGCAGTAGCCGATGCCCAGTTGCGCGATGCGGTGCGGCGGCAGCGCCACCGCCTCGCGCCCGTTGATCATGATCGAGCCGCTGCGTCGTCCGACCAGGCCAAGGATGGCTCTTCAGCGTGGTCGTGCGGCCGGCGCCGTTGCGGCCAAGCAGCGTGACAACCTCGCCGCGGTTCACGGTCAGGTCCACACCGTGCAGGATGTGCGACTCGCCGTAGAAGGCGTGCACGCCGGTCAGGCGCAGGAATTCGGTGCCTTGCTTCCGTGCGGCCTGGCCGCCCGACTCAGCGCCCTCGGGAGGCGGCCGTCGCAAGTCGGCGGCCTGGCGGTGCGCGTCAGCCATGCGCGCCCTGCAGTCCGGCGTCGGCGCTGCCCATGTAGGCTTCGAGCACCTGCGGGTTCTTCGACACGGTTTCGTAAGGCCCTTCGGCGATCACCTGGCCGCGCTGCAACACGCGTGATGACGTCGGCGATGCTTGGCCACCACGTTCATGTTGTGCTCGACCATCAGCACGGTGCGATTGGCCGACACCTTCTTGATCAGCTGCGGTCACGCGGTCGACGTCTTCGTGTCCCATGCCCTGCGTCGGCTCGTCCAGCAGCATCAGCTGCGGCTCCATGGCCAGCGTGGTGGCGATCTCCAGCGCGCGTTTGCGCCCGTAGGGCAACTCGACGGTGACGATGTCGGCCATTTCGCTCCAGTCCGACGGTGCGCAGCAGCTCCATCGCGCGCGCGATCGAGCACATCGAGCGAGCGCTCGGACTTCCAGAAGTGGAACGAGATGCCCAGCTCGCGCTGCAAGGCCGACGCGCACGTTCTCCAGCACCGTCAGGTGCGGAAAGGTGGCCGAGATCTGGAACGAGCGGATCACGCCGCGGCGCGCGATCTGCGCCGGCCGTCTCGGCGGTGATGTCGTGGCCGTTGAACAGGATCGTGCCGGCGCGAGGGAGTCAGGAACTTGGTCAGCAGGTTGAAGCAGGTGGTCTTGCCCGCGCCATTCGGGCCGATCAGCGCGTGGATCGTCCCGCGCCTGACGCGCAGGTTGACATCTTGCACCGCGACGAAGCCCTTGAACTCCTTGCCGAGCCCGTGCGTTTCGAGGATGACGTCCTTGTCGCTCAATGGTCAACCTCCGGCATCGTCAGGTCACGGCCTTGCCGCTGACCTCGGCCTACAACAGGCGAGCGGCAGCGGTTCTTAGGCGCAACGACGCGTCGAGAAACGCGCTCATGCATTGATCCTATCTCATCGGTCTGAGCGGCCGGCGAGTAATGATCGACAGTGAAGCGCACGGCCTATCAGGTCCGCAGCGCATGCCACGATGGGCGGCGGGCCGTCGAAGTAGCGCCCGTCAGAACTCCAGCCGATACAGCCGCACCCACAGGTCGGGCTCGCCGTTGCCAGGCTTCTTGACGTTGAAGCGGTCCTCGCCCGAGGGGCGCCGGCACGGGGCTCGTGCGCCACAACGACGGCCGCTGCTGGAGCTGCTGGCGGAACTCCTCGGTCGCCCAGATCTGGCCCGGCTCGACGACGGGCTCGACGCGTGCGGCGCACAGGATCGCGTCGCCGCCGACGATGAACGCGCCCACGCCGGCGTCGCCGGGGCGCGTGCGCACCTCGCCGTAGTGCAGCGCGATGCGCAGGCGCGGCTGCCCGGGGGCCTTGTAGACATCGTCCATCAGGTGGCGCGCGGTCTGCGCCAGCGCCACCGGATCGTCGTCGGCCATCAGCGCCGAATCGCCGGCGCCGGTTTCGGCGATCGCGGCCGGCGGCGCCCAGCGGGTGACGGCCTCCTCGAGCGCCTTGCGCACCGGCGCGTCCTTGCCGGCGCGCATCAGTGCTGCCGAAGCCATGCACATCGGCCTTCAGCACGCAGCAGTGGCGCTGCGCTGGCCGCGCGATCGGCGGGGCCTGGTCTCGTGCCACGGCCGGTCGTAGCCGACGATGTTCATGCGGTCGACGCGCTGCAGGAACGGCGGATTGATGCGGCCGATCACGTCGGACAGCACCGGGTGCACCAGGTAGTGCGTGGCGCGCGGCAGCACGCCGTTCGGCTCGAGCGTGGCCTCGCCGGGGCGAAGGAAGCGCTGGCGCCACTCGCCGCGCACCCGGTCATGCTGGACGTAGCCGAGCAGCCCGACCCGGTACAGCGCGTGGAAGACATGCTCGCCCTCGACCCGACTAGCGCATCGTGTTCGTCGACGATCGCCTCCACCTCGGCGCGCGTCAGGATGTGCCCGGGCAGGCGATGGAAGAGCCGCTCCAGTTCGAGATCGCCGACGTACGGCGCGATCTCGGCCAGGTACTCGTGCGCGATCTCGGTCGCCGCGAGGTTCACCGCCTCCTTCATGCGGTGTTCGTTGCGGCGCTCGTCGGGCCGCAGCGCGGCCAGCCGCTCGCCGATGGTCATCAGGTCGCGCGGTCGCAGCAGCGTGTGGCGGCAGACGTACTCGAAGGCGTCTTCTTCCTCGCGCGTGTAGGTGTCGGTCACGCTCGTGCGGCCGAGAAACGCCTCGAGCGGATTCGTGCGCGCGCGGCCCGGCAGCACCATGCGGTCGGTCTTCACCAGGCGGATGTTGTTGACGAAGATCTCGCGCAGGCTCTCCGGCGAGTACACGATGTCCACCGCGCTGCCGCGATACTGCTGGACCATCGCCGTGCGCTGCGGCAGCCGGGCGTACGCCTCCTTGCGGATCGCGGCGAAGACCTTGACATGGTGGTTGATGCGCCGCAGCTGGTAGGCGACCTCGACCAGGCCGAGCTGCGCGAAGTACCAGACGTTGGGCGACAACTCGCCGGTCACGCTGGGATTGGTCGGGTGCTCCTCGACGTGCTTGTTGAAGTACTCGTCGATGCCGTCGATGAAGATGGCGATCGGCGACTTCAGCGCGCGCAGCCTCGGCACAAGGTGGCCGTCGGTGTCGGTGGCGCAGCGCTGCAGTTCGCTCGGCGTGAAGTCGAGCAGGCGCACGAAGTGGTCGATGACGCTGTGCAGCTGCGTGTCGCCGATCAGGCCGCTGAGCCGGGCGTTGACCTTGAGCCCGCCGGCCGCGCCGACGTGCTTGAGCGCGGCCATCGCGATGGCCGTGAGCCAGACCTTCGACCACGGCAGCGGCGACGCGGCAAAGAAGGCGAGCGTTTCGCGGCCGAAGATCTTGTCGCCGATCGGCTTGTCGAGCAGGTTGCCGCTGGGCAGGCAGATCGCACGGCCTTCGCGCTGGTACAGGATGCGCTTGGCCTTCAGCAGCAGCGTCTTGCCGAAGCCCTTGGTCGCGATGACGATGAACTTGTCGTCGCGCTCTGTGCGTCAGGAAGCCGTCGATCTCGGGCGTGCGGTGCAGCAGCGACTCGTCGAAGTCGTCCGCGACACGGATGTCGTCGGCGTCCACGGTCCACGCGCGCATCGCTCTGTCTCCAGCTGGCCAGCCGCGGTGAGGATAGTCCGTTCGTGCAGGGGCGTCCAGAATTCCCGGCTCAGCCGAACGAGGGTGTCGTGCTGGCGCTTGCGGGGCCGGTGTCGTGGCCGTACAGCCAGGCGCTCTGCCGCAGCGGGTCGCCGCGCGCGAGCTCGGCATCGCGCTGCTCCTGCTCGGGACCATCGGGCAGGTGGTTGCGCAGTTCCCGGCCCCGGCTCATCACCTGCACCTGGCTGGCGCGCGGACGGCGTATGCGCGTCATAGCGCATCAGTGCCTGCGTGACCGTGGTCCGATCGGCAGCGCGCAGGCAGAGCGCCAGCGCCTCGGCATCCTCGACGGCCTGCGCCGCGCCCTGGGCAAAGAACGGCAGCATCGCATGCGCGGCGTCGCCCAGCAGGGTCAGTCGTCCGTCGGTCCAGCGCGGCAGCGGCGTTCGATCGACCAGCGCCCAGCGCCTGGTGTCGGTGGCGGCGTCGATCAGCTGCAGCACGCGGGCGTCCCAGCCTTCGAACTCGGCGCGCAGGTCCGGCACGCGGCCCTCGCTGGTCCAGGATTCCTCGCGCCAGTCGCCGGCCGGCACGATGGCCACCAGGTTGACCAGGCGCCCGCCCGAGATCGGGTAGTGCACGAAATGCCGCTGCGCGCCGAGCCACAGGCTCTGCACCGGACGCAGCGCCATCGCCGGCGCCTGTGTCGCCGGCACCAGGCAGCGAAACGCACACAGACCGGAGAACCGGGCGTCGACGGCGGGCGCGATCGACTCGCGCAGCACCGAGTGGATGCCATCGGCGCCGATCGCGGCGTCGGCGCGTTCGACGGTCTCGCTGCCGTCGCGGCGGGTGAAGGTGAGTGTCACGCCGTCGTCGCTCTGTTGCACCGCGCTGCAGCGATGACCCAGCCGCAGCTGTTCGGCCGGCAGGGCCTGCTGCAGAATCCTCAGCAGGTCGGCGCGGTGCGCCACGTAGCAGGCGCGCCGTAGAGTGCCTCGCACTCGCGGCCCATCGGCTGCACCGAGAGCACCCGGCCGTCCTGCCAGCGGCGGAACTCCCAGGCGGCCTCGAGTCGGACGGCGTCGCGCTGCAACGCATCGGTGAGGCCCAGCCGCGCCAACGGTCGCACCATGTTCGGCGGCACCACCAGGCCTGCGCCGACCTCGCGCAGTTCGCCGGCCTGCTCGTACACGGTGGCCGCTGATGCCGGCGTGGCGCAGGAACAGCGCGGCGGCCAGGCCGCCGATGCCGCCGCCGACGATGGCCACGCGCAGATCGGTCGAGGTGTTCATGGCCCGGCGCAGGCTAGGGCCGGTTCACGCTGCGTGAAGGGGTCGCGAAGGCTCGGGCTTGACGCCGGAGGCGATCGCGAAGGCCATCGCCAGCGGCAGCGCGACGATGCCCACCGTGGTGCCTGCACCGAGGTCGTGCATGAACTGCGGCCGGCTGTCGTGCTGCAGGGCATCGAGCAGGCGCGGGCGAAAGGGCTGCAGGTCCATCGTGATCGCAGGAGGCCTGCTTCAGGCCGCGGCCGCGCCGCGGATGCGCCGCACCGCCAGCGAGAATGCCGCGCAGGATCTCCAGCGGCGCCGGCGGACAGCCCGGCACCGCGACGTCGACCGGGATCACGTTGGCGACGCGGCCGCAACTGGCATAACTCTCGCCGAAGATGCCGCCGCTGCAGCCGCAGTCGCCGACCGCGACGACGAGTTTCGGCGCCGGCGTCGCGTCGTAGGTGCGGCGCAGCGCGACCGCCATGTTGCGCGTGACCGGGCCCGTGACCAGCAGCAAGTCGGCATGGCGCGGGCTGGCGACGAACTTGATGCCCAGCCCCTCGATGTTGTAGTAGGGATTGTTGAGCGCATGGATCTCGAGCTCGCAGCCGTTGCACGAGCCGGCGTCGACCTGGCGGATCGACAGCGCCTGACCCAGGATGTCGAGCAGTTCGCCTTGGATCGCGTGTTCCTCGGCACGCAGCGCTGCGCCGTCGGTCGGGGCGGCTTCGGTCGCCAGGCCCGGCTTGGCGATCTGCCGGATGATCTTCCACATCAGAGGTCGTGCCCCGAGTAGCTGAGGTTGAAGCACTTGTTGATCAGCGGGAAGTCGGGAACGATGTTGCCGATCACCGCGTGTTCGAGCACCGGCCAGTTCTGCCACGACGGGTCGTGACAATGGCAGCGAGCGATCGCGCCGCCGCTCGATCTCCAGCGCCACGAACACCTCGCCGCGCCAGCCTTCGACCCAGCCGGCGCCGCGCGCGGCACCCTGCGGCTGCCGCCATCTCGTGGCGCAGATCGCCGGCCGGCAGGCCGGTGCACAAGGTGCGGATCAGGCGCAGCGATTCGAGGGTTTCGTCGAAGCGCAGCGCGACGCGCGCGGCCACATCGCCGGCCGTGCTGCAGGACTTGGCCACCCCCAGCGCCGCATACGGTGCCCAGGGTTGGTCGCAGCGCAGGTCGAACGCCTGACCGCTGGCGCGGCCGGCCAGACCGGCCAGCCCCAGCTGTTGCGCCAGTTCGGGCGCCACGCGGCCGGTGCCGATGAAGCGGTCCTGCAGCCCGGCGTGTTCGTCGTAGATCGCGCGCAGGGTCCGCACCTCGTTTTCGACCGACTCGCACTGGCCGTGCAGGCGCACGATCATCGCCGTATCGATATCGCGGGTCACGCCACCGGGCACGACGCAATCCATCATCAGCCGGTGGCCGAAGGCGGCCATCGACAGGCGCAGCCAGTCTTCGCGCAGGCGCGAGAACTGCGCCAGCCCAAAGGACAGCGCGGCGTCGTTGCCCAGTGCGCCCAGGTCGCCCAGGTGGTTGGCGACGCGCTCGCGCTCGAGCATCAACGCGCGCAGCCATTGGGCGCGCGGCGGCACTTGCGCATGCCAGCGCGGACTCCAGCGCCATGCAATAGGCCCAGGCGTAGGCCACCGTCGAGTCGCCGGACACCCGACCGGCCAGCCGGAACGCGTCCAGCGGCGCGAGTTCGGTGAAGCGGCGCTCGATGCCCTTGTGCACGTAACCCAGGCGCTCTTCGAGGCGCAGCACCTTCTCGCCGACGACCGAGAAGCGGAAATGCCCAGGCTCGATGATGCCGGCGTGCACCGGGCCCACCGGAATCTCGTGCACGCCGTCGCCTTCGACGCGGACGAAGGGGTAGTCGGTCGGCTCGGCGGCGCCGGCACCGGGGCGCGATGATTGCGCGTGCCGCAGTGCGTTTCCGCCATCGATCCACGTGCCATGGTCGAGCCAGGGGCGGCGGTCGTCGGCGCCGTCGGCCTGGATGCCCAGCAGGTCGGCAGTCGCGCGCTGCATGCGGCCGGCAAACGGAAACTGCGCCGAGGTATCGGGAAAGGTGGTCGACCCCTCGGGCAGCGGCAGGTCGATCCAGACCAGGCCGTCGGCCAATGCGTAGGCGGCCGAGATCGACCAGACTCCCGCTGTCGCGCGCGTGTCGCGGCCCCACAACGCGACCAGACGCTGCTGCGCCTGCGCCACCTGCGCCGCCACGGCCTGCCACGTCGCGCGATCGACCACGCCGTGCCAGATCGGCAGCGGCGCGGCCAGACGGTTCGAGCGTCAGCCCGAGATCGGACGATTGCATGCGCGTCACGCCCCGATCATGCGCGCCGCCTGGCGAAACCAGGTGTCCAGGTAGGGCGGGATGTACAGGCCCAGCATCAGGCTCAGGCCCAGATGCACGAACACCGGGATCAACGCCGGCGGGTGGGCCAGCGGCTTCAGGCCGGTGTCGCCGAACACCATCGGCTGCACGCGGCTGAACACCGAGGCGAACGCGACGCCGAGCGCGATCAGCAGGAACGGCGTGGCCCAGGGCTGCTCGCGCATCGCGGTGGTGATGATCAGGAACTCGCTGGCGAACACGCCGAACGGCGGCAGCCCCAGGATCGCGAGCGATCCCAGCATCAGCCCCCAGCCGACCGGCGGGCTGACCTTGATCAGGCCGCGGATCTCGTCCATCACCTGCGTGCCGGCCTTCTGCGACGCGTGACCCACCGCGAAGAAGATGGCCGACTTGGTGAGCGAATGCACCGTCATGTGCAGCAGCCCGGCGAAGTTGGCGATCGGCCCGCCGAGGCCGAAGGCAAAGGTCATCAGGCCCATGTGCTCGATCGACGAGTACGCGAACATGCGCTTGATGTCCTTCTGCCGCGTCAGGAAGAACGCGGCGGCCACCACCGACAGCAGGCCGAAGCCCATCATCATCTGGCTGGCCAGGTGGTTGCGCAGCGCGCCGTCGGTCAGCACCTTGCAGCGCAGCAGCGCGTACAGCGCCACGTTGAGCAGCAGCCCCGACAGCACCGCCGACACCGGCGTCGGGCCCTCGGCGTGGGCGTCGGGCAGCCAGTTGTGCAGCGGCACCAGCCCGACCTTGGTGCCGTAGCCGATGAACAGGAACGCGAACGCCAGCGTGATGATGTTCGGGTCGAGGCTCGCCTTCACGGTGTTCAGATTGGTCCACAGCAAGGCGCCGCCTTCGGCGCCGAGCACCTTCTCGGCCGCCATGTAGAGCATCACGGTGCCGAACAGGGCCTGCGCAATGCCCACGCCGCACAGGATGAAGTACTTCCACGCCGCCTCCAGGCTGGCCGCCGTGCGATAGACGCTGACCAGCAGCACGGTGGTCAGCGTCGCCGCTTCCATCGCCACCCACAGGATGCCCATGTTGTTGGTGGTCAGCGCCATCAGCATCGTGAAGCTGAACAGCTGGTACATGCTGTGGTACAGGCGCAGCCGCGGCGGCGTCATCTTGCCGTGGTCGCGCTCGACGCGCATGTACGGTCGCGAGAACAGCGCCGTGGTCAGCCCGACGAAGGCGGTCAGCGTGACCAGGAACACGTTGAGCGGGTCGATGAAGAACTCGCGGTCCCAGGCAAACAGCGGACCGCCGGCGACGACCTGCACGGTGAGCACAGCGGCCGCGACGAAGGTGCCGAAGCTGAACGCGGCGTTGACCTCCATCGCCCAGTCGCGATGGCCGAACAGCGCCAGCACCACGCCGCCGGCGAGCGGGATTCCGAGCACGACGTACAGGGTCTCCACGCTATTCTTCCTTCAGCTTTTCGAGGTGGCGGATGTCCAGGCTGTCGAACTGCTCGCGGATCTGGAACATGAACACGCCCAGGATCAGCACGCCGATCAGCACGTCCAGCGCGATGCCGAGCTCCACCACCATCGGCATGCCGTAGGTGGCCGAGGTGGCGGCGAAGAACAGGCCGTTCTCCATCGACAGGAAGCCGATCACCTGCGGCACCGCCTTGGCGCGCGTGATCATCATCATGAACGACAGCAGCACGCAGGCCAGCGCGATGCCCAGCGTGCCGCGTGCGATCGACGACGAGAACTTCGCGATCGGCGCGCCCAGGTTGAAGGCGAAGATCACCAGCAGGATGCCGATCAGCATCGTGGTCGGGATGTTGATCAGGGTCTCGGTGTCCCAGCGCACGTTGAGCCGATTGATCACGCGATGCAGCAGGATCGGAATCAGGATCACCTTCAATCCCAGCGTGAGCGCCGCCGAGACGTACAGGTGCGGCTGGTTGGTGACATAACCGACACGGCCGTGGCGACCACCAGCGTTGCGCCCTGCAGCGTGAACAGGTGGATCAGCGACAGGATGCGGCGCTGCGAGATCATCGCGAACGCCAGCATCAGCAGCAGGGCGCCGAGCAGGTTGATCAGCTGGCCGAAGAGCGGGTTCACTCGGCGGCTCCACCTTGCGTGGCGTGATCCGCGAAGCTTGCGTCACCGCGGATGAGCTTGCGCAATCGGCCCGGTGCGGCTGTTCGCCTTGCGTGAGACCGGACATTCGACGATCGAGCGGGGGCGCAGCCACGGGCGGGCAACCGCCGGGGCTCATGCGTCCCTAAATCGCCCCGTCGGCCGCCCACCCGCGGCTGCGCCCGAACCACTGCGACAGTCCACGGACGCACGACCTGCGCACGGCGGCGATGCGATTGGCAGCGCGGCAGGCCGAGGGCCGGGCGACGATTTAGGGACGCATGAGGAGTCTGGCCCCGGCCTGCCGCGTTGCATGCTCGGTCGTCGAAGGTTTGCATTCAAGCCGCAGACTGAATGCCCGCAACGGGCCGACAGCGGGCGTTCCAGTTGTAGTCTTCATCCTAGCTGCCGAGCAGGATGTGAACCAACAGTCCGATCACCGCCAGCAGGAACGCGGTGGCCAGGAATTCGGGCACGCGGAAGATCCGCATCTTGGCGCTCAGCGTTTCGAGCACGGCCAGCGCGGCGCCGCCCAGCGCGAGTTTCAACACCAATGCGGGCAATGCGAACACCAGCTCCAGCGGTGCCTGCGCCTCGGCGATGCCCCAGGGGAAGAACAGCGCCAGCCCGGCGCAGGAGTAGGCGAACAGCTTCAGGCTGGCCGCCCATTCCAGCAGCGCCAGGTGCCGGCCCGAGTACTCGAGGATCAGCGCCTCGTGCACCATCGTCAGCTCCAGGTGCGTGGCCGGGTTGTCCACCGGCACGCGCGCGTTCTCGGCCAGCGAGACGATGGTGAAGGCGACGCCGGCGAAGGCCAGGCTCGGGTAGATCGCCAGTTCGCGGTGCGCCAACGTCTCGACGATGGTGGACAGCGAGGTCGACTTCGAGATCAGCGAGGCCGAGAAGAACACGATCAACAGCGCCGGCTCGGCGAGGAAGCCGATCAGCATCTCGCGGCGCGCGCCGAGCGTGCCGAACGAGGTGCCGATGTCCATCGCCGCCAGCGAGATGAACACCCGCGCCACCGCGAACAGCCCGACCAGCGCGATGGCATCGGCGGCCAGCGACAGCGGCAGGTCGGTCGACAGCGTGGGGATGATCGAGCTGGCCAGCGCCATGCAGCCGAACACGATGTAGGGCGTGACGCGAAACAGCGGCGAGGCGTGCTCGGCCAGCACCGACTCCTTGTTGAACAGCTTGTGCAGCAGTTTGTAGGGCTGCAGCAGCGGCGGCGCCGACTTGTTCTGCAGCCAGGCGCGCCATTGGTTCACCCAGCCGGTCAGCAGCGGCGCCAGCATCAGCGCGACGACGATCTCCAGCAGCTGCGAAATCGCGCCATAGAGCGTCAGCGAGTCGCCCATGCGTCATCTCCTGACCAGCAGCAGCAGCGCGATCAGCGTGACGAAGCTGAACAGCAGGTAGATCGAGATGCGTCCCTGCTGCAGCAGCCCGAACAGGCGTGCCACGCGCGCCACCACGGCAGCGATCGGCAGGTACAGCCAATGCCAGAAGTGATCCTCCACCGTCACGCGGTAGTACGGCCGGGCGTCGAACGGCGTCGGCAGCTCGCGCCGCATGCGGAAGAAGGGCTCGAAGATCTGGCGGATCGGCTGCCCGAAGCCCTCGGCGGTGTCCTGCATGCGCGCGGTCTGCCAGGGAAATCCGCAATCCCAGGGGGCGCTGCGCCGCAGTCGCCCGTGGTAGAGCCGCCGCACCAGCAAGAAGGCGAGGGCGCAGCTCGCCGCCACGCCGAGCAGGAAGACGACGGGTCCGTAGCTCGCGCGCTCGATCGACGTCGGTGCGAGCAGCCAGCCATGCTCCGCCACGGTCGGGCCCAGGCCCGAGCCGACCAGCCGGCGCGTCACCGGGTCGATGACCTGAATGAACTGGATCGGGAACAAGCCGAGCGCGACGCTGCCGATCAGCAGCCACAACATGCCGCGGCGCTCCCAGGCGCCGGCGTCGTGCGCCTGGGCCAGCTTGGGCTCGCGCGGCTGGCCGAGGAAGATCACGCCGAAGAACTTGACCATCGTGTAGCCGGCGAGCGCGCCGACCAGCGCGATCAGCGCCGCCACCACCGGAATCAGCATGTTCAGGAACGAATCCGGCAGTCCGGGCGTGAACAGGAAGCTCTGCAGCAGCAGCCACTCCGAGACGAAACCCGACAGCGGCGGCAGGCCGGCGCTGGCCAGCACGCCCACCAGCGTGGCCCACGCCACCCACGGCATGAACGCGGATCAGGCCACCCAGCTTGCCGAGGTTGCGTTCCGCCGGTGGCGTGCAGCACGGCGCCGGTGCACAGGAACAGCAGGCTCTTGAACAGCGCGTGGCTGGCCACGTGGTACAGGCTGGCGGTCAGCGCCAGCGCCGCCATCGCCTTCATCGAATAGGCCGAAAACACCACCGTCAGTCCGATGCCGGTGACCAGCAGGCCGATGTTCTCGATCGACGAGTAGGCGAGCAGGCGCTTCATGTCGCTTTGCACGGCCGCGAAGACGACGCCGAACAGCGCGGTGGCCAGGCCCAGCGCCAGCAGCACGACGCCCCACCACCACAGCTGCGCGGACAGCAGGTCGAAGCACACGCGCAGCAGGCCGTAGATCGCCGTCTTCAGCATCACCGCGCTCATCAGCGCCGACACCGGCGACGGCGCAGCCGGATGCGCCTCGGGCAGCCAGATGTGCAGCGGCACGATGCCCGCCTTGGCGCCGAAGCCGAACACCGCGAGGCCGAATGCCACCGAAGCCCAGAACGGCGACAGCTGCTGCGCGCGCATGTTGGCGAAGGTGTAGTCGCCGGTGTTGGCCTGCAGCACGCCGAAGCACAGCAGGATGCCGATCGCGCCGACATGCGCCACCAGCAGGTACAGGTAGCCGGCGCGGCGGATCTCGGCGATGCGATGGTTGGTGGTGACGAGGAAGAACGACGACAGTGCCATCGTCTCCCACATCACCATGAACGCATAGGCGTCGTCGGCCAGCACGACACCGGCCATGCTGGCCAGGAACAGGTGGTACAGCAGGCACAGCAGGCCGGGCGGCGTGCCTTCGCCCTTGCGGAAGTAGCCGGCCGCGAACGCCGACACGCCGGCCGCGGTGGCACCGATCACCATCAGGAAGAACGCCGACAGGCTGTCCAGCCGCAGATGGAACGGCAGCGTGGGCAGGCCGATCGCCAGCACCGCGGTCTGCGGCGGGCCGAACACGGCGGCAAGCGAAATGGCGAACAGCGCGACGCCAATCGCGCCGCCAATCGGGAACAAGGTCTGTGCCACCAGCGCAAAGTTGCGCAACGCGAACACGCCCACCACGCCGACCACGAGCCACGCGCCCAGCAGCAGCATCACCCAGTCGAGCGGCACCCACATGGCAGGGTTCGTCAGTGCGCTCATTCGTTGTGCCGGCGCACCAGGCGCAAAGGTTTGCGCATCCGACCTACTTGGAACCCGATCGGCGAGTCCGCGACGTCTTGATCGGCCGCGAGCGCTTGGCCGGCGCCGCGTTCCGGCGTGGTGCCGGCGAGCCGCTGGGAACATAGGACACGCCGTGCTGGGCGAGGTAGTCCCGGATCAACTGCCGCACCACCTGCGAGGGCGTCAGATCCTGCTGCGCACAAAGGCGCTCGAAGGCCGACTTCTTGGCTGGATCGACCAGCAGGGTCAGGCGCGCCGTCTTCAGTTCCATACCGGCATGGCATGTTAATGCGATGTGTATCGAACGAACATGCTAGCGCAATGCCGCATGCACGGCAAGCCGGTGCGCGCAGGCGGCGCGCCGGTTGACGTGGCGTCAGCGTCGGATCAGCGAACGCGCAGGCCGGGCACGACGCCGGCACCGGGTTCGAGCAGGTACAGCCCCGGGTGGGCACCCTCGTCGGCGTGGCTGGCCGCGAGCACCATGCCCTCGGAGACGCCGAACTTCATCTTGCGCGGCGCCAGGTTGGCCACCATCACGGTGAACTTGCCCACCAGGTCGTCGGGCTTGAAGGCGCTCTTGATGCCGGAGAGCACGTTGCGCGTGCGGCCTTCACCGATGTCGAGCGTCAGGCGCAGCAGCTTGTCGCTGCCCGGCACGGCCTCGGCGTGGACGATCCTCGCGATGCGCAGGTCGACCTTCGCGAAATCGTCGATGCCGATCTCGGCGGCGAGGGCTTCGCCGCCGGGCAGCACGGCGGCCGGCGCGGTCGGCTCGAACAGCGCGTCGAGCTTGGCCGGATCGACCCGCTGCATCAGGTGCTTGAATTCGCCGATGCGGTGCGCACCGAGGGCGCGGTTCGCATCGGCGAAGTCCATGGCCGGCACCTGCAGGAAGGCCTCCACCTGGGCGGCCAGCGCCGGCAGGATCGGCTTGAGGTAGATGGTCAACACGCGGAAGGCCTCGATGCACACGGTGCACACGTCGTGCAGCGCCGCACCGTGCTCCTGGCTCTTCGCGAGCTCCCACGGCTTGTGCTGATCGACGTATTCGTTCACCCGGTCGGCCAGCAGCATGATCTCGCGCACGGCTTTGCCGAATTCGCGCGTCGTCGTAGAGCTGCTCGATCACGCTGCCGTGGGCGCGCAGCGTGTCGAGCAGCGTGCGGCCTTCGACGCCGACGTCGCCCGACAGGTGGCCCTTGAAACGCTTGGCGATGAAGCCGGCGGCGCGGCTCGCGATGTTGACGTACTTGCCGACCAGATCCGAATTCACCCGGGCGATGAAGTCGTCGGGGTTGAACTCGATGTCCTCGACGCGCGCGTTCAGCTTGGCCGCGATGTAGTAGCGCAGCCATTGCGCGTCGAGCCCGAGCTCCAGGTAGCGCAGCGGGCTGATGCCGGTGCCGCGGCTCTTGCTCATCTTGTCGCCGCCCACCGTGATGAAGCCGTGCACGTACACGTTGTTCGGCACCTTGCGGCCGCTGAAGTGCAGCATCGCCGGCCAGAACAGCGTGTGGAAGGTGACGATGTCCTTGCCGATGAAGTGCACCTGGCGCAGTTGCGGAGTCGGCGAGGTAGGCCTCGAAGTCGTGCCCGCGTCTGGCGAACAGGTTCTTCAGCGACGCCAGGTAGCCGATCGGTGCGTCGAGCCAGACGTAGAAGTACTTGCCCGGCGCGTCCGGGATCTGGATGCCGAAGTAGGGCGCGTCGCGGCTGATGTCCCAGTCGCCGAGCTGCGTCTTGCCGTCGGCGTCCTCGGCGAACCACTCGCGGACCTTGTTGGCCACCTCGCTCTGCAGCTTGCCGTCCTGCGTCCAGTGGCGCAGGTATTCGACGCAGCGCGGGTCGGACAGGCGGAAGAAGTAGTGCTCGCTCGAGCGCAGCTCTGGCTTGGCGCCCGACAGCGCCGACTTCGGGTTCTTCAGCTCGGTGGGGATGTAGACCGCGCCGCAGTTCTCGCAGTTGTCGCCGTACTGGTCCTTGGTGCCGCAGCGCGGGCATTCGCCCAGGATGTAGCGGTCGGGCAGGAACATGCCCTTCACCGGGTCGAAGAACTGCTCGATCGTGCGCACGTCGATCAGCTCGTTCTTGCGCAGCGCGAGGTAGATCTCGCGTGCGAGCTCGTGGTTCTCCGGCGCGTCGGTGGAGTGCCAGTTGTCGAACGCGATGTGAAAGCCGTCGAGGTATTGCTTGCGCCCGGCGGCGATCTCGGCCACGAAGGCCTGCGGCGTCTTGCCGGCCTTCTCGGCTGCGATCATGATCGCTGCGCCATGCGCGTCGTCGGCACAGACGAAGTTCACTTCGGCACCGCGCATGCGCTGGAACCGCACCCAGATGTCGGCCTGGATGTACTCCATCATGTGGCCGATGTGGAACGCGGCGTTGGCGTAGGGCAGCGCGGTGGTGACGAACAGCTTCTTTTTCATGGCAGTCTGGCGCCCACGGGCGAGTCGAGCATTCTAGGCGTGCACTTCGATCTGGCCATGGCTGGACGGCCGCGATCGGCCCGGTGCGGCTGTTCGGTCTGTGGCTTGAATGCCGACCTTCGACGACCGAGCCAGCAACGCGGCCGGCCGAGGGCCGGGCTCCTCATGCGTCCCTAAATCGTCGCCCGGCCCTCGGCTTGCCGCGCTGCCAATGGCATCGCCGCCGTGCGCAGGTCGTGCGTCCGCGGACCGCCGCGGTGGTTCGGGCGCAGCCGCGGGTGGGCGGCCGGCGGGGCGATTTAGGGACGCATGAGCCCCGGCGGTTGCCCGCCCGTGGCTGCGCCCTCGCTCGTTCGTCGAATGTCCGGTCTCACGGAAGCGAACAGCCGCACCTAGCGCAATCGCGCGTTGAGAAGTTGAGCGGGAGTGCGCCGCGAAGCGCCGAATACAATCGCAGCGTTGCTTCGCAACGCGCTCGTTCGCCGTGCCACCGGCGTTTGTAGCGGCTCCCCCATCGTGGCCATGTCGAGGTCAACCATGTACAAAAACCTCAGGCGCGCGTTGGTGCGCGCGGCGCTGCTTGCGCTGCCCAGCCTGACTCTCAACCCGCTTGCGCTGGCGCAGGCCGCGCCGCTGAAGGTGGCCTTTGTCTACGTCAGCCCGGTCGGCCAGGCGGGCTGGAGTTACCAGCATGATCTCGGCCGGCAGGCGATGGAGCGCAACCTCGGGGCGCAGGTGAAGACCACCGTCGTCGAGTCGGTCGACGAAGGGCCCGACGCCGAACGCGTGATGCGCGACCTGGTTGCGCAAGGCAACAAGCTGATCTTCGCCACCAGCTTCGGCTACCTCGAAGCTGCGCTGCGCGTCGCGGCCGATCACCCCGACGTGCGCTTCGAGCACGCCGGCGGCTACAAGACCGCGCCGAACCTCAACACCTACAACGCGCGCTACTACGAGGCGCGCTGGCTCGCCGGACGGCTGGCCGCGATGAACAGCGCCAGCGGCGTGGCCGGCTACGTGGCCGGGTTTCCGGTGCCCGAGGTGGTGCAGGGCATCAACGCGTTTGCGCTGGGCCTGCGCTCGGTCAATCCGGCGGCCAGCGTGCGGGTGGTGTGGCTCAACAGCTGGTTCGATCCGCCGCGCGAGCACGACGCCGCCGTCACGCTGATCAACCAGGGCGCCGACGTGTTGACCAACCACACCGCGTCGCCGGCAGTCGCGCTGGCGGCCGAGGAGCAGGGCGTCAAGCTGCTGGCCAACCAGAGCGACATGTCGAAGTTCGCGCCGCGCGCCCAGCTCGCGGCGGTGACGCACCACTGGGGCGACTACTACACACAGGTGGCCCGCGCCGTGATCGCCGGCACCTGGAGAGCCAAGCCGGTATGGGGCGGCATGCGCGACGGCATGGTGCGGCTGTCGGCGCTGAACTCCAAGCTGCCCGCCGCGCAGGTGGCGGCGGTCGATGTGGCGCGCCAGGCGCTGTTGTCGGGCAAGGCCACGGTGTTTGCGGCGCCGTTGATCGACAACACCGGCAAGACGCGCCTGGCGATCGGGACGCTCGGCGACGAGCAGATCGCGACGATGGACTGGTTCGTGCAGGGCGTCGTCGGCAGCGTGCCCGCGCCGGCGAAGTAGCGCTGGCCTACCAGTCCGCCGGCGGCACGAACGCGGGATTCAGCCGCGTGAAGAGGCGGTGGTCGCGCCACTGACCACCGTTGAAGAGGTAGTCGCGGGCCAGCCCCTCATCGTGAAAACCCAGTCGCCCGATCAGCGCGATGCTGCGCTGGTTCTCTGGCCGCACGGCGGCCTGGATGCGGTGCAGGTTGGCGTCGGGCGCGAACGCCGCGGCGATCATCGCGGCCAGCGCCTCGTGCATCAGGCCGCGGCGCTGGTGCATCGCATCGATCGCATAGCCGAGGTTGCCGCTGTGGAACGAGCCGCGCACGATGTTCGACAGGCTCACGCGGCCGATCACGAGCGTCGGCTCATCGAGCAGCGTGAGCCAGTGCGCCCAATCGCGGCCGGCGTCGAATTGCTCGCTCTGCTCGGTCAGCTGCGTGGCATGGAACGCAGCCTGGCCGTGTTCGACCGGCAGCGGCGGGTCCCACGGCGCGAAGTGGCCACGGCTTCGATTGAAGTAGTCGGCCACCGCATCGGCCAGCGACGGCTCGCTCGCCACGAGTCGCAGCCGCGCCGTCTCGATCGCGCGGGGCGTGCGGTAGGCCATCAGCGCTTCACTGCCGCAGCGCCGGGCCCAGCGCAGTGGCCTGGGCGCCGAAGGCATAGGCGTCCATGCCCAGGCAGCCGTAAGTCAGGCTGTCGTGCACCCGCAGCACGGGCCCTTCATGCCCGGCGCCGGCGGCCACGTACCAGGGCAGCAGGTGCTCGTCGGTGGGGTGCATCAGCGCCGCGTGCGGTGCCTGGGCGCGGTAGTCGAGCAGCGCGGCCCAGTCGGCCCCGGCGCTGCGTGCCTCGAACCACCGGCGAAACGCCGCGCTCTCGGCGACCTCTGGCGCATCGACTGCCGGGCGAGTACCGCCGAACACCATGCGCAGGTTGTGCGTCATGCTGCCGCTGCCCAGGACCAGCACGCCTTCGTCGCGCAACGGGGCCAGCGCCTGGCCGAGCGCGAACAGGCGCGCCGGCGACCAGTCGGGCGGGAAGGCCAGCGGCAGCACCGGAACGTCGGCATCGGGGTAGCTGAAGCGCAGCGGAATCCAGATGCCGTGGTCGAGACCACCTTCGTCGACCACGTGCACCGGCAGACCGGCGTCGCGCACCAGCTGCGCCACGCGCGGTGCCAGCGTGTCGGCACCTGGCGCGTCGTAACGCAGCGCGTACAGCGGTTGTGGGAAGCCGCCGAAGTCGTGCACCGTCTCGTGGTGCGGCGCGGCCAGCAGCGCCGGCTCGCGCGTCAGCGAATGCGCCGAGATCGCGAGGATCGCGCGTGGGCGGCCATAGGTGGTGTCCAGCGCCGGCCCGAGGCGCTGCAGGAAGGCGCCCGCCGCGCCGGGCTCGAGCGCGATCATCGGTGAGCCGTGCGAGACGAACAGACTGGGCAGCGGGGCGGTGTTCATGGCGTCCATTACAGCATCGCGGGCAGATCGAGGGCTTCGAATCGCTTGTACGCAGCGTTCAAGGCCGGGTCGTTGAATGGGCGTCCGCGGCAGCGGGGTTCTCCATCTCGTGTACCGTGCCGGCCATGACGCCCCACCTGCCGTTGCCTGTCGACGTTCCGAGCATGGCCTGGCGCCAGCTGCGGCGCGACTTTCGTGCCGGCGAGCTGCGCCTGCTGGTGGTCGCGGTGATGCTGGCGGTGGCGGCGCTGACCGCGGTGGGCTTCTTCGCCGACCGGCTGAACACCGCGTTGGCCCGCGACGCCCGGGCGCTGCTGGGCGGCGATGCCGTGGTGGCCAGCGACCAGCCGGCGCCACCGACCTTCGGTGCGCGTGCCCGCGAGCTCGGCCTCGTGGTGGCGAGCAGCACCAGCTTTCCGAGCATGGCGCGCGCACCCGAATCGCGCGGCGGCGCCGCGCGGCTGGTGGCGGTGAAGTCGGTCAGCGATGCCTATCCGCTGCGCGGCCTGATGCGCTTGCGCGGCGTGGATGGCCGCGTGGCCGACGTGGCCGCCGCCCCGCCACCGGGGCGGCTGTGGGCCGACGCTGCGCTGCTCGAGGCGCTGGGCTTGCGGCTGGGTGACACGTTGCTGCTGGGCGATGCGTCGCTCACCATCGATCGGATCATCGTGCTCGAGCCCGACCGCGGCGCCGGCTTCATGAGCTTTGCGCCGCGCGTGATGCTCAATGAACGCGACCTCGCCGCCACCGGGCTGGTGCAGCCCGCCAGCCGGGTGACCTACCGCCTGGCGGTGGCCGCACCCGACGGCGCCGGCGATGCGGTGGTGCGCGAGTTCGTGCGCTGGGTCGAGGAGCGTATTCGCACCGACCAGTTGCGCGGCCTGCGCGTCGAATCGCTCGAGGCCGGACGGCCCGAGATGCGCCAGACGCTCGACCGCGCCGAGAAGTTTCTCAAGCTCGTGGCGCTGCTCGCCGCGCTGCTGGCGGCGGTGGCCGTCGCCATCGCGGCGCGCGATTTCGCGCAACGCCACCTCGACGACTGCGCGATGCTGCGCGTGCTCGGCGCGCCGCAGCGCGCGATCGGCTGGACCTACGTGCTGGAGTTCGGTGGCGTCGGGCTGCTGGCCAGCGTGCTGGGCGTGCTGTTCGGGCTGGCGGTGCACTTCGCGTTCGTGTGGTTCCTCGGCAGCCTGCTCAGCGTGAGCCTGCCGCCGCCGGGCTGGGCGCCGGCGCTGTTCGGCCTGGGCGTGGGCATGACGCTGCTGGCCTCGTTCGGGCTGCCGCCGGTGCTGCAGCTCGCGCAGGTGCCGCCGTTGCGCGTGATCCGCCGCGAGCTGGGCGGGCTGAGGGCGGCGTCGGTGGCGGTCGTGGCAGCAGGCTCGGCGGGGTTCGTGGCGCTGCTGCTCGCGGCATCGTCGGACCTGAAGCTCGGCGGTCTGGCCGTCGGCGGTTTTGCCGGGGCGGTGGTGGTGTTTGCCGGCCTGTCATACGTCGCGGTGCGGCTGCTGAAAGCCGCCGTGCCCGAGTCGCGGGCGCCGCGCTGGCTGGTGCTGGCCACGCGCCAGGTGGCCGCGCGGCCGGGTTTCGCGGTGCTGCAGGTGTCGGCGCTGGGCGTGGGCCTGCTCGCGCTGTCGCTGCTGGTGCTGTTGCGCACCGACCTGATCGCCGGCTGGCGCGCCGCGACGCCGGCCGATGCACCCGACCGCTTCGTCATCAACCTGCAGCCCGACCAGGCCCAGGCGTTTCGTGCGCGCCTGAGCGAGGCCGGCGTCACGCGCTACGACTGGTACCCGATGATCCGCGGACGCCTGGTCGGCATCAACGGCCACGCCGTGTCGGCCGACGCCTTTACCGACGAGCGTGCCCGGCGCCTGGTGGAGCGCGAGTTCAACCTCAGCCATCAGGCCGCGCCGCCCAACCACAACGTGGTGGTCGCCGGGCAGTGGCAGGCCGACGAGCCCGATGCGTTCAGTGTCGAGGAGGGCTTGATGCAGACGCTGAAGCTGAAGCTCGGCGATCGCATCGCGTTCGACATGGGCGGCCAGGTGCGCGAGGGGCGCATCACCAGCGTGCGGCGGGTCGACTGGGGCTCGATGCGGGTGAACTTCTTCGTCATGTTCCCGCTCGCGCAGGTCGAAGGCCTGCCGGTCAGCTACATCAGCGCGTTTCGGGCGCCGCAGCGCGCGGGCTTCGACAATGGATTGAGCCGCGACTTCCCGAACATCACCAACATCGACGTCTCGGCGTCGATCGCGCAGGTGCAGCGGGTGCTCGACCAGGTGATTCGCGCGGTGGAGTTCCTGTTTGGCTTCACGCTGGCCACCGGACTGGTGGTGCTGTTCGCGGCGGTGAGCGCGACGCGCGAGGCGCGGGCGCGCGAGTATGCCGTGATGCGTGCGCTCGGCGCCGGCTCCACGCTGCTGGCGCGCGTGCAGCGCGCCGAGCTGCTCGGCGTGGGCGCGTTGGCCGGGCTGCTGGCCTCGGTGGCTGCGATGGTGGTCGGCTCGCTGCTCGCGCGCTACGTGTTCGAGTTCACCTGGAACGTGTCGCCCTGGGTGCCGCTGCTGGGCACGCTGGCCGGCGCGCTGCTCGCGCTGGCGGCCGGCTGGTTCGGCCTGCGCGAGGTGCTGCGCCGGCCGGTGGTGGACACGCTGCGGCGCGCGGCAGATTAGGCCGCCCGCCACTTGCGCCGCGCGGTCAGCCGATCACCTTGGTGATCACTTCGATCAGCCTGACCGGGTCGAACGGTTTCACGAGCCAGCCGTTCGCGCCCGCCGCACGACCCTGCTGCTTCATCTCGTCGCCGGACTCGGCGGTCAGAAACAGGATCGGTGTGCTCTTGTAGCGTGGCTCCTCACGCAGCCTGCGGGTCAGCCCGATGCCGTCCAGCCGCGGCATGTACTGGTCCGTCAACACCAGTTGAAAATCGCCGCCCTGGGCCTTGTCGAAGGCGTCCTGGCCATCCACGGCTTCGACAACCGTGAAACCGGCGGTCCTCAGCGTGAAGCCGACGAGCTGGCGCATCGAGGCCGAATCGTCGACGGCAAGAATTGAATGCATCCTCGAGCTCCAAGAAAATGACCGGCTGGCTCGGCAATTGTTCGCGCGACCGGCGCCCGCCGGTGCGCCGATGTGGCGGTGAAGAACGGCCATTTTTCGTGTCACGGGCCCGCGCAGGGTGATGGTGGCGGGCAGCTTTGCCATACTGCGGGAATGAACACGCCCAGCGAAGGCAGGAAGGCAGCGGCGGCCGCCGTGCTGCGCGTGCTGCACGTCGAGGACGCCGAGGTCGACCACCAGCTCGCCTGCGCCCACCTGCAGCGCGCCGGCTATGTGGTGCACGCGCGCCGCGTCGAGTCGGAGGCCGAGCTGCGCCACGCGCTCGAGCATGCCGAGTGGGACGTGGTGCTGTCGGACTACAACGTGCCCGGCTTCGGCGGGCTGCAGGCACTGGAGCTGCTCAAGCGCAGCGGTTCGATGCTGCCGTTCATTCTGCTGTCGGGCGAGATCGGCGAGGACACGGCGGTGGCCGCGATGCGCGACGGCGCGTCGGACTACCTGCTGAAAAACAACCTCGCGCGCCTGGCCCCGGCCGTGAAGAACGCCATCGCGGCCAGCCGCGACCGGCTGGCGCGCCAGCGCGCGGACACCGAACTGGCGGCCTCGCGCCAGCGCCTGGCCGAGCTGGCGCAGCATCTGCAAACCAGCATCGAGATGGAGCGCGCGGCGATCGCGCGCGAGATCCACGACGATGTGGGTGGTTCGCTCACCGCCCTGAAATACGATCTGGCCTGGATTGCGCGCCACGCCGCGATGCCCGAGGTCCAGCACCGCGTGGCCACGGCGCTGGAGACGCTGGACCACGCCATCGGCTCGAGCCAGCGCATCATGCACAACCTGCGCCCTGCGATCCTGGAGCAGGGCTTGGTGCCAGCGCTGCAGTGGATGGCGAACCGGTTCGAGCGGCGCAACGTGGTGAGCTGCCAGTTCCGCACCAGCCACGAATCGATTCAGTTGCCCACCGGCGTGCCGCTGGTGGCCTACCGGTTCGCGCAGGAGGCCTTGACCAACATCAGCAAGCACGCGCAGGCCACGCGCGTGGTGGTGGACCTTTCATTGTCCGGCGGCGTGCTCTCGCTGGAGGTCAGCGACAACGGTCGCGGCCTCGAGCCGTCGGACCTGACGAAGGCGCGCAGCTTCGGCCTGCGCGGCCTGCACCAGCGCGCCAGCACCGTGGGCGGCTGGGTCGACGTCTCCAGCAGCCACTCCGGCACCACCTTGCTGCTGTCGGTGCCGATGCGCGAAGCGCAGGCGCACGCCCAGGTGCCGCCGCCCAGTGTCGACCGCGAACACGATCCGTCGGGGTGGGGGGAGTTATGACGCACCCCCCCGTAGCGCCTTCGGCGCCTCCCCCCGTGGACCCGCAGGGGCCACTGCGTGGCCCCGGGGGCGCCGCCAGCGGCCCGGCGAAGCCGGTGCCGCGGCGGTCGCTTGGCTGCGTCGGAGGCGCGCGATGATTCGCGTCATTCTGTGCGACGACCATGCGCTGATCCGTCGCGGCATCCGCGACACGCTGTCCGATGCGGTGGACATCCAGGTGGTCGGCGAGGCCGGTGACTACGGCGAGTTGCGTGCGCTGATGCGCGGCACCGACGGCGACGTGCTGCTGCTGGACATCCAGCTGCCCGGCCGCAGCGGCCTGGACGTGCTGCATGCGCTGAAGGACGAAGGCAACCCGATCAAGGTGCTGGTGGTCAGCATGTACCCGGAAGACCAGTACGCGTTGCGCGCGTTGCGTGCCGGCGCCTACGGCTACGTGAACAAGGGGGGCGACCCGCAACAACTGGTGCAGGCCGTGCGCACCGTCGCTCAGGGCCGCAAGTACGTGACACCCGACATCGCGCAGATGCTGGTCGAAAGCCTCACCGCCCCGGTGACCGAGAACCCGCACGAGCGACTGTCGGACCGCGAGTTGCAGACGCTGACGATGATCGCCTCGGGCAAGCGCCTGTCCGACATCGCGGAAGAGCTGAGCCTGTCGCCGAAGACCGTGTCGGTGTACCGCGCGCGGGTGCTCGAGAAGCTCGGCCTGGCGAACAACTCGGAGCTCACGGTCTACGCGATCCGCAATGGGCTGGTTGGAGGCTGAGTTCGGCCGCGGCGGCCTGCTCGAGCAGCGTGTCCTCGAAGGTCGGGTGCGGCGCCAGACCTTGTGTTGATCTGCGGGCGCCGGGCCGGCCACTCGGCGGCTGCAGCCCGGCACTGCCGCCGGCGGTGAAACTGCGCGGGCCTCGCCAAACCCAGATGTAAGCGTTGCGGTGCCCGGGGTTTTGTCACTCAGGTGAGTCCGCCAACCGCCGAAGACCCTTCAGACTTGCCGCGTCCAGACGAAGGATTAGGCGAACGACTGCCGCGCCGCGTCTGGCGTGGCGGCGACTATCGAGATCCTGTCCGGAGTCTCCGAATCGTGAACTTGTTGTGCGACCTTGGGAAGCGGGGGCCTGAACTCCTCAAACGCCGTGCGGTGCTGCGCCTGCCATTCGGCGCGGCTGATGGTGTACTCCTCCAACGCCACCGGAGGGCCCTTTTCGGTGTCCCTCACCACCATGCGTCCGGGCGTCATGCCGACGGCCGTCATCAGCGCTTTCGAGCCCCGGTTCTCGGGGTAGGTCGCGCCGACCAGGACACCGAGCTCGGGGGCCATGCTGAACGCCGCGGACACGCACAGCCGGCCGAGCTCGAGGCCGTAGCGGCCATGCCAGAACTTGTCATGCATCCAGATGCCCATCTCGACGCACTCCGGTCCGAGCGAGCTCGGTATGAACCGGAATACGCCGAGGAACTCGCCGCTGTGTCGGACCGACGCGGTCATCGCACAGTAGCGGCCGCTGCGGCTGCGGTTCACGATATTGTGCAGCCGCTGCAAGACCTCGTCCTCGGTGTCGGGCTGTGGCCACAACAGGTGACGATTGAACGACGGGTTCCTGGTGGCGACGTACAGCGGCCAGGCATCGCACAAGGATGCCGGGCGCAGCGCGATGCGCTTGCTGTAGATCTGCTCGAGTCTAGAGCCGAGTTCGAGAAAGTCGACATCGGACGGCGGAAGTTCGGTCATGGCGACGCCTGCTTGTAGTTCCCCCTACCGGCCTTCGGCGCTCGATCCCGGCGCAATCGAGGGAGTGCGTCGTCATGCTGCGTGATGACATCAGCTCGATCCTCGGCGGCCTGGACACGGTCGACCTCAACTTCCTGATGAACCAGGCAGGTGAGGCCATCATCTACGTGGACTCCAACTGGGTCGTGCGTTACTGCAACGATGTCTACCTGAACAATGTCGGCATGCCCCGACACGAGATCGTTGGCCGCACGCCGTTCGAATACATGCCGGCCTTCAAGCGATCGATCTTCTACGAGTCGATCGAAAAATGCCGGCGTGACCGCAAGCCTACCGCAAAGATCGGCTACTCCACCGTGCTGGATCGATGGTTGATGGTCAGGGTCTTCCCGGCCGGCGACGGCATGATGATGCTGGCCAACGACGCCTCCGAGACGGTCGTCAAGCAGTATCAGCTCGCGCAACAGGTCGTCAAGGATCCCTTGACCGGATTGCCCAACAAGCTCGGGCTCACGAGCGACCTTGAAAGCCTGATGGAATCGCCGGCCGCGTTCGCGTTGACCGTCATCGGTCTGGACCGGTTTCGCAGCGTCAACGACGCGCTCGGTTACGCCGGCGGTGACATGGCCCTGCTCGAGGTCGCCTCCCGGCTGCAGTCGGGCAGCGTGTCGGGAGAGGTTCTGTACCGGCTGAACAGCGACGAGTTCTGCGTTCTGCACAAGCATGGTGCAGAGGTCACGCGCGAGCGGATCAAGGTGCTCGTCGATGCGGCCTGCCAGCCGTTGGTGATCCACGATCGGCGATTCGTGCTCGGGGCCACTTCGGGCTGCGTGATCCGCGACCTGGACTGCAAGGACCCGGAACAGATGCTCAGGCGCGCGGCGCTGGCCCTTCGCCATGCGAAGAAGACGGCCAGGGGTGCGTTCGCGTTCTACGAGCCCGGGTTGGAGCGGAGTTCGGAGCTGCGAACCCAGCTCGAGTCCGAACTCAGGTCGGCCATCGAGCACAAGCAGCTGATGCTCATGCTGCAGCCCAAGGGCTGTCTCGCCCGAGGCGGGCTCGTCGGGGCCGAAGCGCTGATTCGATGGGCCCACCCCAAGCGGGGCATGATCTCGCCGGCGGAATTTCTGCCGCTCGCCGACGAGGCGGGCCTGATGGGGACAATCGATCAGCTGGTCCTGAAACAGGCGCTGGAACACAGCGTCGAACTGCGGGACCTGGGTGTGGCCGTGCCGATCAGCATCAACCTGTCGGTGGCGTCGCTCAGTGACGTGTGCATGGTGGACCGGATTCGCGAGGCGCTGCACGGCGCCGGTGTGGCGCCGCAGATGTTGGAAGTGGAAATCCCTGAGGGCGCACTGATGCAGAACGTCGAGGCCAGCGCCAAGGTGCTCGCAGGTCTGCATGGTATGGGGGTGCGCATTTCGATCGACGACTTCGGCACCGGCTATTCTTCATTTGCCTACCTGGCCAGGTTTCCGGTTCATTCGCTGAAGATCGATCGATCCTTCATCAAGGGAATGGCCACCAACGACAACAGCCGCAAGATCGTCACCGGCATGATCCGGCTGGCCCATTCGCTGCAGATGCAGGTCGTGGCCGAGGGCGCCGAAGGCAGCGACGAGGTCGAACTGCTCAAGCGGATGCGTTGCGATGTGGTGCAGGGATACTGGTACGGCAAGCCGATGCCCTTGTCGGCTTTCGTCTCGTTCGCCAGATCACAACGCTTCATCGTCTCTCCGATCAACGACTTGACGATCTAGCATCCGACCGGTTTCACCCCGGGGCGCGCTGCTCACCAGGGGCGGACGGCGGCCCTTCGCCGTCGGGCACAATCCCTCGGCAGCGTTCGAGGAGGTCCCAGATGACGTCACCGGCAGGGCCGGCCGCGGCGATGATCGCCGCCGGCGTCGGCTTGGACAAGCTGACCCCGGTCGAGGTCGTCAAGCTTGCCGTGATCCTGTCGGCCGCCTTCATGGTGGTGCTGGATTTCTTCATCGTCATCGTCGCGCTGCCGTCGATCGCCGCCTCGCTGCACGCCACGCAGTCCCACCTGCAGCTGATTGTTGCCGGCTATGCACTGGCCAATGCCGCAACGCTCATCGCCGGAGGCAGGCTGGGCGACCTGTTCGGACGCAGGAAGATGTTCATTGCCGGCTGCGCCGCGTTCGGGCTGGCCTCGGTGGGATGCGGCCTCGCGCCGTCGGCGACCGCCCTCGTCGTTCTGCGCTTCCTGCAGGGCATGGCCGGAGCCTTGCTGCATCCGCAGGTGTTGGCACTGCTCGGTCTGCACTTCACCGGGCCGAAGCGACAGAAGGCGTTCGCTTGGTACGCGATGTCGATGGGCTTGGCCGGCATCAGTGGCCAGCTGCTTGGCGGCGCGCTGGTCGATTGGAATCTGGCCAGTCTCGGATGGCGCAGCTGCTTTCTGATCAACATCCCGATCGCACTGATGGGCATGCTCGGAGCGGTGGCGCTGGTCGACGAGCGCGGAGCGCTCGGCACGGGAAGGGTGGATTTCGTCGGGTTGCTGCTCGCCGCGGCCGCGCTGCTTTGCCTGATCACCCCGCTCAGCTATGGGCGCGAGCACTTCGACCCGGCCATGAACGCATCGCTGGTCCTTGGCGCCGTGCTGTTGGGCGTGATCTTCTGGATGCACCAGCGCACGCTCGAGAGGTCGGGCGGGTCGCCCATGCTCGGTCCAGCACTGTTCAAGGTGTCCGGTTTTTCGTGGGGGATGACGACGGTCTTGGCCTTCTACATGGGCATTGCGTCGTTCTACCTGATCCTGGGCCTGCACCTGCAGGGGCCGCTGGCCATGGGAGCAGCCCGCTCGGGCAAGCTGTTCGCGATCATGGGCTGCAGTTTCTTCCTGACCTCGCTGTTGGGGCCACGGCTGCAGAAGTTCCTTGGCACCAGGTTGCTGCAGGCGGGGGCGCTCGTGCTTTGCGCGGGCCACCTGCTGCAGGCGGCAGCGCATGGATGGCAGCTGGGAGAGCTGGGTCTGGTCTCGGCGCTGGTCGTCGAAGGCGCTGGCATCGGGATGGTGATGGGGCCTTTGGTGTCTGCCGTGCTCGCCAGGATTCCCGCAGACAGGGCTGGTGTCGCCGCCGGCGTGACGTCGACGATGCAAAGTGCCGGCAACGCGCTCGGTGTCGCGTTCGTCTCCTCGGTCTACTTCTCGGCAGGCGGGGGCGGGGGCGCCGCCGCGCCGGTGCGCGGTTTCGTCGTCTCGGTGATCGTGCTCGCGGTACTGGCGGCCGCCGTCGGCGTGTTGTGCACACGAATCGGCAAGCGTTAAGTGCACGCGGCGCCGGTCATCTGAAGCTCGCCAGCATGCGCTCCAGCGCCATCGTGAAAGGCGTCTGCATCAACGGCAACGTGAGCAGCATGCCGATCAGGCCGACGCCCAGCGTGACCGGGAAGCCGACAGCGAACACGTTGATCTGCGGCGCGACGCGCGAAATGATGCCGAGCACGATGTTGACGAACAGCAGCATACCCATCAGCGGCAATGCGATCCACAGGCCGAGACTGAAGATCTCGGCGGCCCAGGTGTGGGCCTGCATCTGACGCAGGAAGGCAAAGGGTTCCGGGCCGACCGGAAACGCCTGGAAGCTCTGGATCAGCACCGCGATGACGGCAAGGTGGCCGTTGATCACGATGAACAGCAGCGCCACCATCGAGCCGAACAGTCGCCCCGAGGCGGTGGTCTGTGCGGCCGTGGCGGGGTCGAAGAAGCTGGCGAAGTTCAGGCCCATCTGCAGGCCCGCGGCCTCGCCGGCCATCTCGGCCGCTGCAAACACGATGCGCACCGCGAAGCCGAGCGACACGCCGATCACCACCTGCTGAACGACCAGCATGAATGCCGCCGACGAATCGAGCGCCGGCGCCGGCATCACGGGCAGCGACGGCTGCGCGGCCAGCGCGATGAAGAAGCACAGCCCGACGCGCACGCGCATCGGCACCACGCGCTGGCTGAACACCGGCAGCGACGCGAAAAGCGCGAGCGCGCGCAGAAACGGCCACAGCAGCGGCATGACCCATGCCGCGACTTGTGCTTCGGTGATGCTGAGCATCGGCTAGTTCGGCGCCGGGCCGCCCCAGGCCGAACGCTCACCCAGGCCCACGAAGGGGACCCTTCGGGATCCCGGGGGGCGACGCCGCTGGCGTCTTGGGGGCAACATCAGCCGATCGCGCCGGGAATGCCCTGCAGCGTGCGCTGGATGTATTCGACCAGCGTGCTCAGCATCCACGGCCCGGCCACGGCCAGCGTGGCGACCGCGGCGACGATCTTGGGCACGAACGACAGCGTGGCCTCGTTGATCTGGGTCGCAGCCTGGAAGATGCTGACCGCCAGGCCGACCACCAGCACCGCGATCAGCACCGGCGCGGCCACGATCAGCAGGATGTACAGGCCCTGCTGGCCGAGCGTGAAGACTTGTTGTGCATCCATGGTTTGCCGGCGGCGGACCACCATCGCTAAGTGACGAAAGATGCCGCCAGGGACCCCAGCAGCAGGTTCCAGCCATCGGCCAGCACGAACAGCATCAGCTTGAACGGCAGCGCCACCAGCACCGGGCTCAGCATCATCATGCCCAGGCTCATCAGCACGCTGGCCACGATCATGTCGATGATCAGGAACGGAATGAAGATCAGAAACCCGATCTGGAACGCGCTCTTCAGCTCGCTGGTCACGAAGGCCGGCACCAGCACCTTGAACGGCACGTTCTCGCTCTTCACCTCCGTGGGCAGCTTGGCCAACTTGGCGAACAGCTGCACATCGGCCTGGCGTGTCTGCTTCAGCATGAACTCGCGCATCGGCAGCTCGCCGCGTGCCAGTGCTTCGGTGAAGCCGATTCGGTTGGCCTGGAACGGCTCGTAGGCCTGGGTGTACACCCGCTCCAGCGTCGGGCCCATCACGAAGAAGGTGAGGAACAGGCTCATGCCGATGATCACCTGGTTCGGCGGTGCGGCCTGCGTGCCGAGCGCCTGGCGCAGCAGCGACAGCACGATCACGATGCGCGTGAAGCCGGTCATCAGCAGCAGCACCGCGGGCAGGAAGCTCAGCGCGGTGAAGAACAGCAGCGTCTGGATCGGCACCGAGTAGCTGGTGCCGGTGGCGCCCTGGGCCACCACCAGCGGCAGGTTCGATCCGCTCGCCGATTGCGCTAAAGCCGCTCCGGCGCCGGCCGATAAGACCGACACGGCCAGGCCCTGCCAGACGCGCCGCGGGCGAAACGAAAGAAGCGTCGCAGGCTCAGCGCGCATCGCCGCTCCCGGGTTTCGTGGCATCGACCGGGTGCGAGCCGAAGCGCGACAACAGTTGCGCGAACGGCGCGGCCGGTACGGCGGGCAGCCGGGACGCATCGTCCGACGGCTCCATCGTGTGCAGCGTGGTGATGCCGGCCGGCGACACGCCAAGCACCAGCCAGCGCCGCTGGGCTCCGCTACCCACCTCGATCGCCAGCAACCGCTGGTTGGTCGACAGCGGCAGCATCGCCACCACGCGCAGCACGCCGTGTGCCGCGGCGCCGCCGATCGGGCTGCGTTTGAGCAGCCACAGCGCCAGCGGAATCAACGCGATGACGGCGGCGAAGCCGAGCAGCGATCCGAAGCCTGGGGTCACGAGTCAGCCCTTGCTGAGCCGGCGCATGCGCTCGCTCGGCGTCACGACGTCGGTGAGGCGGATGCCGAACTTGTCGTTCACCACCACCACCTCGCCCTGCGCGATCAGGTAGCCGTTGACCAGCACGTCCATCGGCTCGCCGGCCAGCGCTTCGAGCTCCACGACCGAGCCCTGCGCGAGCTGCAGGATGTTCTTGATCGGGATCTTGGTGCGTCCCAGCTCCACGGTGAGCTGCACCGGAATGTCCAGGATCATGTTGATGTCGTTCGGCGCCGCCGGTGCGGCGCCCGAGCCGAAGCTGGCAAACGCGGCCGGCGCCACGCTGTCGCTCGGCCCCGCCACTTCGGAGGCCGACTCGGGCTTGGACTCGGCCAGCGCCGCCGCCCACTCCGCTGCGGCCTTGTCTTCGCCGGCTTGCGGCGCCGGGCCGGGCGTGTCGGCCGGTGCTGCCTGATCAGCTGACATGTTGTTCTCCCAACCAGCCGCGTTGCGGCCCGGTCAATAGTCGATCGATCTTGATGGCGTACTTGCCGCTGGAGGTGCCGTAGTGGCAGGCGAACACCGGCACGCCGTCGACCTTGGCCTGCACCATCGGGTCGAGGTCGAGCTCGATGAAGTCGCCCGCCTTCAAGGCCAGCAGCTGCTCCACCGTGGTTTCGGCCGTGGCCAGCTCGGTGACCAGCGTCACCTCGGCTGCCTGGATTTCCTGCTTCAGCACATTCACCCAGCGCCGGTCGGGCTCGGCGGCGTCGCCCTGCACGCTGGCATACAGCACGTCGCGGATCGGCTCCAGCGTCGCGTACGGGATGCACAGGTGCATCGTGCCGCTGGCATCGCCAAACTCGTAGGTGAACGAGCTCGACACCACGATCTCGCCGGGCGTGGCGATGTTGGCGAACTGCGGTTGCATCTCCGAGCGCTGGTATTCGCAGCTCCAGCGGGTAGATGCCGTGCCAGGCCTTCTTGTATTCGGCGGTGATCGTGTCGACCAGGCGCTGGATCACGCGCTGCTCGGTGGGCGAGAAGTCGCGCCCTTCGATGCGGGTGTGGAACTTGCCGGCGCCGCCGAACATCGCGTCGACGGCCGCGAACACGAAGTTCGGCTCCAGGATGATCAGGCCCGATCCGCGCAGCGGCCGCACCGCCATGATGTTGAAGTTGGTCGGCACCACGATCTCGCGCAGAAAGGCCGAATACTTGTGCATCTTGATGCCCCCGATCGACACCTCGGGGGTCTTGCGAAGCAGATCGAACAGGCCGGTACGCGAGTTGCGCGCGAACCGCTCGTTGATGGTCTCCATCGTCGGCATGCGACCGCGGACGATGCGCTCGTGGCTGGCCAGGTCGTGGTTGCGGATGCCGTCGGCCGGCGCCTCCTCGACCTCGGGTTTGTCGCCCTCGCCGGTGATGCCCTCGAGCAGCGCATCGACTTCGTCTTGCGACAGGATCTGCTGGTTCATGGTGTCAAATCATTGGATGATGAAGGCCGAGAAGTGCACCGCACGCACCGGTTCTTCATCGTCGCCGTCGCCCTCGTCGGCTTCCTTCGGGTCGTCCGGCTGCAGCGGCTTGGTGGCGGCGCGGCGAATCTCGCGCGCCAGCGCCACCTTGCCATTGCGCTCCTGCAATTCCTCGGCCTTCTTGTGTGCCAGCAGCATCAGGATGTCGTTGCGGATCGCCGGCATGTAGGCCTTCAGCACGTCGCTGGTCTTGTTGTCGCTGAGCTCCAGCGTCACACCCACCTGGGCATAGCGTTCGGTGTCGCGGTCGGCGAGATTCACGGTGAACAGGTCCAGCGGCAGGAACACCGGTGCCGACTTGTGTGCGGCCTTCTTCTTCGGCTTGTCTTCGGGCACCTCGGCGGCGTCGCCTTCTTCGGCTGTGTTGGCGGCGGCGGCCTTGCGGTGCTGCAGGAAGAAGTAGCCTCCCGCCGCGCCGGCGGTCAGCAGCAGCAGCAGCGCGGCACCGATGATGATCAGCAGTTTCTTTCGGCCGGGCTTGGGCGCAGGGGCCTCGGCAACGTCGGTGGCGGGTGGGGCGGCGGTGGACATGCAGTCTCCAACATCGCCACCCTTGCGCGGGGGTGGCGTCTGAGGTCGATTATTCGAAAGCGGTCATTGCTCAGGCGAGCGGAATAAGCGGTGTTTTCGCTGCCGACTCGGCGGCTCGGGTGGCCGCTTCACGCGAACACGTCGAGCAGGCCGCGGCGCCAGGGTTGCGCGGGTGGCTGCGTGCCGGCCCCGGCGTCGCCTGACGGGAGCGTCGAATCACCGGCGGCGCGCGCATCGGGCGCCGGCTCGCGCGCGGCCCGGGCGCCGGGATCGCCGGCCGACTGGCCGAACACGCCGCCGCCCGACAGCGTGAAACCCGACTCGCGCAGCGCCAGGGCCAGCGCGGGCAACGAGGCCTCGATGGCTTCGCGGGTCTGCGCCTGCGCGGCGTGGAAATCCACCTGCGCCGCCGAGCCGTCGAGCGCGATCTGGATCGACACCGGCCCGAGCTCGGCGGGGTGCAGCTGCAGCCGGGCTTCCTGCACGCCGTCGCGCACCCACAGCACGACCTGCGAGCCAAACGCCTCGGCGAATTCACGGCTGCCAAGCGCGGTACCGAGCGTCGCGCCGGCCGTCGGATGTGCCGCGAGTTCGTGCGCCAGCGCGGGACGTGCATCGGTGGCGGCCTGCGGCAGCGCGACGGCCGACGTGGCAACGAACAGGCCATCTCGTTCGGCCGGCACGGCCGCGGCGACCGGCGCGCCGCCGGGCAGCGCGGCCTCGGCGCGGCGTTCGGGCGGCGCGCCGGCTGCGGCGAGCGCAGTCTCGGTGCGCGGCTCGCCCGTTGTTGGCGGCAGCGACGCCGTCGTGCCGGCCGGCGCTGTGCGGCCGTGGTTGGCGAGCATGCCTTTGCGCACACCCGGCAACGGATCGGCGTCGGCTGAACCGCCGGCTCCGATCTGCGGGCGCAGGTCGACTGGCTGGGCACGTGGTCGCTGCCGATGCCATCGGCGATCGCTCGGCCGTGTGGTCCGCCGGCGGCACGATGCCCGCGGCACGCCATTCGGGCAACGCGATGCCGGCAGCATCGGAAGGGGCGTCGTCGTCGTCCGGGGCCGCGTTTCGGATCGCGGCGTCCGGGTTGTTCGCGGCCGAATCGCTGGCGGTGCCGACCGGCGCCGCGGCGGCCGGCTCGCGCGCGGCATCTGCATCGTCTGGCGCGTGTTCCGCTGCCCGTGGCCCGACCGTGCGCTCGCGGGAGGCGCTGCCGCGCACGTCCGGTCGTTGCGCGGCTTTGCTGGGGGCGGGTGCCGGATGTTCGCCGGTCGGCGCCGGCGAGGGTTTCGAGCCCGCCGCACGCAACGCCCGCGCGAAGGCGCCCGCGTCGCCGTTCGCCGTGTCGGACGGTGCGCACGACGGCTGGGCGTCGATGCAAGGCGGCGGCGTGATCGGTTGGGTCTGCAGCATGGCGGTCCTGATGGATGAAGTCGTGCTGGTCGCCTCAGGTCACCGTGTCGGTGCCCGGGTTGTCGCGTTGCGCGGCGCGGCGGCGTTCGTGGCTGCGCATCGCCGCTTCGTCGCTGAGGTTCTGCTCGCGCCGCGCGGCATGGCGCAGCAATTCGCTGCGGCGGCGTTCGATCAGCTTCTCCACCGAACCGAGGCGCTGCTCGCGCTCGCGCAACGCGTCCACGGCCTGGCGCAGTCGCGCCTGGGCCTGTTCGGCCGTGGCCTTCTGCTGCCCGATGGCCTGATCCAGGCGCTGCATGAAGCCCTGGTAGCACTGCACCAGCTCGATACTGCCCTGGCTGCGGAAGCGGGTCGTCCAGCGTTCGACATATTCGCTGCGGTAGTCGCAGAGCGTCTGCTCCTGCGCCGAGGCGTGTTGTGCCAGGCTCTCGGCGTGGCGCACGCCCAGCAGCGCCTGGTCGCGCTCGCTGCGTTCGCGTTCGAGCAGGGACAGCAGCGTGTCGAGCGATTGCACGGCGTCAGCCCGCGCCGAGCACGGCGCGCAGGCCGGCCCAGCTGTCGTCCAGCGGCGCGCGCTGGTGCATGTCCTGCTGCAGCAGGCGGGTCAGCGCAGGTTGCAGCCGCACCGCGGCATCGAGTTCGGCGTCGTGCCCGGCCGCATAGGCGCCGAGCTGGATCAGGTCGCGCGCCTTGTTGTACTTGGCCAGCAGCTGGCGCGCGCGGCGAGCGGCGTCCACCTGCTCGCGCGGCGCCACCGACGGCATCACGCGCGAGATCGAGCGCTCGACGTCGATGGCCGGGTAGTGACCGGCTTCGGCCAGTTCGCGCGACAGCACGATGTGGCCGTCGAGAATGCCGCGCGCGGCGTCGGCGATCGGGTCCTGCGGATCGTCGCCTTCGCTGAGCACGGTGTAGATCGCGGTGATCGAGCCCGCGCCATTGAGGCCGTTGCCGCTGCGCTCGACCAGCTGCGGCAGCTTGGCGAAGCAGCTCGGCGGATAGCCCTTGGTGGCCGGCGGCTCGCCGATGGCCAGCGCGATCTCGCGCTGCGCCATCGCGTAGCGCGTCAGGCTGTCCATCAGCAGCAGCACATGCTGGCCCTGGTCGCGAAAGTGTTCGGCGATCGCGGTCGCGTAATTCGCACCCTGCATGCGCACCAGCGGCGGTGCGTCGGCCGGCGCTGCCACCACGACCGAGCGGCGCAGGCCTTCCTCTTCGAGGATGTCCTCGACGAATTCCTTCACTTCGCGCCCGCGCTCGCCGACCAGGCCGACGACGATCACGTCGGCCGCGGTGTAGCGCGCCATCATCGCCAGCAGCACCGATTTGCCGACGCCGGTGCCGGCGAACAGGCCGAGGCGCTGGCCGCGTCCGATGGTGAACAGCGCGTTGATCGCGCGCACGCCGGTGTCCAGCGGCTGGCGGATCGGATCGCGGTCCATCGCGTTGATCGGGCGGCGCATCATCGGCTGCTCGCACGCATCGATCAGTGGCCCGAGCCGGTCCATCGGCGCGCCATGCGCATCGACCACGCGGCCGAGCAGGCCATGGCCCATCGGCAAGTGCAGGCTGCGGTCTTCGCTGCGCCGCCACACCGGATTGTCGCGGCCGAGCTGCGGCGCCATCCGGGGCGGCGGCCGCGGCACCACGCGCGCGCCGCTGGCCAGTCCGTGCACGTCACCGGTGGGCATCAGGTAGGCGCGGTCGCCGTGGAAACCCACCACCTCGGCCATCACCGGCGACTGGCCGACACAGCGCACTTCGCACACCGAGCCCACCGGGGCGCGCACGCCCGCGGCTTCGAGCACCAGGCCGGTCACACGGGCCAGCATGCCTTCGCTGACCAGCGGCTGCGGCACGGCCGCGTGCGCCTCCAGGTCGGCGAGGAAGCGGCGCCAGCGCTCGCGGCGATCGGTGCGCGGGCCGGCGTTCATGCGGGAGCGGCCGCGTCGTCGTCCGACCACGGCAATTCGGTGCCCAGCGCCGAGGTGGCCTGCAGCCAGCGCGCGCCGATGCGTGCGTCGATGGTGCCCACGTCGGACAGCACGCGGCAGCCGCCGCGCTCGATCGAAGCGTCGGCGACCACGCGCGCGCCGCGCGCGGCGATCACCTCGGCCGCGCCTTGCTCGACCAGGGCCAGATCGTCGGGATGCACCTGCACCACGATGTGCCGCGCGCTGATCAGCACCGCATTGACGGCCTCGCGCGCCACCCGCGCGATGCGCTGCGGATCGCTGCGCAATTCGTCGCGCACCACCTGACGCGCGATCTCGGTGGCGACGCGGGCCAGGGTCTGTGCCATCTGCTGCTCCAGCGCGTCGAGCTGGGCGTCAAAGTCCTGGATCAGCGCGCCGAACTGCGCGACGTTGTGCTGCAGCAGCCCGCGCTTGAAGCTTTCCAGCGCGACCAGGCCGTCGCGGTAGCCGTCCTGGTAGCCCGATTGCCGCGCCGCCAGCGTGGCCGCCTGCTGGTCCTTGCTGGTGCGCGGTGCGTCAGCATTTGGGGCTGTCGCCGGCGCGGCGCCAAAGGCGATTGGGCTGCCAGTTGGCAAAGTCCTGCAGTTCCTCGCGCGGGATGAATCGGCCGTAGCCGCCCGGTGGTGCCTTGGGACTAGACGAACTCATCGGCCGCTCCGCTGGCCAGCACGACCTGGCCCTCGTCGACCAGGCGGCGCACGGTCTTCAGCATTTCCTTCTGCTCGGACTCGACCTCGGCCACCCGCACCGGCCCGCGCGAGTCGAGGTCTTCGCGCAGCGTCTCGGCGGCGCGGCTGGACATGTTCTTGAAGATGCGCTCGCGCAGCTCGGGCGTCGCGCCCTTCAGCGCGATGACCAGCGACTCGGACTGCACTTCCTTCAGCAGCGTCTGGACGCCCTTGTCGTCGAGCTTGATCAGGTCGTCGAAGGTGAACATGTTGTCCTGGATCTTCTGCGCCAGGTCGCTGTCGGCCTCGCGGATGTAGTCGAGCACCGCGGTCTCGATCGAGCTGCCCATCAGGTTGATGATCTCGGCGGCCGTCTTCGACGCCGCCGAGCGAGGCCTTCTTCAGCTTGTCGGTGCCGGCCAGCACCTTGCCCATCACGTCGTTCAGATCCTTCAGCGCCATCGGCTGGATGCCGTCGAGCGTGGCGATGCGCACCATCACCTCGTTGCGGTGGCGTTCGGTGAACGCCTTCAGCACGCCCGAGGCCTGGTCGGGCTCCAGGTGCACGAGGATCGCGGCCACGATCTGCGGGTGCTCGTTGCGCAGCAGTTCGGCCACGGCGCCGGCGTCCATCCACTTCAGGCTTTCCAGGCCCGAGACGTCGCTGACCTGCATGATGCGGTCGATCAGCAGGTTCGCCTTGTCGTCGCCCAGCGCCCTGCGCAGCACGCTCTTCACGTATTCGTCGGAATCGGGCACCAGCACGTGCTGCTCGGCGGCCACGGCGGAGAACCGGTCGATCACCTGCTCGACACGTTCGCGCGTCACCGACTTCATCCGGGCGATCGTCTCGCCCAGGCGCTGCACCTCCTTGGGCGCGAGGTGCTTGAACACCTCGGCGGCCTGCTCCTCGCCGAGCGACATCAGCAGGATGGCGGCGCTTTCGAGGCCTTGGTCGTCCATGGGTGGGCGGTGGGCGAGGGTGGCCGCCTACGCGGCCTCGTTGTGGACCCAGTCGCGCACGATGTGTGCGACCGCGGCGGGGTTCTGCTTGGCAAGCTCGCGCGCGTCGACCAGGCGCCGGTCGTTCAGCGGCGCTTCGAGCGGCAGGCGTCGCCCTGGCGCCCGAGGCCGGGTTCACCGGATCGGCGACGACGGTGTCGACCTGGCTGCCGAGGACCACGCTGTTGGCGGTCTTGAAGGCGGGCTTGATGATGCCGGTGACCACCAGCAGCGCGATCAGCGCCAGCGCGGCGGGCACCGCGGCGGCGCGCACCAGGTCGACCGCCCAGGGCTGCTTCCACACGGGCATCGGTTCGGTCTTTGGGGTGGCCTCGATGCGGAAGGGCGCGTTGATCAACTTGATCGAATCGCCGCGGTCCTTGTTGAAGCCGATGCTCTCCTGCACCAGGGCGGTGAGCTTCTCGATCTCGTCGGCCGTCAGCGGGGTGCTGGTGGTCTTGCCCTTGGCGTCGGTGTTGACACGGTGGTTGACGACCACCGCGGTGTTCAGTCGCTTGACCACGCCGGTGGCGTTGCGCGTCACCCGCACGGTCTTGTCGAGTTCGTAGTTGGTGACGTTGTCGCGGCGGGTCGTCGCCGCGGTGGTGCCGCCCTGCGCCGCCTGCAGCGGTGCCGACGCACCGGTCAGCGGGGCGGTGGCCGGCACCGGCGGCTGGTTGCTCGCCGCGCCGGGCACGCCGGCGGGCGACGTGCCGGCGCCGTTGCTGGATTCGGACGACTGCTGGCTGCGCACGGCGGCCGGCGCGTTGCCCTGGTTGGGCTTGAACAGCTCGTCGGTGGCCTCGCTTTGCGAGAAATCGATCTCGGCGGTCACGTTGGCGCGCACGTTGTCGCGGCCGAGCACCGGCTCGATGATGTCCATCACCCGGCGGACATAGCTCGACTCCACCTGCTGCACGTACTGCAGCTGCTGGGCGTCGAGCCCCTGGGTGGGGCCGTCGCCCGATGCAGCCGAGAGCAGCGAGCCGCTCGAATCGAGCACGCTCACCGCCTTGGGGTTGAGCTCGGGCACCGACGACGACACCAGGTGCACGATGCCGGCGATCTGGGCGCGGTCGAGCGTGCGCCCCGGGTGCAGTTGCACCAGCACCGAGGCGCTCGGTTTCTGCTGTTCGCGGAAGAACCCGTTCTGCTGCGGCAGCGCCAGGTGCACACGTGCCGAGGCGACCGCCGACAGCGAGCTGATCGAGCGCACCAGCTCGCCTTCGAGCCCGCGCTGAAATGTCAGCCGCTCCTGGAACTGGGTCTGTCCGAAGCGGGCGTTGTCCATCAGCTCGAAGCCGGAGGTCGTGCCTTTGGGCAGGCCGCTTTGCGCCAGCTTCAGGCGCACGTCGTGCACTTTGTCGGCCGGCACCAGGATGGCCGCACCGCCCTCGCTGATCTTGTAGGGCACGTTCATCTGGGTCAGCTGCCCGAGCACGGCGCCGCCGTCCTTGTCCGACAGATTGGCGTACAACATCTTGTAGTCGCCGCCCTTGCTCCACATCGCCAGCGCGGCCACCACCGCGGCCAGCGCCGCGATGCCCAGCGTCAGCATCACCATCGCCTTCACCGGCACCGAGGTCAGTCGCGCCATCACGCTTCCGGGCGCCGGCGCGAGGGTGACCGCGCGCGCGGCGGCATTCGTCAGGGCGGGATTGATAGCGTTGTCCATCGGCAGGTTTGGGTTCGAGGGTCATCGGGCCGGCCAGCGCGCCGGTAGTCGATGCCGCAGAAGTGAATGCATTGTTCGGTAGCGGCTGCTCGGCGTATGGGGTAAACAGCCGTGAATTCGGGCTTCAGTTCGCGCCATCGATGCCGAGTGCAACCCCTACAGTGGCGGCCATGGACATCCGATTCGTGCGCCGATCGCGCGCAGCCGGCGCATGAAGGTCGAGTTGAAGGCCTTTGACTTCGCCCAGGCTGTGGCCCGTGCCGGTCTGCGTGCCGACGGCACGCCGCTGGCTCGAACCCAGGGTGCGGCGCCGGCCGCGGGCGCGAGCTTCCAGAACGCGATGGCGCAGGCACTGGGCTCGGTGAGCCAGTCTCAGCGACAGGCAGAGAGCCTGCAGCGCGAGCTGCAGCTCGACAACCCGGCCGTGAGCCTCGAGCAAACGATGATCGCCATGCAGAAAGCCCAGGTGGGATTCCAGGCCGTGATGTCGGTGCGCAGCCGCCTGGTACAGGCCTACAGCGAAATCATGAACATGCAGGTGTGAGCGCGGACGCAAGGGCGTCCCGACGGACGGCCCCTGCGCCTCGCGAACGACGCCGCGCATGCGGGCGCGGCGGCTGAGGCCATTCTTGTCAACAGCGTGGGTAGTCGCCCACCCGCATCGCCTGGGCGCAGATGGTCGCCCGGCCGAGCGGCGTCATGTGCACGCGCAGCGAGTGACCGTGCGGCGAGACGAACTCGGCCGCCAGTGCGGTGGTGGGTATGGCGTCGTGGCCATCGAACTGCGCGCTCGCGCCCGTGGACATCGAGATGCCCGGGTAGTCCTCGGAGTGCACAACCTTGTACGAGCCTGGTGCATTGCCGCGGCAATCGGGTTGCGGCGCCGGGCCAATGGCCCAGCACCAGGTCGTGCCCGCCTGTACGCTGACGTGCAGCGGCACGCTGGCCGGGCGCAGGCTTTCCAGGCGCGTCGCGCCGAGATCGAACGCCAGGTCTTCGGCGGCAGACTTCAGCCGCGCGCGCGCGAGCGCTTCGCCGAACGACGGCAGCGCAAGGCTCATCAGCAGCGCCAACACACCGATCGCGATGACCACCTCGATCAGCGTGAAGCCGCGCGCTGTCGCGCGCCACACAACGTGGCGAGGGTTCATCACGGGTTCCAGCAGCGCAGCGACGGTTCGTAGCTGATCACGCCTGCGGTGACGCGCAGCGTCACCTGGGAGCAGCCCGGGTCCTTGGCCTGCGGCCGGTCGGGATCCGCGCTGGCGCGCACCTCGTAACTGTCGGGGCCTTCGGAGAACATCGCCAATCGGTACAGGCCCTTGTCGCTGACGTCGCGCAGGCGACCTTCGAGCTTGTCCAGGCGCAACGCGTAGCGCCCATGGGCGGCGTGGTAGTCGGTCTGCGCCTGTTGCACCCGATGCAGCGCGACCACGGCATCGTTGCGGCGCTCGCGTTCGACCCAGCTGTGGTAGGCGGGCAGCACCAGGGCCATCGTGATGCTGCCCACTGCGCAGGCGGCGCACACATCGATCAAGGTCGAACCGCGCTGATGCTGCCTGGTATTCATGCCCGTGTGTGCCTGCCGTGACGCGTGGATACTGGCGTCGAAGAAGATTCAATCCAACGACAGAAGTCGCCTGCGCTTCTGCGTCTGATCAATGTAGCGTTGCAGCAGGCGTTCAGTCTTCGGCTCGACGTGCATGAATTCACAACCGAGTCGCGCTCCCCGCGACGGTGAGTGAATCGCCGTGACATGGTGCAACATGAGATCCGCATCGAAACGCGCGTCGGCATCCAGCTCGACATGCACCGCTCGGATTTCCAGTCCCGGTGCGATCGGCGGCACGTCGTCGGGCAGCAGCAGCGCACAACCGCCGATCGACACGTCGAGCACGCGCAGGGTCAACGCCATTTCCGGAATCGAGGGGTGGCGCAGTTGCGCGGTCGGCGAGCCGCGGTCGCAGGTGCGCACGCGGTAGCTGTCGCGACGCTGAAAGCGGTACATCTCGCCTGGCATGTCGGCCTGCAGCGCGCAGTGCTTCGCACCGCGCACCAGCAACAGGTGGTTCAAATCGAACTGCAGCTTCACCGCGTCGAGGTAGGCCACGCAGGTGGCCTCCTCGCCTTCGATCAGGCGCTGCAGCTGGGGACTGTCCGGGTCTGCGCTGAAGCTGATGCGATGCTGCGCACTGTCGACCGTCCAGATCAGGGTCGTGTAGCCGATTGCCTCGGGCCCCGACAGCGACACCGGCACCAGGCGGTCGGCCAGCTGCTTCATCAGCGCCGCGATCTCGCGCGGCTGCTCGATGCGAAAGTCCGCGTAGGGATCGATGCCGCCGCTGGCGCCGATCGCCGCCGGCTGGGTGTCGAGGAACTGGTTCGACATGCCGGACCTAGTGCAGCGTGCGCGCCTTGCCGGTGAGCATGTCGCCGAGTTGGTCGAGCCAGGGTTCGGCCAGGTTGCGGACTTCGGCGTCGTTGATCAGGATGCGGTGCATCAACCGTGGCCTTGCGCTGCGCGGCGGTGCCGCTCAGCGCATCGTGCTTCGCGGCCTGCTTGCAGCTGGCTGATCAGCAGCACGCAGGCGCCCTCGATCTTCACCACCTGCTCCCAATCGCCGGCGCGCGCGGCATTGAGCATGTCGGCGCTGGCGCGTTCGATGGCCTCGTAGTAGCTGAGCAGTTCGGTGTCCATGGTGGTTCCTTCGATGGGTCGCGCGGCGGTGCGGGGCATCAATGGGACGGCGCCGATTCGGCCTGCGGCCCGATGGACTTCCAGGCCTCCAGCAGAGGCTGCACCAGCCGCTGGCATTCGGCGATGGCGGGTTCGTCGTTGTGCAGGTTGGCGTGCGTGAGCCGCAGCGTGATGTAGCCGTACAGCTCGTGCAGATCGCGGGCCAGGGCACCACCGTCGTGCAGGTTCAGACCTGCGCGCAGGCCTTCCTCGACGATGCGCACGGCGCGTCCGATCGCGCGGCCCTTGACCGCCAGGTTGCCCGCCAGCATTGCGCCGCGCGCCTGCGCGCAGGCGCCGATGAAGCCCTCGAACAGCAGGGCCACCAACTGGTGCGGCGAGGCATTGGCCACGCCGGTGTCGACCTGCACGGTCTGGTACAGACCGGTGGCCAGCGGTGTGTCGGAACGGGTGCGTGCGAACATCGTCTCGGCTTCCTGTGATCGGCGGCGGGTGTTCTTGAATATCGGCCGCCGCGGCCGGCGACTTGAGTGCCGAACGAGCGTGGAATTGGACGGTAGAAGCGCACGCCGCGGCAGGCGCCGCGGTGCGGCGCGATCGACCGCGGCTCAGGAATTGCGGCTGTTGTTCAGCAGGTTCATCTGCTGCGTGACGTAGCTCGACAGACTCGTCAGCTGGCCCATCTTGGTGTCCAGCGCCGTGTACTGGGCACGCAGGCGCGCCTCGGTCTGCTGGACGCGCACTTCCATCTCGGCCTGCCGCTTCTCGTTGCTCGAGATGCGGGTGCGCAGGCCTTCGCTGCGCGAGCTCAGTGAGCCGTCGACGCCGATGGCCTGATCGGCCTGCGTGCGCAGCAGCGTGGCGATGCCGTTGTTCGCCGGCACCAGCGTGTCACTGGTGGCGAAAAGCTTCTTCAGCTCGGCCAGATTGGCCAGGCCGTTGTCGAGCTTGGTGCTGTCGAGCTTGATCGACCCATCGCGCTGCACGTCGAAGCCGATGTCGGACAGGCGCGTGAACACGGTGCTGGTGCCGGCGCTGCCATGCAGGGTGTTGCGCAGCGACGCGCGCAGTCCGACCGCGGCGCTGTCGCCCTGCAGCGCACCGGCTGTCTTGCTGTTGGGGTCGTACTTGGTCTGGCTGGCCAGTTCCTTGTTCAGGTCGTTGTAGGCCGTGACGAAGGTTTCGATCTTCTTCTTGATCGATTCCTTGTCCGATGCGGTGCTCACCTGCACCGGCGCGTCCGGTGACGCGACCCAGCGTCAGCGTCATGCCCTCGACCAGATTGGTCAGCGTGTTGGTGCTCGACGTGACCGGGACGCCGTTGACCAGCGCGGCCGCATTGGCGGCCGACAGCGCCTGCGACATCGTGATCACGCCGACCGATGGATCGTAGGCCAGCGCCGACAGGCCGCTGGGATCGACGCCATTGCCATCGATGTCGGTGACACCGATGCGAAAGCCGTTGGCCGCGCCGGTGGCCGCCGAATTGAACACCAGCCGTGCGCCGCGACGCGTCGGTCAGCACCGACGCGGTGATGCCGGCGTTGGCGGCGTTGACCATGTCGCGCACCTCGGCCAGCGACTTGGCCGGCGGGCCGACGGAGATGTCCACGGCCGTCGCACCGGGCTTGGCGGTGAAGCTGTTGCCGGCACCCCAGGTGCCGAGTTCGATGTGCAGCGTGCCCTCGCCGACCAGCTCGCTGGTCGAGGCGAAGATCTTGGAGACGTTGGATTGCGCCGACGCCAGCTGCGTCACCTGCACGCTGAAGCTGCCGGGCCGGTTGTTGCCGTCGGTGGTCACCGCCACCGATGCGCTGTCGCTCGAGGTGCCGGTGGTCTGGTTCCAGGTGGTGCTGCTGGTCAGCGCCGAGGCCGCATCGCGCAGCGCCGACAGGTTCGACTGCAGCTTGCCGAACGCCGACAGCTTGGTCTGCAGCGACGACGCCTCCTTCTGCAATTGCGAGATCGGCCGACGCTCCAGCGCCACCAGCTGGGTGACGATGCTGTTGACGTCCAGTCCACTGCCGACGCCTGGCGAAGAAATGGTGGCCATGGCTTTTTCCTCGTACGCCCTCGGCATTTCGGCAGTCCGCGCGCGAACTTGAGTGAACTATTTCACGCCGGCCAACGCAAGCCGGGGCTCGAGGCCCCGGGATGGATCTGCGTGCTTGGCTGCGCGAACTTAGTTGCGCAACAGCGTGAGCACCTGGTTGGGCAGCTGGTTGGCCTGGGCCACCATCGCCGTGCCGGCCTGCTGCAGGATCTGCGCGCGCGCCAGGTTGGCCGTCTCGGCCGCGTAGTCGGCGTCCATGATGCGGCCGCGCGCCGCGCTCTGGTTCTCGCCGGTGATCTGCAGGTTGGCGATCGCGAACTGGAACCGGCTCATCGCGGCACCGTAGGTGGCGCGGTTGGTGGAGATCGAGTCGAGCGCGGTGTCGATCGCCGCCAGCGCGGTCGAGGCAGTGCCGGCGGTGGTGATGTCGCCGCCCACCGTGGTCACCGTCGCGGTGGTGATGGTCAGCGTGTCGCCGTTGTTCGGGCCGATCTGGAACGTCTTGCTGCCCGCGCCGGCGCCGACGATGGCCGTGCCGTTGAACTTGGTCTGCGCGGCGATGCGCGTGATTTCGGCCGACAGCTGCTGGTATTCGGTGTCCAGGTTGGCGCGGTCACCGGTGCCGTTGGAGCCGTTCTGCGCCTGCACGGCCAGCTCGCGCATGCGCTGGAACGACGTCGGTCATCGTGGCCAGCGCGCCTTCGGCGGTCTGCGCCAGCGAGATGCCGTCGTTGGCGTTGCGGATCGCCACGTTGATGCCGCGCATCTGCGCGTTCATGCGGTCGGCGATGGCCAGGCCGGCCGCGTCGTCCTTCGACGAATTGACGCGCAGGCCCGACGACAGGCGCTGCATCGAGACGGCCAGCGAACTCCTTCGACATGTCCAGGTTGCGCTGCGCGTTCAGCGACGAGACGTTGGTGTTGATGGTCTGGGGCATGCGCACTCCTTGCAGGATTCCAATTGCGGCGGGCGATTGCCCACCGCGTCAGGCCACGCGGAGGTGCGGCCTGCCTGGACGGAGTTCTTCGGCACGTTGCGGCGTCTCGACATCGCGGCGAAATGCGGCGGCCGAGTCGGCCAGTTCGATGCCGCGCCGTGCCAAACGAAAAAGGCCACCCCGGGGGGCGGCCTGGCTTCGAAACGCGGCGGCGTCGCGAGCCGCGTCGGCGGTGACCGATCAGCGCAGCAGCGCCAGCACCTGGTTGCGGCAGCTGGTTGGCCTGCGCCACCATCGCGCTGCCGGCCTGTTGCAGGATCTGCGCACGCGACAGGTTCGCCGTTTCCGAAGCGAAGTCGGCGTCCATGATGCGGCCGCGGGCGGCGCTCTGGTTCTCGCCGGTGATCTGCAGGTTGCTGATCGCGAACTGGAAGCGGCTCATCGCGGCACCGTAGGTGGCGCGGCTGGTGGTGATCGTGTCCATCGCGGTGTCGAGCGCGGCCACCGCCGTCGAGGCGTTGGCGGCCGTCGTCAGGTCGCCGGCCACCGTGGTCACCGCGGCGGTGGTGATCGTCAGCGTGTCGCCGTTGTTGGCACCGACCTGGAACACTGTGGCGCCGGCGCCGGCACCGACGATGGCCATGCCGTTGAACTTGGTCTGCGCGGCGATGCGGGTGACTTCGGCCGACAGCTGCTGGTATTCCGTGTTCAGGTTGGCGCGGTCGCCGGTGCCGTTGGTGCCGTTCTGGGCCTGCACCGCCAGTTCACGCATGCGTTGCAGCACGTCGGTCACGGTGGCCAGCGCGCCTTCAGCGGTCTGCGCCAGCGAGATGCCGTCGTTGGCGTTGCGGATCGCGACGTTGATGCCGCGGATCTGGGCATTCATGCGGTCGGCGATCGCCAGGCCGGCGGCGTCGTCCTTCGCCGAGTTGACGCGCAGGCCGGAAGACAGGCGCTGCATCGAGATGGCCAGCGATGCCTTGGACGTCGTCAGGTTGCGCTGCGCATTCAACGACGACGACGTTGGTGTTGATGGTCATCGGCATGATGAAGAACTCCTTCAGGTTGAAAATCCGGCTACTGCCGGCGTCGAACCGGCCTGGCAGGCTCGCTCCGACCTGCCAGCCAACCGTCCCGCCACCGGCACCGCCCGCGCCAGTCGCGTTGCGCGTCCTCGCTGCTCGCATTGGCCGTCTAACCGGACCACGTCCCCTTCGGGGCGCGTTGCAAGCCTTATCGGAGCCGGTGAGCGGAACTTGAGGGTGCTTTCGGCGCCAGCTTCCGGCGATCGGGTCGTGAAGCGAGTTCCGACCGCGCAGCGAACTGGCCTGCGAATGCGGCACTGTTCCCGCTTTGAGCGTCCGGGGCGCGGCGCTGCACACAATGGCGCATGGCCTCGCATTCGCCCTGGTGATGATCGTGCGCGACGAGGCGCGCTGCATCGAGCGCTGCCTGCGCAGCGCACGCGCCTGGGTCGACACGATGATCGTGCTCGACACCGGCTCGAGCGACGACACCGCGCGCGCGCGCCGCGCGCGCGGGCGCGCAGGTGCATCACGGCAGCTGGAACGACGACTTCGCCGCCGCGCGCAACGCTGCGCTGGACCTGTCGGACGCCGACTGGTCGGCTGGTGCTCGATGCCGACGAGTGGATCGCGCGGCGGCGCCGAGTCGCTGGCCGCGCTGCGCGGCCAGCCGCCGGACTTCCTGGGCGTCGTGACGGTCAGCAACCTGTTCGGTGGCCGAGGCAGCCGCGGTGGCCGAGTCGCCGAGCTGGATTGCCGCGCATGCTGCCGCGCGGCGTGCGCTACGGCGGGCGCATCCACGAGCAGCCCGATTCGGCCGCTGCCGCGCCGGCGCCTGCCGCTGCAGGTCCGGCCACGATGGCTATCTTGAGGCCGTGATGCGGGCCAAGCGCGGCCGCAACCAACGGTTGCTGCAGCGGCGCTGGCCGAGCAGCCCGACGACGCCTATCTGCACTACCAACTTGGCAAGGACCTCGAGCTGCGCGGCGACTACGCGGCGGCGCTGCCGCACTACGAGCAGGCGCATTGTCCGGCGCGCGTGCGGGCGACGCGTGGCGGCACGACCTGGTGCTGCGCCTGCTCTTCACGCTGAAGAAGAACCGGCCGCTTCGAGCCGGCGCTGGCGCTGGCGCAGGCCGAGGCGCCGCGCTGGAGCGAATCGCCCGACTTCTACTTCGCGCTCGGCGACCTGCTGCTCGATTGGGCGGCCACCGAGCCCGCGCGCGGCGCAGCGCTGGTGCCGCTGATCGAATCCAGCTGGCAGCGCGCGCTGGCCATCGGCGAGCGGCCCGACCTGCCGGACAGCGTGCGCGGACGCGGCAGCTTTCTCGCGGCGCACAACCTGGCCGTGCTCCACGCCGGCCTGGGCCGCGAAAGCCGAGGCCAGCCGGTGGCGTGCCCGCGCAGTCGCGATGGGCGGCGGCCCGATGCCAGCGATCGCGCTGAGCTGGCTGCGCAAGCGGGCCCTGTTCGTGGCGTTGCGTTAGCGCTTGGCCCGCTAGGCTGGCAGGGCAGCTCGAGAACTTTCGCATGACACTTGCCTTGCCCGATCCGCCGCCGCTGAACGCGCGCACGCATCGTCACGCCAGCGCCGCGCCTACCGCCGCTGGCTGGACGGCCGCGCGCTCGCGCGCGCGCGAGCAGTGGCCGCCCGCCGCACGGGCCTACGAACAGGCCGCCGATTTGGTCGGCGACGCGGCCTATGCACTGGCCGCCGCGCACGCGGCCATCAAGGCCGGGCAGTCCAGGCGTGCGCTGGCGCGGCTGCAGCGCCTGCGCAAGCAGCACCGCGAGCTGACGATCGCCTACACGCTGGAGTCGCATGCCCAGCTCGAGCTCGGCCGCGCTGCCGACGCCGTGGCCGTGCTGCAGGCGCTGCCGGCCAGGCGGCGCGCGACCACGTCTACCACGTCTCGCTGGCGGTCGCGCTGCAGCGCTGCGGCCGGCACGACGAGGCCGTGCATCGCTTTCATGCAGGCGCTGGCGCTGAAGATCGACGACGCCGTCGCGCACTTTCGCCTGGGCATGTCGTTCAAGGACCTCGGCATGAAGGCCGAAGCCGCCGAATGCGTGCGCACCGCGCTTGCTGCTCGGCCTGGGCACCAGCGAGCTGTCGGCGCGCGCGCTGCTCGTCTTCCTGGAGCGCGAGGCCTGCCGCTGGGCGCGCGGCGCGAGGCCGAGATGGCGCACGCTGCGCGCTGCCGTGCGCGCCGCGCCCGACGGCGCGGCGATCGAGACCGGCGCCTTCGTGCATGCCGTGCTGGTGGACGATCCGCTCGAGCAACGCCGAGGTGGCATCGCTCTACGCCCGCCACCTGGCAGCGGCGATGTGCGGCGCTGCCGCGCCGCGCGGCCAAGGCCCACGCCGGCCGGCTGCGCATCGGCTACCTGTCGGCCGACTTCCACCAGCACGCCACCAGCCAGCTGATGGTGCAGATGTTCGAGTCGCACGACCGCGAGCGTTTCGAGGTCACGCTGTTCTCCGCCGGCGCTCGACGATGGCAGCGCGATGCGCCGGCGCATCGTCGCCGCGGCCGAACACTTCGACGACCTGCGCGGCCGCACCACGCACGACGATGGCGCGCCGCATCCGCGAACCGAGCATCGACATCCTGGTCGACGTGAAGGGCGCCACCTACGGCACGCTGATGCCGGTGCATGGCCTAGCGCGCCGCGCCGCTGCAGGTGAACTGGCTCGGCTTTCCCGGCACCAGCGGCGCCGACTACATCGACTACCTGATCGGCGACCCGGTCGCTCACGCCGCTGGACCACGCCGCGCACTTCAGCGAGAAGCTCGCGCAGATGCCGCACTGCTACCAGCCCAACGACAGCGCAGCGTGCGCGTGCCGCTCGCCGACCCGGCGCGCCGACTGGGGCGCTGCCGGACGACGCGCTGGTGCTGTGCGGCTTCCACCAGTCGTACAAGATCTCGCAGGCGGTGTTCGACACCTGGTGCCGCATGCTGCACGCGCGTGCCGCGGCGCGGTGCTGTGGCTGCTGCGCTGGAACGCCAACGTGCAGGCGGCGCTGGTGGCGGCCGCCGCGCAGCGCGGCATCGCCGCCGAGCGCCTGCGTGTTCGCGCCCGTGCTGCCGGCCGACCAGCACCTGACGCGGCTGGCCTGCGCCGACCTGTTCCTCGACGCCTGGCCGTGCAATGCCCACACCACCGCCGGCGAGGCGCTTGTGGGCCGGCGTGCCGGTGGTCACGGTGATCGGCGAGACCTTCGCGCAGCGCGTCGCGGCCAGCCTGCTGCACTGCGGCCGGCCTGGACGAGCTGGTTTGCACGCGATGCCGAGCAGTACGAGCGCATCGTGGTGCAGCTGGCCGGCGACCCGTCGCGGCGCAGCGGCCTGCGTGAACGCCTGGTCGCCCAGCGCGACACCCATCCGCTGTTCGACGGCGCGCGCTTCGCGCGCGACATCGAGGCGCTGTACGCAGCGCATGTGGGCGCGCGCGACGGCCGGATTGCCGCCCGACCACCTGCCGGCCGAGCCCGGGCCGGTGGCGCTCTCGACGCGCTGATATGCCGGGGCAACACCCGCCAAATCGCGGGCTCGGCGGGCCGCGCTCGCGCCTACGCTGACGCACAGGCTCGCATTGCGCGGGCGTCTCCCGCATCCACAGAAAGGCGGCTGGCGATGAGCGCGATTCCCACGATCCACATCTGCATCGTGCAGCCGCTGGGCTACGTGCATTCGCTGGGCTTCGTCGACCAGGCGCGCTACTTCCGCCACCAGTTCCGCCGCTTCGGCGCCACGGTGTCGATCGCCAAGAACCGCCTGCGCCACGACGCGGTGAACTTCGTGCTCGGCGCCCACCTCGGCTTCGACGCCACGCTGAGGCAGCGCTACAGCTGCGTCTTCGTCAACCTGGAGCAGCTGGGCGAGGGCGGCGCGAGCCGTGTCGGCCGACTACCTGGCCGCTGCTCAAAGGCTCGGCGGTGGTCGACTACGACGCCGACAACGTGCCCGCGTACGCGGCCGACCCGCTCGACGTGCCGGTGGTGCCGATGCTCTTCGCGCCGTACCTGGTGCCGGATCTGTCGCTGCCGCTGCCGGAGCGCCCGATCGACCTGCTGTTCGTCGGCAGCATGAACCCGCGCCGTCGCGCCTGGATCGACCGCATCGAGGCGCAGGGGCTGCAGGTCGCGTGTTCGACTCGCCGCTGTACGGGCAGGAGCGCGACCACTTCATCGCGCAGGCCAAGGCGGTGATCAACGTGCACTTCTACGCGAGCAGCCGCTTCGAGCAGGCGCGGGTGGCGCATTGCCTGTCGCTGGGCACGCCGGTGATCGCCGAGCGCACCGCCGGCACGCGGCCGCATCCCGCGTTCGAGGACAGCGTGTGCTGGGTCGAGAGTCGACGGCTCGAGCGAGTTCTTCGCGACGTTGTTCGGCACGCCGGCGTTCTACGAGCGGGCGCAGCGCGGCATCGAACGCTTCCGCGCCTTCGACCCGATCGAGGCCTATGCCGACCTGCTGGCCTTCGCGTCCGGCTTCGGCCGCGCCCACCACGAGCGCCGCCCGAGCGAGCCGTGGCGGCCCACGCGCATCCACCTCGGCTCCGGCAAGGACTACCAGAGCGGCTGGCTCAACCTCGACGTGCTGGAGCGCGCCTTGCCGGACCTGGTGCTCGATTTGTCGCAGCCGCTCGAGCTGCCGCTGCGTGCGCAGGCGCCGGCTGCCGGGCCGGTCGAGATGGCCGCGGGGCAGTTCGAGACGATCGCCGCCAACAACGTGCTCGAGCACGTGCGCGACCTGCCGTGCCTGATGAGCAATTGCCTGGCGCTGCTGCGCACCGGCGGCCGCCTGGTAATCGAGGTGCCCTACGAGCACGCGCCCACCGCCTGGCAGGACCCGACGCACCTGCGCGCGATGAACGAGAACTCGTGGCTCTACTACACCGACTGGTTCTGGTACCTCGGCTGGTTCGAGCATCGTTTCGCGGTCGAGCAGTTCGGCTACAAGGACATCGAGCTGCGCGAGTCGCCGCGCGAGCGCGCGGCCTTCATGCGGGTGGTGCTGACGAAGGTGGAGACCACGCTGCGCGAGCGCATGACGGCGCACACGATGGCCGCGCAACTGGACATCCCCGACGACGCGGTCGATGCGTCGTGGGCCTATCGCAGCATGGTGGCCGCGCCGGCAGCGGCGCCGGCACTGGCCTGAAGGCGCGTCTGCGATGCCTGCGCCGCTGTCTCGGTTCGAGCAGCTCGATTTCGACGGCTTTCGCTCGCTGGCCGCCGACCCCGGCCTGAGTCGACACGAGAAGGTCGGGTTTCCCGACCGCTATCGCGAGGGCCGCGAAGACGCGATCTTTCGCGACATCGCGGCCAAGCTGGGGCTGGCGCAGTTGCACCGCGGCACCGTGCTGGAGATCGGCCCCGGCTGCAGCCGGCTGCCCGAGATGCTGATCGAGCAATGCGCGCGCAGCCAGAACCGGCTGCTGCTCGTCGACAGCGCCGAGATGCTGGCCCTGCTGCCCGATGCCCCGCACGTGCACCGGTTCGCCGGCGCGTTTCCCGATGCCATCCGCGCCGAACGCGCGGCGCTGGCCGGGCGCGTCAACGCGATCCTCGCCTACAGCGTGCTGCAGTACGTGTTCGCCGAGGGCAACCTGTTCGACTTCGTCGACACCTGCCTCGGGCTGCTGGCAGAGGGCGGGCAACTGCTGCTCGGCGATGTGCCCAATGCCGCGATGCGCAAGCGGTTCTTCGACAGCGCGGCGGGACACGCCTCGCACCGCCAGTACACCGGCCGCGACGAGCCGCCGGTGGTGTCGTTCAACCGGCTCGAGCCCGGCGTGATGGACGACAGCGTGGTTCTCGCCGTGCTCGCGCGTGCGCGCGCGCAGGGGTTTCACGCCTGGGTGTTGCCGCAGGCCGATGACCTGCCGATGGCCAACCGGCGCGAGGACATCCTGATCCGCCGGCCCTGACGAGAAACACCATGAACCAACGCAAACTGATCGTGATCGGCGACTCCGCGTTCGCCGAGATCGCCCGCGAGTACTTCGACGCCGACTCCGACTACCGGGTGGTCGCGTTCGCGGTCGAGCAGGCGTTTCGCCGCCGCGACGAGCTGCACGGCCTGCCGGTGGTGGATTTCGAGACGCTGGCGGCGGACTTCGCCCCGGCCGAGCACAGCGTGTTCGTCGCGGTCACCTACACGCAGCTCAATCGCCTGCGCGCGCGCCTGTCGCAGGCGGCCAAGGCACGCGGCTACGCGCTGGCGTCGTACGTGAGCTCGCGGGCCTTCGTCTGGCGCAACGTGCAGCTCGGCGAGCACTGTTTCGTGTTCGAGGACAACACGCTGCAGCCCTTCGTTCGCGTCGGCGACAACGTCGTGCTGTGGAGCGGCAATCACATCGGCCACCATTCAACGATCGGCGACCACTGCTTCATCTCGTCGCACGTGGTGGTGTCGGGCTTCTGCCGGATCGGAGCCAGCAGCTTCCTCGGCGTCAACGCCACGCTGGCCAACAACGTGACGCTCGGTCGCGACAACTGGATCGGGCCGAACACCGTGGTGATGAAGGACACCGCCGATGGCGCCCTGTTCAAGACCGAGCAGCCCGAACCCGCGCGCGTGAGCGCGACGCGATTCTTCAAGGTCGCGGCGTGAGCGCTGCTCGGCCGCTGCAAGGGCGCCCGCTCCCCAAAATGCCACGAGGGGCCGCTGACGGGGCGAGGGGGGCAAGCGCATCGTGCCCAGGGGGCGGTATGAAATGGGCCAAGCATGGCGTCGTCTGGCGGCCCGATGGCCGCCTGCCCTGGGCGCGCACACACGCCACCTGCCCGACCCCGCACAGGCGCGCCGACGGTGCGCTGCGCCTGTTCGTGCAATGCCGCGATGACCGCGGCGTCGGGCGCATCGGCTGGGTCGACGTCGACCCGGGCGATCCGCGCCGGGTGCTGCGCGCCGCGACCCATCCGGTGCTGGACGTCGGCGCGCCCGGTTGCTTCGACGACAACGGCGTGTTTCCGGCCTCGGTGGTGCGCCTGGACGACGGGCGCCTGTACCTCTATTACGTCGGCTTCGAGCTGTGCCATCACATCCGGTACCGCCTGCTGAGCGGCGTGGCGGTGAGCGACGATGACGGCGACACGTTTCGCCGGCTTCGGCCGACGCCGGTGCTCGAACGCTCGGCGCAGGAATTGCACTTCCGCTGCGCACCTTTCGCGGTGCGTGCCGGCGGCGCGTTTCGCATGTGGTACGTGGCCGGCAGCCGGTGGGAAATGGTTGGCGGCAAGGCCATGCCGGTCTACGACCTGCGCTACCTCGAGTCCGCCGACGGCCTGACGTGGCCGGGGCAGGGTCAGCCGGTGCTGGCGATGGACCCGATGCGCGAGCACGGGCTGGGGCGACCATTCGTGGTGGCCACGGCGCAGGGCTTTCGCATGCACTACTCGATTCGCCAGCGCGAGCCGGCGTGCTACCGCCTCGGGATGGCGCGCTCCAGCGACGGACAGCAGTGGCACCGCGCCGACGCCGACCTGGCCCTGGATGCCGACCCCGGGCAATGGGATGCGCTGGCCATGTCGTACAGCTGCGAAGTGACCTTGCCCGGCGCCGGTACCTGGCTCCTCTACAACGGCAACGACTTCGGCGTCGACGGCTTCGGCGCAGCGCGACTGCTGGAGTGCTGATGCTGGTTCGCGCCTACGACGCGCAGCAGGCCGACCGCTGGGATGCCTGGTGCGGCGCGTGCTACGGCGCCACCTTTCTGCACACGCGACGGTTTCTCGGCTACCACGGTGATCGATTCGTCGACCGTTCGCTGATCATCGAGAACGACGCGGGCGACTGGCTCGGCGTGATGCCGCTGGCGCAGCACCCGGCCGATGCGACGCAAATCGTCTCTCACCCCGGCATCACCTATGGCGGCGTCGTGCACGCGGGGCGGCTGCGCGGCGAGGCCATGGTGAGCGCACTGCGCTCGGCGGGCCAGTGGCTCGCCGCACTCGGATACCGGCGCCTGCTGTACCGCCCGGTGCCCGACGTGTACGCGCTCGCACCGGCGCAGGACGATCTGTACGCACTGTTTCGCCTCGGCGCCCGGCTGACGCGGCGCGACCTGTCCAGCTGCATCGACCTGCAACAGCGCCTGCCGGTCAGCGAGCGACGGCGGCGCGCGCTGAAGAGGGCGCGCCTCGGCGCGCTCACGCACGAGGTCGGCGCAGCGCGCCTGGCCGACCTGTGGCCGGTGGTCCAGGACAACCTGGCCCGCGCGCACGGGCTCGAACCGGTGCACACGCTGGCCGAGATCGAGGACCTGGCGGCCCGCTTTCCGCAGCAGATCGAGTGCCGGATCGTGCGGCACGAAAAGCAGGTGCTTGCCGGCCTTGTTCTCTTCGTGACGCCACGGGTGGTCCACGCACAATACATCGCATCGAGCGAGCGCGGCCAGGACTGCCATGCACTGGATCTGCTGTTCGATCGAGCCATCGAGGATGCACAGAGCATGCGCGCCAGGTATTTCGACTTCGGCATCAGCACGGTCGATCAGGGACGTTGCCTGAACGTGGGGCTGCACCAGTTCAAATCGGAATTCGGTGCCGGCGGCGTGGTACACGATCACTACGAGCTGATGCTGTGAATGCACGTGTACCGATCTCGGTGGTTGCCGACGCGGAAGTCGCGGCCGAGCCGTCGATCGAGCGCTGCCGCATGCTGGAGCTGCCCAAGATCCACGATCCGCGCGGCAATCTCACCTTCATCGAAGGCAGCCGCCACGTGCCGTTCCGGATCGAGCGCGTGTACTACCTGTACGACGTGCCCGGCGGATCCGACCGCGGCGGCCACGCGCACAGGACGCTGCACCAATTCATCATCGCGATGTCGGGCAGCTTCGATGTCGTGCTCGACGACGGCAAGGACAAGCGCCGGGTGCACCTGAGCCGCTCGTACAACGGCCTGTACCTGTGCCCGATGATCTGGCGCGAACTCGACAACTTCTCGTCGGGCTCGGTGTGCATGGTGCTCGCGTCGGCCCATTACGACGAGGGTGACTACTTCCGCGATTACGCCGAGTTCATGCGCGCGCGCTGGTGCCGGTGATCGAATTGCTCGACTTGCGGCGCGTCAACCGGCCGCACGAACCCGTCCTTCGCGACGCGATCGCACGCGTCATCGCCTCCGGTCGATACATCCTGGGCGCGGAGACCGAGGCGTTCGAGCACGAATTCGCCGCCTATTGCGGCTGCCGTCACGCCATCGGCGTGGCCAACGGTCTGGACGCGTTGCACCTGATCCTGCGCGGCTATGGCATCGGGCCCGGCGACGAGGTGATCGTTCCGTCGCACACCTTCATCGCCACCTGGCTGGCAGTGAGTCAATGCGGCGCGCTGCCGGTGCCGGTGGAACCCGACGCGGCCACCTGCAACATCGATCCGGCACGCATCGAGCGCGCCGTCACGCCGCAGACGCGGGCGATCGTCGCCGTGCACCTGTATGGCCAGCCGGCCGACATGGCGCCGATCCGTGCGCTCGCCCGCGCTCGCGGTTTGCATCTGATCGAGGACGCGGCGCAGGCCCATGGGGCGCGCTACCGTGGCCGCCGGGTCGGCAGCCTGGGCGACGCGGCGGCGTTCAGCTTCTATCCGGGCAAGAACCTCGGCGCGCTGGGTGACGGCGGCGCCGTCACGACCGACGACGACGCCCTGGCGGCCCGCCTGCGCGCCTTGCGCAACTACGGTTCACAGCAGAAATACCGCCACGACGTGCGCGGCGTGAATTCGCGGCTGGACGAGATTCAGGCCGCGGTGCTGCGGGCCAAGCTTGTGCATCTGGACGCCGAGAACGCCGCGCGGCGTGGCGCCGCCTCGACCTATCTGCAAGCGCTGGCCGATTCGGGGCTCACGCTGCCATGCGTGTTGGCCGACGTCGAGCCGGTCTGGCACCTGATGGTCGTGCGCAGCAGCGATCGCGGCGCGTTGCAGCAGCATCTTCAGCGCTGCGGCATCGGCAGCGGCACTCACTATCCCACGCCGTGCCATCGGCAAGGTGCCTATGCCGGCCAGCCGTGGCCGCCGCTGCCGATCGCCGAGCAGCTGGCCGCGCAGGTGCTGAGTCTTCCGATGGCGCCCTACATCGACGCCACCACGGTGGCCACGGTCGCCGATGCCGCCATCGCGGCCTGTTCCACGATCGCCCACTGAGCGCGAAACCACCATGCACCACGCCGACGACACCCTGATGGCGCAGCTGCTCGAAGCGCTGCCACCCAATGCGCGCCGCGTGCTCGAGCTCGGACCTGCCGGCAGCGCGTTGGGCGAGCGTTACCGTGCGCTGTGGCCCGATGCGGGGTGGGACACGGTGGACGTGCTGCCGGCGCAACGGCCGCAGGGCACACCGGCCTACGACTGCGCGGTGCTCGATTCGCGCGCGCCGGCGATGCGCGAGGCGCCAGCCACGCTGGAGGCGCTTCACGAATGGACCACGCCGAACGCGTGCCTGCTGTTCGGCTGGCCGAACATGGGTCATCACGACGTGCTGCAGCGCCTGGTGATGGGCGACATCACCTACGACGCCGAGGGATTGCTCGATGCCGCGCACGCACGTTTCTTCTCGCCGGCCTCGGCCTTCAAGCTGATGCTCGACGCCGGCTGGCTGCCGCAGCTTCGCGGCCAGTGCCGCAGCGAGGTTCCAGAATCGGTGTTCAGCGCCCGGCTGATCGGCGCCGCCATGTCGCTCGGGCTGCCGCGCCAGACGGTGCTGCGCAACCTCGGGATGCGCTACATGGTGGTCACCTGCGACAAGCAACACCTCGCGGTGCCCGCCGACCCGGCGCGGTATGCGCCGTTTTCGGTGATCGTGCCGGTGAACCGGCCGTTGGAGCTGGAACTCAACATCGCCCGCTCGCCAGGGCTGCGCGAGGTGAACGCCGAGGTCATCACCGTCGAGGGCGCCACGAGCGCGGCCGACGCGTTCGCGAAGGGCTCGTCACGCGCGCGCCACGCGTGGCGCCTGTTCGTGCACCAGGATGTCTACTTTCCGACCGGCAGCGGTTTCATGCTGGCCGAACAGCTCGGCGCGATCCAAGCCGATGGCCGCGCTGCGGCGCCGGTGGGCTTTGCGGGGCTCGAGGCCGGTGCGGACCTGCGCACCGGGCTGTGTTATGCGGGCCAGGTGATCGACCGCACGCAGCACTTCGATCATCCGGGCACCTCGGGAGGGGTGTCGATCGACGAGTTCGCGGTGGCGCTGCACAGCAGCTCGCCGATCACGCCCGATCCGGCATTGGGCTGGCACCTGTGGGGCACCGACCTGTGCCTGCAGGCGCTGGCACTGGGCGGCGCGCCGTGCGCGCAGATCTTGCGTGTGCCGCTGTTCCACAACTCGACCACCGGCTACACGGTGCCGGGTGAATTCCATCAGAGTGCCGGCCTGCTGCTGCAGAAGTACGCCGCGCTGGACGAGATTCCCACCCTGTGCGGCGCGATCCGGCGCGAAGTGCAGCGCGCGGCGGCCTGACGCGCATCAGGCCAGCAGCGTCCGGCTGGTCTGGAACAAGCGCTGCAACGAGTCGCCAAACACCGCCGCGCCGAAGTGCTGCTCGTAGAAGCGGCGCGACTGCGATGCTTGTGCCGGCGCCTCGGCGAGCGCGACGCGCAGCGCGCTGTCCAGCCGTTCCAGGTGTGACCAGCACGGCGTGCCGGGGTGGTAGAAGTCGGTGGCCAGCAGCGGACGATCGCTTCGGCTCGGATCGAATGCGACCACCGGATAGCCGCAACCCTGTGCCTCGACCGCCGCGCGGCCGCCGCCCAGCGGGGCTGAGCTGAGGTACACGTCGGCGTCCAGTTGCCGCAACGCCGCCCACAGCGACGGCACGGCGCCGACGTGGTGGAAGCGCTCGGGTGCGATGCCCTGCGCAGCCAGGTGTTCGCGGATTTCGGCCACCCAATCGGCCGGCATCGGCCCGATGTGGTGGTACGGGCCGCCGACGACGCGGCACGCCGTGGCCACGATCGAGCGGTAGGCCAGCGCGCCGTCGCGCAGGTACTTCTGCGGCGCGCCGCTGGTCACCACCGAGGCTTCGGCGAGGCCGCGCACCGGCTGCACACGCGCACCCTGGTCGCGCGCGTGCAGCGGCAGATAGCCGGTGTCGCGCTGCAGTTCGGCGGCGCAGGTGGTGCCGGTCTGGCGTATCAGATCGACATGGTGGATGTGGTCGATCGTGGCGCCGAGCGCCGGGTGGTGGTCGGCGTGGTGGATAAAGAGCGACGGTACGCGCACGCGCCGGCTGGCCAATGCGGCGAAGGCGATCGCGTCCTGGTGATGCGTGAGGTAGACGATGCCGTGCGGTCCGAGCTGCATGGCGGTGCGCAGCAGGCTCACGGCCTTGACCAGCGGCGGCCCCGGCGGCAGCGTCAGCACGGCGGCGGCGCCGGCGTCGCGGTAGAGGTAGTCGATGGCCAGCTGGCCGGCGTTGATGCGGCCGAACAGATCGGTCAACACGATCACCGGGCGCGGCAGATGGCGGCAGATGTCTTCGAGCACCCGCGAATGGCCGCCGGTGCCATAGGTCTCGGTGGCGACCACCAGCTGGCAGCCGTCGGCGGCGTCGATCCCGGCCGGACATTCCCGCGCGGCGAGTCGCTCGGCCAACTCGATCAGGCATTGGTCGAGACTCGGCAGAAACAGCGAACGTCCGGCGAGGTCGTCACGGGCGACCAGGCCTTCGACGCCTTTGATCAGCGTCATCAATGCGGTGGGCAAGTCCCCGCGTTCGATGGCCTCGGCGGCCAGGTCCTCGATCGGCTGTACCAAGGCGAACGGCGTGATCAGCATGGGAGTGGGTGCGTGCGCGCAGCGTCGTGCCGTGCCACGGCGATGGGTGACGTCGACGCCATCGTCCGTGAATCCTTGCCACGCCGATCGACCGAGCAGCGCGGCAACGACCGACCAGTTCTCGAGCCCGTGAAGATCGCACGCCCGACTGTCGGGGCACTTCCTACAGCGGCGATGGAAGTTCCGGGACTGCATTTCGCGAATCGGCCCGATATCGCCGTGCATCTTTGCAGCCTAGAGTCCATCCCATCGTCACTGCACCCCCGGATGGAGTCTCAATGACCTCTGAACAGATCCTCGCCGAGATTCGCGAAGCCAATCTCTCCTACCTGATGCTGGCGCAGAGCCTGATCCGCGCTGATCGCGAGCAGGCGCTGTTCCGGCTGGGCATCAACGAGGACAACGCGATGCTGATCTCGGCCCTCACGCCGGCGCAGATGATGAAGATCGCATCGAGCAGCACGCTGCTGTGCCGCATGCGCAGCGACGACGACATGGTGTGGGGCCTGCTCACCAACCACGGCAAGGCGCCGGCCAACGACAGCGTGTCGCGCCTGCACGCATCCATCCTGATGGCCGGCCGCCATCAGGAAGCCGCCTGATCGATCAGCACCCTGGCAACCAGCGAGATCCCATCATGCGCATCAAGAGCATCCTGACCGAAGCCAAGCAGATCGACCGGGCGGTGGAGCTGATCCGGCTCGGCGCACGATTGCAGGTGCTCGAGAGCGAAACCGATCTCAGCTACGAGCGCCTGCTGCGCCTGTACAAGGAGGTTGCCGGCAAGAGCCCGAGCAAGGGCCAGCTGCCGTTCTCGACCGACTGGTTCATGACCTGGCAGCCCAACATCCACGCCAGCCTGTTCCTGAACGTGCACGAGTACCTCAACAAGGTGGCCGAGCTCGACGAGATCGACACGGTGATCAAGGCCTACAAGCTCTACCTGGAGCAGTTGCAGGCGCAAGGGCTGGAGCCGCAGCTGTCGATCACCCGGGCCTGGCGCCTGGTGAAGTTCGTCGACAACGGCATGCTGACGATGACGCCCTGTACCAAGTGCGGCGGGCACTTCGTGACGCATCCGCACGAGATCACCCGCCACTACGTGTGCGGAATGTGCAACCCGCCGGCGCGTGCCGGCAAGGGCCGTCAGGCTGGCAGCCTGAAGTCCAACGCGGTCGAAGTTCACTAATTCGGGCACGTCGCGCCTCAAGCCGGAGCGCGTTCGCACCGACAATCTGTTTCTGTTGTACGGTTTCTTGCTTGTCTCCTCCTAGCGGCACATTCACTGTGCCTTTGCGGCGCGAACCTTCGGGATTGCGCCGCTTCTCTTTGTGCGGCCACCGGTTCGCGGCGCGCGATGGTGCCGCGCAGCCGTTCGGCGGGGCCCGAGCGGGGAATTGCCGCCCGTCCGGTCCGCTCAAGAGCTGCCGCTGCGCGCCGATATGACAGCGACGGCCGCGCTCATGCCGGGTCGTCGACTGGTCAGGAAGCGCTTACATGTTCGTCATCATCGGTTGGGTTGTCGCGCTGGGTTGCGTGTTCGGCGTGTTCGTCGTCCACGGCGGCAACATCGGCGTCGTGCTGAAGGCATTGCCGTTCGAACTGGTCACGATCATGGGCGCGGCGATCGGTGCTTTCGTCGCCAACAACCAGATGAAGGTGCTCAAGGCCTCGGCGGCGGGTCTGGTCCTGTGCTTCAAGGGCAGCAAATACACCAAGGCGCGCTACATGGAGCTGATGGCGTTGCTCTACGACATCCTGCAAAAGGCGCGCAAGGAAGGCCTGATGTCGATCGAGAAGGACGTCGAGGACCCGCACAACTCGCCGTTGTTCCAGAAGTACCCGACGGTCGGCAACGATCACCATGTGAGCGAGTTCATCACCGACTACCTGCGCATGATGGTCTCTGGCAACCTCAATGCGCACGAGATCGAATCGCTGATGGACAGCGAGATCGACACGCATCACCACGAGGCGCACGCGCCGGTGAGCGCGCTGCAGCGCTTGGCCGGCGGCCTGCCGGCCTTCGGCATCGTGGCCGCGGTGCTCGGCGTGGTGAACACCATGGGTTCAGTGGGTCAGCCGCCGGCGGTGCTGGGCGGCATGATCGGCTCGGCACTGGTGGGCACCTTCCTCGGCATTCTGTTGAGCTATGGCATCTTCGAGCCGCTGGCCGGGCTGCTGGAGCAAAAGGTCGACGAAAGCGGCAAGGAGCTGCAGTGCATCAAGACCACGCTGCTGGCGTCGATGCAGGGTTATGCGCCGCAGGTGGCGATCGAGTTCGGCCGCAAGGTGCTGTACTCGACCGAGCGCCCGACCTTCGCGGAACTCGAAAGTCACGTGAAGGGCAAGAAGTGATACGGCAACGCTCGGTGCGCCCCCGACATATCGGATCGCGAAGGTTGTCTGGCGGCCCGTTGCGGCTGTTCGCCTTCGGTGAGACCGGACATTCGACGATCGAACGAGGGCGCAGCCACGGGCGGGCAACCGCCGGGGCTCATGCGTCCCTAAATCGCCCCGTCGGCCGCCCACCCGCGGCTGCGCCCGAACCACCGCGGCGGTCCGCGGACGCACGACCTGCGCACCGCGGCGATGCCACTGGCAACGCGGCGGGCCGAGGGCCGGGCGACGATTTAGGGACGCATGAGGAGCCCGGCCCTCGGCCTGCCGCGTTGCTGGCTCGGTCGTCGAAGGTCTGTATTCAAGCCGCAGACCGAACGGCCGCACCGGGCCGGAAGGTGCCACTGCTCGTTTCTTGTGCGCTGCCGATGACGAACAGCGCGATGGACCACTGACATGGCCGGCGACGCGAAGAAGCTCCAGCCGATCATCGTCAAGAAGATCAAGAAGGGCGGCCACGGCCATCATGGCGGCGCGTGGAAGATCGCGTATGCCGACTTCGTGACGGCGATGATGGCCTTCTTCCTGCTGATGTGGTTGCTCGGCTCCACCACCGAGGGCGACAAGAAGGGCATTGCGGACTACTTCCAGTCGCCGTTGAAGGTGGCGCTGCTCGGGGGCGCCGGCTCGGGCGATTCGTCCAGCGTGGTCAAGGGCGGCGGGCAGGACCTGACCCGCACCACCGGCCAGGTGAAGAAGGGCGACGTCGAGGCACCCCAGCGCACGATCAACCTTCAGGCGCTCAAGCAGGAGCAGATCCGCGCCGAGGCGGCGCGCCTGCGTGTGCTGCAGGAACGGATCGAAGACGAGCTGCGCAGCAATCCGGCTCTGGCGCCCTACAGCTCGCAGATCCGCCTGGACATGACGCGCGACGGACTGCGCATCCAGATCGTCGACGAGCTGAACCGACCGATGTTCGACAGCGGCTCGGCAGTGGTGAAGGCGCATATGCAGTCGCTGCTGCGCACGATCGGTTCGGTGCTGACCGAGGTGCCCAACCGCTTGACACTCGAAGGCCACACCGACGCCACGCCGTTTCCCGGTGGCGAGCGCGGCTACAGCAACTGGGAGCTGTCGGCCGATCGTGCCAATGCGTCGCGCCGCGAACTGGTCGCCGGCGGCCTGACCGAGGACCGCGTGCTGCGTGTGCAGGGCCTGGCCGCGAGCCAGCTGTTGAACCGCGAGCTGCCCGCCGATGCGCAGAACCGGCGCATCAGCATCGTCGTGATGAATCGCGAGGCCGAAGACCATGCATTCCGACCGCTGGCCGACACCACGGCCGAGTCCGAGCCGTCGATCAAGCCGCAACGCCCGACGCTGGTATCCAGCCAGCCGATGTCGGGTCGATGAGTTGCCCGATACCGGTGCCGCCACGCCGACGCCCCGCCGTACGGGCAGGTGCATCGATTAATGCCACCATCACGGTGGCCGAAACCCCGCGACAAAGCACCGGGGTGAAGTCGGGAGGCTGGGGGCCGGCCTCGGTTTCGAGCCGACAGGGCGTGCCTAGCTTGTAATAAGGGCCGGGCAATGCCCGGCTTTTCCCGCTTAAGTTTGCGCCGCCGCCGGCACCATGGCGGGACCGATTCGTTTCGGATCCCGCTTCATGGCCGACGCACAAGACCGCCACTTACCCGCATCGCAGCGCCGCATCGCCAAGGCCAAGGCCGATGGCCAGGTTGCGCGTTCGCGTGACCTGGCGCATCTGCTGCCGCTGCTGGTCGGTGCGGCGGGCCTGATGCTGCTGGCCGCACCGGCCACCCGCTGGGCCACCGAGCTGCTCAGCGCGGGCCTGCGGTTCGATGCCCGCGTGCTGGCCGGCACCGATCCGATGGTCGAACGCCTCGGTGCGCACGGCGTGCGCCTGCTGCTGGCCGTGGCGCCGGCGGGTGCCATCGTGCTGCTGGCGTCGGTGCTCGCCGCTGTGCTGTCGGGCGGCTGGAACTTCACCTGGAAACCGCTCGCACCCAACCTGGGCAAGCTGAACCCGCTGACGGGTGCTGCGCGCCTGCTGTCCACCGCGCATCTGGGCGACACCGCGAAGGAGGTGTTCCTGACGCTGGTGTTGGGCACGGTGGGTACGCTGTACCTGGGCGCGCGCTTCGGCGCCTTCCACGACGCGCTGGCGCTGTCGCTGCCGGCTGCACTGGTGCAGACCGGGGGTGCGCTGTTCACCGGCCTGGCGCTGCTGCTGCTGGCGCTGGCGGTGTTTGCGCTGGTGGATGTGCCGCTCCAGCGGCACCTGTTTCTGCAGCGCCTGAAGATGAGCCACGACGAGGCCAAGCAGGAGTTCAAGGAGCTCGAGGGCAACATCGAGATCAAGGCCAAGATGAAGGCGCGCATGCGCGAGATCGTCAAGCGCCGCATGCTGGCCGAGGTGCCGAAGGCCGACCTGGTGGTGATGAATCCGTCGCACTATGCGGTGGCGCTGAAGTACGACGAAGCCACGATGGTCGCGCCGCGCGTGGTGGCCAAGGGCGCCGATCTGATGGCGCTGCGCATCCGCGACCTCGCGCAGCAGGCCAAGGTGCCGGTGCTGCGCCTGCCGCCGCTGGCGCGGGCGCTGTACGCACACGTCGAGATCGACCGCGAGGTGCCGACCCAACTCTTCGCTGCCGTTGCGCAGGTGCTGGCCTATGTGTACCAGTTGCGCGCCGCGCTCGGCGGCCACTCGCCGATGCCGCCGGCGGTGCCCGAGATCGAGCTGCCGCCCGGGCTCGACCCGCATGAGGCCGTGCCGGCCGCGGGAGGCGCCGCGTGAACGGCTGGTTGCAGTCACTGCAGGGCCTGCTCGGCCCGCGTGCCGACGCGATCAAGGCGCTGATGGCGCCGCTGTTCATCGTCATGGTGTTGTCGATGATGGTGTTGCCGCTGCCGCCGCTGGCGCTGGACCTGCTGTTCACGTTCAACATCGCGCTGGCGCTGATGGTGATGATGGTCGCCGCGCACATGATCCGGCCGCTGGACTTCGCGGCGTTTCCCACCGTGCTGCTGGTGACGACGCTGCTGCGCCTGTCGCTCAACGTCGCCTCGACGCGCGTGGTGCTGATGGAAGGCCACACCGGCTCGGGCGCCGCCGGGCAGGTGATCGAGTCGTTCGGCCACTTTCTGATCGGCGGCAACTTCGCCGTCGGCCTGATCGTGTTCGCGATTCTGGTGGTGATCAACTTCATCGTCGTCACCAAGGGCGCCGAGCGCATCGCCGAGGTCGGCGCACGCTTCGCGCTCGATGCGATGCCGGGCAAGCAGATGGCCATCGATGCCGATCTGAACGCCGGGCTGATCGACGAGGCCGAGGCCAAGCGGCGCCGCTCGGAAGTCGGCGAGGAGGCGGACTTCTTCGGCTCGATGGACGGCGCCAGCAAGTTCGTGCGCGGCGACGCGGTGGCCGGCATCCTGATCCTGGTGATCAACATCGTCGGTGGCCTGATCATCGGCATCGCGCAGCACGGCCTGTCGGTATCGCAGGCGGCCGAGTCGTACATCCTGCTGGCCGTCGGCGATGCGCTGGTGGCGCAGATTCCGGCACTGCTGATCTCGGTGGCCGCGGCGATGGTGGTCTCGCGCGTCGGCAAGCAGCACGACATCGGCACGCAGATCCGCAATCAGGTGTTCAACTCGCCCGGTGCGCTCACCGTCACGGCGGCAATCGTCGGCATTCTCGGCCTGATCCCGGGCATGCCCAACGCGGTGTTCCTGGTGATCGCCGGCGCGATCGGCTGGATGGCCTGGTGGCTGCGCCAGCGGCAGCGCGCGCTGCAGGCGCAGGCCGACGAGCCGCCGGCGCCGGTGGCCGCGCCGAACGCCGAGGCGAGCTGGGACGACCTGCAGCCGGTGGACACGCTCGGCCTCGAGGTCGGCTACCGCCTGATCGCGCTGGTGGACAAGGAACGCCAGGGCGACCTGCTGGCCCGCATCAAGGGCGTGCGCAAGAAGTTCGCGCAGGACGTCGGCTTCCTGCCGCCGCCGGTGCACATCCGCGACAACCTCGAGCTCAAGCCGAGCGCCTACCGCATCACGTTGCGCGGCGCGGCGGTCGGCGAGGGCGAGGCCTTCCCCGGCATGTGGCTGGCGATCAACCCGGGCGGCGCGACGCAGGCGCTGCCGGGCACCAAGGTCGTCGACCCGGCGTTCGGCTTGCCCGCCGTGTGGATCGAGGAGCGCCAGCGCGAGATGGCCCAAATGGCCGGATTTACCGTCGTTGATTGCGCGACCGTCGTCGCGACCCACCTTTCACACTTGATGCAAGTCCATGCCGCACGACTGCTCGGCCGGGTCGAAACCCAGGCCCTGGTCGAACATGTGACGAAGCTCGCCCCCAAGCTGATCGAAGACGTGATCCCCAAGATGGTCGGCATCGCCACCGTGCAGAAGGTCCTGCAGTTGCTGCTCGAAGAAGGCGTGCACATCCGCGACATGCGCGGCATCGTCGAAAGCCTGGCCGAGCATGCCGCCACCGTGACCGATCCGGCAGAGCTGGCGCGTGTCACGCGCATGCACCTGGCCCCGGCCATCGTGCACCAGATCTATGGCCCGGTGCGCGAGCTCGACGTCATCGCGCTCGAGCCCGAACTCGAGCGCCTGGTCACGCAGGCGCTGACCTCGCCGCACGGCGCCGCGCTGGATCCCGGCGTGGCCGAAAGCCTGACGCGCGAGGCCGCGTCCACCGCGCGCCACCAGGAAGACATGGGACACCCGGCGTGCCTGCTGGTGCCCGACGCGATCCGCGCCACGATGGCGCGGCTGCTGCGGCGCTCGGCGCCGAGGCTGAGGGTGCTCGAGCCACAGCGAGATTCCTGAAACCCATTCGATCCGGATCGGCTCGATCATCGGAGGAACCGCATGACCCCCCACGCTCACGTTCGTTCGCTGCCCCCCGGGCCCTGTAAGGGCCCCTACGTGGCCCGCGGGGGGCGCGCCTGCCTTGAGACGGCTCTGCGGGAGGCGGCATGAACGTCAAGAGATTCACCGCCCGCAGCTCACGCGAGGCGCTGGCCCAGGTGCGGCTGACCTTCGGCGCCGATGCGGTCGTGTTGTCGACCCGGCCGTGCGACGAGGGCGTGGAGGTGCTGGCGATGGCCCACGACAGCATGTCGCAGATCGAGCAGATCGCCACCGCCGCCGCCACGCTGCCGAGCGCGCCCGAGCTGAGCCCCGTGCGCGCCGAAACCGCCGCGCCGGTCGAGCGGGACGTCGAGCGCCTGGCGATGAGCACCTTGTCGTTCCAGGACTACGTGCGCGAACGCCTGCTGCGCCGCCGTCGCGCGGCGTTGACCCCGACCGCACCGGCCGCCGCCGCGTCATCCCCTGCGGCACCGACGCCAGCGGCGGCCCCCCGTGCGGCGCAGCGCGATATCGAGCCGCTGGCCAGCCGATTCCCCGACGATGCCGCCGCGCCGATCATCGTGCCGCGTGCCGCACCGGCCATGGCGCCACCCACGCCGCGCGAGCGGACGCCGGCACCGCCGGTCCATCCGGAGCTTGCGCCTGCCGGACCCGCTGCCCTCGTTGGCCGACCCGTCGCCCGGCCAGCGCGAGCGCACCGAGGTGATGAACGAACTGCGTTCGGTGAAGGGTTTGATCGAAGAGCGATTCAGCGCGCTCGCGTTCATGGAGCAGCTGCATCGCAACCCGCGCCAGTCGGCGCTGTCGCAGCGCCTGCTCGAGGCGGGTTTCTCGCCGGCGTTGATCCGCAAGCTGGTGGAGCACCTGCCGCAACGACAACGGCGACGAGATGGCCTGGGCCAGCGCGGTGCTGCAGCGCAATCTGCTGACCGACGAGGGCAGCCCGGCCCTGGAGGACGTCGGCGGCGTGTACGCGCTGATCGGCGCCACCGGTGTCGGCAAGACCACCAGCACGGCCAAGATCGCGGCCGCGTTCGCCACCCGGCATGGCGCGGCCAACCTCGGCCTGATCACGCTCGACGCCTATCGCATGGCGGCGCACGAGCAGCTGCGCGCCTACGGCCGCATCCTCGGCGTGCCGGTGCACACCGCGCACGACCGCGCCTCGCTCGACGACCTGCTCGATCTGCTGTCGGCCAAGAAGCTGGTGCTGATCGACACCGCCGGCATGGCCCAGCGCGACGAGCGCACGCACGAGCTGCTGGAGATGCTGTCGCATCGCGCGATCCAGCGCCTGCTGGTGCTCAACGCTGCCACCCAGGGCGAAACCGTCGAGGACGTGATGCAGGGCTATGGCGCCGCGCGCTGTCGCGGCGCGGTGCTGAGCAAGATCGACGAGGCGGCCAAGATTGCGCCGACGCTCGATGCGCTGGTGCGCCACAAGCTGCGCGTGGTCGGCGTGGCCAACGGCCAGCGCGTGCCGGAGGACTGGCATCGCCTGTCGTCGGCGGCGTTGATCCAGCGTGCGCTGCGTACCGCGGCCAACCCCGCCTGGCGCGTCGATGCGTCGGAAATCAACCTGGTGTTCGCCGCGACGCAGCGCGCCGCCGCCCCGCTGCACGCACTGAGCTCCGAAGGCGCTCGCTCCCCCTCGGGGGGAAGGCCCGCAGGGAAGGGGGCCCAATGAGATCAGCCCTCTCGGCGATGACCGCGCACGGCGCGGCGCGCGGGCGGCGCTTACGACCAGGCCGCCGGTCTGCGCCGCCTGTTCGGTGCGCGGCGCATGCGCTTTCTCGCGCTGGTGCAGAACCCGTTCGTCGCCCAGGCCGAACTGGTGATCGAACGCCTGTGCGCTGCGGCCGGCGCGCTCGGCCTGCACACGTTGGTGGTCGACGCCGCCGAGGGCGCGCCGCCGCCGCGCGAGATGGCGCTGCTGGACCTGTCGTCGTGCGTCGAACCGCTGGCCAACCAGGTGTCGTACCTGGCGGCCCGCGGGCTGCCGATCCGCCATGTCGACAGCCAGGGCCGCTGCGGCGCGATTTCTCGATGCCATCGAGCGCGCGGTGCCGCAGGCCGACATGGTGCTGGTGCACGCCGACACCAGCGACCTGGCGCGACTGTTCGCCGCCCGACCGATGCGCCCGATGCTGCAGGCAAGCGATTCGCCGCGCAGCCTGACCGAGGCCTACGCCGGGCTCAAGCGCCTGGCGCAGCGGCCGGGCTGGCTGTCGCACGATCTGCTGCTGCTGGCCGACCCGCATGGGCCGCGCACCGATCGTCTTGGCGAGAGCCTGGCCGAATGCGCCGAGCGCTTCCTGGGTGCGGCGATCCACGACTGCGTGGTGCTCGACCCCGCCACCGCGGCGCAGCGACGCCGCCGAGCCGCAGCTGCTGCGCCTGCTGCGCGCCCAGCTGGCGCAAGACCCGATCGGCGACACGCCGCCACTGCCCGCGCGCCAAGGCGCCGCACAACCATGCCACGCACTGAACCCGTTTCCGCGGAGTCGACAGCCATGTACACCGCCAAGGGCCACCACGACGCCAACGTGCTGCTCAAGCAGTACAGCCCATTGGTGCGACGACTCGCGCATCAGATGATCGCCAAGACTGCCGGCCAACGTGGAGCTCGACGATCTGATCCAGGTGGGCATGATCGGCCTGAACGATGCGCTGTCGCGTTTCGACGCCAACCAGGGCGTGCAGTTCGAGACCTTCGCGACCCAGCGCATCCGCGGTGCCATGCTCGACGAGCTGCGCGGCGGTGACTGGATGAGCCGCGGCGATCGCCGGCATCAGCGCTCGATCGAGGCGGCCGTGCGCTGGCCTGGAGCAGCGGCTCGGCCGTGCGCCCGCGGAGAGCGAGATCGCCGACGAGATGGGCCTGTCGCTGGCCGACTACCAGGAGCTGCTGGGCAAGGTGCGCGGCACGCAGCTGATCTACCTGGAGGACATGTCGGGCGACGACGGCGACGACTTCCTCGATCGCCACGTCGGCGACGAGGCCGCCAACCCGCTGGCCATGCTGCAGGACCAGCGCATGCGCCAGGCGCTGGTCGATGCGATCAAGCGTCTGCCCGAGCGCGAGCAGTACGTGATGAGCATGTACTACGAGCACGACATGAACCTCAAGGAAATCGCCGCCGTGCTGGGGGTCACCGAGAGCCGCGTGTGCCAGCTGCACAGCCAGTCGATCGCACGCCTGCGCAGCCGGCTGCACCAGTGGTAGGTCCGCGACAGCTGGCGCGCCGATCAGCGCGGCCGGCCGCCACCGCGGCGGCGGCCGGCTCGCGTCCCGCTTCTGATCGACGCGGCCGCCGTGGATCCGGCTTTGCCGGTTCTCACCCCCCTTGAGGGGGCGGCGCCGAAGGCGCTGCGGGGGTGGTCCGGTCAGGCCGCCAGTTCGCGCGGCGGCGCCTGCGTGGAGTCCAGCGGTTGCGGCTGCGACACGTCGGGCAGCGACGGCGCGTTCACCGTGCTGCCGGCCTCGCGCTGGCCGAGGCTGAATTCGAAGCAGGCGCCCTGGCCGACTTCGCCCATCGCGCGGATGTTGCCGCCATGGCGCTGCACGATGCGCTGCACGATCGTCAGGCCGATGCCGGTGCCCTGGAACTCTTCGTTGCCATGCAGTCGGCGGAAAGGCTGGAACAGCATCGAGGCGCGCGAGGCATCGAACCCGGCGCCGTTGTCGCGCACCTGGTAGACGAGTTGTCCGCCGGCACCCAGCACGCTGCCGAGGCTGACCACCGGGTCGGGCACGCGGCGCGTGAACTTGGCGGCATTGCCCAGCAGGTTTGCCAGCACGATGCGCATCTGCGATTCGCTCGCCCACACCGTCAGCCCGGGCTCGATCTCCCAGCGCACCGGCGCCACACGCTCGACGGCGGCAGGTTGCCGATCACCTCGGCGGCCAGCAGGCTCAGGTCGAGCACGCTGCGCTCGATGGCCTCGCTCGACGAGCGCGCCAGCGCGAGCAGCGCCTCCAGCGTGGTGATCATGTCCTGCGCAGCGCGGATCTGCAGATCGAGCAGTTCGCCGTGCTCGGGCTTCAACTGTTCGCCCAGGCGTCGGCGCAGCAGTTCGGCCAGACCCTGCACGTGCCCGATCGGCGTGCGCAACTCGTGCGCGAGGTGGCGCGCGAAGGCCTCGAGATCGCGGTTGGCGAACTCGAGCTCCTTGGTGCGTGCGGCCACGGCCGATTGCAGCTGGCGGTTGTGCAGCATCAGCAACTGCTCGGCCTTCTTGCGCATGCGTGATGTCGCGGCCCACGCCGTGGTAGCCGACAAAGCGACCGCCTTCGTCGTAGCGCGGCGCGCCGGCGATCGACACCCACAGCTGCATGCCATCGGGCCGCCGGACGAGAAACTCGAGGCCCTGGAACGCTCGCCCGGCCTCCAGATCGGCGCGGTGGGCGCGCCATTGCGCCTCGGGCAGGGCGTCGGCATACACCTCCCAGCGGGTGCGGCCGCGGATCGCCTCGGCCAAGGTGCCGAAGCGTCGCTGCAGCGCGCCGTCGTCGTCGACGAAGCGGTGCTCGGTGTCGGTGGCCCAATACCAGTCGGCCGACAAGCCGGCCAGCACCGCGTAGCGCTGTTCGCTCGACTGCAGGCGGCGGTACGACTCCTTGTGCGCCGTGATGTCGCGGCCCACGCCCTCGTAGCCGGCGAAGTGCCCGTCGCGGTGGGTGCGCGCGCGGCCGGTCAATGCCATCCAGCCGCGCGCGCGGCCGCCAAGCCCATCGACCTCGAGCTCCAGCTCGTTGAAGCTCTCCTGCCGGTCGAGCATCAGGTTGAACGCGGCCCAGCCGCCGCTGGGCGGGTGCACGAAGCCAAGTTCGTCGTGACGGCGGCCCAGCAGGTCACCCAGTGCACGATCGGCGGGCTTGACCAGCGGCGCGTCGGCCGACAGCGACGACAGGCGATGCCGCTCGTCGGTCTCCCAATACCACTCGAGCGACAGCTCCACACGCGCCTGCCAGCGGCGCTCGGACTCGCCCATCACGCCTTCCACCTGATTGGCCAGATCGCCGAACGCCGACGGCTCGGCCGGCGGCTGTTCGCGCATGCGATGGACGGCCGTGCGCCACGCGCCGCGCTGCAGTTCACGCGCGGTGCTGCGCAGCGTCTCGGCGGCCAGACGGCGTGCGCGCCATTGCACGAGCACCAGCGCGCACAGCGCCCCGATCCCCAACGCGGCAGGGAAGAGCACGATCAATAAGCGATTTCGGGCGCCTTCGGACAGTTCGGTGCCCGCCAGCAGCGGCACCAGCGCGGCCAGTGCCACCGCCAGCGCGACGAAGCAGATCAGGCTCAGGCTGAACGAGGCCAGCTTGATGCGGCGCGCGGTCACCGGCCGAGCGGCGTCTGCGGGCGAGGTGTGGGGCCAGGGAACCGTCTGCATGGCCGTCCTCGACGGGCGCGACGGCCGCGTGCTGTGTCGTCCTGACTTGCTGTCCCTTGCCACCGCTGATGTTCCTGTTAGAGGCCTTGCGGCGCCGCGTGTTCTTGTGACGATTGTCACATGTTTGCACAGCCCCATCGGGGTGGCAATCGCCGAAGAAGGTCGCGGTGGGCAAACGACACCCGTGCCCGTCAGCGCCCGGACCTGCTTGTGGCAATCGGGAACAGACAGGTCTGCGCAGCGGCCGCGTGGCCGCGGTGCCCTCAGGCCTGGACCGACGCGGTGCTGGCGCGGTGCTCGGCGCTTCCGCTGGCCGAGTACAGCAGCGGCGCGCTGCCGAAGCCGGGCATCAGCACATCGATGGCGCGGTCCAGCGCGGCGGTCGCGCGGGCCAGTGCGTCGCGCTGCGCGGCGATCTGAGCGCCGGCCAATCCAAGCCGACGGCGCAGGTCGTGCGGCACGCCGCCATGGCGCGCGGCTTGCACGAAACGCTCCACCGCCGCGGCGAGCGTGCGCTGCAACTCGCTGGCATGCAGTTCGATGCACGGCATGTCGCGCGCGCTCAGCGCGGTCTGCAATTCTTCGAGTCGTTGTTCGACGCGCGTCAGCAGCGGCTCGAGATCGGCGCGCGCACCGGCGTGCCCATCCGCGGCGGGCTGTTCTGGCAATCGTGCCGACATGCCAGACATGTGCTACTGCGTCTTGCGGCCGAGCAGTTCTTGCGCGTTGGCCAACAGCTTGTCGGCGATCGCATTCGCGTCGACCTGGAAACTGCCGTCACGAATGGCCTCGGCCAGGCGTTCGACCTTCTTGGCGTCGAACGTACCGTCGGCGTCGGCGCGCGCGAGCAGGCTGGCGGCGGCCGACAGCTCGACCTTGGCGCTCGGCTCGGGGCGCGCCGCCGCGCTCTGACCGCTGGCCGACGTCTTGCGCTCCGTGCTGGCCGGGGCAAGGTTCGATTTGTTGTCGAGCGGACCGATCTTCATGATGGACTCCACGGTACTGGGACACGCACCCGTGTCATGAGTGCGTATCGGCGCGCGCCGTCCGGACTTGAGCGCTGGCGCGGAATTTCGGCCTTGTACCCCCTAAACCGGGGTGATTTCGCCTCTTTGTAACTGCAGTCGAGTGATTCACAGCGAGACCTCGATCTGCCGCTGGCCGCTGGGGCGACCGCTGACGATGCGGCCGCCTTCGATGCGCACCTTGGCCGGCTGGCCTTCGACGCCGGCCACGATGGCCTGGCCTTCAGAGCTGATCGTGTAGCCGGGGCCGCTGGCCAGGATGCGCACGGTGTCGCCTGCGGCGAACCACTGGCGCGGTTTCAAGTCGGCCTGGCGCAGCGACTGCCCGGCCCGCAGCGGGCGGCTCAGGGCCCGGCCCAGCGCGTCGGCCGGCCGGCGCACCGCCGGGCTCCAGTCGCCGGCCAGGTCGACCTCGGCCTCAACCAGGTGTGCCGCCTGCAGCACCGTGCCCGCGGGCAACGTCTGCGTGACGGTGCTGGCGCGGGCGAACACCTTGACTCGCACCGGCAGGTAGACATTCCAGCGCGCGCCTTCGGCGCAGCGCACGCCAATGCGTGTTGCGCCCCACAGGCGCGTGTGCGGCGACAGGTAGGGTGTGATGAGCGCGCAAGGTGCCAGCTTCAGTCGCGGGTCGAGCGAGCCGAGTTCGATCTCGATGCGCACGCCCGGCTCGATCGCGGTGACTGAATCCCGTGCCAGCTGGCGCACGCGCGCGGCCAGCTGATCGCCGGCGCCTTCGTCCGGCCACGCGACGGCTGGCACCGCCAGCAGCGCGAGCGCCACCAGCCTGGCGCAGGAGGCGGTGAATGGCGGTCGCCCATGCCGATCGATGTAACAGATCCACAACTGCGATGCTCGGCGCAAGCGGGTCCGCCCGGTGGCGCGAAATGCGGCGTTTTGCACCGGCTTTTCGCGCTCATGTCGGCGGGGGCGACTTCCACAATGGCCCCACCACCCGATGCGGCGGCTGTGCGACAGCACATCCGCCCGACCCGCGAGGGGCACCTATGCAACGCCTGACCGACATGCTCGACTTCCAAGCCAACGCCCTGGTGTTGCGTGCCGAGCGCCAGCGCCTGATCGCCAGCAACATCGCCAACGCCGACACGCCGGGTTATGTGGCGCGCGAGATGGATTTCGCCCGCGCGCTGAAGGAAGCCACCGGCCAGGCCGGCAGCGCGCGCGATGGCGGCCACGCAGCCGCGCCACCTGAGCCCGGCGGCCGGCGCGCGTGCCGAGCCGCAGCTGCTGTACGCCAGCGCCAGCCAGAACAATCTCGACCGCAACACCGTCGACATGGACCGCGAGCGCGCGAGCTTTGCCGACAACGCCGTGAAGTACGAGGCCACGCTGCGCTTCATCAATTCGAGCGTGCGCACGATGCTCGACGCGATGAAGTCGCCCCAGCAGTCCTGACACCGAGGGTTAAGCCATGAGCCTGTTCCAGATCTTCAACGTCTCCGGCAGCGCCACCAGCGCGCAGAGCCAGCGGCTGAACACCGTGGCCTCGAACCTGGCCAATGCCGACACCGTGGCCGGGCCCGACGGCCAGGCCTACAAGGCGCGACAGGTCGTCTTCCAGACCCAGCTGATGGGCGAGGTGGGCGCCGCCGGCGTGCGCGTGAGCACCGTCACCGAGGACAACTCCCCGGGCCGCCGCGTGCACGACCCCAAGCACCCGGCCGCCGACGGCGAGGGCTACGTGACCTACAGCAATGTCAACCCGGTGGAGGAGATGGTCAACATGATCTCGGCCTCGCGCTCGTACCAGAACAACATCGAAGTCATGAACACGGCCAAGAACCTGCTGCTGAAGACGCTGCAGCTCGGCCAGTGATCGGCTGATCCAGGACCCACATGGCCACCTCCGCCGTCAACGCCACGAACCCCGTCAACGCCACCGCGGCTGCCGCCGGCGTGGCCGCATCGGCCAACACCGAGGACCGCTTTCTGAAGCTTCTGGTCGCGCAGCTGAAGAACCAGGACCCGCTCAACCCGATGGACAACGCGCAGGTCACGAGCCAGATGGCGCAGATCCAGACCGTGAGCGGCATCGACAAGCTCAACAGCACGGTGCAGGGTCTGAACTCGCAGTTCGCGCAGCTGCAGGCGCTCACCGGCGCCGCGCTGGTCGGACACGACGTGCTGGTCGACGGCAATCGCCTGGTCGCCGAGAACGGCGCGGGCCATGCCGGCTTCGAGCTGGCCTCGCAGGCCGATCATGTGCGCATCGAGGTGCTCGACAACGCCGGGCGGGTGATCGACACCGACGAGCTCGGCGCGATGGCCAGCGGGCGACACAGCTTCGACTGGACGCCGTCGACCGGCGTCGATTCCACCCAGGCCGCGCGCTTTCGCGTCGTGGCCACGCTCGGCACCACCGCCGTGGCCGCGACCCCGTATGCACGAGACCGGGTCGAGGCCGTCAGCGTCGGCGCCAGCGGCCTGATGCTCGAACTCACCCACGCAGGCCCCGTGACCTACGACAAGGTCAAGGCCTTCGATTGATTCACCGCCGCCACCAAGGACACACACATGGGTTTCCAGCAAGGTCTTTCCGGACTGAACGCCACCGCCAAGAGCCTGGAGGTGATCGGCAACAACATCGCGAATTCGCAGACCTATGGCGCCAAGTCGGCACGCGCCGAGTTCAGTGACGTCTACGCCGCGGCGCTCAACGGTGCCGGCGCCAACAGCATCGGCATCGGCGTGAACCTGAGCGCGGTGTCGCAGCAGTTCACGCAGGGCAACATCTCGACCACCGACAACCCGATGGACCTGGCCATCAATGGCGCCGGGTTCTTCCAGGTCACCGACGGCAACAGCCCGGTGACCTACACGCGCAACGGCCAGTTCAAGGTCGACCGCGACGGTTTCATCGTCAACAACAGCCTGCAGAAGCTGCTCGGCTATCCTGCCAGCGGCACCGGCATCATCCAGCCCGGCACCGCGGTGCCGCTGCAACTGCCCACCTCGGGCATCAACCCGCAGACCACGGCCAACATCATGCTCGAGATCAACCTCGACTCGCGCCTGGCCGTCACGGCGCCGACCGCGGGCGCACAGATCAACTTCGCCGATCCGGCGACCTACAACAACGCGACCTCGATGCCCCCGCCCAGGCCTGCAGGGCGTGCGCGCCGTCGTGCGCCTCGAGCACGCGGTAGCCGAGTCCCGTCAGGATGCGCCGGACGAGCTGCCGCAGCGCGGCTCGTCCTCCACGACCAGAATCGTCTCGCCGCCGGCCGGCCGGCACGCCGATCGGCGCCTGCGTGGCGCCGTGGCGGTCTGCGGCGGGCGCGGCGGCAGGAAGACAGCGGAACGTGGTGCCCGCGCCCACGGTCGCTGTCGACCGTCGATCCAGCCCGCCGTGCTGCTGCACGATGCCGTAGACGGTGGCGAGGCCGAGGCCCGGTGCCCTTGCCGACGCTCCTTGGTCGTGAAGAACGGCTCGAAGATGCGCGCCAGCGCCTCGGCCGTCCATGCCGACGCCGGTGTCGCGTCACGCGACAGCACGACGTAGCGCGCCCGGCGCGCGCCCGGCGATGCCGCGGCGTCAGGCCGCGTCGAGCGTCGACGTTGCGCGGTCGCGAGCGCGAGCCGGCCGCCGCTCGGCATCGCGTCGCGCGCGTTGACCGCGAGGTTCAGCAGCACCTGCTCGATCTGCCCGGGATCGGCGCGCACCGTCGCCGAGCGTCGCGGCGCCGGCGTCGATCGCGAGCGTCGATGTCCTCGCCGAGCAGCGCGCTGCAGCATCTGCTCATGCGCGTCGACGACCTCGTTCAGGTCGACACGCGCGGCTGCAGCACCTGCCGGCGGCTGAACGCCAGGAGCTGGCGCGTGAGGCTGGCGGCGCGCTCGGCGGCGCGCTGCGAATCTCGCTCGAGCCTCGTCGCGCAGTCGGATCGGCGAGGCGTCGTCGAGCTGCAGCAGCAGCTCGCGTAGCCGATGATGACCGTGAGGATGTTGTTGAAGTCGTGCGCGACGCCGCCGGCGAGCCGGCCGATCGGCTTCCATCTTCTGCGCCTGGCGGAGCTGGTCCTCGAGCGTCTCGAGCGCCGCCTCCGCGCGCTTGCGCTCCGTGAGGTCGATGGCGGAGGCAATGACCACCGCGTCGGGAAGGGCAACGGGGCTGAGGCTGACCTCCAGCGGGAACTCACTGGCGTCGCGTCGCCGGCCCATGACGTCGCGGCCGGCAGGCAGCTGCCCGGGCTCCGCGCTCGCCACGAGTCGGATCAGCGCCTCCGGCTGTCCGCGGAACACGCCCGGGAGCAGATCGTCGATGGGTTGCCCCTGCAGCTGTGCCGGCGAGTTACCGAACAGGGCCGCGAACCGGGCGTTGGCCTGCCGGATGTGTCCCTCGGCGTCGAGGATGACGAGGCCGCTCGGAGCGGCCGTGAAGAACTCGACCGCGCGCGCCTCCGAGGCCTCGAGTGCCGCCGATTTCTCGCGGATGGTCTCGGCGGATTGGACGGCCGTCAGCCGCTCGCCTTCCACGAGGACGAAGGCCGTCGCCACGCCGAAGACCATCAGCAGGCAGACCATCAGGATGCTGAGCCAGACGTTCTCCGGCTGGCTTGGCTCGCTCTGGAGGATCGACCTCAGTTCGGTGGCGACGTTCACGAACATCCGAAGGCTGAGGCCCACGAGCGCCATGGCCATCAGGCCGACGCCTTCCGCCCAGCGGGGCACGGCCGCGCGGAGCAGCGGCCACGCCGCCCACGCCAGTTCGACGCCCACGACGAACCGCGGCATCACGTACGGGGAGAACGTCGCCGGCAGGGGCAGCAGCCCGAGCGCCACCGCGCTGTGGAATGCCACGAAGAACGCCAACACCGCACCGGCCGCCACCACGTAGCGACGCGAGTCCGGCGGCGGCGAGACCACCGAGTCGGTGCCGGCGCGGACGAGGATGATGGAGAGCTGCAGCGGCAGCGCCAGCACGGCGCCGCCAAACGGCGACACGACGCCGCGGGTGCCGAGCGCGACGCCGAGCGCCGCCAGGCTGATGCCGGCGGCATACGCCAGCCACGCCGCCGCCCAACGCGCCGCCAGCGGCCGGTGAAAGCCTCTCCACAGACCCAGGAATGACAGGCCGAAGGTCAGAGAGACCGCCACCTGGAGCGCCAGGGTCACGAGAAGCGGGGGAGTCGCGACAGGCATGACGTCGAAGCGGTTTGGTAGTGGTCTACCCTACTCCGATCTCGCGAGGGGATCACGCACGTGCCACTGCGCCGGCTCATGCGTGCGCTCGCCAGCGATTCGCGATCAGCCGGCCATCGCCCGCTCCTCCCAGACCTGCGCGAGCTCGACGATCACCTCCACCGCCTTCTCCATGTCCTGCACCGACACCCACTCGAGGCGCGAGTGGAAGTTCTGCTCGCCGGCGAAGAGGTTCGGCGTCGGCAGGCCCATGAACGACAGCCGCGAGCCGTCGGTGCCGCCGCGGATGGCCCGCTCGCGCACGCGTCGAGCCCGGCGCGGCGGATCGCCTCGCGCGCGCGCTCGACCACGAGCGGGTGCTGGTCGAGCACCTCGCGCATGTTGCGGTACTGCTCCTCGACCTGCGACCTCGACCGCGGCGCCGGGCACGTCGGCCACGACCTCGCTGCGGCCAGCGCTCGAGCCACGCCTCCTTCTCCTGCAGCCCGGCCGTGTCGAAGTCGCGCACGATCAGCTTCACCGTCGTGCGGTCGACGCCGGCCTGCACCACGTAGGGGTGCACGAAGCCCTCGCGCCCGTCGGTCGTCTCCGGCGACAGGCGATCCGGCGGCAGCCGGTCGATGAAGCGCGCGGCCAGCTTGATCGCGTTGACCATCCGGCCCTTGGCGTAGCCCGGGTGGGTGTTGAAGCCGTGGAACGTCACGGTGATCGCGTCGGCCGAGAAGCTCTCGAACTCCAGCTCGCCGCGCGGGCCGCCGTCCATCGTGTAGGCGTAGCGCGCGCCGAAGCGCGCCACGTCGAAGTGCGTCGTGCCGCGCCCGACCTCCTCGTCGGGCGTGAAGCCGATGCGGATCGCGCCGTGCGGGATCTCCGGGTGCGCCATCAGGTACTCGGCCGCGGTCATGATCTCGGCCACGCCGCCTTGTTGTCGGCGCCGAGCAGCGTCGTGCCCGACGCGGTGACGATGTCGTGGCCGAGGCACTCGCCGAGGTACGGGCGAGTCGGCCACGCGCAGCACGGCCGTCGGGTCGTCGGGCAGCACGAGGTCGCGGCCGTCGTAGTCGCGGTGCACGATCGGCTTCACGTCGGCGCCGCTCATCTCGGGCGAGGTGTCGACGTGCGCGATGAAGCCGATCACCGGCACGTCCGTCTTCGTCGTGGTCGCCGGGATGGTGGCCATCACGTAGCCGTGCTCGTCGATCGCCGCGTCGGCGATGCCCATGGCCCGCAGCTCGGTCGACCAGGTCGCGCAGCAGCACGAGCTGGCCGGGCGTGCTGGGATACGTGCTCGACGCCCTCGCGCGACTGCGTGTCGTAGGTGACGTAGCGGAGGAAGCGATCGAGCACGGGGCTGGCCATGACGCGTCCATGATGCCGTATGATGCGGACGAAATCCGGCGCCGCACCTGTCGGCCCGGCCCGCGCTCCGAGATCGAGGGGGCCACGTGGACACGCACGCACACGGCCGTCGCGAGTTCCTCGCGAAGATTGGCGCACTGGGCGTCGGTGTCGGCTTTCCCGGCGCTGCGGCGCCGCTGCCGCGCGACGGCCTACGACCCGGCGGCGAAGTTCGACGGTCACGGTCAGCGAGGTCGAGTTCCGGCGCAACGCGCGCCGGCCGCATGCTGATGGCCCGCGTCTATCAGCCCGGACGGCGCCGGGACCGTTTCCCGCCGTGCTGGATCTGCACGGCGGCGCGTGGAACGCCAAGGACCGGCACGCCGAGGAGCCGATGGACCGCGCGCTGGCGGCGAGCGGCGTGCTGGTGGTGGCCATCGACATGACGCTGGCGCCCGAGGCGCCGTATCCCGCGTGCGTGCAGGACGCCAACTACGGCGTGCGCTGGCTCAAGTGGAAGGCGCCGTCGTGGAACGGCGACGCGTCGAAGATCGGCATCTACGGCAGCTCGAGCGGCGGCCACGTCGCCGAGCTGCTGGCATGCGCCCGCGCGATCCGCGCTACAACGCGATTCCGCTGCCGGAGGCGCCGGACGTCGACGCCACGGTGGCGTACGTGGCGATGCGCTCGCCGATCAGCGACCCGTACGCGCGCTTCAAGAACGCCGAGACGCTGAAGCGCGAGACGATGATGGCGAACCACACGACGTTCTTCAAGCCGTGGGAGACGATCTACGAGACGCAACCCGCAGCAGATCCTCGAGCGCCACGAGAACGGTGTCGCTCGGGCCGCTGCTCATCATGCAGGGCGCGCTCGACGACAACGTGCTGCCGGCGGTGCAGGAGAAGTTCGCGGAGACCTATAGGGCCGCCGGCGGCGCGTGCGACTATCAGCTGTTCGAGGGCGCCGAGCACGAGTGGGTCGCCGAAGAGGGGCCGAACACCGACCGCGCGCGCGAGATGGTGAAGCGCTTCATCGCGCGCCACGTGTGAGCGGGCCTGTCGGCCGCGCTCACTTCAGACCCAGCTTGTAGAGGCCGCGGCGTTCGTGCGCATCACCATCGTCGCGATGTCCTCGGCCCGCGCGCGGCGTGACCTCGCCGTTGCGCATCATGTCGGTCAGCGCCAGGCCAGTGCCGCTCTGGCGTTCTGCCGTGCCGATCCAGGCGGCCACCTCCCAGCCCATGTCGGGCCCGAGCGCGGCGGCGTCGGAGCCGAAGAGCACCTTCTCCGGAAACTGCGTCAGCCAGTCTCGCAGCACCTCCGCCAGCTGGCCGGCGGGTAGGCCAGCGCCATCAGCGACGTGTCCACGAAGACGTTCGGCTTCCACAGCATCGCGCCCGCGTGCGCCGCGAAGACGCCGCCGCCGTGGATGATGACGAAGTTCGTCTGGCGCAGCGCCGGGTCGTTGAACGCCGGTTCCAGCAGCAGCGGATCGGCGCCGGCCGCGTCGAAGTAATTGCCGGCGCCCTCGAACGAGTGAATGTGCACCGCCATCCCGAGTCGGCCGGCCTCGCGCGCGATGTAGCGGAACAGGAAGTCCTGGAGCGCCTTGTACTCGGCGTGCGGACGGCTCGCCGCCGCCGGACGTACTTCGCGTAGATCCGGCTCGCCGTCGCGGCGGGCACATCGCCGAAGTCGAGCGCGCGCAGGTAGGCGGCCTCGAATTTCACCGCCACGCAGCCGCCTTCGTCGCTGCGCCTCGAGCGTCGGCGGTGACCACGGTCTTCAGATACGCGTCGAGCGTCGCCGGGCGCTTCGTGACTTTCAGGTCGGCCAGGTAGCGCTTCAGGAGCGCGTCCTCGAGCGGGAACAGCTTCTCGCGGTCGGGCGACGTGGCGGCCTCGGCTTTCGTGGACAACGGCAGCATCAGCGCATCGACGTGACGACACCCAGCGAACGCGCGGCGGCGCGAGTCCCGGGCCCATCGCGATGCGGTGGCGAGCAGCACCTCGGTGCCGACCTGATCCAGCACCCACGTGGGGAACGTGTCGCCCTTGCCCTTGATGATCCCCTGAAGCGTCGGGCGCCATTCGTTCAGGT
>CAWFCV010000013.1:0-241768 GCA_963814435.1 uncultured beta proteobacterium
GGTCGACAGCGCGACGATGATCAGATAGCCCATGCCCGTGGTCGAACCGACGAACTCGGAGAGCACCACACCGATCAACGAAAAGCTCACCGCATTGGGGAGCGCTCTGAAGGTCCACGACAAGGCGTTTGGAACGCGCACGGTCCAGGTGATCTGACGTTCGCTCGCGCCCCGTGTTCGACAAAACTCCAGCAGTTCCCGCTCGATGCTGCTGGCACCCTTGAAGGTATTGAAGAACACCAGGAAGAAGACGATGAACCAGGCCGTCACGACCTTGGAGGCCATGCCCAACCCGAACACCATCGTGATCAGCGGCACGAATGCAATCCGCGGCAGCGAGTTCAACGCCACGATGAACGGCGAGAGAATTCGCGCCAAACGACGCCGCTGGCTGAACAGCATCCCTACAAAAAAGCCGGAGGCGACGGCGATCGTCAGCCCGACAAGGGTCGACACCAGCGTCGAGAACAGGTGCGGCCAGAACTGCCCCGCCTTGGCGCCGCAGGTCCACTCAACCAGCTGCACTAGCACACGCGACGGCCGGCTGACAAAGAAAGGATCGAAGACATTGATGCTTTTCGCAAGCCAGGTCACGCGTGTGCCGAACTCCCAAGCAGCGAGCATCAGCAGCAGCAGCGAGATCTGCCAGCCAGCACGCGAAGCCGTTCAATGCGCGCCGCACGGTCCAGTGCTCGGATACGAGTGGCCCAATCCAGCTGCTGCTGCTGTGAAGCGCTGTCGCTCACGCGATTCGCCCCTCGGGGCGAATCCCTTGCACGCTGGTCGTCCTGAACTGCTCGCCCACGACGCGCCAGATCGTCTGGAAGTGAAGTGCAAAGCCGGCTGTCTCACGAACGCTGAATACGTCGCGGGGATGGGGCAGATCGACCCGGTGGTCGAGAATGATGCGGCTCGGCGGCCCGGACAGGACCAGCACACGGTCCGACAGCGTCACCGCCTCATCGAGGTGTGCGTGACGAGCACGATGGTCTGGCCCATTCTTCGCCAGATGCCGATCAACTCGCGGTGCAGCAGCGTCATCGTGTGTGTGTCCAGGCGCCAAGGCTCGTCGAGCAGGAGAATGCTCGGCTCGCAGGCCAGCGTCATGAGCAGCGCAACCCGCCGGCGCATGCCGCCGGAGAGCTGGTGCGGATACACGTCGCCGAAGTCCTCCAGACCACCCATCACGAGCAAGGACGCCACCTTGGCCCTGATCTGTGCCTCGGGCTGCCCTCGATAGCGCAAGCCCAAGGCGACGTTGTCGCGAACCCGGTACCAGGGAAGCAGAGTGTCTTTTTGAAAGATGTAGCCGAGGCCCGGCGCAATCTTGTCCTGCACCTTGATCCCATCGACGCGGATTTCGCCTTGGGTCGGCGCGATGAATCCGGCCATGATATTCAGCAATGTGCTCTTCCCGCAACCGCTGGGCCCGACGATCGAAACGAATTCGCCTTTGTGAATCGTCGCCGTGACGTCCTCGATGGCGCGGATCTCCCGTTCCCGAGTGAGGTAGACGTGTCCGATGCCATCGACCTCCACCATGACTTGGCAACTGCCGGTTCAGGTGTGGCGCGCCCTGCGGACAAAGCTCATGTCCACCGCCGTCTCGTACGAACGCGCCTGAGTTCTTCGTTGCTGAATTGACGGCCGTTTCCCATGATCGCCATCAGGCGGTCGTAGCCGGGTTTGTCAAGCACATTGCTGTAGTTCCACAGACTTTTCTGATAGCTGGCCGCCGCGCGCAATACGGCGTGCTTGGGCATACCGCTCAAGTAGTCGGCGCAAATCAGCTCGCATCGCCTCGGGCGAATTGGCGTGGATCCAGTCGGAGCCCTTGACCATGGCACTGACGAAGGCCTGAATCGCCGCGCCGCGCGTGTCGATCGACTCCGACAAGACATAACAACCCAGGCCCGGTACATCACCGCCGAAGACCCGATGCCAGGCGCCTTCATCGGTGACGTCAAATACGCCGCGCCCAGCCTCCCTGAATGGCCGCGTCGATCATCGACATCGTCGCGATCGTTGCGTCGACCTGCTTGGACTTGACCGCGCCGAGCATAGTCATGCTGTCGCCGAGCCCGCGAACTGTGACCTTGTCCTTGATGCCGAAGCGCTCGGCGAGGTAGATCGCCATCAGCCACGTCGTCGACTGCGGTTGGGTGACCGCAATCGTCTTGCCGGCGAGGTCGGCCACGGTCTGAAGTCTTCCCGGGCCCAGGTTGTCCTTGTGGACCAGGATGTTCGCCAGCGGCACGCGCCGGTCCAGGCTGAACACCACGGTTGACGGCTTGCCCGCGAGGCTGAGTGCCACCGAGTCGTTGATGCCGCTGTGGCAATCAGCACCTCCCTGCCGCCAGCATCTGCTTGGAGCGAGGGCCGCTTTTGTGAATTGATGTGCTCGACGTCGAGGCCTTCGGCCGCGAAAAAGCCCAACTTCATCGTTGCGTAGAGCATCGAATACATCGCATCGACGCCCGCCACGCCATGGGCCGCGCTGCCGTGCTGCCCCCGCGCCCAGACCGATGAAGCGGGCAGCATGGCAATGGCGCAGCCGCCGGCGCCAATACGCAAGCACGACCGACGATCAAGGTATTTCGTTGACACTGCCGCCCTCCCGTCCAAGATGGCGGCGTCGGTTGATCTGCGGCTGAAGCGCAGGACTGGTGTCGCGCAGCGGAACTATGCGCGCATTTCAACCGGAATTGATGATAAGCGCCTTGGTGCCAGGGTTGCTGCCCGAACGACGTGGCCCCCATTTGCCGCCCTGACGACGGTGAAGCGTTCGGGCGCGGCAGGCCTCAACGGCGAGTGGCGACCCAGTTCAGCGCGGGATTCGCTCGAAGGCGTTCCACCACAAGATCGATGAAGGCGCGTGCCTTCTTCGACGCATGCTGCCCTTCGCGATGCACCACGAGCACCGGCAGGGCCGGGGGCTCGAAATCGCCAAGCACCAACTTGAGTCGGCCATCGCGCACGAACTCGGCCACCTGATAGGACAACAAGCGCGTGATGCCGAAGCCCCCCAACGCTGCTATCAACGCAGAGTCGTTGCTGGTGGTCGTCATGCGCGGTCGCAGCTTGACGTCGCAAGCTTCTCCGTCATCCCAAAACCGCCACTTCGGAGTGGGCGTCACAGCAGTGGCTGAAACGATGGTGTGGGCCTGCAGATCGACAGGCGCCTGTGGAACGCCATGTTCTTCCAGATAACCGGGCGCGGCGCAGATGACGCGGCGCACGCTGCCCACAGAGGCTGCGCGCATCGACGAGTCCGGCAGTTCGCCGATGCGAATGCCGATATCGGCGCCCTCATCCAGCATGTTGACCACCCGATCCAAGAACCAGCAGCATGCAACCACCTCCGCGTGGCGCCGCAGGTACTCGGTGACGATCGGCGCCACGAACTTGGCGCCGAACAACACCGGCGCGGTGATGGTGAGATGCCCGCGCGGCGTGACCTGCGTGCCGGTCACGGACTCGTCGGCCTCGGCGAGTTGGGCCAGGATGAGACGGCAGTCGTCAGCGTAGCGTGCGCCGGCCTCGGTGACGCGCACGACGCGCGTGCTGCGGGTCAGCAGCCGAACACCCAGGTGCGCCTCCAGTTCGTTAATCGCCCGCGTCACGGCCGGTGGCGAAATGCCGAGCTTGCGCGCGCCACTGGCGAAGCCGTTGGTGTCGCACACGGCGACGAAGACGTTGATGAGGTGCAGTCGGTCCAATGGGGTTTGCCCGGCGTTTGACGCTGGAGCAGCGACTGTGCATCGCCCGGGGTGCGAGCGGAATCCTCGGCGCCCGCAATAGAGCATTGCGCGTCGGAGAGCGCCGCGGGCCGGCGGCAGCGGCCGCGCGCGTTAGAGCTGGGCCAACTGAGGGCGAAGCCGCTCGACCGCCATGTCAATGAAGGCGCGCGCCTTCTGCGACGCATGCCGTCCTTCGCGGTGCAGCACGTGCACCGGTAGCGCAGGGGGCTCGAAGTCGCTGAGGACGGTCTTCAGCCGGCCCTCACGCAAGTGCTCGGCCACCTTGTAGGCGAGCACGTTGGTCAGGCCGAAGCCGGTCAAGGCGACGGCGATTGCCGTCTCACTCGTCGTTGCGATCAAACGCGGATGCAGCTTGACGGCGCTGGGCAAGCCACCTTTCAACATGCGCCACTCCGACGTAGAGGTTGCCCCGCCAGCCGCAATGATGACGTGTTGGTCGAGGTCCTCGGGTGACTTCGGTGTGCCATGACTTTCGAGATATGCCGGCGTGGCGCAGATCAGAAGGCGCATGCGCCCGATGCTGACCGCCTGCATCGACGAGTCGGGCAGCTCGCCGATCCTGATGCCCACGTCGACACCCTCTTCGAGCATGTTGACCACGCGGTCCAAGAACCAGCAGGAGGCTGTGACTTCGGGGTAGCGCGTGAGGTACTCGGTGACGACGGGCGCCACGTACATCGCGCCGAAACCCACGGGTGCGGTGATGGTCAGGCGCCCGCGCGGGGTGCTGTTGCCGCCACTCGCCGACTCGTCGGCCTCGTTCAGTTGCGCGAGGATCACCCGGCAGTCTTCCGCATAACGCGCCCCGGCTTCGGTGACCTTCACGATCCTCGTCGTGCGCGTCAAGAGGCGCACGCCGAGGTGCGTCTCCAACTCGTTGATCGCCCGCGTAACCGCCGGCGGCGACAGCTTCAGCTTGCGCGCCGCGCCCGCAAAGCCCTGGGTGTCCACGACCGCGACGAAGACATTGATCAAGTGCAGCCTGTCCAATGTTTCTCCGCGTGCAATGGTGGCACCGATTCTGCGCCGATTCCGCAGGCAAGAGGTGGGTCAAAGCCCTACTACCGGCGGCGGAGCTGGGCACAGGCCGCACAGGCGGATCACAACTCGAGCTCGACGCGCTCTCCGCCCGTGGCCGCTGGCCGCGCGCAGCAGATCAGCACCTCGCCGTCGCCGGTTTGCCAGGCGGCGGGTTCGGCGTAGGTCACGCGGCCGGATCTCAGCGTCGTGACACAAGAGCCGCAATGGCCGGCACGGCACGAATACGGCGGCGACAAGCCCTGGGCCTCGGCCAGCTCCAGCAGCGTGCCTTGCGCCGGTGTCCACGCGGCTTGTTGGCCGCTGCGCGCGAAGCGCACGACAGCCTGCGTGGCCGCGGGACCCGGCGGCGGGGTCGCAGGCGCGGCGCCATCGCCCTGGCGGCGCAACGACGCCGGTCCGAAGGCTTCGGCGTAGATGCGCTCGTCACGCACGCCCAGTTCACGCAGGCCGTCGTAGATAGACTGCATGAAACCGCCCGGGCCACAGAGGTAGAACTCGTGGTCGTCGAAGGGCAGCCAGCGTTTGAGATGTTCGATCGTCAGCGGACCGCGCTGCACATCCTCGCCACCCTGGCCGAGCACCAGATGCACCCGCACGGCGCCCTGGGCGCGCGCCACCAACTCGTCCAGCTCGGCCCCGAACGCACGCACGCTGGCGTCGTGCGCCACCTGAATCAGATGCACCGGCCGCGTGTGGCGGTGGCGAAGACCAACGGCCACGATGTGGCGCAGGAAGGACAGCGTCGGCGTGATGCCCACACCGGCACCGATCAGCACGGCCGGGCGGCGGCTTTGGGCGTCGATGACGAAGTGCCCGCGCGGACCCAGCGCCTCGATCACGTCGCCCACCGCCACCTGATCGTGAAGGTGCGTGGACGCGGCGCCGTCGCGCTTGACCGACAGACGCAGGCCCGCATCGCCGGGCGCCGACGAGATCGTGTAGGTGCGCTGCAAGGGCTTGGCGCCGGCGGGCAGCGCCAGGCGGATCGGCAGGTACTGGCCGGCTTCGAACGCGGGCACGGCCAAGCCGTCGGCGGGTTCGAGGTGAAAGGAGCGGATCACGCGGCTCTCGTCGACGGTGCGCAGCACGCGATAGGGGCGCCAGGTCTGTGCGAGCTGCCGTGCCTGCAGCCTGGCGGCCGCTTCCTCCCAGCTGCCGGTGATCAATGAGTTCGGCGACCAGTCGCGAAAGCGCCAGCGCAGCGGCAACGCATCGCGCAGCCAGTGGGCTTCGTCGAGATGGAAACGCCAGGCGCGTTCGGCACCGTCGAATGCCTTCAGTTCATCGCCGCCCCACACCACCTCGGCGCGGCCGGTGAGGCTGAGCAGGTCACCCCGTTCGAAGTCGATGAAGAGCACGCCGGCACGCGCATCGAGCTGCAGGTTGCCCAGTGTCATGAACATGTTGTTGCCGGCGAAGTCGGGCACCAGCAGCGTGCGCTCGTCTTCGATCTTCACGAAGCCGGCACGGCCGCCGCGGTGCGAGACGTCCGCGCCGCGTGCCGGCTCGCCGGCCGCGGCCGGTGCCTGCGTGGCCACGAACAGCGTGTCGGCCCGGCCGATCAGCCTCATCGCGTCGGCATCGAGCGTGGCCAACTGCAGCGTCGATCGTGGGCGCATGTCGCTGGCGTCGCGCACCCATTGCACATCACGGCCCTGGATGTACTGCGGGCAGTTGCCCACGGTCTGCTCGATGGCCAACGACAGGCCCGCGTCACCGACCTCCAGCAGACGCCCATTGACTCGATTGCGGCGGCGCGTCTGCAACTCGATGCCCAGAAACCCGAGCGGCGCGTCGACGCGCAGCCCATCGGCGATGGGGTCACCGGGGATCGCCCGCGCTGCAACGTCGAGCTGACGGTCGTGGGGCGAGCGCAGGAAGCCCGGCTCGCCGACCAGCATCGACGCCCAGGGCCGCCCCGCCGTGTCGACCGCGCCGACCAGGACAAAGTGCAAAGCTGCAAAGAACTGTTGATGCTGCTCGGGCATGAAGGGGCGGATCACGCGCTGCCCCACGCCGTGCATGCGCTCGGCCAGACCGAGGCGCTCTTGCAGCGCGCGCTCGCCGACGTGGAACGGTTCGTTGGCCGGCGTTGGGGGCTTGTTCACGGGGATTGCATCAGGCTGGGGATCAGGCCGCCGAGGCGCGGCTCTGCGCCTTCAGTTGCTGCTCGAGCGCGGCGATGCGTGCGTCGCGTTCGGCCAGCGCACGCTGCACATCGTCGGCGTCGATGCGCACGGGGATGTGCTGCGGGCCGTTACAGTCGAAGCCCGCGACGTGGATCGTCATCGCGCGCTGCGGCCGCGCTTTGTAGTCGGCGCTGTGCAGCTGGCGCGCCAGCGCCTCGTCGCCCGCCAAGTCGTGCACTTGCAGATGGCCGAGGATCTTCAAGCGCACGCGATGGGCATAGTCGACCAGTATCAGCGCCACGCGGTCATTGCCCGCGACATTGCCCACGCTGATGAGCTGGCGGTTGCCAGCGAAGTCGGCAAAGACCAGCGTCTGGTCATCGAGCACTTTGAGGAACCCGCGCGGGCCACCGCGGTGCTGCACATAGGGCCAGCCGGTCTCGGACACCGAGGCCTTGTAGAAGCTGCGTTGGTGAGCGATGAAGTCGACCTCGTCGGAGCCGAGGCGCTCGTTCTGCACTTCACTACCGCGTTCGAAGTTGCGCGTATAAGCAGCGCGGCTGCCATCGAACTGCTGGGCGGCCTTGACGGCGGGGGTGAATGCGATTTCGGCGAAGGCATCGGACACTGTGACTCCATGGTGCAGCCGAGCCAGACACGGCAGCTTGCGCGGACCGAAGTGTGGCCCCGCGCGGCGGCAATGAGAATCACCAGGGCCGCTAAGGCACCGTTTCTGGAACTGGAACAGTGGGCCGTGTGAATCTCAGGCAACGCGAAGAGGCTGGTCGCCGGACCCGCAAGACTGCGATCGTGTCACTCCAGTTGCTCCGGTTCGAAGGGACCCGCACTGACGGCCGTGCTGACAGAGTGTCGCCGAGGCCTCCGACACGCGCGCAGTCTTTGCATCTGCGCCGGACCCGTCCGTGTTTGGCTGCCAGACGATCATGCTTTCATTGGTGTCATTTGCCGTCCGCCGCCGCGCTTGCTGTGCACGAATGGCTGCTTGGACGCTCGCGCCTGAACTGACCGTGATGGCCGGAACTACCCGTCCGCGAGGCTCGCCGACAGCTGCCGTGGGGCAACCTGACGATGACGCCGGAGGACTGCAGCAGGGCTTGGCTGTCGACGGTAGGCAGCCTCGAACGCCCGCTTCTCTCGAACTCTGATTTTCGCGACGAGACGGCGACCGCCTACTCCCTGGGTGGACCGGTCATTGGCTCTGGAAATCGCCACGGTCTGGTATGGGTGGTCGGAAGTGCCAGTTCGCCGCATCGATCTGCAGACGTTCGGGCGGCCTCGGCTGTCCTCGCCGTATGCAACGTCGGCAGTGCCTCCATGACCGGTCATCTAGCCGGCGAGACCGTCAGCATGTGGATGGCTGCGATCTGCCCGAGACCGTGAGCTGACGACGCGGCCGTCATCGACCGGAAACGCTGCACTGCTGACGGCCGCGTGCACGATCAAACGTTGGCACATCGGCGGGGGCCGTACGGGCTGAAGGAGGGAAGCCGCTGCCGGCTTACCGTTCCTCGCGCTGATGTCATCCAATGCAGCACCAAGTAGTCCAGCGCCGTCCCGCTGTCGGCGTACCCCTAGGTGTACCCCTGGACGTCCACCAAAGAGAACGGGTTAGCCCTTGTGGAGCTAACCCGTTGAATTGATTGGCGCGGCTGGCAGGATCGGACCCATGACCCCTTGGTTCGTAGCTGGCCTGGCGTACTGCGGCGGCAGAGAAACTGGCACCGGTGCCAGTTATCCGCCGCTCGCCTCTTAGACAGTTCGAGTGCCGCCCCGATCGTCCGTAGCAGTCCCAGGCCATCTCGACGCATCCCGATCAAAACTGGCACCAGACTGGCACCGGCTCGAAAGGAGAGCGATGAAAGCTAGCACACGCTCTCGTGGAAACCTTTGTGAATATTGGTGGGCCCTGCAGGATTCGAACCTGCGACCAACGGATTAAGAGTCCGCTGCTCTACCAACTGAGCTAAGAGCCCCGAATCAAACACATCCCCGAGGGGATGGTGGGTTGTGCAGGATTCGAACCTGCGACCAACGGATTAAAAGTCCGCTGCTCTACCGACTGAGCTAACAACCCCGGGGGTAGAGGGCGGCAGTTTATCACCGCGCCGCGGGGCTCCAGACCCCGGCGGCGAGGCGTTGCATCAACTCGCCGGCAGCCACCAGGCCGAACGTCGCGGTGACCGCCACGCTCGAGCCATAACCCGCGCAGTTGAGGCTGCCGTCGACGGCACAGTCGGGCATTTCGGGCAGCACCACGGCCTCGCGCGAGAACACGCAGCGCACGCCGATCGCGCCGGTTCGCGGCGCGCCCTGTTTGCGCAGCCGCTGGCGCAGCGAGGCGAGCAGCGGGTCGTGCGTGGTCAGCGACAAGTCGGCCACCTCCACCCTCTGGGCCAGCCGTTTGCCGCCGGCCGCGCCGACGCTCACCAGCGGCACGTGGGTCTGCAGCGCCCATTGCGCCAGCGCCAGCTTGGCTCGCGCCTGATCGCAGGCGTCGATCACGCCGTCCACCGGCGCGCCGAGCAGGCCCGGCCAGTTGCCGGGCTCGACGAACTCCTCGATCGCGGTGACCTGGCACGTCGGGTGAATGTGCGCAATCCGCTCGCGCAGCGCCGATACCTTGGCCATGCCGAGCGTGCGCTCGTCGGCCTGCACCTGGCGGTTGATGTTCGACTCGGCTACGTGGTCGAGATCGATCAACGTCAGCGCGCGCACGCCGCTACGCGCCAGAGCCTCGGCAGCCCACGAGCCGACGCCGCCGACGCCGACCACCGCCACGTGGCTGGCGCGCAGGCGCTCGTAGCCGGCCTCGCCGTACAGGCGCCGCAGGCCGCCGAAGCGCCGCTCGAAGTCGACTTCGGCGCCAGGAGCGTCGGCCACGCTAGCCGGCACGATCCAGCCGCCAGATCTGCCAGCGCAGCGCCAGCACCGCGCCGGCCACGATGCCGGCCACCGCGATCACGCTGCCGAGCGACAGCGTGGACAGCCCGGTCAGCCCCTGGCCGATGGTGCAGCCCAGTGCAGTGACCCCGCCCACGCCCATCAGCACCGCGCCGACCACGTGGTTGGCCGTGTCCTCCACGCCGGCGAAGCCTTCCCAGCGGAAACCGCGGGTGGCCAGCGCGGTGATCGCGCTGCCGACCACCACGCCGACGGTGGTGACGATGCCCAACGTCAACACCTTGCTCTTGTCGCTGAACAGGATCAGCCAATCCACCGTGTAGGCGATCGGGGCCACGAAGCTCAGCGACTCCATGCGCTGCGAGTTGGTGGCGAGGAACACCTCGTCCAGCGTCTGCGGGTGCTCGGCCAGATGGCCCAGCCGCCCCGACACCCACCACACGCCGACGATCACCGCGCCGGTGCCCAGCCCGCCCAGCAGCACGTCGCCGCTGCGCCCGTCGGGCCGGGCCAACGCCCAGGCGAGCAGGCCGCCGCCGACCAGGCCGCCGACGATCCAGGCCAGCGTGGTGCGCGCCAAGCCGCTGGCGTGGGCCAGCAGCGAGGGCAGATCCTGGCCGCTGTCGAGCGTGATCGCCACGCCGGTCGACGGTGGCCACTCGCCACACCGCGGTCAGACCCTTCAGCGTGGCGAACGCGGCCACTCCCAGCACCAGGAACACGACCAGCGACTTGAGGTTGCCGCCGCCCAGCCGCACCAGCGTCTTGCTGCCGCAACCCGAGGCCAGCACCATGCCGAAGCCGAACATCAGCCCGCCGATGGCGTGGCTGAGCCAGGCGACGCGCGGCGTGGCATAGACCGACTTGCCGGCCTCGACCCAACCCAGCCCGACCATCGCATTGAAGCCCAGGATCGCCGTGCCGACGGCCAGCGCCCACATGCGCATGCGCGACCAGTCGCCGATGTTCACGACATCGGACACCGCACCCATCGTGCAGAAGTGGCTGCGCTGCGCGATCGCGCCGAACACCAGGGCCAACACGAAGCCGGCCCACAGCACCTGGGTGGTCAGCGCGTGGAGATCGGCTTCCTGCATGTGCGGGTCATCAGGCCGTCGTTGCGTGGCGGTCAGCGGCGTCCAGGCACGCCCACGGCCACCGGCCGGATCACGGCGCCCGCGGCACCCTTGTCGCGCGGCGGCAGCACCATCGCGCACGAGGTCCACACCTGGTCGCGCACCATCTCACCGAGGTTCATGTTCTCCAGGTGGTGGATGCCGAACTCGGTGAGCATGTGGTGGTGGATCGCGAACGGCAAGCCCTCGGGCGTGCCGGGTGCCGGCGGCGCCTTGCCCTGCAGCATGCCGTTGGCCACCGGGTCGATGAACGGCGTGTCCAGCCCGATCGCGACGATGCGCCTGGCGCCCAGCAACCGCGCGGCATCCACCGACAGGCCCGGTGCCATCGCGTAGTAGCCGTTGCCGTCGTCCGGATCGCGCCAGCGCTCGCCCCAGCCGGTGTAGACCCAGACCATGTCGCCGGGCAGAATGCCGCGCTTGGCCAGACCCTGCGCCTTGAGCATGCCGTCGATGTGCGCCGCCGTCACGAGTTGCCCATCGGTCATCGGCTGGCCCTGGCCGACGAAGCTGCGTGCGTCGAGCAGCACCGCGGTGGTGAGCAGCGGCGGGATCTTGTCGATGCCGAGCTTCAGCAGCGGCGAGTCCTGCGTCGGCTTGACATCCTTTTGCGTGTAGCCGCTGTAGTACACCGCATCGTCGGCCGGGAACGGGTCCTTCGGGTTCCACGGGTTCTTGATGCGCGCGAAGTGCCCGAGCGCGTCGATCTGCGTGCCCTGCTGTCCAGGCTCGGCGCCGGCCTCCATCGACTCGCTGTTGAAGGCATGCGCCGAGAACGGCACGCCGCCGGTCGGCTTGTATTGCGTGCCGCCGGGGCCGGCGAACGGCGACTTGGGCATCGAGTTGCTGCGCAGGTGCGACGCCTCGTAGATTCGCGCCCTGGGCTGTGCCATGTGCCAGGCACAACGCTGCGTCGTCACCGCGCCCAGCGCATTGGCCATGCCGCGCTCGTCGCCCGCGCCCCAGGGCGGTGCCGGCACACGCTTGGCGGCGGCGATCAGGCCAGGTGGCTCCACCGCCTGCAGTGCGCCGGCGAGGCACAGGCCCAGGCCGGCCACGGCGCATGCACGTGCGCCTCGACGGGGCAAGACGACGGTCATGTTCGATCCTTCCAGGGGATGGTCAAGGTCAACTGGCCGGCTGGGCGCGTGGCGCTGCACCATGACAACGGGCGCCCGGCCCGGGCGCCCGTCGGTGGGTTCGCGTGCAGTCTGCCGGCGCGCTACTTTAGCGCCGCCAGGCGCTCTCGGCCGGCCTGCGCGGCCTCGGACTTCGGGTACGCCTTGACCAGCTCGCCGATGGTGGCGCGCGCGCCCTTGGCGTCCTTCGACTCGACCTGGCAGCTGGCGATGGCCAGCAGCGCTTCGGGCGCACGCGGATGGTCCGGCGCGTTGTTGACCAGCGCGCGGAAGGTGGCGATCGCCTCCTTGTATTCGCGCTTGCCGTACAGCGCATTGCCATGCCAGAAACGCGCACTGTCGAGATAGCCGCTGCCCGGGAAGCGTCGGATGAAGCCACCCAGCATGATCGCGGCCTTGTCGAAGTCGCCACCGCGAAACACCGCCAGCGCCTCGTCGAACTGCCGCTTCTCCTCGGCGTCGGCGAGAAACTCACGGCCATCGACTGACACCTTCTGCGGTTCGAGCTTGCGGATGCGGTCGTCCACGCCCTGCGTGATGTCCTTCTGGCGGCGCTGCAGCTCGGCGACGTCACGCGACAGCTGCTCGTCGGTGCCACGCAGCTTGGCCACCTCGCCGCGCAGCGACTCCAGCTGCGCGTTGAGGTCGAGCAGGCTGCGCTGCAGCACCTGGATCTGCTCCGACAACTGGGTATTGGCCTTCGCCAGTGCCGCGTTCGACTCGGCCTGCCGCGCCCGCGACTGCTCGTCGCTGGCCGTGATGCGCGCACGAAGATCCAGGATCGCCTTGCGCGCCTCCTCGTCGTCGAACAGGCCCGCCCACGCGCTACCACCCAGGAGCGTCAAACCGAACCACAGCGCAACAGAGCGCCCAGCCCTTCGCGCAGCGGCCGACCGCCCAAGCAGACACCGCGGGTCCGGCTTTGCCGGTCCGCCGGTGTCGCCCCCTTGGGGGGAGGCGGCCGCAGGACGCTACGGGGGGGGCCATCTACCGATCCTTCAACTCGGCGCGGCGGTTCTTCGCCCAGGCGGATTCGTCGTGGCCCTCGCTGGCCGGACGCTCCTCGCCGAAGCTCACGGCCTCGACCTGGCCATTGCCGACGCCCAGCAGCGCCAGCGACTTGGCCACCGCCTCGGCGCGGCGCTGGCCCAGCGCCAGGTTGTACTCGCGACCGCCGCGCTCGTCGGTGTGGCCCTCGATCACCATCTTTCTGGTCTTCGCCGCGGCCAGCGCCTTGGCGTGGCCCTCGATCAGCTGGCGGAACTCCTCGCGCACGACGTAGCTGTCGAAGTCGAAGTACACCACGCGGCCCAGATTGGACGCCGCCACCGGCGCCGTCTTGCTCAGGTCGACCGTGGCCACGCCCGATTGCGAGGTGCCTGCGCCCGGCGCCGCTGCCCGAGTGCCGCCGGGGCCCACCGGCGTGGGCTTCGCGTCGGTGACCGGCGCGCCCTCGTTGAGCTTGACCGGCGAGCTGCAACCCGGCCAGCGCGGCCGCTGCGATCGCTGCACACAACGTGATTCGAAGTCCGTTCATCCTGCTCTCTCCTTCGTTATCGGCCAAATGGTCCCCAGACCGGCTCGCGCACGTCGATGCCCGAAGAGAGCAGCCGGGTGCGGATCCGTCCATCCAGCGTGGTGGTCATCAACACGTCGCGCCCCTGCGAGCGCGTGGCGTAGATGATCAACTTGCCGTTCGGTGCAAAGCTCGGGCTCTCGTCGTCGACGGTGTCGCTGACCGTCTGCACGGTGCCGCCGGCGAGGTCCATGCGTCATGACCTTGAACTCCGAGCCGTTGCGATTGACATAGGCCAGTGTGCGCCCATCGGGGCTCAGCGCCGGGCTGATGTTGTAGTTGCCGTTGAAGGTCACGCGGTCGGCCGGCGCCGCCGCTGGCCGCGCACGCGGTAGATCTGCGGGCTGCCGCCGCGGTCGCTGACGAAGTAGATCGCCTTGCCGTCGGGCGTGAACACCGGCTCGGTGTCGATGGCCGTGCTGTTGGTGATGCGCCGCACGTTGCCGCCTTCGCGGTCCATCAGGTAGATCTGCGAGCCGCCGTCGCGCGACAGCGTCACGGCCAGCGTCTGCCCGTCGGGCGACCAGGCCGGCGCGCTGTTGCTGCCCGTGAAATTGGCGATCGCGCGCCGCTGGCCGCTGCCGACGTCCTGCGACCAGACCACCGCCTTGCCGCTTTCGAACGACACGTAGGCCAGCGCGCTTGCCGTCGGGCGACCAGGCCGGCGAGATGATCGGCTGGGTGCTGTTCAGCGCCACCTGCCCGCCTTCGCCGTCGGCGTCGGTGATGCGCAGCGTGTAGCGGTTGGCCACCTTGGTGACGTAGGCGATGCGGGTGGAGAACACGCCCTTGTCGCCGGTGAGCTTCTCGTACACCGCGTCGGCGATGCGATGCGCGGCCAGGCGCAGGTCGGCCGACACCACGGCCAGTGCCTGGCCGCCGAGGTCGCCGCCCTTGACCACGTCCCACAGCTTGTAGCGCACGTCGAAGCGGCCATCGGCCAGGCGCGCAGCCGAGCCCGCCACCAGCGCGTCGGCGCCGCGGCGCGCGCCATTGGCTGTAGTCGGGCCGCGAGGTCTCGTCGAACTCGCCGGTGGAGTCGACGATGCGAAAGATGCCCGAGCGCTCGAAGTCGGCGCGCACGATGCCGGCGATCGACTGGCCCGACTTGTCTTCGTCGCGAAAGCGCGGCACGCCGATCGGTAGTTGCGTCGCGCCGACGCCGGAGATCTCGACGCGGAACTGGGCCAGGGACACAGCCGGGCCAGGCGCCGGCGGCCATGGTGGCCGCCAACAGACGTCTTCGAGTGTGAGAACAGCGTCTCGGGGTGTGTGATCGCCATGGATTGTGGTGGATTCGCTTCGGCGGCGCGGGTTCCCTCGCGGCAAGGCGCAGCGCCGGCATTGTAGGCACCCAACGCCCCGATAATCGTGAGTTGTCGTGACACGCGGGTCCGCCGGCCGGCCTCGAACCAGACCCAATCCATGGCCACGCTGCTGCAGCGCTTCACCCGTCTCGGCCCGTACTACCGCAAAGGGCGCGCTGGCATCGTCGTCGCCGGGCTCGCGTCGCTGGTGGCCGCGGCCACCGAGCCGGCACTGCCGGCGCTGCTGAAGCCGCTGCTGGACCGCGGGCTTCGTGCGCGGCGCAGTGCCGCTGTGGCTGGTGCCGGTGGCCATCATCGGCCTGTTCACGCTGCGCGGCGTGGCCGGCTTCATCGCGCAATACGCGCTGACCTGGGCCGCCAGCGAGGGCGTGCAGGCGCTGCGCCTGCGCCTGTTCGACCACCTGCTGCGCGCCGAGCCGGCGCTGTTCACGCGCCACACCGCCAGCAGCCTGACCAACATGCTGGTCTACGAGATCCAGACCGCGACCAGCCAGCTCGTCGGCTCGCTGCTGACGCTGGTGCGCGACTCGCTGACGCTGCTGGCGCTGCTGGGCTACCTGCTGTACCTGAACTGGCAGCTGACGCTGTTCATCGGCCTGCTGTTCCCGGCGATCGCCTGGGTGATGCGCACCGCCGGGCGGCGGCTGCAGCGTCTGGCCAAGGAGGGCCAGCGCGCCAACGATGAGCTGGCCTACATCGTCGAGGAGAACGTGCTGGCCTGGCGCATCGTGCGACTGCACGGCGCGGCGCGCTCGCAGGCCGCACGCTTCGAGCGCTACAGCGTCGCGTTGCGCCGCCTGCTGCAGAAGAGCGTGACCGCGGCGTCGACGATGACGCCGCTGACGCAGATCCTCGCGGCCTGCGCGATCTCGGCGGTGATCGTGGTCGCGCTGTGGCAAAGCGGCCAGGGCGGCCAGACGGTGGGCGGCTTCGTGGCCTTCATCACCGCGATGCTGATGACGCTGCCGCCGATCCGCCACCTGGCCGACGTGATGGCGCCGATCGTGCGCTCGATGACGGCGCTGGAACGCAGCGTCGACCTGGTCGAGGACGGACTCAACGAGCGTGGCGGCCACCACGCGCCGGCCCGGGCACTCGGCCGGATCGAACTCGAGCGATGTGACGCTGCGCTACGGCGCCGACCTGGCCAACGCGCTCGACGACTTCAGTCTGCACGGTACGGCAGGGCGAGACGGTGGCACTGGTCGGTCCGTCGGGCGCGGGCAAGTCGTCGCTGGTGAACCTGCTGCCACGCTTCATCGAGCCCAGCGCGGGCACGATCCGGCTCGACGGCGTGCCGCTGTCGCAGTGGGACATCGATGCGTTGCGCCGCCAGTTCGCGCTGGTGAGCCAGGACGTGGTGCTGTTCAACGACAGCGTCGCCGCCAACGTGGCGCTCGGTGCCGAGGTCGATGCCGAGCGGGTGCGCGCGGCGCTGCGCGGCGCCAACCTGCTCGAGCACGTGGAATCCATGCCGCAGGGCCTGGACAGCGAAATCGGCCACAACGGCAGCCAGCTGTCGGGCGGGCAGCGCCAGCGCCTGGCGATCGCGCGCGCGATCTACAAGGACGCGCCGATCCTGATCCTCGACGAGGCCACCTCGGCGCTGGACAGCGAGTCGGAGCGTGCGGTGCAATCGGCGCTGGAGGCATTGATGCGCGGGCGCACGACGCTGGTGATCGCCCACCGCCTGTCGACCATCGAACACGCCGACCGCGTGGTGGCCATCGACGCCGGCCGGCTGGTGGAGCAAGGCACACACGCCGAACTGCTGGCCGCCGGCGGGCTGTACGCTAGGCTGCACGCGATCCAGTTTCGCGGGACATGACAACCACCCCCGAAGCGCCTGCGGCGGCCACTTGACTGCAGGGTTCTTGGGACCTGAAAGGAGACGAGCCATGAATGCCCCCATCAGCCGCTATCCGGTACCCGATCTGAAGGACTTGCCGGCCGACATCCGCGAGCGCATCGTCGCCGTGCAGGAGAAGGCCGGCTTCGTGCCCAACGTGTTCCTCGCGCTGGCGCACCGGCCGGCCGAGTTGCGCGCCTTCCTGGCCTACCACGACGCGCTGCTGCTGAAGGAGGACTCGGCGCGCCTGACGAAGGGCGAGCGCGAGATGATCATCGTCGCCACCTCGGGCGCCAACCAGTGCCTGTATTGCGTGGTGGCGCACGGTGCGATCCTGCGTGTCTACGAGAAGAAGCCGCTGATCGCCGACCAGGTGGCGGTCAACCACCGCAAGGCCGACATCACGCCGCGCCAGAAGGCGATGCTCGACTTCGCGCTGAAGGTCACCCGCGCCTCGCACGAGGTAGGCGACGCCGACTTCGAGGCACTGCGCGGGCATGGCTTCAGCGACGAGGACATCTGGGACATCGCCGGGATCACCGCCTTCTTCGGCCTGTCCAACCGCATGGCCAACGTGATGGGCCTGCGTCCGAACGACGAGTTCTATCTCATGGGGCGCCTACCGCGCGAGAAAGGGAAAGCATGAACCGCATCGATCTGCACGACCGCGTGGCCGTCATCACCGGCGGCGCCCAGGGCCTGGGCTACGCCACGGCCACGCGCATGCTCGACTCCGGCGCCGCCGTGGCGCTGTGGGACATCGACAGCGCGCGCCTGGAGCAGGCCCGCGCCGAACTCTCGGCCAAGGGCACCGTGAGCACCGCGCTGGTGGAGCTGACCGACGACAAGGCGGTGGAAGCCGCGGTGCAGGAGACGCTGCAGCGCCACGGCCAGATCGACATCCTGGTCAACAACGCCGGCATCACCGGCGGCAACGGCACCACCTGGGAACTCGACCCGTCGATCTGGCGCCGCGTGATCGAGGTGAACCTGGTGGCGCCCTACCTGGTGTGTCGCGCCGTCGTGCCGCACATGATTGCGCGCCGCTACGGCCGCATCGTCAACATCGCCTCGATCGCCGGCAAGGAAGGCAACCCCAACGCCTCGCACTACAGCGCCAGCAAGGCCGGCGTGATCGCGCTCACCAAGTCGCTCGGCAAGGAACTCGCCACCTGCGGCGTGCTGGTCAACTGCGTCACACCCGCCGCGGCCAAGACCGCGATGTTCGAGACGATGAGCCAGGCGCACATCGACTTCATGCTGTCGAAGATCCCGATGGGTCGCTTCCTGCTGGTGGAGGAACTGGCGGCGATGGTGTGCTGGTTGTCGTCGGAGGACTGCGCGTTCTCCACCGGCGCGGTGTTCGACATTTCCGGCGGGCGCGGCACGTACTGACGCTGCGCTACATCAGCACGATGTCGTATTGAGGATGCATCACGAGAATGTCCTTTGGTATCAATGGTTTGCGATGCATCGTGCGCGAGTCTTCATCTCTGGCTACCCGCATGGCTACCCATCGCGGCTGGGCTCTGCCCGGACGGGCATGACACGTGGTGAAACTGGATTCTGCTGACGCTGTCCGCAAAGTCGCCCACTCCCAGAATCTTCAGACATCGCCTGGAACATCGGCGCAGTTCGTCGGTCCTTGATCACACCGCATCTTCAGGCATCACCAAACCAATGCGCTTTGCGATGTCTTGGGCGAGCGCTTTGAAGTCGCCGTGTGCCTTCGCAACCGCATTGGCATGGGAACCGATGGCCCCATCTGCAGAGCGCAGCGCGAAGATGGGCTTGCGCGCCTCCTGCGCCAACGGCATCAGGCTGTTGTAGTTCTTCAGCATGGCTAGGCAGTAAGGGTCCTTCTCGATCGTTGGGACCTTTGTGGCGTCCTTTGCCAGTACGCTCTGTCTGAACTCGGCGGGGATCTGATCCAGCCAACGGGTGTACGCCTTGACGGGACGCGTCAGTCGCACGCCATGTCGCATGGCGATGTAGCCCACGGGGGTCATGTCACCCACCGGCAGATCGAACTCAGGTAACTTCCAGTCATCGCGCCGCCTCGTCCAGCCTGAGCGCCAATCGCGAAGCGTCGGGCCCAGATTGCGCAGGCCCTGCAATGAGAAGAGATCGGCGCCCAACGGAACGACGACGTGATTGCTGGCCAACAAGGCGGCACGATTGATGGCGCCCAGATTTGGGCCTACGTCGAACACGATGAGATCGGCGTCAAAGCGCTTGGCCGACTCCTGCGCAGCCCGCCAGAACGCTGTGAGGATTCGGAACGGTCGCGCCTTGTTCTTGTCGCTCAGGGCATCGGTCCAAGTGGCGGACAGTTCATCCTCAAAGCCAGAGAGGCCTAGATCGCCAGGGATGAGCGCAAGCCGCTGATTGAGCTTCTGATAGTCGACAGGCGCGAAGTCACCAACATCCAATAGCGGCTTCACACTGCGAAAGATGGTGGACGCGCCGGCACCGTCCGTCCACAGATCTGCAAGCTGATCCTCGTCCAGGAACGCTGCTGTGAGGTTAGCCTGCGGGTCAAGGTCTACCGCCATCACGCGCAGCCCTTGCTCAGCAAACATCCAAGCGAGGTGGTAGACCAACGAGGTCTTGCCAACGCCTCCCTTGTTGTTGAAGAAGGTCAAAACGGGAACACTCATGCCGACCTCCAGATGGTGACCAGTACGTGCGTGTCTCGCGGATCGAACTGCGGTGCCGGATTCCCGTTCTCGGCAAGCAGCCTGCGTGCGGTCGCGATGCCAACGCCGAAGCGCTGGACGTAGCCGAGCACCTTCATTGCCTCCGCGAGGTGTGGGTTTCGGTAGTCGGTAATACCGGGTTGGCCGAAGTTGGCAGCCGTGACGATGCCAAAGGGTCCGCCAGGGTTGACGATCTCGATTCGGTCCGAAAACCACGTCAACCGAACAGGCGCATTGGTCCCCTCGTAGCTGCGATGCATGACGGCATTTCGCACCAGTTGCTGAAGCGCGGCCAGCGGATAGTCGGCCCGGCGCTTCTCAGTGTCCGCAGAGTGGATGTCAACTGCCGTCGAGATGTGCGCCTTGACCTTGTCATCGACCCGGTTGATCACTTCACCCAAGCGACCATCGATGGCAGCTTCGTCGATGATCGGTGCATCCAACTCCGTGCCATCAATGCGCAGAAACTGAACGTAGGCGCACGGGACAAGGTCGCGTGTGCGCGTCCCGAGAACAAGACTGCCCAGTACGGTCGGAACCGGGTTCTCGACCGACTCGATCATGCGGCACGAACTGAGCCGCTCCTCGTAGCCTCGGTGATTGGCCTCCAGCACGTCCGTTGAGAACGCCCCTGCAAGGTATTCGTCCTCGAACACACTTCGGCTGATGTCTGCGAGCGTCGCAAACGAGACCGGCTGAAGATCGAAGGGAAGGTTGCGGTGCCTTCTTCGTTCGTTGAGGATGCGCTCGTCCTGCAGATTGGCAATGTCGCGCCGCGGGCCAGTACGAATGTAAGTGCGGCCTTTGAAGCGCACAGGTGGCGCGTCGGCCGGCAGCACGGTGATGACGGCGACGTCAATGCCTCGAAGGACTCGCTTTTCCACGGTCATGCTCGGGATCGGCTGGATGTTCCCATCACTGCGGATGCTTGCAAGGTTGAGCAGCAAGTCGTCCGTGATGGGCAGATTTGTAGGCATACCGTCATTTCGCACGCCGATGAATGCCACACCCGGTCGGCCATGCCCCGGAAGGTCATTGGCAAACGCACAGACCGCCTGACGCACCTTCTCAGGAGCATCACCGTTGAAGGTCTCCTTGCGCTCGGCCCGATCCGACTCCAAGTCAGCGAGCATGGCCTCAAGTTCTTCGTCCAACAGTCTCATGGGCGTGCTCCTTGTACCTTCATTGTCGGCTGTGGCGGGGCAGCGCCCGCGAGCCAGTGTGCCTATCGCAGCTCATACCAAGCCCCCCGCCCGGCACCGTGGGGGCTAAGCTGCCCACGCTCAACCAGGGCGCGGAAGTGCTGCTTCAGTGTGTTGCGGCTAGTTCCCGTTAACCGCATGGCGTCGGCCATGGTGACGCGTCCATGCTCACGCGCGAACTCGACGATCTGCAGCGACAGATCGGGCAGCACCGCTAGCACCAGCTTCTCGCGCTCGATCTTCCGATTCAATCGTCTGACCTGCTCGGCCAGCGACCGCAGGAAGAACAGCAGCCACGGCTGCCAGTTCGGCGCTTCGCTGCGGATGGTGCCCTGGGTCTGCCGCAATGCGAGGTAATAGGCCTCCTTGCTCTGTTCCACCACGCTCTCCAAAGAGCTGTAGGGCACGTAGGCATAGCCGGCCTGCAGCAGCAGCAAGGTGGTCAGCACCCGGCTCAGTCGCCCGTTGCCATCCTGAAACGGGTGGATCTCCAGTAACACCACCACCCACAGGCCGATCAGCAACAACGGATGCACACGCCCGGCGCTGCGCTCTTCGACGAACCAGGTCACCAGTTCGGTCATCAGCCGCGGCGTGTCGAACGGGGTGGCCGTTTCGAAGACGACGCCGAGCTGCTTGCCGTTCTCGTCGAACGCGACCACGCTGTTGGTCGACGTCTTGTAGTGGCCGCGGTGCCAGGCGTCCTTCTCGCTGTGGACCAGCAGGTCGCGATGCAACTGCTTGATATGGTTCTCGGTCAGGGCAATGTCTTGCCACGACGTGAACACCATCTCCATGACCTTGGCGTAGCCGGCCACCTCCTGCTCGTCACGGGTGCTGAACTTCTGGATCTGCAGGTTGGACAGCAGGCGCTCGACGTCGCGGTCGGACAGCTTGCTGCCTTCGATGCGGGTGGATGAGCCGATACTCTCGATGGTGGCCACCCGCAGCAGCGCGGACAGCCGATCCGGTGCCAGCGTCCCCAGCGCTCTCCAGGCACCCTTGAACTCGTCGATGCTGGCAACGAGGCCCAGAATCTCAGGGGTGATCTGAATGGTGGCCGACTGGATCATCGTGCGGCATGGTACGCCATTTCGACGCCCATTTGCACCCATTCCGGGCGCCAATCGGATCAATGCTGGGCCGACTTCGTGGGACTGGTGCGCCAAGCCTCCAAGTCGATCGCTCGATCCACCTGCCAGGCAAGGCGGGCACGGTAGGCCGCACGCCCGGCAAACATCGCGGCGAGGTACATGGCCGCCGCGGAATGGAGACACTGCTCTCGATCCCGCCGAGAGAATCCGGCACCGCCTATAGTCGTTACACCATGAACTGGACACGCGCAGAAGTCCTGGCCGCCATGCACCTGTACCTGCAACTGCCGTTTGGACAGCTGCACCGGGGACAACCGCGCATCGTGCAACTCGCACGCTGGCTAGGCCGCACACCCAGTTCGGTGGCCATGAAGCTGGTCAACATTGCCAGCCTGGATCCTGCCATCACGGGCTCGGGCCGTGTGGGTCTTCAGAAGGCATCCAAGCTCGACCGTGACGTGTGGGCAGAACTCACCACCTCGTGGTCCGACGTGTTGGGCGCAGCTGCCGCCGCGTACGTACACTTCGCGGCGCAAGAAGGACTCACGGCAATCGAAGCGGATCACATTGAGCCGGCTGAACTGGCCGCGGTCTCTGGTGACCTTGACCTGTCTTTCGACACCGAGCGTGAAGCGGTCGTCAAGGTGCGCCTCAACCAGGTACGCTTTCGCCGCTGGGTCCTGGCCAGCTATGGGGGTCGGTGCTGCATCACGGGCCTGCAAGAGCCCAAGCTACTGATTGCGAGTCATATCGTTCCGTGGGCAGAAGACCCCGTGCAGCGACTGAATCCCCGCAATGGCCTGTGCTTGTCACCGCTGTACGACCGGGCGTTCGACCAAGGACTCATCACCATCACGCCGGTATCGCTGCAGATCCGCGTCGGCCGGCGCTTGCGGGAAGCGGTGGGGGATACCTACGTCCAGCAGGCTCTGGTGGCATTGGATGGCGTGCCCATTCGGGCTTCAGACCGGCTGAGGCCGGATGATGAGTTGCTAGCCTGGCATCAGAGGCGGTTTTCCTAGCCTCACCAAACGCAGCCCAATTCTCCAGCGCCTCTCGCCTCTCCTCGAAGTACGTGTGCCGGTCGTAGATCCCTCGACGCCGGACAGCTTGTGGTTCAAGCACATCTCCGAGATGTCCCGCGGCACGCCGAGCGCGCGCATGTGCAACTTCATCGTGCTGCGCAGGTCATGCGGCGTGAAACGGCTCACCGCCGGCTTGTCGGCATCGAGCCAGTAGCCGATCGCCTCGCGAATGGTGTCCTTGCTGACATGCGTGTCGCCGCCCTGCCTGGCGGCACGGCCGCGTGAGTGTGCCGGCCGCACGAACGCCGACTCACCTGCCAGCGTGCGCAGCTCCTTGAACCATTCCACGACGATTGGCGCGAGTGGGATGTCCATCGCCGCGCCGGTCTTGCTCTTGGGGATGTGCCACTGCGCTTCGTCCAGGTCGAAGTGTTCCCACCGTGCCTTGTACAGCTCGGCGCTTCGCACGGCGGTGGCCAGCAGGATGCGGATGGTCAGCGCGTTACGCCTGCGCATGCCGGCGTTCAGCAGCAGGTGCAGCTCCTCCCGCGTCAGCATCAGCCGCTGGCGCTTCGGCGGCCGCTCGCCGAGCAACGCCGACAGCATGATGCCGTGGCAGGGGTTGGCATTGATCAGCCGCTTGCCGCAGGCATGCGTGAACAGGCACTTGGTCGTGATCAGCAGCATGTTCGACTCGCCCCAGGTCAGCGAGCTCGCCTCGATGAGCGCGACCACGTCAGAGGCCTCGATCTCGCGCACGGTCAGCGCGCCGAGCTTCTTCTCCACGCGCTTGAGGTGCCGGCCGTAGCTGACCTGGGTGCTGTGCGCCAGGCTGACCAGCTTCTTGGCGCGGTAGTCCTTGACCAGCTCGCGAACCGTCCAGTCCTTCGCCGCAGTGGCCTTGGCCTTCTGCTTGTCGGCCGCCGGATTGCGGCCCTGCATGATCTCGGCGCGCTTGATGGTGGCGATGCCGCGCGCATCGGCCAGGCTGATGTCGGGGTAGCGGCCGATCGTCAGCTCGCGGCGCCGGCCACCGTGTCGATACCGAAGGATCCAGCCCGCCACGCCGGCGGTGGAAAGCGTGAAGGTCAGCCCGTTCCCATCGGCCTTGGCCAGTGGCGTCCCCGCCTTGATCCAGTGCCTGAGTTGCAGGTCCGACAGGAGGCCTTTGTCGCGTGCCATGTCCACCCCATTGTTCGGATGTGGGCCGGATCGCAGCTACCCGCCTAGCTACCCAGCCAGCTACCCAATTTGAGTGGAACTTGGTGAGACGTCAAGACCCCGAGAATCCGCTGAAACCCGAAATCTCCAGCATTCATGCGGGTTTGCGGGTGGCAAGTGGGCCGGCGTGAGACGCCGTGAAACGCTACATCAGAACAATGTCGTACTGCTCCGGATTCATCGCGCTCTCCGCCGACAGCGAGATCGGCTTGCCGACGAACTCCGACAGCCCCGCGAGGTGCACGTTCTCCTCGTCGAGCAGCAGCTCGACGACGGCAGGGCTCGCGATGACGCGGAACTCCTTCGGGTCGAACTGCCGCGCCTCGCGCAGGATCTCGCGCAGGATGTCGTAGCAGACGCTGCGCGCGGTCTTGATCTGGCCGCGCCCTTGGCAGGTGGGGCACGGCTCGCACAGCATGTGCGCGAGCGATTCGCGGGTGCGCTTGCGTGTCATCTCCACCAGCCCGAGCTGGGTGAAGCCGCTCACGGTGGTGCGGGTGCGGTCGCGCGCCAGTTGCTTACGAAACTCCGCCAGCACCGCCGCGCGATGCTCCTCGCGCGTCATGTCGATGAAGTCGACGATGATGATGCCGCCCAGGTTGCGCAGGCGCAGCTGCCTGCCGATGGCCAGCGCCGCCTCGAGGTTGGTCTTGAAGATCGTGTCGTCGAAGTTGCGCGCACCGACGAAACCGCCGGTATTGACGTCGATGGTCGTCAGCGCCTCGGTCTGGTCGATGATCAGGTAGCCGCCCGATTTGAGGTCGACGCGCCGGGCCAGCGCACGGGCGATGTCTTCCTCGATGTTGAACAGGTCGAAGATCGGCCGCTCGCCACGGTAATGCTCGAGCTTGGCCGTGGCCCGCGGCGAATACACCGCACCGAACTCGCGCAGCGCGTCGTACTGCAGCTTCGAGTCGATGCGGATGGTTTGCGTGGCGTCGTTGGTCAGGTCGCGCAGCACGCGCTCGGCCAGGTTGAGATCCTGGTGCAGCAGCGTGCCCGGTGCGCTGCTCAGGCCGCGTTCGCGGATCGTCGTCCAGGCCTTGCGCAGGTAGGCGATGTCGTCGGCCAGTTCGGCGTCGCTCGCCTCTTCGGCATTGGTGCGCAGGATGAATCCGCCGCCACCGTCGCCGGCCAGCGCCAGCATGCGGGTGCGCAACTGCTCGCGCGCCTCGGGCGAACCGATCTTCTGCGAAATGCCGATGTGCGTGTCCTGCGGCAGGAACACCAGCATGCGTCCGGCGATCGACACCTGCGTCGACAGCCGCGCGCCCTTGGTGCCGATCGGGTCCTTGATCACCTGCACCATCAGCGTCTGGCCCTCGAACACCTGACGTTCGATCGGCACCTGCGGTGCGCCGTCGACGCGCGGGCCGCTGGCCGTGTGCAGATCGGCCACGTGCAGAAAGGCGGCGCGCTCGAGGCCGACGTCGACGAAGGCGCTCTGCATGCCCGGCAGCACCCGCGCCACTTTGCCAAGGTAGATGTTGCCGACCAGGCCGCGCTCGAGCGCCCGCTCGATGTGCAGTTCCTGCACTGCGCCGTTCTCGACGACGGCCACGCGCGTTTCCTGCGGTGCCCAGTTGATGAGGATGTCGTGGTTGGCCATGCGCGGCAGTCTAGTGCCTCAGTGCAGTCGCCACGCCGAAGCGCTGCAGCAGCTGGGCGGTCTCGAACAGCGGCAGACCCATGATGCCGGAGTGGCTGCCCTCGATGTGCTCGATGAAGGCTGCCAGCGCGCCCTGGATCGCGTAGGCACCGGCCTTGCCGAACGGCTCGCCGCCGGCCACATAGGCTGCCACCGTGGCCGCGGACAGCCGCGCCACGCGCACGCGCGACACGTTGAGCATGACCTGCGAGCGTGCGCCGTCGGCGACCGCGACGCCGCTGATCACGCGGTGCGTGCGCGCCGACAGTCGTTCGAGCATCGCGCGGGCCTCCCGCGCGTCGGCGGGTTTGCCGAGGATCGCGCGGCCGATCGCCACGGTGGTGTCGGCCGCGAGCACGGGCGCCGCCGGCAACCCGCTTCGTGCCAGGCGCCGGCGTGCCGCGGCGAGCTTGGCGCGCGTCACCCGCCGCACATAGGCTTCGGGCAGTTCACCGGGACGCACCGCCTCCAGCGCCTCGGTGTCCTCGCCTGCGTCGGGCAGCAGCAGCTCGAAGCGCACGCCGATCTGCTGCAGCAGCTGGCGGCGACGCGGACTCTGAGAGGCGAGATAGATGAAGCTGTGGGCTGCCATGCGTCGGGCAACCCTCGAGGTTGCCGTCGAATGCGTTGCCGACGATTGTCCGCTGAAGGCCGTGCGTCCCGATCGGTGGCGCGGCCACCGGCGCCGCCGCCGCGTGCAACATCGCCCGTGATGAACTGCGCAGCCCACGGCCCGATCCCCCGCGATCCGGTGGGCGGCGCACACGTCGCAGCGTGAACGCCGTCCTATGCGCGGCGTGGCACCGCGCCGGATGATTTCGTCGTCGCGCGGCCGAGCGGCGACGCCCCGAGACGGGGACCCGCTGACCGCCACTGGAAACAGATACGCAAGGAGAATCGTCATGCGATCGACCGCCAACGTCCTCAGCGCGACACAGCGCCGCTGGTTCACCGCCCTCGCCGCCCTGCTGGTGGCTGCGGGCGCCGCCCACACCACGCGCGCCGCCGAGCCGGCGGTGCAACGTGTCGCGATGGCGTGCACCGGCAGCGACTGCGCAGCGAACTCGCGGGCCCATGCCGGCGTCGTCAGGCACGCCGTGGCCGCCGAAGCCGCGCTGGTGCGCAGCACGCCGTCGGCGGCGGAGTCGCGCCGCGCGGCGAATGCTATCCAGGACAACGACGGCGACCGCTTCCGCTACGACAGCTGCGGCTGCTCGGGCAGCTGAGCGTCCCGGCACCTCACGCGCGGTGGTACGGGTGCTCGGCGAGCACCGTCCACGCGCGGTACAGCGCCTCGGCGAGCAGCACGCGCGCCAGCGCGTGCGGCAGCGTCAGGTCCGACAGGCGCAGCCGCTCGTCGGCCTCTGACACCAGCGTGGCATCCAGCCCGTCGGGGCCGCCGATCAACAGGCAGACGTCGCGACCCAGCTCGCGCCAGACCTGCAGGCGCTTCGCGAGCGCCAGCGTCGTGCGCCGGTCGCCGCGCTCGTCGAGCACCACGCGATAGGCGCCCTTTGCACAGGCCGCGCGCAGTCGCGCCGACTCGGCGAGCATCATCTGCGGGGCCGTCTTGCCGCCGCCGCGCGGCTCGGCCTTTACCTCGATCAGCGCGAGCCGGCACTCCGATGGAAAGCGCCGTGCGAACTCGTCGAAGGCCTCGCGCGCCCACGCCGGCTGGCGCTGGCCGACGGCGACGATGACCAGCCGCACCGGGCTTCAGCGCGCGCGCCGCGTCGTCTTGCCGGCCACCGCCTTGCGCGGTGTGGCCTTGCGTGGCGCCGAGGCGCGCACCGCCGCCTTGCGCGGCGTCGATTTCGCACCGCTGGCCCGGCCCGATGGCGGCTGTCGCGCCGGCGACGGTTTGCGCTTGGATGTCTTGGCGGCCGCAGGCGGATTGGACCGGACACGCTTCGCCTTCACCGCGTCGCCGCCGTCGGCCCGCTTGCGCACGGGCTTGGGCTCCTCGGCCTTGGGCAGCCCGGTCGCCAGACTGTCGAGCTTGAGCTTCACCGGCTTGCCGCCCCAGAGTTCCTCCAGGCGGTAGTAGTCGCGGATCGCGGGCTGCATGATGTGGGCCACCGCGGCGCCGCAGTCGACGATGATCCACTCGCCGTTGTCGGCGCCTTCGGTGCTCAGCACCGGCAGGCCGCGCGCCTTGACGGCCTCGCGCACGCTGCTGGCCAGTGCCTTGGTCTGGCGGTTGCTGGTGCCCGACGCGACGATCACGCGTTCGAACAGCGGCGACAGGTGCTCGGTGTTGAAGACGACGATGTTCTGCGCCTTCACGTCCTCGAGGCCATCGACGATGGCGCGTTGCAGTTTGCGGATGTCCATTCAGTGCGCGGCAAGGCCCCGGTAGAGTTGGTGTCGGTCAATATAGCCTGCCACCGCCGGGGCAACCAGTGCGCCGAGATCACCGCCTGCGGCAGCCTGCTCGCGGATCGCGGTGGCGGAGGCGTCGACACGCGGCATCGGCAGCACCTCAATGCGATGGCGGTGGTTCATCAACGGTGCGCCGGGCACCGGCGCCTGGCCGTCGCGCGCGGCCACCGCCAGCGTCACCAGGCCGAGCAGTTCGCGCCACTCGTGCCAGGTGTGCAGGCGGGCGTACTGGTCCTGGCCGATCACCAGGTACAGCGCCGCTCCCGGCTGCTCGGCGAGCAGCTCGCGCACGGTATCGATCGTGTAGCTCGGGCCGGAGCGGTGCAGCTCGCGCGCGTCGAGGCGAAAGCGCGGCTCGCCGGCGATCACCAGCGCCACCATCGCCGCACGATGCTCGGCCGGCGCCAACACGCGGCCGTTCTTCTGCCACGGCACACCGGCAGGAACCCAGCGCAACTCGTCGAGCGCAAGCGTGTCCAGCGCCACGTCGGCCAGCACGCGGTGTCCGCGATGCGGCGGATCGAAGCTGCCGCCGAAGAGCCCGATGCGCGCGGGCTGGTCGGTCATGCGTTCGTGCTTGCCCACTCGCGCGGCCTGAGAAACTCGCTGTACAGGCGCGCCTCGGGCGTGCCCGGCGCGGGCTTCCAGTCGTAGCGCCAGCTCACCCGCGGCGGCATCGACATCAGGATGCTCTCGGTGCGGCCGCCCGATTGCAGGCCGAACAGCGTGCCGCGGTCGTAGACCAGGTTGAACTCCACGTAGCGCCCGCGCCTGTAGGCCTGGAACTCGCGCTCGGCCTCGCCGTAGGGCAGCCCGCGCCGGCGCTCGACGATCGGCACGTACGCGGCGAGGAACGCGTCGCCCACCGCACGCAGCATCGCGAAACTGCGCTCGACGCCGAGCTCGGCAAAGTCGTCGAAGAAGATGCCGCCGATGCCGCGCGGCTCGTTGCGGTGCTTCAGAAAGAAGTACTCGTCGCACCAGCGTTTGAAGCGCGGGTACAGCGCAGGCCCGAACGGCGCCAGCGCATCGCGGCAGGTGCGGTGGAAGTGCATCGCGTCCTCCTCGAAGCCGTAGTACGGCGTCAGGTCCATGCCGCCGCCGAACCAGCTGACCGCCTCGCGCCCCGCGGGCATGGCGCTGAACATGCGCACGTTCATGTGCACCGTCGGCACGTACGGGTTGCGCGGATGGAACACCAGCGACACACCCATGGCCTCGAACGGCGCACCGGCCAGTTCGCTGCGGTGCTGGGTGGCCGACGGCGGCAGCTGCGGCCCGCGCACGTGGCTGAAATTGCATCCCGCCCGCTCGAGCAGCGCACCGCCCTCGATGCACTGCGTCAGGCCGTCGCCCTGCAGGCGCTCGCTGGGTGCGCGCGTCCAGCCGTCGCGCACGAACGCTCCGCCGTCCAGGCGTTCCAGCGTGGCGACGATTGTGTCTTGCAGCTGCAGCAGGTAGCGACGAACGTCTTGCGGTTCCATGTCAGGCCCGCCCGGCGGTTCGAAGGACCTGACGCGCCCCTCGGGGGCCGCGAACGAAGTGAGCTGGGGGTCGTTTCATCTCAATCTTTCAGGCGGATCGGCGCGGCCCAGTCGAGCCGCTTGCCGCGATGATGCCCCAGGCGCGCAGCGATCGCCGGCACGTCGGCACCCGGGTCGCCGCACAGCTGCAGATAACCGGCCAGCCCGACTTCGCGCCGCGGGAAGTCGAAGTACGCCAGCCCGAGCGGCACGCCAGCCTGCACCGCCACCTGGTAGAAGCCGCTGCGCCAGCTATCGCGGTAACGCCGCGTGCCCTCGGGCGCCAGCGCCAGCCACATGAAGGCGCCGGACTCGCGCGCACGCCGCAGCCGCTCGGCCATCGCGCCGACCGCGCCGCGCGGGTTGTGCCGGTCCACCGGCACGCCGCCCAGCCAGCGCAGCCAGCGGCCGAAACCCGGCACACGAAACAGGCTGTCCTTGCCCCAGAAGACCACCGGGATGCCGATGCTCCACTTGGCCAGGATGCCGACCACGAAGTCCCAGTTCGAGGTGTGCGGGTAGATGATCACCACGCCCTGGCGGCACGGCAGGCCGTCGAACACCACGCGCCAGCCGGCCAGCCGCAGCAGCGCACGCGCCCAGCGGCTGCCGCGCAGCTGCACCGGCCGCGCGACGAGCTCCTGCGGTTCAGCGACGGATGGCACGGTGGCCAATGTCGCGCCGGTAGACCGCGCCGTCGAAACGGATCCCGGCCAGCGCCTCGTAGGCGCGCTGCTGTGCGGCCTTCGCGGTGACGCCCAGCGCGGTCACGCACAGCACGCGACCGCCCTGCGTCAGCAGGCGGTCGCCTTCGAGCGTGGTGCCGGCGTGGAAGACCATCGCGTCCTCAGTCTCGGCCGGCAGGCCGGTGATCTCGTCGTCCTTGCGCGGGCTCAGCGGATAGCCGTGCGCCGCCATCACCACACCGAGCGCGAAGCGCCGATCCCACTGCAACTCGACCTGATCGAGCGTGCCGTCGGTGGCGCTCATCAACACGTCGAACAGGTCGCTCTTCAGGCGCATCAGGATCGGCTGTGTTTCCGGATCGCCCAGCCGCGCGTTGAACTCCAGCGTCTTGGGCTGCCCCGACGCGTCGATCATCAGCCCGGCATACAGGAAGCCGGTGAAGGCGATGCCGTCGCGCAACATGCCCTGCACCGTGGGCTTGATGATCTCCTTCATCACCCGCGCGTGCAGATTCGGATCGACCACCGGCGCAGGCGAGTACGCGCCCATGCCGCCGGTGTTGGGGCCGGCGTCGCCGTCGAGCAGGCGCTTGTGGTCCTGGCTGGTGGCCAGCGGCAGCACATGTTCGCCGTCGACCATCACGATGAAGCTGGCCTCCTCGCCCTGCAGGAACTCCTCGATCACCACGCGCGCGCCGCCGGCGTTGTGCTGCACGCCCAGGCGGTTGTCGAGCAGCATGAAGTCGATCGCCTCATGCGCCTCGGCCAGGTCCATCGCCACCACCACGCCCTTGCCCGCGGCCAGGCCGTCGGCCTTGATCACGATCGGCGCGCCGACACGGTCGACATGGGCATGGGCCTCGGCAGCCGAAGCGAAGGTGGCGTACGACGCCGTCGGAATGCCGTGCCGCTGCATGAAGGCCTTGGAGAAGGCCTTCGAGCTCTCCAGCTGCGCGGCGGCCTGCGTCGGGCCGAAGATGCGCAGTCCGCGCGCGCGGAACAGGTCCACCACGCCGGCGGCCAGCGGCGCCTCGGGGCCGACCACGGTGAGCCCGACCTTCTCACGCAGCGCAAAGTCGGCCAGCGCCTGCAGATCGGTGATCGGCACGTTTTCCAGCCGCGGATCGCGCGCCGTGCCACCGTTGCCCGGCGCCACATAAACGCATTGCAGCTTCGGGCTCTGCGCCAGCTTCCAGGCCAGCGCGTGCTCACGGCCGCCCGAGCCGATGACCATTACCTTCAACTCAGTACCTCAAGCGGAAGAACAACACCCAGGACACATAGGCGATCAGCACCACCACCACCGGCAGCAGCAGCGTCAGCATGCGACGCGCCTTGCGTTGTATCTCGGCCGCGCGCTCGTTGATGCCGCGCGCCTTGTCCAGGTTGGCGCGGGTCTGCTCGACCAGCTGCCGCTGCTCGGCCAGTGCCTCCTTCTGCAGCGCCAGCGCCTCCTGCTGCGCTGCCAGCGACTGGCGTTTGAGCTGGTTGGCTTCCTCGAGCAGCTGCTCGACTCGCTCCGCGCCGCTCATCCCAGTATGGCGTTGTGATAGACCGCCTGCACGTCGTCGAGGTCCTCGATCACGTCGAGCAGCTTCTGCATGCGCTGCGCGTCGTCGCCGGCGAGTTCGACCGTGTTCTCGGCGCGCATCGTCACCTCGGCCAGCTCGGGCTTCAGCCCCGCGGCCTCGAGCGCCGACTTCACCGCTTCGAATCCGGTGGCGGCGCACAGCACCTCGATCGCACCGTCTTCATCGGCAATCACGTCGTCGGCGCCGGCCTCCAGCGCCACCTCCATCACCTGGTCTTCGCTCGTGCCGGGCGCGAAGACCAGCTGGCCGCAGTGCCTGAACTGGAACGCCACCGAGCCTTCGGTGCCGAGGTTGCCGCCGTATTTGCTGAAGGCGTGGCGCACCTCGGCCACGGTGCGCACGCGGTTGTCGGTCATGCAGTCGACGATGATTGCCGCGCCGCCGATGCCGTAGCCCTCGTAGCGGATCTCTTCGTAGTTGACGCCTTCGAGGTTGCCGGTGGCCTTGTCGATGTTGCGCTTGACGGTGTCCACCGGCAGGTTCACCGCCTTGGCCTTCTCGATGGCCAGCCGCAGCCGCGGGTTCGCCGTGGGGTCACCCCCGCCCAGCCGGGCCGCGACCATGATCTCGCGGATCACCCGCGTCCACGCCTTGCCGCGCTTCTCGTCCTGCCGGCCCTTGCGGTGCTGGATGTTGGCCCACTTGGAATGACCGGCCATCGGTGGTTCTCCTGCCTGTGCGTCAGCCGGGACGCGCGCTTGCTCGACGCACTCGAAGAGCGCTAGTTTAGCGGGCGGCCGTTCGTCAGAAGCCGATCGACAGCAGCGCGACGGCCGCGATCACCGTCAGCAGCAGCGCCGTGCCGTAGCACGCCACCTTCGCGGCGGCGTTCGTCGGCAGGCCGATGTCGTGCAGGCTGTGGAAGATGCGGTGCACGCCATGCCACGCGAACAGCATCACGACGACGAACAGGAACCCCTTGCCGAGCCAGTGCTGTGCGAACGCGAGCATGCGCGGGTAGCTCATCAGATCGGCCGGCAGCGGCCAGCCCAGCGGCACCGCCAGACCGGTGATGAAGACGAGCATCGTGCCGAGCAGTGCCGACAGCATGCCGCCGGCACCGAACAGCAGCCAGAAGATGGGGGCGTTCGAGCGTTTCATCGGCGCCACCACCAAGCCAGCGCGAACAGCACGATCGACGCGACGACGGTCGCGGCCCAGCCGCTGCGCGTGATCGTCGCCGGCGCGATGTGTTGCCCGCTCGGCAGGATCATCGGCATCGTCTTGGGCATGATCTCGAACCAGCTCTTGGCGTGCACGAACATCGACACCAGCAGCACCGCGTGCAGCACCAGCGAAGCCGGCGAGCGCAGCGCCTGCAGCCAGCCGTTCCACGCCGCTTCGCCCTGCGCCAGGCGCACGAGGCCGACCGCCAGCACGATGGCGTAGGCGAGCACCGCGAGCGCCGTGACCTCGCGCACCATGTAGCGCACGAAGAACGGGTCGCGCCGCCACCAGCCCTGCATCGGCCGCACGTAAGGCTTGCGGGTCATGTTGCCCCCTTGACGCTGCGCGTCGCCTTGCCCGCGGAGGGGCAAGGCCTTCGCCAGGCGCGGCCCGTCCGCAGGGACGGTCCGTGTCCGGGCTCAGTCCCCCCGAGGGGGAGCGAGCGCCTTCGGAACGGCCGGGCGGCGCTCATGTTGCCCCCTTCGGCGACAGGAAGCGAAGGAAATAGTCCTTCGCGCTGTTGACCTTGTTCTGGTTCACCGCGTTGGCCGGGTCCACATGCTTCGGGCAGACCTCGGAGCAGTAGCCCACCGCGGTGCAGCTCCACACGCCCTCCTCGGCGTTCATCACCTCCATGCGCTGCGCCCGGCCGCCATCGCGCGAATCGGCGTTGTAGCGGTGCAGCAGCGCGATCACGCCGGGGCCGGTGAAGTCGGGATTCAGCCCGAACTGCGGGCAGGCCGAATAACACAGCATGCAGTTGATGCACGAGCTGAACTGCTCGATCTGCGCCAGCTGCTCGGGCGTCTGGCGGTATTCGCCCTGGGCCAGCGTGCGCGGCTCCTTCGGAATCAGGTACGGCTTGATGCTCTCGAGCTTCTTGACGAAGCCGTCGACGCTGACGACCAGGTCGCGCTCGATCGGGAAGTGCGCCAGCGCCTCCACGCGCACCGGCCCGGGCAGCAGGTCGCGCAGGAAGGTCTGGCACGACAGGTGCGGCTTGCCGTCGACCATCATGCCGCAGCTGCCGCAGATGGCCATGCGGCACGACCAGCGAAAACTCAACGTGCCATCGAGCTCGTCCTTGATGTATTGCAGCGCCTGCAGCACCGACATGTCGTCGGTGTAGGGCACCGTGTAGCGCTGCCAGACGGGCGCATCCTCCTGCTCCGGGCGGTAGCGCAGCACCTCGAGCTCGATGGTCCGGCTTGAATCAGACATGGCTCGCGTCCTTGGCCTTGCGCTCGGCGTCGGCCTTCTCGCCGGCAGCGCCGTAGGCGCGCGTGCCGGGCTGCGAGCGCGTGATCTTCACCGGCCCGTAGTCGATGCGCGGCGTTTCGTCGCCGTTGTAGAAGGCCAGGCTGTGCTTCAGGAAGTTCACGTCGTCGCGCTGCTCGAAGCCGTCGAGCCGCTGGTGCGAGCCGCGCGACTCGCGCCGGTTCAGCGCCGAATGCGCCATCGCCTGCGCCACGTCGAGCTGGAAGCCGAGTTCGATGGCCAGCAGCCACTCGGTGTTCCAGCCCTTCGAATGGTCGTCGAGCTGCACGCGCTGGACACGCTGCTTCAGCTCGGCGAGCTTGTCGCAGGTGGCCTGCATCGTGGTGGCCGTGCGGTAGATGCCGCAGCCTTCTTCCATGCTCTGCGCCATCTCGCGGCGCAGCGTGGCAATGCGCTCGCCGCCGCCGCGGCGCTCGACGATCGCCTGCGCGCGCTGGCGCGCGGCCTGCGCCTGCGCCGTCAGCGCCGCCGTATTGCCCTGCGGCGCCGACTTCGCGAAGGCAGCCGCCTCGCACGCCGGCCACCTTGCCGAACACCAGCAGCTCGGTCAGCGAATTCGAGCCCAGCCGGTTCGCGCCGTGGATGCCGACGCTCGAACACTCGCCCGCCGAATACAGGCCCGGCAGCGTGGCGGCCGTCTGGCCGTCGGCGATGATGCCGCCCATCGTGTAGTGCACCGCGGGCAGCACCGGGATCGGCGCCTTCGCCGGATCGACGCCGAGGTACTCCACCGCCAGCTCGTAGATCTGCGGCAGGCGCTCGCGCAGCTTGGCTTCGCCGAGGTGGCGCAGGTCGAGCTGCACCACCGCGCCGTGCGGCCCGTCGACGGTGCGGCCCTTCTGCTTCTCGTGCCAGTAGGCCTGGCTCAGGCGGTCGCGCGGGCCGAGCTCCATCGCCTTGTTGCGCGGCTCGGGCGTCGCCGGCCCGAGGCCGTAGTCCTGCAGGTAGCGGTAGCCGTCCTTGTTGAGCAGGAAGCCGCCTTCGCCGCGGCAGGCCTCGGTGAACAGCAGGCCGGTGCCCGGCATGCAGGTCGGGTGGTACTGCACGAACTCCATGTCGCGCAGCGGCACGCCGTGCCGGTAGGCCAGCGCCATGCCGTCGCCGGTGACGATGCCGCCGTTGGTGTTCTCGCGGAACACGCGGCCCGCGCCGCCGGTGGCGATGATCACCGCCTTGGCCTGGATGAGCTGGAATTCGCCGCTCGCGATGTCGATCGCCACCACGCCCTGCACGCGGCCGTCGTCGACCACCAGGTCGACGCAGAAGTGCTCGTCGAAGCGCCGGATCGACGGGTACTTGATCGAGGTCTGGAACAGCGTGTGCAGCATGTGGAAGCCGGTCTTGTCGGCGGCGAACCAGGTGCGCTCGATCTTCATGCCGCCGAACGCGCGCACGTTCACGTGGCCGTCCGTCTTGCGGCTCCACGGGCAGCCCCAGTGCTCCATCTGCACCATCTCGTCGTGCGCCTGGCCGACGAAGTAGTCGACCACGTCCTGCTCGCACAGCCAGTCGCCGCCGCCCACGGTGTCGTGGAAGTGCGCGTCCAGGCTGTCGTGCGGCTGCGTCACCGCCGCGGCGCCGCCTTCGGCGGCCACCGTGTGGCTGCGCATCGGGTAGACCTTGGAGATCAGCGCGATGCGCAGCTTCGGGTCGGCTTCGGCCACCGCGATGGCCGCACGCAGGCCGGCGCCGCCGGCACCGACGATCGCCACGTCGGCGTTGAAGGTTTCAAGCATCGATTCTTCTCGTCATGGGCATCGCATCAACCGCCTGACTCAGCGCGTCAGCACCCATTGTTGGTAGAGCCCGCCGAAGTAGGTGCTGTGCGCCGCTGCGCTGGGCTTCACCTCGGTGGGCATGAAGGCGTCGAGCGCGTGATCCCACAAGTCGATGGCATAGGGCTCGAGCCGGCGGAAGACCTGGCGCATCAACGGTCGCAGCGGGTGCCACGCCGCCGGACGGTGGTAGTCGACGATCACGATCTTGCCGCCGGGCTTGACGACGCGCATCGCCTCGGCCAGCGTGCCGCGACGCACATGCTCGGGTTGCTCGTGCAGCAGGAAGAACAGCAGCACCTGGTCGATGCTGGCGTCGGGCAGTGCCAGCGCCGACGAGTCGCCCAGCGTCAGCGTCACCCGCTCGTCCACGGGCAGTTTGGCGCGCAGGTTCTTCAGTTGCACCGGCAGGATGTCGACCACCTCGAGGTTCGCATCGGGCGCCAGCCGCCCCAGCAGCCGCGACGTGAGGTTGCCGTAGACGCACGCCACCTGCAGCGTGCGCCCGTGGATCGTCTCGCCCAGCTCGGCCAGCGCGCGATTGCGCAGCCGCGCGTAGTTGCCGAACAGGATCGCGTTGACCAGCCACTCGCGTTCGAACACGTTGACCGCATGCGGGTGCACGTAGGCCCACCAGTACACCTGTTCGAGATAGTGCGGGATCGGCAGGCTCTTGGCGACGACTGCATCCCGGCTATCCGGCGCGGCATCCGCGATGCCGGCACGCGGTAAGGGCATGGGTGATGTCCTCTTCTTGGTTGCGCCGCCCCTGTCGGGAGGGCGCGTGGCGAAATCATCGCAGCGTGAGGCCGCGCTCGTGTGATTCACATCAAGGCGCGATTCTAGGGGTTCAGCGCGCCGGATCCGTCGCGTATCACTCGCGTATCACGTCAGCGGCGCGTGCGCAGCGAGCACCGAGCTTTGCGCTGGCCGGCCTCGAGGCAGGCGCCGAGGCCTGCTATGTCATTCGGGAGAACCCGCCATGACGGCTGCGCTTGCCCAGCACGTGCCGACGATTTCAGCGCATCGCAGCGGCAACGCAACGGCCGTCAGCGTGCGTTGCGAAGACGCCGGAGTTCAGACTTGTCGTGAGTGTCCATGATCCTGATCAATATCTGCCTCGCGCCGAATCGTAGATTGACGTCCAGAACCCGAAGGCACGACAGCGCCGAGCAATTGGAGAGCCGGGCCTTCATCGATCCCCAGATTCAATGTGTTGCGAACCGAGGAGAGTTTCCATGGGCAAGAAGAACTTTGGGCGCTGGGCGGGCCTTGCTGCCGCCGGCTTGCTGGCAACGGTGTTGTATGGCTGCGGCGGCAGCGACGGCGCAGCCGGGCCGGCCGGCCCGGCCGGCCCGCCGGGGCCCGCAGGTTCTGGCGGCGTTGGCGGCGCGATATCAGTCGGCAGCAACGCAGCCACGAACGCGTCGGTCGTGGCGGCCAACGCGGCCGCTTGGGAATCGCTCGAACCCACGGTCACGGTGACGGGCGTCACGATTGCCAGCCCGCCGGTCGTCAATTTCACAGTGAGTGATTCCTTCGGTCGGCCCGTGGTCGGTCTGGGCAACAAGACCAAGGCCAGCGGGGCCAAGTTCGACAGCTACCCCAACCTGGCCTTCTCGCTCGCCAAGCTGGTGCCCGCCAACGCCACTACCGGCGAGCCGAGCAAGTGGGTGAGCTACATGGTGACCACGGTGGAGACCAACTCGGCAGTTCCCGCGCCGACGCGACCCAGCAGCGACAACACAGGCACGTTGGTCGACAAAGGCGACGGCAGCTACACGTACACCTTCTACCGCGACGTTCCTGGCGTCAAGGCGGCAGTCGCGGCCATGGCCGCTTCGGCGGCCGCGGCCAGCCCGAACAACAACGTGGCGGATCTGGGCGATCTGACGTACGACGCCAACCTGACGCACCGCCTGACGATCCAGTTGTCGGGCAATGCTCCGGGCACTGGTACCAATACATCGAGCGACAACAACAACACGCCAAACGGAAAGCCGGGGCCGATCGCGGCAGTGCCGATCAAGAAGCCGTTCGACGCGATCTACGACTTCATCCCCGCCACCGGCCAGAAGGTCACCCCGACCAGCGTCTCGCGTGACATCGTGGCCAACGCCAACTGCGAGGCCTGCCACCGCAAGCTCGGCGGCATTCCTGGGCTGAGCGGCGCAGAGGACGCCGCCGCCTTCCACGGCGGTGGCCGCAACAACGTGCAGTACTGCGCCGTCTGCCACACCGACCAGCGCAAGTACGGGCGGGCCGAGGCTACCGCGACGCTCAACGGCGCAGTCAAGACCTTCACGCCGGCCACCGGCAATGCCTACAAGGTGGACGGCCGGGCGATCGGCAATCTGCCCAACCTGATCCACAAGGTCCACGCCAGCAGGCTGCTGGTGAACAAGAACTACGACTACGCCGACGTGAAGTTGAACGAGCCGACGTATCCGCAGGACATCCGCAACTGCACGTCGTGCCACGACGGCTCGACCACCGTCTCGCGCACGACCAAGACCAAGGACGGCAACAACTGGAAGTCGGTGCCATCGGCACTGGCCTGCGGCGCGTGCCACGACGGCATCAACTTCACCACCGGCGTCGGCGTAACCCTGAGAGATGCTGCGTTGGGGTTCACCTCGACCTCGCTCAACGGCACCGGCCTCGCGCACGGCGGCGGCCCGCAGGCTGACAATTCGCTGTGCACGCAGTGCCACAACTCCAACGGCACGATCCCGGACGCCGACATCGACCTGAATCACTTCCCGGTGACGCCGCCGAATTTGAAGAGCTCACTGCATGTGCCGGCTGCAGCTCCGACTAGCGGCAATTCCAATACCAACTCGGCGTTCATCGCCTCGGGCGCTTCAGTCGGGCGCTTGCCCATTGGCGCAATCAAGGTCACGTACGACATCAAGAGCGTTTCGCGCGCCTCGAACGGAAATCCTGTGATGGTGTTCAGGATGCTGCAGCAGCCGCAGGGCGCCACAACCGCCACAGCCGTGCCGCTGAACGACTTCGCGACGGTGGCGCCGGACCCCGTCACCGGGAAGAAGGAGATCTGGCCCAACTTCATGGGGGCACCCAGCCTCTACTGGGCGTTCGCCGTGCCGCAGGACGGGATCACCGCACCGGCTGACATCAACGCCACCATCAACATCTATCTGCGTTGCCTGTGGGATGGCACGGCGGGTACCGCGGCATGCGGAACGAGCACGACGGGTGCCCTCAGCACCGCCGCCGGGACGCTGGTGGCCGGCACGGGCGCGGACGCCGGGTACTACGTCGCGACCCTGACCGGGGCGACGATCCCTGCCGAAGCCGTGATGCTGACCGGCGGCATGGGCTACTCGTACAACGTGAGAACCACCCTGCCGCTGACGCAGACCAACGTGGTGGGGTTCGCGACCGCCGCGTCGCCGGTGCCCGTTGCAGCGACGGATGCGGCTGCCGGCCTCAGCGGCTCGGATCTCTATCCGAGCATGCCCAACCGCACCGGCGGGCTGATCGTGATCGCGCCCAACGTGCAGAAGGTCGCGACCGGCTACACCGGCCGCCGCGCGATCGTCGAGGATGCGCGCTGCAACGCCTGCCACCAGGAACTCGGCACCTTCACCGAGGATGCGTTCCACGCCGGCCAGCGCAACGACGGCACGACCTGCTCGTGGTGCCACACGCCGAACCGCACCAGCAGCGGCTGGTCAGCGGACTCCACGCACTTCATCCACGCCATCCACGCGTCGGCCAAGCGGCAGGTCCCGTTCACCTATCAGGCCACCGCCGCGGCGACCCGGCGGGATTCTCGGACGTCACTTACCCGGGCATCCTGAACGATTGCCTGACCTGCCACCTGCCGGGCACTTACGACTTCACCGCCACGGCTTCGGCCAACGCAGTGGGCCAGGGCGCGGACCAGTGGACAAGCGGCAGTACCGAACCGTGGGGACGGGAACGTATGCGGCAGGGCCGGCACTCTCGCCGTTCGTCCAGCCGCCTTACGCTGCCGCGCTTGGCACGGCCTATGGCTCGGGCTTCAGCTTCAACCAGTTCACTGGCGCGACGACGGCAGCTGCCGGTACGACGCTGGTGATCTCGCCGACGGTCACGGTGTGCTCCGCGTGCCACGACACGGCCGACGCGATCTCGCACTTCAAGATCAACGGCGCCGCGTTCTACCAGCCGCGCAGCGCGGCGATCACGGGCACGAACGAGACCTGCCTGATCTGCCACGGCACCGGCCGGATCGCCGACATCCAGGTGATGCATTCGAAGAACAGGTGATTTGCTGACTGTTGGGCCAGTGGTGGGCAGGAGTGCGGCGTGCCGTTCTCCGCCACCACTCCAGACCACCCGGTCGGCTCCAAGCCGCCGGGTGATTTCTTTTTGACCGCTGTGGGCAGGGCTTGCGCGGCGTTCACACCGCAGATCGAGTCCACTGCAAGGTGCTGATATGGGAAAGCTGAGGGTGGACCCGGAGCGACGCCACGTCGTCGGCTGGGCACTGATCGCACTGGGCGTCGTGGCCTGCGCCGGCCTGCGGTCGCCGCGGGGGCTGGGCCCGCCAACGGCCAGCGCCCCGGCGCCGCTCCGCGGTCATGCGTCGGCGGCTTCGAAGAAGGGCGCGCCTGCCGCGCCGGTCAAGCTCATCGACATCAACAGCGCGAGCCGGGCGCAGCTGAAGACGCTGCCGGGTATCGGCGATGCCGAAGCGGACAAGATCGTCGCGGGACGCCCTTACCTCAGCAAGGCGCACCTGGTGACGGAGGCCGGGCTGCCGGTCGGGATCTATCTGACGATCAAGCATCAGATCGTCGCGATGCAGAACAAGGAGACCCGCGCCAAACTCAAGGCCCTGGCCAAAGCCCAGCAGGCGCAGCAAGCCCAACCGCGTTGATGCCCGAGGCCGCAAGCACAGTCGGATCAGAATCGGGCCAGCAGTCCCACCGGGATCGGTGATCACCAACCAAGACTCGCGAGCAGACATCGATGAACATCATTCAAAGAACGTTGTCCGGAATACTCTTGCTGGCAGGTCTGGCTTGGCAGCCGGCGGCGACCGCCCAGAACGAAGCCAAGCCCTCGGCTGAGCGCAGCATCTGCGCCCGCACCGGCCGCCTCGGCACCGCCGGAAGGGCCCGGCACGCAGTACACCGAAAAAGGCGCCGACACCTGCCTCGGCTGCCACGACGAGGAGGCCGACTCGGCGACGTTCAGCACGGCGGGCATCTTCAAGGGCCGGCATGCGCACCGCGGCGATGCACGTGCGCCGTTCGGCGCCGGCGGTCTGCAGTGCGAGGCCTGCCACGGCCCGGGCGCCCGGCACTCGGTCAAGGGCGGCAGCAGCAGCCGCGAAGAAGCGCACGCATCAACAGCCTGAAGGCCGACTCCTATCCTGCCCGCAGAGCAGCGCAACGCGCCCTGCCTGGGCTGCCACCAGGGCAGCTCGCGCACCGGCTGGCATGCGGGCGCACACGATCGCGGCGGGCTCGCCTGCACCGATTGCCACAAGCTGCACGTCGAGCGCGATGCCGTGCTCGCCAAGAGCAGCGAACCGGAGGTCTGCTACCGCTGCCACAAGCAGCAGCGCGGCGACTTCCACAAGTCGTCCTCGCACCCGGTGCGCTTTGGTCGCATGGCGTGCAGCGACTGCCACAGCCCGCACGGATCGAGCAGCGCGGCGATGCTGGTCAAGCCGACGGTGAACCAGACCTGCTTCACCTGCCACGCCGACAAGCGCGGTCCGCTGCTCTGGGAGCATGCGCCGGTGGCCGAGGATTGCACGCTGTGCCACTCGAGCCACGGTTCGGTGCGCACGGCGCTGCTGAACAAGACGCCGCCGCTGCTGTGCCAGCAATGCCACTCGGTGGCGGGCCACCCGTCGGTGGCGCGCACGGCGGGCGGTGGCGGCTTCGTATCTTCCTGCTGGCCGGCAGCTGCACCAACTGCCACTCGCAGGTGCATGGCTCGAATCATCCGGCGGGCGCCAAGCTGATGCGATGAACGCAGCCGATCCCGCAAAACCGGGGCATGCGTGACGACTCACCGAATACGGACGCGAACATGAAAATCTACAGCTCCTTGTTCCTGCTCGGCGCGCTGGGCGCGCTGTCGGTTGCCGCCAGCAGCGCGGTGGCCGCCGTGGACACCTCGCAGTGGAAATGCGAGACCTGCCCGTTCGAGAAGGCGGGCACCAGCGCCACGCTGGAGGTCGGCGCCGGCGCGGTCTCCGACGATTCGGCCAAGTTCGGCGACTACACCGGGCTGAACAAGAAGGGCGGCTTCCTCGTGCTGGGCGGCGCGGCGCGCTATCGCGGCGAGGGCGGCCTGTACGGCAGCCTGACGGCGGCGGACCTCGGGCTCGACGCTCGGTCGCTGGCGGCCGAGGTCGGCAAGGAGGGCCTGTACACGCTTCGGCTGGGTTACGCCGAGATCCCGCGTTACCTGTCTGACGACGCCAGGTCGCCGTTCCTCGGTGTCGGCGGCTCGGTGTTGACGCTGCCTGGTGGTTTTCCGCAGTCGACCACGGGCGCAATGCCGCTGGCCACGCACGCTGCAGCCGGTCGAGCTGGATTACAAGCGCTCGCGGCTGCGATGCCGGCGTGACGTGGATCATCGCGCCGCAGTGGAGCACCCGCTTGAGCGTGCGCCACGACGTTCGCGACGGCACGCAGCGCATCGCCGGCTCGTTCTTCATCGAGTGCGTCGCACCTGGTGGCGCCGGTGGACCAGGTGACCGATCAGCTCGAGGCATCGGCAACGTATTTACACGCCTGCGCTTGCAGGCCACGCTGGGCTACCAGATCTCGCTGTTCCGCAACGCAGTCGACTCGTTGACCTGGGCCAACCCGTTCACGCCGGTGGTGGCGCCCGGCAGCACCACCGGCCAGCTCGCGCTGGCGCCGGACAACCAGTTCCATCAGATCGTCGGATCGGTCGGCTACGAGATCAACTCCTGGATCCGCGCCAGCGGCGAATTCGCTGTCGGGCGCATGACGCAGGACGCCGCCTACCTGGCACCGACCTTGAACACCACGCTGGCCGCGCCGCCGCTGCTGGCGCTGCCCGCGCCGTCGCTGCAGGGCCGCGCCGACACGTTCAATGGCAGCGTCAGGGTCACGGCCACACCGATGGATCGGCTGCGCGTCAATGCCAGCTACGCCAGGGACGAGCGCGACAACCGGACCGACAGCCTGAGCTATCCGGCGGTGTCGACCGACATGTTCCTGGGTGCCGATGCCACGCACCAACCAGCCGTTCAGCTTCACGCAGGACCGCTTCAAGCTCAACGCCGACTACCGCGGCCCCGGCAGCCTGAAGACCGAGCGTCGGCGTCGACGAAGACGACCGCGAGCGCTCGACTGCAGGAAGTGGTGACGACACGCGAGACGACGCTCTGGGGTCGAGTCGGCGTGCAGGCGCGCGAAAACGTGGCGCTGGCGCTCAAGCTCGCGCATGCCGAGCGCCGCAGCTCCACCTACGGCATCGCCACCTTCGTCAATCCGCCCGAGAACCCGCTGCTGCGCAAGTTCAACCTGGCCGAGCGCAAGCGCGACGTCGCAGGCGCGCGCGCCGACTTCACGGTCGGCGAAGACGTCAACATCGGTGTGAACCTCGACCTGGCGAAGGACGACTACAGCGAGTCCACGATCGGCCTGCTCGACGGCCGCAGCGTCAACATCGGCGGCGACCTGTCGGTCGCCATCAACGACCAGACGCAGCTGCAACTGTTCGCGCAGACCGAGCGCATCCGCTCCAGGCAGGCGGGCAGCCAGGCATTCGCGCAGCCCGACTGGTCGGCGCAGAACAAGGACTCGGTCGACGTGGTCGGCGTCGGCGTCAAGCACCAGGCGCTGAAGGGCAAGCTCGAACTCGGCGCCGACCTGACCTTCTCGCGCTCGCGCAGCGACATCACGGTGGACACCGGGTCGGCGAGCGCGTTCCCGACCGCCAAGACCTCGCTCGACAGCCTGCGGCTGCAGGCCACCTATCGGCTGCAGGACAACCTGTCGCTGACCGGCAGCTACTGGTACGAGTTCTACGAGGCGCAGGACTGGCGCTTCGACGGCGTGTTGCCGGCGACGATCTCGAACCTGCTCGCGTTCGGCGAGCAGCCCCCGCGCTATCGCGTGAACGTGGTGCGGCTGGCGCTGCGCTATCGCTTCTAGGGTCGTGCGTTGACATCGGGGGGCATCAGCCCCCGATGCCGAAGAAGCCGACCGCGACGCCGGTCAGCAGCACGAGGCCGACCGCAATCAGCGTGAAGCCCAGCACCTTCGAGGCCAGCGTCATCGGCGCCGACGGCGCATCGACGAGGTACTTCTGCAGTTCGCCCGACTGGGCCAGACGCTGATACTCGAGCGCGTGCTCGTGCTTGAAGTCCTCCAGGCTCAGCGTGCCGGTGAACATCACGACCTCGAGCGGGAACTTCTCCGGCCGGAAGTGGTTGTTGAAGAAGTGCACCGTGAACAGGAACACCACCGCGAGGAACGCCTCCTCGCCGTGGAAGATCGCCGCCACGTTGAACACCCAGCCCGGCAGGTAGGTGCCGGTGATGGTGGGCAGCCACATCATCAGGCCGCTGACGCCGATGATCGTGACGCCCCAGAACGGCGCCCAGTAGTCGAACTTCTCCCAGTACGTCCAGCGGTCGAACAGCGGGCGCGGGCCCCTGCCGACGAACCACTGGAACATGGCGACGATGTCTTTCATGTCCTGCCAATTCGGGATCAGCGAGTCGGGCCCGAACCAATTGAACGTCTTGCGGTTGCGCCACAGGCGCAGTGCCACGTAGACCAGGTGCCAGAAGAAGACGCCGGAGAAGATCACCGCGCAGGTGCGGTGGATCAGACCCGCCACCTTGGGGCCGCCGAGCGTCTGCATGATCCATGGCGCCCAGGCCGAGTCGGCATACAGCAGCGGCATGCCGGTCAGCGTGAGCAACATCAGGCTCACCGCGAAGGTCAGGTGCGCAGCGCGCCAGATCGCGCTGAAACGCCGCACGTGCTTGCCCTGCAGTTCGGCGGGTAGCGCGTCGATCTTGATGCGCGGCTGCGGCTTGGCTTGCTGGCGGTCCTTCACCTCACGGTAGAACCACAGCGCGGTGTGCAGCCAGAAGAAGGCGAACGTGCCCACCAGCAGGCCGACCATCATGTTGAAGCCGATCCACACCTGCGGGAAACGTCCGAAATCGTCGGTGCGTGCGTGCGGCTGGAAGCTGACAAACCCGGCCGACGCGAGCATGGCCTTCTTGCCGTTGTGGCACGCGCCGCAGGTTTCCAGGCGATTGTCGGCATGCACCTTGGATTCCGGGCTCTTGGTGGCCGCGATGCCATGGCTGCCGTGGCAATCGAAGCACTTGGCGGTGTTGGCGTAGCCCAGCGTGTGGATCTGGCCGTGGTAGGTGGCCTTGTAGGTCTTGTAGCTTTCGGTATGGCAGCCGCCGCAGTTCGCGGTGATGGCCACCTTGATCTGCGCCGCCGAGGTGCTGCCGACCGAGTGCGCGCTGTGGCAATCGGCGCAGACAGCCGCTTTGGGGTTGCCCTTGCCGAGCACCTGCTTGCCGTGCACCGAGTCGGTGTAGGTCTCCAGCTGCTCGGTATGGCACTTCTCGCCGCACATCGCGGGGACGCCAAGCCGCCACGCCGCATGCTCGGGGCTCTTTGCGGGCGGGTTGGCGAAGCTGTGGGTGTCGTGGCAGCCGTCGCAGGTGGCGTTGGCCTTGGACCGGTCTTCCTTGCTCGGGCGCGCATGGAAGGATTTGCGGTAGGCCTCGATGTTCTGCACGACGACGCCCAGTCGCGGCTTGGCCGAGGCCGTGTTGTCCTGCTGCGCCGCCGCCCAGAGCTTCTCGTGGCACTCGGCACAGCCGGTGGACTTGGCCGGCTTGGCCGCATCCTTCGCATGGCCGGCGCCGACGCTCGGGTTGTCGGTGATGCCGGTGTGACACGTCACGCACTGCATCTTCGCGTGAACCCCCTGACCGTACCGGTAGGCGGTGATCGCCACCAGCGGGCGCGCCTTGCCGTCGGGCCCCGGCACCTCGAGTTTGTGCGTCTTGCCGTCGTGGCAGACCAGGCAGCCGTCGTTGTCGAGCGCCGATGGAGCGGTTTGCGACCAGGCCGGCCCCGCGCCGAGCGCGGCCGCCAGCACGCACACACCGCCCGCGAGCAGTCTTCCCAGCCGCTGCATGAGGCGCATGAACGCCCTCCTTGTTCTTCTGGACTCGGTGGTTGTCTCGCCTGCCTTCGTGGCCCGGCGTCAGACGGTCAAGTCTATGCGGCCGCGCGCGAAACCGGATCGGGGGCGTGGCGCCCACACGTCAACCGGCGGTCGCGAACCGCCGGCCACCCGTGGCATCGATCGCACCAAGCCCGCAGGCCAGCCCGTTACTGCGACAGGATCCAGGTCACCAGGTTCTTGAGCTCGGCGGCGTCCTTGGTCTTGATGGCCTTGTGTTCCTCTTCGCTGCCATCGTCGAGCTTGACCTTGGGCGAGGTGGTCAGATTCTTCGTTATCTTCTCTTCGCCATCGGCCTTGCCCTTGTACTTGGCGGCGATCTTCTTGAACGAGGGGCCCTTCTTTTCCTTGTCGACTGCGTGGCACTTGGTGCATTCGTTCTTCTTGGCGAGTGCCTGTGCGGCCTCCGCATCAACCGCCGCAATAGCGCCGGCGGAAAAGGCCATGGCAACGGCGGCCACGAGGCCGAGTGAGGAAAGCGTTCTCATGAAGCGACTCCGATGAAGTGGGTTGAGGAAAACTGGGAATCCAGATGGCGGGTCGGCCAGGCTGTACTTGATCAACGTTCTCGCATGCATTTGCGTGCACGCCAATCAGCCGGCACCCCGATCGCAGTGAGTCAGTCTCTTGCTGTGCTCGAACATATTCTTCGCCGGGCTGAGGGTCAATGATGACTTCCGGCGTCTACTGATCTTGGTCAATATCGCATGCTGGCGTGCCCCGCGCCCGCCGTCCTAAAGGTGCAGCAAAGGCGACAGGATGCCGCCCACGATGGTCCACGCCGTGTAGATCACGATGACAGCCGGGACGGCGGCAAAGGCGGCCTTGATCAGGAAGATGAACATCGACACGAACTTCATGTCGAAGTTGAACACTTCCACCGGCACCGATCGGGTCGGGTCCAGGGGTATTGCTCCGCAGTGCGGGCAGCTGGCCGCCGTGTCGCTGATCTGGGCCTTGCATTCGAAACAGTCGATTAGCACGGTAGCTCCTTTCGCGTCGGTCATCCGGCGCCGGTCGGACCGAAGCATGGGGCGCGATTCTGCGGCCCCATGCTTGCCGACGCGCGCCGCAATCTCATTTCTTCGTGGCGGCGGCGGCGCTCAACTCCTGCGGCCCGGGACCGTTGGGCTCGGAGTGGGCGATGGCGAAGTGGCAGTCGATGCAGGTCAGCCCCTCGGCGCGCCCCTTGTCATGCCGCCGATGCGCCTTTTCGCTTTGCTTCTCGGGATCCATTCTGGCCGAGTTGTGGCAATGGCGGCATTCGCGCGAGTCGTTTTCCTTCATGTAAACCCAGACCCGCTTCGCCAGCTCGTATCGCTTGGCCTCGAACTTCTCCTTGGTGTCGATCGAGCGGGTGACGAAGTGGCCCCAGTAGTCGGAAAACAAGCCCAGCTTGGCGGCATAGTTGGGCAGGTACTCGTGAGGAACGTGGCAGTCGTTGCAGGTGGCGCGCACGCCGGTGCGATTGGTGTCGTGGATCGTGCCCTTGTACTCCGCCGCCATGTGCACGGTCATCTCGTGGCACGCGTTGGCGCAGAACTCCTCCGAATTCGCGTACACCATGAATGAGCCGACCGAGAAGAAGAACACCATGCCGGCGATCAGACCGACACCGAGCACGACAATCGATCCGGGCCTGGACAGCCGTGCCCCGATGGTCTTCAGGAATTTGATCATCTCGCCCTTCTCCTGCAGTGCGCGCGGCGCGGACCGGACTGCGTTGACATCACCACGACGGCAGGTGCATCAGAAGATCGCACCCCTCGATATCAGGCTCCTGTCCACCTCCATCTCCTGCGGCCCGGGCCCCCCCACGGGCTCGTTGTGGGCGATGGCGAAGTGGCAGTCGATGCAGGTCAGCTTCTCCTTGCGCGCCTTGGCGTGCCGCGCCTTGGCTTTGTCCGACTGCTTGTCGGAGTCCATCTTCGCCACGGTGTGGCAATGGCGGCATTCACGCGAGTCGTTGCCCTTCATGTAGGCCCAGACCCGCTCGGCCAGCACCTGGCGTTTGGCCTCGAACTTCTCTCGCGTGTCGATCGAGTGCGAGATGTAGTGGCCCCAGAGGTCGTTGACCGCGCCCATCTTGCGGATGTACAGCGGTATCGGGGCGTTCGGCACATGGCAATCGGGGCAGGTGGCGCGAACGCCGGTGCGGTTCTTGTCGTGAATCGTGCCCTTGTATTCCATCGCCACGTTGGTGGCCATCTCGTGGCAATTGGCGGCGCAGAACGCCTCCGAGCTGGTGTAGACCAGCGTCGTACCGGCCAGCGCGAGCATGCCGATGCCGGCGGCGAACCCGGCCAGCAACACGACGATGGCCTTCCTGCCTGCGCTCCACTTCCGCACCTTTGCAAGAATTCGACGAGGCATTTGCCACTCCTTCTCAACAGGCGCACATCAGCACGCGGTTCGGCGTGAGACCTCAGGTGCGGTCAACATGGCCGGGCCAGCATCCGCGTCGGACGATGACCCGGCCGATTCCGCTCAGGCCGTCACAGCGACAGAATCCACTGGGCGGCATTACGAACCTCGGCCGGATCGCCAGCCTTGATCGCCTTGTGTTCTTCCTTCTTGCCGTCGATCTCGACCATCGGCTTGCTGGTCATGTGCTTGATCAGCGTCTCTTCCGCGTCGGCCTTGCCCTTGTACTTCTTGGCGACCTCCTTGTACGGCGTGCCGTCCTTCTTCTTGTCGATCGCGTGGCACTTGAAGCAGTCGTTCTTCTTCATCAGTGCCTGGGCCGCGTCGGCATCGGGCGCCGCGTAGGCACCGCCTGATAAGGCCAAGGCGAGAGCGGCCGCGAGGCCCAGCGGGGAAAGCATGCGCATGACGAAACTCCAATCAAGTGGGTTGATGAATCGAGATCGGCAGCTGCCGTAGGCGACCGAACTGCCTCATGTTGAACGGTTTGGTGGGCGAGATCGTGCACTGCAAGCGCAACGGTCAGGCCGCAATCGTGTCTCCTAGCACCTGCGATGTTCCGCGACGGCCCAGGGTAAGCCGCCGGAATCTTCGCTTCTTGATACCGATCAACCTCTCGCGCGGGCGCCGCATCGGCGCCCGCGCAAGCGGGCAATTTGTGGGCGAAACGCAAAACGGTAGACTGCGCTCGGCCGTCACCCTGGCCGCTGGAGGCTGCGCCCATGCCCGACCCCATCCTCGTCGCCCAGCACGGCGATATCGAGTGCTTTCTACTGCCCGCGCTGGCCAACCGGCACGGGCTGATCACCGGCGCCACCGGCACCGGCAAGACGATCACGCTGCAGAGGCTGGCCGAGAGCCTGTCGCGCCTCGGCGTGCCGGTGTTCATGGCCGACGTGAAGGGCGATCTGTCGGGCATCACGCAGAAGGGCAAGTTGCCCGACAAGGTGGCCGCGATCATCAAGGAGCGCGGGCTGCCGGTGCCCACGCCGGCCAGCTGCCCGGCCACGCTGTGGGACGTCTACGGCGAGCAGGGCCACCCGGTGCGCGCGACCGTCTCCGACATGGGCCCGCTGCTGCTGGCGCGCATGCTGGCGCTCAACGAAACCCAGGCCGGCGTGCTGAACCTGGTGTTCAAGATCGCCGACGACAACGGGCTCGCGCTTCTGGACATGAAAGACCTGCGCGCGATGCTGCAGTACGTGGGCGACAACGGCAGCCAGTTCACCACCGAGTACGGCAACGTCAGCGCGGCCAGCATCGGCGCGATCCAGCGCGGCCTGATGCAGATCGAGGAGCAAGGCGGGACCAAGTTCTTCGGCGAGCCGATGCTCGACATCGGCGACTTCATGCAGACCGTGGACGGCCAGGGCGTCGTCAACGTGCTGGTGGCCGACAAGCTGCTCAACGCGCCGCGGCTGTACGCGACCTTCCTGCTGTGGATGCTGTCGGAGCTGTTCGAGGCGCTGCCCGAGGTGGGCGACCTGGACAAGCCGAAGCTCGTGTTCTTCTTCGACGAAGCGCACCTGCTGTTCAAGGATGCACCCAGCGCATTGATCGAGCGCATCGAGCTGGTGGTGCGCCTGGTGCGCAGCAAGGGCGTCGGCGTGTTCTTCGTGACGCAGAACCCGCTGGACGTGCCCGACAGCGTGCTCGCGCAACTGGGCAATCGTGTGCAGCATGCGCTGCGCGCCTTCACGCCGCGCGACCAGAAGGCGGTGAAGTCCGCCGCCGACACGATGCGCCCGAACCCCAAGCTCGGCGACATGGCGCAGGCGATCACCGAGCTGGCGGTCGGCGAGGCGCTGGTGAGCTTCCTCGACTCGAAGGGCCGACCCAGCGTGACCGAGCGCGTCTTTGTGCTGCCGCCGGGCAGCCAGATCGGGCCGATCACGCCCGAGCAGCGCAAAGCGCTGATGGGCAGTTCGCTGGTCGCCGGCGTCTACGAGAAGACCGTCGACCGCGAATCGGCATACGAAAAGCTCAAGGGCCGCGCGGCGGCCAGCGGCACGCCAGCGCCCGGCAACGGCGGCGGCCGCACGATCGCCGACGAGGCCAACACGGCCACGCGCGGCGGCGCGGCACCGCCCGCCGACGCCGGCGCGGCGGCATGATGGGTGGCCTGAAGGACGTGCTGTTCGGCTCGACCGGACCGCGCGGCGGCAAGCACGAAGGGCTGGCCGAGTCGGCGGCGCGCTCGGCGATGCGCTCGATCGGCTCCACCGTCGGCCGCGAGATCATCCGCGGCGTGCTCGGCAGCATCCTCGGCGGCGGCCGGCGGCGCTGACGCTGCAGCTCGAACGCGGCGCAGCGTCGCTGCGACCCCAACATTGGCGTCGGCTCGACGCCCGCGAGGAGATCGGCATGACGTGGTGGCGTTGGATCGGGGTCGTGGTGGTCGGCCTGCCGGTGGCCGTGCTCGCGGCCGGCCAGCTGGGGCTCTTGCGCGGCAAGGCGCCCGACGACCTGGGTGTGCGCGACGGCAAGCTGAAACGACCTTCGCTGACGCCCAACAGCGTCAGCAGCCAGGCCGATCTGCACGATGGCCACCCGATGCGCGACAACGCCCGCATCGCGCCACTGCCGGCCGCGGGCGGCGCGAAGGCCTCGATCGAACGCCTGCGCAAGCTGATCGAAGGCATGCCGGGCGCCACCGTGGTCGGGCAACGTGACGACTACCTGTACGCGCAGTTCGAATCGCGCCTGCTGCGCTTCGTCGATGACGCCGAGTTCTGGTACGACCCGGCGGCGCAGGTGATCCAGGTGCGGTCGGCCTCGCGCGTCGGGCGCAAGGACTTCGGCGTCAACCGCGCGCGCGTCGAGGCGCTGCGCGCGCGCCTGGCCGCCGGCTGAGCGTCAGCGGACCGTGTAGCCGCGGCCTTCCAGGCAAGCCGTCTGTGCCCGCGCGTAATCGTTGCGCGGCGCTGTCGTGACAACCTGGCCGGTGGCCTGCGCACTCGGGTCGAAGCCGGTCTGGCTGACGGCCCAACGGTGGCACTCGTACTCGTCGCTCGCCTGCGTTTCGGCCGACTGGTTCATCTTCGGGTAGACGTAGACCCGCGACGACCCGCCGTCCGGAGCGCCGACGATCGGCGACGGCACCACCTCGTAGGCGCCATCGGGCCGCTCGCGGTAGTACACGCCGTTGGCATACAGGTACGCGATGCCACCGATCGTCACCACGGTACGAAAGGTCGGCAGGTCGGTGACGATGACGCCGATCGGCGGCCGCGCGACCACGAAGGCGCTGCCGTACGGCGCGTACCACACGCCATTGAAGTAGCCGTAGCGCACACCGCCCCAGGGCACGAAATGGGCGCGCGGCGGCAGCGTGTTCACCCGCCACCCCGACACCGGGTAGGCATGGCCGTGGCCGTGTGCGCCATCCCACCACTGCCCGCGCGGCACCGGCACCGGCGCGGGCCCACGGTGCCCGAGCCGCGGCGGGCCCAGGTGCTCGCCGCGTTCATTGGCGGCGGCCGCAGGGCTGTTCACGGCAACCAGCGCCGACAGCACGGCCAGGCTCAGGCAGGCAACAAGACTCGATCGACGGCGCATGGGGATTCCTCTCAACCGATGCGGTAGCCGCGCCCGGTCATGCACGCGCCCATCGCGCGGCGGAAATTGTCCATGGGCACCTGCGAGTAGGCCTGTCGGCGCACGTAAGCCTGCTCGGCCGCCTGCGCACGCGACTCCTGCGCCGCGGCGCCGAGCATCGTGCCGAAGATGGCGCCGATGATCGCGCCTTCGGCGCCGTGGCGCGGTGACGACATCACCGCCCCGATGGCCGCACCGGTGACGGCCCCGGCCACCACCTCGGAACCATCGCGCACGGCGGCGCGCGGTGGCGGCACTTCGCGCACCGGCGTCATGCCGGGATCGACGCCGCTCTGGCCCACCGCCCAGCGGTAGCACTCGTAGCGATCGCGGTCCTGCTTGGCCTCGGGCTGCGACAGCTCGGGGTAGAAATACATCGGCGGCGACGTCTGCCGTGGCGGCGGCGCGGCCATCGGCGGGTGGGGCGGTGCGACCACGCAGCCGGCCAGTAGGGCCGCCGCGCTCGCAGCGAGGACAGTGCCGCGCAACGCACGGCGTAGATTGCGTGGGTCCATGGTTGTTCAACGCATGAGCGACCTGATCCGGACGACACGCCAAGCGTAAAGCAATGCAAAGCGCGGGTTACAGGTGTCGCCGCCAAGGTGCCGGCGGCGCAGGCGATGCCCGCCCGGGCCGCGTCGAACGAATCCAAGTGCTTCCGGCTTGCGTAGTTCCGACATGAACGCCCAGGGCACTCGCTGCGCCGCGCCGCTCGCACACCAGGCCTTCGCGATACGGGCCGACCGTGCGCGCACGCATCTGCTATGGTTTCGCGATCTGTTTCCGCGCAGGCTTTCCGACCCAGCCATGGCCGACGCCGACGATGCCCCTTCGACTGCCGGTGGCCCTCGGCGCGACGCCGAGTTGGCGCGGCTGCTCGCATGCAGCGCCGCCGGTGATGTCCAGGCCTTCGAGCGCTACTACGACGGCTGTGTGGTCTATGCGCGCGCGCTGGCGCGCCGCTTCGTGCGCGACGCTGAGATCGACGACGTGCTGGCCGAGAGCTTTTTCCAGGCCTGGCGCGAAGCGCCACGGTTCGATGTGTCGCGGGGCGCCGCCCGCAGCTGGCTGCTGACCATCGTGCGCTCCCGGGCGCTGGATCTGCTGCGCCAGCGCCGCGGCGCCGCGGCCACCGGCGCGGTCGCCGCGCCCGACACACCCAGCGACGAACCCGGCCCCGGCGACCTGCTGGCACAGGCACAGGCCGGCACGCGCCTGCATCAGGCCCTGCTCGAGTTGTCGAGCCAGGAGCGGTGGGTGCTGGGCCTGGCCTACTATCGCGAGATGGCGCATGCCGAGATCGCTGCGGCGACCCGGTTGCCGCTGGGCACGGTCAAATCGCTGATTCATCGCGCGCAGCGCAAGCTGCGCGCGCGGCTTGAACCGGCAACGCAGGACCAGGGAGCCCGTGCATCGTGAGCGACCCCCAGATCCAACGCAACGCTGACGCGCCCGACGCGGACATCGTCGACTGGCTGAACGAAGGCGTGGCGCCGGAGCCGCTGGACGCCATGCGCGCCGCCCGCGTCAAGCATCGGCTGCTGCAGCGCATCGCGCAGGACCGAAACGAACAGCATCTGACGGTGCGCCACGACGATGGCACCTGGCGCGCCTTCGGACCCGGCCTGACGATCAAGGTCTTGCACGAGGCCGCCGGGGTCATGTCGTATCTGTTGCGACTCGCGCCCGGCGCCAGCCTGCCGCCGCATCGCCATCCGACGGACGAGGAATGCATCGTGCTGGAGGGCGAGTTGCAGATCGGGGACTTGCGCGTGGCCGCCGGTGGTTTTCACCTCGGCCGCAAGGACGTGCTGCACGCGCGCATCAGCACGGTCGACGGCGCGCTGCTCTACCTGCGCGGCGCCACCCCGGACGCGTCGTTGCTGGTCTGACCCCGCCACCGGCGACCGGCGTTCGTCATTTTGCGCCGCGCGGAACCCTCGCGTCGCAGCACGCTCGTCGGCGTGGTCGGCATGATCGCGCGCGGCAAACGCCAGCCGCTGCGGGAGAGCGCGGCCAATACAATCGCGCGTTCTCCCCCAGCAGACGGCACCGTGTCCAACCCCATCGGATCCATCCCCAGCGGCGGCGCACCGGTCGACCCGCATGCGCTCGAGTCCGAACTGGCGGGCGTGATCGTCCAGGCGCTCAACCTCGAAATCGCCGCCGCGCAGATCGAACCCGAGGCGCCGTTGTTCGGCGATGGCCTGGGCCTCGACTCGATCGACATCCTCGAGCTGGCGCTGGAGGTGTCGCAGCGTTACGGCTTTCAGCTTCGCGCCGACGACGAGGACAACCAGAAGATCTTCCGGTCGCTGCGCACGCTGGCCGCGCATGTGGCGCAGCATCGAACGCGCTGACATGCCGCGGGTGGCAGCTGCTCGGCGCCGGGTCTGGCGTTGGCCGGGTATGCGCTGGTTTCGCATCTGCTGATGGTGCATGCCGCCCGCGAGCCATGGGCCGTGGCCGTGCTGCTCGGCCCGATGCTGCTGGTGGCCGCGGCGGTGGCGCTGCGCCAGCGCCACGCGGCGGCGCTGCTGGCCTGCGCCGTCGCGGCGGCGCTGCTCGGCTGGATGGTCGCCGCTGGCGGCCTGCACGACGTGGATCGGCTGTACGTGTTGCAGCATGCCGGCATCCACGCCACGCTCGGCATCGTGTTCGGCGCCACGCTGCGGCGTGGTGCGACGCCGCTGATCGGCATACTGGCCGAGCGGGTGCAGGGCCCGCTGCCCGCCGCCGAGCGGCGCTACACGCGGCGCCTGACCGCCGTCTGGGCCGGGTACTTCTTCGGCATGGTGGCGCTGTCGCTCGCGCTGTACCTGCTGGCGCCGTGGTGGTGGTGGTCGCTGTACGCCAACCTGATCACGCCGGTGGCGGCGCTGGCGCTCTTCCTGGGCGAGCATGCTGCTGCGCTACCGACTGCACCCGGAATTCGGGCGCGTGACGCTGGCGCAGGCCTTGCGGGCCTATCGCGCGGCATCGCTGATTCCACCGCGGCGCGAACTGCAGTGAGCGACGCGCTGCCGGTGCTGATCGCGCGCACGTTGCAGCGCACGCTGGCCTGGCGCGAAGGCCGTGCCGATCAGCGCCGGCGAATTCATTGCCGAGGCCGCGGCGCTGGCCGAGCGCCTGCCGCCCGCAGGCCCGGGCGTCAACCTGTGCCAGGACCGCTATCTGTTCGCCGTCGGCCTGGCGGCGGCGCTGCTGCGTGGCCAGACCAGCCTGTTGCCGCCCAACGCCCTGCCGCAGACGCTGCGCCAGCTCGCGGCACGACGGCGCCGCGCCCTATGCCCTGGTCGACGAGGCTGGGCCGGACACCGGTGGGCTGCCGGTGGTCCTGGTGCAGCGCGAGCGCGGGCTGCAGGCCGGCGACGGCGACGCGCCACCATCGCCGTTGATCGCTGGGCCGCATGCCTGCTGACCTCGGGCTCGACCGGCGTGCCGCAGCCGCAGTTCAAGCGCTGGGGTCCCTTGTGCAGCAACATCGATGCCGAGGCCACGCGCCTGGCGGCGTGGCTGCGGTCGCCCGTCGCTCGATGGGCTCAATCTGGTGGCCACCGTGCCGCCGCAGCACAGCTACGGCTTCGAATCGTCGGTGCTGCTGGCACTGCTGGGCGGCGCGGCGTTCGACGCCGGCCGCCCGTTCTACCCTGCCGACATCGCCGACGCGCTGGCCCGCCTGCCTCGGCCGCGCGCGCTGGTCACGACGCCGTTTCACCTGAAGGCGCTGCTGCTGTCGGGCGTGGCACTGCCGGCGGTCGACCTGGTGCTGTCGGCCACCGCGCCGCTGTCGCCGCAGATGGCGCAGCGGGCCGAGGCGGCGCTGCAGGGCCGGCTGATCGAGATCTACGGCTGCACCGAGGCCGGCCAGGTGGCGGCGCGGCGCACCACCGCGGGGGACGTGTGGACCACGCTCGGTGCGCTGCGATTGCAGCGCACGCGCCGGTGCCGACGGCGACGCAGTTCGTCGTCTCCGGCGGGCACGTGGTCGAGCCGACGGCGCTGGCCGATGTGCTCGAGCTGATCGACGCGCAGCGCTTTCGCCTGCTCGGCCGCGCCAACGACATCATCCATGTGGCCGGCAAGCGCAGCTCGCTGGCGCACCTGAATTTCCACCTCAACCGCATCGACGGCGTCGACGACGGCGCCTTCTGGCTGCCCGACGACGTGGCCGAAGGCGTGGTGCGCCCGGTGGCCTTCGTGGTCGCGCCGACGCTGACCGCGCGCCAGATCATCGACGCGCTGCGGCGCGAGCTCGAAGGCGCGTTCGTGCCGCGCCGCGTGGTCCACGTCGACGTCGCTGCCGCGCGAGGCCACCGGCAAGCTCACCGCGCAAGCGCTGCGCGAGTTCGCGCAACGCACGCTGGCGCAGCCCGGCCGGCGCCCGACGCACGGTGACCGACGCCACGATGTCCGGGCCCGACGATGGCGTCGAAGCGATCGTCGACGATCGCCGCCGACCATCCCGCGTTCGCCGGCCACTTCCCGGGCGCGCCGGTGCTGCCCGGCGCGTTCGTGCTGGCCTTGGTGATGCAGGCCGCTGCCGACACGCCCGGCGCTGGCCGCCCGCCTGGGCGCCACGCCGCAGGTGCAGCAGCGTCAAGTTCCTGGCGCCGGTCGGCCCGGGCCAGCGCCTCGGTCGCTGCGCCTGAGCGGCTGCGGTCACCGGCATCGCGTTCCAGGTCGCCTGCGGCGCCGTGACGGTGGCCCGCGGCCAGCTGCGCGCCCGCGTGCCATGCGCGCATGAACGACGCGTGCACACGCGCGCGATTGGGCCCGCGCCGACGAGCGCGGCAGCGCTTGTCGCGCTGCGCCTGATGGCCTTCATCGCCATCACGTTCGGCCGCCGCGTCGCGCGCTTGGTGCTGCACCCGATCGTCTGGTACTTCCTGCTGTTCGCGCGCGGCAGCCGGCGCCAGTCGGCGCGCTACCTCGGCCGCGCGCTGGGGCGGCCGGCGCGCTGGAGCGATGTCTATCGCCACCTGCACTGCTTCGCGTCGACGGTGCTGGACCGTGTCTACCTGGTGCGCGGCCGGTGCGCGACTTCGAACTGACGCTGCACGGCGCGGACCTGATGGACGAGGTGGTGGCGCCGGCAGCACGGCGCGGTGCTGCTCGGCGCGCACTTCGGCAGCTTCGAGGCGCTGCACGCGGTGGGCGCCAGCCGACCGGGGCTGCGCGTGGCGATGGCGATGTATCCCGACAACGCGCGCATGATCCACGGCATCGCTGCAGGCCATCGCGCCGGGATTCCAGCTCGACATCATTGCGATCGGCCGCGCCAGCTCGACGCTGGCGGTGCGCGACTGGCTCGATGCGCGGCGGCCTGGTCGGCATGCTGGGCGACCGTCATCTGCACGAGGAGGGCCGCCGCAGCGGCGTCGCCGAACTGCCGTTCCTCGGCCGCACGGCGCGCTTCAGCGACGGGCCGCTGCGCCTGGCGATGCTGCTGCGCCGGCGCGTGGTGTTCATGGCCGCGCCGTACCTCGGCGGCAACCGCTATGACGTGCGCTTCGAGCCGCTGGCCGATTTCAGCCAGCCGTCCGGGCGACCGCGCCGAGCGCGAACAGCGATCTGCGCGAGGCGTTGCAGGCCTACGTGGCGCGCCTGGAAGCGCTGTGCCGCGAATCGCCGTACAACTGGTTCAACTTCTTCGACTTCTGGGACGAGGATGCCGAGGTCTGATTGGCGTCGCACGCTGGTGGCGGCCGCACTCGCGCTGGCGGCCCTGCCGGCCGTGGCGCTCGAGCTCGGTGAGCTGATGGCCGTGCTGCGCAGCGCCGCGCCGGCGAGGCGCGATTCGTCGAGCAGCGCTTCGTCTCGGGGCTGGACCAGACGCTGCAGTACAGCGGCACGCTGAGCTTCACGGCGCCCGATCGACTGGCCCGCCACACGCTGACGCCGCGCGCCGAGTCGTTCGTGGTCGAAGGCAACAAGCTGACGCTCGAGCGCGGCGGCCGCACGCGCCAGCTGCTGCTCGACGCGCAGCCCGAGCTCGCCGCGATGGTGGCGGCGATGCGCGGCACGCTCAGCGGCGACGCGTCGGCGCTGCGGCAGCATTTCAAGGCCGCACTCAGCGGCACGCTGGCGCAGTGGAGCCTGACGCTGGTGCCGCTGGACGTAGCGCCTGCTCGGCGTGGTGCGCCAGCTGCGCATCGACGGCCGGCAGTCGGACGCTGCACACCGTGGAGGTGCAGCTCGCCGACGGCGACCGCTCGGTGATGGCGATCGAGCCCGATCGCGCCGCCGAAGGCGCGCGCCGCTTCACCGTGACGCCCCCCGTCGCATGGCGGCGCGCTTTCTGGCCGCTTGCGGGGTGGCTGGCCGCGCTGGCCGGCTGCGCCGCGGTGATCGTGCACACCCGATTCACCGCCGACCTCTCGGCCTTCCTGCCGGCGTCGCCCGACGCGCGCCAGCAGGCGCTGATCGAGCAGCTCAAGAGCGGCCTGCCGGCGCGCACGCTGCTGCTGGGCATCGACGGCGGCACCGCCGCGCAGCGCGCCGACGCCTCGCGCGCGCTGGCCGCACGGCTGCGCGCCAGCGGGCTGTTCGAGCAGGTGCAAAACGGCGAACGCACGGCGCTGGCCGACATCGGCCACTGGGTGTTCGAGCATCGCTACCTGCTCAGTCCGGCGATCGATGCGCGACGCTTCGGCGGCGAGGGCCTGCGCGAAGCCATCGACGACACGCTGTCGCTGCTCGGCACGCCCGCCGGTGCGGCCGTCAAGCCGCTGCTCGATCGCGACCCGACCGGCGAGACGCAGCGCATCGCCGAACAGGCGCTCGGCGTCGGCGGTCCGCGCAGCGAAGGCGGCGTGTGGGTCTCGCGCGACGGTGCGCGCGCGGTGCTGATGGTCCAGGCCAGGGCCGACGGCAGCGACCTCGACGCGCAGCAGGCTGCGATCGAGCAGGCGCGCAACAGCTTTCGCGTCGGTGGCCGCGGCGGAGCTGACGCTGCGCTACAGCGGCGCGCCACGTTTCGCGGTGGAAAGCCGCGCGCAGATCGAGTCGGAGGTGCGCAGGCTCGCGATCGCCGGCACGGTGTTGATGGGCGGGCTGCTGCTGCTCGCCTTCGCGTCGCTCGCGGCGCTGGGCACGGCGATGCTGCCGGTGGCCACCGCGGTGCTGGCCGGCATCGCCGCGGTGAGCCTGGGCTTCGGCACGGTGCACGGCATGACGCTGGGCTTCGGCACCACGCTGATCGGCGAGGCGGTGGACTACGCGATCTACTACCTGATCCAGGCCCGATCCACGGCGATCCGAGCACAGGCCGGCTGGCGCCACTGGCTGCGCACGCGGCTGGCCGACCGTGCGGCTCGGGCTTGCTGACCTCGGTGTGCGGCTTCGTGGCGCTCGCGTTCTCGGGCTTCCCGGGCCTGGCGCAGCTGGGCGTGTTCTCGATCGCCGGCCTGGTGGCCGCGGCGCTGACCACGCGCTTCGTGCTGCCGGTGCTGATGCCCGACGGCACGCACGGTGTCGGGCTGCGCCGGCACCTGGGCCGCTGGGCGGTGCGTCTGGTGCGCGTTGCTGCCGCGCGCACGCCATGCCGTCACCGCGCTCGGCGTGCTCGGCGTGGCGCTGCTGCTGTGGCACCGCGACCACCTGTGGCAGGCCGACCTGTCGTCGCTGAGCCCGGTCTCGGCCGAGGCGCTGGCGCTGGACGCGAGCCTGCGCGCCGACCTCGGCGCCGACGACTCGGGGCTGCTGGTGGTCGTGCAGGCCGCCGACGTGCAGGCCCTGCTGCAGCGGGTGGAGGGTGTCGCGGCGCTGCTCGACACCTGGGTGCAGGACGGGCGGCTGTCCGGCTACGACGCGGTGACGCGCTGGCTGCCGAGCCTGGCCACGCCAGCGCCGGCGCCAGGCCGCGCTGCCCGACGCCGCGACGCTGCGCGACCAGCCTGGCGCAGGCCACTCAGGGCGGGCCCCTGCCTGCCGCGCGGCTGCGAGCCTTTCGTCGACGCGGTGCAGCGCAGGCCGCAGCCTGCCAGCTGGTGACGCCGGAGTCGATCCGCGGCAGCGCCGTGGCGCCGCTGGTGTCGAACCTGCTGCTGCGCGCGCGCCGACGGCGGCTGGACGGCGCTGCTGCCGCTGCATGCCGGCGCCACGCCGCCGAGACGAGGCCGCGGTGCAGCAGGCCGTGCACGGCATCGAAGGCGCGCAGGCGCTGAACATCGGCGACGAACTGCGCCGCCTGTACCGTCACTACCTGGGCGAAGCCCAGGGCCAGGCCCTGCTCGGCGCGCTCGGCGTGGTGCTGCTGATGGCGCTGTGGCTGCGCTCGCCGCGGCGCCTGCTGGCGGTGTGCCAGCCGCTGCTGATGGCGGTGCTGCTGACGATGGCCACGCTGGCCGCGCTCGGCGTTCGCGCTGGGCATCCTGCACCTGGTGGGCCTGCTGCTGGTGGTGGCGGTGGGTTCGAACTACGCGCTGTTCTTCGACCTGCTGCGCCACCAGGCGATCGTTCGACGCCGACACGCTGGCGTCGCTGCTGCTGGCCAACGCGACCACGGTGCTGTCGTTCGGCCTGATCGCGTGCTCCGAGATCCCGGCGCTGTCGGCCATCGGGCGCGTGGTGGCGCCGGGCGCGCTGCTGGCGCTGCTGCTGGCGGCCACCTACGCCGCCCCGGGCGCACATCCGGCGCCGTCACGGCGAGGCCCCTGTGTGAGAATCCGGCGCCGAATCCCCTGCCCATGCCGCCGACACCAGCCACCGTCGGGCGCTGGCCCGCGCCGCCCATGGTCACCGCCAGCATCGGGCTGCACGCGGTGGCCGCCGGCACGGCCGCGCTGCTGCCCGAGATGGCCTGGTGGGCGCTGGGCGGCGTGGCGGTGAACCAGTTGTGCCTCACCGCAGCCGGCCTGTGGCCACGCAGCCGCTGGCTCGGCCCGAACCACTCGCGGCTGCCGGCCGCCGCGACCGCGCGGCGCGCCGTCGCGCTGACGCTCGACGACGGACCCGACCCCGCGGTGACGCCGCGGGTGCTGGACCTGCTGGACGAACACGGCGTGCGCGCCACCTTCTTCTGCATCGCCCGGCGGGCGCGCGAGCATCCGGCGCTGCTGCGCGAGATCGTCGCGCGCGGCCACAGCGTGCAGAACCACAGCCACCGGCACCGCCACAACTTCGCGCTGCTCGGCCCGCGTGCGCTGACCCTCGAAATCGGGCAGGCCCAGGCCGGTGCTCAGCGATCTCGCCGGCGTGCGGCCGCACTGCTTTCGCGCGCCTGCCGGGCTGCGCAACCCCTTCCTCGACCCGGTGCTGCACCGTCTGGACCTGCAGCTGGTGAGCTGGACGCGCCGCGGCTTCGACACCGTCGAGCGCGATCCGCAGCGCGTGCTGCGCGACGGCTGACCGACCGGCTCGGCGCCGGCGACATCCTGCTGCTGCACGACGGCCACGCCACGTCGCGTCGAGCAGCGGCCAGCCGGTGGTGCTGGAGGTGCTGCCCGCGCTGCTCGCAGCGCTGCCGCGACGCCGGCCTGCACGCCGAGACGCTGCGCGAGGCCATCGGACCGCGCAGCGGCGGCGCGCGCATGCCATGAACCTGCGCGACCTGTCCACTGCTGGATCGGCGCCGCGCAAGCCGCCGCGCGAGCGACGCCGCGCGGCACCGGACGACGCGCGCGCAGCCTGGTCGGCACTGCACGCCGACGCCAGCGCGCGCTACCGCCGCGGCGGCCGCTTCGCCTGGCATTTCGCGCGCGGCAAGCTGCGACACGATCCGGTGTTTCGCGCGCTGCTGGAGCATGGCGACATCGGCGCCGGCGCGCGCGTGCTCGACATCGGCTGCGGCCAGGGCCTGCTGGCCAGCCTGCTCGCCGCCTGCGACGACGCTGGCGGCGCGCCGCGCCTGGCCGCGGGCTGGGCCGCACCGCCCACCGGCGCGCGCTACACCGGCATCGAGCTGATGCCGCGGGACGTCGCCCGGGCGCAGCGCCGCGCTTGCACCGGCTCGACCCGGCGCCGCAGGTTCGCTGCGACGACATGCGCGGCGCCGCGTTCGACGCCTGCGACGTGGCGGTGATGCTCGACGTGCTGCACTACGTCGACGCGCGCCGACGCAGAACGCCGTGCTGCGCGCGCGTGCGCGACGCACTCGCGCCGCGCGGCGGCTGCTGCTGCGCGTGGGCGACGCGTCGCGCCGCTGGGCCTTCGGCGCCAGCCAGTGGGTCGACCGCATCGTCACCACGGTGCGCGGCCATCGCGCGCCGCCCACCTGGGGCCGCACGCTCGACGCAGTGGATCGCCACGCTGCACGAGCTGGGGTTCGCCGTGCAGGCCGCGGCCGATGAGCCGCGGCACGCCGTTCGCGAACGTGCTGCTGGTGTGCGACCTGGCGCCGCGCGCGCCTGAGCCAGCGCTAGCCAGGCATGAAACCGCTGGCCATCAGCGCCCACACCGTCGTCAGCGCGCTCGGCGTGGGCGTGGCGGCCACGCGCGAGCGCGCTGCTCGAGGGCCGCAGCGGCCTGGTCCACCGCGTGTTCGAGACCGCCACGCTCGACACCTGGCTCGGCGTGGTCGAGGCGATCGACGACGTGCGACTGCCGGCCGCGCTGGCGCGCTACGACTGCCGCAACAACCGCCTGGCCGAGCTGGCGCTGAACTGCGACGACTTCGCCGGCCAGGTGCGCCGCGCGGCGGCGCGACACGGCGCCGCCCGCGTCGGCGTGTTCCTCGGCACCAGCACCTCGGGCATCCTGCACACCGAGGTCGCCTACCGGCAGCGCGACCCGGCCAGCGGCGCGCTGCCGTGCGTGGCTGCACTACGGCCAGACGCACGACAACGCCTCGCTGGCGCGCTACGTGCAGGCCGCGCTGGGCCTGAGCGGCCCGGCGTTCGTGATCTCCACCGCGTGCTCCTCCGGCGCCAAGGCCTACGCCAGCGCGGCGCGCTTGATCGCGCTCGGGCGTGATCGACGCCGCGGTGGTCGGCGGCGTCGACACGCTGTGCATGACCACGCTGTACGGCTTCAATGCGCTCGAACTGCTGAGCGCCGACATCTGCCGCCCCTGGGACGCGCGGCGCAACGGCCTGTCGCTGGGCGAAGGCGCGGCGTTCGCGCTGCTGCAGCGCGACGACGCCGCAGCCGGCCGCCTGGCTGCTCGGCTGCGGCGAGAGCAGCGACGGCCATCACATGAGCAGCCCGCATCCCGACGGCGCCGGCGCGGCGCTGGCCATGCGCGCCGCGCTCGACGACGCCGCGCTGGCGCCGCAGGACATCGACTACGTCAACCTGCACGGCACCGGCACGCCCAACAACGACGCCGCCGAGGACGCGGCGGTGTGCGCGGTGTTCGGCCGCGACGCTGCCGGTCAGCTCGACCAAGGGCGCGACCGGCCACACGCTGGGCGCCGCCGGCGCGGTGGAAGCGGCGATCACGCTGCTGGCGTTGCAGCACGGCTTCGTGCCGCCGGGGCTGAACCTGCAGCAGCGCGACGCCGCGCTGCAGGCCCGCTACGTGTGCGAACCGCAGCGGCGGCCGGTGAAGGTCGCGGCGAGCAATTCGTTCGGCTTCGGCGGCAGCAATGCCTGCCTGGTGTTTGGAGCGGCGCGGTGAGCGCAGTGCCGCGCTGCTCGCCGGCATCGCCGGCAGTCGGCCTGCTCGGCCCGGGGCTGCCCGACTGGAGCGGTGGCCGTGCAGGCGTTGCGCGACCCCGGCGACTGTGGACGTCCGCGCCCACCGTGGTGGCGCCGCCCACCCGACTGCCGGCCACCGAGCGTCGCCGCGCCGGGCTCGGCGTCAAGGCGGCGATCGCGGTGGCCGACCAGGCCTGCGCGATGGCCGGCATCGACGCGGCGCTGCCGGCCACCGTGTTCACGTCGGCCACCGGCGAGCCGGCGATCTGTCACGCGCTGTGCGAGACACTGGCCACCGCCGAGCGACTGGTGTCGCCGACCCGCTTCACGAACTCGGTGCACAACGCCGCCGCCGGCTACTGGCACATCGCGGTGCGCTCGATGCGCCCGTCGACCAGCCTGGCCGCCTACGACGCCAGCGCTGCCGCCGGCGCTGCTGGAGGCCGTCGCGCAGTGCGTCGCCGCGTGCGCGCCGGTGCTGCTGGTGGCCTGCGACCTGCCGTACCCCGAGCCGCTGCACGCGTTGCGGCCCTTGCCCGATGTGTTCGCGTTCGCGTTGCTGCTGCTGCCCGCGGCGCAGCCGGCGGCGTGGCGGCTTGCGCCTGACGACCGACGCACGACGCTGCCGCGACACGCGCTGCCGCACGCCGGCGCTCGACGCGCTGCGCGCCGCGATTCCTGCGGCGCGCGCGCTGCCGCTGCTCGAGGCGATGGCACGCGGCGAGCCCGGCGGCGCGTGGTCGCTGGATGCCGAGCACGGCTTCGCGCTGTCGCTCGCGCTGGAGCGCGGCGCATGAACGGCACGCCCGCGCACGCTCGACCACGCCGGCATCGCCGCGCGCATTCCGCACCGCGGCGCGATGTGCCTGCTCGACAGCCTGCTGCAGTGGTCCGCCGACAGCATCGTCTGTCGCATCGTCGGGCATGCCGACCCCGAGCACCCGCTGCGCCTGGGTGGACGGTTGCCGGCGGCCTGCGCGCTGGAATACGCCGGCCAGGCAATGGCGCTGCACGGCGCGCTGTGCGCCGCTCCGGGGCAGACCGCCGACACCGGGTTTCCTGGCCAGCGCGCGCAGCGTGCGGCTGCACGTGCCGCGCCTGGACGATCGCGCCGGCCCGCTGCAGGTGCAGGCCACGCGCATGGCCGGCGACGGCGGCCAGGCGCTGTACCGCTTCGTGCTCGCCGACCGCAGCGGCCGCGCGCTGGTCGACGGCCGCGCCGCCGTGGTGCTGAATCAGACCCTCGCTTCACCCGGCGCATGAACACCTCGCACGAACTGCACGGCAAGCGCGCACTGGTCACCGGGGCCAGCGGCGCGCTGGGCGCGGCGATCGCGCGCCGCCTGGCCAACGCGGGAGCGAACGTGCTGCTGCACGCCAATTCACGGCCCGAGGCGGTGGCGTCGCTGGCGGCGGAGATCACCGCCGCCGGCGGCCAGGCCAGCTGCTGCATCTTCGACCTCAGCAGCGACGAGGCCACGCGAACGGCCTGCGAGCGAGTGCTGGCCGACGGCGCGGTGCAGATCCTGATCAACAACGCCGGCGTCCACGACGACGCGGTGCTGGCCGGCATGCGCGCCGAGCAATGGCACCGGGTGATCGACGTGTCGCTGCACGGCTTCTTCCGCGTCACGCAGCCGCTGCTGCTGCCGATGCTGCGCACCCGTTGGGGCCGCATCGTCAACATCTCGTCGCTGTCGGCGCTGATGGGCAACCGTGGCCAGGTGAACTACGCCGCTGCCAAGGGTGCGCTGAACAGCGCCACCCGCGCGCTGTCGCTCGAAGTGGCCAGCCGCGGCGTCACGGTGAACGCGGTGGCGCCTGGCATCATCGCGTCGCCGATGGCCGATGCCGCATTCGACGCGGCGAGGATCGCCCAGCTCGTGCCGGCCCAACGGGCCGGCACGCCCGACGAAGTGGCCGCGCTGGTGGGGTTTCTGGCCGGGCCCGAGGCCGGCTACATCACCGGCCAGATCATCTCGATCAACGGCGGCATCGCCTGAGCGGGCGCCGCGTGCGGCGCGTCACCGCGTCGGGCAGGCACTGACGTGCAGCCTGCAGCGATCGCCCGTGGCCGCGCGGTCAGGGCTGAAACGGCGGCAACCGGCGCCAGCGACGCCAGACCAGCAGCGGCAGGCGCAGCGCAAACTCGATCATCAGCCGCGTGTGCATCCAGGTCAGCAGCACGTTGTCGCGCCCGTAGCGGAAGTGCGAGACGCCGCCTTCTGCGGCGCTGAGGTACTTGACCGGCGCGTCGCGGTTGATCGGCTTGACGCCGCGCCAGGCCAGCCGCACGACGGCCTCGGTGTCGAAGTCGAAACGGCGCATCCAGCGCTGGCGCTGCATCACGGCCAGCAGCTCGGCGATCGGGTAGACGCGAAAGCCGTACAGCGAATCGGCGACGCCGGCGCCCAGCGTCTCGAGGTTGGTCCACCAGTTCGACACGCGGCGGCCGCGCACCCGCAGCAGCGGCGCGCTGGCGTCGAACACCGGCCGGCCGAGGATCATCGCCTCGGGTCGTGCCGCGGATTCGCGCATGAACTCGGCGATCCGCGCGGCCGGGTGCTGGCCATCGGAGTCCATCGTCAGCGCGTGCGTGAAGCCGGCGGCATGCGCCTGCTCGAGCGCGTGCAGCACGGCCGCGCCCTTGCCCTGGTTGTGCGGCAGCACCCAGACCTTCAGGCCCGGGTCGTCGGCGGCCAGCGCCTGCAGGCCCTGCGCCGTGCCGTCGGTGCTGCCGTCGACCACCACGTAAACCGGATTCCACGACGCGCGTGCCTGCGCCACGGTGTCGTACACCTTCGGCCCGGTGTCGTAGCTCGGGATCACGACCACGTGCGTGGTCGAGGCCGGCGCATCGCTCACAGCGCGGCGCGCGGCGCCGGGCGCACGCCGGCGGCGAGGTGCCGCTCGACCTCCTGCACCATGCCCGACAGCGTCCGCGCCCGGCTCGAAGCGGCGCCCGAGCCGCACCGAGAACTCGATCGGCAGCGGCGGCAGCCGCCACAGCGGCCAGCCCTTGGACAGGTAAGGCGAGGTCGTGTCGATGAACACCGTCTGCACCGGCACGCCGGCGCGCCGCGCGATCACCGCGAAGCCCGGCTGCAGCGGGTTGATCGGCCAGCGCGTCGTGCGGGTGCCTTCGGGAAACATCACCAGCTGACCGCCGGCGCGCAGGTCTTCGACCGCGAGCCGGACCATCCTGTGCGGCGAGTCGTTGCGGATGTAGCGCGCCAGACGCGCGCCGGGTCCGAGAAACGGATTGCGCATCAGGCTGGCCTTCATGACGCAGGCGCTGCGCGGCAGTTGCGCGACGAGCATCAACGCATCGAGCAGGCTCGGGTGGTTGGCCACGACGATCAGGCCGCGCGCTTCGGCCAAGGGCTTCAAGGCCTCGGCGTCCATGCGCAACAGCCCCGACAGGCGCGCCACCGTCCAGAACAACCGGTAGCCGCCGGCGATGCCGGCGCGGCCCAGCTTCAGGCCGAGCGCACGCGGCAGCAACGGATACAGCACCAGTGCCACCAGGTTCCACAGCACCGACATCAGGCCCAGGCCGAGCAGCAGCAGCTGCAGCATCACCCAGGCCCAGGGCAAGGGCCGGCCGCGATGGAGCAGGCGTTCAGTCCTCACTCGTCACCCGTTGCGAGGAGGCCGCAAACACGTACGAGAACGCGAGCCCGAAGGCCACGGTTTGGCGTTGCCGCACCAGCGGGCTGGGCTCGAAGCGAGCCCCGCCCACGCTGTCGGCGGCGGCAAACGCTCCCAACCACCAGTCACCGACGCGGCGCGAGATGCCGGTGACGACATGCCACCCAGCCGCGCCGCCGGGCGCCCGATAGGCAGGCCGCGTCGCGGTGGCAAACGATGCCGGCACGTCGTAGAAGTAGCCGTTGAAGCGACGCGTGGCGATGATCGGGCCGCCGAACAGCCCCACGTTCCAGCCATTCACGCGCCAGTCGACGTTGAGGTTGGGGGTGGCCAGCCAGCCGATCGACTGCGGGCTCGATTCCAGCGTGAAGGCGGCGCGCACCGGCAGCCGCAGTTGCATCTTCCAGCCTGCACCACGACCCAGCAGCAGGTTCAGGTTCGGACCCAGCTCGAACGTGGGCGCCAGGTCGGACATGCCCTGGCGGGCCAGGTTGTCGCGGCTGCGGGTGGGTGCCGTGGCCGCAATGCTGACGTCGAGATCGAACCGCTCGGTGTCGACCAGCAGCGCCCGGGCGCCGTCGCGATCGGCACGGAAGATCTCGCCGCGGTACACGAAATACGGCGTGGGCAGCAGCCAGTCGTGGCGCTGGTCCGAGCCCCGGTAGTGCGGCAGGCTCAGTACGCCGAGCCCGAGGCCGAGTTCCCACAGCGGCTGGTCGGCCGAGGCCGGTGCCGCGCTCAGCGCCAGCGCCAGCGGCCACAGCCCGGCCGGGTGACCTCCGCGCGGCACACGCGTTCGCTCAGCTGTCGACAACCACGTTCTCCCCGTGGATCGGCCCAGTCGTGCCGGATGTTGCGCCGGCGCGCACGCCAGGCCGCCCAGGTCTGCGGCAGCCGGCGCAACGACGCCAGGTAGTAGATGGCCTTCAGCGCCGCCAGCGAACGCCAGATCGGCGTCGAGCCATAGATGTCGCCGGCCAGCAGCGACAGCAGCGCCTCCTTCACGCGCAGCGGGTTGCGCGGATGCATGAAGAGCTCGCGCATCGTCGGGTTCGTCATGCGGTAGATGAACCACGAGAACTCGCGCGGCCCTTTGTCGAGTTGCGCGGCGAAGTGGCGCCGTGCCGACTGCGCCTGATCCGGGTGGTCGAGGCAGGTGGCAATGAGTTCGGCACCCTCGAAGGCGCTGACCATCGCGAAATAGACGCCCGACGAGAACACCGGGTCGATGAACGCGTAGGCATCGCCCAGCAGCAGGTAGCGTTCACCCTGTGCCTGCGTGGCGGCGTAGCTGTAGTTGCCGGTCGCATAGACCGTGTCGTCGATCAGCTCGGCACCCCGCAGCCGCTCGGCCAGCGGCGGACTCATCGCGATGGTGTCGGCGAAGAACTCGCGCAGCGGCTTGTGGCGCGACTTCAGGTAATGCGGCCAGCACACCGCGCCGACACTGGTGCTGCCGTCGGACAGCGGAATGAACCAGATCCAGCCGTGCTCGAACCAGAAGATGCTGATGTTGCCTTCCAGCCGGCCTTCGAGGCGGCGCGCGCCGCGGTAGTGGCCGTAGATCGCCGCGCTGTTGTGCTTCGTGTTCTTGCGCTTCAGCCCCAGCCTGCCGGCGAGAAACGTGTCGCGGCCGGACGCGTCGACGACGAAGCGGGCGCGCCAGCTGCGCGCGTCGCCATCGTCCAGCGTCGCCTCGACGGTCGCGCCGTCGCCGTCGAACGCCACCCGGCGCACGCGGCAGCCTTCGTGGGCGCGGGCGCCGCTCGCGCCCGCGTGCTTGAAGAGGATCTCGTCCAGCACCGAACGCCGCACCTGCCATGCATAGGGCATGGCCTTGTTCCACGCGTCGCCGAACTCGAGCAAGCTCGAGTGGGAATGCTGCGGCGAGACGAACTCGATGCCCCATTTGGTCTGCCCGATCTGCTCGACCTGTTCGCGCACGCCCAGCGCATCGAACAGCGCCGCATTGGACGGCAGCAGCGATTCGCCGATGTGAAAGCGCGGGTGGTGGTCCTTCTCGAGCAGCACCACGTCGCGACCCTGGCGCGCGAGCAGCGCGGCGGCGGTCGAGCCGGCGGGCCCGCCGCCGATGACGAGCACGTCGCAAACCTCCGCGGTGTGGCCGCCGGCGACGTTCATCGCGTCGGCCTGGTGGCGGTGTACTCGGTGAAGATGCCGAGCTCGACGTGCCGTCGCACATCGCCAAACCCCGCGCGGCGCAGCGCCTCGAGCACCTGCGCCGGGTCGATGCAGGCCTCGATCGTGTCCCAGTAGTAGCGCCACAGCTGCGCGGTATCGGCGTGCCCGGTGACCCAGCGCGCCGCCACCGGCACCACCGCCCGCATGTAGCCGCGCAGCGCCCAGGTCGCGATGCGCCCCGTCGGCCGCGTGATCTCGAGCAACAGCAGCCGGCCGCCCGGCCGCAGCACGCGCGCGAATTCGGCGAACGCGGCGTGCAGGTCGCTCAAGTGCCGCAACGCATAGCCCAGGCCGACGAAATCGGCCTGGCCATCCTCGACGGGCAAGGCCTCGGCCCGGCCCTGCAGCAGGGTCACGCCCGGCAGGTGCACCTGGGCCATCATGCCCGCACTGGGGTCGACGCCGGTGACGCTGCCGGCGTCGCCGACCATCGCCAGGGCCTCGCGGGCCAGCAGCCCGGTGCCGATGCCGACGTCGAGCACCCGCATGCCACGCGCCAGACCCGCGCGGCGCAACGACTGGCGCCGGTACCACGCACCCGAGCCCAGCGCCAGCAGGCGTTCGACGCGCTCGTAGTCGACCGCGGTGTCGTCGAACATCCGACGCACGAAGCGCTGGTGGTCGTCTTCGCCCGTGTAGTACTGCGGCAGCGGCGCGTGCGGCGGCAAGACAGGCGTGGCCGCAGGCGATGAAGGGTCGAGGGGCACGCGGGCATTATGGCAAGCGCTTACGCGTCGCCGCCCAAGAATCGACCGGGCGGCCGCGCCGCCAAGCCACTGCGCGGGCGGTGGGCGCCGAGTGACCCGGTGCTACCCTTCGTCGCATGCGTGCGCCCGATCCGTCGATGCCAAAAACGCAGTCAACATCGACACGAACGCACCCGCACACGAATGCGCTCTTGCTCGACATCGGCGAGCGCATGCGCGCCAGGTTCTGGCTGAAGGCGCTGGGCATCACGGGGTTCATGGGGCTGTTCTTCGCGGCCTACTTCTACTTGCTGCGTCACCCCGGCCAGCACGTGATCGCGATGCCGCTGACCGTCATCGATCGCTGGATCGCTTTCCAGCCCTGGGCCTTCTGGCCCTACGCCTCGCTGTGGCTTTATGTGGTGCTGCCCCCCGGGCTGCTGATGACGACGCGCGAGTTGTTGCTCTACGGCATCTGGATCGCGGGGCTGTGCCTGGCCGGCCTGGCCTGCTTCTATGTCTGGCCCACCGCGGTGCCCAACCTCTCGGTGCAAGCGGCCGACTATCCCGGCTTCGGCCTGCTGCGCGGCGTGGATGCCGCCGGCAATGCCTGCCCGTCGTTGCATGTGGCCACCGCCACGTTCTCGGCGCTGTGGCTGGACCATCTGCTGCGCGAGGTCGGCGCGCCGCGCTGGGCGCGCGGGCTGAACGCGCTGTGGTTCGGGCTGATCGTCTGGTCCACGCTGGCCATCAAGCAGCATGTCTGGCTCGATGTGGTGGCGGGGGCCGCACTGGCGCTGCTGTTCGCGCCGGCATCGCTGCCGCGGCGCCGCCGGCCGCTGCACGCATAGGCACACTGCGATCCGGCAGATCCCGAATTCGTGGTGGCGGCGGCGCATCAAACGCTGATGGCCGCACGCGTTATGCGCACGGCCATCAGCAAATCGTTCGCCGTCGGCTGCACCCGCGGCGTGCCGGCGTCAGGCAGGTATCGACCGGCTTCAGCGCGGGTCGTAGCGGCCGCCTTGCGGCTGACGGACCGGCGGGCCACGACGATCATCTCGATCCCAGTGGCCGCGGTCGTCGCGCCACTGGTCACGCCACCCGTCGCGGTGATGACGGTGGTGCCGGTGCGACCAGCGGCCACCGACCCAGACCGGCGCGTACGCGACACGACGCGTCACGTACACAGGTGGCGGCGCATAGTAGACAGGCGCCGGTTCGTACACCACCGGTGCCGGTTCGTACACCACGCGCGGCGGTCCGTAAACCACCGGGGCCGGCGCATACACCACCGGCGCAGGCGCCACGATCACCGAAGACACGTACCGATTCGAGAACACGGTGCCGATCGAGGCTCCGGGACCGATCGGCGCCTGGATGCCGATGGACCAGTTCGACATCGCCGGCCCGCGCGGCGCCCGCGAACAACGCGGTGCTCAACGCTGCGGCGGCAATCAGACGGGTCTTGGTCGCAAACATGGGTGTGCTCCTTGGTGTTTCACCGAGGCCGCCTGCGCGACCCCTGCCACCTTGAACGGCGCCGGGGCCCGTTCGGTTCACAACCGAGCCGACCGCCAATTCGTAAAGGCTTGTGGGCCGAGTCGATAGAATGGGTCTAAGTCCTTGTCACGCGCGGGTTTGTCGCCTGCGAGCCAGCATCCGATGTCAGCGCACGCTCCCGAACAGCCGCCCGGCAAACCGGGCAATTTCTTACGCCAGGCGATCGAGCGTGACCTTGAGGCCGGCGTCTACGCACCACGCCGGTTCGCCGGCACGCCGGGTGATGCGCAGCACCACGCGACAGCGCCGATCGATCCGGCGCGCATTCGCACGCGTTTTCCGCCCGAACCGAACGGCTACCTGCATGTCGGCCACGCCAAGAGCGTGTGCCTGAACTTCGGCCTCGCAGCCGACTACGGCGGCGTGTGCCATCTGCGCTTCGACGATACCAACCCGGAGAAGGAAGAGCAGGAGTACGTCGACGCGATCATCGAGATGGTGCATTGGCTCGGCTGGAGCTGGGACGCGCACGGCATCAGCCATCTCTACTACGCCAGCAACTACTTCGACTTCATGTACCGCGCCGCCGAGTACCTGATCGACGCCAGCCTGGCCTATGTGGACGAGCAGAGCGCGGAGGCGATGCGCGCCAGCCGCGGCGACTTCAACACGCCGGGCACCGACAGCCCGTACCGCAACCGCTCGCGCGCCGAGAACCTGGCGCGGTTCCGCGAAATGCGCGACGGCCGGCACGCCGACGGAGCCATGGTGCTGCGCGCGCGCATCGACATGGCCTCGCCGAACATCAACCTGCGCGATCCGACGCTGTACCGCATCAAGCGCGCGACGCACCACAACACCGGCGACCGCTGGTGCATCTACCCGATGTACACCTACGCGCACCCGATCGAGGACGCGCTGGAGAACATCACCCACAGCATCTGCACGCTCGAGTTCGAGGACCAGCGCCCGTTCTACGACTGGCTGCTCGAGTCGCTGGCCGCCGGCGGGCTGTTGCAGCGGCCGCTGCCGCGCCAGATCGAGTTCGGCCGGCTGAACCTGACCTACGTGATCACCAGCAAGCGCAAGCTCAAGCAGCTGGTCGACGAGGGCCATGTGCACGGCTGGGACGACCCGCGTCTGCCGACGCTGGCCGGCATGCGCCGGCGCGGCTACACGCCCGCCAGCATCCGCAAGATGGCCGACGACACCGGCGCCAGCAAGACCAACATCTGGGTCGACTACTCGGTGCTCGACATCGCGTTGCGCGAAGACCTCGAGGGTCAGGCCGCGCGTGCGATGGCCGTGCTGGACCCGCTGGAGCTCAAGCTCGTCAATTGGGCCGAGCTGTTCGGCCACGATGCGCACCGCGAGCCGTGCAAGGCGCCGGTGCACCCGCAGCAGCAGCGATCGCGGCGAGCGCACGTTCGCGCTGGGCCCGCGGGTCTGGATCGAACGCGACGACTTCGCCGAGGTGCCGGCCAAGGGCTTCTTCCGCCTCTTTCCCGGCAACAGGGTCCGCCTGAAGTACGGCATGGTGGTCGAATGCACCGGCTGCGAGAAGGATGCGCAGGGCCGCGTCGAGCGCGGTGCTGGCCCGCGTGGTGCCCGACACCAAGAGCGGCACGCCCGGGGCGGATGCGGTGAAGGTCAAGGGCACGATCACCTGGGTCGGCGCGCAGCCGCTGGTCGAGGGCGGCGGCATCGCCGCGACGATCAACCTGTTCGATCGGCTGTTCACGCAGCCGCAGCCGGACGCGGGGGGCGGCGACTTCCTGCGCTGCCTCAACCCCCACAGCCTGACCGTGGCCCGAGGCTGGATCGAACCGTCGCTCGCCGGTGTGGGCCCCGAGCAGCGCTTCCAGTTCGAGCGCCATGGCTACTTCGTCGCCGACCGCGTGACACACAGACCCGAGGTGCCGGTCTTCAACCGGATCACCGGGTTGAAGGACTCGTGGGCGAAGTAGCCGGACCCTGCAGCGTGGCGGGGCGCGCGCCGCGCCGCCACCCGATTCAGTCAGCCAACCGACGGAGAACCCGTGACCCTGAAGATCACTTTGGTCGGATCGCGCTACTTCGGCGCCGCGGTACTCGACAAGCTGACCGAGGAGGACGTTCGCATCCTGCAGGTGGTGGCACCGGCTGCCGATGACCGACTGGCCCAACGCGCCCGCGCGCTCGGCATCCCGGTGCAGGTGCAGCGCGACGCGAAGCACGTGCCCGCCGGCGAGATTGCCGACGGCACCGAGCTGATCGTCGCCGCGCACACGCATGCCCGCGTCGACCGCGACGCGTTGGCCAAGGCACCGCTGGGCGGCATTGGCTACCACCCGTCGCTGCTGCCGCGACACCGCGGCATCGCGGCGGTGGAGTGGACCGTCCAATGCGGCGACCCGATCGCCGGCGGGTCGATCTACCACCTGGCCGAGCGCATGGACGCCGGAGCCATCGCGGCCCAGGAATGGTGCTTCGTCAGGCCGGGCGAGACCGCGCGCGAACTGTGGGAGCGAGCGCTCGCGCCGTTGGGCATCCGGCTGCTCGCGCAGGTCGTCGCCGAGGCGGCTGCCCACGGCCGCGTGCCGGCGCAGCCGCAGGACGAGCAGTTCGCCACCAAGGCACCGAGGCTTCAGCCCAGCTGATTCGCGTCGTCGCGGCGGAATGAACGACCCCCTTCGACCGTAAACTGCGCGACCCGCAGGCTCGGAACGCCGTTGACCTCAACGCCACATCGCACGATGAGGGCCGACCGTCCGGATGCGGCGGACGATCCACAAACTCGAAACCGGAGATTCACCCATGCAGATCACCAAACGCATTGCGGTCATGGCCGCCGCGTCATTCGTGCTGGCCGCAGGCAGCGTCGTCGCACAGGTGCCGCAATACGGCGCCAACGTGAACCTGGATGCGGCACACAAGGCCATTGCCGGCGCCATGGCTGAGGCGCGAAAGATCAGCGTGCCGATGGCGGTGGCCGTGGTCGATACCGCTGGCCAGCTGGTGGCCTTCGAGCGGATGGACAACACGCAGACCGCCAGCATCGGCGTCGCGCAGGACAAGGCCGTCTCGGCGGCGATGTACCGCCGCCCCACCAAGGTCTTCCAGGATGCGCTGGCCGGCGGCGGTGCGGGTCTGCGCATCCTCACGCTGCGCGGCGCCAACGCCGTCGAGGGCGGCTTGCCGATCGTGGTCGACGGCAAGATCGTCGGCGCCATCGGCGTGTCCGGCGGCTCTGCCGAGCAAGATGGCGTGGTCGCCAAGGGCGGCCTCGACGCGCTCGCCGCCAAGTAGACGGCCCCGTGCGGCGAGCCCGGGCTCAGCGTCGCACGAGCAGACCGGCGGCCACCGCGGTGGCCGCCACGTTTTGCGCGACGCGCGCGTAGCCGCGCGCATTGGCGTGGATGGTGTCGGAGCGCAGTGCCTCGTCGGCCAGCACCTCCGACCAGCCCTGGCGCTGCAACGGCAGCTTCAGCGCCTCGGCGATCTCGCCATACAGCGGGTGGTCGCTCAGGGACCCGGTGAGCGCCGCCGTCGCGCTGGGCCGCGGTATCGCGATCAACAGCACCTGCGCGCCGGCCGCACGCGCCAGCTCGCAGATCCGGCGCACATTGGCCCGCGTGTCGGCCTCGGGCAGGCGCCGCAGGAAGTCATTGCCCCCGATGCTCAGCAGCACCAGCACCGGCGCGTGTTCCTGCAGCAGCGCGGGCAGACGCTCCAGCGCCTGCGCCGAGGTATCGCCCGGCACACCGGCATTCGTGATGCGCCAGCCGGTCAGATCCGCCAGCACCGCCGGGTAGGCGGCCTCGCGCGCCGCGCCGGTGCCGAAGGTCAGCGAATCGCCCAGCGCCAGCACCGACGCGCCGGCCGCCACGGGTTGCGCCGTCGGTCTGGACTTGCCGCATCCGGCGCCCAACGCGATCGCACCCAGCGCCGTGAAGGTGACCCAGGCTTGCCGGCGCGTCCATCGCATGCCGGCAGTTTAGAAGCAGCGCGCCGCACGCGGCGGTCGATCACCGACAATGCGGGCCATGGTGTTCAACCGGTCGTGGAGTTCACGCTGAACCGACTGATTCGGCCGATGGTCGCGCTCGCGCTGATCTGCCTGGGCCCGCTCGCACAGGCGATCGAGCTGCCGTTGGCGCAGGCGGTGCCCGGTGGCGTGGCCGTGCTGAAGCTCGGCGCATCGTCGGCGCGGCCGCAGGCCGAGGCGGCCAACGGCGTGCCGTTGCTGGTGGCGGGCGAGCCGAGCGGCTGGAGTGCGGTGGTCGGCATTCCGCTGAGCGCAAAACCGGGCCTCGAGGCGATCACGGTGCGCCGGGCCGGCCAGCCTGCGCGCAAGGTGAGCTACCGCATCGAGTCCAAGCAGTATGCCGAGCAGCGCCTGTCGGTGCCGCAGGCCAAGGTCGACCTGTCGCCGGAAGACCTGGCGCGCTACGAGCGCGAGCGCAGCCACCAGAGCCAGGTGATTGCCACCTTCAGCACCGAGTGGCCCAGCGACCTGTCGATGCGCCAGCCCACGCCGGGTGCGCGCTCGGGCTCGTTCGGCCTGCGCCGCGTGTTCAACGGCCAGGCGCGCAACCCGCACAGCGGCATGGACATCGCCGCCGACACCGGTACGCCGGTGGTGGCTGCCGCAGCCGGCCGCGTGATCGACACCGGCGACTACTTCTTCAATGGCAACACCGTCTGGATCGACCACGGCGCCGGCTTGCTGACGATGTACTGCCACCTGAGCGCGATCGACGTCAAGGTCGGCGATGCCGTCGCCGCGGGGGACCGCATCGGTGCGGTCGGCGCCACCGGGCGCGTGACCGGCGCGCACCTGCACTGGTCGGTGAGCCTGAACCGCACGATGGTCGACCCCGCGCTGTTCCTGCGCGAGGCCGCGAGCGCGCGTTGAACGCCCCGCCGGGTCGACGCGGGGAAACGCTCGGGTGCCAGAATCGATCGAGTCGGTCGTCAACCACAAGGAGATCTGTCTTGAATCATCGACTGTCCATGCTGGCCGTGGGCCTGTTCGTCACCGCGTCGGCGTGGTCGCAGGCCGACGTGGCGGCCAAATCCGCCAAGGAACCCGGCGCCGTGACCACCGAGTCCGGGCTGGTCTACCGCGCGCTCACCGAGGGCAAGGGAGCCAGCCCGTCGGCCACCGACACGGTGCGGGTGCACTATCGCGGCACGCTGCCCGACGGCAAGGAGTTCGACAGCTCCTATTCGCGTGGCCAGCCGGCGGAGTTTCCGCTCAACCGCGTGATCAAGTGCTGGACCGAGGGCGTGCAGAAGCTCAAGGTCGGCGGCAAGGCCAAGCTCACCTGTCCGCCGGGCATTGCGTATGGCGAGCGCGGCGCCGGCGGCGTGATCCCGCCCAATGCCACGCTGTTGTTCGAGGTCGAATTGCTCGGTATCGTGGGTCGGTAACGGCCGCATCGGGCGCCGGGTGCAAGAAATCCGGAACTGGATCGACCCATGCTGGTCCGAACCTTCCATCCAATGGTGAATTGCCCATGACACGCCGCAACCTCTTCTCGCTTCTGGCCGCCGCAGGCCTGGCCTCCAAAGTCGATGCCGCGCCGGCGGCGAGCCCGCTGAAGATCGAACCGCTGCGCCTGACCGATGCGCAATGGAAGCAGCGCCTCACGCCGCAGCAGTACGCCGTGCTGCGCCAGGAGGCGACCGAGCGGCCCGGCAGCAGCGAACTCAATCACGAGAAGCGCAAGGGCCAGTTCGTCTGCGCCGGTTGCGACCTGCCGCTGTTCGAATCGGCGAACAAGTACGAAAGCGGCACCGGCTGGCCGAGCTTTCACACCGCGATCGCCGGCGCGATCGGCACCAAGACCGATTTCAAGCTGCTGCTGCCGCGCACCGAATACCACTGCGCGCGCTGCGAAGGGCATCAGGGCCATGTGTTCGACGACGGCCCGCGTCCGACCGGCAAGCGCTACTGCAACAATGGTGTCGCGCTGAAATTCGTTCCGGAGGTCGCGTGAAGAACCAGTTGATCCGCAGTCGGCCGCGCGCTGGCCGCAGGCGCCCTCGCGCTCACTTCGGCATTCGTCGTGGCGCAGACGCCGCCCACCGCCACCGCCAAGGCCACCTTCGCGGGCGGCTGCTTCTGGTGCGTGGAAGCCGACTTCGACAAGGTGCCGGGCGTCGTCAGCACGACCTCGGGCTACACCGGCGGCAAGGTGGCCAACCCGAGCTACGAGCAGGTGTCGTCCAAGCAGACCGGCCACGCCGAGGCGGTGGAGGTCGTGTTCGACCCGGCCAAGGTGAGCTATGAGCAGTTGCTCGAGAAGTTCTGGCGCAGCATCGACCCGACCACCAAGGACGCGCAGTTCTGCGACCACGGTTCGCCATACCGCACGGCGATCTTCGTGCACGACGCGGCGCAGCTGAAAGCGGCGCAGGCCTCGCTCGCCGCCCTGCAGAAGAGCAAGCCCTTCAAGGAGCCGATCGTCACCGAGATCGTGATGGCCGGCCCCTTCTACGCGGCCGAGGACTACCACCAGGACTACTACAAGAAGAACCCGGTGCGCTACCAGTACTACCGTACCGGCCTGCGGCCGCGACGCGCGGTTGAAGCAGCTCTGGAACGACAAGTCCGGACACTGATGGTTTTCGCGCGCACGACGCGAACGCAGGCGGCGTAGAGTCCTCCGGCAGGAGGAGACGCCCTTGTCGACGAGCATCACCGTGCCGCTGTGGCTGGCACTGGCCATCGCGTTGCTGGCGCTGTGGGCGCTGCTCGACCGGCTGCTGATGCCCAGCGCGCGCTGGTTCATCCGCAGCCGTGCCAACAAGGTGCTCGAAGAGGTCGAGCGGCGGCTGCCGATCCACATCCGCCCGTTCCAGCAGGTGCGGCGCCAGGCGCTGATCGACCGGCTGGTGTTCGACGAGAAGGTGCAGCAGGCGGCGCGCGCGTTCGCCGACGCGCACCAGATGCCGCGCGAGGTGGCGCTCGGCCAGGTGCAGCGCTACGCGCGCGAGATCGTGCCCGCGTTCAACGCCTACATGTACTTCCGCATCGGCTACTGGATCGGCAAGAAGCTGTCGCAGTCGCTGTACCGCGTGCGCATCGGCTACACCGACGACGCGGGCTTGAACGCGATACCCGAGACCGCCACCGTGGTGTTCGTGATGAACCATCGCAGCAACATGGACTACATCATCGCCTCGTACCTCGCTGCCGAGCGGGCTGCTCTGTCGTATGCCGTGGGCGAATGGGCGCAGGTGTGGGGCCTGCAGCAATTGATCCGCGCAATGGGCGCGTACTTCGTGCGCCGCAACTCCAAGGACGAGCTGTACCGCCGCGTGCTCGAGCGCTACATCGCGATGGCCACCGAGGCCGGCGTGACGCAGGCGGTGTACCCCGAGGGCGGCCTGAGCCGCGACGGCCGCCTGCGCGAACCGCGCTTCGGCGTCATCGACTACATGCTGCGCGGCTTCCACCCGCAGGGCGAGCGCGACCTGGTGTTCGTGCCGCTGGGCCTGAACTACGACCGTGTGCTCGAAGACCGCACGCTGCTGCTCGGTGCCGACGCCCAGGCCCACAAACCCGGGCCGCTGCGCGCACTCGGCAACACGCTCGGGTTCCTGGCCCATCAGCTCTGGCTGCTGCTGCGCAGCCGCTGGCACCGCATGGGCTACGCCTGCGTCAACTTCGGCACGCCGGTGTCGGTGCGCGCCTGGACGCTGCGAGCACGGTGTCGACTGGCACCAGCTCGACAAGACGGCCGCGCCAGGCCGCGGTGGCCGCACTCGGCCAGACACCTGATGGCGCAGGTGGGTGCGCTGGTGCCGGTGCTGCCGGTGCCGCTGGTGGCGACCGTGCTGCTGCGTGACCCGGCGCAGCGCCTGAGCGAATTCGACATCAAGTCGGCCGTGGCCGACGCTGGTGGGCCGGCTGGAGGCGCGCGGCGCCCGGCTTTACGTGCCGCGCAGCGACTGGGACTATGCAGTGGGCGCCGGGCTGCGTATGCTCACGCTCAGGCATCTGGTCGACGAGACCGACGGCATGTTCGCGCCGCGCGCCGGCGAGCACGAAGTGCTTCGCTACTACGCCAACTCGATCGTCCACCTGCTGGAGCCGGCCTGACGGCCAGCTGCGCTCGGCGGTCTTGGCTCAGCCCGGTCGGCGCGAGTCGATGCTGGCGCGTTTGACGGTGGTCCCGCAACGTTTCCGGAGGTGATCATGCGAACCCTCATCGCCCTGGCGGCACTCGCGAGCCTCGGCCTGGGTGCCCACGCGGCCGGCACCGTCACGGTGTCGTTCGTCGACCCGGACAAATACAGCCGACGCCGCCAACAGCCAGTTCGAAAGGCCGGCGACGCTGAAGACGCTCGAGGCCCATCTGCAGTACCTCGGCAAGCGCTACCTGGCCGATGGCCAGACGCTGAGCATCGAAGTGCTCGACGTGGACCTGGCCGGTGAGATGCGCCCGTCGCGCCGCACGGGCACCGAGATCCGCATCGCGCGCGGCGGTGCCGACTGGCCACGCATGAACGTGCGCTACGTGCTCGAGGGCGGCGGCCTGCCGACCCAGCGCGGCGAAGAGCGCATCGCCGACATGGACTACCAGCACCACATTCCGAACTACTCGAGCCGCGAGCCGCTGCGCCACGAGAAGCAGATGCTCGACACCTGGTTCAAGGCAAAGTTTGCGCCACCGCAGTGACCTCGTCGTCGGCCTCCTCGCCCAGGAAGCCGCCACTCTGATGCGCCCATAGGCGCGCATACAGGCCACCGCGCGCGAGCAGCGTGCGGTGGTCGCCCTGCTCGACGATGCGGCCGCGGTCGAGCACCACCAACCGGTCCATCGCGGCGATGGTCGACAGGCGGTGCGCGATGGCGACCACCGTCTTGCCTTCCATCAGCCGATACAGGCTGGCCTGGATCGCGGCCTCGACCTCGCTGTCGAGTGCGCTGGTCGCCTCGTCGAGCAGCAGGATCGGGGCATCCTTCAGCATCACGCGGGCAATCGCGATGCGCTGGCGCTGCCCGCCCGAGAGCTTGACGCCGCGCTCGCCGACGTGCGCGTCGTAGCCGGTCCGACCCTTCGGATCGGCCAGCGTGACGACGAACTCGTGCGCCTCGGCGCGCCGGGCCGCGGCGATCATCTCGGCGTCGCCGGCGTCGGGCCGGCCGTACAGGATGTTGTCGCGCACCGAGCGATGCAGCAGCGAGTTGTCCTGCGTCACCATGCCCACCTGCGCGCGCAGGCTGACCTGCGTGACGGCGCCGATGTCCTGGTCGTCGATCAGGATGCGGCCGCCCTGCAGATCGTAGAAGCGCAGCAGCAGGTTGACGATCGTCGATTTGCCGGCGCCCGAGCGGCCGACGAGGCCGATCTTCTCGCCCGGCCGGATGTGCAGGTTGAAGCCGTCGATCACCGGCGGGTTGCTGCCGTAGCCGAAGCGCACCTGCTCGAAGCGGATGTCGCCGCGGCTGACCCGCAGCGCCTTCGCATCGGGTTGGTCGACGATGGCCTGCGATCGCGACAAGGTGTTCATGCCGTCCTGCACCGTGCCGATGTGCTCGAACAGGGTGGCCATCTCCCACATCACCCAATGCGAGATACCGTTCAGGCGCAACGCCATCGCGGTCGAGGCCGCAACCGCGCCGACGCCAACGCGACCCACGCTCCACAGCCACAGCGACAGGCCGGTGGTGCCCAGGATCAGCGCCATGCTGAGCAGGTGGTTCACCACCTCGACGCCGGAGACATAGCGGAACTGCAGGTAGGCCGTGCCCATGAACTCCTGCATCGCGCTGCGCGCAAACGCGGCTTCGCGCTGCGCATGCGAGAACAGCTTGACGGTGGCGATGTTGGTGTAGGCGTCGGTGATGCGGCCGGTCATCAGCGAGCGCGCGTCGGCCTGCTGCTGCGCCACACGGCCCAGGCGCGGCACGAAATAGCGCAGCGCGACCACGTACATCACCAGCCAGCCGACGAACGGCACCAGCAGCAGCCAGTCGAAGCCGCCGGCCAGCAGCACCATCGTGACGAAGTAGATGATCACGAACACCAGGATGTCGCAGACGATCATCACGGTGTCGCGCACCGCCAGTGCCGTCTGCATCACCTTGGCGGCGATGCGTCCGGAGAACTCGTCCTGGTAGAACACCATGCTCTGGTCGAGCATCAGCCGGTGGAAGTTCCAGCGCAGCCGCATCGGGAAGTTCGACGTGATGGCCTGGTACTTGACGAGGCACCACAGGCCGACCACGACGATGCTGGCCACCAGCAGCGAGCCCAGCAACAGCAGCGTGCGGCCGTGTTCGATCCACAGCCGCTGTGGCGGCACGGCCGAGAGCCAGTCGACCACGCGGGCAAGCATGCCGTAGAGGAAGGCCTCGAACATGCCCACCAGCGCCACGAAGACGATGATCACGGCGACATGGCCGCGCACGCCCCGCGTGCATGCCCAGACGAAGGGCAGGAAGCCGCGCGGCAACGCCTCGGGCGGCGTGGCCGGGTACGGATCGACGAGGCGCTCGAAGCGGGAAAACATCGCTGCCGTTGAGGTTGTCGGCCGAAGCCCGCGAGCGTAACGGATTCGCGCGCCGGTCACCGCCGTCACGTTCGATCACACGCCGGCGGCGGATTCAAGGACGCGCACTGGCGCAAGCCGCGTATACCGAGGCTCTCGCACAGGAGTCGCTCCGGCCGCGTCGGCCGGGATCCAGATCCAGGAGGCGTCATGCGCATCAACCGCAAGCAGTTCCTCGGTGTCGCGGCAGGCAGCGGAGCCGGTCTGGTGCTCGCCGCGTGTGGCGGCGGTGGCTATGGCGGCAGCACACCGGCCAGCAGCTGTGGCTCGACGATCGCCGGCAACCACGGTCATACGCTGCCGATCGCCGTGGCCGACGTGAACTCGACGGCCGACAAGAGCTACGACATCACCGGCACGGCCACTCACTCGCACAGCGTGACGCTGACGGCGCAACAACTGGCGCAGCTGAAGACCGGCACGGCGGTGAGCGTCACGTCGACGGCGGGCGGCTCCGACGGCCATACGCATGCGGTGGCCGTGAGCTGCGTCATCTACTGAGCGCCTCCAGGGCCGGGCCAGCCCGGCCCGCCCGCCGTGCGGGTTCAAGCAAAGTGGCAGTGCCACAGTTGCCTGAGGGCCTGGCGCGACGACGCGCCAGTGGTTGCGGCTACTGGGCGGCGACGTACTTGTTGCCGGCCGACTTGAAGCGCTCGATCGCCTTCTTGAGATCGGTGTACTGCTCGCAGCCGAACGTGCAGGCCTTGTCGAGCGTGGCCAGGCGCTTTTCCGCACTGGGCAGATCACCCTTGATCAGGTACAGCTCGCCGGAGTACTCCAGCGCGCCGCGGTGCTTCGGGTCGATGCGCAGCGCCTCGTCGTAGAACCGTTCGGCCGCCTGCAGGTCGGGTGTCGACGCCTTGCGCAGGCTGTAGCCCATCAGATTGTTCCAGTCGGCACTGCCGGCGTCGTTCACCCGTTTCAGCTCGTCGATCGCCGCGGCCCATTGCTTGGCCTTGATGTGTGTGCGCGCCGGCGCGAGCTTGTCGTCGGCGACCTTCACATCGGGCGTGTCGGCGGCGAGCGCTGCCGCTGGCATCCAGCCCACCCAGGCGGCCAACAGGCAGGCCGCGATGAAGCGTTGATTCATGATCGCCGTTCCTTGCGAATTTGAAGGTCGGACAAGCATGCCGGATTGCCGCCGCCGGTTGCAATCCCCCTGATTCCGTGCAGGTGTTTGTCGGCGCGCCGACCGCCCATCCGGCAGTTTGTGGGCGCAACACGCACCCTGGGTCCGCGGGCTTGCCGTATGCTGTGAGGCAACCAGGGCACCCCTTAGGTGTCCTGCAGGGAAGCACCCCACAGTAGGAGCGGCCACTTGGCGACCCCGAATTACTCGTACGAAAAGCGCCAGCGCGAGCTGGCCAAGAAGCGCAAGGCCGAAGAGAAGCGCCAGCGCAAGTTGAACCAGCGGCCCGACGACGCGCCCGGGCCAGCCCAACCCGGCGCAGCCGGGAATCGGCGAACCCGCGGCGCCGGCACCAGGCATCGATCCGAAGACCTGAGCTCGCCGCCGGCGGCACGAGCCGCGCAGGTCTGGCACAATACGCGTCTAGCGCCGCCTCGTGCGGCGCTGTTCGTTCATCCCCTCTGACCCTTGTTGTCGAAGCGGGTCGGCGCCTCCAGGCGCCGAGGCCGAGTTTCGAATCCTGGTTGGCGGCGATGCCGTCGCTCCAGCCGTTCGGGCTCCTGACAGGGTTCCCATCCTTCTGGCGACTCCACCCTCGCGGTGACACCGGCCATTTCGGTCGCTGCGCCGCGTGGCGCTTGGCTTGGGCGCGGCTGCGCCCGTGGCCGAATGCCGTGTGCCCTGAAAGAGATCCATGAGTTTCGACAAGTTCATCCAAGCCACCGCCCAACCGGTGAGTGCCCCGCCACAGCCCGACATCTCGGCTTTCGCCGACCTCGGCCTGAAGGCTGAGCTGACCTCCGCCGTCTCGCGCGCCGGTTATGTCAAGCCCACCGAAGTGCAAGCCCAGGTGATTCCCGGGGCGCTGCAAGGCCACGATCTGATGGTCTCCGCCAAGACCGGCAGCGGCAAGACGGCGGCCTTCGTGCTGCCCGCGCTGCAAATGGTGCTGGCCGCGCGGCAGGACCCGGCGCAACGCCGCGCCAAGGGCGTGGCCAGCGGCCCGCGCATCCTGGTGCTGACGCCCACCCGCGAGCTGGCGCTGCAGGTCACGCGCGCCTGCACGATCTACGGCTCGTCGATTCCGGGCCTGCGTGTCGCGAGCGTCGTCGGCGGCGTGCCGTATGGCCTGCAACTCAAGGCGCTGCGCGGCACGCTGGACATGCTGGTGGCCACGCCGGGCCGCCTGATGGATCTGATGCGCTCGGGCAGCGCCGTGCTCAAGCATGTGCAACTGCTGGTGCTCGACGAAGCCGACCGCATGCTCGACATGGGCTTCATCGACGACATCCGCTTCATCGCGCAGGCGCTGCCGGCCGAGCGCCAGACGATGATGTTCAGCGCCACCTTCGGCGGCCATGTCGGCGAGCTGGCCAAGAGCCTGACGCGCGATCCGCGCCGCGTCGACGTGGCCAACCACACTCACACGCACGCGCAGATCGAGCAGCGCCTGTACTGGGCCGACAACGCCCAGCACCGCCACGCGCTGCTGGAACACCTGCTGGTCGAGCGCGACCTGGAGCAGGCGCTGGTGTTCACCAGCACCCAGCGCGACGCCGACCAGCTGGCGCTGCGGCTGGCCGACATCGGCCATCCGGTGGCGGCGCTGCACGGCGGCATGCCGCAGGGACGCCGCACCCGCGTGCTCAACGCGCTGCGCCAACGCCAGCTGCGCGTGCTGGTGGCCACCGACGTGGCCGCGCGCGGCATCGACGTGCCGAGCATCACGCACGTGTTCAACGTCGGCCTGCCGATGAAGGCGGAGGACTACGTGCACCGCATCGGCCGCACCGGCCGGGCCGGGCGCATGGGTCTGGCGATCACGCTGGCCGAGCGCCGCGACACGCCGGCCGTGCGACGCATCGAGCGCTTCACCACGCAACGCATCGCCGAAGCCACCGTACCGGGCATGGAGCCGCGCCCCGCCGACAAGTCGCCGCGCCCGGCGCCGGCACGCCGCGGCGCCGGCGGTCCCGGCGCCCAGCGCGCCGCGCAACGCCCGCGGCCGCATCGACAGCAAGCGGCGCTGATCGAGCCCGCGGCGCGTTCGGTCGAGCGCGCCTGACATCCAGATCGTGCGCGCACAAAGAAAAACCGCGGCCCAAGGGCCGCGGTTTGCATTGCTTTGTCGCGACCGCAAGGTCGCGATGCGTCAGCGAATCAGATCACGCGAATGTTCGCGGCCTGCAGGCCCTTCTGGCCCTGCTTGACTTCGAATTCCACGCGCTGGTTCTCTTGCAGGCTGCGGAAGCCGCCGTTGTTCTTGATTTCGCTGTGATGGGCGAACAGGTCCTTGCCACCACCTTCGGGGGTGATGAAGCCGTAACCCTTGCCATCGTCAAACCACTTGACGACGCCCGTTTGTGTGCCTTCGGTACTCATGGATGATGTTCCTTGTTGAGTGTGTTGATAAAGAAGAACCACCGCGGCGGGAAACACCCCAACCGCGGACAGAAACACTCAAGAAACGTCAAACCTGGAACTCGATCCTGGGACCGGCCCCGCAGCGTCAGCTGCAACCGCGGGGTGGTCGGCGAGAAGACCTTGTGGAAACGGTCTCGCGTATGTCTGTGGGGCTAATGTAACCGCATTTGACCGCGCGTGGGCAATCAATGTGGCGGCCCGGCAACCGCCATCTGGCAGCGTCAGCGCCGGTCGCGCCAGGACGCGAGCGACTCAGTTGGCCGCGAAGCAGTAGAAGTAGCCGTTGCCGCCGGTTGACTTCAGGGCCTCCTGCCCGCAGGCGCGCGTCGGATGCGACGAGTTCCAGGACTTCGACGGCGCGTCGTCGCGCAGACCCATGCGGTCGTGGTGGCCGACGATGGCCGCGCCGTCGCCGCTCTTGGTCCAGTTGCCGCAGGTGGTGTCGGCATCGCCGGGCACCGCGCGACCGTCCGGCGACGAGCCGGTGAGGATGTCGTGCATGTTCGGCGTGTCGCCCCGGCCGAGCACGGGCTGGCCCTTCTCGGTCAACGCCGTTTGCTTGGTCAGGTTGTTGTCACCGTGCAGTTGCTCCACGTCGCGCGCGATCACGTCGCCCTTGGCGTTGCGCCATGGGCCGCGACCGATGCGATCGCGGGCGTTGACCGCCGGCGCGCCCGCCGCCGCGGTGGCGCTCAGGTAGGCGCGCCAGCTGCGCTGGCCCGCGCCCGCTGCCGCGGCGAGGCTCTGGCAATGCCGGTCTGCCCCGGCCAGGCCGCCCAGGTCGGCACCGTTGCCCGAGCCGACGCTGGTGACGAAGAAGCCCATGCCGTCGCCCGAGCCGGTGGCACAGGCGGCCAAGCACAACACCGACAATCCGAGTGATCGCTGGATCCATGGCTGCATTGAAGTCTCCCGAGGGTGGAACGTGTTTGCGCGAGCATCGCACAGCGGCATACGATCGGCATAGCGGGGAACATCCCGATGGGCCATGCGCACGATTCGAATTCAGCGCGACGGCGTTCGTCCGCTCGATGCACACGTTGGATGGCCGGCGTCGTGGTGGCGCTGGTTGGCCCGTGTGCGCCGCATGGGCCGGCCAACGGCCAATCGACGCCCGCGGACGAGCGCCGCAACTGGTTCGACGATCCGTTCGTGGCCGCCACCACCGGGCAGCCGGGCTGCCCCGCGCCCGAGCCGCCGCTGCTGACCGAGGAGCAGATGCGCCGCGAGGCACATCAGCGCGCCGAGCGAGGCACGAGCTGCTATCAATCGGGACGCTGCCGCCTGCCCAATGCCTACCTGTACGACCGCGAGATCGTCCCGCGGGTCGTCAAGGCCATCCGGGCGGATGGCCGCTTCGCCAACACCAGCGTGTGGGTCGAAGGCCAGCGCCGCTGGGTGTGGCTCAAGGGTTGCGTCGCGATGCGCCGAACAGAAGCAGGCGCTCGAGCAGCTGGCGCGCCGGATCGACGACGTCGAAGCGGTGATCGACCAGACGCAAGTCGGCACGGCGGCGTCAGCGCCGCCGTACCGCGTGCGCGGCACGCCGTGATCGGCGCGTCGATCAGTCGCGGTCGGTGCAGCCGTTGTCGTGCACCAGACAGCGCGCGTAGCCGGCGTCGCTCTTCAGCTTCCACATCACGCGGGCCGCGAACGCGGTGTCGGCGAAGTCGCTGAACACGCCGTCCACGCCCAGGTCGAAGAAGCGCAGGTACTCGTTGGTCGGTGCGATGCCGTCGTCCAGCGGCTGGCGCGTGCGCTCGTTGCGGAAGGTCCAGGTGTGCACGAGCAGACCCAGCGCATGGGCGCGCTGCACCAGGTCGGTGGCGGGCACGGTCACGCGGTCGGCTTCGTTGACGGCACCGTCGCCGTTGGCATCGGCGCAGCCGCCACCGGACTTGACGATCTTGCAGGCGGTGCTCTGGATGTAGTACTTCCAGGGGCCGATGCCGTCGGCATAGCTGCGCACCTCGGCCAGGCCGGCGGGCGTGAGCAGGTCCTTGAACAGTCCGGCCCGGCCCGACACCGCCCAGTCGTAGGGCTTGTCGAACGGAGCGGCGAAGGTGATCGTGCCGTCGTCGGCCAGGTCGTCGGCGTCCACCAGCTGGATCAGCCGCACGCGTGTCTTGGTGCGAAGTTCCTGAGGTTGGCGGTCTCGAACGACTGGATGAACACCGGCGCGTGGCGGTGGTTCCAGCCGGCGCGGCTGAGCGCGGCCAGCAGCCGATCCTCGAGCGGCAGTCCGATCTGCTGGTGGTAGGTCGGGTGCTTGGTCTCCGGGTAGATGCCGATCGTGCGGCCCTTCTCGTGCGCCTTGCGCTTGGCCAGCGCGATCACCTCTTCGAGCGTCGGGATCTGGAACTTGCCGTCGAACGTCTGCCCGCGCGCGCCCACCGGTTGCACCGCGCGCAGCATCTTGATCTCGGCCAGCGTGAAGTCGCTGGCCCAGAAGCCGTCGGTGTCTATGCCGTCCAGCTTGACGATGCGACGTCGACTCGCAAACTGCGGCAGGCTGGCGACGTTGGTGGTGGCGATCAGATTGGGTTCGTGGCGCGCGATCAGGTGGCCGTCCTTGGTCGCCACCAGGTCGGGCTCGACGAAGTCGGCGCCCAGCTCGATCCCCAGCGCATAGGCCTCGAGCGTGTGTTCGGGCAGGTAGCCGCTGCCGCCGCCGCGGTGCCCGATGACCAGCGGGCTGGCGAACGGTTCGGCGCGCTGGCGCTGATCGTGCGCCTGCGTGGCGACCGAACCGATCAACAGTGCGATCGCGCTGGTGCCCGTGGCGACGCCGCGGGCGAGAGTCGAAAGATTCATGCTGATGTTCCTCCAGGTGTGGCCGGATCGTGACGCGGCGCTGTGACGCCGCCATGACAGCCCTGTTCGTCACGCGACGCCCGGTGGCCAGCCAGGGCGCGTGGCGACGATAGCCGCGCCGGCCGGCGCACGCCACCCGGGCCGAACCCTCACCCGTTGAAGAACGGTTTGGCTACTCGACCTTGCCGATGCGCCGCACCACGTCGCCCATCATGGCGGCATCGGCATCCCAGTAGCTCTGGAACTCCGGCGCGTCGAGGTACTCGACCGGGCTGCCGGCGGCGCGGATCACCTGCTGCACCTGCGGATCGGCGGCAGCCCGACGCGCTGCTGCGCGCAGCCGCTGCACCGTGTCGTCGGGCACCGCGGCGGGCACGAACAGGCCCGACCATTGTGCGAACTTCACCGGCAGGCCCAGGCTTGTCAGGCTCGGAACCTCGGGCAACGCGAGCAGCGGCTTGTCACCCCAGTGCGCCAGCGCGCGCAGCCGGCCCGAGCGGATGTGCTGGGCCACCGTCGATGGCCCGCTGGCCAGCGCGTCGACCTGGCCGCCGAGCAACGCCACCACCGCCGGTCCGGCGCCGGTGTAGGGGATGTGGACCATGCGAAACCCGGCGGCCGACTTCAGCATCTCCATCGGCACGTGCATCGTGCCGTAGTTGCCCGAGCTGCCGTAGTTGAACGCGCCGGGCCTGCGCTGGGCATCGGCGACAAAATCGGCCAGCGTCTTCCACGGCGCGTCGGCACGCACCACCAGCACCGTGGGATCGGCCGTGAAGCGCGCGATCGGCTTGAACTGGTTGAGCGTGAACGCCGGGCGGCGCTCGAACAGCTTGTCGGCTTCGGGCAGGATCGAGATCGACGACAGCGACAGCAGCACCGTGTAGCCGTCGGCCGGCGCGCGCGCGGCCAACGCCATGCCGAGCCCGCCGCCGGCGCCGGCCTTGTTCTCGATCACGACCGGTTGCTTCAGCTCGCGCGCCAGCGCCTCGGCCACCGGGCGGGCCACCGTGTCGGCCACGCCGCCCGGCGGAAACGGCACGATCATCGTGATCGCTCGCTCCGGGTACTCCGCCAGCGCCAGCCAGGGCGCGCAGATCAGCAGCCCAGCGACGGCGCACCGCGCCCCGGTGATCCAACGTTGCATTGCATACTCCTGAATCTGATGTCTTGCCGCAAGCTCGTCGCACTGTAGAGGCAGATGCCCAATCCCGCCGCGCGGGCCACCGATATCATGCCCCGCGACCGATCATCGGGTCGGCTCGACATTCGAGCGAGGACGATCGAGCGTGCACAGCGGACCTTTCGACTACATCATCATCGGCGGCGGCTCGGCCGGTTGCGTGCTCGCGGCCCGGCTGAGCGAGGACCCGAACGTGCAGGTCGCGCTGCTCGAGGCCGGCCCGCCCGACCGCAGCGTGTTGATCCATTGCCCGGCCGGCCTGGCGCTGCTGGCCAAGAACGGCCAGGCCAACTGGGCCTTCGAGACCGTGCCGCAGGCCGGGCTGAACGGCCGCCGCGGCTACCAGCCGCGCGGCAAGGTGCTGGGCGGCTCGAGCTCGGTCAACGCGATGGTCTACATCCGCGGCCACCGCAGCGACTACGACCACTGGGCCGCGCTGGGCAACCCGGGCTGGGGCTACGACGACGTGCTGCCGTACTTCAAGCGCGCCGAGCACAACGAGCGCGGCGCCGACGCCTTCCACGGCACCGGCGGCCCGCTGAACGTGATGGACCTGCGCAGCCCGAACCGCTTCGGCCCGGTGTTCGTCGAGGCCGCGCGCGCAGGCCGGCTACGCCGGTCAACCGCGACTTCAACGGCGCACGAGCAGGAAGGCGTGGGCATGTACCAGGTGACGCACACGCAACGGCGAGCGCTGCAGCGCGGCCAAGGCCTACCTGACGCCGGCAATGTCGCGGCCCGAACCTGGCGGTGCATGACCGGCGCGCGCGCCACGCGCATCGCTGCTCGAGGGCCGGCGCGCCGTCGGCGTCGAGCTGCTGCATGGGCGGCCGGGCGCAACGCCTGGCGCGCGCGGCGCGAGGTGCTGCTCAGCGCCGGCGCGCTGCAGTCGCCGCAGCTGCTGATGCTGTCGGGCATCGGCCCGGGCGCCGCAGCTGCAGCGCCACGGCATCGCCGTGGTGCACGACCTGCCGGGCGTGGGCCGCAACCTGCACGACCACTCGGACGTCGTGCAGGTGGTCGATGCGCCGCACCTGAAGGACCTGTTCGGCCTGTCGCTCGTCGGCCTGCACGCGCGCCGTGCAGTGGCATCTTCGAGTGGCGCCGGCACCGCACGCGGCATGCTGACCACCAACTTCGCCGAGGCCGGCGGCTTCATCCAGAGCGCGCCGGACGATGCAGGTGCCCGACCTGCAGCTGCACTTCGTGGTCGGCAAGCTGGTCGACCACGGCCGCAAGACGGTGTTCGGCCACGGCTACTCGTGCCACGTGTGCCTGCTGCGGCCCGAAGAGCCGCGGCAGCGTCGCGCTGGCCAGCGCCGACCCGATGGCCGCGCCGCTGATCGACCCGAACTTCCTGGCCGAGCGCGACGACATGGACCGCCTGGTGCGCGGCTTCAAGCTGATGCGCAGCATCCTGCAGCAGCCAGCGCTGGCCGGCTATGCCGCGGCGCGAGCTCGAGCCTCGGCCGCGGCGCAGACCGACGAGCAGATCGAGCAGTTCATCCGCAGCCACGCCGACACCATCTACCACCCGGTGGGCAGCTGCCGCATGGGCCCGGGCGCGCTGGCGACGTGGTCGACGCGCAGCTGCGCGTGCACGGCATCGCAGGGCCTGCGCGTCGTCGACGCCTCGGTGATGCCGAGCATCGTCAGCGGCAACACCAACGCGCCGACGATCATGATCGCCGAGAAGGCGAGCGACCTGATCAAGGCCGCGTGAGGCGCCGGACGACCTTCAGTCGGCGCAGCGCAGTTGCACGGCCTGCACCGGCACGCCGGTGCGCGCATCGGTGACCACCGCGACGATGCGCAGCGGCCGCCCGCCCTCACCGCGTGGCGGCAGGTCGATCGGCCGTGTCTGCGACGCCGCTCCACGGCGCCACCTGGTCGTAGTGGCGCACCACATGGTCATGCCGCAGCGTCACGCCGGCGTTTTCGCCCGCCTTGAACTCGCTGCTGTGCCCGTCTTCCAGCGCGGCCCACCACAGCGCCAGCGTCGCGGGTGCGCCGGGCAGCGGCTCGACACGCCACGTCACCTGCGCCGCCCGAGCGCTGCAGCGACAGGTTCACCAGCGACGACCGCGCCGCCGCGGGCAAGTCGGGCCAGCGGCGCCAGTCGCGTCCGTCGACCAGCACCTGCGGCGTGTAGCTGTAGCGCACGCCCGAGTACGCCTGGGCCTGCGCCTGCCGCTCGGTGAAGCGTGCACTCGCAAAGCGGTCGCGCCAGCCCAACCGGTCCCAGTAGTCGACATGGAATGCCGCCGCGATCACGTCGCCGCGTTGGACCAGGCTCGACAGCCAGCGGTCGGCCGGCGGGCAGGAGTTGCAGCCTTCTGACGTGTAGAGCTCCACCACCTGCGGCGGCGAGGCGCCGGATTGTGCGCGGCAGGTCGCCTGCGCCAGCGCGACCTGGGACGTGCCCGCCGCCATCGCCAGAAAAGCCATCGTCGCTGCCGCCCATGAATGTGCCACGCATCGCTCCCGGATCGAGTGTGCCTGGCTGGGTCGGATCGGGCCGGGCATTCTTACGCGGCCGTGGTGCCTTGCGCAAAACGATGGGGCGAACCGGGTATCCTTGCCGCCCCTTCGCCAACAGCCATGGCCGGCATCCACATCACCGACATCGAGAACGCGATCAACTGGTGGCGCGAACGCTCGCCCTCGGTTGACGGCGTCGTGGCCTGCGCCGAGGTGCGCGCGCTGGCCGAGGTGTACGGCCTGATGGTGTACTACCGCCACACGGAAACCGACGAACACACGCTGCCTGGGCCGGCGGCACACGCGTGGCTGCGCTGGTATGCCAGCACGCCGGATGCGCCATGCATCGCGATCTGCAGCACGGCGCAGGGCGACGCGGTGTGCAAGGGCTGCGGCCGCACCGAGGGCGAGGTGCAGCATTGGCCGCGCTTGAGCCCCGCGGAAAAACGCGCCGTCTGGCGCCGCATCACGCTGCAGGCCAGCGCCTGGCGATTCAACCGCTATGCCGAACGCGCACGCCAGTCGGCCGCGGTCGATCATTCCGATCCGCTCGGCTCGGACGCCGGCGCCCGACGCCGCGGCGTGACTCCAACCGGCAGCCGACACGTCGACGACGCGCGCCAGATCGCCGCGCTGGCCTGGCCGGTGCTGGTGGGGCAGCTCGCGGTGCTGGGCTTCTCGACGGTGGACACGGTGCTGGTGGCGCGCCACTCGTCGACCGACCTCGCCGCGTTCGCCGTCGGCACCTCGGCCTACGTCACCGTGTTCATCGGCCTGATGGGTGTACTGCTGGCGATCGGGCCGATCGTCGGCCAGCTCTACGGCGCCCGCCGATGGGCCGAGGCGGGCCGGCAGCTGCACCAGACGGTGTGGCTGGCGTTGGGCTGCACGCTGATCGGCAGCAGCGTGCTCGCGTTTCCGTACCCGTTCCTGGCGCTGTCGCGCGCCACGCCGGAGGTGGCCGACAAGATCAGCGGCTACTTGATGGCGCTGGCCTTTTCGCTGCCGGCGTCGCTGCTGTTCACCGTCTACCGCGGCTTCAACACCGCGGTGTCGCGGCCCAAGGCGGTGATGGTGCTGCAGCTCGGCGGCCTGGCACTGAAGATTCCGCTGTCGAGCGCGCTGGTGTTCGGCGTGCCGTCGCTCGGCATCCCGTCGCTCGGGGTCACCGGCTGCGGCATCGCCACACTGATCGCGATGTGGGCACAGGCCTTGACGGCGTTGGCCGTGCTGCGCGTCGACCCGTTCTACAAGCCCTTCGAGCTTCGAAGTCACGGCCTGACGCGGCCGCACCGCGCCTCGCTCGGGGCGTTGCTCCGCCTGGGCGTGCCGATGGGCCTGACCATCCTGATCGAGGTGACCGGCTTTGCGTTCATGTCGATCTTCATCGCGCGGCTCGGCGCCACCGCGGTGGCCGGCCACCAGATCGTGGCCAACCTGGTGTCGGTGATGTTCATGGTGCCGCTGGCGCTGTCGAACGCCACCTCGACGCTGGTGGCACAGCGCATCGGCGCCGGCACGCTGGCCGATGCGCGGCGCATCGGCTGGCGCGGCCTGCAGATCGCGCTGGCGCTGGCGCTGCTGGTCGGCGGCACGGTGTTCGCGGCACGACGCGGCATCGTCGGTCTGTACACGCGCGATGAGGCGGTGATCGCCGCGGCGCTGCCGCTGCTCAGCTGGGTCGCGCTGTTTCACGTCGGCGACGCGTTGCAGACGATGGTGCAGTTCGTGTTGCGTGCCTGGCGCATCACCGTCGTGTCGCTGGTGGTGTTCGTGCTGTCGATGTGGGGCATCGGCCTGGGCGGAGGCTACGTGCTGGCCTTCGGCGCGATCGATGCGACGGCGGGCAGCCTGCGCGGCGCGCCGGGCTTCTGGCTCGCCGCCACCGCCGGCCTGTTGACCGCGGGGCTGACGCTGAGCGCTTTCCTGGTCTGGCTGCTGCGGCAGCGCCAGCTCGGCGCGCCGCCGGTCACGCCGGCAGCGTGATCGCGAAGCAGCTGCCGCCGCCGTCGCGCGCTTCGCAGCGCACCTGCCCGCCATGGCGTTGGGCGATCTGCCGCACGAGGCTCAGGCCCAGCCCGACGCCGCCTTCGCGCTCGGCATGGCCCGGCAATCGGAAGAACGGCTCGAAGATGCGCTCGCGAAACGCCTCGGGCACGCCCGGGCCGCGGTCGCACACACGCACTTCAGGCTGGCCGAGCGGATTGCAGTCGACCGTGGCCTCGATCTCGCCGGCGCCGTAACGGCGCGCGTTTTCCAGCAGGTTGCGCAGCGCACGCCGCAGCAAGCGCTCGTCGCCCTGCACCGTGCAGGGCCGGCCCTGCACCACGCCGTCGACGCGCGCGGCCTCTTCGGCGGCGATCGCCAGCAGGTCGACGCTGTCGCGTCGCTCGGGCAGCGCCCCGGCATCCAGCCGGCTGGCCAGCAGCACCTCCTCGACCAGCACGTCCAGCTCCGCGATGTTGGCGTCGATCTCCTGGCTGCAGCGCGGCGCGTTGCGCCGCATCGGCGTGTTCGGCCATCGACACCGCCATCTTCAGCCGCGTCAGCGGCGAGCGCAGCTCGTGGCTGGCGTTGGCCAGCAGGCTCTGGTGCGAGCGCACCAGCGACTCGATGCGTTCGGCCGCCCGGTTGAAGCTGGCGGCCAGCGCGGCCACCTCGTCGCGTCCGGATGCGTCGACGCGATGCGCCAGCGCACCGGCGCCGAACGCCTCGACGCCTTGCTTCAGCGACTCGAGCCGACGCGTGAGCCCGCGCACGACCGGGTAGGCGCCGGCCGCCACCGCGACGAACAGCATCGCCAACAGCACCAGCAGGCCGAGCCCCGGTGGACCCGGCGGCATCACGAACCACGGCCGCGCCACGCCCGCGTCACCGGGTCGTGGCGGACCGATGCCGCCCCCGTCGCGCGGACCCATCGGGCGGTCACCGGCGGCTGCGAACGCCCGCGCGCCGCCCGGCCGCATCACCCACAACGTGCGGCCGTCGTCCAGCGGCACCGCGAACCCGCGGCGGCCGCTGTCGGCCTCGCGCCGCGCGTAGGCGTCGGATGTCACCACGCGCTGCCCGGCGGCGTCGTCCAGCGCCATCGGCAGGCGCAGGCGCTGCGACCAGTCGCGCAACGCCGCAGCCTGCTCGGCCGCCGGCGTGTCTGCCGTCGGCAGCGAACGCTGAACCAGCTCGGCCCACGCGGCCAGACGCTCCGATTGCGCGCCCTCCAGCCGCACGCGCTCCTGCTCGAGATGGCGTTGCACGAACCAGCCCGAGCCGAGCGCGAACGCGGCCATCACGGCCACCACCGTGAGCCAGATGCGCAGGTACAGCGAATTCATCGCACCGCTGGCGCGCGGCAGGCCCCGCCGACGGCCGCGCTCACGCCTCGGCGTCCTGCTTGCGGGCGAACACGTAACCGACGCCGCGCACGGTGAGCAGGCGCTTGGGCGACTTGGGATCGTCTTCGATCGCGGCGCGGATGCGCGACACGTGCACGTCGATGCTGCGGTCGAAGGCCTCGAGCGGATGACCCTTGAGCCCGTCCATGATCTGGTCGCGCGACAGCACCCGGCCGGCACCCTGGGCCAGCACCACCAGCAGATCGAACTGGTGGCTGGTCAGGTCGCAGGGCTTGCCGTCGATGCGCGCCTGTCGTGCGCCAAGGTCGACCTCGAGCCGGCCGAAGCGCAGCACCGCGTCATCGTCCGGCGCGACGGCCGAACGGCGCAGCAGCGCCTTGACGCGGGCCAGCAGTTCGCGTGGCTCGAAGGGCTTGGGCAGGTAGTCGTCGGCGCCGATCTCCAGGCCGACGATGCGGTCGGCCGAGTCGCCGCGCGCGGTGAGCATCAGCAGCGGCAGGCGCCGGTGACGCGCGTCGGCGCGCAACTCGCGCGTCAGGTCGAGCCCGTCGCCGTCGGGCAGCATCAGGTCGAGCAGCAGCGCGTCGTAGGCGCCCCGCGCGCAGCCGCTCGCGCCCCGCGGCCAGCGTGCCCGCGGCCTCGACCTCGAAGCCGTTGGCGCGCAGGTAGTCGGTCAGCATGCCGGTCAGGCGGGCGTCGTCGTCGATCAACAGCAGCTTGGCACTCATCGATGCGTCCAACGTGGCGGCGCTCCGATCGGCCGACGTCGACATCGACATACCGGAGCGCCTGTCAGGGCAGGAGTGCGCAGCTTAGCTCTTCGGGGCGTCGGTCGCGCGGTGTTCGCGCTGATGGCGCTGCTCCATCATGTCGCGGCGCTGCTTCATGCGCTCGGCGAGCTTGGTGCGCTGCTCGGGCGTCAGCACCGCGCTCGCGTCGAGCATCGCCTGCATCATGCGGCGGCTGGACTGGTCGTGCTGCTGCAGCATCTGCTGGCGCAGCGCCTCGGCGGCACGCGCGTCCACCGTGGGCTGCGTGAATAGCGTCATCGCCTGGTCGCGCAGCGCGCGGCCGGCCTCGTGCTGCTGCTGCATGTCGGTCATCGCGCTCTTCATGATGTCGCGGATGCGGCTGCGCTGGTCGGCCGTGGCGTCCACGCCATCGAGCATGCGCTCCATCATGCGGCCACCGAACATCGCGCCCGGCCCGCCCTGGTGGCCACCGTGGCCGCCCATCGGTTGTGCCTGGACGAACGTGGCCGCGGTGCCGGCCAGCGCCACCACCAGGGCGGCGGCCATCAGGCGGACTGGCTTCGATGCAGGAATCAAGGTCTTCAGGGTCATGGTGTCCTCACGGGGGATGTGGAAGTTCAACGCCGCTTTATCTTCGGTTCGCCACGTTGCACACCGATGGACGGGCCGTAAAGCTGCGTAAAGGCCCACCGACGCCGCCGCGGCGCGAAAGCCCGATCAGCCCGGCGGCGATTCCACCCGCATCAGCCGGCGACGCAGCGAAAACGCCGGGTTGGCGCAGCGCAGCTCAAGCCGCAGCAACACGCCGCTGCCGCGGTCCACCGCCATCACGCCGTTGATTCGCGTGCTGCCGCTCTCGCCCGTCGGCGCATCGCCGAACAGCTCGATCACCGCGACGTCGAATGCGCGCGCCGCCACCGTCTGCACGCCCTGCGCGACCACCTGGCCGCGCAGCCTGGCCGGCATGCCCTGGTCGTCGGCGGCATGCAACTCGCCGACGAGCACCTGGCCGAGCTGCAAGTCGGGCTTCAACAGGCGCTGCCACGCAACCAGCGGCGTGCGCCCGTCGAGCTGGGGGTTGCCCGCCAGGTCCTGCCGCCACAGGCCCGGCAATGGCTGGCCTGCCAGGTCGACCGCGAACTCGATCTGGTCGCGCTTCAGGCTCAGCACCCGCATGCCCAGCTCGCGCGGTGCGCCGCGCCACGGCACGCGGTCTTCGTAGACGAAGCGCTCGCCCGCGGCCACCGGCAATGTGGCCGCGCGGGCGGCGCTCATCATCTCTGGCGGTGCGCCGCAGCCGCGCTGTGCCTGCACGACGCGCAGCGCCTCGAAGCGGCCTTTCAATGTGGCCAACTCCTGTGCCTCGGGCCCATCGGGCCGCATGGCCAGCAGCGCCGGCCAGAACACCGCCGCCCCGATGCTCAGCGCGACCATGTTGTTGCCCACACGCGCATCCACCGCGTAGGCCACGTCGGCGGCGCGCAATTGCACGCGATCGGATTCGTCGAACAGCCGCTCGCAGTCCCAACCCGCGAACGCGCCCGGGTCTTGCTGCGTGGGACTCACATCGACGGAACGCGTCGCGCAGCCGGTCAGCAGACAGATCACGGCCCCGGCGCGCAGGGCGTGGGCAAGAGAGGCGGAGGTCACGGCGGACGGTTCAGGTGGGCGGCCATCGTAGCCGCTGCTGGGGCGCTGGCTGCTATCCTGACACGCGATGAAGACCATCACCCTGGTTTGGACCGCCATGTTGCTGGCGGCCTGCTCCACCCCTGACCCGAACCCCGGCGCCCAGATGGCGCAGGCGGCCACCACGCCGCTGAACGATCTGAATCTCGTGCATGCGCCGATCCCGCCGGTGCTGGCCGAGGCGCTGAAGAGCGCCTACGCGATGCCGGCCGACACCGCCTGCGACGGCCTCGCAGGCCAGGTGAAGGCGCTCGACGCCGTGCTGGGCACCGACCTCGACGCGCCACCAACGGCATCGGACCCCAACTTCGTCGAACGCGGTGCCGGTCTGCTCGGCACGGCCGCCACCGACACGGTGCGCGGCGCGGCCGAAGGCGTGGTGCCGTTTCGCAGCTGGATCCGCAAGCTCAGCGGCGCCGAGCGCTACTCGCGCGAGGTGGCGGCTGCGATCGCCGCCGGCACCGTGCGCCGCGCCTACCTGAAGGGCTTGGGGCAGTCCCGCGGCTGCGCCGCACCGGCGGCGCCGCTGACGACCCCGCGCTGAGCGGGGGTTGGCAGCTCAGTCGGCCTTCGCGCCCGACTCTTTGACCACCTTGGCCCACTTGACGATCTCGGCCGCCTGAAAGCGCGCCAATTCGTCGGGCGTGGAGATCCACGGCTCGAGGCCGAGCGCCCTGAGCCTGTCCTGCACGTCGGGCAGCTTGAACACCCGCTGCATCTCGGCATTGACGCGGGCCACCACGTCGGCGGGCGTGCCGGTGGGGGCAAACACGGCAAACCAGGTGGTGGCCTCGAAGCCCGGCACGGTCTCGGCCACGGTGGGCACGTCGGGCGCGGCGCCCGAGCGCTTGGCGGTGGTCTGTGCGAGCGCGCGGATCTTGCCCTCCTTGGCCATCGGCAATGCCGACGGCATGTTGTCGAACATCAGCTGGATCTGCCCGCCCACCAGATCGGGGATCGCGAACTGGCGGCCCTTGTACGGCACGTGCGTCATCGACGTGCCGGTCATCGACTTGAACAGCTCGCCCGACACGTGCACCGAGCTGCCGATGCCCGGCGAGCCGAACGACAGCTTGTTCGGGTTGGCCTTCATGTAGGCGATCAGCTCGGCCACCGACTTCACCGGCAGGTCGTTGTTCACCACCAGCAGATTGGGCGCCGACGCGACATGGCCCACGGGCACGAAGTCCTTCACCATGTCGTACGGCATCTTCGAGTACAGCGAGCCGTTGATTGCGTGTGTGCCCACCGTGCCCATCACCAGCGTGTAGCCGTCGGCGGGCGCCTTGGCGACGAACTCGGCGCCGATGTTGCCGCCGGCGCCGGGCTTGTTGTCGACCACCACGGTCTGCCCGAGCTGCGCCTTTTCGGCGAAGACCCGGGCCAGCGTGTCGGGCGCGCCGCCCGGCGGAAAGGTCACGATCATGCGGATCGGCTTGCTGGGGTAGCCCTGGGCGCTGGCCGCGGGCGCGGCCACCACCAGCAGTGAGCCGAGAACGAGGCAGGCGAGTCTCATGGATGTCTCCGACGGTCGCGCGAAACGCAGCGCCTCAGGATAGGAGGTTCACCTCGCGCCGACCACCGGGTTCGCCCGACCAAGCCGACGCCGACGGGTCGGCGCGGGTCTTCGCGATGCGTGGCCGAGGGCCCGGCCGCACGCGAACAGGGCCGCAGTGGCTTCGCTTGTTTCCCGCAAGTCGCGCGCGAATAATGCGATCGAGCATGGCATGAACGCGAGATTGAACGGCGTGGTCGTCGGCACGGCTGCAACGGCTGCGCTCGCGATCGCCCTCTTCCTGGGGTCGCACCCGGCCCGCGTGGGTGCCCACGCCTCGGCATCGCCGATCGTACCGGTCGATGAGTCACCGATGGCCGCCGTGCCACCAGGCCTCTCGCCGCAGTTGCCGCAGTCGCCGCGGACAGCGCCGACCGTCGCGCCCGAAGTCCTGGCCAGCCTGGCCGACCGGGTCGAGCGACTGGCGCGTCTGGACACGCCGCTCGATGCGTTTGCGGCATTCGGGCTGCTGGCGCGCTGCGTGCGCGCACGCGAGTTCGACACCTATCTGAAGTCGCTGCCGATGGAGCGCGATCTCGACGCGCAGCGGTCGGCCTACGGCGACGGCCAGCCGGCGCTGCGGCAGGCCTGCAGCGACCTGTCGACGGCGCAGCTCGTCGAGCGCATCGGCCTCGTCGAGAAGGCAGCCCGTGGCGGCATCCCCGGTGCCGCCAGCGCGTGGATTGAGCAGGGCCCGTTCGGCGACAAGTCGGCCTTGGAGCAGCGGCCGGACGACCCGCTCGTCGCCGATTGGGTGCAGCAGGCCATCGCCTGGGTGAAATCGGCTGCGAAACGCGATGACATCGAAGCCATCGCGCAATTCGGCATGCTCAGCCTGAACTGGGAGCTCGGCGACACCGAACGGGTCAAGATCCTGGTGCACGCCGCCACGCAGCGTGAACTCGAGATTCAGCTGCAGCGTCTGGCGAGGAGCGACGCGCCGCGAACCGAAGGCGGTGTTCGCCCGCACGCAAACTAGCGGGCTGCCGCAGCCAGTTAGCCGCAGCGTGCTTGGTGGACAGCAGCCTCAGAATCCTGCGGCGGACAGGGCAGCAGCGGCTTCGTTGAGGAGGTTGGTGCCCTTCTTCGCGTACAGGCCGGACGAATAGACGGTGCGCGATGGCGATGCGCCCCAACTGCCGGTCGTCCACTTGTATAGCCCGATCTTGGGCCAATCGTTATTCGAGCCTGGGGTGGACACGGTTGCGCCTTAGGTGGGTCGGATGATGGGTAATGCAAAACAATACGCTGGAAGCCTGCGTAATCTGTACGTGTTTGGCGGAGAGAGTGGGATTCGAACCCACGGTACGGTAGAAACCGTACACCGGATTTCGAATCCGGCGCATTCGACCACTCTGCCATCTCTCCGGGTGTGTGCGGCGCTCGTGGGTCGATGTCACGAGGGGCGCGATTCTAGCCGATCAACCCTTCAGCACCTCGATGCCGCCAAGGTACGGCCGCAACGTCGCGGGGATGGCGATGCTGCCGTCGGAGCGTTGGTGGTTTTCGAGCACGGCCACCAGTGCGCGGCCCACGGCGAGGCCTGAGCCATTGAGCGTGTGCACGAACTCGGTCTTGCCCTGCGCGGTGCGCAAGCGCGCCTGCATGCGCCGGGCCTGGAAGGCCTCGCAGTTCGAGCAGCTGCTGATCTCGCGATAGGTGTCTTGCGCCGGCAGCCACACCTCGAGGTCGTAGGTGCGGGCGGCGCCGTGGCCCATGTCGCCGGTCGACAGCAGCACCACGCGGTACGGCAACTCCAGTGCCTGCAGCACCGCTTCGGCATGCCCCACCATCTGCTTCGAGAGCGGCGTTGCTGTGTTCGGCCGCAACGATCTGCACCATCTCGACCTTGTCGAACTGGTGCTGGCGGATCATGCCTCGCGTGTCACGCCCTGCGCTGCCGGCCTCGGAGCGAAAGCACGGGCTGTGCGCGGTGAGCTTGATCGGCAGCTGCTCGGGCTTGAGGATCTGCTCGCGCACGGTGTTGGTCAGCGGAATCTCGGAGGTCGAGATCAGGTATTGCTCGGCCTGTTCTTCGCTGCCGCCGCGCCCTGCGACGGTTTGTCCGTCGCCTCCGCGATACACCCAGAACATGTCCTCCTTGAACTTCGGCAGCTGCCCGGTGCCTTCGAGGATCTCGCGGTTCACGATGTAGGGCGTGTAGCACTCGGTGTAGCCGTGCTCGCGCGTGTGCAGATCGAGCATGAATTGCGCCAGCGCCCGGTGCAGCCGCGCCGCGGGCCCACGCAGGAACGTGAAGCGCGAGCCGGACAGTCGCGCGCCGGTGTCGAACTCCAGCCCCAGCGTGCCACCCAGGTCCACGTGGTCCTTCACGTCGAAGTCGAAGTTGCGCGGTGTGCCCCAGCGCCGCACCTCGGCGTTGGCGGTCTCGTCGGCACCGATCGGCACGCCGACCTGCGGCAGGTTCGGCACCTGCATCAGCATCGACTGCAACTCGGCCTGCAGCGCCTCCAGTCGCGTGGCACTGCCCTTCTGCTCGTCGCCGATGCGGTTCACCTCGGCCATCTCGACCGAGGCGTCGCCACCCTTGCCCTTGAGCTGACCGATCTGCCTGGACAGCGCATTGCGCCGCGCCTGCAGTTCCTCGGTGCGCACCTGCAGCTGCTTGCGCTCGGCCTCGAGCGCGCTGAATCGCGCCACGTCCAGGAACGGCTGCGGCCTCTGGCGCGTCTCCAGCCGGGCGATCACGCCGGGCAGGTCGCGGCGCAGTTGGGCGATGTCGAGCATGGAATGCGGGTCCTTCGGTTTCGAGTGGGGTCGGCCGGCGGCGGCGGCGCGGCGCCGCGGCGAAGGCGCGAGTCGGTCGTGCCGCGATCACGACCGCGACGCCAGCGCCTCGCGCATCGACTTGTCGCCCAGGCCCATGGGCAGCGGGAAGTCGACGGTCTCCTTCACGCCGGGCAGCGAGCGCACGCTGGTGCGCGCCCAGCGCGCGCAGCCGCGCGATCACCTGCCTGCACCAGCAGCTCGGGCGCCGACGCGCCCGCGGTCAGGCCCGACAGCGTGCGCCTGCTCGAACCACTCGGCGCGCAGGTCCTCGGCGCCCTCCACCATGTGCGCCGGCGTGCCCAGCCGCTCGGCCAGCTCGCGCAGGCGGTTGCTGTTGCTGCTGGTCGGGCTGCCGACGACGATCACCACGTCCACCTGCGGCGCCAGCAGCTTCACCGCGTCCTGCCGGTTCTGCGTGGCGTAGCAGATGTCCTGCTTCTTCGGCTCGCGCACGTGCGGGAAGCGGCGCTTCACCGCGGCGAGGATCTCGGCCGCGTCGTCCACCGACAGCGTGGTCTGCGTCACCACCGCCAGCCGGTCGCCGCGCGGCGTGCACGCCGGCGACGTCGGCCACGTCCTCGACCAGGTAGATGCCTTCGGTCGAGCTGGCCCATCGTGCCCTCGACCTCGGGGTGGCCCTTGTGGCCGATCATGACGAACTCGTAGCCTTCGCTTGCGCAGCTTGGCCACCTCGACATGCACCTTGGTCACCAGCGGGCAGGTGGCGTCGAACACCTGGAAGCCGCGCTGCGTCGGCCTCGTCGCGCACCGCCTTGCTGACGCCGTGCGCGCTGAACACCAGCGTGGCGCCGGGCGGCACGTCGGCCAGGTCCTCGATGAAGATCGCGCCCTTGGCCTTCAGGTCGTTGACGACGTAGGTGTTGTGCACGATCTCGTGGCGCACGTAGATCGGCGCGCCGAAGCGCTTCAGCGCGCGCTCGACGATCTCGATGGCGCGGTCGACGCCGGCGCAGAAGCCGCGCGGCTCGGCCAGCAGCACTTCGTGCATCAGTCGGCGCGGCCATCACAGCACCCCGATCACTGCACTTCGAACGTCACGGCTGGCCGGCCAGCGGGTGGTTGAAGTCGAACAGCAGCCAGTCGTCGCCGACCTCGCGCACCACGCCGGCATAACCGGCCTGGCCGTCGGGCGTGGGGAACTGCACCACGTCGCCGACGTCGTAGCGCTGCGTCCGGTGTCGCCAGCTGGTCCAGCAGCGATGCGCTTCACGCGCTGCAGCAGCTGCCGGGTTGCGCTCGCCGAAGGCCTCGCCGGCGTCGAGCTCGAAAGTCTCGCGCTGGCCTCGCTGCCAGGCCGATCAGGCGCGGCTCCATCGCCGGCGCCAGCTGGCCCGTCGCCGAGCGACAGCGTGGCCGGCTTGTCGCCGAAGGTGTTGACGACGTCGGCGCCGTCCGGCCCGGCCAGGCGGTAGTGCAGGGTCAGGAACGACCCGGGTTCGATGGCTTTCACCTTGGCGAAGCAACGGCTGCGAATAGACTGGCCCGATTCTACGTGCCCACGCCCGGGCAAGCCGCGCGACACGCCCACGCCATGTCGATCAAGGACATTGCCCGCCGCGGCCCGCCCGCGCGAAAAGCTGCTGGCCCACGGCCCGCGGCGCTGGCCGACGTCGAGCTGCTGGCGCTGCTGCTGCGCACCGGGCTGCCGGGGCAAGGCGTGCTGCAGCTGGCCGAAGCGGTGCTCGGCGCGTTCGAGCGGCTGGTCCGGGCCTGCTGCACGCCGGGCGCAGCGACCTGAAGCGCATCAAGGGCCTGGGCCCGGCCAAGCGCGCCGAGCTGGCGGCGGTGATCGAGATGGCGCGCCGCGCGCTGGCGCAGCGGCTGGCCGAGCGCGCCGGTGTTCGATGCGCCCGGCGCGCGGTGAAGCAGTACGTCGCGCTGGCGCTCGGCGCGCTGCGCACGAGGTGTTCGCGGTGCTGTTCCTCGACAGCCAGCACCGGCTGCTGCAGCTCGACGAGATGTTCCGCGGCACGCTGACGCAGACCAGCGTCTACCCGCGCGAGGTGGTGCGCCGCGCGCTGCAGCTCAACGCCGCGGCGGTGATCCTGGCGCACAACCACCCGTCGGGCGCGGCCGAGCCGTCGCGCGCCGACGAGTTCCTGACGCAGTCGCTGAAGCGCGCGCTGCAGCTGGTGGACGTGCGCGTGCTCGACCACCTGGTGGTCGGCCGCGGCCAGGTGGTGTCGTTCGCCGAGCGGGGGCTGCTGTGAAGGCCACAAGGGCTGGACTCAGCTGCACGCGCTGCGCGATCGCGCTGCGCCAGGCGCAGGCCGACGCGGCCGAGCGGCAGGCACAGCTGGCGCTGCAGGCCGAGCAGCACGGCGCGCCGAGCAGCGCGATCTGTTCGCCATCAGCGTCGGGCGCGGTGCGCGCCGCTGCCGCCGGTGCACAAGGCGCGTGGCTCGACGCGAGCGCGCCGCAGCCGCACCCGCGCCAGCGCGAACTCGACGAGCAGCGCGCGATGCGCGAGGCGCTCTCCGACGAGGTCGACGTCGAGACGCTGCTGCTCACCGACGAGGGCTGAGCTTTCGCCGGCCCGGCATCGGGCCGGACGTGGTGACGCAGCCTGCGCCGCGGCGTCTGGGCGATCCAGGGCCAGCTCGACCTGCACGGCCTGAACCGCGACGAGGCGCGCGAGCAACTGGTGGCGTTCCTGCGCGAGTCGCACCGGCGCGGCGTGCGCTGCGTGCGCGTGGTGCACGGCAAGGGGCATGGCTCGCCCGGGCAAGCAGCCGGTGCTGAAGGCCAAGGTGCAGCGCTGGCTGGCGCAGCGCGCCGAGGTCATCGCCTTCGCCCAGGCCAGCGCGCCGCAGGGCGGCGCCGGCGCGCTGCTGGTGCTGCTGGCGCCGCGCCACGGCACGCGCTGACGCGCCGTTCGATCAGCCGGCGCGGTTGCGCATCCAGTCGGCGGTGCCTTGCAAGTGCCTGTCCGAGCGCTGCTGCGAGTTGGGCTCCACGCCGCACTCGGCCATGGCCTTGCGCATGCAGGCCATCCACTGGTCGCGCTCGGCATGCCGATCGCGTACGGCAGGTGCCGCGCCCGCAGCATCGGGTGGCCGAAGCGCTCGATGTAGTGGTTGGGCCCGCCGAGCCAGCCGCACAGGAACCAGAACAGCTTGTCGCGCGAACCGTCCAGCGGCGTGGGGTGCAGCGCGCGCAGCCGCGCGAAGCCGGGCTCCAGGTCCATCAGGTCGTAGAAGCGGTCGACCAGCGTGCGCACGCCGGCCTCGCCGCCCAGCCGCTCGAAGGGCGACGCATCGGGCTGCGCCATCGCTTCAGCGCCCGATCAGGCGCGCCGCGGCGGCCACGATGGCCTGCGCGGCCGGGCTGCCGGGCAGCGTCTCGAGCAGCAGCTCGCGGCGCAGCACCGCCTCGCGCACCGCGGCGTCGAACGGCACCTCGCCCACCAGATCGAGCTGCAAGGGGCTGGGCAGGCCGACGTTGACGTAGCGGTCGACCACCTGCTGCAGCTGGTGGCGGATCGCGCGCGCCTCGCCCGGGCGCTGCGTCTGGTTCACCAGCAGGTGCATCGGCCGCGGCGCTCTGGCTGCGTGGCCAGCACCTTGATGGTGGCGTAGGCATCGGTCAGCGACGTCGGCTCGGGCGTGGCGACCACCAGCACCTCGTCGGCCAGCGACACGGTGTACAGCACCACGTCGGAGATGCCGGCGCCGGTGTCGAGCAGCACGCGGTCGTAAGCGCGGCGCGCACCTTCACGATCACGTCGTGCAGCTGGTCGCGCACCTCGGGCGTCAGGCGCGAGTACTCGACCATGCCCGGAGCCCGCCAGCAGCACCGAGAAGCCGCCCGGCGCCGGCAGGATGGCGTCTTCGAGCGTGGTCTTGCCGGTGAACACGTCGTGCAGCGTGAGCTTGGGGTACAGGTTCAGCACCACGTCCAGGTTGGCCAGGCCCAGGTCGGCATCGAGCACCAGCACCCGCTCGCCCTGGCGCGCCAGCGCCGCGGCCAGGTTGGCCGAGACGAAGGTCTTGCCGACGCCGCCCTTGCCGCTGGTGACGGCGGTGATGCGACGCGCCGGCGTCACTGTCGGGAAGTCCTGGAACTGCGTACTCGCGAACAACAAGCCCTTCTCCTCTGCACTGACCAGCGACACCGCCGCCGGCTCGAGGCAGCTGCGGTTGCGGCCTTCGCTCTTGGCCCGGTAGAGCTGCTGGTCGGCGCGGTCCATCCACAGGCGCGGCGTGGTGCGCACCCATTGCGGCGCGAACGCGCCGCCGACGCTGACGGTGACCGTGATCGATTGGCCGGGCGTGACCTCCACCGGCGTCTGCGCCACGCGCACCCGAATGCGCTCGGCCACCTGCGGGCCGAAAGCCGCCGGGCAGTTGGGCAGCACGATCGAGAACTCCTCGCCGCCCATGCGCGCCACCAGGTCCATCGGCCGCACCGTGTCGGCCAGCGCCTGGCCCACCGCACGAATCACCAGGTCGCCCGCGGCATGGCCATGGGTGTCGTTGACACGCTTGAAGTGGTCGATGTCCAAGGTCAGCAGCAGCGCGGGCTCGCCGGAGCGCGCCACGCGGTCGATCTCGCGCGCCAGGGCGAGCTCGAAGGTACGGCGATTGGCCAGGCCGGTGAGCGCGTCGCGGCTGGACAGATCAACCAGCGCGTCGATCAGCTCCTGCAGCCAGGCCGCGCTGCCGGGTGCGCCGTGCAAGGAGGCCCGGCCCGATTGACCCAACAGCTGCATGGCCACGTCGAGCTGCAGCGCATGCGGCGGCGGCTCCCCTGGAGGGGGCGGCGACGGTTCGGGCGCACGCGGGTCCAAGGTGCCTCGGGTCCTGCCATCGGGCGAGTTCGCGACGAGGCCAGTCTAGCAGTGCGACCCTGCGCAACAGCACGCTGATATGCGGCGCAATCGCCTGCCATCTGCGTGGCTGCCGGCGCGCAGGCGCGGTGTCGGACAGGGCACTAATCGTGCGGCGTCACTCGCTGCGCCACGCCGCGCTGCGTTGATGCTCGGCGACGCTGGCGCGGGCCACGGCCTCGGCCAGCAGGTCGTCGGGCGCGCCAATGTCGCGCAACAGGTGCGGGCTGAGCTGCAGCAACGCGGCGCGCACCGCCGCGCGCCGGCGCGCGGCCTGCCATTGCGCCCACCCGTGGCGGGCCGAGTCGGCGTGGCGCCGCGTGGCGTCGAGCGCGGTGTCGAGCGCGCGGACCCAGGCGGGCCTCGAGACGACGAGCAGATGGGGCAGTGGGGTCGGCATGACGGGCCTTTCCTTCAGGGGAACCGTGATGTGCAGAATAGCTATCCAAGCCATCCTTGGATATCGCTATCTTTTGGCCTATTTGGTTAGATAATCCGACCATCATGGCCCGACTACCGTTGCAGGGATTGGCCAGCTTCTGCACCATCGCGCGCACCGGCAACCTGCGCGCGGCGGCAGACGAGCTGCATCTGACGCACAGTGCGGTCAGCCAGCAGCTTCGTCTGCTGGAGTCACAGCTCGGCTTTCAGCTCTTCGATCGGCGCGCCCAGCGCATCGTGCTGAACGCGGCCGGCGCGGCGCTGCTGCGCTCGGTGGGTCCGGCGCTGGATCAGATCGACGACGGCGTGCGGTCGGCCGCGGCCGCCGCCGCCGGCGCCCACCTGCGCATGCGCGTGAGCGTGCTGCCGTCGTTCGCCCAGCGCTGGCTGTTGCCGCGCATCGGCGACTGGCATGAGCGACACCCCGACATTGCGATCGAACTGCATGCCTCGCAACAGGTGGTGGACTTGCCGCGCGAAGGCTTTCATGCGGCGCTGCGCCAGGGCAATGGTGTCTGGCGCGGCCTGCGCGCCGAGCGGCTGATCGACTCGCCGCGCGTTCCGGTCGGGGCGCCACAAGCGGCGCAGCGCCTGCTCGGTGCCGACGCACGCGCGCTGGCGCACGAGCCGCTGCTGGGCAGCGCGTCGATGTGGGAGCGCTGGTTTGCGCTGTCCGGCCTGAAGGTGCGCGTCAATCCCGTCGCGGCGTTCAACGACGCCGGGCTGATGCTGCAGGCTGCCGAGCAGAACCTGGGCATCGCGCTGGCGCGCGAGGTGTTGGCCGCGGACGCGCTGCGCGAGCGTCGCCTGTTCCGGCTGTCGACGCTGGCCCTGCCCGAGGACAGCGTCGACGCCTACTGGCTCGTGTATCCCGATGCGCTGCACGACTGGCCGCCGTTGCAGGCCTTGCGCAACTGGCTGCTGGGCCAACTGGAGCAGTCGCAGCGGGCCTGGGCCGCGGCCGATGCCTCACCGCTCAAATCGCCGGCAGGAACAACTGCTGCAGGTCGGACAGGAAATCGAAGCCGCGCGCGGTCGGCCACACGCGCGCCAGGTCGCGGCCGATGAGGCCCCGCTGTTCGGCGGCCTGCAGCGCCGGCGCGATGATCGACACCGGCAGCCCGGTGCGCTCCACGAAGAGCGCCAGCGGAAATCCCTCGCGCAGACGCAGTGCGTTGAGCATGAACTCGAACGCCAGCGCGTCGCGCGCGACCTCGTGCTCGTTGCTGACCGCGTGGCCCGCGAGTGCGCGCTCGATGTAGCCGTTCGGCTCGCGCCAGCGCTGCTGACGCACCACGCGGTGCGGGAAGCTCAGCTTGCCGTGCGCGCCGGCACCGATGCCCAGGTAGTCGCCGAAGTGCCAGTAGTTCAGGTTGTGCTGGCAGGCCATGCCTGCGCGCGCGAACGCCGACACTTCGTAGCGCTGCAGGCCCGCGGCGGCGGTGTTCGCGGTGATCAGGTCCAGCATCTCGCTGGCCAGGTCGTCGTCGGGCAGCGGCGGCGGATCGAGCGCGAAGCGGGTGTTCGGCTCGATCGTCAGGTGGTACACCGACAGGTGCGACGGCTCGAACGCAAGGGCCTGGGCCAGGTCGCGTTGCAGCGCGATCAGGTCCTGCCCGGGCAGTGCGTACATCAGGTCGATGTTGAAGCGCTCGAACGCGTCGCGTGCCTCCTCGACCGCGGCCCGGGCCTGGCTGGCATCGTGCACGCGGCCGATGCGACGCAGCATCTCGTCGTCGAAACTCTGCACGCCGATCGACAGCCGCGTGATGCCGGCCTGCGAGAAGGCGCGGAATCGTTCGCGCTCGAAGGTGCCGGGGTTGGCCTCCAGCGTGACCTCGCAGCCGGGCACCAGGGGCAGCAGCCCGCGCACCATCGACAGCAGGCGATCGATCGCCTCGGGCGAGAACAGGCTCGGCGTGCCGCCGCCGACGAACACGCTCACCACCGGCCGACCCCACACCAGCGGCAGCGCCGCCTCGAGGTCGGCGCGCAAAGCGTCGAGGTAACGCCCCTCCGGCGGCGCGGCGCCGGCTGTCCGGCGCCGCGCCGTCCCGAGACCGACGCTCCCATTCGGGGGGGCGACGCTGAATGCGTCCCGGGGGCCACATAGACGTGCGAGTTGAAGTCGCAGTACGGACACTTGGCCAGGCACCACGGCAGGTGCACGTACAGCGACAGCGGTGGCAACGCACCCAGCGCCAGCGTGCCGGGTCGCAGGTACGCCTCGATGGGCCGTGTCGGCGCTGCACCGTCGCGTCGCGCCGGCGCGATCGCCACCACGTCGCCTTTGCGCGCCGGCCGCGGCGAATCAGCCAATGCGCCAGACCTCGCGCAGCAGTGCGGCCATCCGGCGCGCCGCCAGTGCGCGGTGACTGATGTCGTTTTTGACCGAGGCCGGCAACTCGGCGACGCTGCACCCGTGTGTGGGCACCTGCACCATGGGGTCGTAACCGAAGCCGCCGCTGCCCCGCGGCTCGCGCATCAGCTCGAGTTCCCAGCGGCCTTGTGCGATCAGCGGCTCGGGATCGTGCGCGTGGCGCAGCGCCACGAGCGTGCAGACGAAGCGGGCGCGCCGGTCCGCCACGCCGTGCATGCGCGCCAGCAGCAACGCCATGTTGGCGGCGTCCTGACGCTGGCGCAGTTGCTCGCGCCCGCCACCGGGCGCCGCCGCGTCGGCAAAGTGCGCCGAGGCGACACCGGGCGCGCCGCCGAGTGCATCCACGCACAGGCCCGAATCGTCGGCCAGTGTGGGGCCCTCGCACGCCCCTGCCGCGTGGCGCGCCTTAGCCAGCGCGTTCTCGACGAACGTTTCATGGGGCTCTTCGGCTTCGCTGACGGCCCACTGGCCCTGCGCCACCAGCTCGAGCGGCAGCGCGGCCAACAAGGTCTTCAGTTCGAGCAGTTTCTTGGCGTTGTTCGACGCCAGCACCAGCCGCATCAGGCGCCCCTCAGCGCCGCCTTCTGCAGCGCGACGAGTTCGCGAATGCCCTTGTCGGCCAGCGCCAGCAGGCGGTCCATCTCGACACGCGAGAACGTCTCACCCTCGGCCGTGCCTTGCAGTTCGACGAACCCGCCGGAGCCGGTCATCACCACGTTCATGTCGGTGTCGCAGGCCGAGTCCTCGGTGTATTCGAGGTCCAGCAGCGGCACACCCTCGACGAGGCCCACCGACACCGCGGCGACGTGATCGCGCAACGGTGAACTCGCCAGCAACTGGCGCTGCATCAGCCAGGTCACGGCGTCGTGCGCCGCGACGAATGCGCCGGTGATCGCCGCGGTGCGCGTGCCGCCGTCGGCCTGGATCACGTCGCAGTCGAGCACGATGGTGCGCTCGCCCAGCGCCGCCAGGTCGAACACGCAGCGCATCGAGCGGCCGATCAGGCGCTGGATCTCCTGCGTGCGGCCGCTTTGCTTGCCGCGTGCGGCCTCGCGGTCGCCGCGGGTGTGCGTGGCGCGCGGCAGCATGCCGTATTCGGCCGTGACCCAGCCCTCGCCGCTGCCGCGCTTGTGCGGCGGCACCTTCTCTTCGACCGAGGCGGTGCACAGCACCTTGGTTTCGCCGAAGCTCACCAGCACCGAACCTTCGGCGTGCAGCGTGTAGCCGCGCTGGATCGCGACCGGGCGCAAGGCATCCGCGGCACGGCCTCGCGTGCGCTGGAAATCGCTCATCGGGATCAGTCCGGCGCCGGGCCGACCCAAGCCGGACTGCACCCCCTCGGGGGGCAGCGCAGGCGCGCGGCGACAAGCGCGGGGGCGGTCATGGCCTCAGGATTTCTTCTGCGCCGAAGAACGCTTGATCGCTTCGTTGATCTCGCGGATCGAACGCTCGATCTCGGCCTCGTCGAGGTCGTCGGGCGACGTGTTGTCGCCCAGCAGGCTGGCCTGGATGGTGGAGGCGAAGACCTCGTCGCCCAGGGCCTGGGTGGACACTTCGCTGGCCGCGTCGCCGTCCTCGGCGGCCTCCCACTCGACCGAAATGACGGTCACGTTGTCGCTCTTGGCGCCGCCGTTGCGCAGCGCCAGCTCGACCAGCTCGGGCACGGCGTCCGAGATCGGGCGACCGGCCAGGTGTTCGGTGATCACCGCGTCACTGACGCTGCCCCACAGGCCGTCGGAGCACAGCAGCACACGGTCGCGGGGTTGCAGCAGCAGCGGGCCGGCGGTGTCGACCACCGGCTTGCCAGGCGAGCCCAGGCAGGTGAACAGCACGTTGCGGTTGAAGCGTTCGCCCACCGGCACCACCTGCGACAGCGTTTCCTGCAGCTCGGAGTACGAATGATCGCGGGTGCGGGCAATCAGCTTGTCGCCGCGCACGAGGTACAGGCGCGAATCGCCGCAGTGCGCCCAGTAGGCGGCGTTGCCCTGCATCAGGCAGGCGACGACCGTGGTGCGTGGGGTGTCGATCAGCGCCTTCTCGGTGGCATAACGCAGCAGCTGGTGGTGGCCGGCGATGATCGACTCCTGCAGAAAGCGCAGCGGCTCGGTCAGCACCGGTTTGGCATCGCGCTGGAACAGCGCGGCCAGCGTCTGCAACGCGAGCTGCGAGGCGACTTCGCCCTCCGGGTGCCCACCCATGCCGTCGGCCAACGCGAACAGGCCGGCGTCACGCGTGTAGCAATAGCCCATGCGGTCTTCGTTCTTCTCGCGGCCTCCCTTGCGGCTGACCTGGTAGACGGAGAAGCGCATGTCAGTTCCGCCGGGGCGCCCGAAGCACCCGACGAGCGCCACGAGCCACGAAGGGGCCGGTCTGAGCCCGGTTGGGCCACGAACACGGTGGGCTTCGCGGCATGGTCCGGCTCAGGGCTTCGCGCCCGTCTTGAGGTTCTCGAGCTGCAGCTTCAGCCGCTCACCGAAACTGAGCTTGGTGTAGCGGCGTTCGGTTTCGCGCGCGAGTTCCTTCTGCAGCGCGAACACGCTCTGCGGGCGCGACAGCGGGTCGAGCGACATGCACCACTCGGTCACTTCGATCAGGTTGTCGGAATACACGTTGCGCAGGCGCGAGAGGCTCAGCGCCAGCCGGTCCTTGTCCAGCCGCTGCGGCGCGTCGTTGGGCGGGTAGCCCTGCATGCAGGCATAGATGCACGCGCCGATCGCGTAGATGTCGGTCCACGGCCCCAGCGTGCCGTCGCGGCGGTACATCTCCGGCGCCGCGAAGCCCGGCGTGTACATCGGGCGGATGAAGTTGCCCTCTTTGCTCAGCACCTCGCGCGCGGCGCCGAAGTCGAGCAGCACGGCCTTGTTGTCGTTGGTGATGAAGATGTTGGCCGGCTTGATGTCCAGGTGCAGCATCTTGTGCTGGTGCACGATGCGCAAGCCGCGCAGGATTTCGTCGAACAGGCTGCGGATGGTGGATTCGCGGAACACCTTGTCGCGTTTGAGGTCGCGCGCGGTGACGATGAAATCCTGCAGCGTGTCGCCCTGCAGGTAGTTCATCACCATGTAGACGGTTTCGTTCTCGCGGAAGAAGTTCAGCACCGAGACCACGCTCGGATGGCTGATCTGCGCGAGCGAGCGGCCTTCTTCGAAGAAGCTCTTCAGGCCCAGTCGGTACAGCGGCTGCTTCTCGGGCTTGACGCGCGGCGTCAGCTCGCCGGGCGAGCGCTCGGCGAGCGACGCAGGCAGGTACTCCTTGAGGGCGACGAGGTGTCGCTGGTCGTCTTCGGCCAGGTAGACGACGCCGAAACCGCCGGCCGCCAACTTCTTCACGACCTGATAGCCACCGACCACGGTGCCAGCTGGCAACGGGGCTGGTTTTGGCTTTGACATAATCGAATTTTGGCGGCGCGATAACTCGATGGCAGTTTACAGCATGACCGGTTTCGCAAGCGCCACGGCGACTGCCCGTTCGGGTGCGGAGGAATCCACTGCATCACGGGCATCGGTCACGGTCGAGATGCGATCGGTCAATGGCCGGTTTCTGGATCTGGCGATGCGTCTGCCCGACGAGATGCGTGCGCTCGAACCCGCGTTGCGCGAAGTGGTCGCCACCGCGGTGCGCCGCGGCAAGGTCGAACTGCGCGTCGTCAGCCAGAGCGCACTCGACGCATCGCTGCCCTTGCCGTCGACCGAACAGCTCAATCGCCTGTCGCGCGTGGAATCCACCGTCCTCGGCTGGCTGCCGGGTGCGCGCGCGCTGAGCGTCAACGAGGTGTTGCAGTGGAGCCGTCAGGGCGGATCGGGCGAACGCCTCGACGCGCCCACGCTGGTCGCGGCGCGCGAGTGCGCCGCGGCGTTGCGCGATGCGCGCGCGCGCGAAGGTGCGCGCCTGGCCGACACGCTGCACGAGCGCATCGCCGCGTTGCGCCAGCTGGCCAGCCAGGCCGCGCCGATGGTGCCTGCGCTGGTGCAGCGGCAACAACAGCGCTTCCTCGAACGCTGGAACGAGGCGTTGGCGGCGGCCGGCGCCAACGCCGTGGGCATCGAGACCCAGCACGATCGCGCGTTGAGCGAGGCTGCGGCCTTTGCGCTGCGCATCGACGTGGCCGAGGAGCTGTCACGCCTGGTCGCCCACCTCGACGAGATCGATCGCCTGCTGCAGGCTGGCGGCGAGGTCGGCAAGCGCCTGGACTTCCTGATTCAGGAGTTGCATCGTGAAGCCAACACGCTGGGCTCCAAGTCGGCCACGCTGGAGCTGTCGGGCATCGCGGTCGACATGAAGGTGCTGATCGAACAGATGCGCGAACAGGTGCAGAACATCGAGTAGGAAATCGCTGCATCCGACTCCTGGGTCAGCCTGAAGTCGTGCCGCGGCGGCGAAGCCACAGTGCCTTCGCATGGGGCGCGAGCAGCAACAGCAAAGCGAATGCCGCGAGCAGCACGCGCGCGTCGCCGCGCACCGCGACGGGTCGCGCCAGCGCCTTTGAACGCAGCGCCTCGGCGAGACCCTGCGCCGAGCGCAGCCGGTGGAAGGCCAAGCCGTTTTCGCCGGCGAGCAGCTGCAGGTAGGCCTCGCGCAGCGACGACAGGTGCTCGCTGCCCGGGGTGGCGCCCACACCCACTGGGGCCGCGCCCTCGGCGTCTTCCGCCATCGTTTCGCCATCGACGCTGGCGCCACGCCCCCGACTGTACGCGTCGACCTGCAGCACGTCGTCGGCCGACCAGAAGCCCAACGGCCGGCCGCGTGGGTCGGTCTTCGGGATCGGCGAAGGCTTCAACTCGCCGACGCCGACGATGAGTCCCGCCACCTCGCCCGGCCTGTCCTCGAGTGGCGGTCGATGGCGCGGGTGCAGTGGCGGCGCCTCATGGCCGTCGGTCACAAACACCAGCGACGGCGTGCCGGGCAGTGCCTTGGCGATCAGGATGCCGCTGTGCAGCCCCTTGGCCACCTCACTGTTGCCCGACCAGGCCATGCGGCCGTCGATAGCGGCCAAGGTGGCGCGCAATTCGGCCCGGTTCGCACACACCTCGACCGGCGTGAACAGCAGGTAGCTGCGGTACTCGGTGAAAACGGCCCAGCCGACCTTCGAACCGCAAGGCAACTCCTGCAGCGCATGATTGAGCGCATTCTTGGCGAATACGAGGCGCGAGGCGGGTCGGCCGTCGAGCGATTGGTCTTGCACGTTCATGCTCTGCGTCACATCGAGCACGACCACATGCTCGAAAAGCGAACGCTTCCAAGGAAAGCCCGGTTGCAGGAAGGTCGTCGTCAGCGCAAGCGCCGCCAGTACCAGCCACCAACGTTCTCGATCGCCGCGCCAGCCACCCCACCCCTGTGGCCAGCGCGTCACGGCAGGCCCGGCGAGTAACCGCGCATGGTGGTGGCGGCACGCTCAGCGCTGCGGTTCACGTCTGGCGGCGTCTCGTCGGCTTCGTCGGGATCGGGCACGATGCGCTGTGCACGCTCGAGGTTGTAGCGCGCCGACCAGTCGTCGGGGTCGTGACGCAGCACTTCGCGGTAGCCTTCCTTGGCCAGTTCGATCAGCGCCAGCGCTTGGCCGCTCTGGGCACCGGCGCGCAGCGCGATTCCCTCGCGCAGCAGCAGATTGGCACTGTTGTAGCGAGCGGCCTGGCCGAGTGCTGAGTCACCTTGCAGCGTGGCATATCGGTTCAGGGCGGCCTCGCCGGCACCGCTTGCGGCTTGCGCGTAGGCCTGAGCGAAGCGCAGCTCAGGTACCGTGTCGGCAGCGTCGGGCGGCACCGTGCCAGCGGCGATCTGCGCGTTCAGCCGCTCGACGCGCAGCAGCCCAAGCGCATCGACGGCCGCCAGCAGCGCCGTGCCGGCCAGCAGCAGCCACGCCAGCCGGGTCATGCGCCGCCGTGTCAAGCCCATCGACGGATCTCCGCCTGGCGCGCAGCCAGCAGCAGCAGCACGGCCAACAAGGCCAGCGCGTGGGCGTAGGGTGCGAGTTCGCGCCGCGGCACCAGGTCGTGGTAGATGATCGGCAGTTTTTCGAGCCGACTCACGTCGGCGATCGCGCGCTGCAGAGCCTGCGAGTCGGCGGCCTCGTACGCTCGATAAGGTGTTTCGAGCGACTGAAAGAACTGGTGCAAGAGCATCTCGGGCACGCTTTCGGCAGCAGCCGCCGAATCGCCGGCGGCCAATGTCAGGCCCGGGCTGTTGGCCGAACGCAGGTACAGCCAGTAGATCGAAACCCGGTGCCTGCGGGTCAAGCGGGCCAGCCGATCGCGCGTGTCGGGGTCCAGGCGGTCGCCGCCGTCGGACACCAGCATGACGATGCGCGAGCCGGTGTAGGGCCGGTCGTCGAACAATTCATGCGCCGCCTCGAGCGCCAAACCGATGTTCGTCTCCGACAGGCCGCGGCCGATGTTGCCGGCGGCAATAGCCGATTGGATCATCTCGGATTTCTGCGTAAAGCCCAGCACCTGCATCGGCAGGGTGCTGAAGACGATCAGCGCGAAGCGGTCGTCCGGGCGCTGCGCCGTGAATTCGCCGAGCAGGCGGCGCGCCACCGTGCCTTTGGACTCGCGCAACCGCCCTGGCGTTCGGCTGGTGTAGTAATCCAGCGCTTCGGGCCCGGTGCCGCGCGCAGCCGCCGGCAGGGTGCCGCCGGGCGCAAAACCCTGGTCCATGCTTCGGCTGCGATCGAGCACGAGCACGATCTCGGCGCCCTGCCCCACCCGATCGACCGTGTACTCGCTGCGGTAAGGCCCGGCCAGCGCCAGCACCAGCGCGACGAGCGCCAAAGCGGCCGCGGCGCGCAACGCCCAGCCGGCGAAGTCGGACGAACGGTCGCGCGGTGCAAACGCAATCCAGCCGTTGTCCACCGGCGTTCCCGCCGGCGCCAGCAACGGCAGCAACACCAGCGGCAGCAGGCACAGCAACCAAGGATGGTCGAAGTTCATGCCAAACCCCGCTCGGCGTCGCGGCAGCGGCGACACAGCTCGACGAGCCAGGCCGCATCGGGTGGACTTGACGCTGCGTCGTCGAAGAACTCGCGGCGGCTCATGCGCAGAAAGCGCGCGAGCTCGTCACGCAGGCTCCCAAACGAGGGCCGCGCGGCAACAAAGCGCGCCAGGCCATGCTCGAACAGCACTTCGCCGGCACTGCGGTTGAGCGCCTCGTGCAGTTGACGACAGGCCGCGCGCCATAGTGCCGGTGCCGGCTCGCGCGGCAAGTGCCGCAGCTGTCGCCAGGCGCGACCGAACGGCCGATTGCGCGCCGCACGCCAAGGCGGGCCCAGGTAGACAGTGGCGAGCCCAGCCAGCAGCAGCACCGCGATCGCCGCGCAGGCCACAAGCCTGGCGCGCGCCGGTCCGGTGTCGATCGGCAGTGGCGCCCGGTCGGGCTGCAGTTCGCCCAGGCCGCTCCGCGGCGACACCTCGACCGGCACCAGCGGTGCCACGGTGACCGGCCAGGCTTCGATCAGCAATTCGACGCTGCGCGACGCGCCGTCGAAACGCAGGCGCAACGCCGGCAGCTCGAATGTGCGCACCGCCGCCGGCGCGATGAAGACCTGGTATTCGAGCGCCAGCTCGTGTCGCCGGCCGCCGGACCCGCGCGCCGCGCGGCTGCTCACGCGGCGCAGTTCGAGCGCCTGGCCACGCCCGCCCGGGGCCGGCAGTGTTGCCTCGTCGAGGCGCCAGCCATCGGGCGCGTCGACGGCAACCCGACGCAGCACGATGTCGCCGACCTGGTAGCCGAAGGCCCGGGGTTCGACGGGTTCGACCCGCTGCGGCACCTCGATGGGTGCGGCCCGCGCCACCAATATCGACGCCAGCACCAAGCCTGACACCAGCCCGGGCCGAAGTCTCATACCAGGAAGTGACGCGTCACCGCATCGGCATCGAATTCAGCCTCGATGAACAGCGGTGCGAGTCGCCGGTTGCGGAACAGCTGCAACAAGGCCTCGCGCCGCTCCTGCCGGGCAGCATCCCAGCGCTGTCGAATCGCCGGCCGCCACCAAAGCCAGCGCCGCAAGCCGCTTTCGGGATCGCGCACCTGGGCCAGGCCATGCCGCGCCGAGAGTGCAAACTCGACCGGCTGCCACAGCACCACGGGCACCAGCTCGTGCCGCGCCAGGCTGGCCAGAACGGCGTCAAGCTGCGGCAGCGGCAGATGGAAGTCGGAAACCAGGAAGACCAGCGCGCGCCGTTGCGGCAAGTGGCCATGCGCTTGGCGCAACGCCGCCGCAGATCGCCCCAGCAGCGTCAGCGCACGCAGCCTGCGCCCGAGGGCGATGCCGGCGCCGCGATTTCGCGTCTGCGGCACCGCGAGTTCGGCACGCACGCGTTCGTCGCAGCCGACGAAGCCAAAGCTGTCGCCGGTGCGCCATGCCGACCAGGCCAGACTCTCGGCAAAATCGGCGAGCACGTCGAGCTTGCGCTGCGTGCCCTCGAAGCCCATCGACGCGGACAGGTCGGCCACCAATGCGACCGGGATGGCCTGGCGCTGGCTGAACTGGCGCACGATCCAGTTGCCGAAGGGGTCCCGCAGGCTGGCCAACAGGTCCAGGCGTTGCGCGTCGGGTGCGTCGCGCAGCAGCGCATGGCGTCGAAACTCCAAACCACTGCCGCCGTGGCGACTGCGGTGGTGACCCGGCATCATCCCCGCCGCCGCGCCGGCGCTGCGGTAGTGCAGTTCGCGAATCTCGCGCGAAGCCATCTCAGTTGCTCCACCGCGCTTCGCGCGACCCGCGACGCATGAAGCGCGGCATTCCCAAGCGAACACCGCGGATCCGGCTCTGCCGGTCCGCTGGTGTTGCCCCCTCGAGGGGGAGGCGGCTGAAGGCCGCTACGGGGGTGGGCTCCATCCTAGGGTGCGGCGACTGCGGCAACGATCGCCGACATCAGTTGCGGTGCGATCTCGTGCCGGCGCATTTCGTACACCGGCTCGTAGCACAGGCGGTGCGAAATCGTCTCGACGAACACCGCCTGCACGTCCTCGGGCGTGACGAACGCCCGCCCTTCCAGCCAGGCTGCGACACGCGCGGCCCGCATCAACAGGCTCATGCCGCGCGGGCTGGCGCCGGCGAGCATCAGCCGCTCGGTGTCGACGTCGGCGATCCGCACGCCGAACCGCGCCGGCTCGGCAGTGGCGCCCCAAAGCGCGAGCACGTAGGCCTGCAAGGCCGACGAGGCCTGGATGCTGCGCTGGATTACCTCGGCCAATTGGTTGAGCTCGCGGTGCGGCACCTGCTCGGCGCCCAGTGCACCCAACAGGCGGTCGGGGTCGTGAAAGCGCGGCTCGAACATCAGCGCCCGGCGGTCGCTGTCGTCGGCGGGCACGTCGATCGTGATCTCCATCATGAAGCGGTCGCGCGCGGCCGACGAGATCTCGAAGGTCTCCTCGCGTTCGACCCGGTTGCGGTCGGCAAACACCAGCAAGTGCGGGAAGCGGATTTCGCTGTTGAATGCCGACACGCTGCGCTCGCCCATCACGCGCAACAGCAACGCGTGCACCTGCGGCCGGGCGCGATTGATCTCGTTGAAGAAGAAGATGGCCAGATCCTCGCCATGGCGGATCAACGGGCCCGGTTCGACCGCCGGTCGCCCCTGCTCGCTGATGTAGGTGTAGTAGATGAGGTCGTTGGGCATCAAGTCGACGGTGCCCTCGGTGCGGGCGAACGCGCCGCCCAGAACATGCGCAAACGCCCGCAGCAAGGTCGTCTTGCCCACACCGACATCGCCTTGCAGCAGCACGTGGCCGCGCGCGAACACGGCTGTATTGACCAAGCGCAAGACGCGCGCCTGTCCGATCACGGCCTTCGCAATTTCGGCCTCGACCAGCATCGCGCGCTGGCGCCAGTCGGCCAGCAGCGCGTCGTCCCTGTGCATGCGGCGCCTTTCTATTGAATTGGCAACATGGTGACACGCCAAGGCGCATCCGGTCAGCCGGCGAAGGCCACGCCACAGATGTTCCACCCTTGCGATGACACTCTGTGCCGAAGTCATTGCCACGGTTATGGCGCACGTTGTCAGCGTGTGTGCTGCGGCACGACCGCCCGAGCGTCAGACAGCTCCGCCACATCCGTATTTTCCCTAGCACGTGCATCCGCGGGCGCCACGGTGCAGCGCGCCTCAATGCCCTGGGCGACCCACCTGCACACCTCTGACACGCGCGGCATGGAGAGCCGGTGAACCGGGGCCGAGCGTCCTTGCCCCGAAGCCCAACCCGGCCTAGCGCATCGCAGAAACAGGCGCGAGAATTGCAGTCCAGCATGCGCCAGGCTTTTGATGCCGCGTGGCGGGCGGCGTTGCGTGCACGGCAACGCGCGGCCGGACTCTGGTCAATTCAACAAGGAGACATCGATGCGAATTTCTGGGCAATCCCCCTGGACCGCTTGGTCGCGTTTGGGGATGTTGCTTCTCGCCGTGCCGGGCTTGGCGCACGCCAACGCCGACGTCGAGAAGAACATCGCCAACTCCAAGAATTGGGCGATGCAGGCTGGCGACATGTTCAACCAGCGCTACAGCAAGCTGAACCAAATCACCACCGCCAACGTCGGCAAGATGCAGGTCGCCTGGACCTTCTCCACCGGCGTGCTGCGCGGTCACGAAGGCTCGCCGCTGGTGGTCGACGGCACCATGTACCTGCATTCGCCGTTCCCGAACAAGGTCTTCGCGATCGACCTCGACACGCAGAAGATCAACTGGAAATACGAGCCGAAGCAGGATCCGGCGGTGATCCCGCAGATGTGCTGCGACACGGTCAATCGCGGTCTGGCCTATGCCGAAGGCAAGGTCATTCTGCAGCAGGCCGACAGCATGCTGGTTGCCCTCGACGCCAAGAGCGGCAAGGTGGTCTGGTCGACCAAGAACGGCGACCCGAAGCTCGGCGCGGTGAACACCAACGCGCCGCACGTCTTCAAGGACAAGGTCATCACCGGCATCAGCGGCGGCGAGTGGGGTGTTCGCGGCTTCATCGCCGCCTACAACCTGAGCGACGGCAAGCTGGCCTGGAAGGGCTACAGCGTCGGCCCGGACAACGAGATGTTGATCGACCCCGACAAGACGATGACCTGGACCGACGGCGCGATGAAGCCGGTCGGCAAAGACTCCTCGCTGAAGACCTGGAAGGGCGACCAGTGGAAGATCGGCGGCGGCACCACCTGGGGCTGGTACAGCTACGACAAGGCGCTGAACCTGATGTACTACGGCACCGGCAATCCCAGCACCTGGAACCCGGCGCAACGCCCCGGCGACAACAAGTGGTCGATGACCATCTTCGCGCGTGACGTCGACACCGGCATGGCCAAGTGGGTCTACCAGATGACGCCGTACGATGAGTGGGACTTCGACGGCATCAACGAGATGATCCTGGCCGACATCGACGTCCACGGCAAAGCCACCAAGGCGCTGGTGCACTTCGACCGCAATGGCTTCGGCTACACGATGGACCGTGTGACCGGCGCGCTGTTGGTGGCCGAGAAGTTCGACCCGAAGGTCAACTGGGCCACGCATGTGGACATGAAGACCGGGCGGCCACAGGTGGTGGCCAAGTACTCGACGGCCAAGAACGGGCCTGATGTGAACACCAAGGGCGTATGTCCGGCGGCTTTGGGCACCAAGGACCAGCAGCCGGCGTCGTTCGATCCGAACACCAAGTTGTTCTACGTGCCGACCAACCATGTCTGCATGGATTACGAGCCGTTCAAGGTCGAATACACCGCGGGCCAGCCGTATGTGGGCGCCACGCTGTCGATGTTCCCGGCGCCGGGCAGCCACGGCGGCATGGGCAACTACATCACCTGGAACGCAGGCACGGGCAAGATCGTTCAGTCCAAGCCAGAGAAGTTCTCGGTCTGGAGCGGCTCGCTCAACACCGCGGGCGGACTGTCGTGCTACGGCACGCTCGAGGGTTACCTGAAGTGCGTCGATGCCAAGGACATCAGCAAGGAGCTCTTCAAGTTCAAGACGCCCTCAGGCATCATCGGCAATGTGTTCACCTACGAACACAAGGGCAAGCAGTACATCGGCACGTTCTCCGGCATCGGCGGCTGGGCCGGCATCGGCATGGCAGCGGGTTTGGAGAAGGATACCGACGGTCTGGGCGCGGTGGGTGGCTACCGCGAGCTGAACCAGTACACTGAGCTCGGCGGTTCGCTGACCGTGTTCGCATTGCCCAATTGAAGACCAAGCGGCCAGGCACCCTGCTGGCCTAAGACCGAAGGGGGATGGTGCTGAATGGCTCCATCCCCTTTTTTGAGTACGGATGACGTCCCATGTATTTGAAATCCCTGTTGAGCGTCACTTTTTTCGTGGCCAGCGCCGCTTGGGGCCAATCGGCGGCCCCCGACCAATCGGCGCAGACTGGGCCGCCGTACAAAGTCGTCGACGGCTACAAGGTCGACCCCGAGACGATGAAGGGTTTCCGCACCTGGCGTGCCGCGGCCTGCGACCGCTGCCACGGCGCCAACCAGGAAGGCCTGGTCGGCCCGTCGCTGCTCGCCAGCCTGAAGACGCTGACCAAAGAGGAATTCGTCAAGACCGTCCGCGACGGCCGACTCGAGAAAGGCATGCAGAGCTTCGGCACCAGCCCCCAGGTGATGGAGAACATGAGTCAGCTCTACGCCTACCTGAAAGGCCGCTCGGACGGCGCGATCACGCGCGCCAAGGTCGAGCCGATTCAATGATCAGAATCGGCAGCTTGCTCATGGTCGCGGCACTCTGGGCCGCGACAAGCTGCGTCTCCGCGCAGGACAAGCCGGCCGAGCGCAAGGCGCTGCGCGTGTGCCAGGACCCGAACAACCTGCCTTTCTCGAACACCTCGGGCGAAGGCATAGAAAACCGCATTGCCGAGCTCTTCGGCAAGGCGCTCGGGCTGCCGGTGTCGTACTACTCGTTCCCGCAGCGCCTGGCCTTCATCCGCAACACGCTGCGCTACAAGTTGCCGGGTGAAGACTACCCCTGCGACATCGTGATGGGCGTGCCGGTCGGCTTTGATCAGGTGTCAGTGACCAAGCCCTACTACCGCTCGACGTACGCCCTGGTGTTCGCGAGCGGCAAGGGCCTGGACCATGTCAAGTCGAGCGAGGACTTTCTCAAGCTCGACAAGGCCAAGCTCAGCTCGCTGCGCATCGGCGTCTACGATCGCTCACCGGCGTCCGAGTGGCTCAGCCGGCACGATCTGGTCGAGCGCGGCGTGCCCTACAAGATGATGAACGCCGACCCGCAGCAGTACCCGGGCGAAATCATCGAGAAGGACCTCGCGGCCAACAAGATCGACGTGGCGATCGTCTGGGGTCCGATCGCCGGCTACTTCGCCAAGCGCGTCAAATCCCCGGCATTGACGGTGGTGCCGATGAAGTCGGAGCCCGGTGTGCGCTTCGACTACCAGATGGCCATGGGCGTTCGCTACGGCGAACGCGAATGGAAGCAGCAGGTCGAAGCGCTGATCGAATCGCGCCAGGCCGAGATCACCGCCATCTTGAGAGAATTTGGCGTACCGCTTGTCGACGAGTCCTACGCAGCGCAGAAGCAGTGACGCTGAGGCAGCCTGCCATCATGAAGTTCGTCCCATTGACGCTCGCAGCGCTGCTGATCGCGGGCGCTGCGCAGGCGGCCGAGAACATCTCGCCCGCAGAACAGGCGCTGTTTGTGACCAACCACCTGGCCACGCTGCAGCCGCCGGCGACCTTGAGCTACAGCTTCCGCAAGAGCGGCAGCCTGGAGCAGGGATTCGAGGACAAAGTGGCGATCGCGCTGCGCGCTCAGGCCGACGGCAAGTGCTGCACGGCCAGCGGGCAGTTTCTGGGCGGGCCGCGCCGCTTGGACCTGCCCGAGGTCGAGTCGGCACAGGGCAATCCGGTGATCCTGTATTTCCTGGAGCGCGATATCCGCGAGATGCAACGCCTGACCAAGGGGCAGCCGAACTACTTTCGCAAGCGGATCCGCATGGCTGTTTATCAGGGCGCGACGATCAGCGACTTGTCGGTCCCCTACCTGGGCCGCAGCGTCGCAGCCAAACAGATCACCGTCGCGCCCTACCTGGACGACCCGCTGCGCGCTCGATTTGAGTCGCTGGCCGAAAAGCGCTACGTCTTCACGCTGTCGGACCAGGTGCCAGGCGGCGTGTTCAGCATCCGAACCCAGGTGGCCAGCCCCGGCGCGCCGCCGTTGCTGGTCGAAGAAATGCTGCTGGACGCTGCCACGCCTGCGCGCGCAGCCAGCCAACCCTGATCCAGCGAGCACGCAATGGGACTGCGCACCCTGCTCACGATCTGCGCGCTGCCGTTTGCCGCGGCGGCGTTGGCGAACGACTTCCCAACCGTCGATCGCGTGCTGTACGTACAGGAGTGCATGCGCACCAACCCCGGTCCATATTTCGAGATGGTCAACAAGTGCTCGTGCGCGCTCGACCGGCTGGCCGGCGAGTTGAAGTTCGACGACTACGTCACCATGGTCACCATCGTGAACGCGACCTCGATCGGCGGCGAACGAGGCGGCGAGTTGCGCGACAACGAGACCCTGAAGCCGCAGATCGCCCGCTATCGCGAATTGCAGGCGCGGGTCGGCAAGGCGTGTTTCATCGGCCCGAGATGACCCTGTGATGGCCGGTCTGCGCGTTTGGCAACTCATCGGCACGCTGGCGCTGTTGAGCTGCGACTGTGTCGCGGCGGCGAGCCTGCAACCGGGCGACGATCCACAGGCCAGCCCGATCTGGCACAAGGTGCGGGCCAGTCTGTTCGAGGGCCGCAGCATCACCGCCGCTCCAGCCGAGTTGCTGACCTTGGAAGCGCCCGCGCGCGCGGTCGATTCGGCCGTCGTGCCGATCGCGATCCGCACGCAGTTCCCACGGCACACCACACAACCTATCAGCAAGCTCTACCTGATCATCGACGCCAACCCCTCGCCGATCGCGGCGATCTTCCAGTTCGAAGCCGATAGCGGCCGCCCCGACATCGAAACGCGGGTTCGCATCGACGCCTACTCGCATGTCCGCGCCGTCGCCGAGACCCGCGATGGCCAGCTGTTCATGGCCACACGCTTCGTCAAGGCCTCCGGCGGGTGTTCGGCGCCGGCCGGCGCCGACGCTGTGGCTGCGCTGGCGTCGCTGGGGCAGATGCGCTTTCGCATCGAGGGCGACTTGAAGGGCCGCGCGCCGGTGCTGGCGCAATTGCAGATCAGCCACCCCAACCACTCGGGCCTGGCGATGGACCAGGCGACCCGCCAATACACGCCGGCCCATTTTGTGCGCCGCATCGACGTGAGCTACGGCGGCCGACCCGTGGTTTCGGCAGATGTCGATTTTTCGATCAGCGAGAACCCGACTCTGCGCTTCTATTTCCTGCCACAGGGTGGCGGTGTATTGCGCGCCACGGTGGTCGATTCGCGGGATTCGCGCTTCGTCGCTGCCGACACGCCGCTCAGTGCCGTGCAATGACGGCGCCAGGCCTCAGCGCCCGTAGTTGGGGTTGCGCGCGCGGCGCTCAACCCAGTCACGCAGCATGAAGTTGACTCCGCGGGCCCAGGTCTCGTCGGTGTTGCCGCGCAGGTCGACCGATTTGCTCAGCACTTCGACCCCAGTCTGCGCGTCGATCACCGTGACGTTGACATTGAGGATCAGTTCGCTGACACGCTGCACCCAGCCCAGCGCAATCAGTCGGGTGCCCAGCCGTTGCCCCACATCGGCCAGACAATCGTTGCAGCGGTACAAGAATTCGTTGCGTTCGCGCAGCGCGTCGATCAAGTCCTTGGCCTCAGCGGTATCGATCACGCGGTAAAGCGAACGCTGATGCAGCCCCTGCTCGAGTTGAGCCTTGATCGCCGCCAGCCGACTGCCCAGTTGCATTGCGCGCCCCGCATCGGGATGGTCGTCGACCAGTTCAAAACCGATCAGCGCCAACGCCGGCGGGCTGTCGTCAGCCGCGACAGTTGCCCGGCTGCAGCACAGCAGGGCAGCCGCAATCAGAACGCTCGACCATTGCCGCACACGTGCACCGGTACCCATCATCATGTCCTCCGAAGCCGCAGTCTAGGGACGCCGGCGCCGGTCTGCCGGGCGGCTGCGCTGATGTCAGGCTGCGTGTGGGCCCATTTCGCCGCCGCGACAACACCGCCATGCGAAGCTTCACGCGGCGACATGCGCTGATCGGATGTGGTGCTGCGTGCGCCACGCTGGCAGCTTGTGCCATCGCACCGCCCGCGTCGGCGGCTGCGCGGGCCGTCGAGCTTGCGCCGGGCGTCTATGTCGTGGCCGGCACCGGCGGCGCGGCCGACGAACACAATCTCGGACGCATCGGCAACGCCGGCTTCATCGTCGGCGAGCGTGGCGTCATCGCCATCGACACCGGGACGTCGTACGCCCATGGTCAGGCCTTGTTGGCGACAATCCGCGGGTTCACCGACCAGCCGGTGCTCGTTGCCCTCATCACCCACGCTCGGCCCGAGTTCCTGTTCGGTGGAGAGGCGTTCCGCGAGCGCGGCATTCCGATCCGCATGCACAGCCGAACCGCCCGGCTGATGGCCTCGCGCTGCGAAATCTGCCTTAAGACGTTGCGCCTGACGGTCGGCGAGGAGCCCATGCGCGGCACGACCCTGTACAAGCCCGACCAGGAGTTCGACGGCACCCATCTGCTCGACCTGATCGGCCGGCCGGTGCAAGTGCTGTACTTCGGTCACTCCAGCGGGCCGGGAGATATCGCCGTACTCGATCAGCGCAGCGGCGTTTTGTTCGCCGGCGGGCTGCTCGATGCGCATCGCATCCCGGACATTCAGGACAGCGATCTCGCCGGCTGGAGGAACGCGCTGCGCGAATTGCAGGCCTTGCGCGTTGCGACCGTCGTCCCCGGCCACGGCGCGGCGTCGTCTCCGGGATTGATCGCGACTAACGAGCGTTACCTGATGCAGCTCGAGGCGCGAGTTCGTACACTGGTGGCCTCGGGCACGTCTTTACTCAATGTGGCTGAAGCGGGCGAGCTGCCCGAGTTCGAGGGCTGGGACCAGTACGACACGATTCATCGGCGCAATGCCTCCGTCGCGTTCCTTCGTGTCGAACGTGAGTTGATGCTCAAGTAGGGGAGAGGACAATGTCGTCAATGCAACCCAATTCGCCGGCCCGTCGTTCTACCCTGCGAGGACTCGCCGCCGTCGCACTGGCGCCGAGCACGACATTCGCCGCCGTCGGCGGCTTACCTTCGGCCACGCACGATGCGTCGTCGCCCGAATGGGAACGTCTGAGTGAACGCCTGTTTCCCGGCCGCAAGCTCATAGCCGGCCAGGGCATCGTGCAGCTGATCGCACCGCTGCGCGCCGCCTACGGCGCCTCGGTGCCGGTCAAGCTGGTCTCCAAGCTGCCCCAGCGCCCAGAACTGCACGTGCGCAGGCTCTACGTGGTGGTCGACAAGAACCCTTCACCGGTAGCGGCAACGCTTGACTTGACCACCGAAGTCGGCCAGGCTGACTTCGAAACGCGGCTGCGAGTCGACGAATACAGCCACGTGCGCGTCGTCAGCGAACTCTCCAATGGCGAGCTTCACACCGATTCTCGGTACGTCAAGACCTCGGGTGGCTGCTCGGCGCCGCCGAACCGCGACGCGCTGCATCTGATCGGCAGGACGCAGCTCAAGGTCGCCGGCGAGGTGCGTCTGAATCAGCCAACCGCCGCCGACGTGACCGTGATGCATCCGAACGACACCGGCTTCGAGCTGAACCAGGTGACGGTGATGTACATCCCGCCGCACTTTGTGCGCTCAATCAAGGTCAGCTACGCGCAGCGCAAGGTGTTCGACGCCGAACTGGATTTCTCGGTCAGCGAGAATCCGACGCTGCGCTTCCACTTCGTGCCGCATGAGCGTGGCGAATTGCGCGCCGAGGTCACCGACTCGAAGGACGGCCAGTTCGTCGGCACGCTGGCGATCGGATGAGCGCCGCCGGATCGTTGGCAAGGTGCTCGCTCCGACAACGGGTGAGGGCGCAACGCGACAAGGGGGTCGAATGACCATGCTGCGAGCGCTGGCCATGCTGATCGGCTTGTGCGCATCGGCGCTTGCCGCTGCCGCGGGTTTTCCGGCCGCCTACGCACCCACGGTGGCCATGCCCAGCGGCACGCCGCAGCGCCATGAGTTCGACCTCACGCCGGCGCTGCGCCGCGCTCAGCGCGAGCACAAGCGCCTGTATGTCTACCTCGGTGCCGACGATTGCCCTTACTGCCGCAAGTACGAGACCTTCCTCGAACGCCACGCCTCCGAGCTGGTGCCGCACTTCGCGAAGGACTACTTGGTCGTTGACCTGCGCAGCAGTTTGTCGGTGCAGGCCGACCGACTCTACATCCGTGTCGGCAACGTCAACCTTCCCTACGCGGACTTCCAGCGCTCGATCGGTGACGAGCGGGCGCGCTTGCTCGTCTATCCCAGCGTCTGGCTGCTCGACGCCAAAGCCAAACCCCTGATGCAGATGCCCGCCGGTACCGGCACCTTCGAGACGGTGCCCGAGCAGCTGGAAATCCTGCGGCTCGAGCAGTAGCGCGCCACGCGGCAAAGCAGCGGCCGGGGGCGCTCAGAAGCTTGCCTTGGCGAGCCGCCGCGAGTTGACGGGATCGCGAAACACCAGCGGGTGCTCGTTGACCGGGTGCACGGCTGCCTGCTCGGCGCGTGCCAACGCTTCGATCACGCGTTGATGGTGCGGGCTCTTGCTGCATACGGGGTCCGCCGCCGCGGCGTCTTGCGCCAGCAGGTAGGCCTGGCATCTGCAGCCGCCGAGATCCACTTCGCGCTGGTCGCAGGTCGCACAGGGCTGCTTCATCCAGCCGGTGCCGCGATAGCGGTTGAACCCTTCGGACTCGAACCAGATCTCGCGCAGACCCTGCTCGCGCACATTGGGGAACGCCAGCCCCGGCAACATCTTTGCCGTGTGACAGGGCAAGGCGGTGCCGTCGGGCGCCACGGTCAGGAACATGCTGCCCCAGCCGTTGACGCACTTCTTGGCCTTGCCCTCGTGGTAATCGGGCGCCACGAAGAAGATGCGCATGCGCGCGCCGAGCTTCACACGCCAGGCGTCGGTGACCGCTTCGGCGCGCTCGAGCTGCTCGCGCGTGGGCAGCAGCTGGTCGCGGTTGACGAATGCCCAGGAGTAGTACTGCGTGTTGGCCAGTTCGATGTACTCGGCGCCGAACTCGGCCGCCATGGCGATGATGCGGTCGATGTGGTCGATGTTGAAGCGGTGGATTACGACGTTCATCACCATCGGCCAGCCCTGGTCCTTGATGATCTTGGCGACGCGGCTCTTCAGCTCGAAGGTCTTGGTGTGCGAGAGAAAGTCGTTCGTCTCGCGCGTGGAGTCCTGGAACGACAGCTGCACATGGTCGAGCCCGGCCGCCTTCAGCGCCGCGGCACGCTCGGCGGTGAGGCCGACGCCGGAGGTCAGCAGGTTGGTGTAGTAGCCCAGGCGACGCGCCTCGGCGACGATCAGCTCCAGGTCGTCGCGCACCAGCGGCTCGCCGCCCGACAGGCCACACTGCACTGCGCCGAGTTCGCGGCCTTGGCGCAGCACACGCAACCAGTCGTCGGTGGACAACTCGGCCGACTGCTGGGCGAAGTCCACCGGGTTGTAGCAAAACACGCAATGCAGCGGACAGCGGTAGGTGAGTTCGGCCAGCAGCCACAGCGGCGGGCCGATGATGGGCGATGTAGGTGTCACTGCATCAGTCCCAAGTTAGCCAACGCTGCTTGGCCGCCATTTCGACGAAGCCGAGCACGTCGCCTTCGAGCCCCTGCGTCGCAAACGCCTGCTCGAGCTCGGCCACGATGGCGGCCACGCTGCGCCGTCCATCGCAGCGCTTCATGATCTCGCCGGCGCTGCCGTTGAGCTTGACCATGCCTTCGGGGTAGAGCAACACGTGGCAATCCTGCACCGGCTCCCATTGCAACCGGAAGCCGGGGCCGACGCGGGGCTCGCTGTTGACGGACAGGTCGCTCATGTGACCCCCTTGGCCCTGTGGGCCTTCCCCCCGAGGGGGAGCGAGCGCCTTCGGAGCGGCCGGGCGGCGCTCATGTGGCCCCCTTGGCCCCGCGGGCCTTCCCCCCGAGGGGGAGCGAGCGCCTTCGGAGCGGCCGGGGGGCGGTCATGCATTCACCCCGTACTTCAGCGCCATCGCGTCGTTCATCGCCCACAGGATGTCGAGCTTGAACTGCAGCACCTCGAGCGCGCGGTCCTGCAAGACGCGGGTCGTGAAGTGGTCCAGCGTGACGCCCAAGCCCTGCTCGACGTCGCGCCGGGCCTGGCTGACGCGATTGCGAAAGTAGGCCAGGCCTTCCGGTTCGATCCACGGGTAGTGCTCGGGCCAAGTCGCCAGGCGTTGCTTGTGGATCTCGGGAGCGAAAAGTTCGGTCAGCGACGAACACACAGCCTCCTGCCACGGCGCGCGCCGCGCGAAGTTGACATAGGCGTCGACAGCGAAGCGCAGCGCCGGAATCACATGGCGCTGGTCCAATACCTCCTCGCGCGACAGTCCGACCGCCTGCGCCAGACGCAGCCAGGCCTCGATGCCGCCTTCGTCCTTGACGCCGCCGAGCTCGAAGCCGTCGTGGTCGAGGATGCGTTGCACCCAGCCGCGGCGCACCTCGCGGTCGGGGCAGTTGGCGAGCACCGCCGCGTCTTTGACCGGGATCGCGATCTGGTAGCAGAAGCGGTTTGCCACCCAGCCGCGAATCTGCTCGCGCCGCGCACGGCCGGTGTTGAGCATCACGTTGAACGGGTGGTGGATGTGGTACGAGCGGCCGCGCTCGCGCAGCTTGGCCTCGAACTCCGTGCGGCTCCAGGCCGCGCCGCTGCCATCGCTTTCGCTCATGGATTGGTCGGCGCTGGGCCGCTCCCGAGCCGACTGAGCGCCCCCTCGGGGGGCAGCGAACTTCGTGAGCGTGGGGGCGGTCATCTAGAGGTCGATCGTCATGTTGTCCTCGCAGACCTCGATCCGGTGCCGCGCGAGCACGGCACGTTCGTCGGAGTCTTCGTCGAGGATGGGGTTGGTGTTGTTGATGTGGATGAGCAGGCGCCGCGTGTGCGCCGGCAGCCGGTCAAGCCACTCGATCATTCCGCCCGCGCCCGATTGCGGCAGGTGCCCGATGTCGCGCGCGGTCTTGCGGCCCAAGCCCAACCGCGGCATCTCGTCGTCGCGCCAGAAGGTGCCGTCCACCAGCACCGCGTCCGCGCCGGCCATCGTATCGAACACCGGCGGCGCGATCGCGCCCAGCCCGGGCGCGTAGAAGGCGCTGCGGCGGCTGCGCGCGTCGGTGATGAGCATGCCGATGTTGTCGCCCGCCACCGGCTGCTCGCGGTGCGGCGAATACGGCGCCGCCTTGCTCGACAGCGGCAGCGCGCGAAAGCCCAAGTCCGGTACGCCAGGCACGTCGAACGCCGATCCGTCCGGCGTGATGCGATGGCGTTGCACGCCGCAGTAGTGCGAAAGCACGCGCAGCACCGGGTTGCCCTGGGTCAGGTCCTGCTCGACCGCATCGGTACACCACAGCGGCAGCGGTGTGCCGCGCTCGCGCAGCATGAACAGCCCGGTGGCATGGTCGATCTGTCCGTCCATCAAGATCACGCCGGCGATCGCGCTGTCGCGCAGCGCGCGCGCCGGTTGCAGCACGGGATTGCTGCGGATCTGTTCGAGGATGTCGGGCGAGGCGTTGAACAGCACACCGTCCGCCCCCGCATCGCCGCGCACGAAGATCGACGACTGCGTGCGGGGTCGCGACCTCAGACTGCCGCTGCGCACCCCGGCACAGTTGCGGCAATTGCAGTTCCACTGCGGGAAGCCGCCGCCGGCGGCCGACCCGAGGACGGTGATGCGCATCTGGCATCCGTGGTGTGAACGGTCCTGCTCGAAAGACCGCCGCCGCGGGCTGCCCCGGGGCGGCGGCTGGGTGTCATCGGCTCAGCGAGCAGCGACGTACATCGTGATTTCGAAACCGAAGCGCAAGTCGGTCGCTGTGGGGGTTTGCCATTGCATGTGAAGACTCCTTTCGAGGGCACCGGCACCGGACGGCGCCCGTGGGGATCGGTCGATCCCGCGCCGCATCCTCGCTGTTCAATCCGCTGCGGCCCAGCCGGGAGATCATGATTCGGACCTCATGATTTTCATGAAACTCAGTTTCGATCGATCGACACTCGGGCCCTTTGGACGCAGCCGATACCATCGACACCGTGTCCGCTGCCACCCTGCACCCCGACACGCCGCCATTTCGCATGCACGAGCTGGCGGTGGGCGATGGCCACGTGCTGTGTGTGCAGGAGCATGGCCGGCCAGGGGGGTTGCCGGCGCTGGTGCTGCACGGTGGGCCGGGCTCGGGGTGTTCACCGCTGCTGCACCGCTACTTCGACCCGGCGCGCTTTCGCGTGATCTGCGTTGACCAGCGCGGTGCCGGCCGGAGCCGGCCACGGGGCTCGATCGTGCACAACACAACGGCGCACCTGCTCGACGACCTATGTGTGTTGCGCGAGCATCTGCGCATTGCGCGCTGGCTGGTGGTGGGGGGCTCCTGGGGTGCGGCCCTCGCCGCGGCGTATGCCGCCGCGCAGCCGCGCTGCGTCGCAGCGCTGCTGCTGCGGGCAAGCTTTCTGGCCCGTGCCGAGGACATCGATTGGTTCTTCCAAGGCGCCGCGATCGAGCAACCGCAGGCCTGGGATCGATTCGCCGCGGTCGCACCGGCCGCGCAGCGCGGCGAGCTTCTGCGCTTCCTCGCCCGCGAGTTTGCCGAGGGCGAACCTTCAAGCTGCCGTGCCCTCGCGCAGGCCTGGTGGCAGTGGGAGCGCTCGCTGGCCACCGGAGTCGAGGGTGGCGCCCCACCCCGCGGTGAGGCACTCGATGCGCTGGTCGACCGCTATCGCGTGCAGAGCCACTATCTGCAGCACCATTGCTGGCTCGACGCGCCAACGCTGCTCGAACGCTGCGAGACACTGCCGCGGGTACCCACGCTGTTGCTGCACGCCCGCGACGATCCGATTTGCCGACCGGAGGGCGCGCTCATGTTGCACCGGCGGCTTGCGCACAGCGAGTTGCGCTGGGTCGACGGCGCCGGCCACGACCCGGCGCACCCCGCGATGGTCGCGGCCATGGTTGATGCACTCGACTGTTATGCCGCGCGAGGCAAATTCGAGATGCGGCGATGACGCTCAGGCTGAAGATCAACCTCATCGTCGGCGCGCTCACCGTGTTGTTCGTGGCCGCGGTGATCGCGCTGCAGTTGCGCAGCCTGCGCGAATCGGTGCACGAGGAAGTGGTGGCCGCCAACCGCGTCGCGGCGCAACTGCTCAACCGCACCGCCCTGCGCTATGCGGCGCAGGGCACGCCGGCCATGCTGGCCTTCCTGCAGGGCGTCGGCCGCGTGCGCTCCAACGACATCACGCTCCTTGACGCGCAGGGCGTCGAGCTGTACCGGTCGCCGCCCTCGCCCTACAAGGTCGGGCGTGATGCGCCCGACTGGTTCGATGCGCTGATCTCGCCACCGCCTTCGGTGCAGGCGATCGAGTTCCCCGACGGCAAGCTGATGGTGCGCGCCAACGCCTCCCGCGCCGCGATCGATGCCTGGGATTACACGCTCGGGCTGGCCAGTGGCGCGCTCGTGCTGCTGGTCGTCGTCAACGCGCTGGTGTTCTGGCTGGTCGGCCGCGCCGTGCGACCCTTCGGCGAGATCGTGACGGCACTCAATCAGGTGCAGGCGGGCCGCTTCGACGTCGCCCTGCCGCCATTGGCCGGCACCGAAGCGGCGGCGATCGGCAGCGCGTTCAACCGCATGGTGCACGACCTGCAGGGGCACATCGAGATCGAGCGGCGCGCGCTGCGCGCCGAGAAGCAGCTCTCGGACAGTCGCGAGCTGACGCGCTGGATCGAGCAGCACGTGGAGCAGGAGCGGCGCCTGATCGCCCGCGAGTTGCACGACGAACTCGGCCAGTCGGTCACCGCCATGCGCAGCATGGCGCTCTCGATCGCGCAGCGTGTCGGAGCGTTCGACGCACAGGCCGAACAGGCGGCGCGGCTGATCGCCGACGAATCCTCGCGACTCTACGACGCCATGCACGGCATCATCCCGCGCCTCACGCCACTGGTGCTCGACAACTTCGGCCTCGCCGACGCGCTGGACGACCTGGTCGAGCGCAGCCGGCGCAGCCGGCCCGAGCTTCACATCGACAAGCACATCGATGTGGGTGCTGCGGAGTTGCCTGGCGAGGTGGCATTGGCGCTGTACCGCGCCGCGCAGGAAGGCCTGACCAATGCGCTGCGGCATGGCCGCGCAGGCCGGCTGCAACTGGCGCTGCGCGGCAGCGAGTCGGAGGTGACGCTCACCGTCATCGACGACGGCCAGGGCCTGCCGGCGGATTGGGCGCAACGCACCGGCCACTACGGGCTGCGCTGGCTCGCCGAGCGCGCGCAAGCCTTGCACGGCCGGCTCGATCTCGAACCCGCAGCGCCGCACGGCGTGCTGCTGCGACTGCGCCTTCCGTTGGCCACGGAGACCAAATGATCCGCGTCATGCTCGTCGACGACCATGCCCTGGTGCGCATGGGCTTTCGCATGCTGCTCGCCGATGCCCAGGTCGAGGTCGTGGCCGAAGTCGAGAACGGCGAGCAGGCCTGCCTCGAATACCCGCGCGTGCAGCCCGATGTGGTGGTGATGGACCTCTCGATGCCCGGCATGGGCGGTCTCGAGGCGGTGCGCCGGCTGATCGCGCAGGATCCTCTGGCCAGAGTGCTTGTGCTGTCAGCCCACGAAGACAGCGCACACCCGCGCCGCGTGCTGCGTGCCGGCGCGCTGGGGTACCTCACCAAGCGCAGTGCACCCGACGCGCTCATCGCCGCGGTGACGGCGGTCGCGGCGTACCAGGCCTATGTGGACCCGCACACCGCGCAGTCGCTGGCGATGGCGCAGGTCAAAGGCGAGACCAGCCCGGCCGAGGCACTGAGCGAGCGCGAGTTCGCCGTTTTCATCCAGCTGGCACGCGGTCTCAGCGTGGCGCAGATCGCCGACAACCTCAAGCTCTCACCGAGCACGGTGGGCACGCATCTCTATCACATCAAGCAAAAGCTCGGTGCGAGCAACCAGTCGGAGTTGACGCTTTCGGCGTTGCAGTGGGGTCTGCTCCAAATTTGAGCGCTGAACAGCCACTTATTTAATGGTTAACCCTGAACCAGAGATGCTAGTTTCGCAACTGACTGTGCAACGCGGCTACATCCGCAGCCGCGCATGGGAGGTGCGACATGAGGTGGCTTCCAATCGCGATTCTCGGCATTGTGCTGGCCGGGCAGGCGCGCGGCGACGACATCATCGACGTGTTGCGTCGCTCGCAGCAGCAACGGCTGGATGCTCTGACACCTGCTCCCAGCGGCGCGCGCGCCCAGGCCGTGCGCGACAGTTTCGACAAACTGTGCCGGTTGCTGAAGCTCGAGGTGAAGGTCGAGCTGCTGGTGATCACCGGAGCGACCACGGCCGAGACGCTGCATGGACACACCATCGTCGCCAACGAGTCGCTCGCCGAGCTTCCCGAGGGCGAACGCAGCTTCATCCTCGCCCACGAACTCGGCCATGTGGTCAACGACCACTGGCAGCAGATGGGTGGCGTGTACCGGCGTTGGATTCCCGGCGAAGTGACGCCGTCGCAGACCGACCCGGTGGCAGACATGCTGGGGCGCGACGCCTCGGGCCTCGCGCACCGGCAGGAGTTCGAAGCCGACGCCTTTGGGTTGCAGGCGCTGCGCGCGCTCGGATGGCCACCTGAAGTTGCACTCGCGGCGTTCCTGCGCCAGGGCGTGCAACACGACACAGCGACCCACCCCGGCACCCGCAAGCGAGTGGCGTCGCTGCGCGCCGCCATCGCCGATTTCACCGCTTCGCAGTGACTTGGCGGCACGCCGCAGCTGCTTGAGGTTCAGTGCCCACGGCGATCGCCTGGATTTGCTCGAACCCCCCGCGTGCAGGTGGCTTCTCGGTTGCGACCGCAGCGCGGCGTAGCATCGCTGCGTTCCCGACTCGGGATTGCAGGGGATCGAGATGCCGCGACGCCCGTTCGTTCTTCTCTGCTGTGCCTGGCTTCTCGCGCTGTCCAGCACCGCGACTGCGGCCGCCGAGTTGTCGGCCGAACAAGTCAGCGAGAAGCTCCGTGGCGCCACGGCGTCGGCGCCGGCTGATCTGGCCGGCAAGGACTTGTCCGACCTCGACCTCAGTGGCATCGACTTTCGCCATGCCCGCTTGCAGGGCGCGAACCTGTTTGCAAGCAAGCTGGTGAACTGCAATTTCCGCGGCGCCGACCTCCGCGCCGCCAACCTCAACGGGGCTTGGTTGATGGGCGCCGACTTCAGCGGCGCCGACCTGACCGGCGCGAGCCTGCTGTCGGTTGTCGTGCTCGGCGGTCAGGTCAAGAAGATGCCGGTCTTCAGCCGCGCCAAGATGTCGGGCGTCCAGATGATCGCCGACCTGCCGGGGGCCGACCTCGCCGGCGCTGATCTGCGCGACGCCCGCATCGGCGTGAACATCAGGAACCAGGGCATGGGACAGATGCGCACCGACCTGACCAATGCCGACTTGTCGGGTGTGAACTTCGCGGGCGCCGACCTCAATCGTTCGCTGATGAGTTTCGCCAAACTCAACCAGGCCAACCTGCGCGGCGCGAACCTGTTCCGCGTGAAGCTCGGCGGTGCCGACCTCAGCGGTGCCGACGTTACCGGCGCGGATTTCACGGAGGCCGACCTGCAGGGCGTCAATCTGCGCGGCGTGTCGGGGCTGGACAAGGCCCGTGGGCTCGATCGCGCGGAGAACTTCGACAAGGCCTTGCGTTGATGCTCGGACCTGGGGACGCTCAGTCGACGATGGGCCAGCCCGCGCTGCGCGCGTGGGCACGCAGACTTTCGTCGGGCCGCACGGCCACCGGATGGCTCACCGCCTCGAGCAGCGGCAGGTCGCTCGCCGAATCGCTGTAGAACCACGAGCGCTCGAACGCCGCAAGCGCATGGGGCACGTGCGGCGGCTGATCGGCCAGCCATTGGTCCACCCGCGTCAGCTTGTGCCCGCGGTAGCAAGGTACTCCGGCGATTTCGCCGGTCAGAGCGCCCTTGGGCGAGCCGTCGACGGTGGCAGCCTCGGTGGCGACCACATGCATCACGCCGAACAGGCGGGCGAACGGTTCGGCAATGAAACGGGTGGTCGCGGTCACGATCGCGCACAAGTCGCCGGCGTCCAGATGCTGCTGAACCAGAGCCCGCATCGGCGCGCCGATGCGCGGCGCCATGCGAAGCTCGAACTCGCGCCCCCATTGGGCCAGCAGCGCACGCGGAAAACGCGCCAGCGGCGCCACGGTGGCACGATGCATCGCCCGTATGTCGAGCGTCCCCGCCATGTACTGCCGGCAATAGCGCAGGTACTGCGCCTCGGCGCTGTCGGGCAGCGCGCCGGCGCTGACGAGGAACAGCGTCCAGGCCATTCCGCTGTCGAACGGAATCAAGGTGTGGTCAAGGTCGAACAGCGCGAGATCCATGGCTGCGCTCATTCAGCAGGCCATGATCAGCTCGCCCTTGCCGCCGGCGGCCAGGTCACCGAGTCGCCGTTCGATGCGGCGCCGCGGCAGCGCGGCGAATGCGCCACCGTAGCCTGCCAGGTCGCGCGCCAGCAAACGCCAGAACACATCGGCTTGCGCGATCGCCGGCACGAAGGTCGACGAAGGCTCGGGTGCCGTGCCGGCGAATACCACGCTGCCCCGGCGCATGCCGTAAGCCACATGCGCGCCGGCCCGCCCTGCAATGGCGATGGTGCCTGCCACCATGCGCGAGGCGAGGAAGTCCCCCACGTCGCCGAACACCAGCACCGTGCCGCGCCGCATGCGATCGCCCAGACGCGCACCGGCGCTGCCACGCACGATCAGCGTGCCGCCGCGCATGCCGTCCATGCTGCCGGGCAAGGCGCTGGCGGCGAAGTCGCCCGCGTTGCCGCTGATCGTCAGCGCGCCGCCCGCCATCTCGCAGGCGGCCAGGGCACCCGCGCTGCCGCACACGGTCAGCTCGCCGCCGCGCATGCCGCCACCGGCGTAGTGGCCGACACCGCTTTCGACCAGCAGCCGCCCGCCGTCCATCTGCCAGCCGACGCGGTCGAATCGTGACAGGTCGGCCTCGAACACCAGCGCATCGTCGCCGCGCGCCTCAACAATGAAGAATTCGGCCAGCGGCACCAGCGAATTGCCGTGCCCGACCGGCCAGCGCTCGACCTCGGCGCTCGATCGGGCGGCCAACGCACCGGGCGTGACGCCGCGCAGATCGACTCTCAGCGCCGGGGCCTGTTTGGCGCGCAGTGTCCAGCCGCTCATCGGTGCACCCCAAGGCCTTCGGCCGGTCCGGCCGGGCGGGAGTTCGCTTGGGCGCTCATCAGGCAACCTGCGCGCTGCGCACTGCGGAATTCGCCTTGGGAGCCGCCCGGCGGGTCATCGGGCATCCTCCGTGCTCCGCACTCCGGAATTCACCTTGGGGGCGGCCCTGCGGTTCATGCCGACTCACCACCGAGCAGACGGTGCAGGTGGAAGTGGAAGGGCCCAAGCTTGCCGCCGTAGTTGCCGGCCGAAATGCGCAGCAGCCCGGCAGCGCCGCCCAGCGCGATACCGGCCTGGATGCCCGCGCGCATCGCCGCGCTGACGTCGGCCTCGGTGAGGCCATCGATCACGATCTCCAGCACGCACCGGGTCTGCGGCGTCAGTTCGCTGCGGCCGACCAGGCCATAGAGCGTTGGGCAAAAAGCATCGTTGGTCGAGGCGCTGAGGCTCGGATACTTGCTTCCGACCTTGGAACCCGAACGCACGACACCTCCAGGAAACGGCATGATCACGTTGGGCAACGCACGCATCGCAGCCACTGCGGCCTCGGCTGCAGCAAGCGCAGCGTCGGTATCACGCGCCAGCAGCAGCAGGTTGCCGCCGCCGACGCCCTTGACCACCGCAGTGGTTTCCTGCGCGACGAACTCACCATCCATCACCGGCACGCGCCAGTAGCGAATGCCCGCTATCACTTTGCTGATCTGCCAGCCGTCGCCGAAGAAACGCAGGTTCTTCCCCAAGGCCACGGCCTCGCCCTCGGCGAGGCCGGCGATAGACCGCGGTGGTCGGGCAGGTCAGCACACATTGGCCGACGCGGCGTTCGATCTGTTTGGCGAGCTCCTTGCCCGACATCGCGAACAGCAGCACCGCGATGCCCGGGCGGCCGTCGGGCGTCTCGTGCGCGGCGAGCTCGCGCTCGATGCCGGCCTCGCAGCCGCAGCCGATCACCGAGGTCGCAAGGCCGGTTGCCGCGACCGCCGCATGGCGCGCCCAGGCCAGCGTATGCGCGGTGATGACGATGCGGCTGGCCTTCATCGGGAAGGCCTCGGCGAAGGTGTCGTCGATCACGCACGCCGTTGCGGTTCACGCCTCACACGCCGCCTCGAAACAAGCGGCCGGCAGCAGCCGCCCGCCATTGCGCAGCGGCACAGCTCGTCGCGGTCGATCGCCACATGGTCGAAACGGATCGCGCCATGCGCTTCCCAATGGCGGCGCAATGTCTTCTCGATCGTGCTGTCGTAGCCGGGCTCGATGAAATGCGTGCCGCCCACCGGCGTGGCGGTGACGCGGCCGGCGCGTGCCACCAGCGCACCGTCCTTGAACACGTATTCGGGCGTTCGGAACATGGCTTCGCGGTCGGACTGCTCGCGGTACACGGCGATGTCGGCTGCGGCGCCCACGCCCAGGTGGCCGCGGTCGGGCAGGCCGAGCAGGCGGGCCGGCGCGGCGCGCGTCAGGATGGCGATCTCTTCAAGCGTCAACTCGCGCGTGATCGAGCGCAGTGCACAGTTGGCCGCCACCTCCGGATGCAACTTGGCGAGTTGCTCGTCGCGGAAGGCGCGATCCATCAACAGCCGGATCAGGTGCGGGTAGCTGGTGAACGGCCCGCCGTTCGGGTGGTCGGTGGTCAGCACCACCTGCCACGGGTTGTTGACGAGCAGGAAGATCTCCAGCCCGATGGCCCACTGCAGCGCGTTGACGTAGCTCTGCTCGCGGTAGCGAAACGGCACCACGCCGCAGCCGGCCATGCCTTCGATGTCGGCGCCGACCCATTTGCGCGGGTTTGCAAGCGCCGACTGCGCGTGCTGGCGCATCGTGTCGCCCGAAGCGGTGACCGTCTGGCCGAAGATGATCTGGCCGACGTCGATGCTGATCTGCGGGTTGGCGTTCACGGCTTCGGCCAGCTGCAGCGCTGCCGAGGAGAACTTCTTCGGCCCGTCGCTGCCGTAGGCGTGGAACTGGACATGCGTCAGATGCGCCGGCAGGCCCTCGAGCGCAGCGATCGTCTCCAGCGTCGAGGCGATGTTGCCCGCCACGCCAAGATTGCTCGCATGGATGTGCAACGGATGCGGCACGCCGAGTTCGCGCAGGGCACGCGCCAGCGTGTGCACCACCTGGCGCGGCGTGACCTGCCAGCGCACGTGCGGCTCGTTCACGTCGAGCTTGCGCTGATTGAACTTGAAGGCCGAGATGCCGGCCGGATTCACCACCTTCACACCCATCGCCTTGCTGGCGTTGATGGTCCAGGCGGTGTAGTCGCGCAGCTGCGCGAAGTTGCGCGATTGCGGCCCGCCTTCGGCCAGCAACTGCAGGAACAACTCGTCGTTGCCGAGCATCACGTAGGCGCCATGGTCCAGGATCGGCACGTCGCCCATCTCCATGTGCGCGTGACGCGCATTGCTCGGCACCATGGCCGGCTCGAAGGCTGCCGTGTAGCCCATCTCGACATAGCGGTAGCCGGTGGCCAGGGTGCCCGGGGCGCAGTTGCCGCAGGAGGCGAGTTCGAGCGGGTTGCCCGGCAGCGCGATCGGATCGAGACCGTCGCGGTGATCTTCGGCCATCAGCAAACGCGCCAGATTGACCTTGCCGCCGCCAATGTGGGTGTGCATGTCGATGCCGCCGGCCATCAGGACACAGCCGCCGGCGTCGATTTCCTGATCGAAGACTTCTCCTGCCGCCGGCGCGACGATGCGGCCGTTGCGCACGGCCAGGTCGCGCAGTGCACCGGCACTGCCGTTGGCCGGATCGATCACCAGCCCGCCGCGCAGACACAGGCTGCTCATTGGATCGCCCCGGCGCTGCGCGTCGCATGAAGCGCTCGTTCGATGCGCTGAAGCACTTCAGCCGCAGTCGGCAGGCCATCGTCGCGCGCGGCAACAAGCGGCATCAGCACCGTGCCATCGGTGCGAAACAGGTGCCCGGGCGCAGCCGATTCCCGGTGTGGACACGGGGATGAACACGCTGCGCGCCGGCCGCACGGCGCAACCGGCCAGCCCGGGGTGGCCGAGCACAATCATCGGCAGGTCGTTCGGCGGCGGCGTGGCCTCGGCCTCGAAGCTCTGCAACCACAGCAGCGCATCGACCGCGCCGTCGGCCAACAGCCGCGCCGAATCGAAACAATGGGGCTCATGCTCCAACCCGCGCGGCCCGGCGCGCGAGCGCAGCGGCAGACCCGACAGCCAGGCAAACACCTGGTTCACAGTGGCCGCGCCGTTGCCGCCGCCTAGCCACAGGCTCGCGCACGCGGGTGGTTCGGTTGAGGCTGCCGACGATCTGGTTCACCGCTTCGACGATCAGCGCCCCCTGCGGCGGCAGGCGCGCCGGCGCGCCGACGATCACCGCGTAATGTGCCTCGCGCAGGCGCATTGCGAGCTGCCGCAGTGGCGACGAGGCCTGTGCCGGCGCGCGCTCGGCCACCAGCGCAGCCAGCACGCCCACGGTATCGAACAGGTCGCCCTGCAACGGCAGCGCCTCGACGCTGACGCAGTCTTGCTCGGCCCATGCCGCCAGCGTGTTCTCGTCGCCCGCTTCAGGTCCGATCACGGCGACGTGGCGCTTTAGCTGCTGCGCTTCACCGATGCCCAAGCGCGGGCCGATCAGCGGGACCAGGTCGGTGCACAGGCCGCCAACGAAGACAACCAGGTCCGCGCGCGTTCGCACCTCGGCGAGCGTGGTGGTGTACTGGCCACGGTCCTGCAGTGCGCGCAGTCCGTTCATCAGCGCGTCTCCCGCGCCGGCATCGCAGATCGCCCCGGTTGCACAGGCCAGGCGGTACAGTGCCCTTGCACCGGCCACATCGGTGCCCAGGCCGCTGAACAGCGGCTGCCGGCTCGCCGCCAGACAAGCCGCGGCGGCCGCAGCAGCAGCGTCCAGGCCGCAAGCCACGCCATCGATTGCCGGCGTTGCGGCGGCAAGCGCGCCATTGAAGCTCATCAAGGCGCGGCTCGCGCGCGCGCAAACACCGCCCTGCAGGACGAGCTCGGCGCCGTTCGCGGCGGCGCGCACGCCGAGGTGGTCGCAGGCCAGCGGGCAAAACGGGCAGGTCCAGGCCTTCTTCACGGCGTCGCCGGCCACGGGCTTGTCGGTCATCTCAGCCGCGACTGGCCGCCCCGAGCGACTGACGCGCCCGCGAGTCAGCAAGGGGCCCCGGCCCGGGCCAGGGGCCGCGAACGAATCGACCTTGGGGCAGTTTCATCCCGGCCCAGAGACGCAAGCCATGTGCCACTGATGGCAGCTCAGCGCTGGCATCGTGTGCGACCGGAACTCGGCCAAAACCGCCACACAGTGTGCCGATTCTGGCCTCGGAGAAGCCCCAACGGTGGCTGCAACCCGCCGCTCGGTGATGGCACGAATCGTGAAGGAGAACCCGCTATGCATGAGCGCAGGGCTTGCATCGCGGCGACTCAGCGCGGCACCGGCGGCAGGCGGCCGTCGTGCAGCGCGCTGGCGACCAGCCAGGCGTGGGCGCCGGCGTCGCTGGCGCGGGCCAGGTCCGCCGGGTTGCGGATACCGCCGGCACCGACCAGCTGCGTCAAGGGTGACAGCGAGCGCACCTCGCGCAAGGTCTCGAGGTCGGGGCCGGCGTCGGCGCCCACACGCTCCAGCGTCATCACGATCACGCGCCGTGGCCACAGCGCCGGCTGCTCCCAGCAGCCGGCTTCATCGAGCCGCCGGCCGTCGCGCCGGTCGAGCGAGAGCACGGCGTCGCGTCCGGTCAGGCCGGCAAAGCAGCGCTGCAGGGCCGGCGCGCGAACGCAGCGACTCGCTGCCGAACACAGCAACCATGCGCTGCGCGTGCTCGCCGATGCGCTCGCGCAATGCATCGGCCGCAGCCGCGTCAGCAAACCGGCGTCGAGCCACAGTTCGAGGTCGGGCATCGCCTGCAGGACTGCGCGCACAAGATCGACCTGGGCCGGGCCGCCCATCAGCGCGTCGAGGTCGGCCGCATACAGCTGCCGCGAATCGCAGTGCTCGCACAGCGCACGCGCCACCACTCGACCGGATCGCTGCCGGCGCACAGGCCCGAAACGATCGGCCGGTAGGACCCGCGGTCCCCGCGCACGGCGCGCACGACCTGGCCCTGCATGAGGTCGATGACTGGAATGAGGATCATGGTGTGCCCGTGGGAATGCGATCGAAGTTGACGCGTGTCGACGCGGGCAAGTATCTCAGCGGCCGCAGCAAGCCGGGCCGGCACAGCGCGGAGCCTGAGAAGATTTGCCGGGTCATGCCCTCGGTGCACCGCGGAGTGGTGCGTGGCTGAGCGCGCCGTCGTCGGCTGGGACATCGGCGGCGCCCATGTCAAGGCCTGCCTGTTGCGGCACGGCCTGGTGCACGACGTGGCGCAGTGGCCCTGCCCGCTGTGGCAGGGCATCGAACACCTCGAACGTGTGCTCGCGCTGGCGCACCGGCGCTGGCCCGGCCTGGCCGACGCGCAACACGCGGTCACCATGACCGGCGAGATGGTCGACCTGTTCGCGCATCGCGAGGACGGCGTGCGCCGCATTGCCACGCTGCTCGACGAGGTCTTGGGGGCGCCGCGCTTCTTCGCCGGCGATGCAGGCTGGTGCGAGACGGCCGACATGGCCGGCGCATTGGGCACAGGTCGCCTCGGCCAACTGGCTGGCCAGCGCGCGCCACGCCGCGCTGGCACTTGCCCGACGACTCGGGCGTGCTGGTCGACATCGGCAGCACCACCACCGACCTGATCGCCTTTCGGTCGCGGCGAAGTGCTCGACCACCAGCCGCAGCGACGCACAGCGCCTCGGGCGCGGCGAACTCGTCTACCACGGCGTGGTGCGCACGCCGCTGTGCGCGGTGGCGCGGCGCATCGACTGGCGCGGCGTCGCAGCTGAACGTGATGAACGAGTTCTTCGCCACCACGGCCGATGTCTACCGCCTGACCGGCGAACTCGACGCCGCGCACGACCAGCAACCGAGCGCCGACAACGCCGCCAAGGACCTCGCCGCGCACCCGCACGCGGCTGGCGCGAATGATCGGGCTGGACGCAGCGCGACGGCAGCGCCGACGAGTGGCTGGCATTCGCCGACGCCTGGCGCGACGCAGCAGGTCGCCGAGTTGAGCGGCCAGCTCGAGCGGGTCATGGCCGCGCACGGCCTGCGTGCCGCGCCGCCGTGCTGGTCGGCGCCGGCTGCGGCGCCTTCCTGTTGCCCGAGTCTGGCGCCAGCCGGGCTGGCGGCGTCTGCAGCCTATGGCCGCGACATGGCGCGCATCGCAGCGCAGGCACCGCCGGCGGCACGGTCGGACTGGGCCGAGGTGTGCGCGCCCAGCGTGGCGGTTGCCGCGCTGTTCGACAGGGATCAGCGCTGATGTGGGTCGTCAAGCTTGGCGGCAGCCTGAACAACGACCCGCGTACTGCCGCGAGTGGCTGGAGCTGCTGGTGCAGCTGGGCGGCGGCCGCGTCGCCGCTGGTCTGCGGCGGCGGCAGCTTCGCCGACGAGGTGCGCCGCATCGCAGGCGCACTGGCGCTTCGCCGATCTGCCGGCACACAACATGGCCGTGCTGGCGATGGCGCAGACGACCTACCTGGCGCAGGCCTTGAACCCCAGGCTGCACCTGACCACAGCAAGGACGGTATCCGCAAGGTTCTGCACGGCGGCCACACAGCGCTGTGGCTGCCGCTGGAGCTGATGCGCGAGCAGCCGACGCGGACACGAACTGGGACGCTGAGCTCCGACAGCATCGCGCTGGACCTGGCACGCAAACTCAACGCCGAGCGACTGGTGGTGGTGAAGTCGTGCGCGATCGACCCGATGGCCAGCCTGGCCGATCTCGTCCAGGCCGGCGTCCTGGACAGCCGCTTCGCGTCGCTCGGCAGCGGCGCGGCCTTCCCGATCGACATCGTGCACAGGGACGAACTGGCGCGCATGCGTTCGCTGCTGCTGGCCGACGGCAGGCCGACCGGCGATTGACACGGGGCCTGATCACACTGCGGGTTCCGGGGTCGAGGCCGCACCCTCGGCCACCGCCATCGCATCACGCGGGCTGTGCATGACGCATGGTGTCGATCAGCTCGCGCAGGCGCTGCGCATCGAGCGCGCCGCTGCGCTCACCCGCGCAGGCGGCGCTGCGAAAGCCCGCGAAGTCGGGCGCCAACCGGGCCAGTGCCCCGGCATCGGATCGCCGCAGGGCGCCCGCCAACCCGACCATTGCACCGGCCTGAGCGCGCGCCGTCGACAAAGCGGCGCAGTGCCGCTGTCGACACTGCGTCAAACAGGCTGCCGGCGCGCTTGTCTGCCGTGTCGGCCATCCAGGCGGGAAAGCCCAGCGAAGCGGCACGGGCGACCAGCGCCTCATCGAGCCCGCGATCGGCGATGAACACCGGCACCACCGGCCAGCCGCAGGCGGCCAGCCAATCGAGCACCGCGCTTGCCGCGGGGTCGCGATCGATGCCCACCTTCACGTAGTCGACGCCGCAGGCCCCGACGGCGCCGACGCCTGCTCGAATGTCGGCCAACGCATGCATGGCCAGATCGCCGATCGTTGCGCTGACGGGCAAGGCAACGTGATTCGCGCGCAACTCCTCGACGATGGCGGCGATCGTCGCCACCGGCAGCGCACCCAGCGCGCCGCGCCCCGGCTCCTTCAGATCGATCAAGTCCGCACCTGCGTCGGCGGCCAGCACGGCCTCGTCGACGCTGCGCACGCTGACCAGCAGCCGCATCATCGCGCCGCCTTGGCACGATGTGCGGCGATCGCCTCACGCAGCCAGCCCCAGGCCTCGCGCTCTTCAGGGCCGGCGGTCTTGTCGATCGCGATCTGCAGATAAGCCATCTCGGTGTCGACCTTCTCGTGCGGCAGCATGTTCAGCCGGCTGACCAGCACGGCTCCTTCGACCACCGCGTGCTGGGCGCGATTGAGGCCCAGGAAGGGCGCGTGTGCGACCTCGTGCACACGCGCCATGCGCAGCACCGGGCGCTGCGGCTCGTCCAGGTGCTCATCCAGCGCGAGTTCAACGTGACTGAGCGCGCTGGCCAGGCGCACGCCGGCTACTCTTTCGGCGGGCAGCGTCGGCCAGGTGCGACGGCCGGTGACGCAACCGGCGAATACGCGCGAGTCGGTCAAGCGGTTCAGCACCGCATGCCGGGTGGCCAGCACGTTGTCGAGCGTGGTCGAGGGCTTGAACGGCATCAACACCACCCAACTCGACTGGTAGCGCACGCCCATCGGCGCGACATGCACGCGGCCGTCGGCGGCCACGGTGGTGACAACGGTCTCGAAGATCTGGTCGTTCACCGTCGGCTCGTGGGCTTGGCGCCCGGCGCCAGCGTCGCACCCGGTGCACACCAGTCGCTCTCAGGGAAATGTGGCTCTGCCACTTTGCCTGAACCCCCACGGGGGGCGGGCCGGGTTGGCCCGGCCCTGGGGGCGTTCAGCTCCTGTTGCGAGGTCTCGACCGCGCAACCCCAATCCAGCGGCTGGTCCTGTACATAACGCTTGCCGAGCCGCCACGCGAGCTCGGCATGGGCGAGCTCCACACCCATGTAGAACGCGTGTGCGGCGTCGCCTTGCAGCTCGAGCTGCGGCCAGAGTTCGAATGCACCCTGCCCCAGGCGCAAGCCGTCGCGGTTGTAGACATGCACGCCGGCACTCGAAACCTGGACCCGGAAGTTCGGATCACGAACCTGTGCGGCGATGGCAGCGATCTCCTCGGGTGTGTCGGGGAACGGGTGCTTGGCGTGCACGGTCATCAGCGCGTCGTTCAGGCCCTTGGGCAGCATGTGCCCGCGCGCTGCGGCGTGCATGATGCGGCGCGCCCAGTCGGCCTCGCGCACCGCGCGTCTCGCATGGGCGCTGACCTGCGTGGTCAGCACGGCGGCCATGTTCAACTCGGCCGCGATGCCGAACAACAGCGCGTTGATTCCGCTGGTGTCGGCCTCGGTCAACTCGGTGAGGTTGCCGATGCCCATCATGATCGGCGCGTCGGGGAAGCGCTGGCGCAGCCGCTGGTAACGCACGATCGACGCTGTCAGCCCGAACGGTATCGGGTCGAGGATCGCATCCGCCAGAAAGGCGCGACCGCGCGCGCGCATCAGCTCGATCGCCGCATGCAGCGAGGCTTCGTCGGCAGGCAGGCGCGGGATCAGCACCGGTGTGGACGCCACCTCATCGGCGATCCACAGCGTGTCTTGCGTCAGGCTGAGCAGATAATCGGCACCGGCGCGGCCGCCGCGCAGCAACTCCTGCGCATCGACCGAGTCGACGCTGACCGCCAGGCCCTCGGCCTTCAGTGCGTGCACGCAGGCTTCGAGGTGGGGAAAAGGCGTTGCGGGCAAACAGCCCAGGTCGATCACATTGGCACCGTCGCGCGCCAGCGCGTGTGCGGTTTCGATGATCGCCTCGACGGTGAGCCGCGGCGCGTCGACGATCTCCGCAAAGATCGCGACCCGGTACTCACTCAAGGTCACCGGTTTGGCGGCACGATCGAAGTAGCGCGGCAGGTCCTTCAGCTCCTCAGGTCCGCGCTGGACGGGGATGCCGAAGTGCGCGCTCAAGGCCTCGATGTCGCCGCGACAGCGACCCGGCACCATCACGCGGTCAGCGCGCTGCGGCGGCCCACCCTCGCGCTCGGTCATCACCGGCACCGTGACCCGGCGGCGCACCATGTCGGCCGTCATCAGCGCGGCGACCTGCAGCCCGATCTCGCGCGCCTCCCAGGTGAACGGGGCGGCCTCGATGCCTGCCAGCACGCGCTCGAGCTGCGGCCTGGCGAGCCGGCCAGTCAGGAAGACGATGTGTTCCATGCCAGAGCAAGTTGCGTCAGGCGCGCCTGCAGCGCCGCCTCGAGTTCGGCGGGCGAGCACACAACCCGGCAGAACTCGATGGCGCGCAGGCGCTCGACATTGTCGAGCTCGATGCGCCGCGGGTGCAGCGTCACCCAATCGTGCGGCGAGCGGGTCACCACCACCGGCTCGGTATCGCACGCGAACACGATGCCGGGAATGCCGAGCTTGCCGGCCTGCGCGAACATGTTCGTCGGCAGCGTGTCGCTGATCCCGACCACGCATTTGGCGACCGTGTTGCTGGTGGCCGGTGCGATCACGACGGTGTGGTAGATGTCGTCATACAGCATGCCCACCGGCACCGCGCTGGCGGTCTTGTCGCGCAGCAGCCGGAAGCCCGGGCCGAAGCGGGGTCGCAATTCCTCGATCTGCAGCTTGTAGATCGGCAACACCTCCTCGGCCGCGTCGGACAGGAACAGGTCGAGCGCGGGCAGCCGCCCGGCCAGCGCGAGCGATTCCTCGAGGTAGTGACCGGAACCGGTGATGCACCAAGCGAACCGCAGGCGCGTGCGCCGCCGTGCCGCAGCCTTGCCGCGGCCGGCAACCGGTTCACTCGGGGTGGGAGACTTCGATGTGAAGCTTGTGGAGCTTGCGGTAGAGGGTGTTTCGGCTGACATCGAGCGCCTTGGCAACATTGCTCACGTTCCAGCGGTACTGTTCGAGCAGTTGGAGCAAAACCTTGCGCTCGTTGGCCTGGATCGGGTTGAGTTTGACCGGCACGGCGACGTCGTCGGACGCTTCGGCCTCGACGCTGGTGCAGCGCTCCAGAGGGCCGGGTGCCGCAACCCGCAGCGGCGAAGGTGCCGCCACGCTCGCCAGCGACGGCAGATGTTCGCGCTCGATCGGCTTGCCGTCGGCCAGTGCGGCAGCCGTGCGCAGCACGTGGCGCAACTCGCGGATGTTGCCAGGCCACGCGTGCTCGAGCAGCAAGCGTTTGGCATCGGCGCTCAGTACCGCAGTGCCACCGGATTCGCCAGCCAACATGCTGGCGATCAACTCGTGCCGGTCGCTGCGATCGCGCAGCGGCGGCAGCACCAGCTCGATTCCGGCCAGGCGGTAGTACAGATCTTCGCGGAAGCGCCCATCGCGCACCCGCGCCGGCAAATGCTCGTGGCTGGCGCTGATGAGCTGGAAGTCCACCGGATGCGTCTCTTCGGTGCCCAACGGCGTGACCTGGCGTTCGTCCAACACCCGCAGCAGCCGGGCCTGCAACTCCAGCGGCATGTCGGCGATCTCGTCGAGAAACAGCGTGCCCCCGTCGGCCTGCAGGATCTTGCCGCGCCGGCCGGCGCGCTGCGCACCCGTGAATGCGCCGGCTCGGTAGCCGAACAACTCGGCCTCGATCAGCGACTCGGGCAGGCTGGCGCAATTGACGGCCACGAATGCACCCGCGGCATGCGGGCTCGCGCCGTGCACGGCGCGCGCGAACACTTCCTTGCCGGACCCGGTCTCGCCGCACAACAGCACCGGTGTCTGTCGTGCGATCACGCGTCGCGCCGTATCGAGATGGGCGACCAGCCGCGCATCATTGAAGGTGAAGGCGGCGGCGGCGCTTGCGCGCGGGGCGAGCGGCCTGCCGAGCTGGTGCAAGGCTGCGCCTGCGGTCGCGGGAGTCGCCTCGGCGACGCCGCGCGCCATCGGCGCTGTCGCATCGGATGCCGGTCGCCGGGCCACGGCGAAAAAACGCAGCGCTGCGTTGGCGCGGTAGGTGACCACCGGGTGGTACGACGACGACAGACTGCGTTGCAGCATGTCCTCGAGCGAAGTTTGGAACAGATCTTCGATGCGCCGCGAGCGGATGTCCTCCATCGATTGCAGCCCGAGCTGGAACAAGGCGCTGCGGTTGGCCGCGAGGATGCGCCCATCGTCGCGCACGGCCAGCTTGCCTTCGTGCAAGGTGTAGACGAACTCGGGCCGACTGTGGAAATGCAGCGGATGCGCGTCGCGGAAGCGCAAATCGATCAACCGGTTCTCGACCATGCGGGCGGTCATGCCCAGCAGGACCAGCAGGTGCTGCTGCATCAGGCTCGACCGACTGGTCACGTCGAGCACGGCGGCGATTTCGCCAGAAGGGTCGTACACGGGCACCGCCGAGCAGGTGAGCTCGGCGAACTGGCAGAAGAAGTGGTCCTCGCGCCGCACGGTCACCGGTCCGCTGGCGGCCAGGCAGGTGCCCATGCCGTTGGTGCCCGCGGCAGTTTCGCTCCACATCCCGCCCACCCGCAGCCCCAGCGGGCCGACCTCGGCGGCAAACTCGGGCGAAGACACCATGTGCACGATCACGCCGTCGGTGTCGGTCAGCACCACGGCGGACTCGACGTCGGCCAACTGTTGAAACAGCGTCGTCATCTCGTAGCGCGCGCAGGCGATCACGTCGGCGCGCCGCGTGCGGCGCTCGTCCATTTCGGCGCGCCGGATGAACATCGGTTCGCGCGGCTTGGCCGGATGCAGCTGGTACTCGTTGACGCAGCGGCTCCACGACTGCCGGACCGCATCGCCGCCATGTTCGCTGTGCCCGGCGCGAACCAGCTCGAGAATCCGGTCCGCGTGGCGGTGCGCCTCGCGCGTGGTCATCGTCATCGGGCACTCCAGAAGGCCTGCGGCCACTGCCGCAGGGTGGACGCGCATTGTGATCTCAGGCCCGCAGGCGCCGCAAGCGGTAAAGTCCGAGGGTCTTTGCTGCGGGCCCGCATTTTGCAGCCCGGAGCAGGTGCGACCTGTTTCGCAGGCAATCCGGGGACCCAAATCCATGCTCCCACGTCCCGCCCATTCCGCGGCACCGCAGGCCCAGGTGGCCGAGCCGTTGGACTTGATCTTCATCGAGGGTCTGACCGGCAACACGGTCATCGGCATTCACGACAGCGAGCTGCACCGACCGCAGCCATTGGTGATCGACCTGCACGCCGGTGTGCCGCGGCCGCGCGCCTGCGACAGCGACCGCATCGCCGACACGATCGACTACAGCGTCGTGCACCAGCGTGTGCGGCGCCTGCTGCGCGAGCACAGGCTGCAGCTGCTCGAGGCCTTCGCCGAGTCGATTGCCGACATCCTGATCGGCGAGTTCGGCGCCCGCTGGGTGAGGGTCAAGGTGGTCAAGCCGCGCAAGTTCGACGATGTGCAGGCGGTGGGTGTGCAGATCGAACGATTCGCCCCCGACGTCGAATCGGAAACCGGGCGCGCACACCGTGCGGCGACGGTGCTCCACTTGATCGGCGCCGGCATGGTGCCGGGCGCGAAGTGACGCCGGCGCGCAGCCACAAGCAAAACGGGCCGACCGGCAAACCGATCAGCCCGCCTTGACGCTTTGTCACAGCGCGCACCGCGGTCGGTGCGCCTGCCGCGTCACTTGGCCTGGAACGGGTGCGGCGACGACCCCTTCTTGGCCACCACTTCGGCGGCGGTCGGCGACCCGGTGACGGCGCGCTTGATCGACTCGCGCACGGCGCGGTAGTTGTAGTCCTGGATCTTCTTGTCGTCCTCGGCGAGCCAGTGGATGAACACCCCGACGCAGATGAAGATGTTGTCGGCCTCGGCCGATGGGATGGTGCCGTCCTCGACACTGTCGGCCACGGCCATGGCCACCGCACGCTGCGCCGGCCCGAACATCTGCACCGCCTGCTTGGCACCCTTGATGGTGACCTTGTTGAACATCACTGTGGCCGGCTTGGTCAGCAGGTTCGGCGCGACCACGGCCAGCAGCGAGGTGAAACCATCCTTGTTGTTGGTCAAGGCATTGGCGAAGGCGGACTCAACCGGGCTGCCGCGCGGGCCGATGATCAGGTCGATGTGGGCAACCTCGTTGCCGTCACCAACGAGGGACTCGCCGACCATCATGCGATCGATCTTTGCCATGATTTGTGGATCTCCTTTGGCTGTGGTTCTTGGAATGACGACACGCTGAGCTGTGAACCAGCGCTTCGGATACCCTTTCACAATTCATGCCAAGCCGCGCTCGGCGCTCGCCAACAGATCGGCGATAAGCACGGCCGCGACGGTCAGGTCGGCGCTGGTGCCGGGGTTGATTGCGTCGGCCTTCAGGGATTGATCCCAGGCTGCGAACGCCGGGTCGGCATCGGGCGCAGGGCAGGCCCGCCACGCCTGCGCCGAGCGCATGACAATGTGTGCCACGGATTCGCCGTGTTTGCGAACAATGTGTGAATCGGCCAAACGGCTCAGCAGCCGCAGATAGACGCCCTGCACCTGCGCGACTGTGCGCGCGTCCACACCCTGCCCGACCGGCGTCGGCATGGGTGTAAACCCAGGGTGCAGCGCAGGCAACGCCACTTCGAACAGATCCGCATAGCCGTTCGCGTACTGCCGCGCGATGCAGTCGCGCCCAGCGGCCAGCGCCATCGCGGCGCGCAGGTCGATGCTGGGCGGCGCGTGCACATCCTGCACCGGCGCGTGGCCGAGCCCGCCCGGATTGGCCCGCGCGATGGCGCGATAGGCGGCGCGGGCATCATTCAGGTCCAGATCGGCGAGCACCGCTTCGATGGCCACCCGCAGTGTGGGGGCACTCACCAACGCATCCTCTCGCTCAAGGGCCGCGGCGATCGGTGCGCACAGCAGCAAGATGCCGAGATTGGTGTTGCAGCCTGCTGCCGCCCAGCTGGCGGCGAGCGCGGCCTCGATGCGCGGCCCGACTCGTGCACCGGCCTCGAACAGCGGCCCTGCGGCCGCCTGCGCGCTGACAATGAACTGCTGCGCGTCCATGCCGTGGCCCGGAGACGCCAGACTGACGTTGCCGGGCTTGCGCACAGCCACGTCGAGCCAGCAGGCGTGCAGGAAGCATGTCCGGGCGCGCTCGATGCGGCGCGCAAGCGTTTGGGTCACTGGACTACCCTCTGCGCTGCGCGCTCCGGCCGAGTGGCCGCCGCGGAACCGGCATCGCTGGGCCGCTGGCGGCGCCCCCCTGGGGAGGAGGCGCCGAAGGCGCTGCGGGGGCGATTCATGCTCGCCGCGCCCCCCGCCGCGGCCCTGCCTGCGCCAGTTTGCGGTCGAGCAGGTCGCCGACGATCATCGCGGCGATATTCGGGCGGCTGACGCGCTGCAGGCCTTGCCAGGCGGCCACGCCGTTGACCTCGATCACCTGCAGCGCATCGGGCGCTTCGGTGGGCAGGATATCGACGCCTGCATAGTCAAGCTCGAGTGTGCGCGTGGCGTCTTCGGCCAGACGCGCGAGTGCTGGCTGCAGCGGCGCGGGCTCACAACGCGCACCCTGCGCCAAGTTGTGCACCCAATGCCTGCTGACCCGGCGCATCGCGGCGACCGCACGACCGCCGACCACCAGCACCCGCCAATCGAAGCCCGGTTCGGTGAGCGGCACGATGAAGCGCTGCAGGTAGGCCAGCGATCCATAGGGTCCATCCAGCGGCGGCAGGGCGATGTGCACGCCGTCGACCGCGCCCACCTGTTGCAGGCCTTTGCCCTGCGAGCCGAACAGCGGCTTGAGCACCAGCGCATGGCCGGCGGCGCTTTCGCGCATCACCAGGCGCTGCGCCTGCGCCGGCGACTCGATGGCCCAGGTCGGCGGCGTCGGCAGGCCGGCCGCGTGCAGCAGCAGGCTGGTCATGGACTTGTCGACGCTGCGCTCGATCGAGCGCGCGTCGTTGTAGACCGGGACGCCGAGTTCACGCAGCGCATGCAGCACGCCCAGCCGCTTGGTCACCTGCTCGAAGCTGCCGCCGGCAATGCCGCGCACCAGCACCGCATCGGGCAGCTCGCGGCCGAAACCCGGGATGACCAGACCATGCCAGGCGGCCGTGGTGTCGACGCGGCACGCGGCGAGGTCGACGCAGCGTCCGAACGCACCGCGCGCACGCAGCGCGGCCTGAAGCTGGCGCGTGTGCCAGCCGATTGCGTCGGTCATGATGGCCACACGGGTCACGACCACCCCTGGCGCGCGTTGTACCGATCGCGGTCCGCCAAGGCCAACGCGCCCGGCTCGCAGCGGCCCGGCGCCCGGGCTCGCGACCCGCCGGTCACGGCTGCAACCACAACCGCTGCAACAGCGCCATGTCGACCTTGCCACTGTGCCAGGACTTGCCGCTGTCGAGGTTGCTGACCCACACCTCGGCCGGTGCGAACAGCGCCGGGTCGATCTTGTAGAAGTCGTAGGCAACCTCTTTGAAGATCTCGGCGAACGAACGCCCATGGTCGCGCGAGTTGCACGACGGCAGGCGCTGCGCCAGATCGCGTGCCGCGGCGTCGCTGCCGCGCACGCTCAAGTGCACCAGCCCGCCGTACAGGATGGCGTCGTTGGTGCGGCCCATCGCTTCGACACCGTCGGAGCTGGGCGCGGGCAACGGCGCACAGGCCGCACCGTCAACGATGTCGGCCAGCGCGAACCCAAGTTCATGGGCCTTGTGCAGCGCCACCTCGAGCACACGTGCCACCACTTGTGTCGTGCCGGCGGCGCCGGTGGTGGGCGTGATGATCACCGTCAGCGCCTCGGCCGCCAGCGCACAGTCGCGCAGCAGCTTGCGCAACACAACATCAGGCGGCGACTGGTCGACCTCGAGCACCAGCACGCCGCGCTCGGCGCGGTCGCGGTAGCCGAGTTCCTCGAACAGCGGCTCCTTGGCGGCAAGCGCGCGCGCCGGGCCTGAACCGAGCGCAAAGAACTTCTTCGCACCGGTCTCCTCCTTGCTGGCCGCCAGACTCCAGCCGGCGTACTGGCTGGCCAGGCAGGCGAGAACGGGCTGCGAACTGCGCACGTCGAGCCAGGTCGGCCAGCCATCGACGGCGCCGCTGCGCAGAGCGACCGTGCCGAAACCGGCCATGCAGATCTCGCCGATCAGTAGCCCGGCGGCGACGCTGCCGGGCGCGGCGATGCCGGCGTCGACGATGCGGGCGCCACAGTCGGCACGCCGCACCTGCACGCGCAGGGCATCGGCCTCCCGCAGCAGCCGATCGACCCAGGGTACGACATGCGCATTCACGCTCAGGGACAACGCGGCCAGCGGCGCGGTGGCTTGATTCATCGAACGGACTCCAGCATGTGCAGCACGCCCTCGCGCTGCCGCGCCAGTGCGATCTTGACTGAATCGGGGTCGGCCCCGCAGGCCGTCACGCTGCACACGGGATCGCAGGGCGCAAAGCCCGTGCCGCCATGAGGCAGGTCGTGCGTACCGGGGCGCGAGGCGAGCGTGGCGGCTGCGGCGTCGTCGAGCCGCAGCGAACGCGGCGCAAAGACGATTTCGGTGCCGCTGACCATGCCCGTCGGCTGCGGCACGGGTGGCAACTCCCGCTGCAGGCAGGCAAGCAGATGGGCATGCAGCACACCCGCACCACCGACATCCGGGTACAGGGCCATGCTGGCCGGCGGTCGTGGATTGAGCTCGAGCACCCACACGCGCTCGCCGTCGAGCATGAAATCCAGGCTGCCCAGCCCGCGCAATCCGAAAGTCGCCGAGAGGGCGCGCACGGCCAAGGTTACTTCGCGGTCTACCGCTTCACTCGCCGGCACAGGGCCGAGCACGCCGCAAAACACGAGCGGCCGGTCGCCGATCGGCCGCACGATTTGTTCATTCAGGCCGAGCAAGACGGCGTCGCAGCCGTTGGCCACGAAGGTCGCCGACATCGGAATGCCAGCGACTTCGCGCTGCCAGTAGCGCAGGGGCTCGAGCGGATCGTCGACGCACGCGGCCGCCCGCCGGATGTGCCAGCCGCCGCAGCCGCCGGCATCCTTGGCGAGCCAATCCGAGGCGCCGACCTTGGCCCCGTAGCGCACCGGCGGGTGGCCGATTCCTCCCGCCTGCAGGAAACCGAAGAAGGTCGCGGGATCGCGCACACGGCGTACGTCGGCGCCCGCGGTGCCCAGCAGCGGCAGGTACGCCGCGCCCTGCTCCAACAACTCGGGTCGGCCATCGAAACCGGCCCCGGCCACCCAGCCCTGCACCCGGCCGCCTCGTGCCAGCGCCCGCAGCGCATCGAGCAGGCTGGCGGCGTCGATTTGCAGCGAATCGGGCCGGCCGATCGAAAACCACTGCAATGCGGCGCCGAGCGTGTCGCGGTCGCCAAAGAGATCGAGCGCCACAGCGCCGATGCCCTCACGCGCGGCAGCCTCGGTCAGCGGTCGGGCCGAGATCGCCGCGACGGCAATGGGGCGCACGTTGGTGGCCTAAGGCTTGGCGCCGGCCGCTTCGGCGACGATCGCGCGTGCCGTTGCGAAGGCCTCGGCGAAGCCCAGGGTGACGGCCTTCTCCGCGTTGCGCATCTGCACCAACAGGCGGTGCTGCGTCTGGTACTTGACGTTGCCGATCGCCAGCGCGCCGACGCCCACCGCCCGCGTGCCGGGCAGCGGCTTGCCATCGTCCATCACACCCACGCCGGCGATGCCCTCCGGCGGCACCGCGTTCAAGTCGGCCGCCACCTTCAGCCGCGTTGCGAACCCGAGATCCTCGGCCGAGATCACCTGCACGCCGGTCGCGGCGCAGGCCAGCACGACATCGGCATCGGCGAGCGCGCTGCGCAACTCCGCGCGTTGACCGCCCGGGGCACCGTGCAGCGTGACACCGAAGCGCTGCCCGGTGGCGCGCGCGGCTTGCTCCGCCGCATCGATCCCGCCGCGGCTCGTCAGCGACACCACGGCGCCGGCTCGAGCCGCGATCACGCCGGCAATTCGGCCGACCGGCCCGGTGCCGCCGACGATCAGCACGCGTTGTCCCGCCAGACCCTGCGGATCTGTGCGCAGCAGCGCCGCCTCGACCCGCGCCACCATCGCCGCCGACGTGGTGTAGGCCCCGCTCGGATCGGCCATCAGCGAGACGACGAAGGGTTTCATCATGGCGGCCTTCGAACGCTCGAGCATATCGACCGCAAGTATCGCGTCGCGCCCGCCGATGAAGATGCCGGTTCGCGCTGCACCCTTGGGGCCGCGCGAGAAGATCGTGTCCTGGGTCAGGGCGGCGATGCCGTCGCTGCCGACCTCGCAATACGGCACGATGATCTGATAGCCTGCGTCGGCGGCCATGTTGATGTCGAACGGGCTCATCTGGCGGCCCGGGGTGAACATGTGCAGGATGTAGGGTGGTTCCATCGTGAAGGGCTTTCGTGGGCTAAAGGAAGCGATCAACGCAGCTCGTGCTCGTCGACCACGGCACCGTGATTGCGGCCGGTGACGACACGCAGGCTGAGCGCCGCATCGATCACGCCGGCCGCCCGTGCGGCGTCGACCAGGGCCTCAGCCGCCGCGGCTGACGGCGTGATCGCGAACCCGGTCGGGCCCCACGAACTCTGGCCGATCGCGACGGCGTCAGCCGCCGATGCCTGCAACCACTGCATCAGCCGGGCGATCGCCGGGCTGGTCCAGCGGCTGCCCGACTGGGCCGGTGCGAAGTGTTCGCCCAGTATTCGCTGCACGCGGTTGATGCCAGCCGCGAAGGCGGCGAACTGCGCCTCGGCCGCGCCGGGTAACACGCGCATCAGCACCTGATGGCAGATGTCTGCGGCCAGCATCTGCGGCAGAGGCGGCAGAGCGGCAATCGCCTGGCGCTCGTCTCGACCCGACAGGCCGCGCAGGCGTTCGTCCATCACGACGATGATGCGCCAAGACACTGGCAGCGCTGCACGTGCCAGCAGCGGCGCGGGCGTACCGTCGGCGCCAGGCCCGCCGTCGACGAGCAGGCCCCCTTGGTCGAAGCCGGCGATGCCGATTCCCGAACGTTGGCCGCGACCCAGCCAGTGCGCGATGGTCGCGGTGGGCACATCCAGGCCGTACCAGCGCACGAACGCGCCTCCCACGGCCAGCGCGAGCTGCGTGCCGGAACCGAAGCCGGAATGCGCCGGCAGCACGCGGCGCAGCCGCAAACCGAGCGGCTCATGGCGGCCGGTGCGCGCTCGCAGGCATTGCACGCAGGCCGCTGTGCGATCGAGCTCGGCCCGGGCGGCCGGTGTGTCGGCGCACAGTTCGTCGGCGCGCGCGGACCAGATCTCGACCTCGGTTTCGAGGCCGTCGATCATCAGGCCCAGGCTGCCGAAGTGTCGCCCCAGCGAGCCCGAAGGATCCAAGAACCCCAGGTGCAGCCGCCCAGGCGCTCGCACGCTGATCGCCCTTCGTGAATCGATGTGCATCGGCGGCGACGGGGAGTCAATCATGGTGTATGGATCGTGACGCGGACGAGCGAAGCATAGGATCTAGCAAGGCCCGTTCCGCGGCGTTGCCCATCGTGCGTCGGGCGCTGCGCGACGCACGATGGGCTGGGATGTGCCGTCCGAGGCACATTCTGTCAGCGCATTGGCCCGCCTTGCCGAGGCCTCTCAAGCAAATGTGGCCCTGCCGCTTTGCTTGAGCCCCTAGATGGGGGGCGGCGGGGCTGGCCAGGCCCTGGGGGCCTTCAGTCGTACTTCAGGTACTTGAAGCGTGGGTCGTCGGGCGTGCCCTCGAGGACCGAGCCCTCCTCCTTGCCCGGCTGCCACATCAGCACCTCTTCGATCTTGCGCGCCAGCGCAAAGTCCTTCTCGGTGATGCCCTTGGCGGCGTGGTTCATCAGCTTGACCGTGACGAAGGCAAACGACACGGTCAGGTCCGGGTGGTGCCAGGCGGCCTCGGCCAGATGGCCAACTGCGTTGACCACCATCAACGTGCCCTTCCAGCCGTTGGTCTTGTACTTGCGACGTATCCAACCGTCCTCGAGGTACCACTTCGGCAGCTCGTCCTTGAGCCGCTGCTCGACTTCCTCAGGTGTGTAGACCTCGTTCGCTGATTTCGTGCGCCATTGCGTCATGTTGTGCTCCTGTTGCCACCGGTTCCGGGCGGCGGCACGATCTCACGTCGGCCGCCGGGCCGCAAGCATCGAGGCCTTCGCGTTCGCCTTAGCCAGCATCGCGTGGCCCCGCGTCGTGCAGTTTGCGCCGGATCGTAAGATTCGAACCGGCGATACTTCAAGGCCGGATCGAGACGCACGGCGGGCTGCTGAACTCTTGATGAGCTGGCGCAACGAATCGGATGAGCGACGATGACCGACGGTTCCACCCGAACGATCGAGACGCCAGGCAACCTGATTGTCGTGGCCGCGCCCAGCGGCGCCGGCAAATCCAGCTTGGTCAATGCGTTGCTCGAACTCGATTCGCACCTTGCGGTGTCGATTTCGCACACGACGCGCGCACCGCGGGGCCAGGAACAGGACGGTCGGGAATACTGGTTCGTCGACGAAGCGACGTTCCGCGCCAAGATCGCGCACGGCGACTTCTTCGAGTGGGCCGAGGTGCACGGGCACCTCTACGGCACCTCGCGCACGGCAATCGAGGCTCGCCTGATGGCCGGCGACGACATGGTGCTCGAGATCGACTGGCAAGGCGCGTTGCAGATCAAGCAGCTGTTTCCCTACGCGGTGTTGATCTTCATCCTGCCGCCGAGTTGGGACGAGCTGCGCCAGCGCCTGCAGCGCCGCGGCGAGGATGCACCCAACGTGATCGCGCAGCGTATGGCCAACGCGCGCGTCGAGGTCTCGCATGCCCGCGACTTCGACTATGTGATAATCAATGCCTTGTTCGAGACGGCCCTGTTCGACCTGAAGACGGTCGTGCATTCGCAGCGCCTGAAGTTCGCCGCGCAGCGGCGCAACAAGTCTCAGGTATTCCAGGCCCTCGATCTGCTGTAGAAAGGTTTCCCCTGCCATGGCCCGCATCACCGTCGAAGACTGCCTGCAGAAGATCCCGAACCGCTTCCAGCTCGTGCTGGCCGCCACCTACCGTGCGCGCATGCTGAGCCAGGGCCACGCGGCCAAGATCGACAGCAAGAACAAGCCCGGCGTGACCGCGCTGCGCGAAATCGCCGCCGGCGAAATCGGCATCGAGATGCTGCGTCGCGTGCCCACCGCCTGAGCCGCTGTGCGGCCTCCGGCCGCGAAAGGCTCACCCGCCTGAGGGCGCCGCAAGGCGCCCTCGTTGTTTGCGGGTCGATCGCCGTGCGGGCTACCTGGGAGCCCGAGCCGCTCGAAAGTCGAACCGCGTTACAGTGGGCGCATGGGCATTCGATCGTTCGCCGCCGAATTGCTGCCATCCGCGCTGATAGGCCTACAGCGCGCGACGTCCGGTGCGCCCGCCGCGCCGAAGCCCCAGGCGGTGTCGTTCGCCGCGCTGACCGAAAAGCTCGGCTACCTGGGCAAGCCCGAGCTGAAGCTGATCCGCGAGGCCTACAAGTTCGCCGACGCGGCGCACCTGGGCCAGTTCCGCGCGAGCGGCGAGCCCTACATCACGCACCCGATCGCGGTGGCCGGCCTGGTGGCCGACTGGCGGCTCGATGCGCAGGCGGTGATGGCCGCGCTGATGCACGACGCGATGGAGGATTGCGGCATCACGAAAGCCGAGCTGATCGAGCGCTTCGGCGCTGCGACGGCCGACCTGGTGGACGGTCTGACCAAGCTCGACAAACTGCAGTTCTCCACCCGCGAGGAAGGCCAGGCCGAGTCGTTTCGCAAGATGCTGCTGGCGATGGCGCGCGACGTGCGCGTCATCCTGGTCAAGCTGGCCGACCGCCTGCACAACATGCGCACGATCCAGGCCATCGCGCCGGAGCGGCGGCAGCGCATCGCACGCGAGACGCTCGAAATCTACGCCCCGATCGCGCACCGGCTGGGCCTGAACCAGACCTTCCGCGAGCTGCAGGAACTGTCGTACGAATCCCTGCACCCGTGGCGGCATGCCGCGCTGACCAAGGCACTGCTGAAGGCGCGTGGCCACCGCCGCGACATCGTCGAGCGTGTGCAGAAGGAGGTGCTGCAGGCCTTCGCCGCGGCCAAGATCAAGGTGCAGGTCAGCGGCCGCGAGAAGACCGTGTACTCGATCTATCGCAAGATGCGCGAAAAGCACACCAGCTTCGCGCAGGTGAGCGACATCTTCGGATTTCGCATCGTCGTCTCGACGCTCAACGAGTGCTATCTGGCGCTCGGCGTGCTGCACCAGCTGTACAAGCCGGTGCCCGGGCGCTTCAAGGACTACATCGCGATCCCGAAGCTCAACGGCTACCAGTCGCTGCACACCACGCTGGTCAGCCCGCTCGGCACCGCGGTGGAATTCCAGATCCGCACCGCGCCGATGCATGCGGTGGCCGAGGCCGGCATCGCCGCGCACTGGCTGTACAAGAACAAGGACAAGGACTCCGACGAAGCCCAGCGCCTGGGCACGATGTGGCTGCAGTCGCTGCTCGACATCCAGGACGAGACGCGCGACGCCGCCGAGTTCCTCGAGCACGTGAAGATCGACCTCGTGCCCGACGCGGTGTACGTGTTCACGCCGATGAGCAAGATCCTGGCGCTGCCGCGCGGCGCGACGCCGGTGGACTTCGCCTACGCGATCCACTCCGACGTCGGCGACCACTGCGTGGCCGCGCGCGTCAACAGCGAGCCGGTGGCGCTGCGCACCGAACTGCGCAGCGGCGACGTGGTCGAGATCGTCACCGCGCCCGGCGCGCGGCCCAACCCGGGCTGGCTGAACTTCGTGCGCACCGGCCGCGCGCGCTCGAAGATCCGCCACTACCTGAAGACCATGGAGCTCGAGGAGTCGCGCGCGCTCGGCGAGAAGCTGCTGGCGCAGGCGATGCGTGCCGAGGGCCTGAGCCTGCCGTCCGGCGATGCCGACGACGGCGCGGCCAACGCGCTGTGGCAGCAGCTGATCCGCTGGAGCGGCAACCGCACCCGCGGCGAGCTGCTCACCGACATCGCCATCGGGCGCAAGATCGCGATCATCGTCGCCAAGCGCATGGCGCAGATGATGGCCGAGCGCGGCACGCGGCCCGACGCGGTGACGCTGACGCTCGGGCGCTACTCGAACGATGACGCCGCGCCGTCGCAGGGGCTGGTGGTCGTCGACGGCAGCGAAGGGGCCTCCGTGCAGCTGGCCACCTGCTGCCGGCCGATCCCGGGCGACGACATCGTCGGCTACCTGGGCCGCGGCGAAGGGCTGGTGGTGCACACCGCCGAGTGCCACTTCGGCAAACGCCTGGCCGAGCGCGACCCCGAGCGATGGATGCATGTGGAGTGGGCCGAGGAGCCGACGCGCACGTTCGAGACCGCGATCACCGTGCTGGTGGGCAATGGCAAGGGCGTGCTCGCGCAGGTGGCCAGCGCCGTCAGCGCCGCGCAGGCCGACATCACGCACATCGACATGGGCGAAGACCGCGCAGCCGAAACCGCCGAGCTGCGCCTGCTGGTCACGGTGCGAGACCGGCAGCATCTGGCCGACGCACTGCGCACGATCCGGCGCTGTCCGCCGGTGCTGCGCGTCTGGCGCGTGAAGCCTTGACCGTTCTTGGACCACCCCCGTAGCGGCCTGGCGGCCGCCTCCCCCTCGAGGGGGGCTGAGGCCGGACGTGAAAGGTCCAGTGGACCTTTCACGCCTGGCGAAGGGCCGGGCCCCGTGGCCCGGCGCGGCCTGCAAGGCACACCTGCGGACCGGCGGAGCCGGATCCGCGGTGTCCACTTGGCCCGGCGGTCAGCCCGCCTGCGCCGGTTTCGGGTAGCGGACTTCCAGCACCTCGATCGTCTCGGTGCCGGCCGGCGTGGACAGTTTGACCTCGTCGCCCTCGCGTGCCTTCAGCAGCGCACGGGCGATCGGTGCGATCCAGCTCACTTCGCCGGCCAGGCTGTCGGATTCGTCGATGCCCTTGATCGTGATCGTGCGTTGCTCGCCGCGCGCGTTGGCATAGGTCACCGTGGCGCCGAAGAAGATCTGATCGTGCCCGTGGTGCCGCGAGGGGTCGGCCACCTCGGCGAGCTCGAGCCGCTGGGTGAGGAATCGGATGCGCCGGTCGATCTCGCGCAGGCGTTTCTTGCCGTAGATGTAGTCGCCGTTCTCCGACCGGTCGCCATTCGACGCGGCCCAGTGCACCACCTCCACCACCTTGGGCCTGTCGTGGTCGATCAGCTGCATCAGCTCCGCGCGCAGGTGCTGGTAGCCCTGCGGGGTGATGTAGTTCTTGGTGCCCGCGGGCAGCGCCGGCACGCCGACGTCGCGGTCGTCGTCGTCCTCGTGGTCGCTCTCGCGGGTGAAGGCCTTGCTCATGTCGCGCCATGTTAGCGGCGCGCGACGCGCCTACAAGCGCACGATCTCCACCCGGCGATTCTGCGGGGCCAGCGGATCGCTCGGCAGTTTCGGACGGCTCGATCCCATGCCGACCGCCTGCACGCGGTACGGATCGACGCCGCGCTCGATCAGGAACGAGCGGATCGCGTCAGCCCGGCGCTGCGTGAGCAAGCGGCTCTCCTCGCGCGCACCGGAGGCGTCGGTATGGACCTCGATCCGCACGATGGCGTGTTGTTCGCGCATCGCATCGCCGATGACCGCCAATGGCCGCGACAGCGACTCCGGCAACTGGGCCGAGCCGAGCTCGAACGCAGCCGCCGAGAGCGAAAAGCGCTTCGGCGACACACCCGGCGCATCGCACACGCCGGGCAGCATCGCGGGGTCACAGCCGGGCGCGGCCACCAGGCTGGCATGCAGCGCCTCGGGTTCAGGCGCGCGGCCGGCCATGTCCGACAGACTGCTGGCGCTGGCGGAGATGACCAACGCCACGATCAGCATCAGCGTCCAGGGTAACGGATCAACGGGAAATCGCAACAAGGCAATCGCTCCGCGGCGCGCGCCGCGTTGTTCGAACCGGTCGGGGCAGTGACTTGGGCAGGGTGTGAAGAACGTCACGATCCTATCGAGTCGACGGCCGCCGACCACCCCAGGAGTCGGGGATGGGTTCACCCGATTCGAGCGGCGGGACCATCCCGCCGCTGCCCTCGGGTAATCGACGCGCGCACGCGGCCGCAGGCGCCGGTCAGCGACCTGATCTGCGTCAGGACGGCGACGCCGATCGGCCCGGCATCCGACCACCGCCGGGGAGCGGCGCGCCGCGGTAGTACATCGGCTGGACACCGGTCCACTGCTTGAAGGCACGGCGAAAGGCACTCGCCTCCTGGAAGCCCAGCTCGGCGGCGATGGCCGACACGCTCAAAGCACCGTCGCTCAGCAGGTGGATCGCAGCGTCGCGGCGCAGGTCGTCCTTGATCGCCTGGTAGCTGGTGCCTTCGGCCTCGAGGCGCCGGCGCAACGTGGTGGCCGCCACGCGATGCTCGCGCGCCAGGTCGTCAAAGGTCGGCCAGCCCGACTGGCCCAGCGCATGGCGCAGGCGCTGGCGCACCCGCGCCGTCCAGCTGCCGGCGTTCTTGTACTTGAGGAACACCGACTGCGGTGCCGCATCCAGGAACGCCTTGAGCGTGGCGTCGGTCTGCACGACGGCCGCCCTGAGCAGGCGTGCGTCGAACGCGATGGCCGTGCGAGCGGCCTCGAAACGCAGTTGCTGCGAGAACATGCTGCGGTACTCGCCGGCGTGGGCCGGCCGCGGGTGGGCAAACGCCACCCAGTCCAGCGTGATGCGCTTGCCGGCCAGCCAGCACATCGTGCCGTGCAGCATCACCAGCAGCGTTTCGTCGGCAAAGCGCCGCGCCGGCGCGGCCGCGATGCGATTCGTGATCTCCAGGACCGCCAACCGCTGCGCCACGCGCAGCCCCACCGACACGTCGTCGAAGATCAGCCCGAAGCCGCGCAGCAGCCGCTGCAGCGCATGGCCGAGATCGGCGCCGTGCAGCGCGGCGCGGCACAACAGGCCGAAGCTGCCGACCTTCATGCGGCGCCGGTCCAGGCCGAAGAACTCGTCGTCGAGTTCGCGCGCCACCGCCAGCCACAACGCGCCGAACGCCTCGGCCGTGACGCGTGCCTGCGGCAGCACCAGCAATTCGCCCGGTATGCCCGCCGCCCGCAGCACGCGCGCGCGGGCCGTGGCCGATAACGCCGCCACCGCCGCGTTGACGAAGTGCATCGAGACGGTGTCCTTTTCGGGTTTGCCGGCCATGTCGCGAGCAGTCTAGCGAGCCACCGGCGCCAGGGGGTGGCAAAAAACGCCATGCCCGGCGGCGTCAGGGGCTCTCGCGCACCGGGTCGGTCGCGTCTACAGTAGCGTCGCCAGGAGACCCCCGATGACCGACCTGTCCGCCGAATTCAAGGCCCTCGCGAACTACCGCCCGACGCACAAGGTGCGCTTCGTCACCGCGGCCAGCCTGTTCGACGGCCACGACGCCGCGATCAACATCATGCGGCGCATCCTGCAGGGCATGGGTGCCGAGGTGATCCATCTGGGCCACAACCGCTCGGTGGACGAAGTGGTCACCGCGGCGCTGCAGGAGGACGTGCAGGGCATCGCAGTGTCGAGCTACCAGGGCGGGCATGTCGAGTTCTTCAAGTACATGGTCGACCTGCTGCGCCAGCGCGGCGGCGAGCAGATCCAGGTGTTCGGCGGCGGCGGCGGCGTCATCGTGCCGGCCGAGATCCGCGAACTGCAGGGTTATGGCGTGACGCGCATCTACAGCCCCGAGGACGGCCAGCGCATGGGTCTGGCCGGCATGATCGGCGAGATGGTGATGCGCTGCGACAAGGACCTGTCGTCGCTGGCGCCGAAGACCGTCGCCGCGATCCAGGGACATGGCGATGGCGCTTGGCGTGCGCTGGCACAGTGGATCACCGCGCTCGAGAACCGCTGCGCCGACAGCGGCGTGCTGAAGGCCGTGCACGCGGCGGCGAAGTCCGCACACGCGCCGGTGCTGGGCATCACCGGCACCGGCGGCGCGGGCAAGTCCTCGCTCACCGACGAGCTGATCCGGCGCCTGCGGCTCGATCAGGACGACCGGCTGCGCGTGGCCGTCATCAGCATCGACCCGTCGCGGCGCAAGAGCGGCGGCGCACTGCTGGGCGACCGCATCCGCATGAACGCGATCGGCCCGTGGACTCGGCCGGCGGGTCAGACGGCCGTCCCCGATTCCGGCCAGCGGGTCTACATGCGCTCGCTCGCCACGCGCGACACCGGCCGCGAGGTCAGCGCCGCGCTGCCCGACGTGATCGCCAGTTGCAAGGCGGCCGGCTTCGATCTGGTGATCGTCGAGACCTCGGGCATCGGCCAGGGCGACGCGGCGATCGCGCCGCTGGTCGACGTGCCGATGTACGTGATGACACCCGAATACGGCGCCGCCAGCCAGCTCGAAAAGATCGACATGCTCGACTTCGCCGAGTTCGTGGCCATCAACAAGTTCGACCGCAAGGGATCGCTCGACGCGCTGCGCGACGTCAGCAAGCAGGTGCAGCGCAACCGCGAGGCGTTCAAGCAGCCACCCGACGCGATGCCGGTGTTCGGCACGATGGCCAGCCGCTTCAATGACGACGGCGTGACCGCGCTCTACCAGGCGTTGAAGGTCCGGCTCGGCGCGCTCGGCCTGACGCTGAAGGACGGTCGCGTGCCGTCGGTGAGTACCCGCCACAGCACGCACCAGACGCCGGTGGTGCCGGCCGCGCGCACGCGTTACCTGGCCGACATCGCCGACGCCGTGCGCGGCTACAAGGCGCGCGCCCGCGCGCAGGCCGCGCTGGCCCGCGAGATCCAGCAGTTGCGCGCAAGCCAGCGCATGCTGGCGCAGGACAACGCCGAGAAGCACGGCGCGCGCGACGCGCTGGAGGAGCTGGCCACAGCGCGCGAGGCACGCCTCGAACGCCGACGCGAAGAAGCTGCTGGCCATGTGGCCCGAGATGCGCAAGGCCTACGCCGGCGACGAATACGTCGTGAAGATCCGCGACAAGGAGATCCGCACCGCGCTCGTGCACACGACGCTCAGCGGCAACAAGATCCGCAAGGTCGCGCTGCCCCAGTACGAGGACCATGGCGAACTGCTGAAATGGCTGCTGCTGGAGAACGTGCCCGGCAGCTTCCCGTACACCGCCGGCGTGTTCGCGTTCAAGCGCGAGAACGAGGACCCGACGCGCATGTTCGCCGGCGAGGGCGACGCGTTCCGCACCAACCGCCGCTTCAAGCTGGTCAGCGAGGGCATGCCGGCGAAAAGGCTGTCCACCGCGTTCGACTCGGTCACTCTGTACGGCAACGACCCCGACCCGCGGCCCGACATCTACGGCAAGGTGGGCAACTCCGGCGTTTCCATCGCCACGCTCGACGATTTGAAGGTGCTGTATTCCGGCTTCGACCTGTGCGCGCCGAACACATCGGTGAGCATGACCATCAATGGCCCGGCGCCGACGATCCTGGCGATGTTCATGAACGCGGCGATCGACCAGCAACTCGAGAAGTTCACAGTCGACAACGGCCGCCAGCCCACCGACACCGAAAGCCTGAAGATCCGCGAATGGACGCTGGCCAATGTGCGCGGCACCGTGCAGGCCGACATCCTGAAGGAAGACCAGGGCCAGAACACCTGCATCTTCTCCACCGAATTCAGCCTCAAGGTGATGGGCGACATCGCGCAGTATTTCGTGCACCACAACGTGCGCAACTTCTACTCGGTGAGCATCTCGGGCTACCACATCGCCGAGGCCGGCGCCAACCCGATCAGCCAGCTCGCGTTCACGCTGAGCAATGGCTTCACCTTCGTCGAGGCGTACCTCGCGCGCGGCATGCACATCGACGACTTCGCGCCGAACCTGAGCTTCTTCTTCAGCAACGGCATGGACCCGGAGTACACCGTGATGGGCCGCGTGGCGCGGCGCATCTGGGCGGTCGCGATGAAGGAGCGTTACGGCGCCAACGAGCGCAGTCCAGAAGCTCAAGTACCACTGCCAGACCAGCGGCCGCAGCCTGCACGCGCAGGAGATCCAGTTCAACGACATCCGCACCACGCTGCAGGCGCTGATCGCCACCTACGACAACGCCAACAGCCTGCACACCAACGCCTACGACGAAGCGATCACCACGCCGACCGAGGAGAGCGTGCGCCGCGCGATGGCGATCCAGCTGGTCATCAACCGCGAGTGGGGCCTGGCGAAGAACGAGAACCCGAACCAGGGTGCCTTCGTCATCGACGAGCTCACCGAGCTGGTCGAGGAGGCGGTGCTGGCCGAGTTCGAGAAGATCGCCGATCGCGGCGGCGTGCTCGGCGCGATGGAAACCGGCTACCAGCGCGGCAAGATCCAGGAAGAGTCGCATGCACTACGAGATGCTCAAGCACACCGGCGAGTACCCGATCGTCGGCGTGAACACCTTCCGCAACCCGCACGGCGACCCGGTGTCCGAGACGATCGAACTGGCGCGATCCACCGACGACGAAAAGCAGTCGCAACTGGCCCGCCTGCGCGACTTCCAAGCGCGCCATGCGAGCAGCGCACCGACGATGCTCAAGCGGTTGCAGCAGGCGGTCATCGACAACGGCAATGTCTTCGAGGTGCTGATGCAGGCCGTGCGTGTGTGCTCGCTCGGCCAGATCACCAACGCATTGTTCGAGGTCGGCGGGCAGTACCGGCGCAGCATGTGATGGCTCGGCGATGAACGCCGACGCGGCGATCCGCTCGCCGCCCACTGGGTGCAGGTCACACCGCAGGGCCGGCGACGGGTGCCGTTCAAACGGCTAAGCTCGCAGTCACCATTTGGAGGCCTGCCGATGAACGACCTCTTCTCCCTTGCCGGCCGTACGGCCATCGTCACCGGGGGCTCGCGCGGCATCGGCCGCATGATCGCCAGGGGCTTTCTGCAGGCCGGCGCGCGGGTCTACATCACCGCGCGCAAGGCGCCGGCCTGCGACGCCACGGCGGCCGAGCTGTCGTCGATCGGGCCGTGTTTCTCGTTGCCGTTCGACCTGGCCACGCCCGACGGGCAGCGCGGTTTCGTGGCGGCCTACGGCGCCCGGGAGAGCCACCTCGACATCCTGGTCAACAACGCCGGAGCAGCCTGGGGCGCGCCGTTCGACGAGTTTCCTGAGCAAGGCTGGGACAAGGTGGTCGACCTCAATTTGAAGAGCCCGTTCTTCCTGACCCAGGCGCTGCACGGGGCGCTGAAAGCCGGCGCCGCGCGCGGCACGCCGGCCAAGGTGATCAACATCGCGTCGATCGACGGCGTGTCGGTCAACCCGATGGAAACCTACTCCTACGCCGCCAGCAAGGCCGGCCTGATCCACCTGACGCGCCGGCTGGCGCTGCGCCTGATCCAGGACGGCATCGTGATGAGTGCCATCGCGCCGGGCGCTTTCGCCTCCGACATGAACCGCGACGCGCGCGACCATGCCGACGCGGTGGCGCAGCGCATCCCCGCCGGGCGCATCGGCGTCGACGACGACATGGCCGGCGCGGCCATCTACCTGGCCTCGCGCGCCGGCGACTACGTGGTCGGCTCGACCCTCGTGGTCGACGGCGGCGTGACGCACGCGCGCAGCTGAAGGCCCTCAGCGATGCTCGACACCCTCGCCACCTGGCACGATATCGTTCGCAGCCACGACACCGCCGGCCTGGCCACGCTGCTGGCCGACGACGTGGTGTTCCACTCGCCGGTGGTGCACACGCCGCAGCGCGGCAAGGCCATCGTGACGCTGTACCTCACCGGCGCCACGCACGTGCTCAACAACGCCACCTTCCGCTATGTGCGCGAAATCGTCGGCGCGCGCGACGCGGTGCTGGAATTCACCACCGAGGTCGACGGCCTCACGATCAACGGCGTCGACCTGATCCGCTGGGGCGACGACGGCCGCATCGTCGACTTCAAGGTCATGGTGCGCCCGCTGAAGGCGATCAACCTGCTGCACCAGAAGATGGCCGAGATGTTGCAGCGCCTGGGCTGAAGGCGCCGTCAACCCCCCGATCGGATACACCTGCGCGCGGCCGACGCGCGGATAATTTCGCGATGGCGCCCCGCCTCGTTCGCAGCAGTCCCTCGGCGAGCCTTCGCCTGGCGCGCAAAGCCTGGCAGCTGCTGCACCTGGATTCCGCACGGGCGATCGCGCTGGCCCTGGAAGCACTCACTTCGGCGCAGCGCGGCGCCGACAAGCCGGGGCAGGCCTGGGCCCACCTGGCCATCGGCTACCACCTGCTGTACTTCGGCACGCCGCAGGAGGCGGCGCAGGAGCTGCGCAGCGCGCAGACGCTGGCCGACGGGGCCGACGACCGCGCGGCGCACATCCTGTCGGGTGCCGGCCTGGCGCGCTGCCTGTGGCGCGAAGGCAAGTACGCCGAGTCGCTCGAGCAGGTGCTGCCGCTGCGCGACGAAGGCCTGCAGGTGCTGCAGCACGAGCAGCGCGGCGTGCTGCTGAACACGATCGCCGGCTGCTACTCGGCGCAAGGCCAGTCGGAGCAGGCCTTCGCCTACATGTACCAGGCGCTGCGCGATTCGGGGCCGACACACGGCCGCGGCTTCGACGCCGTGCTGTACTGCAATCTCGCGCACGAGCTGCTGCAACTGGGTGACTACCACGAGGCCCTGCGCCACCTCGACCAGGGCATCACGCGCTGCCACGGCATCAGCAACCCGCGGCTGCTGGCGGTGCTGCTGATCAACCGCGTGATCTGCCTGACCGAGCTCGACCGCGCCCAGGAGGCGATGCTCGACGTGCTGCGCGTGCGCAGCCTGCCGGCCGACGCCGGCGGCCGCGGCGTGATGGCATCGCAGTTCGAGACGCTGGCCATCGCGGCGCTGCGCGCCGGCGAGCTGGAGCTGGGGCAGGAGCTGGTCGATCGCGCCTGGGCGGCGCCGCGCGAGCCGATTCCCGACGAGCATGTCGAACTGGCCATCGCCTCGGCGCTGCTGGCCGGGCAGCGCGGACAGTGGGACGAGGCCTTGCAACAGCTCGACCGCGTGCTCGACCTGGTGGGCGCCGAGAACGCCGATGCCGTCGAGGGCTTGAGCCTGCGCGTGCGCTGCCAGTACTTCATGTTGCGCTCCGAGCTGCAGGAGCAGCGCGGTGACGCGCCGGCCGCGCTGGCCACAATGCGCATCTGGCAACAGCTGCACGTGGCGCGCGCGCACCTGGCTTCGCGCGCGCGCTACCAGGCCGCGGCACTGCAGACCGAGCTGCTGCGCCTGCAGCAAAAGCTCGACGAGCAGGAGGCGCAACGCCGGGCGACCGAACGCGCACGCGCCGAGCTCGAGGCGATGAACCAGCAGCTCTCGCGCAAGATCGACGAGGTGCAGTCGCTGCAGGCGGCGCTGCGGCAGCAGGCCACGCGCGACGACCTGACCGGCCTGTTCAACCGCCGCCACCTCAACGACACGCTGCCCGCCGCCTTTGCACTGGCGCAGCGCGAGCACGAGCCGCTGGCAGTGGCGGTGTTGGACCTCGACCACTTCAAGGCCGTGAACGACCGCCACGGCCACCTGGCCGGCGACAGCCTGCTGGCGGCGTTCGGCCGCCTGTTGGCCGCGCATTGCCGCAAGAGCGACGTGGCCTGCCGCTACGGCGGCGAGGAGTTCTGCCTGCTGATGCCGCGCACCGACGCGCCGTCGGCGCAGCGCAAGGTGAGCGCGCTGCTGGAGTTGTGGCGCACCCAGCGCTTCAGCTTCGACGGCGCTGCGGTCACCGGGCTGAGCTTCTCGGCCGGCGTGGCCGACTCGCGCCGCTCGCCGATCGCCGCGCAGATGTTGCTGCGGATGGCCGACGAGCAGTTGCTGCTGGCCAAGCAGCTCGGCCGCAGCCGCGTGCTGGTGGCCGGCGAGTCGGCAGCGCAGCCGGGCTGAGCGTCTGCCGCCAGCACCCCCGCGCCGGCGCGTTGCTGGCCCGTGGGAGGCCGACACGCTTCGGCCGCGGCGCGATGTCGCATGCGTGACAGCAAAACCCCCTTCGATTGAAGGACTTGGCTTGGCGAAACCACCGGGTTGTCGCGGGTCAAGGCGCCGCCTACAGTGCGCGCTCCCACCAAGAGATTCCAGGAGACCCGCATGTCGCTTCCCGTCTTGGTCGCGCGTTCGACCACCGCGCTGCTGCTGTGCATCCCGCTGATCGCAGCCGCGGGTGTCAGTGTGACGTTCAGCGCCACCGACCCCACAGCCACGCCGTTCCCGAGCGATCGTTTCACGGTGCGCGACTGGTCGCAAAACACGTTTCGCCGCGTCAATCTGCCGCTGCCCGATTGCGCCGTCAACGCGGTCGAATGCGGTGACATCGCCGTGATCAACGAGCTCGACGGCTTCTCGACGCAGCCGCGCATCACGATTCCGTTCACCGGCGCGATCGATCCAGCCAGCGTCAACAGCGACAGCGTGTACCTGGTCAACCTGGGTGACACGCTCACGCTGCGCGGCTTCGGCGACCGCGTCGGCATCAATCAGGCGATCTGGGACCCGGCCAGCCGCACGCTGGCGCTGCAGCCCGACGAGCTGCTGCAACAACATTCGCGCTACGTGCTGATCGTCACCGACGGCGTGCGCGACGCGGCCGGCAAACGCATCGAGGCCGGTCGTTTCGACGACATCGGTCGCGGCTTCCACGAATACGATCGCGACCTGCGCGACGGCATGCGCGGCGGCGGCCGGCAGCACCGCAACCGCGTCGTAGCGGCCAGCCTGTTCACGACGCAGAGCATTACGGGTGACCTGGAGAAGATCAACCGCCAGATCAAGCGCTCGGCGCCGGCGCCAGTGAACTTCAACATCGGCAACGGCGGCGCGGTGCGCGCTGTGTTTCCGGTGGCCGGATTGACGGCCATCCAGTTCAATCGGCAGACCGGAGCGGCACCGGCGTTCACCTCCAGTTTCGTGCCGACGCCGGCGCTGGGCGCGCTGGGGATACCCACCGTCGCGTCGCTGGCCTATGGCAAGTACACGTCGCCCGACTATGAAACCGCCGGCAAGTACATCCCGGCCTCGCCGACGCTGAGCGGCCATCCCGCGCCACAGGGCAGCAACGAGCTGATCTTCCAGCTATTCGTTCCCGCAGGCAGCAAGCCCGCAGGTGGCTGGCCGGTGGCTATCTTCGGCCATGGTTTCGGCGACAGCATGTTCGGCGCGCCGTGGACTCAAGCAGCCGTCTATGCATCCAAGGGCATAGCCACGTTGTCGATCAACGTCGTCGGCCATGGCGGCGGCGCGGCCGGCACGCTGACCGTGCTGCCCGCGTCGGGATCGCCTGTCGTCGTGCCCGCGGGTGGCCGCGGCATCGACCAGGACGGCAACGGCAACATCGACTCCACCGAGGGCTCCAGCGCCGACGGCGCACGCAACATCATCGCCAGCCGCGACGGCCTGCGCCAGACGGTGGTCGACCTGATGCAACTGGTGCGCCAGGTCGAGTCCGGCATCGACGTCGACGGCGACGGCGCGGTCGATCTCGACCCGCAACGCATCTACTACGCCGGCCAGTCGTTCGGCGGCATCTACGGCACCATCTTCCTCGGCACCGAGCCGAACCTGAAGGCCGGTGTGCCCAACGTGCCTGGCGGCTCGATCACCGAGATCGCGCGCCTGAGCCCGGTGTTCCGCATCCTCAGCGCGTTCGCGCTGGCGCCGCGCGGCCTGATCAATCTGCCTCCCGTGCCGGGTGTGCCCGCGCCGTTCAATCTGCAATTCAACGAGAACATGCCGCTGCGCGACCTGCCCGTGGTTGTGAACAACGTGCCCGGTGCGATGGCGATCCAGCAGGCGCTCGACCGCTTCCAGTGGGTGCAGCAAGCGGGCAACCCGGTGTCCTACGCCGCGCACATCCGCAAGCTGCCGCTGCGCGGCCATGCGGCCAAGCCGGTGCTGTTCCAGTTCGCCAAGGGAGACCAGACCGTGCCGAACCCGACCACCAGCGCGATCCTGCGCGCCGGGGATCTGGCCGACCGCGCCACGTACTTCCGCAACGACCTCGTTTTCGCGCTCAACCCGGCCATCGGCAAGAACCCACACACCTTCCTGACCAATATCGGGTCGGCGGCGGGAGCACCGTTCGCGATCGGCGCGCAGATGCAGATCGCCGCCTTCTTCGCCTCCGGCGGCACGCTGGCCATCGACCCGGATGGTGCGGGGCCGATCTTCGAGGTGCCGCTCGTCGGACCGCCGCCGGAGACGCTGAGCTACATCCCCTGAGGCCTGGCTCGTTCGTCTTCGTACCTCAAGCCGGGGCCTTGACCCCCGGCGTTGAGGGGCTCGTCACCTGAGCGCGCGATTCAATAATGGGCCGATCCATCGCAGGGCCGCCCATGAGACTCGAGGTTTCGCAGTGCTTTCGCCGCGCCGGCAAGCTGGGCGCCGCGGCGATCGTGTGCGGCGCGGTCGGCATCGCGGGCGCGCAGATCGTCAAGCCGCGCAAGGGCGGCGTGCCACGGCCGGCCGTCGCGGCATCCGCGGCCGCCTCCGCGCCGGTGATGGCGCCGTTCGTCGAGGGCTACCGCATCGCCCCGGTGCCCGCCTGGGTGCAACCCGTCGATGCGCCGGTCAAGGCCTTGCCGCGCGCCGGCCAGGGGCCGGGCTACCGGGTGCTGCTGTCGGACGTGCAGACGCGGCTCGACGCGCCGGGCGAGCAGCAGCAGTTCTCGCGCTCGCGGCTGGTGGCCACCGAGAGCGCCGCGCTGCAGGAGGTGTCGAAGGCCGAGCTCAATTTCAACCCGGCGTTCCAGACGCTGACACTGCACGAGGCGGTGATCTGGCGCGACGGCGTGCGGCTGGATCGGCTGAGCGACGCGCGCATCGAGCTGCTGCGCCGCGAAGAACGGCTCGAGCAGAGCACGCTCACCGGCACGCGCTCGGTGCTCGTGGTGCTGAACGACGTGCGCACCGGCGACGCGGTGGACATCGCCTACACGGTGCAGGGCGCCAACCCGATCTTCAAGGGGCGTTATGCCGACAACCTGCAGGTGGCCTTCGGCACCGTGGCCGACGTGGTGCACCTGCGGGTCGACTACCCCGCCAGCCGCAACCTGCGCGTGAAAGGCATCCGCGCGGAGGTGTCGCCCGAGTTCACCGCCGACGGCGAGCGCCGCGCGCTGCGCATCCTGCGCCGCGATGTGCCGATGGTGCGCTCGGAGGAACAGGTGCCGCCGTGGTTCAAGGTCTGGCCCTCGGTGCACGTCAGCGAGTACGCCAGCTGGGCCGAGGTGGCGTCATGGGCCGACGATCTGTTTGCCAGCACCGAACCGCTCGGCGCGGAGCTCGACGCGCGGGTCGAGGCCTGGCGCGCCGAAGGCCTGCCAGCGGAGCGGTTGATCGCCAACGTGTTGGAGGCGGTGCAGGACGAGGTGCGCTATTTCAGCGCCAGCCTCGGCGAGAGTTCGCACCGGCCCAAGCCGCCGGCGCGCACCTGGGCCGAGCGCCTGGGCGACTGCAAGGACAAGGTGGCGCTGCTCAACGCCGTGCTGCGCCGTCTGGGCTTCGATGCCCGCCCGGCGCTGGTGTCGATGCAGCGCAACCGCGGCATCGCGGACTACCTGCCGGGGCACGACCAGTTCGACCATGTGATCACCAGGCTCGAACTGAACGGCCAGGCGCACTGGCTCGACGCAACGATGCAAAAGCAAGGTCGCCGCCTGGCCACACGCGGGCACTCGGAACATGGCCTGGCGCTGGTGGCGGCGCCGAACAGCGCTGCGCTCACCCGGGTGGAGCCGCCGCCCGGCGCGCTGGACGGCGTGGAGTTCGACCAGCGCTGGGATCTCTCCGATCTGACGCGCGCGGCGCGTTTCACCTCGGTGATCCGCTCGCACGGCCTCGTCGCCGAGGGTTGGCGCAATGCGGTGGCCGCCGGTGGCGCGTCGCGCCTGGCCGAGAACATCGCGGGCACCTGGGCGCGTGTGCTGCCGGCCATCAGGCCGATCGGCCCGCCGCAGGTGCGCGACGACCGCGACGCCAACCAGTTCGAGTTCGAACTGCAGTTCGAGGTGCCGGGCTTCGGCAGTTACGAGCGTGGCACGCTGACCGTGGAGACACCGGCACTCGAGCTGCTGGATTCGATGGTCGGCCCGCGCGAGGCACGGCGCGACATGCCCTGGCTGAACGATCAGCCGCGCCAGGTGCGCCAGCGCATCAGCGTGGTGGCGCCGCGCAAGTTCCAGTCGCGCCCGCCGGCGCCGATGGACATCGGCGACAAGCACTTCAACCTCAGCTCGCGCATGGAGACGCGCGACAACGTCTTCACGCTGGTGCTGACTTACACGCGCAGGCATGACGAGGTGCTGCCGGCCGACCTGGCCGGTTACCGCGAGCGGGTGCAGGCCGCGCGCCGCATCGGCGGCACCACGTTGCGCCTGCCGCTGCTGGATGCCGACGCGTTGCAGGCCACCTTCGCCGACATCGAACGCCGCATGCAGGCCGCCCACGGCTCGACCACCGATGCGCTGCGCGAGATCATGGTGCGGCAGGAGCTCGAAAGCGCATTGGCCACCGAGACGCTGAAGATCGCCGGCGAGGCGTCGCCGCTGGCCGGCGCGGTGCTGCACAAACGCGCCATCGCGCACAACATGCTCAACCAGTTCGACGCCACGCTGGTCGACGTGGACAAGGCGTTGCCGCTGGCGCCGGAGCTGGCCGACCTGCACCACGCCCGTGGCCTGGCGCTGCTGTCGCTGGGCCGCGCCGACGACGCGGTGGCCGCGATGCGCCAGCTCAAGGAACCGGGCCACCGCGCCTTCGCCGCCAAAGGCCTTGGCAACGCGTTGTACTACCAGGGCCGCTTCGCCGAAGCCGAGGCGTCGTTCCACGACGCGGTGGACAACGCCAGCGGCGAGGACCGCGACTTCGCGTTGATCTGGCTCTACCTGTCGGCCGAGCGCCGCGGCGGCCAGGGCCGCATTGCACTCGCGCCCTACGTCGAACAGATCGACGCCAACAAGTGGCCGGGCGCGGTGGTCCACTTCCTGGTCGGCCGCAAGTCGCAGGACGATCTGCTGAAGCAGGCGCGCAAGGACAAGCAGATGGAGCGGCTCAACCTCTCCGAGGCCTGGTTCTACGTCGGCCAGCAACTGCTGCTGGCGGGCGACGCCGACGGCGCGCGGCGCATGTTCCAGCGCACCGTGGAGATCGGCGCGTTGCCGTATCGCGAACATGCGTTCGCGCAGATCGAGTTGAAGCGCGCGGCCGCGCGCTGAATCGGCGGGCCGCGGTCGGTGCGCGTACTACGCGTCGGGCCACACCTCGCGCGCCACCTCGACCACGCGCTCCAGCTTGCGCCACTGGTCGTCCACCGACAACGCGTTGCCGTGGTGCGTGCTCGAGAAGCCGCATTGCGGCGACAGGCACAGATCTTCGAGCGGTACGAACTTCGATGCCTCGTCGATGCGGCGCAAGAGATCGTCCTTGCTCTCGAGTGCGCCGACCTTGGTCGTCACCAGGCCCAGCACCACCTTCTTGCCGCGCGGCAGCGCGCGCAGCGGGTCGAAGCCGCCGGCGCGTGAGCTGTCGAACTCCATGAAGTAGCCGTCCACGTCGGTCGAGAACATCGCCTCGACCACCGGCTCGTAACCGCCCTCGGCCACCCACGCGCTCTTGAAGTTGCCGCGGCAGGTGTGGATCGTCACCGCCATGTCGGCCGGCTTGTCGCGCAACGCCGCGTTGATCGTCGCCGCATAGCGCCGCGGCAGCGCCGACGGGTCGTCGCCGTTGCGCAGGCAGTTCTGCTGGATTCTCGGGTCGCACAGGTAGGCGAACGTGATGTCGTCGAGCTGCAGGTAGCGGCAACCCGCGGCGGCCAGGTGGCCGATGGCCTGGCGGTAGGCGGCGGCCACGTCGTCCCAGAATTCGTCGAGCGTCGGGTACACCGCGCTCGCGATCGAGGCGCGGCCGCCGCGCAGGTGCAGCATCGATGGCGACGGAATCGTCATCTTCGCCGTGCGCGTGGTCACCGACTTCAGGAACTTGAAGTCGTCGACCATGATCGGGCGCGAGCAGCCCACGCGGCCGGTCACGGCGGTGATCGGCGGCTGCTCCGACTGGCCGACGATCTTGAACTTCTCGCCTTCGTTGCGCTTCAGCTCCACGCCGTCGAGTCGCGACAGGAAGTCCAGGTGCCACCAGTCGCGACGCAGCTCGCCATCGGTCACCGCGCGAAGGCCGATCGACTCCTGGCGCCGCACCACGTCGCGTATCGCGGCATCCTCGGCCGCACGCAACGCAGCCGCGTCGATCTCGCCGCGTTTGAAGGAGGCACGCGTCAGCGCAAGCGCCTCGGGGCGCAGCAGGCTGCCGACCTGGTCGGCACGGAAGGGCGGTGCGTTCATGTGGGTCTGCCGAAGTCACGGGCGCTGAGGTCCACATCTTGCACGAAGTCGCCGCGCCGCTCGATGCGACTCGCGCGCCGAGGGAAAACGCGACGTCGCGTGGCGTCGAGCCGAAGCGTGCGCACGTAGCAGCGGCATGTCATCGATGACGTTTTGTAAGTGAGCGCGGCGCGCGTGGTGTGGCCAGGCAGGTTGCGCGCGCGCCGCGCGGGCCGGCAGGCAGGCAGGCGTGAAAAGGCGGGGCCGCCCACTTACTTCCTGTCAGGTTCTGCAGCGAAGGACATCGCGCCGCCGCAAGGCCGGCGTAGTGTCCGCCCCCACTCGGCAACACAGCCGGGCAAGGAGACGTCCATGAATCGCAACGCCATCTACCTGGGAGTCGCCGGATTCCTGGTCGCTTGTAACGGAGGCATCCGAGGGCGAGGAGGCCGCGGCCGATGCGGCGGCTCAGGAACGCACGACTGCGGTCGCGGCGGCAGACACCGCCAACGGCGTTCGCGAAACCATCGAGGCGCTGCGCGGCGGCGGTCCCGTTGGCGGCGGACCGTTCACGCCACCGCCTTCGAGCGCGCAGCGACCCTGGCCCGCGCGACGGAGCGGCCGACGCCGGCGGTTTCTATGAAGGCCTGACCGCCAGGCGCAGATCAAAGCCTTCGAGGTCGGCAAGGCGGAATTCGACGAGGCCGACGACGTCGAGGAAGGGCTCGGTCCGACCTTCAATCTCGACAGCTGCGGCGGTTGCCATTCGCAACCAGCCATCGGCGGCACCAGCCCGAAGGTCAATCCGCAGGCGGCGATGGCCAACGCAGTTCAACATGCTGCCGCCGTTCATCACGGTCGACGGCCCGGTGCGCGAGGCCCGCTTCGTGCGCAATGCCGACGGTTCGCCCGACGGCGGCGTGCACGGGCTGTTCACGATCAGCGGTCGCGAGGGTGCCGACGGCCTGCGCATTGACCCAGCCCGACTTCGTCGCGCGAGCTGGCCCGCAGCAACGTCGTCTTCCGCATCCCGACGCCGCGTGTTCGGCGCGGGGTTGATCGAGAGCCATTCCGGACAGCGAAATTCTGAAGAACCAGGCAAGGTCGGCGCAGGCCAAGCAGGCGCTCGGCATTCGCGGCCGGCCCAACGTGCTGCTCACCGGCAATTCGATCTCGGGCCAACCCAACCGCAACGGCAACGACGGCACGATCGGGCGCTTCGGCTGGAAGGCGCAGAACAAGTCGCTGCTGATCTTCTCCGGCGAGGCGTACAACGTCGAAATGGGGGTCACCAACTCGGCATTCCCCACTGAGCGCGACGAAACGGAAGGCTGCATGTTCGCGCCGATCCCCAACACCGAAGCCGATCTCGACGCAGCCCGACCCGATCGAAGGCGCTGAGCCCGATCGAAAGTTCACCATCTTCATGCGCTGCTGGCGCCGCCAAAGCGGTCGAGCACGGTCGCCGGCGCCACGGACGCGTCGATCGACAGCGGTGGCAAGCTGTTCGCCGACACCGGTTGCGCGCTGTGTCATGCGCCGACGCTGCAGACTCACCGAAAAGCGTCGATCGCATCGATGGGCAACAAGAGCCGTCAACCTGTACTCCGACCTGCTGCTGCACGACATGGGCGCGGGATTGGCCGATGGCATCCAACAGGGCCAGGCGAGCGGGCGCGAATTCCGCACCGCGCCGCTGTGGGGGCTGGGTCAGCGGCTGTTCTTCCTGCACGACGGTCGCACGTCCGACCTGCGCAAGGCGATCCAGGAGCACTACAGCAGCGGCTCCGAGGCCAACGCGGTGACGAAGCGCTTCTTCGCGCTGCCCGATAACCAGCAACAGGACCTGCTGAACTTCCTGCGCTCGCTGTAGGCGCGGGTTGTCGTCAATATGGGCTGGCGCGCCCACCGCCGCCCCGGGAGCTCGCCATGCGACTTCGCCCGCTCGGGCGCAGCGGCCTGCAGGCCGCGCCGCTGGCCTTCGGCGGCACGTGTTCGGCTGGACGGTGGACACGGCGACCTCGTTCGCACTGCGAAGCGCGGCTGGCGCGTCCTGGCCGCGCTGGATGCCGCGGCCCGGGCCAGCAAGACCACGCCGGCCCAGGTGGCGCTGGCCTGGCAGATGGCGCGGCCCGGCATTGCGGCGCCGATAGCCGACCCGACCGCTGCGCTATTGCGTCTTGTCAGCCAGCCGTTATCCTGCCGCACTATGCTCCCCAGCTTCCCAGAAGGAGACATTCCATGGCACGAGACGTATTTGTCGTCGGCGCGGCGCGCACGGCGATCGGCACCTTCAACGGCACGCTGAAGGACACCCCGCTGGCCGACCTGGCCACGCTGGCCGTGAAGACGGCGCTGGCGCGCAGCGGTGCGCCGATCGACAAGGTCGGCCATCTGGCGATGGGCACGGTGATCCCCACCGAGCCGCGCGACGCGTACCTGAGCCGCGTCGCCGCAGTCAACGCCGGGCTGCCGAAGGAGACGCCGGCGTTCAACGTCAACCGCCTGTGCGGCTCGGGCCTGCAGGCCATCATCTCGTCGTCGCAGGCCATCCTGCTCGGCGATTGCGAGCTCGCGGTCGGCGCCGGCGCCGAGGTGATGTCGCGCGGCGCGTACATCATGCCGTCGGCGCGCTTCGGCGCACGGATGGGCGACACGCAGGTGCTCGACATGATGGTCGGCGCGTTGCACGACCCGTTCCACAAGATCCACATGGGCATGACGGCCGAGAACGTGGCCGAGCAGTTCGGCATCAGCCGCCAGCAGATGGACGAACTCTCCGCCGAGAGCCACCGCCGCGCCGCCGCGGCCATCGCCGCCGGCCGCTTCAAGGAGCAGATCGTGGCGGTGATGATCAAGACGCGCAAGGGCGATGTCGCATTCGACACCGACGAGCACGTGAAGGCCGACACCACCGTCGACACGCTGGCCAAGATGAAGCCGGCGTTCAAGAAGGACGGCTCGGTGACCGCCGGCAACGCCTCGGGCATCAACGACGGCGCGGGCGCCGTGGTGCTGGCCAGCGGCGAGGCGGTGAAGGCACACAACCTGAAGCCGATGGCGCGGCTGGTCGGCTACTCGCACGCCGGCGTCGAGCCCACCATCATGGGCATCGGCCCGGTGCCGGCCACGCGCAAGGTGCTCGAGCGCACCGGCCTGTCGGTCAAGGACCTCGACGTGATCGAGAGCAACGAGGCCTTCGCCGCGCAGGCCTGCGCGGTGGTCAAGGAACTCGGCCTCGACCCGGCCAAGGTGAACCCCAACGGCTCGGGCATCTCGCTGGGCCACCCGATCGGCGCCACCGGCGCGATCATCACCACCAAGGCGCTGTACGAACTGCAGCGCGTCAAGGGCCGCTATGCGCTGGTGACGATGTGCATCGGCGGCGGCCAGGGCATCGCGGCGATCTTCGAACGCTGCTGAGCAGCACGTCACGGTCGGTCGCGCCGCGTGCGCGCACCGACCCACCCGATCGCGGGAAACCGAGTCTGCCCGGCGCGCGGCCGGGCGTGCCAAACTGGCGGCTGCGACACCCCCGTCGCGCCAAGGTCGCCATGAACGCCCCCCTGCCCTTGCCCGCGCTCGAAGAGATCCGCCAGCACGAAGACGAGATGGTCGCCATCCGGCGCCAGATCCACTCGAACCCGGAGCTCGCATACCAGGAGAACGCCACCTCCGACCTGGTCGCCGAACGGCTGCAACGCTGGGGCTATGACGTGCATCGCGGGTTGGGCGGCACCGGCGTGGTGGGCACACTGCGCGTGGGCACGTCCACCCGCCACATCGGCCTGCGCGCCGACATGGACGCGCTGCCGATCGCCGAGACCAGTGGCAAGCCCTGGGCCAGCAAGGTGTTCGGCAAGATGCACGCCTGTGGCCACGACGGCCACACCGCGATGTTGCTGGCGGCAGCCCGCCACCTGGCGGCCACGCGCCGCTTCGACGGCCACCTGCACCTGGTGTTCCAGCCGGCCGAAGAAGGCCAGGCCGGCGCCAGGAAGATGCTCGACGACGGCTTCCTGAAGCTGTTCCCGTGCGAGGCGATGTTCGGCATGCACAACATGCCCGGCAAGCCAGCGGGCAAGTTCGTCGCGGTGCCGGGCTTCGCGATGGCAAGTTCCGACAGCGTGATCATCAAGGTGCGCGGCAAGGGCAGCCATGGCGCGATGCCGCAGACCTCGATCGACCCGATCGTCGCCGCATCCAGCATCGTGATGGCGCTGCAGACGATCGTCTCGCGCAATGTGCCGCCGCTCGAGATGGGCGTGGTCACGGTCGGCGCCATCCACGCCGGCGACGCGCCGAACGTGATCCCCAACGAATGCGAGCTGCGCCTGTCGGTGCGCGCCTTCCGCCCCGACGTGCAGGACCTGCTCGAGCGCCGCATCAAGGAGATCGGACAGACCCAGGCCGCCGTGTACGGCGCCACCGCCGAGGTCGACTACCAGCGGCGCTACCCGGTGCTGTACAACCACCCCGAGCAGACCGAGTTCTGCAAGCAGGTGGTGCGCGACTGGCTCGGCGCCGAAGGCCTGCTCGACGCGGCGGAGCCGGTCACCGGCAGCGAGGACTTCGCGTTCTTCCTGAGCAGGTGCCCGGCTGCTACGTCTTCATCGGCAACGGCGAGGGTGACCAGGGCGGCTGCATGGTGCACAACCCGGGCTACGACTTCAACGACGCGGTGCTGCCCACCGGCGCGAGCTACTGGGTGCGCGTCGCCGAGACCTATCTGAATCCGCGCCGCGCCTGATCGGCCCATGTTGGATCGCGACGGTGAAATCCAAGCACGACCCATCTGACAACGCGGCCGGCAGCGCCGGGCGGACCGGCGACGCGGCCCAAGGCGGCGCCGCGCAATCCACGGCCGGAACGCCGCAGGATGAACCGCTGTTCATCACGCTGCGCGACATCGAGCTGCCGCCGCTGCCGGTCACTGCGGGCCAGCCTGGCGACGAAGGTCTGGTGCAATCGGACGCCGAGCTGCAATCGGTGCCGTGGCTCGGCGACCCGGAGACCGAGCGTGCCGAGCAGCGCGCGGCGCGGCGCGCGCAGGTACGCCGCGACCGCTTCCGCGGCGCTGCGCAAGCCGCCCCCAGCGAACCCGCCGCGCCCCAGGTGCTGGTGCTCGATGCCGATCCGGTGTCGAGCGAACCGCTGTGCGAGCTGCTGCAGGGCTTCGGCTTCGAGGTGGTGGCGCTGGCCGAGATGCCGACGCAACCGGCGCCCTGGCCCTACGTGGCGGTCTTCGTCGACGCCGCGCTGACCGCAGCCGATGGTGTCGATGGCATCGACCTGTGCAAGCAGGTCCGCGATCTCTCACGCGTGCCGGGCAGCACCACGCCGATGCTGGCGCTGGTGACCCAGCCGCTGAAGCCGGTCGACCGCGTGCGCGCCCAGCTCGCCGGATGCGACGAAACCGTCTACAAGCCGTGGGCACGCGGCAGCGTGGCCCGCGTGCTCGACGCGCGCGGCATCGCACTGCCGTCGGACGCGCGGCGCGTCTGACGCGGATTGGTTCCATTCGCCCCGCGCCATCGCCGGGCCGCGACCGCAAACTCAATCACCGCGCGGCCTGCCCCACACGCGCAGCAGCGCGCCCAGGCGCAGGCGCCACGGCAGATGCTCGTCCGACAGCGCGTCGAGAAAGTCCGACAGCCGCTTGGACTTGGCCATCGTGTAGATCGTCAGCGCCACGGTCGCGACGAAGATTGCAGCGAACACGAGCACCCGCTCGATCATCGGCCGCTCGGCCATCGACAGCAGGTTCATGCCGAGGAACCCGGTCGTCACCGTGCCGACCAGCCCGAAGATCGTCACCACCGTCAGCCGCACCACCGTGTTGGCCTGGCGGCGCAGGCTGTCGGCGTCGAGGTAGCTGTTCATGTCGTGCATGCGCTCCTTCACCTCGGCATGCAGCGCGTTCAGGCCGAGGTGCGTGGTGCACAGGTGGAACAGCGCACGCACCTGCGCCTGCTCCGACACCTCGTGGAACCAGTAGCGGTGCGTGAAGCGCAGGAACGCGGCGTAGCCGTTGCGGATTGCGCGCTTGAACTGCTTGACGCTCTCGGCGTCGCCGACGTCCAGTCGCTTCAGCGCATCGACCAGCCGGTCGGAGAACATCAGCAACGCGGCCTTCTGGAAGTGCGCGATCAGGAACAGCATGAAATGCTGATGCCGGAACTGCGCCAGCACGCCACGGTCGCGGCAGCGGTAGAACTCGGCCCGGGCATCACCCACGACCACCAGCGCGTGGCCGCAGCACAGGTAGCGCGTGCGGGGGGCGGCGCCGCCATCGGACCAGAAACGGTCGTAGCAGTGGCGCTGTTCGAAGTCGGCCAGATGTTGCTCGCTGTACGGCAATTCGCCGTCACCCGCGCCGGCGACCAGCCCCAGGCGCACGAAGTCGCTGCGCGTCAGCGCGCGCGGATCGTCCACCGCCAGGTAGGCCATCAGCGGCATGCGGTAGTACTCGATCTGCCGGTAGCGCAGCGCCCCTTCGCGCTCCGAATGGTCGCTCACCAGCGGCCACAGCATGAACTCCCAGTGTGCGGCAATGCGCGGCGCGCGGTGTTCGCGGACGAATTCGAGATAGCTCTCGCGCGCCTGCGCGTCCGAGCCGGCCAGCGCGCGGCCCTGCGCATCGAGCCAGTCGACGCCGGCCATGCTGTGCAGCGGCTGGCCCGCCGCGTCCCAGCCCGACGGATAGCCGCGGCCGAAGCGGTACAGGATCTCCTGGGCCTCGCGCAGCGTGAGGTCGTCGCCGGCCAGCTCCACGTTGAGCAGCACGATGTCGACATCGTCGAAGAAGTACAGGTCCACGTGCACCACCTGCAGCGTGATCGTCGCCGCACCCAGCCGCGGCAGCAACCGCACCGCGCGCACATCGTCGCGCCGGAACACGTGCATCGACGACTCCGACGCCTCGCCGTGACGGCCACGCCCCTCGCCGTAGAGAAACTGCTGCACGAACGGCAGAAAGGTGACGAACTCGTTGTAGTGCCGTTCGTGAAACCGATCCGGCGCGCCGCTGTACTCGTCGATGCCGCGGCGCCAGGGCGAGCCGTCGACGCCGGCGGCCAGCAGCTCCCAGGGGCGGCGCTGCACGTCGTCGCCGCGCCGTCGAGCCACCAGACGCAACGGCCACAGCAGCACCTGGCGCAGGTGGTGCACCTGCTGCGCGGTGCGAGTCTTGACTGCCGCGGCGTCGATCGAGCCCGTCTGCATGGCGCGCAGTGTAGGGGTTTGACCCTCGTCTGCGCAGGTGGACGCACCCAGCTTAAGCTCGCCGCATGCCCGCCCTGCCCGAGCGCATCGTCTGCCTGACCGAGGAGCCCACCGAGGTGCTCTATGCGCTCGGGCAGGAGCATCGCATCGTCGGCATTTCGGGCTTCACCGTGCGCCCGCCGCGGGCCCGGCAGGAAAAGCCCAAGGTCAGCGCCTTCACCAGCGCGAAGATCGATCGCATCCTCGCGTTGAAGCCCGACCTGGCGATCGGGTTCTCCGACATCCAGGCCGACATCGCCGCCGCACTGATCAAGGCCGGCGTCGAGGTCTGGATCGCGAACCACCGTTCGGTGCCGCAGATCCTCGGCTACGTGCAGCGGCTGGGCGCGCTGGTCGGAGCGGCCGACGCGGCGCAGCGCTACGGCGCAGCGCTGCAGGCGCGGCTCGATGCAGTGCGGGCCAGCGCGGCCACGCTGCCGCGCCGGCCGAAGGTCTATTTCGAGGAGTGGGACGATCCGCCGATCAGCGCCATCCGCTGGGTCAGCGAGCTGATCACACTCGCCGGTGGCGACGACATCTTTCCGCAACGCGCGGCGGCGAGCCTGGGCAAGGACCGGATCATCGCGGACGCCGGCGACATCGTTCGGGCCGCACCCGACGTCATCATCGGCTCGTGGTGCGGCAAGAAGTTCAGACCGGAGCGTGTGGCGGCCCGGCCCGGCTGGCGTGATGTACCGGCGGTGCGCGATGGCGAGTTGCACGAGATCAAATCGCCGCTGATCCTGCAGCCCGGGCCGGCGGCGCTGACCGACGGGTTGGACGCGCTGCATGCGATCATCCGGCGCTGGGCCGAGCGCCACGACTGAAGGAGACGAAACCATGCCCCCACGCTCACACTGTTCGCAGCCCCACGGCTCCGTCTGGAGCCCCTTCGTGGCTCGTGGGGCGTCAGCCTCCTCGAGCCCGCTCGGCGGAGGCTGACATGTTCAAAGCCATCCTGCTGAGCCAGACCGAGGACAAGTTGACCCGCGCCGAACTGCTCGACCTCGACGAATCGCGCCTGCCCGACCGCGACGTCACTGTGGCAGTCGAGTATTCAACGCTGAATTTCAAGGACGCACTGGCCATCACCGGCCGCGGCGCCATCGTGCGCAGCTGGCCGCTGGTGCCCGGCATCGACCTGGCCGGCACCGTCGAAACGAGCCGCAGCGCCGAGTGGAAGCCCGGCGACAAGGTCGTCGTCACCGGTTGGGGTCTGGGCGAAAACCACTGGGGCGGCCTGGCGCAGAAGGCGCGGCTCGACGCCGGCTGGCTGCTGCGCATCCCCGCGCCGTTCACCACCCGCTCGGCGATGAGCATCGCCACCGCCGGCTTCACCGCCGCGCTGTGCGTGATGGCACTGCAGCGCCACGGCATCAAGCCGGGCGACGGCGAGGTGCTGGTCACCGGATCGGCGGGCGGTGTGGGCTCGGTCGCGGTGGCGCTGCTGGCGGGCCTGGGCTACACCGTCGTCGCGTCCACCGGCCGGCCGCAGGAGTCGGACTACCTGCGCGGCCTGGGTGCCGCGCGCATCGTCGATCGCCACACGCTGTCGCAGGCGGGCAAGCCGCTGCAGAAGGAGGTGTGGGCCGGCGTGGTCGACACGCGTGGGCAGCCACACGCTGGCCAACGCCTGCGCGCAGACGCGCTTCTATGGCGCGGTGTCGGCCTGCGGCCTGGCGCAGGGCGGCGACTTTCCGACCACGGTGATGCCGTTCATCCTGCGCGGCGTCACGCTGTACGGCATCAACAGCGTGCTGGTGCCCAACGAGCAGCGCCGCGAGGCCTGGGCGCTGATGGCGCGCTACCTCGACGCCAAGAAGCTGCAGGCGATGACGGTGGAGATCGGCCTGTCGGAGGCCATCGCCTACGCGCCGCGTCTGCTCGACGGCCTGGTGCGCGGTCGCACGGTGGTCGACACGCGGCGTTAGCAGGCATGACGGGCGACGACGCGCTGGATGGCGCGGATCGCATCGTCGCGGCATGACATCCGGCTCGACATTCGGCCATGATGGTGGCCCGCCGCCTGGGCGCGCGGCGCGCTTGGCGCGCGCTGTCGCGACGTTGACCGCAGCCGCGCTGCTGGCCTGCGGCGGCGGCGGCGGTGATGCACCTGCGTCCGGACTGTGCGCGCCGCCGGCCGCCACCGCTGTCGATGGACCCGGCTGGTTCGGCTTCGGCCGCGACGCGCAGCACAGCGCAGTCGGCGCCGTCGCCACGCAGTCACTGGGTTGCATCTTCTGGCAGGCGCCGGTCGATCTGGCGCCACAACTGGTCAATGGCGATTTGCTCACCCACTACGGCTCGCCGGTCATCACAGGCCGCAACTCGGTGATCGTGCCGGTGAAGACCACTGCCACCGGTGGCTTCCGCGTCGAGGCGCGCGATGGCAATGACGGCACGGTCAAGTGGACTTTGGCCAGCGACTACCGGCTGCCGGCGCACAACTGGGTGCCGAGCTTCAACGCAGTGCTCGCGCCCGGCGCGACCGACGGTGCGCCGCAGCGCCTGCTGATACCCACCTCGGGCGGCCGATTGCTGGTGCGAGACGCTCCGGACGCGACTGCCGGCACGATCAGCACGCTGGTGTTCTACGGTACGGCCACCTATGCCGCCAATCCGGCCGCGTTCGACTCCACGGTGTTCATCGACACGCCGCTGACTGCCGACAGCAACGGCAATGTGTACTTCGGCTTCAGCGTCAGTGGGGCCAACCCGGCCGGCCTGACCGGCGGCATCGCGCGCGTCGCCGCCGACGGCAGCGCGACGGTCTTGCGCGGCACCGACGCCAGCGGCAGCACCGCGATCGTCAAGGCGGCGACCAACAGCGCGCCCGCGCTGTCGGCCGACGAGGCGACGCTGTACGTCGTGCTCAACACCGCTGCGACAGCCGGCATCGCCACCGGCCAACTGGTGGCATTGAACGCCTCCACACTGGCCGTGCAGGCACGGCGACCGCTGCTCGACCCGGCAACCGGCGCGCCAGCCTGGGTCAGCGATGACGCCACCTCGTCGCCGACGGTCGGGCCCGACGGCGACGTGTTCATCGGCGTGCTGGAATCCAACCCGCCGGGCCACAACTTCCGTGGCTGGTTGTTGCACTTCGACGCCACGCTGGCGCTGACGCGCACGCCGGGCTCGTTCGGCTGGGACAACACGCCGTCGATCGTGCCCGCGGCGATGTTGGGGTCTCGTTACACCGGTCCGTCGAGCTACCTGCTGCTGACCAAGTACAACAACTACGGCGGCGCCGGCACCGGCGACGGGCAGAACCGGGTGGTCGTGCTCGATCCGGGCCAATCGCAGCCCGACGGCATCACGCCACGCGTGTCGGTGATGAAGGTGATCCTCAACCAGCTCGGCCCCAGCGCCGACCCGGACTGGCCCGGCGGGCGCAAGGAGTGGTGCATCAACACCGCCGCAGTGGACCCGCTGACGAGCTCGGTGCTGATCAACAGCGAGGACGGCGTGCTCTACCGCTGGCACCTGCCGAGCGACACGTTCAGCGAACGCATCACGCTGAACAGCGGCCGCGCGCAGTCGTACACGCCCACCGCGATAGGGCCCGACGGCCGCGTCTACGCCATCAACAACGCGGTGCTGCACTCGATCGGCCGCTGAGGCCGCGGCGCGGGGACGCTCAGCCCGCGGCGACGCGGGCGTCGGCCTGCGCGCGGATGTGTGCCGGCAGCCGGTTCAGCATCCAGCGCACGGCCATCGGCACGATCAGCAGGTCGTCCACCACGCCGAGCACCGGCACGAAGTCGGGAATCAGGTCGATCGGCGAGAACAGGTAAAGCAACACGCCCGCGGTGCCCAGCTTCAACCAGCGCGGGGCATCGGGGTGCCGCAACGCGAACCACAGGCGCCGCGCGTCGCCCTTCACGAGCATCCACAGTATCGTCAGGCGTTTCCACATGATCATGCTCCAGGTCGCGTCGGTCCAGGCCAGCCGGTAACGTGAGGCCGGCCGGCGCGATGACAAGGCCGCGGCCAATCCGGGCACGCGGGCGTCGATTGGCGTTTGCACCAGCGGCGCGCCGATGGCTGGGGCGTACATTGCGTCGCATCACGCCAACTTGATCGGAGAAGCAGATGCGCTGGAGCCGGACGACGCCGTTCGCAGGGATCGTGCTCGCGCTTGCCGCCTGCTCCACGCCACCCCCCACCCGGCCGGCCGGCTGGTCGGCGCCCGAGGCGCTGGTGGCACCGTCGAGCTTCACCGGCGTGCACGGCCTGGCGGTGGATGCCAAGGGCCGACTGCTCGCCGGCAGCGTGGTCGGTAACGCGATCTGGGAGGTCGACCGCACCAGCGGCGCGGCCAAGATCCTGATCGGTGGGCCCGAGGGCCAGGCCGACGACATCGCGATCGGCCCGAAGGGCGAAATGGCATGGACCAACTACCTGATGGGCATGGTGCGCATGCGCGACAGCGACAGCGCGCCGATGCGCATCGTGGCCAAGGATCTGCCGGGCCTGAACTCGCTGGATTTCGACCGGCGCAACGGTAAGCTGTACGCATCGCAGGTGTTCCTGGGCGACGCGTTGTGGGAGCTCGACCCGGCTGGCGCGAACGCGCCGCGGCTGATCGCCAAGGACCTGGGCGGCTTCAACGGCTTCGAGGTCGGTCCCGACGGCATGCTGTACGGGCCGCTGTGGTTCAAGAATTCGGTGGCGAAAATCGACCCGGCCAGCGGCGCGGTGACGGTCATCAACCGCGACTTCAAGACGCCGGCCGCGGCCAACCTCGACGGCAAGGGCAACCTGTATGTCGTCGACACCGCCACCGGCGAGCTGGCACGGGTGGAGCTCGCGACCGGCCGCAAGACCATCGCCGCGAAGCTCGAGTGCCGCGATCGACAACCTGGCGATCGCGCCCGACGGCACGGTGTACGTGTCCAACATGGCCGACAACTCGGTGCAGGCCTACAACCCGGTGACCGGCGCGGTGCGCACGCTCACCAGCGGCAAGCTCGCGGTGCCCTCGGGCGTCAAGGTCGACGGCAACACCTTGTGGGTGGCCGACGTCTTCGCGTTTCGCACGGTGGACATCGCCACCGGCGCGGTCAGCGAGGTCAAGCGCATGCACGCCACCGACTCCGACATGGAGTACCCGTTCGCGGTGGGCGTCTCGAGCAAGCAGGTGGCGATCGCGTCGTGGTTCACCGGCTGGGTGCAGGTGCTCGACCGCGCGACGAAGAAGACGATTGCCAACTTGCACGGCTGGAAGGCGCCGTACGACGTGTTGCCGATGGAAGATGGCAGCCTGCTGGTCGCCGAGATCGCCACCGGCAGCATCACGCAGGCCAGCGGCGCGGGCTACGCCACGCGGCGCGTGGTCGCCAGCGGCCTGGCCGGCCCGGTGCAGATGGTGCTCGGCCGCGACGGCGCACTCTACGTCACCGAGGCCGCGGGCAAGCTGACGCGCGTGAACCTGGCCGACGGCACCAAGACCGAAGTCGCCTCGGGACTCGCGTTGCCCGAGGGCGTGGCGCAAACACCGTGGGGCAGCTTCATCGTCGCCGAGACCGCCGCCGCACGCCTGGTCGAGATCGATCCGGCCAGCGGCCAGCGGCGCACGGTGGCCGAGAACCTGCCGATCGGCCTGTCGGCGGGGCCGGGGCTGCCGCCACCTGGCGTGGCCACCGGCGTGACGGTGGACGCCAACGGCACCATCTACTTCACGGCCGACCGCAACAACGCGCTGTATCGCATCCGGCCGCAGCGCTAGCCGCTCAGGGCGAGCGGCGCCGCCACGCGCGCAGCGCCACCAGCAGCATCGCGCCGCTGAGCGTGCCCATCGCCACCGGGCTGTCGCCGAGCAGCTCGGGCAGCTGCAGCAGCCACTCGGGGCACTTCTGCTCGAGGTAACGCGCGAGTTCGAACACCTGCGGCGCGCTGATGCGCATCACGTCTTCGAGGTGCACGTTGGCACCGGTCCAGCGTTCGGGCGGCAGCAGGCGCGCAAACGCACCCGCCGCGACGGCGACGAGCGCCAGTGGGCCCAGCGGTTGCAGCAGCTTGTCGAGCAGCCGGATGCGCATCGAATGCGGCGCCTCGGCATAGAACGCCGCGACCAGCGGCGCCACGCTGGTGGGCACCGGGACGGATTGCGGCGAATCGGCTGAAGACGGTGTGGAGTTAAGGCTCATGTGTGCACCATAGCGGTCAACGGCCGCGAACGCGACCGCACCAAGCAAAGAAATGTTTCAGGGCGCGACAAGACCTCTGTACGGTGACGCACCCAGACCCCGCACCGCGCAGGGTCTGGATGCGCCACCGTGCCGGCGCGCCTGCCGCACCGGGCCAGTCGGCTGGATGGTTGACCGTCATCAACGCCTGTGGATTCAATCGGCCTAGCGTCGGTTCCCGAGGAGTTCGAATATGTGGCGACGAGTCAGTCTGTCGATCGTTTGCTTCCTGGCCTGCGGCATGGCCGTCGCCGCGCAGACCGAGGCGCCGAAGGCGCCGACCGAACAGCGCATCGGCGGCGACCTGTTCATCGCCGGCGGCTCGGTGACCGTGGGGCAGCCGGTGTCGGGCGACCTGATCGCGATGGGTGGCAGCATCGACGTCGACGCGCCGGTCGCCGGCGACGCGCTGGCGGCCGGCGGCAAGCTGCGCGTCGGCGTCGATGTCGGCGGCTCGATCTATGCGGCCGCCGGCCAGATCACCGTCAACGGCAAGGTCGGCCGCAACCTGCGCGCCACCGGCGGACAGACCGAACTCGGGCCCAAGTCCGAGGTGCTCGGCAACCTGTCGATCGCCGGCGGCCAGGTGCGCCTGCACGGCGCCGTGCGTGGCCATGTGCAGGCTGCCGGCGGGCGCCTGCTGATCGACGGGCCGGTCGGTGGCGACGTGCTGGCCACCTCGGGTCAGCTGGAGCTCGGGCCGAACGCGCGCATCGCCGGCAAGCTGCGTTATCGCAGCAGCGAGCCGATCCGGCAGGACCCGGCGGCGCAGGTGGCCGGCGGCATGGAGGCGCTGATGCCGTCGTTCGGCGGCGGCGAGCCGCGCGAGCGCGCCGAACCTCAACACGGTCGACGTGCGTGGGCCACCGGTTTCAGCTGGGTCTGGACGATCGGCCTGATCGTGCTCGCCACGGTGCTGATCGCCGCGATGCCCGGATTCTGCACCAGCGTGGCCCGTTCGCTGCGCGAGCGTTTCGCATTGAGCGTGCTGCTGGGTTTCGTGCTGCTGGTGTGCACGCCGGTGGCGGCGTTGTTCGCGTTCATCACGCTGATCGGCATCCCGCTGGGTCTGTTGATGACGGCGCTGTACCTGGCCTTGCTGCCGGTGGGCTACGTCGCGGCCGGCATCGGCCTCGGCGACCTGGGGCTGCAACGCCTGAAGCCCGACCGCGTCGCCGCCGTGTGGTGGCGCATCGCCGCCACGGCGCTCGCGCTGGTGCTGCTGGCGCTGGCGGGATGGATTCCGTGGCTGGGCTGGATGATCGCGTTCGCCGCGCTGCTGGCCGGGCTGGGCGCGCTGCTGCTGCAGGCGCGCCGGCTGTTCCCGGGCGCGGCGTGATGGCCCCAGGAGGAACCCGGTGAACACGCTGACCAAACTGGCACTGGGCTTGATGGGTCAGCTGAAGGCCCAGCCCGCATCGGGCGACGCGTCGGCCACGCGCAAACTGCCCAGACCGCGCCAATCCGGTGGCATGCCGCTGCTGCAGGCGCTGCGTCGGCGCGAATCGCGGCGCGAGTTCGATCCACGCGCGCTGCCTGCGCCGACACTGTCCGAGCTGATGTGGGCGGCGGCCGGCATCAACCGCCCCAAGCTCGGCGGGCGCACAGCGCCGAGCGCGATGAACTCGCAGGAGGTGACGCTTTACGCCGCGCTAGCCGAAGGGCTGTACCGCTACGAACCGGCGTCGCACAAGCTGCAGTTGGTGTCGGCCACCGACGTGCGCCGGGTCACCGGCTACCAGGACTTCGTCGACACCGCGCCGCTGGACCTGGTCTACGTGGCCGATCACGCGACGATGAAGCTCGTTCCCGCCGCGCAGCGCGAAGCCTATGCCTTCGCTGCCGCCGGTGCAATGGCGCAAAACGTGTACCTGTACTGCGCATCCGAGGGGCTGGCCACCGTGATCCGCGCCTGGTTCGATCGCGGCGCGCTGTCGCACGCGATGGGACTCGGCGCCGATCAGCAGCTGCTGCTGGCCCAGACCGTGGGGCTGCCGGCCCGACGCAGCGCTTGAGCGCGCCGCCGGCTCAGCGCCACATCTTCTTCTTTTTCCAGCGTCGCTCGCCGCGCACGCCGGCCTCCTTCATGCCGAGGTAGAACTCGCGAATGTCTTCCTTCTCGCGCAGCACGTCGCAGCGATCCTCCATCACGATGCGCCCGTTCTCCAGCACGTAGCCGTAGTCGGCGGCATTGAGCGCCATGTTGGCGTTCTGCTCGACCAGCAGGATGGTCGTGCCGCGCTCGCGGTTGATACGCACCACGATCTCGAAGATCTCGCGCGTGAGCTTCGGCGACAGGCCCAGGCTCGGCTCGTCGAGCAGCACCAGCTCGGGCGCGCCCATCAGCGCGCGGCTGATCGCCAGCATCTGCTGCTGGCCGCCGGAGAGCAACCCGGCGTCCTGCTTCTCGCGCTCGCGCAGGATCGGGAAGTAGCTGTACACCAGCTCAAGATCGCGCATCAGGCCGTCGCGATCGTTGCGCGTGTAGCCGCCCATCATCAGGTTGTCGTGCACCGACAGCAGCGGGAACACCTCGCGCCCCTCGGGCACATGCACCAGCCCGCGGCGCACGATCTCGGCCGGGTCGCGTGCGGTGATGTCCTCGCCGTTGAAATGGATCGACCCGCGGTTCGGGTCGAGCACGCCGGAAATCGTCTTCAGGATCGTCGACTTGCCCGCGCCGTTGCTGCCGAGCACGGTGGCGATCTCGCCCCGGCGCACCTTGAGGCTGACGCCGCGGATCGCGCGGATCGGACCATAGGCGCTCTCGACGTTGGCGAGCACGAGCAGATCGGTGGTCGCGTCGGTCATGTCTGCCCCCTCCGGCGCAACGCGCCGGTCCCCCGAGGGGGACTCGCGCTCTTGGGGCGGCCCGGCGAGCTCGTGTCTGCCCCCTACGGCGCAACGCGCCGGTCCCCCCGAGGGGGATTCGCGCTCTTGGGGCGGCCCGGCGAGCTCGTGTCTGCCCCCTACGGCGCAACGCGCCGGTCCCCCCGAGGGGGATTCGCGCTCCTGGGGCGGCCCGGCGAGCGCTCATCGCGCCCTCCGCAACGACGACATGTCGTCGGTGGAACCGAGGTAGGCCTCGATCACGCCGGGGTGCGCCTGCACTTCGGCCGGCGTGCCGAGCGCCAGCACCTCGCCCTGGTTCATCGCCAGCACGCGGTCGGACACGCGCGACACCAGGCTCATGTCGTGCTCGACCATCAGCACGGTGATGCCGAGCTCCTTGCGGATGTCGCGGATCCACCAGGCCATGTCTTCGGTCTCTTCGACGTTCAGGCCCGACGACGGCTCGTCGAGCAGCAGCAGCTTCGGGCTCATGCACAACGCACGTGCCACTTCCACCACCTTGCGCACGCCATAGGGCAGGCCGTGCACCAGCGAGTCGCGGTGGTGCTGCAGGTCGAGCAGCTCGATCACCCGCTCGGCCTGGGTGCGGGCCTCGTGTTCGGCGCGCCGCGCCGTCGGCGTGAAGAACAGGTTATGCCAGAAGCCGCTGCTCTGGTGCACATGGTGGCCGATCAGCAGGTTCTGCAGCACCGAGGCATTCTCGAACAGCTCGATGTTCTGGAACGTGCGCGCAATGCCGAGCGCGGCGATCTGATGCGGCGGCAGGTCGTTCAGCCGCTGGCCTTCGAAATCGAGCGTACCGGTGGTCGGGTTGTAGATGCGGCTGATCAGATTGAACACCGTGGTCTTGCCCGCGCCATTGGGCCCGATCAGCGTGAACACCTCGCCGCGCAACACGTCGAAACTGACCTGGTTGACCGCCAGCACACCGCCAAAGCGCACCGACAGGTCGCGCGCGCGGAGCAGCACGCTTGTCTCAGTCATGAAGACGTTCCTGAAACGACGTTGGTGCGCAGCCGCTGTCGGCCCGGCGCGGCCGTTCGGTCTGCGGCTTGAATGCAGACCTGCGACGACCGAGCCAGCAACGCGGCAGACCGAGGGCCGGACTCCTCATGCGTCCCTAAATCGTCGCCCGGCCCTCGGCCCGCCGCGATGCCAGTGGCATCGCCGCCGTGCGGACGTAGCGCGCGCGTGGACTGCCGAGGTGGTTCGGGCGCAGCCGCGGGTGGGCGGCCGACGGGGCGATTTAGGGACGCATGAGCCCCGGCGGTTGCCCGCCCGTGGCTGCGCCCTCGCTCGAGCGTTGAATGTCCGGTCTCACGCAAGGCGAACAGCAGCACCGGGCCGAACGCATTCGCCACCCTCGCCGGCGACGAATCCGGTTTCGATTGTCGACGTGTCATTTCAATCGATCCGACTTGGTGAACGACTTCTGGCGCTTGAACATACCGCGCCGGTAGAACGGGAACAGCTGGAAGTAGGTGCGCAGCTTGAGCCAGCGGCCGTACATGCCGAGCGGCTCGAACAACACGATGCCGACCAACACCGTGCCATAGACCAGCCCCTGCAGACCGCTGGCCTGACCGATGGCCGGCGGCAGGTAGTCCTTGCTGACAGCGATCACCTGCGGCAGCGCGATCACGAAAGTCGCGCCGAGGAACGCGCCGTGTACCGAGCCGAGCCCGCCCACCACCACCAGCAACAGCAGCTCGATCGACTGCAGTGCCCCGAACTGGTCCGGCGAGATGAAGCGCAGCGCGTGGCCGTACAGCGCGCCGGCCACGCCGGTGAGCCCGGCGGAGATCGCGAACGCAAGCGTCTTGTACTGCGCGATCGCGATGCCCATGCTCTGTGCCGAGATCTCGGAATCGCGGATCGCCACGAACGCGCGGCCGGTGCCCGAGCGCACGATGTTCAACACGCCGAAGGTGACCAGCACGCACAGCGCCAGACACAGGTAGTAGAAGCCGACGCCGGAGCCGATCTCCCAGCCGAACAGCACGACGCCCGACACGTTGCGCCCGGCGTTGCCGCCGGTCACGCTTTCCCAGCGTGCCATCACCTCCTCGACGATGAAGCCGAAGGCCTGCGTGGCGATGGCCAGGTAGATGCCCTTCACGCGCAGCGCGGGCAGACCGACGATGACGCCCACCGCCGCCGACAGCGCAGCCGCGGTCGACAGCGACAGCAGGAACGGCCAGCCCAGCCCGAGCAGAAATGCGTGCGCATAGGCGCCGACGCCGAGGAATGCGGCATGCCCCAGCGACGCGAGGCCGGTGTAGCCGGCCAGCACCATCAGCCCGAGGCCGGCGATCGAGTAGATGAGGATCATCGACAGCTGCGTCAGCCGGTACTCGCCGGCCACCCACGGCGCGATCAGCATCGCGAGCATCAGCGCCCGTACCAGAACGCCTGCCCGCCGTGCTTGACGATGCGGATGTCCTGGTCGTAGTCGGTCTTGAAGATGAACCGCACGTCAGCCGCCCATTGCGGCCATTGCCGCCTTCGACGCTTGAATCGGACCGAGCCCAGTGGACGCCGTGGAGCCGGCTTCGCCGGTCCACTGGCGTCGCCCCCGGGGGGGAGGCGGCGAAGCCGCTTCGGGGGGGAGTCATCTCAGACTTTCTTGCGCGACGCGCCGCCGAACAGGCCGTTGGGCTTGACCACCAGCATCACCAGCACCACCACATAGGCGGCGATGTCCTTGAAGCCTTCGGCGAGGTAGACGCCGGCCAGCGTCTCGACCAGGCCGATCGTCAGGCCGCCGACGATCGCGCCGGGCAGGCTGCCGAAGCCGCCCACCACCGCAGCCGGAAACGCCTTCAGCCCGATGAAGCCCATGTTCACGTGCACGAACGTGAACGGCGCCAGCAGCAACCCGGCGATCGTGGCCACCGCGGCGGACAGGCCCCACACCAGGCCGTTCAGCCGCTTGACCGGAATGCCCATGTAGTACGCGGCCAGCTGGTTCTGCGAGCTGGCCTGCATCGCGATGCCGATGCGGCTCTTGCTGAACATCAGGTACAGCAGCAGGCACAGGATCACCGTGACGACGATCACCACCACCTGCTCGACGCTGAACACCAGGCCACCGAGGTGCCACACCTGGCCCTTGTAGGGCACCGGCAGCGCATGCGTGTCGGAGCCATAGCCCGGCACCATCGAGATCAGGCCGCGCGCCATGTAGCCCAGCCCGATGGTCAGCATCACCACCGTGAACTGCGGCTGGCCGAGGATCGGGCGGATCGCCACCCGCTCCACCAGCACGCCGAAGGCCGCCATCGCGGCCACTGCCAGCACGGCAGCGACGATGAACGGCAGCTGCGCCACCTGCATCAGCGCCAGACCGACGAAGGCGCCGAGCATCATCAACTCGCCCTGCGCGAAGTTCACCGTCTCGGTGGCCTTGTAGATCAGCACGAAACCGAGCGCGATGAGCGCATAGATGCAGCCCAGCGAAACGCCCGAGATCAGCAGCTGAAGAAACGCCACGCGGTGCCCTGAGTGGAAGCGGCGCCAAGCATGCCTGCTCGCGCGCACCCTTCGGCGCCGGGACTTCCCTAGGGCCTACTCGGTCAAGCGGTATCGCGCCACGCCGTCGGCACCGATCTCGCGCGTGGCCTCGGCCGCCGCCACCAGGTGGTTCAGGTGCGCCAGGCTTTCGCCGGTGGCCATGCCGAGCAGCTCGGGGCCTTCGATCGGCCGCGCGAACAGCGCGCCGAACACGTCGATCGCGCGCTTGGGCTCGGTCAGGCTGCGGCGCAGGCGCGTGAGGCTCTTGTGGTGGCCCGAGGCCAGCCGGTCGAGCCGGGCGTGCAGGCCGCGAAACGGCTCGCCGTGCGACGGCAGCACCAGCACGTCGTCGCCGACCTGCGCGCGCAGCTTGCCGATCGACGCGATCCAGTCGGCCAGCGGGTCGGCATCGGGCTCGGTAGGGAACACCGACACGTTCGACGAGATGCGCGGCAGCACCTGGTCGCCCGAGATCAGCAGCTTCAGCTCGTCGCACAGCAGGCAGGCGTGTTCGGGCGAGTGGCCGTTGCCGACGATCACGCGCCAGTCGTGCGCGCCGATGCGGATCACCTCGCCCTCGCGCAGGCGCCGGAAGCTGTCGGGCAGTGCGTGCACCACGCGGCCGAAGCCGCCGAAGCGCACGCGGTAGGTCTCGATCGCCTCGTCGCCCCAGCCGGCGCGGCGATAGAAACGGATCGCGTCGTCGGGTGCTTCGCGGCCGGTGTCGGCCACCAGCGAGCGGCAGGTCAGGTATTCGAGCCGAGTCATCCACAGGCGACAGTCGAAGCGCCGCGTCAGCCAGCCGGCCATGCCAACATGATCGGGGTGCATGTGCGTGACGAACACGCGCGTCAGCCGCTTGCCGGCGAAGGCGTCGGGCGCGGCCAGCAGGCGCGTCCAATCCGCCAGCGCCTCGCGCGTCTGCGCGCCGGTGTCCACCAGCGCCCAGCCCTCGCCGTCGGCCAACCCATAGAGATTGATGTGCGCCAGCGCCCACGGCAGGTGCATGCGCAGCCACAGCACACCCGGCGCGATCTCGCGCCCGTGGCTGTTTTCCGGCGGGTCACCGCAGGGGTAGACCAGTGCGGCGCTCTCGTCGGGGCGGCCGTCGGCGGTGGGCGTCTGTGTCATGCTCGCTGCATCCTGTGGCAACCATAACCGATGTTCGTGCCGGGCCACGTCGGCCCGCAGGCCGCTTGCAGCTTACATTCGCCCCTTCCACGGCACCACGCGGCGCTCGACCCAGCGCATCAGCAAGTCGAACAGATAGGCCACGACGCCGATCACCACGATGCCCATGATCACGATGTCGGTGCGCAGGAAGTTCGACGCGTTGAGCACCATCTGGCCGAGGCCGACGTTGGCTGCCACCATCTCGGCGGCCACCAGCGTGGTCCAGCCGAAACCGATCGCGATGCGCATGCCGACCAGGATCTCCGGCAGCGCCGACGGCAGCACCACGTGCCAGACCACCTGGCCGTAGCTGGCGCCCATCGAGTACGCGGCGTGCATCTGCTCCTGCGACGCACTCTTCATGCCCGAGCGCGCGGCCAGTGCCAGCGGCGCGAAGCAGCTCAGGTAGATCAGCAACACCTTGGGCAACTCGTCGATGCCGAACCAGATGATGATCAGCGGCAGGTAGCTCAGCGGCGGCAGCGGCCGGTAGAACTCGATCGGCGGGTCGAAGATGCCGCGCGCGATGCGGCTCATGCCCATCGCGATGCCCACCGGCACCGCGGTCAGCACCGCCAGCACGAAGGCCGAGAACACGCGCAGCACGCTGGCCAGGAAGTGGTCCCACAGCGGCCTGTCGTTGGCGGTGCCGGTGAGGTATTCGACGAACTGCCGGAACACCGCCTGCGGCGTCGGCAGGAACAGCGGCTTCACCAGGCCGAGGTTGCTGACCACGAACCACAGCGCGAAGAGCGCGACCACGGTGATCGCGCTGATCCACACGCTCGAGCCTTCGCCGGGCACCTTGAAGGCGCTGGTCTTCGGCTTGGTGGTGAGTGCGGTGCCGGCCGCCGCCGGGCCGCTCCCAAGGCGGCCGGCACCCCCTGGGGGCGTGGGCGCCGGTTTCGGCGACCGGGGGTCGACGTCAGGCATCGATGGGATCACGTTGGTGGACCAGCGACAACACCTCTTCACGCAACGCGATGAAATCGGCTGACGACTTCACCTGCCGCGCATTGCCGTCCTTCAGGAAGCGCCTCGAGAACGGCAGGTCGTCGTAGGTGTGCGTGATGCGCCCGGGGCTCGGGCTCATCACCACCAGGCGAGTCGCGAGGAACAGCGCCTCCTCGACCGAGTGGGTGATGAAGAACACCATCTTGTTGGTCGCCGACCAGGCCCGCAGCAGGATCTCCTGCACCTGCTCGCGCGTGAAGGCATCGAGCGCCCCCATCGGCTCGTCCATCAGCAGCACCGCCGGGTCGTTGGCCAGCGCGCGCGCGATGCCCACGCGCTGCTGCATGCCGCCCGACAACTCGTACACCGCACGCTCGGCGAACTTCTCCAGGCCCACCCGGGCCAACTGCGTGTCGGCCGCGCGCGCGCGCGCCAGGCGATCCACGCCGCGCAGGCGCAGCCCGAGCGCGACGTTGTCGCGCACGTTCAGCCACGGCATCAGCGCGTGCTTCTGGAACACCACGCCGCGGTCGGCCCCGGGCCCGACCACCGGCGCGCCGTCGAGCACGATCGTGCCGGTCGACGGCGGCAGGAAGCCGGCGATGCAGTTCAGCAGCGTGGTCTTGCCGCAACCCGACGCGCCGAGCGCGACGACGAAGTCGCCGTCGCGCAGCGTGAGGTTCACCGCCGCCAGCGCGGCCAGCGCGCGGCCCTTGACGGCGTAATTGACCGCGAGGTCGCGGATCTCGAGAACGGGCACCTACTTGACGCCGGCCTTCTTCACGTAGTCGGTGGTCACGAAGGCGGCATAGTCGGGCTTGACCTCCTGGATGCGGCCCTGCTCCTTGAGGAACGCGGCGGTGTTGGTCATCGCCTTGGCGGCGCCGCCGCCCAGCCAGCTGGCCGACAGCTGCTCGGCCGCGCTCGGGAACTTGTACAGCGCCATGGCCGCCGGCACGTCCTTGGCGTCGGCCTTGGTCCACTTGGCCACGGCCTTGACCTGCGGCGAATCGACGGTCCACTTGGCCGCATTCGTGCGGTACTCGTCGTCGGCCTTGGCCAGCGCCTTGACCAGCGCGACCATGAAGCCCTCGTGGGCCGCGGCCCATTTGGCGTTGACCACCAGGCCGTCGAACGTGGGGTAGCCTTTCTTGCCGATGCTGGCCGAGCTGGCGATCGGCTTGCCATTGCCCTTGATCTTGCTGAGCACCGGATCCCAGATGAACGCCGCGTCGATGTCGCCGCGTTCCCACGCGGCGGCGATTTCCGGCGGGCGCATGTTCATCACGTTGACACTCTTGGCATCGACGCCGTCGAGCTTGAGCGCGGCCATCAGCTGGTAGTGGGCGGTGGAGACGAACGGCGTGGCGACCTTCTTGCCCTTCAGATCCTTGACGCTGTTGACGCCCGATCCGTTGCGCGCGATCAGCGCCTCGGCATCGGCGATGTCGTCGAGGATCCAGAACAGCTTGATGTCCTGCCCCTGGCTGGCCGCCGCGGTGATCGGGCTCGAACCGGCCTCGCCGATCTGCACGTCGCCGCTGGCCATGGCCTTGATGACGTCGCCGCCGCCGCCGAACATGCGCCAGTTGATCTTGTAGCCGGTGGCCTTCTCCAGCTCGCCCGACTCCATCACCGTGCGCAACGGCACCAGCATGTCCTGGTGCGCAAAGGTCACTTCCTTGGCCTGGGCGAAGACGGCACCGGACCACAACAACACGACGGCGGCCGCAGCCAGCGGCTTTCTGGACGTTCATCATTTTCTCCTCGACAACGGGTTTCGGGCGGTCGAGCGCCGACGGCGAACCCACGCGCACTCGGCGGCAACGCGCAGCCTTGCCGACGCCGCGCGCACGGCGAATGGGGACTTTCCCTCACGCGACCGACTTTGCTTCGGCTTGTGTCGCCGCAGCGGGCGGGCGTGAGGGTTCTCCGCTAGGGAGCCGATGGCGCCGCCAATCCAATAATCGCCGTTCAACACCCAGGGAAGACCCCATGAGCGCGGCAATACCCAGCATCACGGCGGCGGGCGACCGTGACCGCCTGCACCACCTGCATCCCTACACCCAGCTGCGCCAGCTGGAAAAGGAGGGCCCGCTGGTCGTGGTGCGCGGCGAAGGCGTGCGTGTATTCGACGAGCACGGCAACGGCTACATCGAGGGCATGGCCGGGCTGTGGTGCGCGTCGTTCGGGCTTCTCCGACCAGCGGCTGGTCGAGGCCGCGTACCGGCAGATGAAGACGCTGCCGTACTACCACGCGTTCTCCGGCAAGGTGCCGGGTCCGGTGACCGAGCTCGTGGCGGCGCTGATCCGCTGGGCGCCGGTGCCGATGGGGCGCGTGCTGTTCGCCAATTCGGGATCGGAGTCCAACGACACCGCGTTCAAGCTCGTGCGCTACTACAACAACGCGCGCGGCCGGCCGAAGAAGAAGAAGATCATCGCGCGCGACAAGGCCTACCACGGCGTCACGGTGGCCGCGGCGTCGATGTCGGGCATTCCGATGATGCACCAGCACTTCGACCTGCCGATGGCCGACGTGGTGCGCGTGAGCTGCCCGCACTTCTATCGCTTTGCCAAGGACGGCGAGACCCAGGCGCAGTTCGTCGATCGTCTGGCGCAGGAGCTCGAGGACACGATCCAGCGCGAAGGGCCCGACACCGTGGCCGCGTTCATCGCCGAGCCGGTGCAAGGCGCCGGCGGCGTGATCATCCCGCCGCCGGGCTACTTCGAGCGCGTGCAGGCGATCCTGAAGAAACACGACATCCTGCTGCTGGCCGACGAGGTGATCACCGGCTTCGGCCGCCTGGGCCAGGCGTTCGGCACGCAGGTGTTCGATCTGAAGCCCGACATGATCACGGTGGCCAAGATGCTGACCTCGGCCTACGTGCCGATGTCGGCGCTGTACGTCACCGATGCGCTGTACCAGGTGATCGCCGACACCTCCGCCGCGGTGGGCAGCTTCGGCCACGGCTACACCTACAGCGGCCACCCGGTGGCCTGCGCGGTGGCGCTGGAGGCGCTGCGCATCTATGAAGCCGACAACCTGATCGGCCACGTGCAGCAGGTGGCGCCGCGCCTGCAGCAGGGCCTGCGCCGCTTTGCCGGCCACGAGATCGTCGGCGACGTGCGCAGCCTGGGACTGATCGGCGCGATCGAGTTCGCTGCCGATCCGAAGAAGCGCCAGCCGTTCGACCCCGCGCGCGGCGTCGGCGCGTACTTCGTGCGCTGCGCCCAGGCGCATGGCCTGATCGTGCGCGTGCTGGGCGGCGACGTGATCGCCTTCTCGCCGCCGCTGATCATCACCGAGGCCGAGATCGACGAGATGATCGCCAAGGCCGAGCTGGCGATGGCCGACACCTTGGCCTGGGTCAAGAGCTGGAAGAACTGACGGGCGCAGACTGCTTCGCCTGCACACCATGCCCGTCGTTGCCTGCCGCCGATGATGAAGTTCGCTAGCGGAAGATTCCCTTTCGGCCTGGTGCCGGCATTCGATCTGCGGCTTGAATGCGGACCTTCGACGACCGAGCAAGCAACGCGGCAGGCCGAGGGCCGGGCTCCTCATGCGTCCCTAAATCGTCGCCCGGCCCTCGGCCCACCGCGTTGCCAGTTGCATCACCGCCGTGCGAAGGTTGTGCGTCCGTGGACCGCCGCGGAGGATCGGGCGCAGCCATGGGTGGGCGGCCGACGGGGCGATTTAGGGACGCATGAGCCCCGGCGGTTGCCCGCCCGTGGCTACGCCCTCGCTCGAGCGTCGAATGTCTGGTCTCACGCAAGGCGAACAGCAGCATCGGGCCGGCGGCCGGCTCACAGTCGAAATGTGGCGGCACACTCGACATGGCCCTGATCGAGTTCGACCACGTGTTCAAGCAGTATCCCGGTGGCGCCACGGCCGCGGTGGACGACTTGAACCTGCACATTCGGGCCGGCGAATTCCTCACGCTGCTCGGGCCGTCGGGATCGGGCAAGACCACCACGCTGATGCTGCTGGCCGGCTTCGAAACGCCGAGCGCCGGCACGATCCGCCTGGATGACACGCCGATTCAGAGCCTGCCGCCGCACCGGCGCAACATGGGCGTGGTGTTCCAGAGCTATTCGCTGTTCCCGCACATGACAGTCGAGCAGAACGTCGCGTTCCCGCTCACGGTGCGCCAGGTGGGCGCGCCGCAGATTCGCGAGCGGGTGGCGGCTGCGCTGGGCAAGGTGCACCTGCAGGCCTTCGCGCAGCGCAAGCCGCAGCAGCTGTCGGGCGGCCAGCAGCAGCGTGTGGCGCTGGCCCGCGCGCTGGTGTTCGAGCCGCGCCTGGTGCTGATGGACGAGCCGCTGTCGGCGCTGGACAAGAAGCTGCGCGAGGAGATGCAGCTAGAGATCCGCCGCCTGCACCGCGAGCTGGGCGTGACGATGGTCTTCGTCACCCACGACCAGTCCGAGGCGATGACGCTGTCCGACCGCGTGGCGGTGTTCAACCACGGCCGCATCGAGCAACTGGCCTCGCCGCAGGCGCTGTACGACGCGCCGGCCAACCCGTTCGTCGCCAGCTTCCTGGGCGACAACAACATGCTGAGCGCGGTGGAATCCGGTGCGCAGGGTGGTCATGCGCTGTTGCGCCGCGGCGAGGAGCTGCTGCGTGGCCGTCGCGGCCCGGCCACCGCCGCGCGCGAGGCCGGCACCGCGGCCACGCTGTGCGTGCGGCCCGAGTCGCTGCAGATCGCTGCCGACACCGCCGCGCTGGCCACCGACAACCGGCTGGCCGCGACGCTGGTCGATGCGATCCACCAGGGCGACCATTGGCGGCTGGTGGTGCAACTGCAGGGCGACGGCGCGCGCGCGCATTGGTTTGCCAAGGTCAGCCCCGGTGCGCTGCCACCCGGCCTGGCACCGGGGCAAGGCCTGGCGCTCGGCTTCCGGGCCGAAGATGCCTGGGTGTTCTGAGATTCATTGTTCAACGAGAGGAGAAACCAGATGACCCGCACGACCATCACCCGCCTGGCGCTGGCCACGGCGCTGTCGGCACTGGCCTGCGCCGCGCAGGCGCAAGGCCGCGACCTGACCATCGTGTCCTGGGGCGGCGCCTACCAGGACGGCCAGAAGGAGGTGTTCTTCAAGCCCTTCAATGCCACCGGCACCAAGCTGCTCGACGAGTCGTGGGACGGTGGCCTGGGTGTGCTGCGCACCAAGATCAAGGGTGGCAACAACAACTGGGACGTGGTGCAGGTCGAGGCCGACGAGCTCGAGGTCGGCTGCGACGAGGGCCTGTACGAGAAGCTCGACGTCGCCAAGATCGGTGGCGCCGCGCGCTACCTGCCCGGCACCGTGCACGCCTGCGGCGTCGGCGCGATCATCTACAACCTGGTGCTCGCCTACGACGGCGACAAGGTGAAGACCGCGCCGAGCGGCTGGGCCGACTTCTTCGACACGAAGAAGTTCCCCGGCAAACGCAGCATCCGCAACGGCGCCAAGTGGAACCTCGAGGTCGCGCTGATCGCCGACGGCGTGCCGGCGGCGGATGTCTACAAGGTGCTGCGCACGCCCGACGGCATCGAGCGCGCGTTCAAGAAACTCGACACGATCAAGAGCGACCTGGTGTTCTGGAAGAGCGGCGCGCAGCCGCCGCAGATGCTCGCCGCCGGCGACGTGGTGTTCACCACCGCCTACAACGGCCGCATCACCGCCGCCAACGAGAAGGACAAGAAGAACTTCAAGATGGTCTGGAAGGACACGCCCTACACGATGGACAGCTGGGTCATCATGAAGGGCACGCCCAACAAGGCCAACGCCGAGAAGCTGCTCGAGTTCCTCGGCCGGCCCGACAACCAGGCCCGGCTGCCGAAGTACGTGCGCTACGGCGTCACCGCCGCCGGCGCCGCGCCGCTGATCGACAAGAGCCTGATGGGCGAACTGCCGACCAACCCCGACATCCTGAAGCAGGCTTTCGCCGAGGACCCGAAGTTCTGGATCGACAACGGCGACAAGCTGGCCGAGCGCTGGACGAAGTGGGCCGGAACGAAATGACGGCCCCCGGCCGCCATCGCACGCTAGGGCGTGCTCGGCGTCCGCCATTCGGCAAGCATGCCGGATGGCCCTCGCTGGCGAAGAACAGTCCGCAGGGACTGTTCTTCGTCCACGCTCAGCCCCCCGAGGGGGCTCAGCCGGGCCTTGGGGCGGCCCGGCGGCCCGGCTCGCGCTAACCACACCGGTGCGCCCGCGGCCGTGGTCGGCCGCGGGAATCTAGTGCCACGGAGGTTCGCCTCGGTATGACGGCTCGCCGATCGCTTCTCCTGCTACCGCTGACGGGCTTCCTGCTCGTCTTCTTCGTCGTGCCGCTGCTGTGGCTGCTGTCGTTGGCGGTGCGTGAGGCCGAGGTGCCGCGCGCGTTGCCGCGCACGCTGGCCGTGCTGGAAGGCTGGGAGCCGGGCACCGACCTGCCGGGCGCGCTGTGGCCGGCGTTCGCGCAGGATCTCGTCGCCGCGCGCGAAGCCAGCACGCTGGCCGATGCGGCGCGGCGGCTGAATTACGAGGTCAACGGTGTGCGCTCGACGCTGATGCGCGCGGCGCGCGAGGTGGCGGGCGCCGCGCCGGGCGCCATCGACGCCGGCTCCTTCGAGCGGGTGGATCCGGCGCTCGGCACGCCGGCGTTCTTTGCCGCCGTCAAACGCGCGCGCGGTCCGGTGTCGGCGTATTACCTGCTGGCCTCGGTGGATCTGACGCGCGACGTGCAGGGCCACATCAGCCGCGCGGCCGAGTCCAATCGCATCTACCTCGACGTGCTGCTGCGCACGCTGGCCATCAGCGCGTCGGTGACGGTGCTGTGTCTGCTGCTGGGCTTTCCGGTGGCGATGCTGTTGACGCAGGTGAAGGAGCGCACCGCCGACGTGCTGATGATCCTGGTGCTGCTGCCGTTCTGGACGTCGCTGCTGGTGCGCACCGCGGCCTGGGTGGTCGTGCTGCAGCGTGAAGGCATGGTCAACACCGCGCTGCTGAAGCTCGGGCTGATCGCCGAGCCGCTGGCGCTGATCTACAACCGCACCGGCGTGCTGGTGGCGATGACGCACGTGCTGCTGCCGTTCATGATCCTGCCGCTGTACAGCGTGCTGAAGGGCATTGCGCCGCACTACCTGCGCGCGGCCTCGAGCCTGGGCGCGCCGCCGGTCACCGCGTTCGTGCGCGTGTTCCTGCCGATCGCGGCGCCGGGCATCGCCGCCGGTTCGCTGATGGTGTTCATCCTGGCGCTGGGCTACTACATCACGCCGGCACTGGTGGGTGGCGGCTCGGACCAGATGCTCAGCTACTTCGTCGCCACCTACACCACCGACACCGGCAACTGGGGCCTCGCGGCGGCACTCGGCCTGCTGATGCTGGCGACCACGGCGCTGCTGTATGCGCTGTCGCATCGGCTGTCGGGCGGTCGCACGATGGCGGTCGCCTAGAACCATGGCCTGGCGCGCGATCTACTGGACCTTCTGCGCCATGGTGCTGGCCTTCCTGCTGGTGCCGATCGCGGCGATCGTGCCGCTGTCGTTCTCGAGCGGCTCGTTTCTCACCTACCCGATGCCCGGCTTCTCGCTGCGCTGGTACCACGAGGTCCTGGGCGGCGGCCGCTGGATGACCGCGCTGGGCAACTCGCTCATCGTCGGCGCCGTCGCGACGCTGATGTCGGTGCTGCTGGGCACGCTGGCCGCGCTGGGCCTCGCGCGCCAGCGCGGCGCGTGGGCGGCGCTGCTCAAGCTCGCGATGCTGTCGCCGATGATCGTGCCGGTGATCCTGATCGCGGTGGCGACGTATTTCTTCCTCGCTCCGCTGGCGCTGACCAGTACCTACACCGGGCTGATGCTCGCGCACACGGTGATCGCGGTGCCCTTCGTCGTGGTGCCGGTGCTCACCGCGCTCGAATTGCAGGACCCGAATCTCGCGCGCGCCGCGGCGGCGTGCGGCGCGACGCCCGTGGCCACGTTCTTCCGCGTCACGCTGCCGGGCATCGTGCCGGCGATGGCGTCGGGCGCGTTGTTCGCGTTCGCCGCGTCGTTTGATGACGTGGTCATTGCGCTGCTGATCGCCGGGCCCGACCAGCGCACGCTGCCCCGCGAGATGTTCTCGGGCCTGCGCGACAGCATCACGCCGGCGCTGACCGCGGTGGCGACGATCATGATCGTGTTCTCGACCGCGCTGTTCCTGCTGATGCAGGCGCTGCAGCGGCGTGCGCGCCGCGCGGTGTTGTCGGGCCGCTGAGCGCCCCGTGGACCGGCGACGCCAGCGCTAGCGCCCGCGGCTGCGTTCGAACACGGTCTCGAGGTCCCGGATTCGCGCCTGCGCCTCCCAGGGTTCGACGCTGCGCGACACCAGTTCGTACACCTCGCGTCGCAGTGGCCAGAGTTCCTCGGTGCTCGAGGCGCCGCGCACGCGCGAGCGGATGGCGCTGGCCTGGTGCCCGGGCACGGCACGCAGCGCACCTTCGAAGGCCTCGAGCAGCGTCGCCAGCGCAGCCAGCGCCGACGTCGTGCCACTGACGTACTGCACGTTCAGCCTTGGCCACAACGACCCCGTGGCTGCAAACGTTCTCTGGAACATCGTGTGCCTCGCTTCCCGCCCGTCTGCCTGGACGACGGGCCTTTCCGCGTGGAAACCCTGGTTGCCGTGAAGGCACCTCGCCCTTCCCCAACCTCCGAGTCGAGTGAACGTCCGCGGCGCAGCGGGCGCAACGGTCCTACCCCTTGCTTGGTGACCGCAACGCAACAAAGACTCGGGATGTCCCTGATGGGGGATTCGAGCAGACCGGTCGCAACGAGGCGTCGGCCCGCCGCGGCGGGCCGCGGGCGCTCAGCTGCCGCAGCGTGACATGCGTCATGCTCATCTGCGGCTTGGCCATGGCTGCTGCGAGGCGGCGATCATGTGTAAGCTGCAGGAGATGCAATGCATCATCTGGTCTGTTTTGCGTTATCGATCTGCGGCCCCAGCAATCCGGGCATCGCTGCCATCGAACCTCCGTGGCGCGCACCCCGAAGGAGACCCGCCATGAGCCAGAGCAGCAGCGATTCCGTCGCGCGCACCGACGTCGATCCCAGCGTGCGCGACATGCAGTTCGACGCGCCGGCCGCCACCCGATGGATCCGGTTCTGGCACGCCGGCTCGAGCGGCTTCGGCATGCTCGACGGCGATCGCATCCGGGTCTTCGCGGGCGACATGTTCGCGCAGCCCGAGCCCACCGGCGCGCAGCTGGCGCTGGCCGACGCGCGCGTGCTGCGGCCCTGCTCACCGAGCAAGGTGATCGCGATGTACAACAACTTCGCGCCGCTGGTCGACAAGCTCGGTCAGCGACCGCCCGGCGAGCCGCAGTACCTGCTCAAGCCGCCGAACACCTACCTCGACCCGGGTGCCTCGATCGAGGTGCCGGCGTGCGACAGCCGAGTGATCTTCGAGGGCGAACTGGGCATCGTGATCGGCCGCACCTGCAAGAACGTGGCCGTGGACCAGGCGCTGGCGTTCGTGTTCGGCTACACCTGCGCCAACGACGTGACGGCGGCCGACGTGCTGACGCGCGACCCCTCGTTCGCGCACTGGGCGCGGGCCAAGGGCTTCGACGGCTTCTGCCCGTTCGGCCCGGTGATCTCGACCGGTCTGGACCCGAGCACCCTGGTGGTGCGCACGCTGCTCAACGGCCAGGTGCGACAGAACTTCCCGGCCTCCGACATGCTGTTCTCGGTGCCTCAGCTCGTCAGCCGGATCTCGCGCGACATGACCCTCGTTCCGGGGGATCTGATCCTCAGTGGCACCTCGGTCGGTGTCGGCGTGATGAAACCTGGCAGTAGCATCGAGGTCGAGATCACCGGAATCGGTAAGCTGAGCAACCGTTTCGGGATCTGAGTCCAACGAATCTGCGCTCCAACCCGACCACATGCGAATCGCCATCATCGGCGCCGGTTCCATCGGCGGCTACCTGGGTGTCAAGCTGGCGCTGGCCGGTGAGGATGTCACCTTTATCGCGCGCGGCGCCAACCTGGAGGCGATTCGCCAGCACGGCATGAAGCTGTTCCTCAGCGACGGCAGCGAGCAGGTGGCGCGCGGCGTCAAGGCCACCAACGACTACGCCCAGGCCGGCGTGCAGGATCTCGTCGTGCTGGCGATGAAGGCGCATCAGGTGCAGGCCGTGGTCGACGACGTGCCGAAGCTGCTCGGCCCGCACACCGTCATCGTGCCGATGCAAAACGGCATTCCCTTCTGGTACTTCGACAACCACGGCGGCGCGCTGGCCGGCACGCCGATCCGCAGCGTCGACCCCGACGGACTGATCGCGCAACGGATCCCGGCACGCCAGATCATCGGCTGCGTGGTCTACCCCGCGGCCGAGCTGATCGCGCCGGGGGTCGTGCAGCACATCGAGGGCGATCGTTTCCCGATCGGCGAGCTCGACGGCAGCAGCAGCGAACGTGCGCTGCGCGTGTCGCAGTGCTTCACGAATGCAGGCTTCAAGGCACCCGTGCTGGACAACATCCGCGCCGAGATCTGGCTGAAGCTGTGGGGTAACCTGACCTTCAACCCGATCAGCAGCCTGGCGCACTCCACGCTCGTCGACATCTGCCAGTTCCCACTCAGCCGCGAGCTGGCGGCCAACATGATGCGCGAGGCGCAGGCCGTCGCCCACAAGCTCGACATTCAGTTTCGCGTCTCGCTCGAAAAGCGCATCGCCGGCGCCGAGAAGGTGGGCAAACACAAGACCTCGATGCTGCAGGACATCGAGTCCGGCCGCGCCCCCGAGATCGACGCGCTGGTCGGCTCGGTGGTCGAACTCGCACGGCTGACCGAGACGCCGACGCCGCACATCGACACGGTCTATGCGCTGGTCAAGCTGCTGGCGCGCACGATGGCTGCCGAGCACGGCCGCGTGCACATGCAGCCGGTCGACTGAGGCCAGCGGCTACAGCAGTCCCGCCCCCCGTGCCCACTGGTACTTCGCCGCCAGCACCGCGACCGGGATCTCGGTCGAGTAGGCGTAGGCCGGGATGCCGTGCTCGTAGAGGTACTGCGCGGCGTCTTCCACCTCCACGTCGCCGGCCAGCGACGCGACCATCGGCTTCTCGATGCCCTTGGCGCGCATCTCGTCGCGCGCCTCGACCATGATCTTGGCGAACACCATCGGCGGCGTGACGATGGTGTGCCAGTAGCCGAGGATCAGCGCATGGATGCGCGGGTCCGACAGGCCCAGCAGCACGGTGTTCTTGTAGGTCTGCGGCGGCTCGCCGCCGGTGATGTCCACCGGGTTGCCGGCGGCGCCGAACGGCGGAATGAACTTGCGGAACGCCTGGTCCAGGTCGGCCGGCATCGGCATCAGCTTCAGGCCGTTGTCGACGCAGGCATCCGACAGCAGCACGCCCGAGCCGCCGGCGCCGGTGATGATGACGACGTTCTCGCCCTTCGGCGTCGGCAGCACCGGCACGCCGCGCGCGAAGTCGAGCAGGTCGCGCAGCGACCTGGCGCGGATCACGCCCGACTGGCGCAGCACGTCGTCGTAGATCTTGTCGTTGCCGGCCAGCGCGCCGGTGTGCGAACTGGCCGCCTTGGCGCCGGCCGAGGTGCGGCCGGCCTTCAGCATGATCACCGGCTTCTTCTTCGACACGCGCTTGGCCACCTCGGCGAACGCGCGGCCGTCCTTCAGGTCTTCGCAGTGCTGGGCGATGACCTTGGTGTTCGGGTCCTGCTCGAAGAACAGCAGCAGGTCGTCCTCGTCGATGTCGCTCTTGTTGCCCAGGCCGACGATGGCCGACACGCCCATCTTGGCCGAGCGCGAGAAGCCGATGATCGCCATGCCGATGCCGCCCGACTGCGACGACAGCGCGGCCGAGCCCTTCACGTCGTAGGCGGTGCAGAAGGTGGCGCACAGGTTGGCCGGCGTGTAGTAGAAGCCGTAGATGTTCGGCCCCATCAGGCGGATGTTGTACTTGCGCCCGATCTCGACCAGCTCGAGCTGGCCCTCCATGTTGCCGGTCTCGGCGAAGCCGGAAGGGATCAGCACCGCGCCGGCGATTTTCTTTTCGCCGCACTCGGTCAGCGCACCGGCCACCAGCTTGGCCGGAATCGCGAACACCGCGACGTCGATGTCGCCGGGCACGTCCTTCACGCTCTTGTAGGCCTTGTGGCCCATGATCTCGGCGGACTTCGGGTGGATCGGCAGGATCTGGCCCTTGTAGCCGCCGTTGATCAGGTTCTTCATCACCGAGTTGCCGATCTTGCCGGCCTCGTCGGACGCGCCGATCACCGCCACCGACTTCGGCTGCATGATGCGGTTCATCGACTTCACCACCTCGGCTTCCGGCGGGCGGTAGCGCGGCGCCTTCTGCGCGAAGTCGACGACGATGCGCACGTCGGCGGCGATCGCTGAACTCTTGGTCGCGAACACCGGGTTCAGGTCCATCTCGGAGATCTCGGGGAAGTCGCTCACCAGCTGGCTGACCCCGACGATCAGCTTGGCCAGCGCGTCGCGATTGACCGGGTCGCTGCCGCGCACGCCTTTCAGCATCTCGGCGGCCTGGATGCCGTCGAGCATCGACAGCGCGTCGGCCTGGGTGGCCGGCGCCAGGCGGAAGGTGATGTCCTTCAGCACCTCGACCAGCACGCCGCCGAGGCCGAACGCGACCAGCTTGCCGAAGCTGCCGTCGGTGACCGCGCCGACGATCACCTCCTGCCCGCCCTTGAGCATCTGCTGCACCTGCACGCCCACGATCTTGGCGTCGGCCTTGTAGGCCTTGGCGTTCTTCAGGATCGTGTCGTAGGCCTTGGTCGCCTCGTCGGCGCTCTTGACGCCGACGATCACGCCGCCGGCCTCGGTCTTGTGCAGGATGTCGGGCGAGACGATCTTCATCACCACCGGGAAACCCATCGGCCGGCGAGCTTGGCCGCCTCGGCCGCGCTGCCGGCCAGGCCTTCCTGCGGCACCGCGATGCCGTAGGCGTCGCACACCTGCTTGCCCTCGGGCGCGGTCAGCGAGGTGCGGCCTTCGGCCTTGACGGCGTCCAGCAGCTTGCGAACCTTGGTCTTGTCGATGGTCATGATGTCTCCGTCTTCGTTCGGTGCGGCGGTCGGTGGGCGAGCGCGCGCTCAGATGACGCGCGCCTCGCGCAGGCTCTTGATCTCGGCGGCGCTGTAGCCCAGCTGCGCGAGCACCTCTTCGGTGTGCTCGCCCAGCAGCGGCGAGCGCGTCACCTCGGTCGGGCTGTCCGACATCTTGATCGGATTGCCCACCGAGAGGTACTTGCCGCGCGTCGGGTGGTCGACCTCGACCACCGTGCCGGTGGCGCGCAGCGACGGCTCTTCGGCGATCTCCTTCATCGACAGGATCGGCCCGCACGGGATGTCGAACTTGTTCAGGATGTCCATCGCCTCGAACTTGGTCTTGGTCATCGTCCATTGCTCGATGCGCGCGAAGATCGCCTTCAGGTGCGGCAGGCGCGCCGCCGGCGTGGCGTAGTGCCGGGTCGGTGATCCAGCCTTCCTCGCCGATCACCTTGCAGATCGCCGCCCAGACCGGCGCCTGCGTGATGAAGTAGATGTAGGCGTTGGGGTCGGTCTCCCAGCCCTTGCACTTGAGAATCCAGCCCGGCTGGCCGCCGCCCGAGGCGTTGCCGGCGCGCGGCACCGCGTCGCCGAACTTGCCGTTCGGGATACTGCGGGTACTCCTTCATCACGCCGGTGCGCGTCGAGCCGCTGCTGGTCGCGCAGCTTGACGCGGCACAGGTTCAGCACGCCGTCCTGCATCGCCGCCAGCACCTTCTGGCCGCGGCCGGTGGTGTTGCGCTGGTACAGCGCCGCGACGATGCCCAGCGCCAGGTGCAGCCCGGTGCCCGAGTCGCCGATCTGCGCGCCGGTGACCAGCGGCGGGCCGTCGTCGAAGCCGGTGGTCGAGGCCGAGCCGCCGGCGCATTGCGCGACGTTCTCGTAGACCTTGCAGTCCTCGTACGGCCCGGGGCCGAAGCCCTTGACCGACGCGACGATCATGCGCGGGTTGAGCTTCTGGATGTGCTCCCAGGTGAAGCCCATGCGGTCGAGCGCGCCGGGGGCGAAGTTCTCGACCAGCACGTCGCAGGTCTTGATCAGCCGGTCGACCACCGCCTTGCCCTTGGGGTCCTTGGTGTTGACGGTGATCGAGCGCTTGTTGTGGTTCAGCATCGTGAAGTACAGGCTGTCCACGTCGGGGATGTCGCGCAGCTGGCCGCGCGTGGCGTCGCCTTCGCCGGCCTTCTCGAGCTTGATCACATCGGCGCCGAACCAGGCCAGCAGCTGCGTGCAGGTCGGGCCCGACTGCACATGGGTGAAGTCGAGGATGCGGACGCCGTCCAGTGCCTTGCTCAATTGATGCTCCTAAGGGAAGTAGGTTACTTCTTCTTGGCCGCGGCTTGCGGGTTCAGGCTGGTGATGCGGCCGCTCTCGGTGCCGGCCGTCTCGTCGATGACGGCATTGATCAGCGTCGGCTTGCCGCTGGCGATGGCCTCGCTCATCGCCCGGCTCAGCTCGGCCGGCGTCGTCGCCTGCACGCCGACGCCGCCGAAGGCCTGCATCAGCATCTCGTAGCGCGCGTCCTTGACGAACACCGTGGGCGCGGGGTCGGCGCCGCCGCTGCCGTTGACGTCGGTGCCGCGGTAGACGCCATTGTTGTTGAAGACCACCACGCACACCGGCAGCTTGTAGCGGCAGACCGTCTCGACCTCCATGCCGCTGAAGCCGAACGCGCTGTCGCCGCAGACCGCGATCACCGGCTTGCCGGTCACCACCGCCGCGGCCACCGAGATAGCCCATGCCGATGCCCATGATGCCCCAGGTGCCGACGTCGAGCCGTTTGCGCGGCTGGTACATGTCGACGATGCTGCGCGTGAAGTCGAGCGCGTTGGCGCCTTCGTTGACGAGGATGGCTTCCGGATTGGCCTTGACGATGTCGCGCACGGCGCTCAGGGCGCTCTGGAAACTCATCGGCGACGGGTTCAGCGCCAGCGTGGCGGCCATCTTCGACAGGTTCTTGTCCTTGCGGTCGGCGACCGCGGCTGTCCACTCGGCCGGCGGCTTGGGCCACTGCGCGCCCATGCCGGCGACCAGCGCCGACACGCACGAGCCGATGTCGCCGATCACCGGCGCGGCGATGGCCACGTTGCTGTCGGCCTCGGTCGGCGCGATGTCGACCTGGATGAACTGGCGTTGGCTGGCCGCGCGCGCCCCAGGTCTTGCCCTTGCCGTGCGACAGCAGCCAGTTCAGCCGCGCGCCGACCAGCATCACCACGTCGGCCTCGGCCAGCACGTAGGAGCGCGCCGCCGACGCGCACTGCGGGTGCGTGTCGGGCAGCAGTCCCTTGGCCATCGACATCGGCAGGTACGGGATGCCGGAGCGCTCGACCAGCGCGCGGATGTCGGCATCGGCCTGCGCATAGGCGGCGCCCTTGCCGAGCAGGATCAGCGGGCGCTTGGCGCCCTTGAGCAGATCGAGCGCGCGCTGCACCGCATCGGCCGCCGGGATCTGGCGCGGCGCCGGATCGACCACCTTGATCAGCGACGCGCGGCCGGCCTGCGCGTCCATGGTCTGTGCCATCAGCTTGGCCGGCAGGTCGAGGTACACGCCGCCGGGGCGGCCCGACAGCGCCGCGCGGATCGCGCGCGCGATGCCGACGCCGATGTCCTCGGCATGCAGCACGCGGAACGCCGCCTTGCACAGCGGCTTGGCGATCGCCAGCTGGTCCATCTCTTCGTAGTCGCCTTGCTGCAGGTCGACGATCTCGCGCTCGCTCGAGCCGCTGATCAGGATCATCGGGAAGCAGTTGGTCGTGGCGTTGGCCAGCGCCGTGAGCCCGTTCAGGAAGCCGGGCGCGGACACCGTCATGCAGATGCCGGGCTTGCCGGTCAGGAAGCCGGCAGCCGCCGCAGCGTTGCCGGCATGCTGTTCGTGGCGGAACGCGATGACGCGCAGTCCTGAAGCCTGCGACATGCGCAGCAGGTCGGTGATCGGGATGCCCGGCAGGCAGAAGATCGTGTCGATGCCGTTGAGCTTGAGCGCGTCGATGACGAGGTGGAAGCCGTCGGTCTGCGCCGCTGGCTGCGGATTCGGTGGTCATGGGGGCTGTCTCCGTGGTGCTCGCGATCGGCGGCTCGCAGGGCGCGCTTCGAGGGAGCCTATGATAGAAAACCACGCTCCGATTCACCGTTGACCGCGGTCAAGATTTGAAATCTGAAGCGCTCGCCGCACGCGGTACACCCCGGAAGCTTCGATGATTTCGACCTCGATCGAGAACCACAGCGAACGCAATGTCATTCGCGTGCAGCTGAGGCAGAAACCTCGTGCTCAAGGAGATGACCGACGACGAGTGGCTCGCGCTCGAGAGCCAGTTGACAGTGGTCGACTGCCAGAAGGGCGAGGTGCTGCTGCACCAGGGCGTGCACGAGATGGAGCAGTACTTCGTGCTCGACGGCATTCTCAAGCGCGTGGTCACGAACGCGGCGGCCAAGGAGATGATCCTGCGCTTCGCCGACGAGCGCGACATGGAGACCAGCTACGCCGCGTGGCGCCTGAACACCCCCACGCCGTACAGCATCGTCTGCGTCACCAAGGCCCGCGTGGCCAAGCTGCCGATGCCGACCTGGGTTGCGTTCATGGACCGGCACCCGAAATTCAAGGCCACGTTCGAATACGAGGTGATGCGCCTGATGAGCGACGTGATGGCGCACACGATCACGCTGCACCTGCTCGACGCGCCCGGGCGTGTGCACCGCTTCGAGCGCAAGCATCCCGAACTGGCCGATCGCATCCCGAAGAAGGAACTCGCGGCCTACCTGAACCTGTCGGCCGAAACGCTCAGCCGGCTGAAGCAGCGCGGCAAGATTTAGGGTCTGTTGACCTATGAATCGCGCCCGCGTCAGTTCTTCGACGACGTGAACAGGCGCGAGCGCGCCATCATGCGCAGCTGATTGTCGACGCCGGTCACGCCAGCCACGCCTTTGGTCACGCGCTCGGCCGCGGCGCGCTCCTCGGCATTGAGCACGATGCCGCGCAGCGCCACCTGCCCGTCTGTGCTGTCGATGCGTGACGTCGACGTTGTGCGTCGCCTCGTCGGCGCGCAACGCGGCGCGCACGTGCGAGCGCAGCGCCATGTTGCGCAGCAGCGCACGCGAGGACTCGGTTTCGGCGAACTCGGGCCGCACCAGCAAGGCCTTGATCTGCTGCACGCAGGTTTCCACCGACAGGCGCTCGGTGTTGAGCACCAGGTCGAACAGCACCGGGTCGCCCCAGTCGACGCCGAACTGCTCGTGCATGCGGGTGGCGTTGGCATGGTCGCTGCGCCGGATCTCGGCCTCCGCGGCCTCGATGTCGTCGGTGTCGAGTTCCTTCATCAGCCACTGCACGCGCTGGTTGAAGGGCCGCATGATGCGAATGCACGGCACATGCGGCACCGGACGCAGCAGCTGGGTGGCGCCCCAGCCGCGGATGACCACGTTGCCCTTGGCCGCGGCGTCGAGCACCTCCTCGGCGGTGTAGACGGCCATGCTCGCGCGGTCGGTGCGCAGGCGCTCGATCGGCCCGGCCTTGCCCGCGCGCAGCCGGCTGATCAGGCTCTTGGACACGTGCATCTTGCCGGCCACGCGCTCGGCCACCTCGTGCTGCAGCGTCGACAGCTTGAGCTCGTCGGCCAGCTGTTCGGCGACGTCCTGCGCCAGCGAGCCCATTCCCTGTGTCAATGCGATGACCGGCATGAATGGCTCCTTTGCGTCAGTCGATCGGCCGTTGGGCCGCGAGTTCGTCGTCCTTGGGCGTGCGGATCCTGGCGATCAGCATCGAAATCAGCGGCCACAGCAGCATCACCAGCGCCAGCGTGGTGATCGAGCCGACCAGCGGGTTGGACCACATGATGCTCAGCTCGCCCTGCGACACCAGCATCGCCTGGCGGAACGAATCCTCGGCCTTGTCGCCCAGCACCAGCGCCAGCACCAGCGGCGCGAGCGGGTAGTTCGAGCTTCTTGAACACGTAGCCGATCACGCCGAAGCCGAGCATGAACCAGATGTCGAGCATCGCGTTGTGCACCGTGTAGGCGCCGATCGCGCAGATCACGATGATCACCGGCGCGATGATCGAGAACGGAATGCGCAGGATCGAGGCGAACAGCGGCACCGTGGTCAGCACCACGATCAGCCCGACCAGGTTGCCCAGGTACATGCTGGCGATCAGGCCCCAGACGAAATCCTTCTGCTCGACGAACAGCAGCGGCCCGGGCTGCAGGCCCCAGATCAGCAGGCCGCCGAGCAGCACGGCCGCGGTGGGCGAGCCCGGGATGCCCAGCGCCAGCATCGGCAGCAGCGCGCTGGTGCCGGCCGCGTGCGCCGCCGTCTCGGGCGCGATCACGCCTTCGATCTCGCCGGTGCCGAACTTGGCGTCCGTTGCGCGAGATCTTCTTCGCCAGGCCATAGCTCATGAACGACGCCGGCGTCGCGCCGCCGGGCGTGATGCCCATCCAGATGCCGACCAGCGAGCTGCGCAGCGAGGTCACCCAGTACTTGGGCAGCTCCTTCCAGGTCTCCCACACCACCTTCGGGTTGATGCGCGCTGACTTGCCCGAGAAGCTCAGGCCCTCCTCCATCGACAGCAGGATCTCGCCGATGCCGAACAGGCCGATCACCGCGATCAGGAAGTCGAAGCCGCGCATCAGCTCGGATGCCCGAAGGTCAGGCGCAGCTGGCCGGTGACGGTGTCCATGCCCACGGCGGCCAGCGCGAAGCCCAGCGTCATGGCCGCCAGGATCTTGAACGGCGAGCCCTTGCCCATGCCGACGAAGCTGCAGAACGTGAGCAGGTAGACCGCGAAGAACTCGGGCGGGCCGAACTTGAGCGCGAACTTGGCCACCAGCGGCGCCAGGAAGGTGATCATCACCACCGCGACGAAGGCGCCGACGAACGACGATGTGAACGCCGCCGTCAGCGCCTGCGCCGGCGCGGCCCTTCTGCGCCATCGGGTAGCCGTCGAAGGTGGTGGCCACCGACCAGGGCTCGCCGGGAATGTTGAACAGGATCGACGTGATCGCGCCGCCGAACAGCGCCCCCCAGTAGATGCACGACAGCATGATGATGGCCGACGTCGGCGACATCGTGAACGTCAGCGGCAGCAGGATCGCCACGCCGTTGGCGCCGCCCAGGCCGGGCAGCACGCCGATCAGCACGCCCAGCATGATGCCGACCAGCATCAGGCCGATGTTCATCGGCGTCAGCACGACGGCGAAGCCCTGCATCAGCGAGTTCAGTTCTTCCATGTCATTCGGCTCCAGCGGTGGTGCAGGGCTTTCGGGTCATCGGACGACACGAGGGGCGACGGCTCAGTAGCCGAGGAAGCCAGCGGGTCGAGCGGGCCCTTGAACAGCGGCACCTTGAACCAGACTTCGAACATCAGGAAGAACACCGCGTTGACGACGACACCCACCAGCACGCTCTTCAGCGGCGGGTACTTGCCCAGGATCACCATGAACAGCGCGATGTAGATGGCCGAGGCCACGTACAGGCCCACGAACACGCACCGCCAGCACATAGACGATGGCCGGCAGCAGCACCGGCATCACCCGGCCGAGCTGCTCGCGGTCGACGAAGGTGTCGCCATCGCGCCCCTTGCTGAACACGGCCTGGTAGAAGATGCCGAGCGCCGAGATGCAGATGATCACCCCGATGTAGAACGGAAAGTAGCCCGCACCGGGGCCGTCGGTCGTCCAGCCGGCGCCCAGGCGCCGTGATTCGAACGCCACCACGGCACCGAAGACGAACACCACGACGGCCACGACGGCGTCGACGGTGTGGTTCTTCGCGACCGGCGGGCTGTCGGGCTCGGGGGGATCGTGTTCTGCTGACATGGCGCACTCGAGGTGGTGAACATCGGTGGGGCGCCGACCTGCCAACCGCAGGCCGGCGTCGCGGCAAGGCGGCGCCGCCGCTCGCCGCAAACCGCAGGCCACCGCGCGAATGCGGCGGCTCCGGGCCTTGAGCCTACTTCGCGATGAAGCCGGCTTCGGTCATCAGCTGCCGGTGCAGGATCTCGGCGCTCGTCAGCCAGCGGACGAAGTCGGTGCCGGTCATCGCGGTGGCGTTGAACGCACCCTTCTCCATGAAGTCCTTCCAATCCGGCGTCTCGCGCACCTTCTTCAGCAGGTTGACGTAGAACGCCTGCTGCTCCGGCGTGACGCCCGGCGCCATGAAGATGCCGCGCAGCATCACATAGTCGGTGGGCACGCCCGACTCCTTGCAGGTGGGGATGTCGCCCCACGACTGCTTGTCGGTGACCTTGGCCTTGTACGGCATGCGCTTGTTGTCGAACACGCACAGCGGCCGCAACTGGCCGGCGCGCCACTGGGCCACGGCCTCGATCGGGTTGTTGACGGTGGAGTCGACGTGCTTGCCGACCAGCTGCACCGCGACCTCGCCGCCGCCCTTGTACGGGATGTAGATGAACTTGGTGCCGGTCGCCTTCTCGAGCCCGACCGTGAGGATCTGGTCTTCCTGCTTCGAGCCGGTGCCGCCCATCTTGAACTTGCTCGGACCCGCGGCCTTGACCGCGGCGATGTACTCCTTGGCGGTCTTGTACGGCGTCTCGGCATTGACCCAGAGCACGAACTGGTCGAGCGCCATCATCGACACCGGCGTCATGTCCTTCCAGTTGAACGGCACGCCGGTGGCCATCGGGGTCGTGAACAGGTTGGACAGCGTGATGATGATCTTGTGCGGGTCGCCCTTGGCTTCCTTGACCGCCAGGAAGCCCTCGGCGCCGGCGCCGCCCGACTTGTTGACGACGACCATCGACTCCTTCATCAGCTTGTGCTTGACGATGATGCCCTGGATCAGGCGCGCCATCTGGTCGGCGCCGCCGCCGGTGCCGGCCGGCACGACGAACTCGACCGGCTTGCTGGGCTCCCAGGCGAGCGCCGGGCCGGCGGTCAGCGTTGCCGCCGCGGCCAGCATCAGTGACGCGGCCCATCGGGTTGAACGGTGGCCGTGGGGTGTACGGTACTTCAGCATTCTGTCTCCTGGTGGTATGCGCCAGCGTGTGGTGAAGCGGCCCAACGACGGGCGCGCGATATGGTCAGATTCTCGCCACGAAAAACGATTGACCGCAGTCAACTTCCGAAAAAACGGGCACCCAGGGTTTCCCGCATGGCTGCCGGCACGCGCGGCCACCGCGGTCGCCATGTGGCGTCGATTGTCCGACCAATCCGAAGGCTCGCATGCCGCGCGCGGACAAACCGCCCACTCCGCCGCCACGCGCTTGGAGCGCCACCCGACGTCGAAGTTCAGAGACTCGACAGCACCTTGCGCAGCTTGGCGACGATTTCATCGAGGTGTTTGTCCTCCATCACCAGCGGCGGCGCGATGATCAGCGCGTCGCCCGTGCTCTTGAGGTTCAGGCCGGCGTCGTACAGGCGTTTCTGCGCCTCGTGGCCCCGCGCGCCGGGCGTGCCGTCCACCGCCACGTCCACCGCCGCCATCATGCCGATCGAGCGGATGTCGGTGACGATCGGCAGGTCGCGCAGCGCATGGATGGCCTCGATGAACTTCGGGCTCATCGCGGCGCCGCGTTCGATCAGCCGCTCGTTGGCGAAGATGTCCATCATCGCCAGACCGGCCGCGCACGACGCCGGGTGCGCCGAGTAGGTGTAGCCGTGGAAGAACTCCACGCCCTTGGCCGGGCCGGCATTGGTGATGGTGTCGTAGATCTCCTGCTTCGCCGCCACCGCACCCATCGGCTGCGCGCCGTTGGTGATGGCCTTGGCCATCGTCAGCAGGTCGGGCGTGACGCCGAAGGCCTGGGCGCCGAAATTCGCGCCCATGCGGCCCCAGCCGGTGATGACCTCGTCGAACACCAGCAGGATGCCGTGCTGGTCGCAGATCTGGCGCAGCCGGTTCAGGTAGCCCTTGGGCGGCGGCAGGCAGCCGAACGAGCCGGCGGCCGGCTCGACGAACACCGCCGCGATGTTCTCGCCGCCATAGCAGCGTGCAGAAGCGCTGCAGGTCGTCGGCCAGGTCGGCGCCATGCTCGGGCTGGCCCTTGGCGAACTTGTTCTCCGGCAGCGCGGTGTGCCGCATGTGGTACACGCCCGCCAGGCCCGGCGCCGAAGGCGCGGCGGTTGTTCACCATGCCGGCCAGCGCCACGCCGCCCATGTTGACGCCGTGGTAGGCACGCTCGCGGGCCACGAACAGCTGGCGCTGCGCCTGGCCCTTCACGCGGTGGTAGGCCAGCGCCATCTTCATCGCGGTGTCCACCGACTCCGAGCCGCGAGTTGGTGAAGAACACGCGGTTCAGGCCCGGCGGGCGTGTATTGCGTGACGCGCTCGGCCAGCTCGAACGCCTTGGGGTGCGCGCGCAGGAACGGCGCGGTGAAGTCCAGCGTCTGCAGCTGCTCGTAGACCGCATGCGCGATCTCCTCGCGGCAGTGGCCGGCGGCCACGCAGAACAGGCCCGCCGACGCGTCGATCACTTCCTTGCCCTCGGGCGTGTAGAAGTACATGCCCTTGGCGCGGCTGAACATCCTGGGCTCGGACTTGAACTCCTTGTTCGGCGAGAACGGCATCCAGTACGGTTGCAGTGCGGTGGCAACTTGGCTGTCGGCGTGGCCCATGCAGGTCTCCTGGCGTGAAGCGTGGCGGTGCCGCGATTGTCCGGGATTTCGCTGTCTGAAAGCGCGCGCGGTCCTCGGGCGGCACGGCGCCCTATGGTTGTCACCGTTGGCACGCCGCCGCGCACGGGCCATGCTGCGACGTGCCGCGCGGCAGCCGTGCAGCCCGGTTCACCGCAACCCTCCATGACCCAACCCACCACCGTCTTTCGCGCCCGCAAGATCATCACGCTGAACCGGGCCCAGCCCGAGGCCACGCACGTGGCGGTGCGCGACGGGCGCGTGCTGTGCGTCGGCGACGCCGCGACGCATGCGCGAATGGGGCCGCTTCGAGCTCGACGAGCGCTTTGCCGACCGCGTGCTGATGCCCGGCTTGGTCGAGGGCCACTGCCACCTCAAGGAAGGCAGCGTCTGGGAGTGGCCCTATCTGCGGCTGGTTCGACCGCCGCGATCCCGACGGGCAGCATCTGGCCCGGGCTGCGCTCGATGGCTGCGGTGGTGAGCCGGCTGCGCGAGGTCGATGCGCGCATGCGCGCCGCCGGCCAGGGCGACGCGGTGCCGCTGATCGCCTGGGGGTTCGACCCGATCTACTTCGGCGGCGAACGCATGACGGTGCGAGCACCTGGCGCGCGTGGGCAGCGAGCGGCCGATCGTGATGCTGCACGCCAACGGCCACCTGATGAACGTCAACACCGCGATGCTGCGGCTGGCCGAGATCGACGCCGAGACCGAGGTCGAAGGCGTGATGAAGTTCGGCCAACGGCGAGCCCAACGGCGAGCTGCAGGAGCCGGCGGCGATGTTCCTGGTGCTGCGCAGAATCGGCAACGCCGGCCTGCTCGCGCCGATGGACGACGCCGGCATGGCGAGCTTTGCGGCGATCTGCCGCCTGCACGGGCGTGACCACCGCCACCGACCTGGTGGACAAGCTCGGCGCCGACGACATCGCGGTGCTCGAGCGCGCCTGCCATCGCGACGACTACAACGTGCGCATCCTGCCGGCGTTCCAGGCCTTCCACGGCACGCATGGCGCCGCGCAAGGCGCCGAACACGTGCGCGAATTGATGAAGCGCAATTCCGAGCGGCTGCGCTACGGGCTGCGTGAAGATGATGCTCGACGGCTCGATCCAGGGCTTTTCCGGCCGGCTGCGCTGGCCGGGTTACTACAACGGCGCGCCCAACGGCATCTGGGTCACCGCGCCGTCGCAGTACGAGGCGCGATTTCGAGACCTACCACTGCGCCGGGCTGCTGATCCACACCCACACCAACGGCGACGAGGCGACCGAGGTGGCGCTGGAGTCATCGAGCGCGTGCTCGGCCGCCACCCGCGCGCCGACCACCGCCACACGATCCAGCACGGCACGATGATGGACGCGCCGCAGTTCCGCCGGCATGACGGCGCTCGGCCTGTGCGCCAACCTGTTCGCCAACCATCTGTGGTACTGGGGCGAGCAGCACCAGCGCATGACGATGGGCCCGGAGCGCGCCGCAGCGCATCGAACGCCTGCGCGCAGCGCGCTCGACGCCGGCGTGCCGCTGGCGATCCACTCCGACGCACCGGTCACGCCGCTGGCGCCGCTGTTCACCGCCTGGTGCGCGGTGAATCGCATCACGCCGTCGGGCCAGGTGCTCGGCCCGGGCGAGCGCATCTCGGTGATGGAGGCCTTGCACGCGGTGACCCTCGGCCCGGCGTGGACGCTCAAGCTCGACCACGAGATCGGCAGCATCCACAGCGGCAAGCGCGCCGACTTCGCGGTGCTGGAGGATGACCCGTTGGACGTCGAGCCGATCAAGCTGAAGGACGTCGCGGGTCTGGGGCACGGTGCTGGGCGGCCGCGTGTTCGAGGCCGGCATTCGATGATCACCGGCCGGCTGCCGTTCACGGTGATCGGCGGCTTTCTCGGCGCCGGCAAGACGACGCTGCTCAACCACTGGCTGCGCCATGCCGGCGGCCAACGGCTGGCGGTGCTGGTCAACGACTTCGGCGCGCTGAACATCGATGCCGAGCTGGTCGCCGCCCGCGCTGGCGACACGGTGGCGTTGAGCAACGGCTGCGTCTGCTGCTCGATCGGCGACGACCTTGCCGCCGCGCTGATCCGCGTGATCGCCGAGCGCTCGCGCTTCGACGCGGTGGTCATCGAAGCCAGCGGCGTGTCCGACCCGTGGCGCATCGCGCAGATCGGCCTGGCGGACGCCGCGCTCAGCCTGGACGGCGTGATCGTGCTCGTCGACGCCGCGTCTGTGCTCGCGCAGGCGGCCGATCCGCGTCTGGCGGACTCGGTCGAGCGGCCGCTGGCGCACGCCGACATCGTGGTGATCAACCACATCGATCAGGTGGACGCCGCCGAGCTGGCCGCCGTGCGCGCCTGGGTGACCGGGCGCGCGACGCGGGCCACGCTGGTGCTGGCCGAGCAGGCCAGGGTGCCGCTGCCGCTGCTGAGCGGTGGCGCCGTCGGCCGGCCGGCGCCGGCCGACGCGCGCGCAGCGGCCTGCGGCCAGCCGCACGGGCCACCCGGCGACGCGGTGCAGCACGACAGCCAGTTCGAGACCTGGGCGATCCAGCCCCGGCATGTCTGCTCGGTCGCGGCGCTGCGCGCGCTGCTGGGCGCGATGCCGGCGGGCGTGCTGCGGCTCAAGGGCGTGGTGGCGACGGACCAGCACGGTTGGTCGGAACTGCAGTTCGCCGGTCGCCACGGAAATTTGCGGCGGGCAGCCCGACCTCCGGTGTATGGTTCGGCCCTGGTGGCCATCGGCCTGCGCGGGCGACTGCCGGTGCATCTGCTGCAGCAGGCCATCGATGCGGCCGCCGCAGCCGGGCCGCCGGGCTTGAATCAACGACAGGAGACGATGCATGCACCTCACCGCTGAGCAGCGCGCGTCCTTCGACCGCGACGGATACCTCTTCTTCCCCAGCCTGTTCGCGCCGCGCGAGGTGGCCGTGCTGAACGACGCGGTGCCGGCGTTGTATGCGCGCCGCGAGGTCTACAACGTGCGCGAGAAGGATTCCGACGCCGTGCGCACGAACTTCGCCGCGCACCTGTATCAGCGCACCGTTCGCGCGGCTGGCGCGCCACCCGCGCATGGTCGAACCGGTGGTGGACCTGTTCGACGAAGCGGTCTACATGCACCAGTTCAAGATCAACGGCAAGATGGCCTTCGAAGGCGACGTCTGGCAGTGGCACCAGGACTACGGCACCTGGCTCAACGACGACCAGATGCCCACCGAGCGGGCGATGAACGTCGCGATCTTCCTCGACGAGGTGAACGAGTTCAACGGCCCGCTGATGTTCATTCCCGGCAGCCACAGCCGCGGCGTGATCGATGCGAAGCACGACACCCGCACCACCAGCTACCCGCTGTGGACGGTGGACAACGAGCTGATCCGCCAGCTGGTCGATCGCGCGGCGGCAGGCAGGGCGGCATCGTCGCGCCCAAGGGCCCGGCCGGGTCGATGATCCTGTTCCACTCCTGCCTGGTGCATGCCTCCAGCAGCAACCTGTCGCCGTTCAACCGCGTCAGCGTCTACCTGAGCCTGTGCGCGGTCAGCAACCACATCCGGCGCTTCAAGCGGCCGGAGTACATCGCGCACCGCGATTTCACGCCGATCGAGTGCCTGCCCGACGACTGCCTGCTGAAGGACTACCCGGTCGATCTGCCGTGGACGCGACGGCATGCCGGGCAGCGCGCTGGTCACGTCGACGGAACCGCTCAGGCAGGCGGCATGAGCCTGTACGCCCAACTGCAGCAGCGCGCGGCCGAGGGCCGACCGGTGCGCATCGGACTGATCGGCGCCGGCAAGTTCGGCTCGATGTACCTGGCGCAGATTCCGCGCACGCCTGGCGTGCACCTGGTGGGCATCGCCGACCTGTCGCCCGATGCCGCACGGCGCAACCTGGCGCGCGTGGGCTGGCGCCGCGAGCGCACCCGCGCCGGCTCGCTCGACGCGGCGCGGCGCGACGGCAACACCCACGTCGGCGACGACTGGCGCGCGCTGGTGCGTCATCCGGCGATCGACGTGATCGTCGAATGCACCGGCAACCCGATCGCCGCGGTCGACCATTGCCTGGAGGCCTTCGCGCAGCGCAAGCACGTCGTCAACGTCACCGTCGAGGCCGACGCCTTCTGCGGCCCGCTGCTGGCGCGCAAGGCCGCCGAGGCCGGCGTGGTGTATTCGCTCGCCTTCGGCGACCAGCCGGCGCTGATCTGCGACCTGGTGGACTGGGCGCGCACCTGCGGCTTCCCGGTGGTGGCGGCCGGGCGCGGCCACAAGTGGCTGCCGCACTTCTGCGCAGTCGACGCCCGACACGGTGTGGGGCTACTACGGGCTCACGCCCGAGCAGGCCGAGCGCGGCGGGCTGAACCCGAAGATGTTCAACAGCTTCCTCGACGGCAGCAAGCCGTCGATCGAGAGCACCGCGGTGTCCAACGCCACCGGCCTGACGCGTGCCGAGCAACGGCCTGCTCTACCCGCCGGCCAGCGTCGAGGACATTCCGTTCGTCACGCGGCCGCGCAGCGAAGGCGGCGTGCTCGAACGCAAGGGCATGGTCGAGGTGATCTCCTCGCTCGAAGCCGACGGCCGCCAGATCGCCTACGACATCCGCATGGGCGTGTGGGTCACGGTCGAGGCCGAAACCGAGTACATCAAGAACTGCTTCGAGGAATACAACGCGCACACCGATCCGAGCGGGCGCTACTTCACGCTGTACAAGCGCTGGCACCTGATCGGCCTGGAGGTCGGCGTGTCGGTGGCCAGCGTCGCACTGCGCGGCGAGCCCACCGGCGTGGCCACCGGCTGGCATGCCGACGTGGTGGCCACGGCCAAGCGCGACCTGCGTGCCGGCGAGATGCTCGACGGCGAAGGCGGCTACACGGTCTGGGGCAAGCTGCTGCCGGCGGCCACGTCGCTCGCACTGGGCGGCCTGCCGCTCGGGCTGGCGCACGACGTCAAGCTGCTGCGACCGGTGCAGCAGGGTCAGGCGCTGAGCTGGGACGATGTGGCGATGGACATCGGCTCGCGCGCCTACCAGGCCCGGCGCGAGATGGAACGCGTGTTCGGCGGCGCCGATGCGCCGGCGCCTGCCGGCGCGCACGCGCCGGGTTCGAGCCGCGAGCGCGACAGCGTCGCGCTGCCCGAGCGCTGAACGCCGCCCGAGTCAGGACAGACTGGATGCGATCGCGCGTGCTCGGTTTTCTGGCCTGGTTGGCCTACCGCAGCCTGTCGATGACCTGGCGCATCTCGCTGAACGAACCGGAAAGCATGCGCACCGCGCTGCGCGAGCGCAAGCCCTTCATCATGGCGCACTGGCATGGTGACGAGCTCGCGCTGCTGCACCTGATCGGCCACTACAGGGTGGCCACGTTGTCGTCGCACAGCCGTGACGGCCGCATCATGGCCGTGTTGCTGCGGCTGCTGGGCGGGCGCATCTGCGCGGGCTCGTCCAGTCGTGGCGGCGCGGGCGGCCTGAAGGCCCTGATTCGCCTGGTGCGCGAGGGCTACAACTGCAGCTTCGCGGTCGATGGGCCGCGTGGCCCGATCTACAAGATCAAGCCCGGCGTGCTGGAGATGTCGCGTCTGCTCGCCTGCCCGATCTACTACCCCACCGTGAGCTGCGATCGGGCGTTCTTCCTGCACCGGTCGTGGAACGAAGGTTTCCTGCCGAAGCCGTTCGCACGGCTGTCGATCCAGTGGCACGGGCCGGTGCCGCCGATCGAGCGCGATCAGGATCCACGCGACGCGGCGACCGCCGCACCGCTCGAGGAGCTGATGCGCGAAGCCAAGCGCCGCGCCATCGTGCCGGATCAGCGCCCCCACACCGCCGCGGAGCAGCCACCCCTGAACCCCTAGGGGTCGCACCAAGAATGTGCGAACATCCCGTCCGGGGGAAAGTGACTTGGATGTCGATCGGGATCGGCACGGCGATCGCGCGCACGCGCGAAGTTCGCTCGCGTCGCAGGAGGCCACTTCGGCGGCCACCGGCGTGGACCTGCACACCTACGAGGTCGTCACCAACTCGATCACCGACATGGTGAGCGTCGCCGACGAAAGCGGGGTCTACCGGCTGGTCAACGACGCCTGGTGCCGCAACACGGGTCGGTCGCGCGAGCAGGTGCTCGGCCGACCGGTGTTCGAGGTGCCGGACACCGCCGTGACGCCGCAATGGCGTCTCGCGCTGCAGGAGTGCATCGAGCGCCACGAGATCCGCCGTGTGCGCGACCGGCTGCCGATCCAGCATCTGGCCGGACGCTGCCTGGAGACGACCTTCTACCCCTTCGTCGAGCGCGTGCAGGGACTGCGTTGCGCGGTCATCGTCACCCGCGATGTCACCGAGCAGGAGGAAAGCCGCGTTCGCCTTCAAGCCAGCAGCTCGTGCGACGTCACCGACCGCCAGCCGACGGAGGAAGCGCTTACCGCCGCGCAAGAGGATGCCGAGCGCGCCAGCCGCGCCAAGTCGCGCTTCATGTCGCAGATGTCGCACGAGCTGCGCACGCCGATGAACGCGATCCTGGGTTTCGGGCAGCTGCTGCAGTCGGATGCCGATCGCCCGCTGACCGAGGTGCAGCTGCGGTACGTCGACGAGATCCTGCGCGGCGGCCGTCACCTGCTCAGCCTGATCGACGACGTGCTCGACCTGGGCCGCGTCGATGCCGGCCGCCTGGCCATCGATCCGGCGCCCGGCACATTGCAGCCACCGACCGCCCCGGCGCAGGCCGCCACGGGGGCCGCGGATCGCACCATCAGCGTGCTCTACATCGAGGACAACCAGGTCAATGCGATCCTGATGGAGGCGATGTTGACGCGGCTGCAGCGACGTGGAGTTCCTGCATGCGGCGCACCCGGCCGAAGGGCTGGCCCTGGCGCGCGAGCGCCAGCCCGACCTGATCCTGCTGGACATCCAGCTGCCCGACATGGACGGCTTCGAAGTGCTGCGGCATTTGCGTGCCGACCCGCGGACCCGGGCCACGCCGGCCATCGCCGTCAGCGCCGGCGCGATGGCGGCCGACGTCCGCACCGGCCTCGCCGCGGGCTTCGCCGATTACCTGACCAAGCCGCTGGAGATCACCAGCCTGCTGGCCGCGGTGCGCAAGGCCATCGGCCGGCCGGCTCAGGCCGGTCTCAGCGATGGCACGCCGCGCAAGCGGTAGAGCAGGAACAGCACGACGCCCAGGTTCAGCAGGTTCCAGCCCACGCCGTTGACGAACGCGGCCTGATAGCTGCCGGTGAGGTCGAACACCTTGCCCGACATCCAGCCGCCGAGGGCCATGCCCAGCAGCGTGCACATCAGCACCGTGCCCACGCGCGCACCGGCTTCGGCCGGCGGAAAGTACTCGCGCACGATGATCGCGTAGCTCGGCACGATGCCGCCCTGGAACAGCCCGAACAGCGCCGAGATCAGGTACAGCGAGGTGAGCCCGTCGAACGGCAGGAACAGCAGCAGCGCCACGCCCTGCAGCACCGAGCCGAGCAGCAGCGTGCGCAGGCCGCCGATGCGGTCGCAGATCGCGCCGGAGATCAGCCGGCTGACGATGCCGCAGGCCAGCATCAGGCTCAGCATCTCGGCGCCGCGCGCCGCACCGTAGCCGAGGTCGCCGCAGTAGGCCACGATGTGCACCTGCGGCATCGACATCGCGACGCAACAGGCGACGCCGGCCACACACAGCAGACCCTGCGCGCCGGCCAGCGGCAGGCCGAACGGTCGGTCCGACGGCGTGCCGGTGTGCGGCTTGTTCGCGGCCGCCACCGCGGCCGGCGGGCGCGGGCGCATCCACTGCGCCAGGATCGGCAACGTCACGGCGCAGAAGATCCCGAGCCCGATGTAGGTCTGGCGCCAGCCCACCGTCTCGATGAAGTGCTGCACGATCGGCGGCCAGATCGCGCCGGCCAGGTAGTTGCCGCTGGCGCAGATGGCCACCGCGATGCCGCGCCGGCGCACGAACCACAGTGACGTGTCGGCCACCAGCGGCGCGAACGTCGCCGACGAACCGGCGAGGCCGATGCCCACGCCGTGCGCGATCGCGAACCACCACACATTGCCCGACAGCCCGGCGCCGATGAACCCGAGCCCCAGGCCCGTCGAGCCGATCAGCAGCGGCCACATCACACCGTACCGGTCGGCCAGCTTGCCCATCAGGATGCCACCCAGGCCGAAGCCCACCATCAGCAGCGTATACGGCAACGACGCGTCGGCGCGCGCGACACCGAACTCGGCCTGCACGGCCGGCAGCACCACCGACACGACGTACATGCCCGACGAGCCGATGGTCATCAGCGCCAGCGTGAGCACGAGGCGGGTCCAGGCGTAACGGGAGTCGGCGGTCTGGGTCATCGGTGTGTCGGCGCGACGCGCATGATGACATCAGCGCGGCGCCGCCGTGGCCTCGGTCCGCACCGCGCCACGCGATTCGCGACGCGCCACCCAGATCGTCGCGGCGCAGATCAGCGCGCCGCCGATCAGCGTCGACTGCGTCGGCACGTCGGCAAACAGCGCCCAGCCGAGCAGCGCCGACCACACCAGGTCGAGGAACTTCATCGACTGCGTGGCCGAGATGTCGGCGACGCGAAACGATCGCGTCAGGCAGTAGTGCGCCAGGCTGCCGAGCGCACCGCACAGCGCGAAGCCGGCCCATTGCCAGGCACTGGGCCACTGCCACCCGACCAGCGCCATCGGCAGGCTGAACACGCTGATCGTCAGCGACTGCCACAGCAGGATCACGCCGTTGGATTCGGTGCGCGTCAGCGCCTTGGTGATCAGGAACGAGGCTGCGAACAGCGGCGCCGACGCCAGCATCACCAGGTTGTACAGGCCTGCCCCGCCCGACAGCTTGGGGCCGACGACGATCAGCACGCCGCAGAAGCCCACCAGCGTCGCCACCCAGCGCTCCCATCGCATCGGCTCGCGAAACACGACGTACGCGCCGATCATGATGAACAGCGGCGTCGTGAAGCCGATCGCCGTGGTGTCGGCCAGCGTGATGTGCGGCAGCGCGACGAACCACAGGCACAAGCCTGCCGTGTGCACTGCACCGCGCCAGAACTGGCCGCCGACCTGCTTCGGGCGGTAGTTCGCGAGGCCGCGGTGCCAGGCCAGCGGCAGCATGAGCAGCAGCGCCGCCAGGTAGCGCAGGAACTGCGTCTCGAACACGTCGACCTGCTGCGCCAGCAGCCGCATCAGCGCGTTGAGCAGCACGAACTGCGCGCCGGCCAGCGTGGTCCACAGCAGGCCGCGCACGGTGGGTGGCAGCTGCGACAGGCGCTGCACGACGGCGTGACGCTGCCCTCGCCAACTGCGGGCGGCGGCCACGTGGATCGGTGCCTCGGTGGTCATCGTGGCTTGCAGCAGACCACCGGGTCGCCGCGGTGCCGCGGCCGCTTCGCCGCCGAACGGGACTGCCCTCGCTCGGGGAACGGCCCGGACGACCGCCACGTCCGCATCAGGCGGCCTCGAGCGCGATGGCGCGCGCGGTGTGACGCGCGATCACCGACTCCTCGTCGGTGTGCAGCACCCACACCGACGCCGCGCTGCCGGCCGCCGAGATGCACTCGGCCTTCTCGGCATGCGCCTTCGCATCGAGTTCCAGGCCCAACCAGGCAAGACCGCGCACCACATGCTCGCGCAGCGCAGCGGCGTTCTCGCCGATGCCGCCGGTGAACACCAGCGCGTCGATGCCACGCAGCGCCGCGGCCATGCCGGCCACTTCGGCCTGCACATGCTCGACGAAGTACTCGATCGCCTCGCGCGCGGCACTGGTGGAGGATCGCTGCAGCGTGCGCAGGTCGCTCGACAGGCCCGACAAGCCGAGCAGCCCGGACTCGCGGTACAGCAGCTGCGCCACGCGCTGGGCATCGACGCCCGGCTGCTGCAGCAGGTACAGCACCGCGGCGGCGTCGAGCCGCCCGCAGCGCGTGCCCATCGGCAGGCCGTCGAGCGGCGAGAAGCTCATCGTGGTGGCCACCGAGCGGCCGCCCAGCATCGCGCACATCGACGCGCCGTTGCCCAGGTGCGCCACCACCACCCGCGTCTGGGCCAGCGCCGGATCGCGCGCCGCGAGCTGAGCCTGGATCGACTCGTACGACAGGCCATGGAAGCCGTAGCGACGCACGCCGGCATCGTGCAGCGCGCGCGGCAGCGCGAATCGCTGGTGCACCGGCGGCATCGTGCGGTGGAACGCGGTGTCGAAACACGCCACCTGCGATGCCTGCGGAAACGCCCGCATCGCCGCGCGCACGCCGGCCAGGTTGTGCGGCTGGTGCAGCGGCGCCAGCGGCTCGAACGCGGCCATCGCCTCGAGCGCCTCGGCGTCGATGCGCACCGGCGCGTCGAAGCGCACGCCGCCGTGCACGATGCGATGGCCCACCGCGACAATGTGCGCGCCGCCGATCTGCGCCAGCACCTGCTCGAGCGCCTGGCCGTGCGTGGCTCCGCCGCCGCCCAGGCCCTCGACCTGGCCCGACGCCACCCGGTGGGCGACACCGGCCGACCACGCGAAGACGGCGTACTTGACCGACGACGAGCCCGCGTTGACGGTGAGGATGCGCTCGCCGCTCAGGTGTAGTCCTTGTACTTGTCGAGCAGGCGGATCGGTTTGGCCAGCGCGTCGCGGCGGAACGGATCACCCAGCTCGCGCGTGCACATGATCTCGATCACGCTGGTCTTGCGGCCGTTCATCTGCAGGTCGACGGCGCGCTTCAGCGCTGCACCCACGCCGTCGAGCGAGTCGACGACGATGCCCTCGGCGCCCATCGCCTTGGCGATACCTGCGAAGCTCGGGTTGTCGAGTTCGTCGGCGACGAAACGGCGGTTGTAGAAGTCGACCTGGTTCTTCTTCTCGGCGCCCCATTGCCGGTTGTGGAACACCACGCCGGTGACCGGAATGCCGTGGCGCACCGCCGTCATGATCTCGCCCATGCTCATCGCCCACGCGCCATCGCCGCTGTAGGCGATCGCCGGCCGATCGGGCCGCGCCACCTTGGCGCCGATGATCGTCGGCAGCGCGTAGCCGCAGTTGCCGAAGCTCATCGGCGCGAAGAAGCTGCGCGGCTCCTCGAAACGCAGGTAGCTGTGCGCGATGGAGTTGATGTTGCCGATGTCGGTGGACACCATCCCATGCGCCGGCATCGCACGCTCCAGCTCGCGCAGCACCTGGCGCGGGTGCAGCCACTGCCCGCCGGAGAACGGCTTCTCGCCCTTGGCCTCCTCGATCATGTCGAGACTGTAGGCGTCGCGCTCGTGCGTCCACTGTCCGAGCTCCTTTTCCCAGGCGTCCTTCTCGGCCTTGGTCTTCGCGGCGCGCTCGGCCTTCGTGGCGTCGCAGGCCAGCGTGCGGTTCGCCAGCCGCGCCAGCAGCGCGAGCGCCGCCGCCTTGGCGTCGCCGCAGATGCCGACGTCGCACTTCTTCACCAGGCCGATCATCTTGGCGTCGGCGTCGATCTGCACCAGCTTGGCGTTCTTCGGCCAGTAGTCCATGCCGTACTGCGGCAGCGTGCCGAAGGGCCCGAGCCGCGTGCCGAGCGCGATCACCACGTCGGCCTGCGAGATCAGCCGCATGCCGGCCTTGCTGCCCTGGTAGCCGAGCGGGCCGCACCACTGCGGGTGGCTGGCCGGGAACGAGTCGTTGTGCTGGTAGCTGTTCACCACCGGGCAGCCGATGCGCTCGGCCAGCGCGATGGCCTCCTGGAACGCCTCGCCCATCACGACGCCGCCGCCGGCGATCATCACCGGGTTCTTCGCGCTGGCGATCAGGTCGGCCGCGGCGTTGAGCGCGCCTCGCCGCCGGCGCCGCGCTCGATGCGGATCGGCTTCGGGATCTCGCAGCTGATCTCGCCGTAGAACAGGTCGCGCGGGATGTTCAGCTGCGTCGGGCCCATCTCGAGCATCGCGCGGTCGAAGGCGCGCGCGGTGAACTCGGCCATGCGCTTGTTGTTGTTCACGTGCGCCTGGTACTTGGTGAACTCCTGGAACATCGGCAGCTGCGACGCCTCCTGGAAGCCGCCGAGGCCGAGCGTCATCGTGCCGGTCTCGGGCGTGATCACGACCACCGGCGAATGCGCCCAGTAGGCGGCGGCGACCGCGGTCACCGCGTTGCTGATGCCCGGGCCGTTCTGGCCGATGATCACGCCGTGGCGGCCGCTGAGCGCGCGCATAGCCGTCGGCCATGTGGCCGCCGCCCTGCTCGTGCACCACCGGGATCAGCCGGATGCCGGCCGGCGCGAAGATGTCCATCGCGTCCATGAAGGCCGAGCCCATGATGCCGAACATGCGTGTCGACGCCTTGCGCGACCAGCGTCTCGACGAAGGCCTCGGACGGGCGTCATCTTCTGCACGCCCTGCACCACGGTGCGGGCGGCGAGCGGTTGCGGTGCGTTCATGGCAAGGCCTCGGTCGGTTGGCGTTCGATGCGTGGAACTATAGGCAGCGCCCCGGGCAGCGTCAACCGAAATCCCGGAATCCGATACGCTGCATGGCCAAAACCCGGAACGCGGCTATCATCGCCGGCCATGAAGCTCGTGCACCAGCGCGCCGACACGGTGGAGGTGAGCGGCGATTCGCCGACGCTGCGGCTGTTCGCGCTGCTCGAGGTGATCGCCGCGCAGCAGCGCCTGTTCTCGCTGCAGAGCCTGGTGGAGGACACCGGGCTGCCCAAGCCCACGCTGCACCGCATGCTGCAGCAGCTCGAGGGCGCCGGGCTGGTGCAGCGCGAGAGCGACGGCCGCCACTACGCCACCGGCGTGCGCGCTGCGCCGCCTGGCCGAGACGCTGCTGCTGAACAACACCTTCCACGGCGCGCGGCACCGCGTGCTGCGCGGCCTGGTCGATCAGATCGGCGAGAGCTGCAACATCACCGCGCTGGTCGGCGGCGAGGTGGTGTACCTCGATCGCGTGGAGACCGCCGCGCCGCTGCGCTTCTACCTGCATCCGGGCTCGCGCGTGCCGGCGCACTGCTCGGCCAGCGGCAAGGTGTTCCTGTCGCAGATGCCGCCGGCGCAGCGCGCGCGGCTGCTCGCGCACGCGCCGCTGGAGCGCTGCACCGACAAGACGATCACCACCATGGCCGAAACTCGACGCCGAGCTCGAAGGCCGTGCGCCGCCAGGGCTACGCGCTCGACCGCGAGGAGTTCCTGCCCGGGCTGGTGTGCGTGGCGGTGCCGGTGCCGAGCGGCACGGCGCGCGCCGGCCTGTGCGTGGCGCTGCAGGCGCCGGCGATGCGGCTGCCGATCGACGAGCGCTGACATGGCTGCCGGCGCTGCAGCGCGCCGCGCAAGGCGCTGGGCGCGCATCGAGGCCGACGCGCTGGCGGCGCCGACGGCCGAGGCGGACCGAGTCGGTGAGCGCGACCGACCTCTCGGCGCTGCGGCCGGACCGCGCGTGTCGCGTGCGCGAGCTGTTCGGCATCGACAGCGACTGCGACGGTCGCCGGCCTTCAGCGAGCGCGACGAGCACGTGCCCGAGGTCGACGCCGCCTACCGCTTCAACCCCGACGTCACGCTGGCCATCCTGGCCGGCTTCATGCGCAACCGGCGCGTCCTGGTGCAGGGGCTGCACGGCAGCGGCAAGTCCACCCACATCGAGCAGGTGGCCGCGCGGCTGAACTGGCCCTGCGTGCGCGTGAACCTCGACGGCCACATCAGCCGGCTCGACCTGGTCGGCAAGGACGCCGTGGTGCTGCGCGACGGCCAACAGGTCACCGAGTTCCAGGAAGGCATCGTGCCCTGGGCGCTGCAGCGGCCGGTGGCGCTGGTGTTCGACGAATACGACGCCGGCCGCCCCGACGTGATGTTCGTGATCCAGCGCGTGCTCGAGCGCGACGGCAAGTTCACGCTGATGGACCAGAACCGCGTGCTCACGCCGCACCCGTGCTTCCGCCTGTTCGCCACCGCCAACACCGTGGGCCTGGGCAACCTCAACGGCCTGTACCACGGCGCGCAGCGGCTCAACCATGCGCAGATCGACCGCTGGAACATCGTGGCCACGCTGAACTACCTGCCGCGCGACGAAGAGGTGGCCATCGTCGCCGCGCGCGTGCCGGCGCTGGCCGCGCGCAGGCGCGCGCTGCTGCAGCCCGATGGTGGCGCTGGCCGCGCTGACGCGCAAGGGCTTTGCCGCCGGCGACCTGTCGACGCTGATGTCGCCGCGCACGGTGATCAGCTGGGCCGAGAACCTCGAGATCTTCCGCGACGTGGCGCGTGGCGTTCCGGCTCGCGTTCCTGAACAAGTGCGACGAGGCCGAGCGCGCGACGGTGGCCGAGTACTTCCAGCGCGTGCTTCGACGCCGAACTCGACGAGTCGCACGCGCTGCGTGAACCGCGCGCTTAGGGCCTGTTCACCGATGACCACGAGCCCGGCGCCGGGCCGCCAACCACCAGAGGCTGTTGGCCCTCGGCAGGCGACAGCCAGTCCGCAGGGACTGGCTGTGTCCGGCCTCAGCCCCAAGCCGGGCGAGACCTCCTCGGGGGGTGACGGCCGCACCCGGCCGGCGGGGGCGAACAGCCCCGCTGCGGCGCGGGCGCAGCAGCGCACCGAGGAGCTGTGCGCCGCCGCGCTGCGCGCACTGAGCGGCCAGCGCGACCTGCACTACCGCGGCCGGCGGCTGCACCGCGGCCGGCGGCTGCTGCCGCTGTTTGCGCCGCACCTGCACCCGCGCATCGAGGACGACGATTTCGCGTCGTTTCGCGGCGCGGCCGATGGCGTGGCGCTGCGGCTGACGCGATCCGACGCCGGTTTGCACGACCGCCTGCGGCCCACCGACGCCGGTGGCGCGGCTGGTCTTCGAGATGCTGGAGCAGTTTCGCGTCGAGTCGCTTGCCGACGAGGCGATGCCCGGTCTCGCGCGCAACCTGCGCCACCGCTTCGCGCAATGGTCGCTGGCCTTCCACCGCAGCGGCCTGACCGACACCGAGCGCGGCCTGCTGCTCTACACGGTGGCGCAGATCGCGCGCTCGCGCGTCACCGGCGAGCCGGTGCTCGAAGAGACCGAAGACCTGATGGAGACCACGCGTCGGCGCGCTGGCGGCGGTGCTCGGCACCGCGCTGGCCGGCCTGCGGCACGAACGCGACAACCAGGCGGCCTACGCCGTGCATGCGCGCGCGATCGCCGAGCGCATCGGCGAGATGATCGCCGCCACCGAGGCTCCCGAGGCCGTTTCGTCCGCCGATGGCGACGCCGACGACGAAAGCGCAGCCTTCAGCCTCGTGATGGAGGTCGACGCCAGCGCCGCCGACGGCGTGACGACGGCGGTCAGCGGCCGCAGCCGCGTGTTCGACGAGGCCACCGACGGCTACCGGGTGTTCACGCGCGCCTACGACCGCGAGCTGCAGCCGGCGCCGCTGGCGCGCCCCGAGCAGCTGCGCGAACTGCGCCGCAGCTCGACGCGCGCATCGCCGCCGAGGGCATCCACCTCGCTCGCCTGGCGCGCGAGCTGAAGGCGCTGCTCGCCGAGCCGCGGCGCGACGCGCTGGATCGACGCGCAGGAAGAGGGCCTCATCGACGGGCGCCGCCTGGCCCAGCTGGTGGCCGCCCCGACCGAGCGGCGCTTGTTCCGGCGCGAGCACCCCGCCTGGCAGGCCGACTGCGTGCTCGCCTTCCTGCTCGACTGCTCGGGCTCGATGCGCGAACACGCGAGCGCGATGGCGGTGCTGGTCGACGTGATGGCGCGCGCGCTCGAACTGGCCGGCGTGGCGAGCGAGATCCTGGGCTTCTCCACCGGCGCGTGGCACGGCGGCCGCGCGCAGCGCGACTGGATGCGCGCGGGCCGCCCCGCGCACCCGGGGCGGCTGAACGAGGTGAATCACATGGTCTTCAAGGACGCCGCGACGCCCTGGCGGCGTGCGCGATCCGGCATCGCGGCGCTGCTGCGGAGCGAGCTGTTTCGCGAAGGCATCGACGGCGAGGCGGTGGACTGGGCGTGCGCGCGGCTGCTCGCGCGCGAGGAGCCGCGCAAGATCCTGGTCGTCGTGTCCGACGGCTGCCCGATGGACGGCGCGACGAACCTCGCCAACGACGCGCACTACCTGGATGCACACCTGCGCGAGGTGGTGGCGCGGCGCGAGCAGCAGGCCCGCGTGCGCATCCTCGGCCTCGGCGTGGGGCTGGACCTGAGCCCCTTCTACAGCCGCTCGCAGGCGGTGGACCTGGACGCGATGAGCTGCCCGGCCCTGCTGCGCGACATGCTCGCGTTGTTGGCGTCTCGTCAGGGACGGTGACACGGGCGCACCGGGCGCGGCGGTCGGCGCAAGAGCCACTGACGGCCTGCGACCCAGAGAAGACCTTCGCGCCCCAAGGGAGCCGGCGTTCGCTGCATGCAGACAATCGGTGTCACCCCAGAGACTCACGGCATGTTCATCGCCTGGGCCAAGTGCGAATAGACCGCGCCCACCCGACGCAGATGGCGCGATTCAGGATGCGTCAGCAACCACAGTTCCGTCTCGCACTCGTCGAGCGGTTCGGTCAGGCGAACGACATCGCTGCGCCCATCGGCCAGGAACAACGGCACGATGCCCACGCCAAGCCCCAGCGCAACCAGTTCCAGCACCGAAAGGATGCTGTTGACGCGGTAGCGCGGGGCCACCTTCGGGAAGTGGCGCTTGCGCCAGACCACCGAAGGGTGTTCGGGTAGCGCATCGTCGGGCGCGATCCAGTCGGACTTGCCGGCCTCGACCTCGGCGAACTTGCGCACGCCGCCCCGCTTGGCCGCATACAGCGCGACGCGGATCGGCCCGATGTGCTTGCCCACCAGGTGCTGAGGCGGGCGCTTGGTGGCTCGCACGGCGATGTCGGCGTCGCGCCGCGTCAGGCTGGCCAGTTCGTTGCCGGTATGCAGTTCGTAGCCCAGCAGCGGGTGAACTCGCTGCAGGCTGCGCAGCGCGGGTGCGACCAGGCCGTGCAGGATGGTGTCGGTCGTCGTGATGCGCACCGTGCCCGAGATCTGTGCCGGCGCCGCCTCGACGGACGAACGAGCCGCCTCGAGCGCCGCCTCCATCCGCTCGGCGTGCTCGGCCAACTCGGTGGCCAGCTCGGTTGCGACGTAGCCCGAACGCGTTCGCTCGAACAGCGCTCGCCCCAGGCCGCGCTCGATGCGTTGCAGCGAGCGGAACACGGTGGAGGCATCGACGCCGAGGCGTTCCCCAGCTGTGGCCAGCGTCCCACCGCGCACCAGCGCGAGCGTCACCTCCAAGTCGCCGGGGGTCATTTTGTATTGCGTCTTTGCAATCATTGTTTGTCATCACAGCCTATTCCGATTTCAGTTTGGCAATCATACAGTTCCGACCCATCCGCAACCCTCTGGAGTCACACCATGGACCCTCCTGTCTCTTCCTCCACGCAGCTCGGCATCGCGGTGCTGCGCGTCAGTCTCGGCGTTCTGTGCCGCCTGACGCGGCAAGCGGCTCACTCGTCCATTCACCCCAGGGAAATACATCATGAAGCTCTACTTCGCTCCCGGCGCATGCTCATTCGCCGTCCACATTGCCCTGCGCGAGATCGGCGCCAATTTCGACGGCGTTGCCGTCGACCTGGCCAAGCACACGACATCCGATGGTGCGGACTTCCACGCCATCTCGCCGCGCGGCTACGTGCCGCTGCTGCAATCGGATGACGGCTCGCGCCACCAGGCCGCGTCGCTGCTGCAGTACGTGGCTGATCTCGATTCGGCCCAGGCCTTGATCGGCGCCACGGGGTCGGCCCGCCGACTGGCGGTGGTCGAGCGGCTGAGCTTCGTCAGCAGCGAACTGCACAAGCCCTTCAGCCCCTGGCTGTAGCACAAGGAGACGGCCGACTCGACCCGGCAGGCCGTCAAGGACAAGCTGGCCACACGGTTTGCCGAACTCGACGCGTTGCTGTCGACGCAGGACTACTGGCCGGCGAGTACAGCGTCGCCGATGCGTATGCCTTCACCATCGTCAACTGGGCCAGCTTCTGGCGCTGCCGTTGACGCCGTACCCGCACCTGAAGACTTACCTGACGCGGGTGTCCGCGCGGCCGCGCGTGCAGGAAGCGTTGCGAGTCGAGGGGCTCGTCAAGTGAGCGCATCCCTCGTACTGGTGTCGCACGCGCTGTGCCCGTACGTGCAGCGAGCCGCCATCGTGTTGGCCGAAAAAGGCGTGCCGTTCGAGCGCCACGACATCGACCTGGCAAACAAGCCGGACTGGTTCCTGAAGGTTTCGCCGCTGGGCAAGACACCGGTGCTGCTGGTCGGCGGCGAAGCCATCTTCGAATCCGCCGTGATCTGCGAGTACCTCGAGGAGACCGCGCTGCCGCACCTGCACCCAGCCAACGCACTGCTGCGGGCGCGGCACCGGTCGTGGATCGAGTTCGGCTCGGCGCTGCTGAACCAGATCGGGGCGTTCTACAACGCGGCGGACGAGACGGCGTTGGTTGCGCGAGCCGCAGAGATCCGCGCCCGCCTGGCGCAGATCGAGGTCGCGCTTGGCGAGGGGCCGTACTTCGCGGGCGAGTCTTTCAGCGTCGTCGACGCGGTCTTCGGGCCGGTGTTCCGATACTTCGATGCCTTCGACGCGATCGACGACTTCGGTTTCTGGGACGGCTTGCCGAAGGTGCAGCGCTGGCGCCGAGCGCTGGCGGTCAGGCCATCGGTGGCCGAGGCAGTGCGCCCGGACTACCCGGAGCTGCTTGGCAGGTTCTTGCGGCCCGCCGTTCTGCGCTGTCGCGGCGGATTGCGCTGGCGGGCGCAACGGCCTGATGGATGGAACTGACCCGGCGTCGCTGCCCCGCCCAACACCCGGCGGTCGTGCGCTCGGGCGGACCGACAGGTCCGC
>CAWFCV010000014.1:0-20094 GCA_963814435.1 uncultured beta proteobacterium
CGCTCTCGGCGAGCCTCGTGGCCCCGGCCACCATGGCCGGCGCCGACGAGCAGGTGACCACGCTGCTCGACGCCGGAGCGGCGCTGGCCATGTGGCGGCCCGTCGGCGTGCACGCCGAGCACGACGTCGACCGCGTGCTCGACGAGGGCGCGCTCCGCACCAACGGCGCCACGGCCGGCCCTGATCCCGCCGTCGCTGAACCTGGCGGCGCTCATCCTGCCGGCGCTGAATCCGCCGACGGTGCCGTGACCGGAGCGATCTCAGCGGAGCAACCGCCGCCGCGGAGATCATGGAGCGGCTCGGCTCGATCCGCCACAACCGGCGTGATCCGAGCCTGGCTCCGGCCGCCGTCGTGCTCGTCGGCGCGTTCACCGTCCTCAATCGACTGGTCGACGGGGACGGGCTGGTCCGGTCGATCCTGGCCGGGCTGGTCGTGGCCGCGGCCACCACGGCGATCGGGCTCCTCGGAAGTCGGACACTTACCGAGACGCCTCACCGGGCGGCGATCGGGGTCACGATCGGCGCGGCGGCGTATCTGGCTGCGGTGCTCATCGGCGGTGGTGGCGGATCGTCGCTCGGTCAGGAGATGCTCGTGGCCGCCGCCGTCACCGCAGCCGTCACCCTGGTGATGCTCGCCAGCTTCCGCCCCGATCCCACGCCAACCGCCCACCCGGACCTGGCCGCACGTCGCGAGCCCGCCGGAGATGCCGAGGGTGACGAAGGGCTCGCCCGGCCGGAGGTGACGACAAAGCTCGTCCCCCGAGCGTTCCCAGCATCGCCAGCGTCCCCAGCGTCCCCAGCCTGCCCAGCCTCCCGACGGTGGTGGCGGGTCCGGAAAATGCGACGCCGCCAAGCGGTCATGATCAACCATGATGGCGACCCCGGAGGCCGGAGCCCGGAGCCCGGACCCGGTCGCATCGAATGCGTAGGAGCACACCATGCCCATGAAGTGGGTGAATCCCAAGCTGGCTAGCTGGGCCTCGGAGATCGACGAGCTGACGATGGAGCAGGCGCTGCGGATTGCCCGTCTGCCGGTCATCGCCGGCCACGTCGCTCTGATGCCCGATGCTCATCTGGGCCGAGGGGCCACCGTCGGGAGCGTCATCGCCACCGAGGGCGCCGTGATCCCGTCGGCCGTCGGCGTCGATCTCGGCTGCGGCATGGCGGCCGTGCACACCACGTTGCGGGCCGAGGATCTGCCCGACGATCTCGGGCGTTTCATGCCCACGGTCGAGAAGACGGTCCCGGCCGGGTGGGCCAGCACTTCCACGGGCGCGACACCCCGGGTCAGGTGTGGCTGGCCGCCAACCCGGCTCCGTCATTGCTCGACGACCGTCTCGAAGAAGAAGACCGTGCAGCAGTTCGGCTCGCTGGGCTCGGGCAACCACTTCTTCGAGATCTGCCTGTCGAGCGAGAACGAGGTGTGGCTGGTGATCCACTCGGGCAGCCGGGGGATCGGCAACATCCTGGCGTCGCAGCACATCGACCGGGCGCGTGGGGCGATGAAGGAGGCGCTCGTCACGCTCGACGACCCGGAGCTGGCCTGGTTCGTGGAGGGCACGCCGGAGTTCGCGACGTACGTGGCCGACATGCTCTGGGCCCAGAGCTACGCCCGGGCCAACCGGGATTGCATGCTCGATCGGGTGACCGGGGAGTTCCTGCATTTCGTCGGCCGCGGCGAGGAGCAGGCCCGGGTGAACTGCCACCACAACTTCTGCGAGCGTGAGCATCACCACGGTCGTGACGTGTGGGTGACCCGCAAGGGGGCGATCAAGGCCGACGTTGGTGACTGGGGGATCATCCCGGGATCGATGGGAGCCCGGTCGTACATCGTGCGGGGCCGGGGCCAGCCCGACAGCTTCCGTTCCTGTGCCCACGGCGCCGGCCGGCGCATGTCACGTAACAGCGGCCAAGAAGCGCTACACCGCAACGGATCTGGCCGATCGGATGGAAGGTCGGGTCTGGAACCACCGCTCGGCAGCCAACCTGGTCGACGAGATCCCCGACGCCTACAAGCCCATCGAGCAGGTGATGGCCGACCAGGCCGACCTGGTGACGATCGTCACCGAGCTGCGCCAGATCCTCAACCACAAGGGAACCTGAGGTCACCGGTGCCGGTGCGCCCGACCCGACCCCACCAGGTCGGGCGTGCCGGCGTCGGCCGACCGTGACCCGGTCGCAGCCGCGGCTGGTGTGTCCGTCAGCCCAACTGCTCGTCGACGGCCCGGAGTGCCTCGAGGTCGTCGAGCGCGGCCTCGGCCCGGGCCAGGAAGGCGGCGGCGAAGACCTTGCGGGCCTCGGTGGCATTGGCTGGGAACGTCACGATCTGGCAGCACGCGGGCACCGTGTACGCCGCGTGCAGCCGATGCGCCAGCCAGGCCTCGTCGAAGCTGATCGGCGCCGCACCCCACGCCCTTCTGGCATCGAGGTAATGGTGCTGCCGCCAGTCTCGTGCTGGCGACGATCGTCGATCGACATCGCCATGTTCACGAAGTAGCTCACGTCGCGCATCGGGCTCGTGACGTTGACGATCCCCCAGTCGAGGAACCCGACCCGGCCACCACCGGGCCTGGATGCGTCCTCGTTATTGCCGAGGTCTCCGTCGTTGGCGACGTCGACGAACACGTTGCCGATGTGCGGGTCACCGTGCACCACCGTGAGCGGACCCGGTGCCACAGCTGGTGGAGCGACGCATTGTCGGCGATGTACCGCTCCGCGATGGCCGCGAAATCATCGCTCAGCCGATCTCGATGATGATCGAGCCCATGGCGCAGCATCGTGGCCCCGTAGCTCTTCCCGTGGGTGGCCTCGGGCACCCACGGCACCTCGCGCCGACGGCACCGCCGGGTCCTCGAAGCGGACGTGGAGCTGGGCCAGATCGACGAGCGCCGCGGCCGCGGCATCGGGCGACACGCCCCAGGTTCCGTCGGATATCAGACAGTTAGCGTGGTTGAGGTCTTCGAGGGCCACCACGAACGAACCGTCGTCGCCGGCTCGGGCGACGTGTGCCCGGGGACACGCATGGCCAGGGTCGGGGCCAGCTCCCGGTAGAAGCGGGCTTCACGGGGCCCCATCCCGGTGGCGGCGACCGCGTCGCGCCGAGCTGGATCGAGTGGGAGCAGCTTGACGAACAACGTGGTTGCGGAGCGCCCCGCCAAGACCGTCGGCGCCAAGATCCTCGTGGCCATCGGCGAGTTCCAGACGCAGCCGCACGTGGGTGTTGGTCACCTCGCGCACGTCGAGCACCTCGACCGCCGACACGACGACGCCCGGATGGCGTTCGGCCAACGACGCGGTGAGCCACTCCGGCGTGACCTCGGCGGGGCCGGCCGGGATCGAGGGCAGCGTGGGCGAACAACGAGGGCTGCATCATCTCAGCCGTCCGAACGACCAGCCCGGGGCGACGCGGCCGCCCCACCTTCAGCTCCGGCAGCTCCGGCGGCCGCAGTCTCGGCGGCCAGCAGTCGACCGGCCGCTTCGCTCACCCGGGCCCCGAGCCCGGCCGGCAGATCAGCAGATCGGGCAGCCACGGCCGCTCCTGGTTGTAGATCAGCGGTGCCCCGTCGAGACGGGTGACGTGAAAGCCGGCTGCGGCGGCCACACCGCCGGCGCGGCGTTGTCCCACTCCCACTGCCCGCCGGCGTGGGCGTACACGTCGCCGACGCCGAGCACGACGGCCATGGCCTTGGCCCCCGCCGAGCCCATGGGCACGAGGTCGGCGCCGAGGCCTCGGCGAGCTGCTGGGTGAACGCCGGCGGACGGCTCCGGCTCACGAGCAACCGGGGACGGGCCGGATCGGACCGGTCGAGCCTGACGGCGGGGCTCCGGCTCCGTCGGTGCGGTGCCGGTGCCGGTGTGCAGGATCCGGCCCTGGGCCGGCAGACCGACGGCCGCGGCGGTGATGCCACCGACCGCGCTCCCAGAGTGCGATGTGCACGGCCCAGTCGTCACGCCCGTCCTCGTTGTACTCCCGTGTGCCGTCGAGAGGATCGATGATCCAGACCCGGTCGGCCTCCAGGCGCACCAGGTCGTCGGCCGACTCCTCCGACAGCACCGCGTCGCCAGGTCGCTCGACGGCCAGGCGTCCAGGATCAGATCGTCCGAACGCCGGTCGGCCTCGGCGGGGGCGTGCGAGCGAACGGTAAGCAACAGCTCGCCGGCCGCAGCGGCGAGGTCGGCGGCGAGGCGATGATCGTCCATGGGCGCGGGAGCGTACCGGCTCGGTGCCGCCCGGCCCGGTGCCGCCGCCCGGTCAAGAGCCCGCGGCGAGGAGCAGGTGGCGAGGCCCTGGCGCGCGGACTGGCACACGCCCGGGGAGTCGGGGGAAGCAGAGCCTCGGATGCGGCGTACCATGGAGCACATGGGTGTGGCCGAGATCCGGCACTGGCGATGGACCATCGAGGCGTACGACGCGGCCACCGCCGCTGGTCTGTTCGACGGGCAACGCGTGGAGCTGATCGACGGAGAGGTGTTCGAGTTGGCCCCGATGCTACCGCGTCACGCCTCTACCGTGAACCTGGTGCACTCGTGGTTGTCGTTACGCCATATGGCGGACGATGCGCTGGGCGGTCGGATCGGCAGAACGCTGGTACGCCTCGACGACGACGAGCCCCGCCGGACATCTGGGTCGCTGACCCCACCTTGCGCCAGTTCCATCAACGGCACCCGGATGCGGACGCTGTCGCTGCGTCATCGAGATCGCCGACACCTCCACTGGCGTACGACCTGCAGGTGAAGCTTCCCGCTACGCCTCGGCCGGCGTTGGCCAACTTTTCTGGATCGTTTGCCCTAGGCGAGAACGTCATGCACACGTTCACGTCCCCGTCAGACGATCGTTACCGCTTCGAGGTCCAAGCCCGCCCCGGCGACACGCTCATCGTGCCCGAGACCGGACCTCGGTCCGTTGCCGTCCTCCTGGACACCGCCTCACTGAACGCCGCTCGAGTGCCGTCAGTGCTCGGTGCACGATCGAGCGAGACGCTCGGGCCCGCAAGGCGTCCGAGTCACCCGAGGTACCATGAAGCCATGGGTGTGGCCGAGGTCCGGCACTGGCGATGGACCATCGAGGCGACCGACGCGGCCACGGCCGCTGGTCTGTTCGACGGGCAACGCGTGGAGCTGATCGAACGGAGAGATCTGCTTCGAGTTGGCCCCGATGCTCCCGCGCCACGCTGCAGCCGTACGAGCGAGATCAATCGCTGGCTCGCCGGGGTCTGCGACGTCGATCGCTTCACCGTCGGCGCCCAGGTCTCCGTCTCGGAAATCCCACCCGGCCAGCGAGCCCCCGAACCCGATGGATGGGTGGCCCGAGGTCCCGAGCACCGATTCGCCAGGTCGTCATCCGGGGCCGGCGGCTTGTGCTCGTCATCGAGGTGGCCGACACCTCATGGCGTCGACCTGCAGGTGAAGCTTTCCCGCTACGCCTCGGCCGGGCATGGCCAACTACTGGGTCGTTTCCCTGGGCGAGAACGTGGTGCACACGTTCGCGTCCCGTCGAGACGATCGTTACCGCTTCGAGGTCCGACCCGCCCTGGCGACCGGCTCATCGTGCCCGAGACCGACCTCTCGATCGCCGTCGACGTCCTCCTCGACACGCATCAGTGAACACCACATCCCGAGCGCCGGGTCTCGGCTTCTCGAACTGGCGCGGCAACCAGGGCCACAGTCGGCTCCTCTTTCCAAGTGCTACTGAGCGAGAACGCTGAGACCATCGAGCAGTTCATGGCTGCTCAGGAGTCGATCATTTCTCGTGCTCCCGAATCTCGACGGTTCCGGTTCGCGGATCGATCAGGTGGTCAAGCGCTTCGCTGCGGTAAAGTAGGGGGATCGGCCGGCTGGTGATCGGTGACGTCGATGACGGCAACGATCTCAGGATCCGAACGCCCTGTCGTAGCATGGGTTCCCACGCCCTGGCGCAAGGTGACCTCCGACAGCGTGCGACCCTCGCAGCTTCAGCCATCAGGAAGCGGAACTTGTCGTGCTATCCGGCTCGGCGCCGGCGACGTGCGCCCGTCCCCCGTGAGTGGCGACCGCCAGGGGTTGATGGAGATGTCGAGGTCATCGCCAATCCGCTGAGGAGCCAGGTGCAGTTCCATTGTTCGGGCCCACCGGAGCTGCGGCCGGGCAGCTCCTCGGTATCGAAGGGCGCTACCGGTCACCGCCTCGACGACCCATCTTCGTGGTGGATCTGGTCGACGATCGCCTGGCGCATGGGGACCACGGCGCCCGGCGAGCCGCTGGCGTGAAGACGCACCACGGGACCATCCCGGTTTGACGAAGCGGAGATCCCCGCCCCGGGCAGACGGCCGTGGAGCACAACGAGACCGTCGACGACGACGCCACGGCATCGACGACAGTAGCCATTGGTCCACCGACCGTGATGCCGGCACGTCGTGCCAGTCGGCGACCGAGGCCAGCGCCTGCTCGAGATCGGCTGCGACGTCGTCGAGCACTTCGAGCCCCACCGAGATCCGCAGGAGATCCGACGGTTACCGGCGACGACGGGCCCTCGACGGTCTTGCGGTGCTCGACCAACGTTCGGTTCCTCCGAGCGGGGTGGCTGCCGCTTCACCAACGTGAGGTGACGTCAGAGCACCTCCAGCGCCGCACTCTCCCCGCCGCGTAAGCGCAGCGACAGCATGGTCCCGAAGCCGCCGTCCATCTGCCGGGCGGCGACGGCATGACCGGGTGCGACGCCAACCCCGGGTAGAGCACGGTCGTCAACGCCGGATGCCCGTCGAGCCGATCGGCCAGCGCCAGCACCGTCGCGCGCAGTGCCGCACACGGAGATACAGCGTGCGCATACCCCGCAGCAGCAGCCAGCGCCTCCATCGGTCCGGGCACGTTTCCGTGCTGCGCCTCCAGGCCCGCACCCGCTGCACGAAGGCATCGTCGTGCCGGTACACGACAGCTCCAGCCAGACACGTGCGCTGTGACCCGTTCAGGGCCTTGGTGGCGCTGTGCGTCGCCAGGTCGGCACCGAGCGCAGAGCGGGACGGGTGAGCACCAGCGTGGCCACGGTGGAGTCGACGACGACCCGGGCATCCCGCCCGGTGGGCGATATCGCACACCGCCTCGATGTCGGTGACGTCCCACATGGGTTGGCCGCCGCGTCTCGACCCACACCAGCCGGGTCCGCCCGGGCCGCAGCGCCAGGCCGACATCGTTGTCAGGTCGCCGATGTCGACGTACTCCACGTCGATCCCCCACGACACGGCGAACTCGGAGAGCCATTTCCGCAAGCCCCAGTAGACGATCCGAGGCGCGCCGAGCACATGATCACCGGGCACGAGCGCGCAGAAGATGACGTGGCCACGGCCATTCCCAACGAGAACAGCAGGGACCCGGCACCGCCTTCGAGCGCCGCCAGCAACCGCTCCGGCTCCTCAAAGGCCGGGCTGTCGGCCCGGGCGTAACCCCGGGCGTCGACCAACGCATTGTCGGCACCCCGCTCGAATGTGGTGCTCATGTGGATCGGTGGGATCAGCGCACGGGTGGTCGGCTCGACGTGCCCCAACGCCTGAGCGGCGAGCGTCTCGGGAGCGAGCGACGGTCCATCCCGGCGACCGTAGCCCCCACCCAGGCGCCGGGGCAGCGCTGGGCTTCAAGCCCGTAGGGTTCGGAAGTACTTCGCCATTCGGGGCGACGAGGAGGACTCCAATGTCGATCAGCTACACACCGTCGCATTTCGGGATCTGTGTCACCGACCTCCAGCGGTCGCTGCGGTTCTACTGCGAGGGACTCGGGTTCGAGGCGGCCGAGACCTACGAGATCGGCAACGAGTTCCAGGCCGGGTTGGAGGTCGATGGCGACGTCGACCTCGACGCCGTGTTCATCCGCAACAACGCCATGGCCATCGAGCTGCTCGCCTACCGGTCGCCGACGCCGACCGGTCGCCGTGTCGGCCAGCCGAGGCCAGCTCGGCCTGACGCACTTCGGGTTCTACGTCGACGACGTCGACGAGGCCGCCGCCAGGCTCGTCGCCCACGGGGGCCGCTCCTGCCCGGTACTCGCTGCAAGACCGACGCTGTCGAGATGATCTTCGTGCAAGACCCCGACGGCGTCCACGTCGAGCTGATGCACTCGTTCGAGTAGGGCTGGCCGGAGGCCAGGGGCCCCGAATCGACCACGAAGCTCGCCACGCGGCGAATGGGTGGGGCCCCATGAGCACTGGCGGCTCTGCTTGTTGCTGGCCGTGCCCCTGGCCTCCGGCCATCCCGCCAGGTCTCCGGAGGCCAGGGGCCTGCCAGAGATAACTCAGTCAGTCGTCGGTGAGGAGCTGGACGAGCGACGAGGTGTCCCAACGGCGGCCGCCGCGGTTTTGCAGCTGGGCGTAGAACTGGTCGACGAGCGCCGCCACCGGCAGACGGGCGCCGGTGCGGCGGGCCTCGTCGAGGCAGATGGCGAGGTCCTTGCGCATCCAGTCGACGGCGAAGCCGAGCTCGAACTCGCCTCGCAGCATGGTCGGGGCACGATTGTCGAGCTGCCACGAACCCGCCGCGCCCTTGCCGATGGTGGCGATCACGGCGTCCATGTCGAGCCCAGCCGCGCTCGCCGAAGCTCACGGCCTCGGCCAGGCCCTGCACGACACCGGCGATGGCGATCTGGTTCACCATCTTGGTGAGCTGGCCGTGGCCCACCGGCCCGATGACGAAGGCCTGGCCGCGTTCGCGCAGCGGCGCATGCCGCGCTTCGGCGGGCGCTGAATCACGCGCACGGCGTTCGAGCCGCGGACGCGGTGCTTCAGCCGCCGGCCACGACGCGGCCGCTGGCGATGTAGACCGCGCCCAGCAGCATCGTGCTGACCTCGAGCCGGCCGAGTTGCTCGGCGAGCCGGCTCCACGGCTTGCCCAGCCCCTCCAGCGAGGTCACCGAGTGCAGCGCCGCCGGCAACACCAGCGCGTTGACCGGCACTGCCCAGCGTGGCGCCCACTTCAGGCCGGTGGCGACCACGCGTGCGCCGGGCTTCAGGTGCGCCACGACGTTGGCGACGGCCTCGGGTCGGCGCAGGATGTCGTGCGTGAAGTGGAACAGCGCCGCATCGGCCCGCACCGGTATCGCGGCTGTCTCGACCGGCGCGCACAGCAGCGTCACGTTGTGCCAGCGCGCCTTCTCGACGCGCTCGCGCGCCTGTTGGATCATCTCGGGGCTCTGTTCGATGCCGACGATGCGCCCCTGGGCTCCGATTCCCCGGCGCAGCAGCGGCAGGCTCAAGCCGGTGCCGCAACCGACGTCGAGCACGGTCTCGCCGCGTCGCAGCGCGAGCCGCTCGATCGCCTTGTCGCGGATCGGCTCGAACAGCGCCAGTTCGAGGTCGTACAGCCGCGCGCGTCGACGGTACATCGCCAGCGCCGCGGCGCGGCTCGGGGCGCGACTCGGTTTGCCGGCTGCACGCATCGCCTGGCGCCGTCACATCACGCTGCGGCCGAGCACACCGGCAATGCGCCGCAGCAGCCACTTCGGCGTCGCGCCGGCGGCCAGCGTCGCCGCGCGGTTGACGAGGCCCGGCACCACGACCGCGTCGCCGGCCAGGCAGGCCCGGTAGCCCTCGGCGGCCACCTGGTCGACATCGCCGATCAGGAATCCCGGCAATGCCGACAGCCGCGCGTTGTGCCCGGTGGCGCCGCTGAGCATCGCAGTGGCCGTGATGCCGGGACACAGCGCGGTGACGCTGACGCCGCTGTCGCGCAGCTCCTCGGCCAGTGACTCGCTCAGCGACAGCACGTAGGCCTTCGTCGCGGCATAGGTCGCCAGCCCCGGCACCGGCTGGAAGGCGGCGATCGATGCCACATTGAGCACGCGGCCGCAGCGGCGCGCCACCATCGCCGGCACGAACGCGGCGAGCATCGCGGTCAGGCCCGAGACGTTCAGGTCGATCAGCGTCTGGTGGCGCCCGGCCTCGATGGCGCTGAATCGTCCCTGTTCGAGCACACCTGCGTTGTTGACCAGCACATCGATCGGTCGCCGCCGGCGCCGCAACGCGGCGGCCAACGCCTCGGCAGCGCCCGGCCGGGCCAGGTCGGCGGCCAATACGTCGACGCGGCTGCCGTGGGCCGCCTGCAGCGCGCTGGCCAGCGCCTGCAGCCTGTCCTGGCTGCGCGCGACCAGCACCAGCCGGTGGCCATCACGGGCGAAACACCGCGCCAGCGCCTGGCCGATGCCCGACGAGGCGCCGGTGATCAGCGCGGTCAGCAATCGGGATGATGGCGGCTTGGGCATGGCTGGGTCCGCGGGCGGCCGGGTCGCTGCAATTCTGCGCCCGCGCGAGCGGCCGGCGCGGCACGATCCGAGCGGCCATTGATCGGCCTCGATTGCGGCGCGGCCGGCCGTGTTAGGGTGCTGGCGGCTGCCACCCGGCGCGTCGCTGAGTGCTTCATCGCGTGGGCGCCGCCGGGCCGACCGAAAGCGAGACCGACCATGCGAGCCTTGAGCGGGGTGGATGGCGCGTTCCTCCACCTGGAGACACCCGAGACGCCGATGCACGTGGCATCGCTGCACCTGTTCGACCTGCCGCCGGGATACCAGGGCGACTTCCACGCCGACATCAAACGGCAGATGGCCAAGCGCCTGCACCTGGCGCCGGTGTTCACGCGCAAGCTCGCCCCGATGCCGCTGCAGTTCGCCAATCCGGTCTGGATCGAAGACGACCGGGTCGACCTGGACTACCACGTGCAGCGCGTCGCGTTGCCGCGCCCGGGCAACCAGTCGCAGCTCGAGGACTGCGCCGGCCGGCTGCACTCGATGCTGCTGGACCGCGGCCGGCCGCTGTGGCGCCTGTATGTCATCGACGGCCTGAAGACCGGCCAGGTGGGCTACTACATGAAGGTGCACCACGCGGTGCTCGACGGCCAGGCCGGCGTGCTGCTGGCGCAGGCGCTGTTCGACGTGACGCCGACGCCGCGGCGAATCGCGCGCGGCAAGGCGCCGCGGGCCGAGCACCCCGGCATGGCCGAGCTCGCCGCGGCGGCGCTGAAGCACGATGCCGGCCAGTACGTCAAGCTGTTGCGGCACCTGCCCGACGTGGTGAAGACGCTGGCCGGCCTGTTCGGCGCCGCGCCCGGAAAGACCAGGGGCCGGCTCGGCGAGAACTTCGCCTTCGGCCCGAAGACGGCGCTGAACGTGCCGATCACCGGCGAGCGCGGTTTTGCCGCGCTGTCGATTCCGCTGGCCACGCTGAAGCAGCTGGCCCACGCGCACGACGCCAAGCTCAACGACATCGTGATGGCGCTGTGCAGCGGCGCGCTGCGCCGCTACCTCGCGCACCACGGCGGCGTGCCGAAGAAGCCGCTGATCGCCTCGATGCCGATCTCGCTGCGCGACGCCGGCAACACCGAGTACACCACCCAGGCCACGCTGAGCCTGGTGAACCTGCACACGCACATCGCCGATCCGATCCGGCGCCTGCGGGCGATTCGCGATGCGTCGCTGGCGGTCAAGGCACTGGCGCAGCAAGCCCGCGGCGTGATCCCGACCGACTTCCCGTCGATCGGCGTGCCCTGGCTGTTGCACGGCCTGGCGTCGTTGTACGGTCGCTCGGGCATCACCCGCGCGGTGCCGCCGATCGCCAACCTGGTGATCTCCAACGTGCCGGGGCCGCAGGTGCCGCTGTACGCGGCCGGCGCGCGCATGGCCACCTACTGGCCGTTGTCGATCGCCGAGCATGGCCTGGGCCTGAACATCACCGTGATGAGCTACGCCGGCGCGATGGGCTTCGGTTTCACCACCGCGCGGGCCGCGGTGCCCGACGCCCGCAGCCTGTCGGCGGCGCTGCTGGCCGCGCTGGACGAACTGCTGTCGAAGAGCCGGGCTGCCGCGCCGGCGAAGAAGCCCGCCGCGCGCCGGCCGCCGGTGAAGACCCCGCCGGCACAGTGACGCGTCGACCACCACCTGATCGCACCTGCAGCCCATGCGCCAACTGACCGGTCACGACGCGAGTTTTCTGTACACCGACTCGGCACACGCGAACTCCAACGTCACCTACATCCAGATCTACGACCCCAGCACCGCAGCGGGCGGCAAGCTGCGCTTCAAGAGCATCCTCGCGCACATCGAGAGCCGGCTGCACCGCTCGACGATCTTTCGCAGCCGGCTGCTGCGCGTGCCCTTCGAGCTCGACTATCCGTACTGGGTCGGCGACGAGCATTTCGACCTCGAATACCACGTGCGCCACATCGCGCTGCCCAAGCCCGGCGACTGGCGCCAGTTCTGCATCCAGGCCTCGCGCATCCACGCCCGCGCGCTCGACCTGCACCGGCCGCTGTGGGAGATCTACGTGATCGAGGGCCTGGACAGCATCACCGACCTGCCGCCGGGCAGCTTTGCGCTACTGACCAAGGTTCACCACGCGGCCCTCGACATCGAGCGCGCGAACGAGATCACCGAGGTGCTGCACGACAGTACGCCCCGCCCGCCCAAGCCCGAGCCGCCGGAGCCTTGGTTTCCGGAAGCACCGCCCGGCGCATGGGCGTTGACCTGCCGGGGTGTCGTCAGCTCGATGCTGTCGCCGTGGCGGTTGATGAGCCCGCTCGTGCGCCTGGCACCTGCGGCGTGGGCCTTCGCCGGCGATGTGCTGCGGCCACCCGAAGCGCCGACGGCCACCCGCTTCAACGCGGTGGTCTCGCCGCACCGGGTGTTCGACACCCGCCGCTTCGGCGTCGACGAGTTCGAGCGCATCTGCGGCCTGGTGCCCGGCGCATCGGTCAACGACGCGGTGCTGGCGGTGTGCGCCGGCGGCCTGCGGCGTTATCTGGCGGCCCACCACGAGCTGCCCGAGGCCGATCTGACGGCGATCGCGCCGGCCAACCTGAGCGATGCCGACCAAAGTGGCGACCGAGGGACGCAGGTCTCGTCGCTGTACGTCGGGCTCGGCACGCAGCTGGCCGACCCGGTGCAGCGCCTGGCCTGGATCCACCAGCAGACTTCGTCGTCGCAGACCGTGGCCCGTGCGCGGGTCGCCCACGAGCTGGCCGACGCCAACGATCACGTCCCTGCGGCCACGCTGGCCGTGACCGGCAAGCTGTTCGGCCCGGCATCGCTCGCAACCGCGCGCGGCCTGCCGCTGGCCTGCTGCACGATCACCAACGTACCCGGGCCGTCGGTGCCGCAGTATTTCAACGGGGCACGCCTGACGTACCTGTCGGCGATCCTGCCGATTGCCGACGGCATGGGCCTGGTGTTCGCCGTCACCCGCTACGACGGGCGCATCGTCGTGTCGCCGACGTCGTGTCGCGAACTGATGCCCGACCCACAGGCCTTCACACAGTGCGTGCGAGACAGTTTCCAGGAATACCTGGCGCTCACCCGCACCGCACCGCGGGCAAGGCCGCGGGCTAGATCGGCACGGCGTCGTGCGTCAACATCCGATAGGCGTAACCCAAAGGCCCCGACGGCTCGAACCGGCGCCACTGCCCCTCGGGCTGCGAAAGCCGGTCGGCGACGATCCAAAACACCACGGGGTTGAAGCCCAGCCCGACGTGGCTGCCCGGCACACGGATGTTCTCGTGCAGCCGGGGATCGCCTTCGACCGTGGCCTCCTGCGGCGGCACGACGCCGTCGCTCAGCGAATACAGGCAGCTCAGCGGCATCGCCAGTCTCTGGCGTTCGCGCAGCTTCTTCGCGCGCGGCTGCATGCTGTGCGCCACCGTGCCGATCGGGTGCGCGATCAGGCGGTACATGGCCTTCACCAGCGGCGGCGACGCGCTGCCCTCCGGGTCCACCGAGATCGGGCTGCCGAGCGTGATGACGCTGCGCACGCATTCGGGCACCTGGTGCGCGCCGTAGAGCGCGAACACGCCGCCCAGGCTCCAACCGACCAGGCTGACCTTGCGGCCGCTCTTGTGGTGCAGGTGGCGGATCTTCTGTTCCAGCGCGGTGGCGTGCTTGGCATGGAAGCCGACGTTGCGCCCCAGACCCCAGGTCTCGACCGCATAACCCCGGTTGCGCAGGAAGACCTCCAGCCCGATCAGCGAGACCTCGCTGCCCATGAAACCCGGCAGCAGCAGCACCGGGTGGCCGTCGCCGCGCGGTGCGGCGCTCAGGATCGGCAGGGTCCAGGGCAGCAACCCCAGCTCGAGCAGCGCGCGCAGCTCGAGCGCGGAGAAGGCCGGATTGGGTTCGCCCTTGTGCGGATGTCTCGTCGCCATGGCGCGATCTTATGGCCCGCGCCGGATCGCCATCGGCACCTGACCGATGCAGGTGTGATGCATGCCCAGACGCGGGCCATCGGCCCGCAACGCCAGGCGCTACATTTCAGACCATGCCCCTGTGGGGCACCGTCCATGTCGCCACCCTCGCCGAAACCCACCACCCACGCAGCGCCCGCCGACTTCACTCTGGCGTCGCCGCCCGCGGCCGCGGCAGCGATGGACATCCGCCAGCGCGTCGTGATGGCCCAGGCGACGATGCTGTTCGAGCTGGCGCCGCGCCCGGTGATCGCCGGCGCGGTGTTCTCGTTGCTGGTGGCGGTGTTGCTGTGGCCCTCGCTCGGCGGGCCGATGCTGCTGGCGTGGGCTGCGGCGCGCGTGCTGATATCGGCCCTGCGGGTCTGGGACTGCCGCAGATTCATCCAGTCCCCGCCAGTCGCGGATGAACTTCCGGCGCGCTGGCGCCGGTTCATGCTGCTGATGCTGTGCGAGTGCGCGAGCTGGAGCGCGATGGGCCTGCTGTTCGCCGAAGCGGCACCGCCCCAGACCGGGTTGGTGCTGCTGGCCGGCCTGGTGGCGGTGGCTGCGGTGTCGGTGTTCTCGCTGGGCAGCGACTTCAGGGCCTGTGGCGCGTTCGTCGGCGTGGTGCTGCTGCCCAACGCAGTGCACCAGTTCAACCGCGGCACGCCCGAAGGCCTGGTCACCGGCAGCGGCATGATGATCCTGCTGGTGCTGTTGCTGATCGAGTCGGCCGGCCTGAGCCAGCGCATCGCCGAGTTGCTGCGGCTGCGCCACGAGAACGCCGCCATCGCCGAGGATCGGCAGCGCGCGCGGCTGCTGGCCGAGCATTCCAGCCAGGCCAAGAGCCGCTTCCTGGCCACCGTGAGCCACGAAATGCGCACGCCGCTGAACGGCATCCTGGGCATGACGCAATTGATGAAGCACGCGAGCACCGACCCGGCGCAGCGCCCGCAGTTCGAGGTCATCGAGCAGTCGGGGCGCCACCTCCAGTCGGTGATCGGCGACCTGCTCGACATGTCGCGCATCGAGTCGGGCAAGCTGGTGCTCAACGACACCACGGTGCGACTGCACGACCTGGTGCGCGAGGTGGTCGACGTGCTGCAGCCGATGGCCACGCAGAAAGAGCTGCGCTTCGAGGTCGACGGGGACGGCGACCTGCCCGAGTGGATCGAGACCGATGTCTCGCGGGTGAAGCAGGTGCTGCACAACCTGCTCGGCAACGCGATCAAGTTCACCGCCAGCGGCGAGGTGGCGCTGCGGGTGCTGCGCCTGGGCGAGCTGCTGGAGTTCACAGTGCGCGACACCGGCATCGGTATTCCGCCGGAGCAGCTCGACCGCATCTTCAACGCCTTCGAGCAGGTGGCGTTGCCTGGCTCGCCCGAGTACCGCGCCGGGACGGGACTCGGCTTGACGATCTCGCGCTACCTGGCCCGCGCGATGCATGGCGATGTGGTGTGCGCGCCGAATGCGCCGCGCGGCTCGATGTTCCGCTTCACGCTGCCGTGCCGCGTGCGCGCGGCGCCGCCGGCCGTGCCGACACCGGATGCAGCGGTCGAGCAGCTGTTGTCGGCGCGTGTGCTGGTGGCCGAAGACAGCCCGGTGAACGCGATGATCACCAAGGCCATGCTCGAGCGCATGGGCCTGGATGTCGACGTGGCCGAAGACGGCCGTGTGGCCGTCGAACGCCTGCAGCAGACCCACTATGCCGTGGTGCTGATGGACTGCCAGATGCCGGTGATGGACGGTTGGCAGGCCACGCGGCAGTGGCGGGACCAGGAGCGCCAGGCCGGTGGCCGGCGCACGCCGATCATCGCGCTCACCGCCAACGCGGTGGTCGGTGACCGCGAGCGCTGCATCGCGGCGGGCATGGACGATTACCTGCCCAAGCCGTTCGAGATCGACGAGCTGTCGGCGCTGATCCGCCAGCACGTGGTGTCATAGCCGGCGGCTCCACCCGGGGTGCCGACCCGCGGTGCCAGCGCCGCGCCGGGCCGACACGGACCGACCGCATCAGCAACCATCGCCAACGGCGCTCCGGCGAAGGCCACCGCCCGCGCGGCATTCATCCGCCGGGTGCGAGCCTGAGCGTCGATTGCAGGAACAGCGCCTTCGCATAGAAGTAGAAATCGGCGTTCTCCTTGCGCACGAAGCCGTGCCCTTCGTTCTCGGCGCGCAGGTACCACACCGGCGTCTGGTTGGCCCGGGCGCGGGCGACGATCTGCTCGGCCTCGGTGTAGGGCACCCGCGGGTCGTTCTTGCCCTGCACGACGAACAGCGGTTTGGTGATGCGGTGCGCATGATTGAGCGGCGAAATCGACTCGAGGAACGCGCGCATCTGGGGATCGCGCTCGTCGCCGTATTCCACCCGCCGCAGGTCGCGTCGATAGCTCTCGGTGTTCTGCAGGAAGCTGACGAAGTTCGAGATGCCCACCGCGTCGATCGCGCCGGCGATGCGATCGGCGTAATGCACGCTCACGGCCAGGCTCATGTAGCCGCCGTAGCTGCCACCCTCGACCACCACGCGCGAGGCGTCGAGCTCGCTCTGGGTGGCGATCCAGTCGAGCAAGGCGCCGATGTCCCTGACCGAATCCTCGCGCTTGCGGCCATCGTCGAGCGCGAGGAACGTCTTGCCGAAACCGTCGGAGCCGCGCACGTTCGGCTCGATCACCGCGATCCCCAGCTCCTGCACGAAGTAGTTGTATCGGCCCATGAAACCCTGCGTGGCCTGGGCCTCGGGGCCGCCGTGGATCGACACGATCACCGGGCGCCGGCCGGCAAAGCGCGCCGGCGGCGGCGTCAGCACGCCGGAGATGACGCGCCCGTCGAAGCTCTGCCAGCGCACGATGCGCTGGTCGCTGAACGTCGCCATGTCCACATCCGCCGGCGCGAAGGCGCGCGTCCATTGCTGCACGCGGCCGTCGCCGGCGTTCAGGCTGAACAGCTGGTTCGGCCCTTTGGTGCTGTTGACCGCAATGCCCAGCGCACCGGTGCGGCGGTGGAACGCCATCCGCACCACGCTGCCCGGCGGCACGGCGGGTCGCGGCAGTTCCTGCAGCGTGCGCCCGTCGAACAGGCGCAGCTCCGCGCGCCCCTCGATGTTGATCTGCGCGGCGATCCGGTCGCCGGTTTCGCTGGTCGCCAACTCGCGCACGTCCCACGGGATGTGCGCGCTCATGCGCACGAGTTGCCGGTCGGCGAAGCGGTAGGCCGTCAGTTCGCGGAACTCGCCCGCGTGGTCGCTCACCACCAACAGACCGGCGTCGCCGGGCATGAAATCGCCGGCAGCGTACGCCGTGCGCTCGCTGCTGCCGGGCGCGGGCAGCAGCTGCGTGGTGACCCCGCTGGCCAGGTCGAGCAGCCAGACCTGGGATTCGTTGGCCGAGATGAAGCGCGTCAGGGCCAGTTGCCGGTCGTCTGACGAAATGCCTCCGGCGAACCACCCACCCCCGGGCAATTCGGCCAGCTTGCGCGCCGCCTGCGGCTGCAGCGGATCGATCAGCCGGAAGGTGGTGGACACGCTGGCCCGGGTGCCACCCTGCGCCGTCTTGTCCAGCGGCAGCGACGACACGATCAGCTGGCTGCTGCGGTGCAGCCAGCCCTGCAGGCTGTGCCGTTCGGCCGGGTCAGTGAGCAGCGTGGTCTGGCGGCTCTCCAGGTCGAGCCGGTAGAGCTGGTAGGCCTCGCTGCCGCCCGCGCCGCGCTCGAACACCAGGTAGCGGCCCTCGCGCGGCTCGTAGCTGGCCGCGGTGACCGGATCGGCGAAGTCGGTCAACGGCTCGGGCTCGGCCATCGGGCTGCCGACGCGAAACAGTTGCGCGGTGCTTGCGCCGGCCTTGCGATGCGCCACCAGCATCTCGTTTCGGGTCGGATGCCAGTCCAGCAGCGTGTGCCCGCGGAAATCGCCATAGCGGTCGACCTGCCGTGCCAGCGTCGCGGGAATCGGCGGGATGCCCTGCACCACCAGGTTGGCGTTCGGTGCCAGCACCGCCGGCGGCGCGTGAGCACAGCCAGCCAGCAGCAGCACGATGACCGGGGCGAGACGTTTCATGGCGCTCAGGCGTTGGTCTTGGAGTCCGGCATTGTGGCCGCGCCGCCAATGGCCTTGCGAATTGCTCGGTCGGGTGCCGCGCAGCCTGCGGTGCGCGCGCATACTGCCCACACGCACGGCAGGGTCGGCCGCAAGCCGTGCGTTGTCATAGCCACGCGCCGGCGCGCGGCCACGAAAGGGATCCCGATGAAGATTCTGCTGCCCATCGACGGCTCGCCGCAAGCGCTGGAGGCGGTTCGATACGCGGTGCGTCTGGTGCGCGACGGTCTGAACGCCGAGTTCGTGCTGGTCAACGCCCAGGCGGCCCCCAACCTGTACGAAATGGCCATGGCGCACGACGCCGAGGTGATCGACCAGGTGCGCAGCGCCGCCGGAGCCGATCTGCTGCGGCCGGCCGAAGCCCTGCTCGAGGCCGCGGGCCTGTCGTTCGAGAGCGAAGTGGTCGACGGCGATCCGGCACGCGTGCTGGTCGAGACGATCGAGCGTGACCGCTGCGACGCGGTGATCATGGGCACCCATGGTGCGGGCGGCCGCTTCGGTGCGCTGTTCGGTACGGTGTCCGGCGCGGTGCTGAAGCACAGCCCGGTGCCGGTGACGGTCGTGCGCGCGGACCAGTCCGCACGGCAGGACGACGACGCCACGAGCAGCGCCCGCTGAACTTCGAGCCCCCGGTTCATGCGGCGCCGCGCAGGCGCCGCCGAGCGCCCACTTGACGGCCTCACACCACAGCAGGGCCAGCAGCCCTGCACCCAGCCCAGCCGCCAGAGACAGGTCCGGGGGCGCGAAGGCGAACAGCCGCGCGATTGCCGGCACCGACAGCACACACGCCAGCATGCCCAGCGTCGCGGCGGTGATCCACAGGAACCGCCGATTGGTCGCGCCGGAGTCGCGCCAGCCGCCGGGCTGCCATGACCGGTTGGCGTGGATCAGCCCCAGGTTGGACAACACCAGCACCAGGAACGTCAGCGCGCGTGCCGCATCGTCCGCCCCCACGGCCAGCGCGCGGGCGCCGGCGAACACGCCCAGCGTCATCGCCAGCAGGCCCGGACCCTGCCACAGCCCGCGCCACAGCACCGCGGCATCGAACAGGCGCGCGTCGGGCGGCGAGGTGGCGGAGCATGCGCCCGGTTCCGTGTCCGGCCTCGAACACCACCGAACACGCGGGGTCGATGATCAGTTGCAGGAACAGGATGTGCACCGGCATCAACAGCATCGGCCAGCCCAGCAGCACCGGCACGAGCGACAGGCCGACGATGGGCACGTGCACCGCCACAACGAACACGATCGCCTTGCGCAGGTTGGCGAAACGCGGCGGCCGTGGCGCACGGCCGTCACGATGGACGCGAAGTCGTCGTCGAGGAGCACCAGCGCCGCGGCCTCGCGCGCCACGTCGGTGCCGCGCGCGCCCATGGCCACGCCGATGTGGGCCGCCTTCAGCGCCGGGGCGTCGTTGACCCCGTCGCCGGTCATCGCCACCACCTCGCCCGGGCCTTCAGCGCCTGCACCAGCCGCAGTTTCTGCTCCGGCGGAACGCGGCAGAACACGTGGAGGTCGCCAGCGGGCGCCCAGCGCCGCGTCTCCAGCCCGGCCAGTTCGGGGCCGGTATGACGCGCCACGCCGCAATCCGGCCTGGCGCGCCACCGAAACCGCGGTCGCGGGTGGTCGCCGGTCATCATCACGACGCGGATGCCCGCCGCGGGCACTCGGCGATGGCCCCCGGCACGTCCGCTCGCAGGGGGTCTTCCAGCCCCACCAGGCCCCAGAAACTCGAAGGCGAAGTCGTGCTGGCTGTCTGGCAGGGGCTGCAGCATCGAACAGAGCGCGGGCGACGCCCAGCACGCGCAGTCCCTGACCGGCCATCGTGGCCACCTGGTGCGCGATGGT
>CAWFCV010000015.1:0-9902 GCA_963814435.1 uncultured beta proteobacterium
AGTCAAATGGCTGCACAAACGTGGGCCACCGCCGCGTATGGCGGGTCACGCCTGCATGCGAATGACGGAACCAGTTTCTGCCGAGGCCTCAGTGGGCCTTCACTCGTATTGCGACCTCAATCGCCCAGTGTGCCGCCCCGCTGCACCCATGCGCACTGGCTTTCATGGTCGGGGGCGATGCGCCCGAATCATGATTGGTTAGGCACAAAGCGCTCGTGAGATGCGTTGCCGTGCGGCCAAGCGCCGACCGTCACGACGATCGTCCAGCCTCGATAGATCTCCTTGCCATCGCCCCCAGTCATCCTCGGTACTACCCCAGACAGGATTCAGCATTGTCTGTGAGGCCGGGGCAACTTGCAGTTGGGAAGATCGAACTCGACGCGCTCTCGGGGCTCAGGAAGGCGTAGCCGAGGCTCGATCCGCAAGGTCAGCAATGGGCCGCACAGCTGCCCGACGACGACGAACGGTGACGACCTGCTCGCGACCCACAAGAGCCATGCACCTGATGTAAAGGCCGCCCATGAAGCAGACGTTCGCATGGAGTTTCTCGTCTCATCTGTCGCCGGCAGTCGCAGGCCGGCATTGACTTCGTTTCATGTGACAGCGTCCGCCGAGGTCAATCTGCATCGGTCTCGTCAGGACTGGGTCAGAATTCGCCGGGCACGTTCGGCCACTGGCCGATCGATCATCTGACCGTCGTGAGCTACCACAGCGCCGGCGCTGGCCTCGAAGGCGTCGAGTACGCCGCGAGCCCAGCGCATTTCCTGCTCGCTCGGGCTGAAAGCCAGGTTTACCGTGCTCACCTGGCGCGGGTGAATGCAGAGCTTGCCGCCAAATCCGCTGCGACGGCAGCGTGCGACCTGCGAGGCCAGTAGCGCGGTGGTATCGGTGCCCAGGCTGACGCCGTCCACCGGTACGGGGAGCCCGGCAGCCCTGGACTCGAGCACGAAGGCAGTACGCACCACAGCGAGTTCGGCCTCGTCGTCACCCGGAGTGATGCCGGCGTCGACACCGAAGTCGATGTTGCCGAAGGCCAGCCGTGTTACGCCGGGTGTCGCGGCAATGCCGCGCATTCCGAGCACGCCGCGAACCGATTCGACCAGGGCGTAGAGCTCGCGCCCCGTCCCGATACGTGAGGCCACCGCTGCCATGCTCTCAGGCTCCGCCTTCGGAAGCATCACGCCGACGCCCGGGAGCTCGTCGAGCAAATGCATGTCGTCATCGTGCCAGGGGCTGTCGCAGCCGTTGATGCGGACAAGGACCCGCCGCCCCGACTTCAGCCAAGCCTGCACGGCGTCGCGCGCCGACGACTTGTGTGCGGGCACGACGGCGTCCTCCAAGTCCAGCAGCACCCGATCGGCACCACTCGCCGCAGCCTTGTCGAAACGATCGGGGCGGTCGCCGGGAACGAACAGGATGCTGCGCGGCAGGATCATGGCGCCGCCTCGGGCCAGCGCGCACTGGCCTGCATGGCCAGGATGGCCTGCGCGTCGAGAGCGCGCAGCGCGATCCCACCAGCGGAATCGGGCCAGGCCTGCAGCGTGAGGGCCGCACCGACGAACAAGGGGTTGACGCCCTTGAACTCGAAGCCCGACATGGGCTTTCCCGGTCGGCAGGCGAGGGCCAGGCCTTGAAGCAAGGTGGCCATCCAGCGGCCCCTGAACGACGAGCCCGCGGTAGCCCTCCACATCGCGCGCGTACGGCAGGTCATAGTGAATGCGGTGGCCGTTGGACGTGAGGGCCGAGTAGCGGAAGAGCAGCGTCGTGTCGGCCGTCAAGGTTCGCGTCCACTGCGAGGCCACCGGTGCGGCCGGACTCGGCGCGGCTGTCGTGGGGTGGGGTCCGACGCCATCGCGATAGACGATGTCCTGCTCTTCCACGATGCAGTCCAGCCCCTCGCTGGCGATGGTGTGGGCCACGGTGACGAAGCACAGCGGACCGGTCTTCCCGGTCTTTTCGACGATGCGCAGGATGCGGCTGGTGCGCGTGGCCAGCGCTCCTACGGCCAGCGGCGCGAGGTAGCGGATGCGGCTGCCCGCCCACATGCGGCGCGGCAAGGCGATGGGCGGCAGCAAGTCACCGCGGCGCGGATGGCCATCGTCGCCAAGCTGGCTCCGGCGCACGATCGGATTGAAGAACAGCCACTGCCAGCCGGGCGGCAAGGCGCTGCCGATGCCGGGCGCCTCATCCATGTCGAGCGTGGCCGCCAGCGCCGCCACGGGGGCCGCGGCGATGCGTTGCGTGTGCGTCGACTCACGGCCGATCCAGTCGCGGAACATCGATCAGGCGCCTTCGAACACGGCGGCCATGCCTTGTCCGCCGCCGATGCACATCGTCTCGAGCCCGTAGCGCCCGCCGCGGCGCTTCATCTCATGCAGCAGCGTGGTCATCATGCGCACGCCGGTGGCGCCGATCGGGTGGCCGAGCGAGATGCCCGAGCCGTTGACGTTGAGTCGTTCGGGATCGTTCCAGCCCCAAGCCTTGGAGCACGGCGAGCACCTGGCAGGCGAACGCCTCGTTGAGTTCGACCAGGTCCATGTCGGTCGAAGCCCAGGCCCGTGCGCGCAAAGAGCTTCTCTCACGGCCGGCACCGGCCCGATGCCCATGTGCGACGGCTCGCAGCCCGCCGCCGCCCAGCCGTGCAGGAAGCCGAGCGGCTCGAGGCCGAGCTTCGGCCAGCCTGTCCTCGGCGACGACCAGGCACGCGGCGGCCGCGTCGTTCTGCTGGCTGGCGTTGCCGGCGGTGACGGTGCCGTCCTGCATGAGGGGCTGCAGCTTGGCGAGCTGTCGCGAGCGTCGGGTCGGCACGGACGCCCTCGTCGCGATCCATGCGCAGCGCCTCGCCCTTCGTCTGCGGCACGCTGACCGGCACGACCTCGTCGTCGAACTTGCCCGCTGGCCCAGGCCGCCGCTGCGCGCTGGTGGCTGCGCAGCGCGTAGGCGTCGGCCGCCTCGCGCGTGATGCCGTAGTCGCGCGCCAGGTTCTCGGCGGTCTCGATCATCCCGGAGATGCGGCCGAAGCGCGCTTCGGGCTGCGAGCGCTCGCGGCCGCGGTCGAGGCGGTCGTGCAGCTTGACGCTGCCGGCACGCGCGCCCCAGCGCATGCCGGTCGTGTAGTACTCGACGTTGCTCATGCTCTCGACGCCGCCGGCCATCACCACGTCGGCGGCGCCGGTCTGCACCATCATCGCGGCGGTGACGATGGCCTGCAGGCCGCCGCCGCAGCGGCGGTCGAGCTGCATGCCCGGCACCTCGATCGGCAAGCCCGCTTGCAGCGCCACCCAGCGGCCGATGCAGGGCGTCTCGCCGTTGGCGTAGGACTGGGCGAAGACGACGTCCTCGATGCGTGCCGGGTCGATGCCCGGTGCGCTCGACGCAGCTCGCGCGACCACCGTGGCGCCAAGCTCCTCGACCGGCACGCCACGCAGGCTGCCGCCGAATGTGCCGACGGGCGTGCGCAGCGGGCAGACGACAGCGGCTCGCTTCATGACCGTACTCCTTGTCGTAAAAAGGGATGGGGCGATCCGGAGCCCTCCTCGCGCTGCGCCCGATCGGCGGTGTCCGATCGGGCCAGATCGACGCGGCCGGCGTTCAGCACCGTCACGTTTCGCTCGACACTGCGGCTTCGCAGCGACACCACCGTGCCGTCGACCCACAACTCGGTGCTGATCGTTTCCCCCGGCAGCACCGGTGCGGTGAAGCGCGCGCGCATGCCGCGCACCCCGGCCGCGTCGTAGGAGAGCACGGTCTTGAGCACCGCATGCAACGCCACACCCATGGTGCACAGCCCATGGAGGATGGGCCGATCGAAGCCGGCGGCCTGTGCCACCGAAGGGTCGGCGTGCAAGGGGTTGAGGTCACCGCTGAGGCGATAGATCAGTGCGGCCTGCGGCAGCGTCGGCAGAGGGCACACCGCGTCGGGCACGCGAGCCGGCATCTCGTGCGGCAAGGGCGGCGAGCCGCTGGTGCCGCCGAATCCTCCATCCGCGCGCAGCATCGTGAGCTGCGTCACGGTGGCGATGGGCGCGCCGCTGGCGGCGTCCTCGACAGTGCGCTCCTGCACCATCAGCGCGCCCTTGTCGGCGCCCTTGTCGTACAGCGCACTCACGCGGTTGCGGCCGATCACGCGCCCGGCCGGTGCAAGCGGGCGGTGCAGCACGAAGGACTGTTCGGCATGAACCAGCTTGCGCCAGGTGATGCCTGTGTCCGGCTGGTCGGCCCAGAAGCCTCCGTAGCCGAGCACGTTGACCAGCGTCGGCAGCGCCCGCATCCCGCCGGGTGCACGTTCGTACAGATAGTGCAGCGGTCCGGCGGCCAGGGGATCGGTGCCCAGGCCGACGCCCAACGCATAGAGTGCGCAGTCACGCTCCGTATAGGCATGCTCCACGGGGGCGAAGCGGCGATCGAGCAAGGCTTGCGGGTTCAGGGCCATGGCGTTCTCGGCGCGGCGTGGTCTTGGATGGGCTGGCGGAGCCGCTCAGGCAGCGGCCGGGTGGCGCTGTTCGGTGAACGCCTCGCGCTCGAGTCGCGCGCGGTGCTCGGGGTGGGCGATGTCCAGCATGCGGCGCCGGCGCGCCGCCAGCGGCAGGCCGCGCAGATCGGCGATGCCGTACTCGGTGACGAAGACACCGGCATCGCAACGCGGCGTGCTGACCGGCCCCGACAGCGTGGCGACGATGCGGCTGTGCGCGCCGGCGGTGGCGGGCAAGGCGATGATCGGCACGCCGCCGCGGCTGCGCTGCGCGCCGCGCACGAAGTCCACCGCGCCGCCGACCGCGCCGACATAACAGCCGGCCGCCACTTCGGCGTTCACCTGGCCGCTCAGGTCGACCTCCACGGCCGAGTTGATGGCGACGAAGCGCGGCAGCGAGGCCAGCACGTCCGCGTCGTGGGTGTAGTCGGTGCCGCGCATCTGCAGCGCCGGGTTGCGGTGCGCGTAGCGATGCAGCCGCGTGCTGCCCATCAGCACGCCGGCGATGGTGGCGCCGGGGTCGCGCCCCTTGTGGGCGTTGGTGACGACGCCGGCTTCCATCAGCGCCATGACACCATCGCCGACGGCGCCCGAATGCACGCCCAGGTCGCGCCGCTCGTGCAGCGCCGCCAGCACGGCGTGGGGAATGGCGCCCAGGCCGCATTGCAGCGTCGCACGGTCTTCGATCAGGCTGGCGGCGTGGGCGGCGATGGCGGTCTCGACCGGGCCCGATGCCGGGCTGCGTGAACACAGCGGCGCGTACGAAGCCGTGACGCTGGCATCGATGCGCGCGGCGTCCAGATGCTGCAGGCCCATCGTCCACGGCGCCTGGTCGTTCACTTCCGCGATCACGACACGCGCCGTGGCCAGCGCGGCCAGCAGGTATTCGTGCGCCAGGCCCAGGCTGTGCCGTCCCTGACGCGTCGGCCGGCGGCACCTGAAGCATCAGCACGTCGATGCGCAACTCGCCGCTGTGGATGCGCGCCGGCAGATCGGAGTAGTGGCCGGGCCAGATGTCGAGCAAGCCCGCCTCGGCAAGCCGCCGGTTCGTGCCGCTGCCGCAGTAGCCGAGGAAGTCGATCGCGTCCGCATGCCGCGGCTCCATCGCGCCCGACAAGCCCACGCCCAGGAAGACGCGGGTGCGGGCGAAGCGATGGCGCTGCTCGGCCAGCGCGCGCACCAGCGTCACCGGCTCGGCATTGGCCTGGCCCCACAGCACCGTGTCGCCGGGCCGGATCCAGCGCGCCAGGTCGAGTGCGGCGGCGTCGGGCAGTGTTGCGCTCAGACCGGGTCCCAGCTGAACACGTCGGCCGATCGCTCCATCGGCACGAAGGCGGCCTTCAGTGCCGGCATGCCGTGCTCGGCCAGGCTGCGGGCCGTCCAGCCTTCCTGGCGGTGCACCGAGCGCACCGGGCGCGGCTGGCTCATCAGGAAGATCTCGTTGTTGCGCACGGTGAAGATCTGCGCGTTGACGCCGGCCGCGGCGTCGCTGAGCAGATACACCGCCAGCGGCGCGATCTTGGCCGGTGTCATCTGCTTGAACTTCTCGACGCGCGCCAGCTGGTCGGGCGTGTCGGTGGGGATCGAGCTCGTCATGCGCCGTCCACGCGAACGGCGCGATGCAGTTGGAGCGCACGTTGAACTTCTGCATGTCCAGCGCGATGCTCTTGGACAGCGCCGCGATGCCCATCTTGGCGGCGTTGTAGTTCGCCTGGCCGAGGTTGCCGATGAGCCCGGAGGTCGAGGTCATGTGCACAAAGGCGCCGCCGTCCTGTTCCTTGAAGTGGTTGGCCGCGGCGCGGCTGACGTAGAAGCTGCCGTAGAGGTGCACGCGGATCACCGCGTCCCACTCGTCGGCGCCCATCTTGTGGAAGATGCGGTCGCGCAGGATGCCGGCGTTGTTGACCACGCCGTCGATGCGGCCGAAGGCCTCGCACCGCGCCATCGACGATGCGCTGTGCCGCGGCGGCTTCGGACACGCTGTCCACGCTGGCCAGGGCCTCGCCGCCGGCGCTGCGGATCTCGGCCACCACCTGGTGCGCTGCGTCGCCGACATCGTTGACCACCACGCGCGCGCCTTCGCGCGCCATCGCCAGTGCCAGGTCGCGGCCGATGCCCGCGCCCGCCCCGGTGACCACCACCACCTTGCCTTGCAGCATCTTGTCCGTCGTCATGCTTGAACTCCAAAGAACGCCGTGATCAGTAGGAACGCGGCAGGCCGAGCACGTGCTCGGCGATGTAGGAATAGATCATGTTGGTCGAGATCGGCGCCACCTGGTAGAGCCGCGTCTCGCGGAACTTGCGCTCGACGTCGTATTCGGCGGCGAAGCCGAAGCCGCCGTGGGTCTGCAGGCAGGCATTGGCCGCCTCCCAGGAGGCCTCGGCCGCGAGGAACTTGGCCATGTTGGCCTCCGCCCGCAGGGCTGGTGCTGGTCGAACAGCGCGCAGGCCTTGTAGCGCATCAGGTCGGCCGCCTCGACTTCGATGTAGGCGTCGGCGATCGGGAACTGCACGCCCTGGTTCTGGCCGATCGGGCCGGTCGAACACGACGCGCTCCTTCGCGTAGGCGCGTCGACGCGGTCGATGAACCAGTAGCCGTCGCCGATGCATTCGGCGGCGATCAGGATGCGCTCGGCGTTCAGGCCGTCGAGGATGTAGCGGAAGCCCTTGCCTTCCTCGCCGATCAGGTTGTCGGCCGGGATCTCGAGGTCGTCGAAGAACAGCTCGTTGGTCTCGTGGTTCACCATGTTGCGGATCGGCCGCACGCGTGAGGCCCTTGCCGATCGGCCTCGCGCAGGTCGACCAGGAAGATCGACAGCCTTCGGACTTCTTCTTCACCTCGGCCAGCGGCGTGGTGCGCGCGAGCAGGATCATCAGGTCGGAGTGCTGCACGCGCGAGATCCACACCTTCTGGCCGTTGACGACGTAGCGGTCGCCCTTCTTCACCGCCATGGTCTTGATCTTCGTGGTGTCGGTGCCGGTGGTCGGGCTCGGTCACGCCCATCGACTGCAGGCGCAGCTCGCCGCTGGCGATCTTCGGCAGGTAGTGCTGCTTCTGCTCGCTCGGAGCCGTGGCGCAGCAGCGTGCCCATGTTGTACATCTGGCCGTGGCAGGCGCCGGCGTTGCCGCCCGAGCGGTTGATCTCTTCCATGATCACCGAGGCTTCGGTGAGCCCGAGCCCGGAGCCGCCGTACTCCTCGGGGATCAGGGCGGCCAGCCAGCCGGCCTTGGTCAGCGCGTCGACGAAGGCTTCCGGGTAGGCGCGCTCGGCGTCGATGTTGCGGTGGTACTCGTCCGGAAACTCGGCGCACAGCGCGCGCACCGCATCACGGATTTCAGGGTGGTGCTCGGGGGCGGATCGCAACATGGTGAGGGGCGGCCAGGGCCCGTAGTCTAGTCGATGACAAGATGATCAAACGAGTGAAGTCACCTATCACTAAGTGTTTATCCCTATGCCGACGGCATTCTGGCTTCGTAAACTAGTCGCCGACTAGATTTGACTTGCCTTCAACGATTCGGCCGGAGACACGCCATGACCTTGCTCGCGCTCCATGCCCGCACGGCGGCCACGCTGGCCGCCACCCCTTTGCTGCTGCTGCTGGCGAATTGCTGCGGCGGCTCCGATCCGCCGCCGCAGTTGGCGGCCGCGACACCCGCTGCCCTGAGCGGCACCTGCGAGGCGCTGGCAGGCAAGCTCGGCAACCTCGCCAACACCCGCATCACGTCGTCCACGACCGTGGCCACCGGTACGCTGAAAGTGGCGGGCCAGGACATCGAAGCGCACTGCCTCGTTGCCGGCAAGATGCACGAGCGCACGAGCGCCGTGGACGGCAAGGCGTATGCCATCGGCTTCGAAATGCGGCTCCCCGTCGCGTGGAACGGACGGTTCCTGTACCAGGCCAACGGCGGCCTCGACGGCGCCGTCGCGCCTGCCGTCGGGGCCTTCGGCGGTGGCCCGGTGACCAACGCACTGCATCAGGGCTTTGCCGTCATCAGTTCGGACGCCGGCCATGCCGGACCCACCGACTTCAGCTTTGGCATCGATCCCCAGGCCCGGCTCGACTATGGCTACCAGGCCGTCGGCAAGCTGACCCCGATGGCCAAGGCGGTGATCAGCGCCGCCTACGGCAAGGGCCCGGATCGTTCGTACATCGGCGGCTGCAGCAACGGCGGGCGCCATGCCATGGTGGCGGCGGCCCGCTATCCGGAGCACTACGACGGCTTCCTCGCCGGCGCGCCTGGCTTCAACCTGCCCAGGTCCTCGCTGTACAGCATCTCGAAGGGACAGAAATACCTGACGGTTGCGACGAACCCGGCCGACCTGTCGACGGCATTCACTGCCCGCCGAGCGAAGCGCGGTCGCCCAGGCGGTGCTCGCGCGTTGCGACGCCCTTGATGGGCGGTCGACGGCCTGGTCCAGGACACCGAGGCCTGCCAGGCGGCATTCGATCTGCAGCGCGACGTCTCCACCTGCACCGGCGCGCGCGACGGGAGCTGCCTGAGCGCACGCAGAAGTCCGTCGTCGGCATCGATCTTCAAGGGCCTCACGCTCGGCGACGGCACGCCGGTGATGACGGGGCAGCCCTGGGACCCGGGCATCGCCTCCTCGGGCCTGATCTCCTGGCACTTCATCTCGCCGGTGGGCTTGAGTGCCGGCAACACGGGCATCGTGCTGAAGGCTCCGCCGGAGAACCCCGTCGGCTTTGAACGCGGGCGTTTTCGCTGGGCGCCAGCCTCGACGCGCTGTGGGCGCAGATCAACGCCACCAATGCGACGTACACCGAGTCGCCGTTGAGCTTCATGACGCCGCCGAACCCCACCGACCTGGGCCGCTTGCGCAACCGCGGCGCCAAGATGATCGTCTACCACGGGGTCAGCGACCCGGTGTTCATGGTGGGCGACACGACGGGCTGGTACGACCAGCTGCGCAACCGCCATGGGGGCGATGCCTCCGACTTCGCCCGCGTCTTCCGGGTGCCCGGCATGTCCCATTGCAGCATCGGCCCCGCCACGGACCAGTTCGACGCCCTGTCAGCCCTCGTCGCCTGGGTCGAGCAGGGGCAAGCGCCCGACACGATCATCGCCACGGCGCGCGGCCCCGGCCACACCGGTGGCGCCAACAGCGAAGTGCCGTTCAACTGGGCGCCGAGCCGCACAAGGCCGCTCTGCCCGTACCCGAAGGTCGCCGCTACAACGGCTCCGGGAGCCTCGAGGAGCGACCAATTTCAGTTGCCGCTGAGCGCGCCTGCGCTCGCTGAACATATCACTCAACAAGGCCCTGCCATGATCAACTTCCTACTTTTCGCCCGCGTCGCGGCCTGCGTGCTCGGCATTCTGTTCGCTGGCGCGCGCGGCCGCCGCCTATCCTGACAAGCCGATCCGGATGCTGGTGCCGTACCCGCCGGGCGGCATCACCGATGTGCTGTCGCG
>CAWFCV010000016.1:0-162890 GCA_963814435.1 uncultured beta proteobacterium
GGTGGCGAAGATCGAGGCCGTCGAGTGGGCGCAGTGGCTGGGCGGCACCTTCAAGGGCAACTTCGACCTGACGATCATCAACCACGTCGAGCCGCTGGACTACATGCAGTACGCCAACACCGGCTACTACTGGGGCTACGACAGCAAGGCCTTCCGCGACCTCGCGGCCCGGCATGCGGCGACCAGCGACCCGAAGGAGCGCACCAAACTGTTCGGCGAGCTGCAGCGGATGCTGGCCACCGATGCGGTGAACGCCTTCATCTTCAATCCGGCGCAGGTGGCGGTGTCGCGCAAGGGCCTGAAGGGCCTGTGGGCGAGCTCGCCGATCTTCGCCAACGACATGGCCGCGGTGTCGTGGCAATGAGCATCGGCGGCGTGGACGGTATTCGCGCGTGGATCGAAAGACGGGGCCGAGTTGAAGCCAGACTGCTCGATTGGTGGTGCCACGGCGATGAGGCTGGCTTGTCGACAGCGCACTGTCGGCCCGGTGCGGCCGTCCGCCTTCGGTGAGACCGGACATTCGACGAACGAGCGAGGGCGCAGCCACGGGCGGGCAACCGCCGGGGCTCATGCGTCCCTAAATCGCCCCGTCGGCCGCCCACCCGCGGCTGCGCCCGAACCACCGCGGCAGTCCACGGACGCACGAGCTGCGCATGGCGGCGATGCCATTGGCAACGCGGCGGGCCGAGGGCCGGGCGACGATTCAGGGACGCATGAGGAGTCCGGCCCTCGGCCCGCCGCGTTGCTGGCTCGGTCGTCGAAGGTCTGTGGCGGTGCACGAACGATTGCGGTCTCCATGGCCCGGAGACTGGCGGGAGCAACCGAAATGAGAGCCGACCATGGCTGACCTGCACCAGCTGGGCGCGGCTGAGCTGTCCGCGCTGTACCGCAGCGCGCGAAGCCTCGCCGGTCGAGGCGGTGCGCGCCGTGCTGGCGCACATCGAGCGGCTCGAACCCGAGGTCCGCGCGCTGTACGCCTACGACCCCGAATGCGCGATGGTCCACGCGCGCGAGAGCGAGGCGCCGCTGGTTGCAGGGAGCGCCGCTGTCGGCGATCGACGGCGTGCCCGGCACGTTGAAGGAGAACATCGCCACCCGCGGCACGCCGATGCCGCTGGGCACGGCGGCGTCCGACCTGACGCCGGCTGCCGACGACGCGCCGCCGGCCGCGCGCTGGCGCGAGGCCGGCGCGGTGCTGCTGGCCAAGACCACGATGCCCGACTACGGCATGTTGTCGTCGGGCCTGTCGAGTTTTCATCCGCTGACGCGCAACCCGTGGGATCTGCGCAAGAACCCCGGCGGCTCGAGCGCCGGTGCCGGCGCGGCGGCGGCGGCCGGGTACGGCCCGCTGCATGTCGGCACCGACATCGGCGGCTCGATCCGCCTGCCGGCCGGCTGGTGCGGCGTGTTCGGCCTGAAGCCGAGCCTCGGCCGCATCCCGATCAAGCCGCCGTACGCCGGCCGCGTGGCCGGGCCGATGACGCGCACGGTCACCGACGCCGCGCTGCTGATGGCCGAGCTGAGCAAGCCCGACTGGCGCGACGCGATGAGCCTGCCGTACCAGCGCATCGAATGGCTGTCGCTCGAGCGCGAGATCAAGGGCTTGAAGCTCGGCCTGCAGCTCGACGCGGGCTGGGGCCTGCCGGTGCAGCAGCGAGGTGCAGCGCCGCGGTCGAGGCGGCCGCGCGGCTGTTCGAGCGTGCCGGTGCGAGCGTCGAGCCGCTGGCGGCGTTTTCGACGCGCACGATGATCGACGGCATCGACAGCTTCTGGCGCATGCGCAGCTGGCTCGACATTTCGGCGCTCGCCGCCGGAGCGGCAACGCAAGGCGCTGCCCTACATCCGGCAATGGGCCGAGGGTGGTGCGCGGCTCACGGCCACGCAGCTGTTCCACGGCTACAGCCAGATGGCCGCGCTGCGTGATGCCGCGGTGGCGGCCTGCCAGCCGTTCGACTTCGTGCTGTCACCGGTGAGCCCGGTGGTCACCTATGCCGCCGAATGGGCCGGCCCGACCAACGACCCGGCGCGACCGCTCGAGCACATCGCCTTCACGCTGCCGTACAACATGAGCGAGCAGCCGTCGGCGTCGATCAACTGCGGCTTCACCGCAGCCGGCTTGCCGATCGGACTGCAGATCACCGGCCACCGGCACGATGATCTGGGTGTATTGCAGGTGGCGCGGGCATTCGAGTTGCTGCGGCCCGCGCAAAAGCCATGGCCGCTGCGCTGATCAGCCACGCCGCGCCGGCGGCCACGCCGAGCGCGACATGCGTGGCCGCGACGCCGGGCGCGCCGAAGCGCTCGACCACCACGCCGAAGGCCAGCGTCAACGCCGCATAGCCGATCGCCGCGTGCAGCGGCGACGCGCCCTGGCGGCTGCGCCGGTCGGGCGACCACAGCTGGCCGGCCCAGGCCAGGCCCCAGGCCGCGCCATGCGTGAAGGCCAGGCCCAGCAGATTGAGCGGCGCATCGGCCCACAGCGCCAGCATCGCGCCCGCCGCCAGGCACAGCGCGCACACTGCCGACAGCGTGCGCACCGACCAGCGGCCGAGCGTGTGGCGCAGCAGCAGGGCCGGCGCGAACATCGCGGCGAAGTGCAGCAGCACCATGGCCTGCGGCGCGATGGCCTGCGTGCGACACCAGGCCACCATCAACGGCAGTGCGGCCATCATCGGCAGCATCGCCAAGCCCGCCAGCAGCGCGGGCCATTGCCGCGTGTCGCGCCACGCGCCCGCGGGCCACGCCGGCAGCGAGCAGTCGAACAGCCCCGCACGGCAGCGACTGACGCTCGCGCGTGCGCCGTCGCTCGCGTTGCAGCGCCGCCAGCCCGAGCGCGGCCAGCAGCACCAGTGCGCCCAGTCGCAATGCCAGCCCCTGCAGATCGCCGACGTCGCCCAGCAGCAGCCCCGACGCCAACGCGCCGAGCGCGGCCGCGCCGATCGGCGGGCCGGGCGGTGACGGCTGCGCCAGGCGCAGGCTGCGCACGACGCCCGAGGCCAGCGCCGTCAGCGCGGCCCAGGCCAGCACCGCCAGCAGCAGCGCAACGCAGGCCGCCGCCGCGGATCGCCCAGACCAGCGCACGCCGCGGCGAGGCCGCCGCAGGCCAGCATCGCCGCGCGCCTCGCCGCGGCGGGCAGGTTGTCGCGCGTGGCCACCGTCGCCGCGCCGCCAAGCGCCAGCAGCCACAGCGCCACCAGCGCGAAGCCGCTGCCGATGCTGGGTGCGAGCACCGTGGCAAAGCTGCCCAGGCCGACCCAGCCCGACAGCAGCAGCGCCCACGCGCACGGCGCGCGCCAGCGTCAGGCGCGGCGTCGGCGTGGACAGGGCGGTCTCGGTCATGGCTGGGTCAGCGGCGCCAGCGCCGCAGGCCACTTCAGCTCGTGCCCGGTGCTGGCGGCGAAGCGCTCCAGGTCCTCGGGCGTGTCGATGTCGAGGTGGTAGCGGCGGTTGTCGGTGTCGAGCCAGCGCACGCGGCTCGGATTCGCCTGGCGCCAGCGGCGGCACGCCAGGTCGGCCGCGCCGGCCAGCCACTCGTCGCGCAGCGCGGCATCGAAGATCACCGGGTTGCCCGGCACCGTCTGCCCGTCGGCCAGCTTGACGCGCGGCACCACCATCGCGGCGTCGCCGCGTTTCTTGAAGGCGCTGATCAGCTCGACGATGTCCTGCTCGTTGACCAGCGGCTGGTCGGCCAGCGCGACCATCACCGCGTCGAGCTTCGGCGACAGCGCCTGCAGGCCGATGCGCACCGACGAAGCCTGGCCGTCGTCGGGCGTCGGGTTGCGCGCCAGCGTGATCGGAAACGGCCGCACCGCCGCCTCCACCGCGTCGGCATGGTGGCCGAGCACGACGACGACTTCGTCGACGCCGGCGCCGGACAGCGCGATCAGCTGGCGCAGCACCAGCGGCACGCCGCCGAGTTCGAGCAGCGCCTTCGGCCGGCCGCCCAGGCGCGACGCCGGCACCGGCGGCCAGCAGCACCGCGCCCACCGTCATGCGGCTGTACAGCCCGTTGGCCTTGAGCAGGCATCCCATCGTCGAGCTCCTCTCATCGCAGGGCGTCTCGATCAGCCGTGGGCAGCACCGCGCGCGATGCTGGCCAGGATCGGCGCGCCGGCGCCAGCAGGTCCAGGTGCGGCAGCGCGGCCTGCATGCCCTGGCTGATCGGCGCGTAGCCCGGGCTGATTGCACAACGGGTTGAGCCAGACGATGCGGCGCGCGCGGCGGCGCAACTGCGCCAGCGCGTCGGACAACCGCGCCGGCTCGCCGGTGTCGTAGCCGTCGCTGAGGATGAGCACCGCGGTGCGCGAGTGCACCAGCCGCGGCGCGTGTTCGCGGTTGAACTGCGCCAGGCTCTCGCCGATGCGCGTGCCGCCGGCCCAGCCCTGCGCGATCAGGTGCAGCTGCTCCTGCGCGCGCCAGGGATCCGGGTCGTGCAGCGCCCGCGACACCGCGGTGACGCGGGTGTGGAAGATGAAGCTGTGCACGTCGGCCAGCTCGGCGCTGAGCGCGCGCGCCAGCCGCAGGTAGAAGAAGCTGAACAGCGCCATCGAACGGCTGACGTCGATCAGCAGCACCAGGCGCGGGCGCACGCGCCGCCGGTTCTTCCACGCCAGCTGGAACGGCGTGCCGCCGCTGGCCACGCTGCGCCGGATCGTTGCCGGCAGGTCGAGCCGCCGGCCGCGATGCGCGCGCACCTCGCGGCGCAGGCGCAGGTGCTTCAGCTGGCGGGCAAGGCGCCGCATCAGCGCTTCGATGTCGAGCACGTGTTCGCGCTTCGTCAGGTCGCGGAAGTCGGCCGAGCTCAGCAGCTCCTGAGCGGCTCGCCGCCTGGCGCGGGCGGATCGCGCTCGTCGTCGGGCGTCGCGTCGTCGCCCGCGGGTCCGCACGGGTGCTCCCCGCTCAGCGCGCCGTCGTCGGCGTCGCGCCGCTCGGGCCGCTGCCAGGCGTTGGCAGGCAGGAACCAGGCGTCGAACAGCGCCGGAAAGCGCTGCCACTCGTCGACGCGGCCGCACAGCAGCGAGCGCAGGCTCCAGCGCAGCAGCTGCGCGTCGAGCACGCCGACGCGCTGCGCTGTCTGCAGCACCGGCACCGCGTCGCCGCCGCCGACGGCGAAGCCGTTGGCGCGCAGGAAGCGAGGAAAGCCGGCCAGCCGCTCGGTGGCACGTTCGTCCAGCGTGGCGGCGTCCATCGTCAACAGGCTGCGGCCAGCCGCGCGACCGCCTCGCGCGGGAAGGCCGCGCGGTCGTCGCGGGTCTTGATCAGTGTGCTCAGCGTCTCCATGATGCGCTCGGCGCCGTCGATGTCGATCACCGCGATGTCCAGTCGCAGCAGCGCGGCGGCCCAGTCCAGCGTCTCGGCGATGCCGGGCTTCTTCTGCAGCTCCATGCGGCGCACGCCCTGCACGAAGGCCACGATCTGCTGCGCCAGCGGCAACGCCGCGCCCGGCGCCTTGATGCGCACGATGGCGAGCTCCTTGTCGTAGTCGGGGTAGTCGATGTACTGGTACAGGCAGCGCCGGCGCAGCGCGTCGGACAGCTCGCGCGTGCCGTTGGAGGTGATCACCACCAGCGGCCGGCTCACGGCGTGCACGGTGCCCAGCTCGGGAATCGACAGCTGGAAGTCCGACAGCAGCTCGAGCAGGTAGGCCTCGAACGCCTCGTCGGCACGGTCGACCTCGTCGATCAGCAGCACCGGCGGCTCGTCGCAGCTGATGGCCTCGAGCAAGGGGCGCTTCAGCAGGTAGCGCTCGGAGAAGATGTCCTGCTCCTTCTGCGCCATGCCGCGTTCGTCGTGCTCGAGCAGCTTGATCGCCAGCAGCTGGCGCTGGTAGTTCCACTCGTACATCGCCGCGTGCACGTCCAGGCCTTCGTAGCATTGCAGGCGGATCAGCCGCGTGCGCCGCACGGCGGCCAGCACCTTGGCGACCTCGGTCTTGCCGACGCCGGCGTCGCCTTCGAGCAGCAGCGGCCGGCCGAGGTCCTGCATCAGCAGCAGCGCGGCCACAAGACCAGGCTCGGCGATGTAGCCGGCGCGCGCCAGGTCCTGCTGCAGCGCCGCGACCTCGCGTTGCCGCTCGCCGCTCATCGGCGCACCCGACGGCCTGCGCCGCGCCCCGCCAGCGCGGCGTTCGCCGGGCCGCTCACTGGACTACCCTTCGCACTGCGTGCTCCGGGATTCGCGCTTGGGAGCGGTCCCGGCGCGCTCATGCCTTGCGGGCGCCGAACAGCGAGCGCAGCCAGTCCTTGATCACGGCCCAGACCAGCGCCAGGCCGTTCAGCTCGGCCGGGGCAGACGGCAACGGTGCCGGGCGGACCGCGGCCGCGGGTTGGTCGGCCACGCCGGGTGGACCGTCGGACTGCGGCGCGGGCGCGGCCGATGCCTGCAACGCCTGCACCTTGGCCGCGAAGTTGGCGGCGAACTGCTTGAGCACCTGGTCGGCCACCGAGCCCATCATGCGGCCGCCGAAGGTGGCGGCCTTGCCGCTCATCGCGACCTCGCTGGTGCCCACCAGGTTGCAGGACGCCGCGTCGATCGCGTCGACGCGCGCGGTCAGGTCCATCGACGCGCCGGAGCTGCCGGTGGTGTCGGTGCCCTTGCCGACCAGGCGCAACGTGCGCGTCGCGGCATCGAGCTGGCTGACCTGCACCTCGCCGCGAAACGACATGCTGGCCGGGCCGAACTTCACCGCCACCGTGCCCTTGTACTGCTGCTCGCCGATGCGCTCGGTGATCTTGGCGCCGGGCATGCAGCCGGCGACGCTCTCGATCGTCGCGCAGCACCGCCCAGGCGGTGTCGGCCGACCCGGGCATCGCAAAGGTCTTCTCGAGCTGGACCTTCATCGCCGATCGCCGCCGCGTCGCGCCAACTTCGTCATCGCTTGTTCAGCCCCAGCGCGTTGCACTGCTGCCAGACGCGGTAGGCGCTGTGCGGCATGTCCATGTGGGTGATGCCCAGGTGGGCGAACGCATCGATCACCGCGTTGCTGAAGCACGGGATGCCGCCGACGTGCGGCGACTCGGCCACGCCCTTGGCGCCGATCGGGTGGTGCGGGCACGGCGTCACCGTGTGGTCGGTCTCCCAGTGCGGCGTTTCCATCGCGGTCGGCAGGAAGTAGTCCATCAGGCTGTTGCCGAGGTGGTTGCCATTCTCGTCGAACGGGATCTGCTGGCCAAAGGCCACCGCGAAGGCCTCGGTCAGGCCGCCGTGGATCTGGCCCTCGATGACCATCGGGTTGATGCGCGTGCCGCAGTCGTCGAGCGCGTAGAAGCGCCGCACCTTGGCCTCGCCGGTGAACTTGTCGATGTCCACCACGCACAGGTAGGCGCCGAACGGGAAGGTCAGGTTGGGCGGGTCGTAGTACGACACCGCGTTCAGCCCCTGCTCCATGCCGGCAGGGATGTTGCCGGTGTGCGAGACCATGCAGATCTCCTTCATGGTCTTGGCCTGGCTCGGATTGCCCTTGACCTTGAAGCGGTCGATCTCCCATTCGAGGTCGCCCTCGCCGACCTCGAGCAGGTGGGCGGCGATTTTCTTGGCCTTGTCCCTGATCTTGCGCGCGGCCTGCGCGGTGGCCGCGCCGGAGACCGGCGTCGAGCGTGAGCCCCAGGTGCCGGCGCCGTAGGGCGACTTGTCGGTGTCGCCTTCTTCGACCACGATGTCGCTGGCCGGCAGGCCGAGCTCGGTGGCGATGATCTGCGCGTAGGTGGTCGCATGACCCTGGCCTTGCGACATCGTGCCCAGGCGGGCGATCACGCCGCCGGTGGGGTGCACGCGGATCTCGCAGCTGTCGAACAGGCCGATGCCCAGGATGTCGCACACCTTGGTCGGCCCGGCGCCGACGATCTCGGTGAAGGTCGAGATGCCGATGCCCATCAGCGTCGGGCAGTTCGGGTCGGCCCGCTTGGCCGCCTGCTCGCGACGCAGGCCGTCATAGTCCACCGCCTTCAGCACCTTCTCGAGCGCCGGTTGGTAGTTGCCGCTGTCCAGCGTCCAGCCGAACGGCGTGGTGAACGGGAACTGCTCGCCTTGACGAAGTTGCGGCGCCGGATCTCGGCCTTGTCCAGGCCCATCTTCTGCGCCAGCACGTCGATCATGCGCTCGATCAGGTAGATCGCTTCGGTCACCCGCAGCGAGCAGCGGTAGGCCACGCCGCCGGGCGCCTTGTTGGTGTAGACCGCATCGACGCGGCAGTAGGCGTTCGGGATCGCGTACGAGCCGGTGCAGATCGAGAACAGGCCCGCAGGCAGCTTGCTCGCCGAGACATGTGAATTGAACGCGCCATGGTCGGCCAGCGCGCTGAAGCGCAGGCCCTTGATGACGCCGTTCTGGTCTGCCGCCAGTTCGCCGACGCCGTGGTAGTCGCGGGCGAAACCGGTGGTCGAGATGTTGTCGATGCGCGATTCGATCCACTTGATCGGCACGCCGGTGACGATCGACGCGACGGTGGCCACCACGTAACCGGGGTAGATCGGCACCTTGTTGCCGAAGCCGCCGCCGATGTCGCCGCCGACGACGCGGATCTTGCTCTCGGCCACGCCCGACAGCATCGCCAGCACGGTGCGAAACAGATGCGGGATCTGCGTCGTGACGTACAGCGTCAGGGTGCCGGTGGCCTTGTTGAACGAAGCCACGCAGCCGCAGGTCTCGAGCGGGCAGGGGTGCACGCGCGGATTCAGGATCTCCTCGCGCACGGTCACCGCGGCACTCGCGAACGCCGCGTCGGCCGCCGCCTTGTTGCCGGCCTCCCAGGTGAAGATGTGGTTCGGGTGGGTGCGCGGGCCGTGGCCGACTTCCGTCTTGTCGGCGATGTCCTCGCGAATGATGACGGCATCCTTGGCCATCGACTGCTTCGGGTCGACGATCGCCGGCAACTCCTCGTAGTCCACCTCGACCAGCGCGGCACCGTCGTAGGCGGCGTAGCGGTCGGTGGCCAGCACCATCGCCACCTCCTGCAGCTGGAAGTGCACCTTCTTGTCGGCCAGCACCGCCTGCACGTCGGCGCCGACGGTGGGCATCCAGTGCAGGTTCACCGGTTTCAGGTCGTCGGCGGTCAGTACGGCCACCACGCCGGGGCAGGCCAGCGCCTGGGTCTTGTCGATCTTCTTGATGCGCGCGTGTGCGTAGGGGCTGCGCACGATGGCGCCGAACAGCATGCCCGGCAGCTTGATGTCGTCGACGTAGGTGCCCTGGCCGCGGATGAACTTGGCGTCTTCCTTGCGCAGCAGCGAGGTGCCCATGCCCTGCAGCTTGTCTTCGCGTTCCTTCAGGTCGGACATGTCGCCCATGGGGTGTCTCCGGTGGATGCTCGGTCTTTGGCGGCGTTCAGGCGGTGGCGGCGCGCGAGTTTCTTCGCCGCGGACTGCACGGCCTTCACGATGTTCTGGTAGCCGGTGCAGCGGCACAGGTTGCCGGCGATGCCCGTAGCGGATCTCCTGCTCGCTCGGGTTGGGGTTCTCCTTCAGCAGTCGATAGGCGCGGGTGATCATGCCCGGCGTGCAGTAGCCGCATTGCAGGCCATGCTCCTCGTGGAAGGCCTGCTGCAGCGCGTGCAGCACGCCGCCTTGCTCGAAGCCCTCGACCGTCAGCATCTCGGCACCGTCGCATTGCACCGCCAGCACGGTGCAGGACTTGACCGACATGCCGTCGACGTCGACCGTGCAGGCGCCGCAGTGCGAGGTTTCGCAGCCGATGTGCGGGCCGGTGTGCGCGAGGCGCTCGCGCAGCGTGTGGATCAGCAGCTCGCGCGCCTCGACCGTCACCTCGACGGCCTTGCCGTTGAGCTTGAACGAGACCTTGTGTGTGTTGGCCATGGTCGTGTTCCTTGTGTTCTACGCGTTCAGGGCTTCGCGCGCGAGTGCGCCGTCTGCAGCGCGCGGCGCGTCATCTCGCCGGCACATCGCGGTCTTGTAGTCGGCGGCGCCGCGCTGGCAGTGCGATGGGCTGCAGAGGCTCATCGCCAGCCGTGCCGCCTCGTTCAGGCGTGGCGTCGTTGATCGGCTTGCCGACCAGGTATGCCTCGGCCTTGCTGGCCTTCAGCGGCGTGGGCCCGGCGTTGGTCAGCGCGATCGACACGCTCGCCACGACGTCGCCCTTCATCTGCAGCTGCACCGCGGCGGCGGCGGTGGCGAAGTCGCCGGTCTTGCGCTTGAACTTGCTGTAGCACCAGCCGCTGCCGGCGGCGGGAATCGGGATGCGGATCTGGGTCAGGATCTCGTCCGGGTGCGGCAAGCGTGGCGTACAGGCCGAGGAAATAGCCGTCGGCCTTGACCACGCGTTCGCCCTGCGCGCCGTTGAGCACGAACGACGCATCCAGCGCCAGCATCAGCGGCCGGATGGTCGTTGCCCGGGTCGCCGTGGCTGATGTCGCCGCCGATCGTGCCCTTGTAGCGCACCTGCGGGATCGGCGATCAGCCGAAGCGCCTCGACCAGCAGCGGCAGCTTCTCGGCCAGCAGCTTGGAGCTGAGCAGCTCGTGCTCGGTGGTCATCGCGCCGATGTGGATCTCGGTGCCCACCTGCGCGATGCCACGCAGGCCCGCCGACCTTGCCCAGGTCGATCAGGTGACTCGGTTGCGCGAAGCGCAGCTTCATCATCGGCAGCAGGCTGTGGCCGCCGGCCAGCAGCTTGGCGTCGGGGCCGAGGTCGCCGAGCAGTTTGATCGCGTCGGCGACGGTGCGTGGGGCGTGATAGCCGAAGGCCGCAGGGGTCATTGGGTTGGTCTCCTCAAATCAGCGTCGCGGCATCACGCCGCGACGGCTGGAAACTCGGTGCACGCGTGGGCCGGCGCAGCAGTCAATTGCGTGAAACGCAAACCAACTTGCGTGAGACGCCGTGCGCAAGCATGAACTGCAACGGGCCGCCGCGGCGCCCCTTTTCAGCCCGGGGAAACCCGAAGCCAGGGCGTTCGCGGCGCCGGGCCGGGCTTCGTTCAGGCCAATACCGTTGCCGCAGCATGCGCATGCGCTATTGAAGCACCAACTGGTGCGCGCTGCACGGCCAGTTCAGCGTGGCGTTGCGCGCTAGAGTGCGGGCATGGCGCTCAAGGACCCGCGCGGCAACCTGCTCGGCACCGATGCGTCGGCCGCACGCGATGCGGTCGAAACCGCGCTGTGGCGCATGATGTCGTTCTACGAGCCGCCGATTGCCGACCTCGACCGTGCGATCGAGGAGGATCCGCACTGGTCGCTGCCGCACGTGATGAAGGCCGGCTTCCTGTTGAGCCTCACCGAGCCCAGCCTGGTCGGCGAAGCCCGAGCCCACCTCGATCGCGCGCAACTGCTGACCGCCGGCGCGCCGGCGCGCGAGTGCACCCACCTCGAAGCCACACAGCGCGTGCTCGACGGCCGCTGGACCGAGGCCTGCGCGCTGTGGGACGAGTGGCTGCTCGAGCACCCCCGCGACGCGCTCGCGCTGCAATGGGCGCACCTGTGGGACTTCTACCGCGGCGACGCGGTGAACCTGCGTGCCCGGCCGGCGCGTGCGCTGCCGCAGTGGAGCGAGGCCGATCCGCTGTACGCGCACGTGCTGGCACTGCACGCCTTCGGGCTGGAGGAGTGCAACCTGCAGACGCAGGCCGAGGAGGCCGGCCGGCGCGCGCTGGCGCTCGACGCCGCGCTCGCCGTGGGCGGTGCATGCGGTGGCGCACGTGATGGAGATGCAGGGCCGCTGCGACGACGGCGCCGCGTGGTTGCGCCAGCACCAGGACTGCTGGGCGCAGGGCAACGGCTACGCCTGCCATCTGTGGTGGCATGTCGGGCTGTTCCGGCTCGAGAGCCTCGACGACGCCGGCGTGCTGCGGCTGGTGGATGCCCATCTGTCGGGCGACGCGCTGCAGGTGACGCTGCAGCGGGTCGACGCGGCCGCGATGCTGTGGCGTCTTCATCTGCTGGGGGTGGACGTGCGCACGCGCTGCGCGGCGTTGGCCGGCCAGTGGGATCTGGCCGGCACGAGCGCGGGCTACTACGCCTTCAACGACGTGCACGCGCTGCTGGTGCTGCTGGCCGCCGGCGAGCTGGTGCGGGCCGAGCACTGGATCGCGCTGTGCGCCGAGCACGCGCTGGCCGCCGAGGAGGCGCGGCGCAGCAACCACACGATGGCGCGCGAGGTCGGCGCGCCGCTGATGCGCGCGCTGCTGTCGTTTGCGCGCGGCGACGGTGCCGAAGCCGCGCAGGCGTTGTATGCGGTGCGCGGCAAGGCCCAGCGGCTCGGCGGCAGCCACGCCCAGCGCGACCTGATCGATCAGACGCTGCTGGCCGCCGCGGCCGCCGGCGGTTCGCGCGTGCTGGGCCGCGCGGTGCTGAACGAGCGCCGGCTGGCCAAGCCGGTGACGCCGCTGACGCGGTATTGGGCCGATCGTTTGAAGGTGGAGTTGCCATGACACAGAACCCACTCAAGCTGCTCGAAGACCATATCGGCGAACACCTGCGCGAAAGCGTTCGCTCGGGCGAGCTGCGCAGCGCGCCGAGCTTCGGGCGACCGATGGAATTCGGCGACGGCTACGACCAGACGCCGGCCGAGCTGCGCATGGCGATGAAGGTGCTCAAGGACGCCGGCGTCGTGCCGCCGGAGGTGGAGCTGTTCCATCGGCTGGCCGCCTTGCGTCGCGATGCCGCCGCGGCCACCGAGCCCGAGCGTTCGCGCGCGCTGTCGCAGAAGGCCAGCGAACTCGAGCAGCTGATCCGCCTGCGCCTGGAGCGGCTGCGCAGCGGCACGCTGTAGCGGCTGTGCGGCGCGCGCGCCGCGTCTCAGATCCAGGGTTCGGCCAGCTGTTCGGCCGCCAGCGCGCGCTGCACCGCCGGCCGCGCCAGCAGGCGCTGCAGGTAGGGCGCCAGCTGCGGGTGCTCGCGCGCCGGCGCCGCTGCGGCGCCGCTGAAGCCGCGGGTCCAGCGACACATCACGAAGGCGTAGGGGTCGAGCGCGCTGTAGCGCGTGCCCAGCAGCCAGGGCTGCCGATGCGAGGCCAGCTGATCGTCCAGCAGCGCCAGCAGCGCGCCCACTCGCCTCTGGGCCTGCGTGCGCACCTCGGCGGCAGCCGTCTCGTTGCCCGCGGCGACCAGACGCTCGGGGTAGAAGTAGGTCATCATCGCCGGCTGCACGGTGTTGCTCAACCAGGCCAGCCATTGGTAGAAGTGCGCGCGCTCGGCCGTGCCCAGCGGCGGCGCCAGGCCGGCTGCCGGATGGGTGTCCACCAGGTGCAGGCAGATCGCCGCGGTTTCGTACAGCACCAGGTCGCCGTCCTCGAGCACCGGAATCTGGCCATTCGGGTTGAGTTTCAGGAAGGCAGGCGACTTGTGCGCGTTGTTGGCGCGGTCGACCAGCCGCAGCTCGAACGGTTCGCCGAGTTCGTGCAGCACGATGTGCGCGATCAGGCTGGCATTGCCGGGGTGGTAGTGCAGCGCGATCATCGGCGGCGCTCAGGTCGAGCAGCCGGCTTCGACACCGACCGCCGGGTTCAGCGCGATCGGTTCGGGGATGCGGTAGCCGTAGCGCACCGCCGTCAGCTCGGCCAGGATGCTGACCGCGATCTCCGGCGGCGTGCGCGCGCCGTTCTTCAGGCCCACCGGCCCGTGCAGGCGTGCGAACTCGGGCTCGGTGAGCCCGAAGTGTTCGGCCAGGCGCTGCTTGCGTTTGGCCTGGTTGGCGCGCGAGCCGATCGCGCCGACGTAGAAGGCCGGGCTGCGCAGCGCCTCGATCAGTGCCAGGTCGTCGAGCTTGGGGTCGTGCGTGAGCGCGACGATGGCCGTGTGGCCGTCGGGCTTCAGCGCGGTGATCAGGTCGTCGGGCATCTCGCGCGACAGGCGCGCCCCGTCGGCCTGGAAGCCGGTGGCGTACTCCTCGCGCGGGTCGCAGACGATCACCTCGTAGCCCAGCGAGTGGGCCATCGGGGCCAGGTACTGCGTCATCTGGCCGGCGCCGATGACCACCAGGCGCCAGCGTGGGCCGTGGTGCGTGGTCAGCGTGCTGTCGGTGAGCTCGAGTTCGTCGGTCTGGCCGGCGCTTTGCAACTCGACCTCGCCGCTGGCCAGGGTCAACACCCGACGCACACGCTCGCCGCGGGCCAGGCGCTGCAGCAACTCGTCGATCCGCGTGCGCGGCAGCACCGGCTCGAGCACCAGTTCGATCAGCCCGCCGCAGGGCAGGCCGAAGCGGTGCGCGGCATCGGCGTCGATGCCGTAGCGCACCACCTGCGGCCGGCCGCTGGCCAGCACGCCCTCGCGCGCCTTGTCGATCAGGTCGTCCTCGATGCAGCCGCCCGAGACCGAGCCGACGATGCGGCCGTCGTCGCGGATGGCCACCACCGAACCCGGCGGGCGCGGCGCCGAGCCCCAGGTGCGGGTGATCGTGCCTTGCACCACGCGGTGGCCGCTGGCGACCCAGGCCGCCACCTCGCGCATCACTTGCAGGTCGATGTTGTCCATGGTGCCCTTGACGTCAAAGAGAGGGTTCGGCCAGCGACCGCTGGGGGGCCAACGGCCGATGCGTGCCGGCGCGCGACTTGCGCTGGCGGAAGTTCCACCATGGCAGCGCGCGCGTCAGCGACAGGACTTCGCCGCCGTGCGACGGCGCGTAGCCCGGCAGGTCGCTCAGCGCGGCATGCCAGGTGCGGCCGGCCAGCGCGTCGCGCAGCCGCAGCATGGCGGGATGTTCCAGCGCATCGGCCAGGCACACCAGGAAATAGTCTTCCTCGATCAGCGGCACGAAGCCCAGGCCGAACGCGCGCGCGGCGGCCTCGATGCCGACGCCGGCGTCGGCCACGCCGCTGGCGATGGCCGCCGCCACTGCCACATGGCTGTCCTCGGCCGCGACCGCCAAGCCGCTGCAGCGTGCCGGGTCGATGCCCTGCCGGGCCATCAGGTGCTCGGTCAGCAGGCGCGTGCCCGAGCCGCTCTGGCGCTGGATGAAACGCAGCGGCCGCAGCGTCAGATCGGTCAGGTCGTGCAGGTGCAGCGGATTGCCGGGCGCGACCATCAACCCCTGCATGCGGCGCATGCAGCCGATCAGCTTGTGGCGGCCGGGCTTGAGCAGCGGCTTGAGGCCGCGCGCGAACACCTGTGCCCCCTGGGTCAGTGGCGGGACGTGGAACCCCGCGGCCAGGCAGCGCCCGTCGGCCAGCGCACGCAGCGCATCCAGGCTGCCGGCGAACTTCAGCTCGATGTGCAGCCGGTGGTCGCGGCTGGCGCGCTCGCGCAGCTGCGGCAGCGCCAGATCGTGGCTGGCGAATACGGTGAGCACCTGCTGCGAGCCGTCGAGCGCGTCGGCCAGCACGCGCTCGAGTTCGGCGCGCAGCGCCTCGATGTGCGGCGTCAGGCGCGTTCGCGCGCGCGCCTCGGCCCACAGCAGTCGCTCGGCGAATGGCGTCAGCCGCGCGGGCTGGCCCTGCGCCCAGGTGACCAACGGTTCGCCCAGCGTCTCCTGCCAGAGCTTGAGTGCACCCCACACATGGCGGTACGACGCACCGAGCGCGCGGGCCGCGTGCTGGATCGAACCATGATCGCGCAGTGCCGACAGCAGGTCGAACAGCGGGTTGTGCACGTCGGCGCCATGCTGCCCGTTCGGCAGGAAGCTGTACTGCAGGTGAACACCGCGGTTTTTCATGAGATCGGCGGCCGCCAGGGCCGGTACAGGCCCGACGATAGCCTACCCGCGCCGCCGCTGTCGACGCGGGGCTACCACCGGCGCGGATTCTTGATCTGGTCGGCTTGCCGGGGGTCGAACGCGGCACCGACAATCAGCCCATGAGCCTGCCTACCCCCCCACGCCTGGGCGCGCTGCTGACCTGGCTCGAAAACGGGTTGCTGGAGCGGCAGACGGCGGTCCGCCTGACGCTGCTGGCGGCGCTGGCCGGCGAACACGTGCTGCTGGTCGGCCCGCCGGGCACGGCCAAGAGCGAGCTGGCGCGCCGGCTGCACCGCGTGTTCGACGGTGCGCGCTACTTCGAGCGCTTGCTGACGCGGTTCTCCACGCCCGAGGAGCTGTTCGGCCCGCTGTCGCTCAAGGCGCTGGAGGACGATCGCTACGAGCGGCTGACCGACGGTTTCCTGCCCACCGCGGGCATCGCCTTCCTGGACGAGGTGTTCAAGGCCAACTCGGCCATCCTCAACGCGTTGCTGACGCTGCTCAACGAGCGCGAATTCGACAACGGCAGCGGGCGCGTGCGTACGCCGCTGCTCAGCGTGGTCGGGGCCAGCAACGAGGTGCCGACCGACGAGGCGCTGCGCGCCTTCTTCGACCGCTTCCTGCTGCGCGTGCCGGTGGTGCCGGTGGGCGACGCCTCGTTCACCGCGCTGCTGCACCTGAAATCCGAGGCGCCGGCGACGGTGCAGCCGCTGAGCGCCGCCGAACGGCAGGCGGTCGCCGTGGCAGCGGCCCAGGTTTCGCTCGGCGAGCAAGCCCGCTCCGCCTGCCAGACACTGAGGGCCTGGCTGGCCCGGCGGCAGCAGCCGATATCCGACCGACGCTGGCGCCAGTGGATCGGGCTGATGCGCGTGGCCGCAGCCACCGAGGGCCGGACCGAAATCGATGCGCTGGACCTCTGGCTCGCGCCCTACGTCGCCAGCGCTTCGCCGCAGGATGTGCCGCACCTGGCCGCCTGGTTCGAGACCGAGTTGATCGGCGCCGTGCCGCAGCAGGCGCCCTGGCTCACGCGCGCGGTGCAGGCGTTCGAGCGGCAGCTCGAGATCGAGCAATCGGCGCAGGACGACCCCGACGCCGCCAACGCCGCCGGCAAGCTGGCGCTGGCGCGCGCGATCGGTGCAGCGGGCGAAGCCGACGACCGGTCGCCGTTGCGCATCGTCTCGCGTACGCTGGAGGAGCAGATGCGTCGCCGCTACAGCGTGGTGCACATCCAGGCACGGCTGGCGCAACTCGACGAGATCATCGGGCAGGCGCGTGCGCAAGCTGATGCCGTGGCCACGCTCGAACAGCAGCTCGCGCTGCGGTTGCAGCGGCGCCTGTGGCTCCCGCCCGAACTGGCGCAGCGCATGCTGGACGCGCATGCGCACACCGGCACGGTGCTGCAGGGCCTGCTGTCGCGGCTGGGTGCCGTTCGTGCCGGCTTTGCCGCACTGCCGGTCGACCCGCAGCTCGACGCCGTGGTGCCGGCGCCGGTGCCGCTGGCCGATGCCACCGCATGAGTGCGCATCCCGCAGCGGCGGACGAGGATTCGCGGCGCGCCGCGCATGCGCCCGATCCGCCGCGCACGTCCGAGCTCGACCGGCCCTACGACCGTCTGCAGGACTTGCCGCGCACGCTGTGGCTGCCCGGCCTGATCGCCAGCGCCGGCGAGCGGGCGCAGCGGCTCAGTGACGCGGCGGCCTGGCTCGCGGCGTTGACCGCGGGAACGCTGCCGCCGGCGGGCGCCGACTTCGGCGACGCTGTCGCCAGCGCTCCGTTGCGCAAGGCCGTGGGCGAGCTCGGCCTGCCGGCGCTGTCGCGCGGCGTGCCGGCGCTGGCCGAGCAGGTGCTGCGCACGCTGCTGTGGCACCTGGACCGCATCGTCGACCACCAGCCGCGCCTGACACGCGACGCGGCCATTGCCCGGGTCGCGCAGGAGTTCACCGCGGCCTGGGACGACGAGACCAGCGGGCTGGACGACGACCTGGCGCTGTTGCAGGGACTCGGCGACCTCGCGCATCTGCAGTGGGACGAGCTGCGCGGCCAGCTGAACTCGCGCCCCTGGGCCGCGGCCCGGCGCGCCAGCGAATGGCTGAGCCAGCTGCCGGCGCTGGCCGAACTGATCCGTCGCCTGGGCCGGCAGGAGCGCCGTGCCGATTGGCCCGCCGCGCCGACCACCCGCGACGCCGCCGACGGCACCGCGCCGCCGCTGCCGCTGCGGGCGATAGAGACGCGGCTGCCCGATGCGCCGGGCGAGATCACCGGCGTGCGCTTCTCGGCCCGGCTCGAACGCATGCTGGCCAGCGAAGCGGTGATGCTGCACCACCCGGTGCTGAAGAAGCTCTGGCGCGCGCGCCATGCCGAGGCGCGCCTGTTGAGCTGGGAGACCTCGGCGGTGCTGGTGGACTGGCGTGTCGACCCCGACGCGGCGGTCGTCCGGCCGAGGGCGCCGCCGCATCCGGACGCGCTCGAGCGCGGTCCGATCATCGTGTGCCTGGACACTTCGGGCTCGATGCGCGGCGCGCCCGAGAACATCGCCAAGGCCACGGTGATTGCCGCGCTGCGCGCGGCGCACGAGTCGCGACGCGGCTGCAAGCTGATCGCGTTCGGCGGGCCGCAGGAGCTGATCGAGCGCGAGCTCGGCGCCGGCGCGGACGGCCTGCGTGCCGTGCTCGACCTGATGGGCCATGGCTTCGACGGCGGCACCGACATCCAGACACCGATCGAGCGCGCGATCGAGCGCGTGCATGAGGCGCGATGGCGCAGCGCCGACCTGCTGATCGTCAGCGATGGCGAATTCGGCTGCATGCCCGCCACGCTGGCCCGCCTGGACGAGGCGCGAATCAGGTTCGGCCTGCGGGTGCAGGGCGTGCTGGTGGGCGACCGCGAGACGATGGGCCTGCTCGAGGTGTGCGACGAGCTTCACTGGGTGCGCGACTGGCGCCGTTATGCCGATGCCGCCGAGGGTGGCGACGGTCGCGGCTTCTCGCCGGTGCACAACAAGAGCCTGACCGCGCTGTACTTTCCGAACGCGCTGTCGGACCGGGCCGCGCGCCATCGGGCGCCATGAGCTTCGCCGCCGACGCGCTGTCGCTGCTCGACGACCTGGCTGCACGCATGCCGCTGCCCAGGGTGCGCGGTTTGCATCTGCCACCGCCGCCGCAGCCCGGGGGCATGCGCGGTGAATTCTGCGCGCTGGAGCTCGCCGACGGTTCGATCGGCCTGTCGTACGTGCTGCTGGGCGACACCTGGGCGGGCCTGAGCGCGGGCCGCGGGCGCCTCGCGCTCGAGGGCGGCGACGCGATGGCCGCGGCGCGGGGCTACGCGAGCGCCGACCCGTACGAGCGCACGGTGGGCTTCGCCGCCATCAACGCGCTCACGCGTTGCCTGTTCGACCGTGCCGGCTTCGTGCCGCCGGCCAGCCGCGACTCGGTCGGCGCGCTCGACCCGCAGCCCGGCGAGCTGATCGGCATGATCGGCTACTTCACGCCGCTGGTGCCGCGCATCGTGGCCTGTGGGGCGCGCCTGCTGGTGCTCGAGCTGCGGTCGGATCTGGCGGGTGACTCGGGCGCGGTGCGCGTCACGCTGGACGATCGCGAACTCGAAGGTTGCGACAAGGTGCTAGCCACCGGCACGCTGCTGCTCAACGACACGCTCGACCGTGTGCTGGCGCGCTGCCGCCGCGCGAGTCGATTCGCGATGATCGGCCCCAGCGTGGGCTGCCCGCCCGACCCGTTGTTCGCGCGCGGCGTCACGTTGCTCGGCGGCAGCTGGGTGAACCGCGGCCCGCAGTATCTGGACGCCTTGCGAGGCGGCCACCCTACCGCCGACTTTGCCACCAAGTTCGCGCTGGCTGCTGCGGACTACCCAGGCTGGCACGCGCTGCTGGCGCGCCTGTAGCTCAGCGCATCACCCGCCAATGGCGCAGCCCGCGTGGAGCGTGCGAGACCAGCGCCGACACGATCAGCAAGGCCCAGAACAACGGCAACGCGTGGCGCTCGTCGAACGCGATCCATGTCACGACCGCCAGCTTGAGCAGCACCACCACGCCGGCGAGCTCGCCCAGCTGCACGCGACGGTCGGCCAACTCGCTGAATAGCAACGCGACGCCGCTGACAAGCGTGAGCAGGGCGCCGGCATGGTAGTTGGTCGGGGCACCCGACAGCGCGGCGCCCATCATCGTCACGCCGACGAGGTGCGCGGTGCGCAGCACGATGCCGAGCCAGCGTCGCCAGGCCGCTGGTTTTTCGTGGAGGGTGGACATCGAGCCGATTGTCCACGGTGGGGCGGCCACGGACCCTAGCCACCGCCGCGCTGCATGTACAGGTCGAAGTAGCGCATGAACGCGGCGCGCGCTGCGTCGCCCACCTGGTCGAAGCGATAGCCGACCTGCATGCGCGGCATGCGGATCAACGCGATCTGGCGCGGCGGCAGCACGCGCCACTGCAGATGCAGATGGCCGGCACCGATTTCGATGTCGGCCTGTCCGGGCGGCCCGAGACGCAGTGGGTGCACGCCCACGGCCCCTGAAAGCCAGCCCAGCCACTCGGCCTCGGTGCAGCCATGCTCGCGCTCGAAAGCTTCAGGCACAAACCGGTGCGGGGGCACGGTCATGTGTCCGGGCTCGTCCACGGACGGGCCTGCATGCCCGTCCGGTTCGCCAGGCACAAGCCCGTGCGCAGGCACGGTCTTGTGTCCGGGCTCGTCCACGAACGGGCCTGCATGCCCGTCCGGTTCGCCAGGCACAAGCCCGTGCGCAGGCACGGTCCTGTGTCCGGGCTCACCCACCGGCGATGGGGGGCCAGATGGCCAGGACGTCGCCTTCGGTCAATGTGCGCGCGGTGCGCTGATCGGGCGGCACGAAATGGCCGTTGATCAACACCAGGTGCACCAGGTGCTTGGGCAGATTGAATGGGGCGATCACATCGCTGACGGTGGCCGCTTCGGCGACCGTCAGTGCCATCGCGTTGTCAGCTCGCCGATCGGCGGGCAGGTAGTCGGTCAGCGTGGCATACAGCTTCAGCGTGATCTGCATGGCGCCGATCTTGACTCATCCGCGGCCGTCATGCGCGCACCAGGGCCCGGGCGTCCTGGGCCTGGGCGCGGGCCAGGTAGGCCTGCATCAACAGCGTCGGGTCGGCGATCAGGCGGTCTTTCCACTCGCCGAGCCTGACCTGGCCCTCGACCAGCCCGCGCATCACGCCCACGTGATCGGTCCAGCCGATGGCGTTGCAGCCCACCAACTGGTCGTCGGCGAACTGCAGACTCAGGTGCCGGCCCGCGGCGCGATCGGTCAACTCCACGTGCTTGCCGCCCGGCACTCCCTCCCAGTTGCCGAAGCTCGCCGAGACGAGCCCCAGGGTGTCGAGCACGTTGATCTGCGTGACGCCTTTCAGCGCGGTCACCTGGCCCACCATGTTCAGCGCCGCCACGCGCGCCTGCTCGGCGGCGTTGGGCTGGATCGCGCTGACGATGGTCTTGCCACTGACCATGTCGAAGGCCTCGGCGCAGTCGCCCGCGGCGTAGACACCCGGCGCATTGGTCTGCAGATGTTCGTCGGTGAGCACGCCCACGAGGCAGGTAATGCCCGAGTTCTCCAGGAAGCCGATGTTGGGCTTGACGCCGGTGGCACTGATCACCAGGTCGGCCTCCAGCTGCTGTCCGGTGGACAGGTGCACGTTCAGCGGCCCGCCGGTCTTGTCGGAACCCAGGCCGATCGCGCCGGCCACCTTGCTCAGCAAACCCGGCGGCTCGGGTCGATCGACCGACTCGACGCGCGCACCCGTATAGACCGTGACACCCTTGCGCTGGCACCAGTCCTTGATCATGCCGCCGGCCGTTGGACCCATCATGCGCGGCACCATGCGGTCGCCCATCTCGACCACGCTGAGCTTCACGCCGCGGCCAGCCAGGGCCTCGAGGATGATGCAGCCGATGAAGCCCGCACCCATCTGCACCACGCGGGCACCGGGCGTGGCCAGCGCCATGATGGCGCGCGCGTCCTTCAGCGTCCAGCAGCTGTGCACGCCGGGGCCCTGGATGCCCGGGATCGGCGGCGTGGCCGGTGACGAGCCGGTGGCGATCAGCAGCCGGTCGAACGGCAGCGAGCTGCCGCCTTCGAGCTGCACTTCGTGCTTGGCGGTGTCGACCCTTTTGGCGCGATCGCGTCGGACCTCGATCCGCTGTTTGGCATAGTGGTCGGCGTCGTGGCGCAGATGGGTGCCCGCTTCGCCGACGCGGCCGATCAGCAGGTAGGGGATCGCCATGCGCGAGTACGGCGGCTCGGGCTCGTCGCCGACGATGACGATCGAGTCGTTCGGCGCATGCTTGCGGATGGTTTCGGCGGCGATCACGCCGGCCGGGCCGGCGCCGAGGATGACATGCTTCATTTCAGTGGCTCCAAGAACACTCGCCCTTCGGCACGGTCTGCGCACGCAGGCGATTGAGAGATGTCACCGACGAAGAGCCAGGCGGTCTCCGGACCGCGGCGTGGCGCCTCACTCGGCGCCGGGCCGCGCTCAACCCGACCGAGCGCCCCTGCGGGGGCAGTCATCTCAGGCCGCCGTGCGACCCGCGCGCCCTCACAAGCCCAGGCGCTGCCGCGTCTCGGGCTTGAGCTGGCCGTTGCTGTCCCAGCCGCGCGCCGCGTAGTACTTGGGCAGCATCTCGGGCAGCTTGTTGACCAGGCCCTTGGCCGGGCCGGTCTTGGCCGGCTCGTTGAGCAGCCGTGGCGGCAAGTTGTCGTCCTTGGCAGTGAAGCCGGCGCGGTTGTTGAAGTCGCGCTCCATGTTCCAGATGCGCTCGCCGATCTTGGACAGGTTCTCCAGCGTGAACTCCGGGCCGCAGGCCGCGGCGACCTGTGGCGCGACGTCGGCCAGGCCCCAGGCGAAGCTGGTGAAGATGCAGATGCCGGCGGAGTCGAACGCCGCGGTCGCGTCCTGGAATGCGACCACGAGCTCGGGCTTGCCCTCGGCGGTCAACGGATCGGTCTTGACCGGAATGCCCAGCACTTCGGAAGCCACCGTGTAGCCACGCAGGTGGCAGGCGCCCCGGTTGCTGGTCGCATAGGCCAAGCCCATGCCCTGGATGCCGCGGCTGTCGTAGGCCGGGAACTCCTGGCCCTTGACGCTCATCGAGAGTTCGGGCTTGCCGTATTTGGCGCACAGACGCTTGGATCCCTGGCCGATCTCCTTGCCGAAGCCTTCGCCTTTGGCGGTGATCTCGGCAAAGTAGGCCAGCGCCTGCGCCGAGCCGAACTTGGCGTCGATGCCCAGCTGCTCCTTCTTCAGGATGCCCAGGTCGTAGAGCTCCATCACCGCGCCGACCGTGGCGCCGAACGAGATCGGGTCCATGCCCTGCTCGTTGCACAGCAGGTTGGCGTACTGCAGCGCCTCGAGGTCGTTGACGCCGTTGGCGGCACCGAGCGCCCAGGCCGCTTCGTACTCCAGGCCGCCCGAGGCGCCCCAGTACTGCGGCTTGTTCTCGACGGTGAAGTGGCCCTGGTCCATCTTGCTGATGCGCCCGCACGCGATGGTGCAGCCGAAGCAGGCCTGGTTCGTCACCAGGTGCTTCTTGCCATCGGTCTTGCGCGGCGTGGCCATCGCCTCGGCCGAGATGTCCTTGGCGCCTTCGAACGACACGTCGCGGTGGTTGCGCGTGGGCAGCGCACCGATCTCGTTGATCACGTTCATCAGCACCTGGGTGCCGTAGGCCGGCAGGCCCTGGCCGGTGACCGCGTTGTCGTGCAGGATCTTCTTCTTCTCGGTAGTGACCTTCATGAACTCCTTGGCATCGGCGATGTTGCCCACGCCCTTCGTGCCGCGCACGGCGATCGCCTTCAGGTTCTTGCTGCCCATCACCGCCCCCACGCCCGAGCGGCCGGCGGCGCGGTGCAGGTCGTTGACGACCGCGGCGAACAGCACCTTGTTCTCGCCCGCCAGGCCGATCGACGAGATGCGCAGCTGCGGATCCTGGTGCAGCTTCTTCAGCGTCTCCTCGGTTTCCCACACGCTGTGGCCCCACAGGCCCGAGCCGTCGCGCAGCTCGGCGACATCGTCATTGATGTAAAGGTACACGGGCTTGGGCGACGCACCCTCGAAAACGATCATGTCCCAGCCCGCCATCTTGAGCTCGGCGCCCCAGTAGCCGCCCGAGTTGGAGCAGGCGATGGCGCCGGTCAGCGGCCCCTTGGTGACGACGGTGTAGCGGCCGCCGGTGGAGGCCATCGTGCCGGTCAGCGGCCCGGTGGCCCAGATGATCTTGTTGGCGGCCGACAACGGGTCGACCTTGGGGTCGACTTCTTCGACCAGGTACTTCGAAGCCAGGCCGCGTGAGCCGAGGTACTCCTTGGCCCACTTCATGTTCAGCGGCTCGGACTTGACGGTGCCCGCAGTGAGGTTGACGCGGAGGATCTTTCCTGCCCATGACATGGTGTGTCTCCTTCTCTCAAGCAGCGGGCTGGTTGCCCAGCTTGTCGGCCCAGGCCTGCATCCGGTTCAGGCCGGTCCAGTTGGCGTCGACGTAGGTGATGGCGCCGGTCGGGCAGGCCGTGGCGCAGGCGGGGTCGCCGCCGCACAGATCGCACTTCTGCACCTTGCCGGTCTCCTGCACGTAGTTGATGGTGCCGAACGGGCAGCTGATCGTGCAGACCTTGCAGCCGACGCAGGTGGCCTCGTTCACCACCTTGGCGCCGGTGAGCTTGTCGACGGTGATCGCATCGACCGGGCAGGCGTGCAGGCACCAGGCCTCGTCGCACTGCGTGCAGGTGTACGGCACCTTGCGTCCGGTGGTGTGGAAGTCGAACACCTTGATGCGCGATCTGGCCGGCGCGAACACAGCGTAGTTCTCGAACGAACAGGCCATTTCGCACTGCAGGCAACCCGTGCACTTGTCTGCGTTGATATGGAGGCTCTTCTGCATGGTGGTGTGTCTCCCGGTTCGAGGGTCACGCCGGCGGGCCATTGCACGTGCATCGGCTTTCTTCGGCTATGCAATCATCTGCATAGGCGACGGTGACCAACACCTAGGCTTAACCCTGATCGGAATAGATTCGTCGCGCCGACTGTCCCAGCTTGGGACGGGGCAAGGTCATGCTTGCGTTCGAGCCGCATTCGCGAAAGACAACGCTCCGCCGTTGAGCCGCCGATGTGCTGGTGGAGCTCGGCAACCAGCGGGGTTCGGCGCCGACTGCCGGGGTGGCCGGCGCCTGGGTGCACGACGGTCCAGCCTGTGATGCTAGGCATCTCGCGTCATAGGGGTATTCACCTTCCTGTTTGTCGCGACCCCTCGAAATAGTATGGTCCGATGCGCTTTCGATCCAGGGCGCACCAGAACACCAAGGAGACACCATGGGCATCAAACTCACGCTCAGCGTCAACGCAGCGTCGGTCACGCGCGAGGTCGAACCGCAGACCTTGCTGTCGGAGTTCATCCGCGAGACCCTGCGCCTGACCGGCACGCACATCGGCTGCGACACCTCGCAGTGCGGCGCCTGCACCGTGCACCTGAACGGCCGTGCGGTGAAGAGCTGCAACATGCTGGCGGTGCAGGCCGCCGGCATGGAGCTGACCACGATCGAGGGTCTGGCCGCGGCCGACGGCACGCTGCACCCGATGCAGGCCGCCTTCCGCAGTTGCCACGGCCTGCAGTGCGGCTTCTGCACGCCAGGCATGGTGATGAGCGCGGTCGACCTGGTGAAGAACCACAAGTGCAGCACCGAGGCGCAGATCCGCGAGGGCCTCGACGGCAACCTGTGCCGCTGCACCGGCTACCAGAACATCGTCAAGGCCGTGGCGCAGGGCGCTGCGGCGATGAAATAACAGGAGCCATGCGATGAATGCACGACAAGGTTTCGTAGGCCAGAGCATCGAGCGGCGCGAGGATGCGCGCTTCCTCACCGGCAAAGGCCAGTACACCGACGACATCTCGCTGCAGGGGCAGAGCTACGGCTACTTCCTGCGCAGCCCGTATGCGCACGCCCGCATCAAGAAGCTCGACACCACGGCCGCCGCCAAGGCGCCCGGCGTGCTGGGCATCTTCACCGGCGAGCACTTCAAGGCCGTCGGCGGGCTGCCGTGCGGCTGGTTGATCAACAACCTCGACGGCACGCCGATGAAGGAGCCCAAGCACCCGGTGCTGGCCGACGGCAAGGTGCGCTATGTCGGCGACCGCGTCGCGCTGGTGGTGGCCGAGACGCTGGAGCAGGCCAAGGCCGGCGCGGCGATGATCGACGTGGTCTACGACGAATTGAAGCCCGTGGTCGATGCCGCGGCCGCCGCCAAGGCCGGCAGCGCGGTACACGACGAAGCGCCGGACAACCGCTGCTACGTCTGGGGCATCGGCGACAAGGACGGCGTCGACGCGGCGTTCAAGAACGCCGCGCACGTCACGAGCTTAAGCTTCCGCAACAACCGGCTGATCCCCAACGCGATCGAGCCGCGCGCGGCCAACGCGTCCTATGACAGCAACGCCGACAACTACACGCTGTACGTGGCGAACCAGAACCCGCACGTCGAGCGCCTGCTGATGTGCGCCTTCGTGCTCGGCATCCCCGAGCACAAGATGCGGGTCATCGCACCCGACGTCGGCGGCGGTTTCGGCAGCAAGATCTACCTGTACGGCGAGGAGACGGCGCTCGTCTTCGCGAGCAAGTTCATCAGGCGCCCGATCAAGTGGACCGCTGATCGCTCCGAGGCGTTCCTGTCCGACGCGCACGGCCGCGACCACGCCACCACCGCCAAGCTCGCGCTCGACAAGGACGGCAAGTTCCTCGCGCTGCGCGTGGACACGACGGCCAACCTGGGCGCGTACCTGTCGACCTTTGCCTCGTGCATTCCGACGATCCTGTATGCCACGTTGCTGGCGGGGCAGTACAAGACGCCGAAGATCTACGCCGAGGTGACGGCGATGTTTACCAACACCGCGCCGGTGGACGCCTACCGCGGCGCCGGCCGGCCCGAGGCGACCTATGTGCTCGAGCGCATCGTCGAAACGGCCGCGCACGAATTGAGGATGGACCCGGCCGAGCTGCGCCGGCGCAACTTCATCACCGAGTTCCCGTACGCGTCGCCGGTGGGTCTGACCTACGACACCGGCGACTACAACGCGACGATGAGCAAGGCGATCGAGCTCGCCGACGTGGCGGGCTTCGCCAAGCGCAAGGCGGCCAGCGAGGCCAAGGGGCTGAAGCGCGGCCTCGGCTACTCGGCCTACATCGAGGCCTGCGGCATCGCACCGTCGTCGGTGGCTGGTGCACTCGGTGCTCGCGCCGGCCTGTTCGAGGCCGGCGAGGTGCGCGTGCACCCGACCGGCAAGGTGACGATCTTCACCGGCAGCCATAGCCACGGCCAGGGCCACGAGACCACGTTCGCGCAGGTGGTGGCCGACAAGCTCGGCATCCCGATGGACGACATCGTCATCGAGCACGGCGACACCGGCAAGGTGCTGTTCGGCATGGGCACCTACGGCAGCCGCTCGATCGCGGTCGGTGGCACGGCGATCGTGAAGGCGCTGGACAAGATCATCGCCAAGGGCAAGAAGATCGCGGCGCACCTGATGGAGGCCGCCGATACCGACGTGGTCTACGAAGGCGGCGTGTTCAAGGTGGCCGGCACCGACAAGAACGTGCCGTTCGCCTCCGTCGCGCTCACTGCCTACGTGCCGCACAATTTCCCGCACGACAAGCTCGAGCCCGGCCTCAACGAGAACGCGTTCTACGATCCGAGCAACTTCACCTATCCGGCCGGCACCTACATCTGCGAAGTCGAGGTCGACCCCTTCACCGGCGCGGTGAAGATCGACCGCATGACCGCCTGCGACGACTTCGGCAACGTCATCAACCCGATGATCGTCGAGGGCCAGGTGCACGGCGGCCTGGTGCAGGGGCTGGGGCAGGCGCTGATGGAGCATGGCGTGTACGACAACGAGACCGGCCAGCTGCTCAGCGGCAGCTACATGGACTACGCGATGCCACGCGCCGACGACATGCCCACCTTCAAGGTCGAAACCGTCAAGGGCACGCCGTGCACGCACAACCCGCTGGGCGTGAAGGGCTGCGGCGAGGCCGGCGCGATCGGCTCGCCGCCGGCGCTGATCAATGCGATCTGCCACGCGCTCGGCGTCAAGGACGTGCCGATGCCCGCGTCGCCGTACAACGTGTGGAAGGTGGCGCAGGCCGCTGCCCGCTGAACAGGAAGCCAGGAGAACGCTATGCAGACTTTCGCCTATGCAAAACCCGCCTCGCTGGCCGACGCGGCGCGCGCCGCCGGCGCTGCCGACGCCAAGATCCTGGCCGGCGGCCAGTCGCTGCTGGCCGCGATGAAGCTCGGCCTGGCCGCCCCGCAGTCGGTGGTCGACCTGAGCGGCCTGGCCGACCTGAAGGGCATCACGGTGTCCGGCAACACGGTGAAGATCGGCGCGATGACCACGCACGCCGCGGTCGCCGCGTCGAAGGAAGTCGCGCAGGCCATTCCCGCGCTGGCGGCATCTGGCCGGCGGCATCGGTGACCGGCAGGTGCGCAACCGCGGCACCCTCGGCGGCAGCCTGGCCAACAACGACCCGGCCGCCGACTATCCCGCTGCCGTGCTGGGGCTGGGGGCGACGATCCACACCGACCGCCGCGCGATCGCTGCCGACGACTTCTTCAAGGGCCTGTACCAGACCGCGCTGGCCGACGGCGAGATCATCACCGCGGTGAGTTTTCCAGTGCCCGAGAAGGCGGGCTGGCAGAAGTTCAAGCAGCCGGCCTCGCGTTTCTCGCTGGTCGGCGTGTTCGTCAGCAAGGGCAGCCAGGGCGTGCGCGTGGCCGTCACCGGCGCGGGGCCGGGCGTATTCCGCGCCAAGGCGCTGGAGGCCAAGCTCGCCGCCAGCTGGTCGGGCGCGTCCTGCGATGGCGTGAAGATCGATGCGGCGAACCTGAACACCGATCTGCATGGTTCGGGCGAATACCGCGCCGCACTGATCCCGGTGCTGGCCAAGCGCGCGATCGGCTAGACCGAAGCTCCCCTGTGTCACACTCAAAACGCCGCAGTCGCTGCGGCGTTTGTCGTTTCACGCGCGCATGAATCCGACCCCATCCATCCCGCAAGACATCGCCCAGGTCCAGGCCGACCTGCTGGCGCACAACTACGTGGCCGACCGCCAGCTCGCCACCGCGGTGTTCCTTGCGCTGCGCCTGCAGCGGCCGCTGTTCCTGGAGGGCGAGCCGGGCACCGGCAAGACCGAGATCGCGCGCGTGCTCAGCGCGATGCTCGAGCGCCCGCTGATCCGGCTGCAGTGCTACGAGGGGCTCGACCTCGCCGGCGCCGCCTACGAGTGGAACTACGGCCGCCAGATGATGGAGATCCGGCTGGCCGAGGGCACGGGCGCCGACCGCTCGAAGCTCGCGGACCAGCTCTTCTCCGACAAGTTCCTGATCCAGCGTGCGCTGCTGCAGGCCATCGACCCCAAGCGCGACGTGCCGCCGGTGCTGCTGATCGACGAGCTCGACCGCGCCGACGAGCCCTTCGAGGCCTTCCTGCTCGAGGTGCTGTCGGAGTTCCAGATCACCATTCCCGAGTACGGCACCGTCAAGGCGACGACGCCGCCGATCGTGATCCTGACGTCGAACCGCACGCGCGAGATCCACGACGCGGTCAAGCGCCGCTGCCTGTACCACTGGGTCGGCTTCCCCGACGCCGCGCGCGAGTACGAGATCGTGCAGCGCCGCGTGCCGGGCGTACCGCAAGGCGCTGGCGCAGCAGGTGGTGGCCTTCGTGCAGAAGCTGCGCGAGATCGAGCTGTACAAGCTGCCCGGCATCGCCGAGACGATCGAATGGGCGCGCGCTCTGATGGAGCTCGATGCGCTGGTGCTCGACCCGGCGGTGATCCAGGACACGCTGGGCGTGCTGCTGAAGTACCAGGACGACATCGCCCGCATGCAGGGCGGCGAGGCTGCGCGCATCCTCGACGAGGTGCGCAGCGCGTCGCGGGCGGCGGCCTGACGCGCCGCCCCTTTGCTGGACCTTCGTCCGATGCCGCAGGTCAAGGCGGCGATCACGCCGACTGCGATCGGCCCTGGATACGCTGACGAAGTCGCTCGCGCTCGCGCCGGCGCAGCAGATCCGAGTGGTGTCGATGTGGCCGCGGCTGGTGCTCACTGAGTTGGCCAATAGATTCGAGCCGAGCATCCTTGAAGGCCATATCGGCCGCACGCCGCTCAGGCGGCTGACCACGCCGCAGGGCATCGGCCGGACGGTGGTGTCACTTGCGACACAGATCACCGCCGTCACCGGTGTCATCATCCGGTCGACGCCGGGCGAAGCCTGACCTGAATCGACTACCTCCCCGACATGACCGATGCCGTAGTGTTGCGCCGCGAACGCGCCGTCGCCGAATTGCGCAACTGATCTCCTGAACCCACCGGAGCACCCATCATGGACTTCGACTATTCCGAACGCGTGCAAGGTCTGCAGCAACAGCTGCGCAGCTTCCTCGACGATCACATCCTTCCCGCCAACGCCGAGTGGGTTCGTCTGGCCGAGAGCGGCGAGTACCCGCTCGCGATCGTCAACGACCTGAAGGCCAGGGCGCGGGCGCAGGGCCTGTGGAACCTGTTCCTGCCGGGCCTGAAGGCCGACGAACCCGGCACGCGGCTGACCAACATGGAGTACGCGCCGCTGGCCGAGATCATGGGCCGCGTGATGTGGGCGAGCGAGGTCTTCAACTGCAGCGCGCCCGACACCGGCAACATGGAGCTGCTGCACCTGTTTGCCACGCCCGAGCAGCGCGAGCGCTGGCTGACGCCGCTGCTCGACGGACGAATCCGCTCGTGCTTCGCGATGACCGAGCCCGACGTGGCGTCGTCGGACGCGACCAACATCGCCACCGCGATCCGACGTGAATCCACCCCTTCGGGCGACCACTACGTGATCAACGGCCGCAAATGGTTCACGTCGAACGCGATGCACCCGAACTGCAGAATAGCGATCGTGATGGGCGTCACCGGCGGCCCGGAAGGCTCGCACGAGCGGCATTCGATGGTGCTGGTGCCCACCGACACGCCGGGCTTTCGCATCGTGCGCAACGTGCCGATCATGAACCACCACAGTCCCGAAGGCCACTGCGAGGTGCTGCTGCGCGACGTGCGGGTGCCGGTTTCCAATCTGCTCGGCGCGGAAGGCCGCGGCTTCGCGCTGGCCCAGGCGCGGCTCGGGCCCGGTCGCGTGCACCATTGCATGCGCTCGATCGGTCAGTGCGAGCTCGCGCTGGAGCTGATGTGCGAGCGCGCGCTCAGCCGCCGCACCTTCGGCCGTGCGATCGCCGACTTCGCCAACGTGCAGGACTGGATCGCCGAGTCGCGGGTGGAGATCGACCAGGCGCGCCTGCTCGTGCTGCGCGCCGCCTGGCTGATGGACAAGGCCGGCAACCAGGCCGCGCGCATCGACGTGTCGGCGATCAAGCTTGTCGCGGCCCGGCTGCAGACGCGGGTGCTCGACCGCGCGATGCAGGTCTTCGGCGCGATGGGCCTCACGCCCGACACGCCGCTCGCGTTGCTCTGGACCTGGGGCCGCGCGATGCGCTTCTTCGACGGACCCGACGAGGTGCACCTGCGCACCGTGGCGCGGCACGAGCTCGGCCTGGCCAAGAAGCGCATGGGCAGCACCGCGGCGTACTACACGCCGCCGGCCACGCGCTGACGACGGTGCAGCACGCCATCCGCTTCGACAACGCGCAGCAAGTGCACGCGGCCGCCGGCCGCGAGGTTTGCGTCTCCGACTGGGTCGTCGTCGACCAGCACCGCATCGACACCTTCGCCGAAGCCGCCGGCGACTACCAGTGGATCCACGTCGATGCGGCGCGCGCGGCGAAGGAGTCGCCCTACGGCTGCACGATCGCGCACGGATTTCTCACGTTGTCGCTGCTCGGGCAGTTCTACGAGGAATATCTGACGCATGCGTTGCCGTTCTGCGGCATGGGGCTGAACTACGGCCTCAACAAGGTGCGCTTCCCTGCGCCCGTGCGCGTGAACCGCCGCGTGCGGCCGCGCTTCACGCTGGCGAAGGTCGAAGATATCGCCGGCGGGCTGCAGCTCACGTTCTCGATCACCATCGAGATCGACGGCGAGGACAAGCCCGCCTGCGTGGCCGAATCGATCGTGCGCAGGATGTTCACGCCATGAAAACCCTGCTGTGCCGCGCCTGCAGGCCGCCCGATGCACTGGCGCAGACAGCCGACGCGCTGGACGCGCTGGCGCGGCGCGAAGTCCGGGGCAAGGCGGTGGTCATGCCCTGAGTCGGTCGGGGCCTGCGCGCGCCGGTACCATCGGCGGGCTGCTGCTGCACCCTTTGTCATGCTCGTTGCCCGCCCCACACCCGGCCACCTGGCCGAGAACGTCATGCATTTCGCGCGCGTGCTGCGCAGCGCGGGCATGGCGGTCGGCACCGACCGGGTGATGATGTCGTTGCAGGCGCTGCAGGTGGCCGGTCTTGAATCGCGCATGGACTTTCATGCCGTGCTGGCCAGCTGCATGCTCGACCGCATCGAACACCGCGATCTCTTCGACCAGGCCTTCGATCTCTTCTGGCGCGACCCCGACCTCGTGGGCCGCATGCGGGCGCTGCTGCTGCCCAAGGTGCGCGCGCAGGACGCGATGACACCCGAGATGCGCGAGAACCGGCGTCTGGCCGATGCCCTGTTCCCCAATCCGCCCGGCGCGCCGCCGCCCCAGGAGCCGCAGGAAGAGCAGGAGTTCGACGCCGCGCTCACCTTCAACGAGCGCGAGGTGCTGCGCAAGGCCGACTTCGACACCATGTCGGCCGACGAGTGGCGTGCCGCGCGACGCGCGATGGCGCGGATGCGCCTGGTGTTCGAGCCGCTGCCCACGCGGCGCAGCGCGCGCGCCAACCGGCCGGGCCGCGCCGACTGGCGCGCCACGCTGCAGGGCATGGCCCGTCATGGCGGCGAGTTGTGGGACATGCGCTGGCGCGAGCGCCGGACGCGGCCGGCGCCGCTGGTGCTGCTGGCCGACATCTCCGGTTCGATGAGCCGCTACTCGCGCATGCTGCTGCACTTCGCGCATGCGCTCGGCCATGCTGACGCGCGCGTGGAGAGCTTCGTCTTCGGCACACGCCTGACGCGCACCACGCGGCTGCTGAAGAGTCGCGACCCCGACGTCGCGGTGTCGCAGGTGGTGCGTGCGGTAGAAGACTGGTCCGGCGGCACGCGCATCACGACCTGCCTGCACGAGTTCAACCAGCGCTGGGCGCGGCGCACGCTCGACAGCCGCACGACCGTGCTGTTGATCAGCGACGGCCTGGAGCACGGCGACGTGAAGGCACTGGCCTTCGAGGCTGAGCGGCTGGCCAAGAGCTGCCGGCGCCTGATCTGGCTGAACCCGCTGCTGCGCTTCGACAAGTTCGAGCCCAGGGCGGCCGGCATCCGCGCGATGCTGCCGCATGTGGATTCGTTTCTGCCGGCACACAACCTCGAAAGCCTGGAGCAACTGGTCCAGGTCCTGAGCCGTCGCGATGCGCCGGCCCGCATCCACTGAGCGCCCACGCCACCATGGAATTGACCAGCCAGCAGACCCTGCCCGTGAACCAGCAACAGGCCTGGGAGGCGCTCAACGACATCGGGTTGCTGCAGTCGGCGATCCCCGGCTGCGAATCGATCGCCGCCAGCGGCGACAACCAGTACGAGGTGGCGATCATGGCGGCCGTGGGGCCGCTGAAGGCGCGCTTCAAGGGCAAGCTGCGGCTCGAGGACCTGGCACCGCCGACCTCGTACACGATGCGGTTCGAGGCCCAGGGCGGCACCGCCGGCCACGGCAAGGGCAGCGCGCAGGTGCGGCTCGTGGCGGTGGGCGCACGCGAGACCGTTCTGCACTACACCGCCAACGCCAGCGTCGGCGGCAAGATCGCGCAGATCGGCTCGCGGCTGGTCGACATGGCGGCGCAGAAGATGGCCAACGACTTCTTCGCCACGTTCAACACCAAGCTGGCCGAACGTTATGGCGTCGCCGCGGCGCCGGCCCCGGCTGCGGCGGGGGGGCTGTGGGCGCGGCTGGTCGCGTTCTTCAAGCGGCTCTTCGGCGGCGGATGACCACTGCGCAGACCGAGCGACTCGGCCCCTGGCTGAAGGGGTATCCGCCGGCGTGGGCGCCGATCGAGCGTTCGGCGGTGGCGCAGCAGCGTTGGAACCTGCTGGCCGACGATTTGCCGCTGCCGCTGGCGGTGCTCAAGCGCGATGCGCTGGCGCACAACCTGGCGTGGATGCAGACCTTCGTGCGCCAGCGCGGCGTGGACCTCGCGCCGCACGGCAAGACGACGATGTCGCCCGAGTTGTTCCGCCGTCAGCTCGATGCCGGCGCGTGGGGCATCACGTTTGCCAACGTGTTCCAGCTTCGCGTCGGCGTGGCCGCCGGGGTGCGCCGCGCGGTGATCGCCAACCAGGTGCACCAGCACGCGGACCTGGCCGGCCTGGCCGCGTTGCGGGCCGAACACGCCGACCTGCGGGTGGTGTTCCTGGTCGACTCGCCAGCGCAGCTGGCCATCATCGAAGGCTGGACCGCGGCGCAGCGCGGCATCGCGCCGTTCGAGGTGCTGGTCGAGATCGGTCTGCCCGACGGGCGCACCGGCGTGCGCGACCACGACGACGCGCTCGCGCTGGCGCGCGCGCTGCGCGCCAGCCGGGCGGTGCAACTGGTCGGCATCGAGTGCTACGAAGGTCTGGGCGCAACCGGTGAGTCGGCACACGACGTGCCGTACGTCGACGCACTGATGCAGCGCATGGCGCAGTTGGCCGATGCGATCGAACGCGAGGGCTTGTTCGAGGCCGACGAGGTGATCGTGTCAGCCGGCGGCTCGGCGGTATTCGACCTGGTGGCTGCACGCCTGCGGTTGAACCTCGCGCGGCCGGTGCGCGCGCTGCTGCGATCGGGCTGCTACGTCACGCACGACCACGGCCACTACACGCGCTTCGTCGACGCGGTCAATCGCCGCTGCGGCTGCGACCAGGGCCTGCGGCCGGCGCTCGAGCTGTGGACGGTGGTGCAAAGCACGCCCGAGCCCGGCCTGGCGCTGCTCAGTGCCGGGCGGCGCGACGTCGGCTTCGACGCCGGGTTGCCGATGCCGGTGGCGTTTGCACCGGCCGGTGCGCGGCAGGCCCAGGCCGCCGACTCGGCCTGGCGCATCACCGCGCTGAACGACCAGCACGCCTACCTGCACATCGGCCCGCAGGCCACCACGCAGCCTCGCGTCGGCGACCGCATCGGCCTCGGAATTTCGCACCCGTGCACCACCTTCGACAAGTGGCACTGGATGCCGGTGGTCGACGACCGCTACGCGGTCGTCGATGCGGTGACGATCCACTTCTAGCGGCGCGCCGCCGCACGATCCGAAACCCGCCGCGAGGCCCGTCATCGCGAACGGGGCCCGGCGACACCGCGGCGTCTGCTGGCGCGCAACGCCCGGTCTTTTCATCGGCGGCGGCTTCGATTCCAATGGACCGCCGCGCCACGCGCAAAGGAGAAGCGATGACCGAAGCCGTGCCCATTCCGCCGAGCATCCGCGTCGGCGTCGGCGGCTGGACCTACGAGCCCTGGCGCGACAACTTCTATCCCAAGGCCTGGCCACAGGGCCGCGAGCTCGAGTACGCCAGCCGCCAGCTGCGGGTGATCGAGGTGAACGGCACCTACTACAGCTCGCAGAAGCCGGCCACGTTCGCGAAGTGGCGCGACGAGACGCCCGACGACTTCGTGTTCTCGCTGAAGGCCTCGCGCTTCGCGACCAATCGGCGTGTGCTTGCCGAAGCCGGCGAATCGATCGCTCGGTTCGTCGGCAGCGGCATCACCGAACTCGCGCACAAGCTGGGGCCGATCGTGTGGCAGTTCGCGCCGACCAAACGTTTCGAGCCGGGTGATTTCGAGGCTTTCCTGAAGCTGCTGCCCGGCCAGGTGACGGGCGTGCCGCTGCGGCATGTGGTGGACGTGCGCCACGAGACGTTCAAGTCGGCCGATTACCTTGCGCTGGCCCGGCGCCACCGCGTGGCGACCGTGTTCACCGAGTCGGACGACTATCCGTCATTCGCCGACGTCACGGGCCCGTTCGTCTACGCGCGCATCATGCGCGCCGACGCGGCGCTGCCGGAAGGCTGCGCGCCGCAGACGCTGGACCAGATGGCGGCTTGCGCGTGGGCCTGGCGCGACGGGCGTGAGCCGGGCGACTTGCCCCGCATCGAGCCGCCCCCCGCGCCCACCGCGCCGCGCGACGTGTTCCTGTTCTTCATCGGCGGCGATAAGCAGAAGGCGCCGGCGGCGGCGATGGCCTTGCAGCGACGCGTGGGTTGACGATCGGCGCCGGCGAGCCGGACGCTGGCAAATATCGACGGGTCGCCTCGATGCGCGGATCGGCGCTGCGCACCGCGGCTCACGCCTGCCCGGTGCGTGTCGGCACCCGATCGGCGCCAGCAGCAAGGGCCATTCCCCGAGCGGCCGGGTGGTGAGGCCGTCGTCCTTCACCATTGAGTGAGCGCAACGATGCACTCGCCAGGGCATCTATCGTGTCGTGGCGCACATCAGCGGCAAGAGGTGGAATCCATGGCGGCGTACGTCTTGTTGACCCGGCTTTCGAGCGAGGCCTTGCACCAGCCGAAATCGATCGAGACGCTCGAGCGCCATGTCGCCGAGCAGATCCAGGTGCATTGTCCCGGCGTGAAATGGCTGGACAGCTACGCCTTGCTGGGACCCTGGGACTATATGGACGTGATCGAGGCGCCGGACATCGAGTCGGCGACCCGGGTCTCGGTGCTGGTGCGCAGCTACGGCCACGCGCATACCGAGATCTGGCCCGCACTGGCTTGGCCGGCATTCAAGAAGCTGCTGCACAAGCTGCCCGAGCGTTCGTGACGCGGCTCATGCGTGATGAAGCTGACCTCTGCCGCTTTCGAAGCCAACGCGCCGATTCCCCAGCGCCACACCTGCGAGGGTCAGGACCTGGCGCCGCCGCTGCAGTGGGGCGGGGTGCCCGCTGGTGCACGCAGCCTGGCGCTGGTGGTCGACGATCCCGATGCGCCCGACCCGGCGGCGCCGCAGACGACCTGGGTGCACTGGGTGGTGGTCGATCTGCCGCCGGAGACCGCCGGGCTGCCCGAGGGCGGTGCCTTGCCCGTCGGGGCTCGCGCCGGCGTGAATGACTGGAAGCGCGCCAGCTACGGCGGTCCCTGCCCGCCGATCGGCCGTCACCGCTACGTCTTCAAGCTTTACGCCCTCGACACCCGTCTGGGCGCGTTGCATCGGCCCACCAAGGCGCAGCTGGAGCAGGCGATGCGCGGCCATGTGATCGCGCAGGCCGAGCTGATCGGCACCTACCAGAACCGCCCGCGGTGAGCGACGCGGCGGCGTGTGTCGCGCGGCATGCGCCGCGCGCGATTCACTGCGCCACCGTCTGCCGCACCGCGTGCTCCCACTGCGCCATCAATTCCGCCGCGCGATCGCGCGCCATCGTCGGGTGGAACACCCGCTCCGACTGCCATTGCGCTGACAGCTCATCGAGCCCTTGGTAGACGCCGCTGGCCAGCCCCGCCAGGTAGGCGGCGCCCAGCGCCGTGGTCTCGATGACCTTCGGCCGTACGACCGGGATGCCCAGCAGATCGGCCTGAAACTGCATCAGCAGGTCGTTGACGACGGCGCCGCCGTCGACGCGCAGCTCCTTCACGCTGGCCTGGGCGCCGAGGTCGCGGCCCATCGCCTGCAGCAGCGCCGCGCTCTGGAACGCGATGCTCTCCAGCGCGGCGCGGGCGATGTGCGCCACGGTGCTGCCGCGCGACAGGCCGACGATCGCGCCGCGCGCATCGGCCTTCCAGTACGGCGCTCCCAGGCCGGTGAAGGCCGGCACGAACATCACGCCGCCGGCGTCGGGCACGCTCTCGGCCAGCGCCTGCACCTCGGCGCTGCTCTGGATCGCATGCAGCCCGTCGCGCAGCCATTGCACGACGGCGCCGCCGATGAACACGCTGCCTTCGAGCGCGAATTCCGGCGTCGCGGTGGTCTGCGCGGCGGCGGTGGTGATGAGCCCGTTCTTCGACGCCTCGAAGCGCTCGCCGCTGTGCATCAGCATGAAGCAGCCGGTACCGTAGGTGTTCTTCGCCAGGCCCGCCTTGAAGCAGGCCTGGCCGAAGAGGGCACTCTGCTGGTCGCCGGCGACGCCGGCGATCGGGATCGGCGCGCCGAACCACTGCGGGTCGGTCTCGCCGAAGACATGGCTGGAGGCGAACACCTTGGGCAGCACGCTGGCGGGAACGTGCAGCGCCTTCAGCAGCTCGGGGTCCCAGGCGTTGTGGCGGATGTCGAACAGCATCGTGCGCGACGCGTTGCTGACGTCGGTGGCGTGCACACGGCCGTTGGTCAGCTTCCACATCAGCCAGCTGTCGATGGTGCCGAAGGCCAGCTCGCCGTGCGCCGCGGCCACGTGCGCGCCGCTCACCTGGTCGAGCAGCCAGCGGATCTTGGTGCCGCTGAAGTACGGGTCGATCACCAGCCCGGTGGCGCGGCGCACCATCTCGACCAGACCCTCCTTGGCGCGCAGCTGCGCGCAGAACGGTTCGGTGCGCCGGTCCTGCCAGACGATGGCGTTGTGAATCGGTGTTCCAGTGCGGCGGTTCCACATCACCGTGGTCTCGCGCTGGTTGGTGATGCCCAGCGCCGCGATGTCCTTGGCTGCGAGCTTGGCCTTGGCCAAGGCCTCGCGCGCCACCGCGATCTGCGTTTCCCAGATCGCCTGCGGATCGTGTTCCACCCAGCCCGGCTGCGGAAAGATCTGCGGGAACTCGCGCTGCGCCATCGCGACGATGCGGCCGCTGGCGTGGAACACGATCGCACGCGAGCTGGAGGTGCCCTGGTCCAGGGCGAGCAGGTGTTCCATCAGCGGTCTCCGGGGTTCGATTCGGCCACCACGCACTGCACGTCGGCCTCGGCCAGCAGCGCGGCGAAGTTGTCGGGTGGCGGCGCGTCGGTGAACAGCGTATCGATCTGCGACAGGCGCGCCACCTCCACCATCGCCGGCCGGTTGAACTTGCTGTGGTCCGCGGCGAGCCAGACGCTGCGCGACTGCTCGATGATGGCCCGCGCCACCTTGACCTCGCGGTAGTCGAAGTCGCGCAGCGTGCCGTCGTCCTCGATGCCGGAGATGCCGATCAGGCCGATGTCGACCTTGAACTGGCGGATGAACTCCACCGCCGCTTCGCCGACGATGCCGCGGTCGCGTGCGCGCACCAGGCCGCCGGCGACCACCAGCTCGATGTCGGGGTTGTCGCTCAGGATGGTGGCGACATTCAGGTTGTTGGTGATCACGCGCAGGCCCTTGCGCGGCAGCAGTTCGCGCGCGATCGCCTCGGTGGTCGTGCCGATGTTGATGATCAGCGAGCAGCCGTCGGGCACCTGCGCCGCCACGGCGCGCGCGATGCGGTGCTTGGCGGGTTCGTTCAGCTGTTCGCGCTGGCGGTAGGCGATGTTCTCGGTGGTCGAGCCCGGCAGGCGCACGCCGCCATGAAAGCGCGCGAGCAACCCGGCGCTGGCCAGCAGGCTCACATCGCGCCGCACGGTCTGCAGCGTGACCTGGAAGCGCTGCGCCAGCGCCTCCACGCTGGCCGAACCCTCTTCGCGCACGGCCTCCAGCAGCGCTGCCTGGCGGGGATTGGGAACCAGCGTCTTCGGCGTCATGCGGTGGCGATCAGCACAATCGAAATCAAAGGAACGAATACGAACCGACTTCGCAAGCCCGCACGACAATGCGGCGCCAGTTTCCCGCATGATAAGTGGCGGTCGCGCCACAGAAGGCAGTCACTGCCGGTAGGGGTCGATAGGGGTTTGCGAGCATTTTCGATTCTGTTCGCTATGGCGCGATTGACAGCTGTTTGTTTGCGAGACACAGTGCGGCCCGCTGCCAGTCGAACGGCGGCTTCACAGCTTCACAAATTGGCGAAGAGGAGACACACGATGAAGTTCGGACCCTTGCCCGGCGCGTTGGCGCTCGCGGCGGTCATCACACTGGTGGCGTGTCGGCAAGAAGGAAGACACACCCGCCTCGGCGGCACCCGGCGCCGCGGCGCCCGCGGCAACCGCGGCCAAGGCCGGCGGCACCGACGCGGCCAAGCGCTGGATCGACAGCGAATTCCAGCCCTCGGTGCTGTCCAAGGAAGACCAGCTCAAGGAGCTGGAGTGGTTCATCGCCGCGGCCAAGCCGTTCGTGGGGATGGAGATCAACGTGCTGTCGGAAACGATCCCGACGCACGAGTACGAATCCAAGACGCTGGCCAAGGCCTTCGCCGAGATCACCGGCATCAAGGTCAACCACCAGCTGCTGGGTGAGGGCGAGGTCGTGCAGGCGGTGCAGACGCAGATGCAGACCAACCGCAACCTGTACGACGGCTACATCAACGACTCCGACCTGATCGGCACGCACTCGCGGCTGCAGAGCGCGGTCAACCTCACGGACTGGATGGCCGGCGAAGGCAAGGACGTGACGCTGCCGACGCTGGACGTCAAGGACTTCATCGGGATCAGTTTCACCACCGGCCCGGACGGCAAGATCTGGCAGCTGCCCGACCAGCAGTTCGCGAACCTGTACTGGTTCCGCAAGGACTGGTTCGACAAGCCCGATCTCAAGGCCAAGTTCAAGGCCAAGTACGGCTATGACCTCGGCGTGCCGGTGAACTGGAGCGCCTACGAGGACATCGCCAAGTTCTTCTCCGAAGACGTCAAGGAGATCGACGGCAAGCGCATCTACGGCCACATGGACTACGGCAAGCGTGCGCCCGACCTCGGCTGGCGCATGACCGACGCCTGGCTGTCGATGGCCGGCGCCGTCGAGCAAGGGCCTGCCCAACGGCCGGCCGATCGACGAGTGGGGCATCCGCATGCCCGAAGGCTCGTGCAACCCGCAGGGCGCGAGCGTGTCGCGCGGCGGCGAGACCAATGGCCCGGCCTCGGTGTACGCGATCGCCAAGTGGGACGAGTGGCTGCGCAAGTACGCGCCGCCCGGCGCCGCCGACTACGACTTCTACCAGTCGCTGCCGGCGCTGGCCCAGGGCAACGTGGCGCAGCAGGTGTTCTGGTACACCGCCTTCACCGCGGCGATGGTCGAGCCCAAGAAGGACGGCAACAACACGGTCGACGACAGCGGCAACCTGCAGTGGCGCATGGCGCCGAGCCCCAAGGGCTCGTACTGGCAGGACGGCATGAAACTCGGCTACCAGGACGCCGGCTCGTGGACGCTGTTCAAGAGCACGCCGCTCGACCGCCGCAAGGCCGCCTGGCTGTACGCGCAGTTCGTCGTCAGCAAGACGGTGGACGCCAAGAAGAGCCACGTCGGCCTCACGTTCATCCGCGACAGCACGGTGCGCCACGCCTCGTTCACCGAGCGCGCGCCCAAGCTCGGTGGTCTGGTGGAGTTCTACCGTTCGCCCGACCGCGTGATGTGGACGCCCACCGGCATCAACGTGCCCGACTACCCCAAGCTCGCGCAGCTGTGGTGGCAGCAGATCGGCGACGTGAACTCCGGCGCCTTCACACCGCAGAAAGCGATGGATCGTCTGGCCGAGGAGATGGACCTGGTGATGGCGCGCATGCAGGAGGCCGACGAGAAGGCCAAGACCTACGGCGGCTGCGGCCCGCGACTGAACAAGCCGGTCGATCCGAAGGAGTGGCTCGGCAAACCCGACGGCCCGAAGGCCAAGCTGGCCAACGAGAAGCCCAAGGGCGTGACGATGCCCTACGAGGAGATCGTCAAGCGCTGGGCCGCGGCGAAATGAACCCCCCCGGAGCGCCTTCGGCGCCATGCCACGGCTGGGCTTGCATGCCCAGCCGGCTCGGCAGGCGCGCGCCAGCGCGCAGGCGCTGTCGCGTGTCCGGCCTCGCCCCCCAGGGGGCGAGGCCAGCGGACCGGCGAGGCCGGATCCGCGGCGTCCGCTTGGTGGCGCAACTGACGCAGCCCGCCAACAGGGGCGCATGAGCGCCCCTGTTCACGTCTTGTTCGCATGTCGCTCGAGCTGAAGGACGTGGCGCTGCAGGTCGGCGCCGACGTCCACATCCACCCCACCACCCTGGCGCTGCGGCCCGGTGGCTTCAACACGCTGCTCGGCGAGACGCTGGCTGGCAAGACCACGCTGCTGCGGCTGATGGCCGGGCTGGTGAAGCCGACGTCGGGCCAGGTTTGGTTCGGCGGACGCAACGTCACCGGCGTGCCGGTGCAGCAGCGGCGCGTGTCGATGGTCTACCAGCAGTTCATCAACTACCCGAACCTCTCGGTGTTTCGACAACATCGCCTCGCCGCTGAAGGTGGCGGGCGTATCCGGCGCGGACATCCGCAGCCGTGTCGGGCGCATCGCCGAGATACTGCAGCTCAGCCCGCTGCTCGAGCGCAGGCCGAGCGAACTATCCGGCGGCCAGCAGCAACGCACGGCGCTCGCGCGTGCGCTGGTGAAGGACGCCGACCTCGTGCTGCTCGACGAGCCGCTGGCCAACCTCGACTACAAGCTGCGCGAGGCGCTGCGCGACGAGCTGCCGCGGCTGTTCGCCGATCGCGGCTGCACGGTGGTCTACGCCACCACCGAGCCGGCCGAGGCGCTGCTGCTCGGCGGCCATGTGGCCACGATGCACCAGGGACGCGTGACGCAGTTCGGCGCCTGCGCCGCCGTCTATCGTGAGCCGGCGGACCTGACCAGCGCACGCGTATTTTCCGACCCACCGATCAACGTCGCCACGGCACGCAAGGCAGGCGCCGACGTCGTGCTCGAAGGCGGCGTGCGCTGGCCGGCGCCGCCGGCGGTGCGCGCGCTGCCCGACAGCGAGATCACCGTGGCGCTGCGCCCGCACCATGTGCGACCGGCCCAAGGCGCCGGCGTGCCGGTCGATGGCCGCGTGCTGATCAACGAGATCAGCGGTTCCGAAAGCGTGGTGCACTTCTCGCTCGCCGGCACGACCTGGGTCAGTCTCGCGCACGGCGTGCAGAGCCGCGCGATCGGCGAGCAGGCGCGGTTCGTGCTCGATGTGGACCGGTGCCTGTACTTCGATGCCGCCGGCCGGCGCCTGGCGGCCTGAGGAGACGGCGAGGATGGCGCGCATCCACCTCGAACAACTGAGCCACAGCTACAGGCCCCAGCCGCGCGCCGAGGTCGAGGCCGACTGGGCACTGCGTGGACTGGACCTGCAATGGGCCGACGGCGGCGCCTATGCGCTGCTCGGTCCCTCGGGCTGCGGCAAGACGCACGCTGCTCAACCTGATCTCCGGGCTGCTGCAGCCCACGCAGGGCCGCATCCGCTTCGACGAGCGCGACGTGACCGCACTCGACCCGGGCCAGCGCAACATCGCGCAGGTGTTCCAGTTCCCGGTCGTCTACGACACGATGACCGTGTTCGACAACCTCGCGTTCCCGCTGCGCAACCGCGGCATGGCGGAGCCTGACGTGTTGGCGCGCGTGACCGAGATCGCCGAGATGCTCGACCTCGGTGCGTCGCTGGCCAACCGCGCCAGTGGCCTCACCGCCGACGGCAAGCAGAAGATCTCGCTCGGCCGCGGCCTGGTGCGCAGCGACGTCGCGGCGATCCTGTTCGACGAGCCGCTGACGGTGATCGACCCGCACCTGAAGTGGCGGTTGCGCAGCAAGCTCAAGGAGCTGCACCAGCGCGTGCGCCGCACGATGATCTACGTGACGCACGACCAGACCGAAGCGCTGACCTTCGCCGACCAGGTGGTGGTCATGTTCGACGGCCAGGTGGTGCAGTCGGGCACGCCGGTGGAGCTGTTCGAGCGGCCGGCGCACACCTTCGTCGGCCACTTCATCGGCTCGCCGGGCATGAACCTGCTGCCCTGCGAGATCGACGCCGCCGGCGTGGCGCGTTTCGCCGGCCATGCGGTGGCCACCGCCTCGCACGACCTGAACGCGGCGCGCGGCAAGAAGACCGAGCTCGGCGTGCGGCCGGAGTTCGTGCACTTCGCCGGCGTTGGCATCCCGGTGCAGATCGAGCGTGCGAGTGACGTCGGGCGTTTTCGCATCGTCGACGCACGCCACGGTGCGCAGCTGATCAAGCTGCTGGTGGCCGAGGGCGAGCCGGTGCCCGAGCGCCAGGCGCATCTCGCGTTCGATGCGCAGCGCACGCGCGTCTACGCCGACGGTTGGGCGGTGGCATGAGCTCGAAGACGCCAAACCAGAAGGCCTGGTGGCTGGTGTTGCCGGTGGTGGTGCTGGTGGCCTTCAACGCCGTGATCCCGCTGATGGCGGTGGTGAACTACTCGGTGCAGGAGACCTTCGGCAACAACGAGTTCTTCTTCGAGGGCGTGCGCTGGTTCCAGCAGGTGATGCAATCGGCGCGCTTCCGCGAGGCGCTGCAGCGGCAGATCCTGTTCACGGCCATCGTGCTGGCGATCCAGCTGCCGCTCGGCGTGGCCATCGCATTGGCGATGCCGCGCAAAGGCATCGGCCTGTCGATCTGCCTGGTGCTGATGGCCATGCCGCTGCTGATCCCCTACAACGTCGTCGGCGCAATGTGGAACATCTTCGCGCTGCCCGACATCGGGCTGATGGGCAAGGGCCTCAACGAGCTCGGTTTCAGCTTCAACTACACGCGCCAGCCCGTCGCGGCATGGATCACGCTGGTGGCGATGGACGTCTGGCACTGGACGTCGCTGGTGGTGTTGCTGGCCTACGCGGGCCTGTCGGCGATCCCCGACGCGTACTACCAGGCCGCGCGCATCGACGGCGCCGGCAAGTGGGCGATCTTCCGCCACATCCAGCTGCCCAAGCTCAAGCATGTGCTGCTGATCGCGGTGCTGTTGCGCTTCATGGACAGCTTCATGATCTACACCGAGGCGGTGGTGCTCACCGGCGGCGGGCCGGGCAACGCGACGACGCTGCTGTCGATCGACCTGGTGAAGATCGCGCTCGGCCAGTTCGACCTCGGCCCCGCGGCGGCGATGTCGTTGATCTACTTCCTGATCATCCTGCTGTCGTCGTGGCTGTTCTACACGGTCATGACCCGGGACGAGGAGCATTGAGATGAGCAGGCTCAAGTGGCTCGTCCCGACGATCTACATCGTCTTCCTGCTGCTGCCGATCTACTGGCTCCTGAACATGTCGTTCAAGAACACCAACGAGATTCTCGGCGGCTTCACGCTGTGGCCGCGCGACTTCACGCTGGCCAACTACGCGAAGATCCTGACCGACCGCACCTGGTACATGGGCTACGTGAACTCGCTGGCCTACGTGCTGATGAACACGGTGATCTCGGTCACCGTCGCGCTGCCGGCGGCCTATGCGTTCTCGCGTTACCGCTTCCTCGGCGACAAGCACCTGTTCTTCTGGCTGCTCACCAACCGCATGGCGCCGCCGGCGGTGTTCGCACTGCCGTTCTTCCAGCTGTATTCGTCGATCGGCCTCTTCGACACCCACATCGCCGTCGCGCTCGCGCACTGCCTGTTCAACATCCCGCTGGCGGTGTGGATCCTCGAGGGCTTCATGAGCGGCGTGCCGCGCGAGCTCGACGAGACGGCCTTCGTCGACGGTTATCCGTTCTGGAAGTTCTTCGTCAGGATCTTCATGCCGACCATCGCCGCCGGCATCGGCGTGGCCTGCTTCTTCTGCTTCATGTTCAGCTGGGTCGAACTGCTGCTGGCCAAGACGCTGACCTCGGTGGACGCCAAGCCGATCGCCGCGACGATGACGCGCACCGCCAGCACCTCGGGCTACGAGCTCGGACTGCTCGCGGCGGCCGGCGCGCTGACCATCGTGCCCGGCGCGGTGGTGATCTGGTTCGTGCGCAACTACATCGCCAAGGGCTTCGCCCTCGGCAGAGTATGACCCACCCCCGAAGCGCCTGCGGCGCTTCCCCCTCAACGGGGCGACGCCAGCGAACCGGCAAAGCCGGATCCGCGGCGTCCACTGGGCTGCGCAGGGAATACGCCACCTGGATGCCACGTGGCGGTGTGGAGAACTGACATGCAACCGATCGTCCAATCGGGACTGGGCTGGATGGCGTGGACGTGGCAGACGGCGCTGTTCTTCGGCGTCATCGTGTCGCTGCTGGTGACGATGGGCGTGTGGGAATGGCGCTCGCCCGGCGGCGGGCCCCGGCGTGGTTTCCTCGGTTTGACCACCACGCGCGGCGACCGCCTGTTCATCTCGCTGCTGAGCGCCGGCTATATCCATCTGCTGTGGCTGGCGTTCTTCGGCACGCCGTTGTGGGGTGCGAGCGCGCTCGCGTTGGCATGGGCGTTCATCGTGTTCCGCTATGCCTGATGGCTACACGTCGGCCACCTGCGACGTGCTCGTCGTCGGCGGTGGCATCAACGGCGCCGGCATCGCGCGCGACCTCGCCGGCCGCGGCCTGTCGGTCGTGCTCGCCGAGCAGCACGACCTCGCGTCGCATACCTCGTCGGCGTCCACGAAACTGATCCACGGCGGCCTGCGCTACCTGGAGTACTACGAGTTCTCGCTGGTGCGCAAGGCACTGGCCGAGCGCGAAGTGCTGCTGCGCGCAGCGCCGCACATCATCTGGCCGCTGCGTTTCGTGATGCCGCACGACCCATCGATGCGACCGGTGTGGATGATTCGCGCCGGCTTGTTTCTCTACGACCACCTGGCGCGACGCGAGCTGCTGCCTGGCTCGCGCACCGTGCGCCTGGCCGCGCATCCGGCCGGCGCGCCGCTGAAGCCGTTGTTCACGAAGGGCTTCGTCTACTCCGACGGCTGGGTCGACGACGCCCGGCTCGTGGTGCTCAACGCCATGGACGCCGCCGCGCGCGGCGCTCGCATCCTCACGCGCTGCCGTTGTACCCGCGCGCGCCGCGACGGCCCAGGCTGGCAGGTGGAGCTGCAGCACGACGACGGCTCGCGCCAGGGGTTGCGCGCTCGCTCGCTGGTGAATGCTGCAGGTCCGTGGGCGGCGCAGTTCCTGCAGCGCGAGGTCGGCCTCGAAGAGACCAAGGCGCTGCGACTGGTCAAGGGCAGCCACATCGTCGTGCGCAAGCTGTTCGATCACGACCATGCCTATATCTTTCAGAATGCCGACAAGCGCATCATCTTTCTGATCCCCTACGAGGGCGAGTTCACGCTGATCGGCACCACCGACGTCGAGTGGAACGGCGAGCCCGGCGAGCCGCGCATCGATGCGTCGGAGGTCGCCTATCTGTGCGAGCAGGCCAGCCGCTATTTGAAGCGCAAGGTGACCCCGCCGGATGCGGTGTGGTCCTACTCCGGCGTGCGCCCGCTGCTCGACGACGAAGCGGGCGATCCGTCGGCAGTGACGCGCGACTACCTGCTCGAGCTCGACGGCGAGCTCGCTCCGCTGCTGTCGGTCTGGGGTGGCAAGATCACCACCTTTCGCAAGCTGGCCGAAGAGGCGAGCGACCGGCTGTGCGTTGCGCTGGGTGCCGCCGCACGGCCATGGACGGCGCACGCCAAGCTGCCGGGCGGCGATCTAACCGGCTGGATCACGCCCAGCGGCCGGCCCGAGCCCGACATGGCGCGCTTTCGGCAGGCGCTGGCGGAGCGTGCGCCGCAGGTGGCCGAGCCGACGCGCCGCCGCTGGGCGCGCAGCTACGGCTCGCTGGTGCAACACATCCTCGATCGCGGCGACCTCGGCCGCGAGGTGGCGCCGGGTCTGCACGAAGCCGAGCTCGACTATCTGCGCGAGCGCGAATGGGCGCGCACTGCGGACGACGTGCTGTGGCGGCGCACCAAGCTCGGCCTGCACCTGTCCGAAGCGCAGCGCGCGGCGGTCGAGGCCTGGTGGGCAGCGCGGTCGTTTGCTTGCGCTTGAAACGAATGTCCACAAACAAGGCCCGCTGATCCCCTCGCGCGCGCACGTGCATAACGTGCGTTATGCACGCACCGCACGGCTCTCACCGCAGGGATACACCTGTACGTGACGCGGCCTCGCACAGTGCCGCGCGATGGAATGCAGCCGATTGCGACGCCTGGCGTGCACACTGCTGGCTCTGCTGTTGGGTCTCGGCCTGTCGGCCTGCGGCAGCTTGTGGCCGGCGGCGCCGGCGCCCACCGCGGTGCCGGCGCCAACGCCGCCATCACCACCACCGCCTGCGCCCAAGGTGGTCAAGCCCGCACCGCCCGTGGAGCCGGCAGACGCCACGCCGCGTGTGCAGCGCCTGGCAAGTGGGCCGCCGAATCATGTCTACGAGAACCGCGGCGAGGTCTATGTGCCCGACGACACCGACGTGCCGCTGCGCGAGACGGGTCTGGCGTCGTGGTACGGCGAGCCGTTTCACGGCCGCCGCACGGCCAGCGGCGAGCGCTACGACATGAACGCGATGACGGCCGCGCACAAGACGATGCCGCTGCCGAGCTACGCACGCGTGCGCAACCTGAAGAACGGCCGCGAGATCATCGTGCGCGTCAATGATCGTGGCCCGTTCTACCCCGGGCGGGTCATCGACCTGAGCCGCGCCGCGGCGCGCAAGCTGCGCATCGGCGGTTTGGAGAGGGTGGAGGTCGAGCGGATCACGCACGACGAGATCCGCACCGGCGCCTGGCGCGAGCGCAAGCTCGGTGCCGGACAAGTCGCCAGGTCGACAACGCCGGCGAATTCGTCCGCCGCGGCACTCGCCGCCGGCGTGCAGGCCGCGCGGCAGACCAGCTCGACCCGAACCGCCGACGCACGCTGACCTCGCCGCGCCGCGCGGTATCCTCGGCTTGCGTGCGTCCACGCCGCCCGGCTGTCGCAGGCGAGACCCTTCGCTCGGACGACCATGTGGATCGGCACTCTCTTCGCGCTGGCGGCAGGCCTGATGTGGGGCCTGGTGTTCGTCGGCCCCTTGCTGCTGCCGGAGTACCCGGCGGCGCTGCAGTCGTTCGGCCGCTATCTGGCCTTCGGCCTGATCGCGCTGCCGCTGGCGTGGCTCGATCGTGCGCAGCTGCGGCAACTCAGCCGGGCCGACTGGATCGAGGCGCTGAAGCTCGCGCTGGTGGGCAACGTTGTCTACTACCTGTTCCTGGCCAGCAGCATCCAGCGGGCGGGCGGGCCGTTGCCGACGATGATCATCGGCACCTTGCCGGTGGTGATCGCGATCACCTCCAACCTGCGCGACGCGCGGCGCGACGGCCGCCTGCCATGGCTGCAGCTCGCGCCGTCGCTGCTGCTCATCGCCGCGGGCATCGGCTGCGTCAATCACGCCGAGATCCGCGCGCTGCGCGCCGACCCGGCGGCCGACCTCGGCCGCTACGCGCTCGGTGCCGTGCTCGCCGTGGGCGCCGTGGTGTGCTGGACCTGGTACCCGATCCGCAACGCCGACTGGCTGCGTGCGCACCCGGAGCGCAATCCGCGCAGCTGGGCCACCGCGCAAGGTGTCGCGACGTTGCCGCTGGCGCTGATCGGCTATGCGCTGTGGTGGCTGTGGGCGGCGACGCAGGGTGACGGTTTCGCGATGCCGTTCGGTCCGCGGCCTGGCTTCTTCATCGGCCTGATGTTCGCGATCGGGCTGTTCGCCTCATGGCTCGGCACGTTGTGCTGGAACGAAGCCAGCCAGCGTGTGCCCACCACGCTGGCCGGACAGCTGATCGTGTTCGAGACGCTGTCGGCGCTGGCCTACGCGTTCATGTTGCGCGGCCGCGCACCCGAGGCCCTGACGCTGACGGGTATCGTGCTGCTGATCGCCGGCGTGGCCTGGGCACTGCGGGCGCGGCCGCAGCCGCTGGCCGCCGAAGGGCACGCCGGCTGATGGGGCGGCCGTCTCACGGCGGCAGCGCGGCGTCGAGCACTTCGATCCAGTGCCGCACCGGCGTCGAGGTGCCCGATTGCAGATGCTGGATGCAGCCCATGTTGGCCGAGACGATGGTCTGCGCTTTCAGCGCCGTGAGCTGCTCGAGCTTGCGGTCGCGCAGCTGGTGTGACAGCGTCGGCTGCAACACCGAATAGGTGCCCGCCGACCCGCAGCACAGGTGGCTGTCCTGCGCGGTCAGTTCGACCTCGAACCCCAGCTCGCGCAGGCCGGCTTCGACGCCACCGCGCAATTGCTGGCCATGTTGCAGCGAACACGGCGGATGAAACGCAAGTCGGTTCATGCGCCCAACGGGCCGGCGTGGCGCGCCCGCTGCCCGCTCCCCATCCTTGCGGGGCAGGGCCAGCCTGGGTTTCAGCCGGGGCACCAAGTCGGGCAGCAGCTCGCTCAGGTCCCTGGTCAGCTCGGCGATGCGCCGGGCCTTCCCGGCGTACGCCGGGTCGTGCGCCAGCGCGTGGGCGTAGTCCTTGACCATCACGCCGCAGCCCGATGCGTTCATCACGATCGCCTCGACCTGGCCGGCGCCGGTGAGGCCCTCGACCAGCGGCCACCAGGCATCGATGTTGCGCCGCATGTCGGCGCGCCCGCCTTCGACGTCGGCCAGGTGCGTGCGCAGCGCCCCGCAGCAGCCGGCGCCGTCGGCCACCACGGTCTGGATGCCGGCGGCGTCGAGCACGCGCGCGGTGGCCGAGTTGATGTTGGGCATCATCGCCGGCTGCACGCAGCCCATCAGCATCAGCACCTTGCGCGGGTGCGTGCGCGTCGGCCAGCGGTGGGCCGCGTCGGTCGAGCGCGTGGGCACCTTGTCCTTCAGCACGCCGGGCAGGAACGGACGCATGAACTGGCCCATCCTCAGCGCCGGTGCGAAGACCTGCGAGGTCATGCCTTCCTTGAGCGCCCAGCGCACGGCGCGCTCGGCGGCCGGTCGCTCGACCTTGGCCTCGACGATCTGGCGCCCGATGTCCACCAGCTCGCCATAACGCACGCCCGATGGACAGGTGCTCTCACAATTGCGGCAGGTCAGGCAGCGGTCCAGGTGCAGCTGGGTGCTGCGCGTGGGCGTCTGCCCTTCGAGCACCTGCTTGATCAGATAGATGCGCCCGCGTGGTCCGTCGAGCTCGTCGCCCAGCAGCTGGTAGGTCGGGCAGGTGGCGGTGCAGAAGCCGCAGTGTACGCACTTGCGCAGGATGGCTTCGGCCGCCTTGCCTTCGGGCGTGTCGCGGTATTCGGGGCTGAGGGCGGTCTGCATGTCAGCGCCCGCGCGGCCGCCCGAAGGGAGCTGAACGCCCCCGCGCGGAGGGGGCCGGACGCGAGTCGGCACCCGCGTGCGGGCTCGCGTCTGCTGAACCGGCCGCGCGTGCAGGCGCGGCCGTGGGAAGGCGAGCGTAGTGAGCGTGGGGGTTATGCATCAGGCGAGTTCGTACGAGAGCAACCAGTAGTGGGGGTAGGCGGTCCACCGCGGCTTGCGCGCGCGCGGGCCGATCTGGGACAACGCCCCGTCGCGCGTCGGAAAGTTCTTCAGCACCTCGTGGCTGCTGCCGTCGTCGAGCGCGCGTCGCTGGTAGGTGTTGCCCTCGGCGTCGCGGCGTGCGATCGGCGTGCTGCTGCCTTCGACGTAGGCGTTGTCCATCATCACCACCCGCGCGCCGGGCTCGAGGCGGGCATGCAGCGTGTCGAGCCAGCCCGGCAGCCGCGCCAGCGGCACGTGGCTCCACCAGAAGCCGGCGAATGCGGCGTCGAAGGTCTGGTGGCCCAGTTCGGCCAGCGAATAGGCATCCACCGTCGCGAAGCGCACACTCGGCGGCAGTGCCTTGGTGCGCGCGATGGCCATCGTTTCGGGGTTCAGGTCGGTGGCCAGCCAGCTCGCACAATCGCGCGCCCCGTGCGGTGTCCACCAGCCGGTGCCACAGGCGATTTCGAGCACGCGCCGGCCGGCGAAGGGTTCGTGCAGCGCGGCCTCCATCGCGCGCAAGTCCTGCTGGCGTTCGGGCTTGTGATAGATGCGTTCGTACGTCGTCGCGCGCTGCGCGTAGTAAGCCTGCATCTCGTGCACGACGTCGGCGCCCACGCACATTCGATTTCTCCGTTTCACTGGACTAGAGCTCCGGATACAGCCGGCCGGGGTTGAACACGCGGTCGGGATCGAACGCGGTCTTCAGTTCGCGGTGGATGCGCGCCAGTGGTGCGGACAGCGGCGCGAACACCCCGCCGCGCACGCCGCTCGAGCGAAACACCGTGGCGTGCCCGCCCGCAGCGGTGGCCGCCGCACGCACCTGCGCCGCCGGCTCGGTGCCGACCAGCCAGCGCTGGGCGCCGCCCCATTCGACCAGCACGGCGCCCGACAGCGCCAGCGGCGCAGCGGTCTGCGGCACCGACAGCCGCCACAAGGTTTCGCCGCGCGCGACGGCGCCCGCGGCCGCGGCGAAATATTCGTCGCCATGGTCGCGCAGACCTTGCCAGAACGCGCAGGCCAGCGGTTCGTCGATCGCCTCGCCGCCGAGTTTGTCGCCGGCAGCCTGCACGGCGGCCCGCGCGCCGGCCAGGCGCAGCACCAGCATGCCGTCCCACCATGCGCTGGCGTTCAGCGGCAACGGCTGGCCGCCCCATTCGTTCAGGCGCCGCAGCGCGGTGGCCTGGTCGAGCTCGAAGCGCAGCGTGCGCTGCGCGGGCGCCACCGGCAGCACCTTCATCGATACCTCGCAGATCACGCCGAGGATGCCCATCGATCCCGCGAGCAGCCGCGAGACGTCGTAGCCGGCCACGTTCTTCATCACCTGGCCGCCGAACGTGAGGACCTCGCCGCGACCGTTCAGCAGCGTGGCGCCGAGCACGTAGTCGCGCACGCCGCCCACCGCGGCGCGGGCCGGGCCGGCCAGTCCGGCGGCAACCATGCCGCCCACCGTGGTGGCCGGGCCGAAGCGCGGCGGCTCGAACGGCAGGCACTGGCCCTTCTCGGCCAATGCCGCCTCCAGTTCCGCCAGCGGCGTGCCGGCGCGCACGGTGACCACGAGCTCGCTCGGCTCGTAGCTGCTGATGCCGTGCAGCGGCCGCACATCGAGCGGATCGCCGCGCGGCGTTTCGCCGTAGAACGCCTTGGTCGAGCCGCCGCGGATGTCGAGCGCGGCCTTCTGGTCACGCGCGGTCGCCACCTGGTCGATCAGCCGCTGCAGTGCGGGGTCGGTCATGCTCGCCCCCTGCGGCGCCTGCGAAGCGGCCGGGCGGCGCTCGATGCTCGCCCCCTCGACGGCGCATTGCGCCGGTCCCCCCGAGGGGGAGCGAGCGCCTGCGGAGCGGCCGGGCGGCGCTCATCAAAACCTTTCGAGCTCCGGAAACGGCAGCAGGCCTTTCTTGACGTGCATCTTGCCGTACTCGGCGCAGCGTTGCAGCGTCGGGATCACCTTGCCGGGGTTGAGCAGGCCCTGCGGATCGAACGCGCGCTTGAGCGACTCCATCTGCGCACGCTCCGCGGGGCTGAACTGCACGCACATCGAGCTCAGCTTCTCGATGCCGACGCCGTGCTCGCCGGTGACGGTACCGCCCATCTCGACGCTGGTCTCCAGGATGTCGGCGCCGAAGGCCTCGGCGCGGTGCAGCTGGTCGGCGTCGTTGGCGTCGAACAGGATCAGCGGGTGCAGGTTGCCGTCGCCGGCATGGAAGACATTGCAGCAGCGCAGGCCGTACTTGATCTCCATCTGCTGGATCGCGAGCAGGATGTCGGCCAGGCGCTTCCTCGGAATCGTCGAGTCCATGCACATGTAGTCGGGGCTGATGCGGCCGCTGGCCGGGAAGGCGTTCTTGCGCCCGCTCCAGAACTTCAGGCGCTGGGCCTCGTCCTTGCTCACTTCGAGCCGCGTCGCGCCGGCGCCGGTGAGCACGTCCAGCATGCGGCCGATCTCCTCGGTCACCTCCTCGGGCGTGCCGTCGCTCTCGCACAGCAGGATCGCCGCGGCCGACAGGTCGTAGCCGGCGTGCACGAAGTCCTCCACCGCCGCGGTCATCGGCTTGTCCATCATCTCCAGGCCGGCCGGGATGATGCCGGCGGCGATCACCGCGGCCACCGCGTCGCCGGCGCGGCGGATGTCGGCGAAGCTGGCCATGATGCAGCGTGCGGTCTTGGGCTTGGGCACCAGCTTGACCGTGACCTCGGTGATCACCGTGAGCATGCCTTCGCTGCCGACCACCAGGCTCAGCAGGTCCAGCCCCGGCGACTCCAGCGCCGCGCTGCCGAACTCCACCGCTTCGCCCTCGACGGTGAAGCCCTTCACGCGCTGCACGTTGTGCAGCGTCAGGCCGTACTTCAGGCAGTGCACCCCGCCGGAGTTCTCGGCCACATTGCCGCCGATGGTGCAGGCGATCTGGCTCGACGGGTCGGGCGCGTAGTACAGGCCGAACGGCGCCGCGGCCTCGCTGATCGCCAGGTTGCGCACCCCGCATTGCACGTCGGCGGTGCGGCTCATTGGGTCGATCTTCAGGATCCGGTTGAACTTGGCCAGCGACAGCGTGACACCGAGCTTGTGCGGCAGCGCGCCGCCCGACAGCCCGGTGCCGGCACCCCGCGCCACGGTCGGCACCTGCAGCGCATGGCAGGCCCTGAGCACCGCGGCGACCTGGGCCTCGGTTTCGGGCAGCGCGACGACCAGCGGCTGTTCGCGGTAGGCGGTGAGCCCGTCGCACTCGTAGGGCACCGTGTCCTCGCGGCGCCACAGCAGCGCGTGCGCGGGCAACAGGCGCGCCAGCGCGGCGACCACGGTGGCCTGCCGCTGGGCGCGTTCGGCGCGGTCGGTTTGCACGGCGGTGTCCGGGGCGTTCATGTGTCGTTCCGCTGCTGCGCGGACCCAGACTCTAGCGCACCACCATCAGCATGGACGGCGCGCGCCGGCAGCGTGCGCGGGACCCCGCGGCCCCACGGGGGCGTGCCGGCGTGAGCCACTCGGCGAAGGCAGCGCCGCCGGCGGCGGCGTTGGTCATCTTCGAAGCGCTGCAGGCAGTGGATCGGTGCAATGCGCGCGGCGCTCATCGGCCTTCGGCGATGAAGGCCGTCAGCACGCCGGTGTAGCCGTACAGATGGTGGCGCGCGATCTCGCCGCTGGCAAAGAAGCCCACCAACGGCACGTCGCCCAGCGCGCGCTGCACGATCTTCAGTTCGGCCGACGGCGCGCCGAAGTGCGGGCCGCCTCGGCCGGCGCAGGAAATGTAGATCGCGCCGGCGATGCGGCGCGCTTCGCCTTCGCCGGCGTGTGCCCCGACCGGCGCGGTGGCGTCGGCCTCGACCTCCTCGCGCAGCTCGGTGCAGATGCGCACCAGGTCGCGCCGCGCGGCCTGCGCGTTGCGCGCGCAGAAGGCCAGCTGCGCGCCGGACTCCACCGTATCGGCCACTGCGATCGCCTCGCGCGCCGGGTCGACGCCCGATCAGGTGCCGCACGCGGGTGTCGGTGCCGAATTGACCGCCGCGCGCCAGCACGGCATCGCCGGCGTCGGTCAGGCCGACCAGCGTGCTGCGCAGGGCTTGCACCGCGCGTTGCGGCTGCTGCAGATCGACCCCGAGTTCGCGCAGCAGCATCGGCAGTGCCGGCTCGTCGTCGAGCGCCAGCACCAGGTTGCGCTCGACCCGCGTCACCCGGTGCGAGCGGCCGATCGGCTGGCAACCCTGGGTGACGCGCGAGACGAGCGCCACGCCCGAATCGAAGGCGACACCCGACAGGCCACCGGTGAACACGCCGTCGGCCAGCGTGACGGTGCCGCTGCGCCCATGCGCCAGCCCGCCGAACAGATAGCGCGACTGCAGGCGGTGGCTGAGCTCGAGGATCAGCTCGGGCAGCTCCGGCGTGGTGGCGTCGGCATGCACCAGAGCCGCCCAGGCGTCGTCGCGCTGCAGCGGCGCGCGGCCATTGAACAGCGCGAAATGCTCGCGCGGCAGGTTGCACAGCATCAGCGCGAGCGCGGGCTCGTCGAAGTACTCGACGCCGCTGGCCGATACGCCGACGCCGACGCAACCAACGATCGACGCCCGCGGCCAGGCGGCGCGGGCGTCGGCCAGCAGGGCTTCGGCCACGCCGGCATAGCGATCGCTGAAATACAGAAAGCCCAGCGTCGGCTCGAAGCCGACGATCTGCGCAGCGCTGGCGCGAACCTGTGCCACCGCGCCGGCCATCGCGGCGCGCGCGTCGGCGTGCGCCGCATGTCCGTGCAAGAAGTGCAGGCTCATCGGATCGCCCTTCTCGTCACTTGCGCCGGATCGGCTTGCCGGTCTTGCGTGGGGCCGCCGCGTTGGCCGAGCGCCGGGCCGCCGTCGTGGCGCCCTTGGCCACGGTGGCCGGCACCGACGCGGCTTTCTTCAAGGTCTGGCCGGCGGCGTCGAACGACTGCTTGACCATCGCGCCAGCCAGGTTCTTCGCGGCATCGGTGGCGCCGTCTTTCATCGCGGTGGCGGCGAGCTGCGTGAACTGCTTGGTCAAGGCCCCCCACCATTGCATCGGGTCGACCACACCGGCCGGAGCCGTTGCGCCCGAGGCCGGCTGGCGATTGGCCTTGGCCTTGGGCTTGTCGCCAGCGGGCGCGTCGGCCGTCGCGCCCGAAGCGGGTTGCGGTGCACGCAGCGTCAGTGAATCGCGCAGCTCGCCGACCGTGACGTTCATCGTCTTCAGCGTCGACAAGGTCATGCGCTGCACCTCCAGCGCCTGGATGGTGGCGCCGAGCATGCGCGCGTTCTGTTCCAGCCAGAACTGCACGGTGCGCAGCTCCTCGATGCGCTTCTCGAGTTCCTCGGGGTTGAGCGTCGGCGCGATCCACTGGCCGACGCTGGGAAGCGCCGAACCGGCGTTCTTCACCAATCCCTGCAGGAATTCAAACCCGGGGACCATCTTCGTGAAGGCTGCGGTCGAATCGGCCATGAATGCTCCAGTGTGTGTTCAGGCATCCTAGCGTGGCCGCCCGGCGCTGTCGCGCGCGGCCTGCGGGTCAGGGCCCCGCGGGCGTGAGCCGCTCGACCCGATAACCGCGGGCGGCCAGCAGTTTGGGCAGTCCCTTGTCGCCGGTCATGTGCAGCGAACCCACGGCGACCAGCACGCGATGGCCCGATTGGTGCAGCGCATCGATGCGCTCGGCCATCGGTGGGTTGCGCTCGTCGTTGAGCTGCACCAGGAAGGCCCGGTCGTCGGCCGTGTCGGCACATTCGCACCAGCGGGCGTAGTCCTCCAACTCGGCGAGCTGGCTGTCCGCCCACACAGCGGCCAGCCGCCGCAGCACCGGGCGCACCCGGTCGCGCTCCAACTGGTCGAGCGTCTGCGCCATGACGCGCTGCAGACGGTCGGCCCGCTTGGGCAACAGCAGATCCAGCTGCGTCTGCGCCGATTCGAGCGAAACGATGGGCGTCGACGCTGCGCGCGCCCGGACGCCGAGCACGATTTCCTGTGCGTAGCCGGCTTCGAGCCCCTCCCAGCGCCCGGCCAACACGGTGAGCGTGATGGCCTGCATCACCGGGTGCAGGTTGGCGAGTGCGTCGTCCGGCAGGCAGGCCGCCGCGAGTTGGCGCTTCAACCGCTGCCGGATCGGCGCGGGCAGCGCCGGCCCCGGCGCGTGGGTGGACGAGGCCATGGTGTGCGCCAGCGCCGGGTCGGTGAGGTCGACCTCGACGGCCAGCGTGTCGGTGTTGGCCAGCGCATCGCGCAGCGCCGGCCCGGGAAAGGCCCAATCGAGCTTGCCCACGTGCAGGGTGCCGTAGAGGTAGGACGTGCGTCCGTCCTTGCTGATGCGCCACAGGAACCCGCGATCGCGCGCGTCGCGCTGCGCCATCTGGATCTGCTCCGCGCTGGGCACCCTCGGCGCCGGTGGGCAGCTGCCGGCGGCGTTCGCGCCGGCAGCGCCGAGCACGAGCGCGAGGCCGCCGCCGAACAGCAGGCACCGCCGTGTTGCCGGCCAACGGGCAGCGAGTGCAGGCAGTAGGCCCATGCGCCGCATTGTCGGCTGGCCAGGCCGCCGTCAGTCGGCGTCGTGAGCGCCCGGGCGCAGCGGCGACACCCGCTGCTCGATCGCGCCGCACAGGCTGCGCCCGTCGGGCCCGAGCATCTCGATGTGCACGCGGTCGCCGTGTTGAAGGTACGGCGTGCGCGGCTCGCCATGGTCGATGGTCTCCAGCGCCCGTTGTTCGGCGATGCAACACACGCCGCGCTCGCGGTCGTCGTTGCTGACGGTGCCGCTGCCGATGATCGAGCCCGCGCGCACAGGTCGCGTTTTGGCCAGGTGGGCGATCAGCTGCCCGAAATGAAATGCCATTTCGGGACCGGTGTCGCAACGGCCGACGCTGCGGCCGTTGTGGTGCACGTCCAGTCGCAGGTGCGCGCGGCCGCCGAGCCACGCCGGACCCAACTCGTCGGGGGTCACCGCCACCGGGCTGAAGGCGGTCGCCGGCTTGCTCTGCACCAGGCCGTTGCCCCTGGCCAGTTCGGGGTCGACCCGTTCACGCAGCGTCCAGTCGTTGGCCAGCATCAGCAGGCGCACGCTGTCGAGCGCTTCATCCGCTCGTGCGCCGATGCGCACGTCGCCGGTCACCACCGCGAGCTCGGCCCCGAAATCGACCCCCCAGGCCACCTTGGCGACGCGGCAATCCTCATGCGGACCCAGCAGGTCGTCGCTGCCGCCCTGGATCATCAGCGGCTCGCTGCGCAGGCGCTCCGGCAGGTTGGCGCCGTGTGCGCGACGCACGCGCTCGATGTGGCTCAGGTAGGCCGACCCGGCAGCCCATTGGTAGGCACGCGGCAGCGGCGCCTTGCATTCGCGCGCGGCGAAGGCGAACGCCCGCGGTGCCTTGCCGCTGTTCAGGCGCTGGTACAGGGCTTCGAGCTGCGGCGACAGGAAGTTCCAGTCATCGAGCACCTGCTGCAGGCGAGAGGCGATGCCCGTCGCGAACTGGGCTTGGCCGAGGTCGCGCGAGACGACCATCAGCTGGCCATCGCGCGAGCCATCGTTGAAGGCGGCGAGTTTCATGGGGACGGCAGGGTTTTGATGGCACCATTGTGCGATGCGCAGCGTGGCAGGCATCCGCCCCGGGCCAACCGGCCGCCACCGCAGTGCTCGCACGGCCGGTGCGCTGATCCTGGCCGCCGTCGTGGCCCTGGTGCATGGCCTGGTGCTCGGCCTGAGTTCGTCCGTGGGCGAACGCACAGCGCCCGGGCGGTCGACGCTGGCCTCGATGCAGGTGCGCCAGGTGGGGTTGCCGGTGGCGCCGGTCCGAGCGGCCGTGTCCACGGCCGTCGTACCGGTGCCAGTCGCGCCGCGTCCTTCCCCTCCCACGGCCACCGGCACACGAACGCCGATGCCGCCGTTCACCGGCGCGGCATCGGCGACCGAGGCGCACGAGTCGTTGCCGCCGACATTCGCTGAGCCGGTCGCGCGCCCCGATCCGACCGCGGCGTTGCCCGCTCCGCCCCCGGATGGAGCCCCGACGTCCGACGAACCGCTGCCGACCTACGCCACACGCATGCCGGCCCCGGCGCGACTGCGCTACGACGTGCGTCGCGGCCCGGCGGTCGGCACGGCGTTGCTGGACTGGCAGGTCGACGGGGATCGCTACACATTGCAGCTGCAGGCCGCGCTGCCCGACGGCGCGCAGCTCGAGCAGCACAGCCAGGGCGGTTTCGACGCCGCGGGGCTTGCGCCGGAGCGTCTGGCCGACCGACGCCGCGGTCGTGGCGTTCAGGCTGCCAACTTCCGCCGCCAGCAGGGCCGCATCAGCTTTTCCGGGCCGCGCTGGGAATACCCGCTCATGCCGGGCGTGCAGGACCGCCTGAGCTGGATGGTCCAGCTGGCGGCGATTGGCCGGGCCGGTGGCCTGGATGAGCGGGCGCAGGTGGAGCTCCAGGTCGTGGGCTCGCGCGGCGCCACCAGCCGGTGGCGCTTCCAGGTCGGGCCGCGCGAGTCCGTTGCCGGCCCGCTGGGCCGGGTGGATGCCGTGCGGCTGGTGCGGCAGCCCGAGCACCTGTACGACCTGCGCATCGAGATCTGGCTGGACCCGGCGCGCGAATTCTGGCCGGTGCGCCTGCGCCAGGCCCAGGTGCCGGGCGGCGATGCGATTGAATGGTCATTGAGCGAGGAGCCGGCGGCGCCCGCGGGCACTTGAAAACGCTTGATCCGGCCGCAGTTGCTGGCTCAAGGAGCAGCCCGACATGCAGATGGTCTATAACTCGGACAGTTACGTCGTTGTGGAATTCGACTTCGGCCCAGCTGTCGAGGAAGGCCGCACCGCGCGCACCGGCGGCTACGAAATCGTCGACAAGTTCGCGCGCAAGGAGATCTTCCTCGAGGGTGCCGTGGCCGAGAGCTTCAAGCGTGGCGTCAGCGCGCTGGCCGAAAGCGGGCCGAGCGAGGAGGAATTCGACAATTTCATCGCCGGCTACACACAACTGGCACAGCAGCCGGTGGTGCTGCACTGAACGCGACGACGCGCGTCCACCGCGACCCCTGACCCGGCGGTAACGTCCGCCAGACGGTAAGGCTGTCCTCTTGCCGTGCCGGGCTGCGTGCGCCAAGATGGCCGCGCGCCGCCTGGGATGGTCGGGGCGCACGCCGGAGATTTCATGGTCAGGGCACATGCCGCAACGCGTCCGTTGCTCTCGCCGGGGCTGGCCGAGGCCCCGGTGCTGGACCGCATGTGTACGCAATTCGTGCTCACGCTGACGCTCAACCACCCCGGGCGATTCAATCTGCGCCGCGACTGCGGCAGCCTGATGTCGCTGGTCGGGCGACACCTGGTGTGGCCGGCGCACGTGCTGGCACGGCTGCGCCAGTACCTGGCACGCCGCTGCGAGGGCAACGAGCACTGGCGCGGTCACCAGGCTCTGTCAGACGCCGCGTTCATCGACCGCCATGGCCAGTGGCGCGGGCCCTACGAAGAGGGCACGCTGTTCTTCTACATCGACGAGTACGTCAAGGACTCGCCGAAGGACCTGCAGGCCGTGCTGGCGGCGTCGAACGAGTGGCTGCTGCGCGACCTGAAGAAGCACTCCACATTGGTGGAAAAGAACATCGACGCGCTGGCCGGGCTGCTGCAGCTCAATCCGGCCGAACGCGCACTGCTGCTGTACGGAACGCTGGCGCGCTACCAGCGCGAGCTGCGCGGCCTGCTGGTCGAGTTCAAGGTGGCGAATGCGCACGAAGCCTACGCCGCGCTGGCGTCGGTGGCCGGTGTCGACGAACGCGAGGTGGCCGATGCCCTGCGTGCCGGCAGCCGGCTCGAGCGCATCGGCATGATCGAAAACCTGCTGTCGGAACACAACATCACCGACCTGGCGGACCTGATGAAGGTGAGCGAACAGCTGCCCCAGGTGCTGATGCGCGAGTACCGCGGCCCCGATGAGCTGATGGCGGTGTTCACGCGGCCCGCCCGACGCAGCGAGCTGGCTGCCGCCGATTTCGGATTCGTCGCCGACGACGTGGCCGTGCTCACCGCGCTGCTGCGCAACGCGGTGGCCGGCAAGGAAGCGGGTGTCAACGTCCTGCTCTACGGCCCGCCTGGCACCGGCAAGACCGAGCTCGCCAAGGTTTGCGCCCAGGCGGCAGGCCTGAACCTGTACGAAGTGGAGTCGGCCGATCGCGACGGCAATTCGCTCACCGGGCGCGACCGCTACCGCTCGCTGCAGATGAGCCAGGTGTTCCTGCGCGGCAGCCCGGGCGTGGCCCTGCTGTTCGACGAAGTCGAGGACGTGTTTCCGCCGATCTCCAGCGATGCTGCGCAGTGGATGGCGCGGCTTGACGCCAGCGACGCCGGGCACTCCGGCAGCGTCAGCGGCAAGGCCTGGGTCAACCAGATCCTCGAGACCAACCCCGTGCCGGTGGTGTGGATCACCAACCGCATCGAGCAGATCGACCCGGCGTTTCGACGGCGTTTCCAGTACCACCTGGAGCTGAAGTCGCCGCCGCCGGGTGCGCGCGAGGCGCTGGTGGCGCGTGCGCTGGATGGCATTGCCGTGAGCCCCGAATTCGCCGCCCGACTGGCCGAGCGCAAGGCGCTGACGCCGGCGCAGGTGCGCACCGCGGTGCGCTTTGCGAGGCTGGCCGGCGACGCGACGGCGATCGAATCGCTGATCGAGCGCCAGCTCGGACATGCCGACCGTGCGCTCGGCCAGTCGGCGTCGGAGCGGCCCGCGCGACCCAACGTGACCGCCTACGACCTCGCGCTGCTGAACGTGGAGACGCGCTTCGAGGTGCCACGCATCATCGAGGCGCTGAAACGGCGCGGCCACGGCACCCTGTGTTTCCATGGCGCGCCGGGCACCGGCAAGACGGCGCTGGCCGAGCACATCGCACAGGCGATGGGCCGGCCGCTGATGATCCGCCAGGCCAGCGATCTGGTGAGCAAGTTCGTCGGCGAGACCGAACAGAACATGGCCCGCATGTTCGAGGAGGCCCAGACCGAGCAGAGCGTGCTGCTGCTCGACGAGGCCGACAGCTTTCTGCGCAGCCGGCAGCGCGCCGAGCGCAGCTACGAAGTCACCGAGGTCAACGAGATGCTGCAAGGCATGGAGCGTTTCGGCGGCGTGTTCGTCTGCACGACCAACCAGTTCGACGACCTCGACGCCGCGGCGCTGCGCCGCTTCACCTTCAAGATCCGCTTTCTCGCGCTGACGCTCGACCAGCGCGAGCGCATGTTCGTCAACGAGGCTCTCGGCGGCGACGTCCAGCGTCTGCACAGCGAACATCGTCAGCGCCTGGCGCGGCTGGACCAACTGACGCCGGGTGACTTCGCAGCGGTGCAGCGCCAGGTGGAGTTGCTGGCCGCGAGTTTCGATGCCGATGAGTTCTTGTCGCAGCTCGAGGGCGAGCACCGCGTCAAGCCCGACGTGCGCAACCATCGCAGCATCGGATTCGTGCACTGAGGGGCCGAACCGGCACCGCCACCCGCGACGAAACTCTCAGTTCGTGCACGCCACCCCCGAAACGGGGGCGGTGGCGCTGCGGCGGATTGCGCGCCCGGCGTGTCGTATGTCACCGTAACGTCGCGCGGTGCTAGCGAGGGGCCGACACAATTCGCGCACAACGGCGGTGCCATCCAGGCGCTTCGCTCTTCATCGCACATGATCGACCCCGACGTCAGACCCCTGTTGCTGCTGCTGGCCATGCTGGTGGCGGGACTGACCGCCGGCGTGCTGACGCATGCGCTGCGCAAGGCACGGTCGACCGACACGGTGCTCGGCTGGGGCTGGGTCCTGGCCGGTGCCGTGGCGGTGGGCACGGGTCTGTGGTCAGCGCAGTCACTGGCCTTGCTCGGCGGGCGCCTGACCGGGCACCAGGTCTTCACCTTCAAGGCGATCGCGCTGGTCTGGCTCATCGCGGTGTCAACCTCCGGCCTGTGCCTGGTGGCAGCCCGCCACCTGCCCACGCCACGACTGCGCACCTTCCTGCTGCCGTGGATTCTCAGCCTGCTGATCGGCACCGCGCTGCTCGCCACGGTGCGGCTGCTGCCGGGCAGCCAGACACCGCTGAGCTGGAACCCGGCCTGGGGCTTCGCCGCGACCGTGAGCCTGCTGATCTGCGGCGCCCTGACGCAGTGGTGGCTCGATTCGGCCGCGGGCCAGATGGCCGAGGACAACGGCGCGCAGGCCGCCACCGGCGTGGGCGTGTTTGGCGTCGGTCTGGCGTGCGCGCACGCGCTGGCCCTGCAGGCCGTGCGCTTCGACGCCAATCCGACCCCGGCGGTGGACGGCCTGGATGCGTTGGGCCTGACCCTCGCCGCCACGCTGGGTGCACTGGCGGTGGCGATGGCGCTGCTGAGCGTCTGGGTCGAGGCCGGCAACCGGGAGCGCACCCGCACGCTGGCCACCTCGCTGAACGAAGCCAACTCGCAGCTGCGCCGGCAGGCGTTCTGCGACCCGCTGACGACGTTGCCGAACCGTCTGCTGTTCGAGGAGCGGCTGCATCAGACGTTGCAGCGCGTCGGCCGTTCGCCCAGCGCGATGGCGGTGCTGTTCATCGACCTCGACGGCTTCAAGCCGATCAACGATTCCTTCGGCCACGCCGCGGGCGACGTGGTGCTGCGCGAGGTCGGCGGCCGGCTGCTCGAGCTGGCGGGTGCCCAGGGCACCGCGGCGCGCGTCGGCGGCGACGAATTCCTGCTGCTGGTGCCCAGCCCCGGCGGTCAGGAGGGCGCGGGCACCGCGGCGCAGCATGTGCTGCAGGCGCTGGGGCGTCCGTACCGCCTGCCGAATCGCGGCGAAGTGAAGCTGTCGTGCTCGATCGGCATCGCGATATTCCCCGAGCACGGTTCCACCGCCAAGCTGATCGCCAATGCCGACGCCGCGATGTACGCGGCCAAGCGCACCGGCGGCTCGACCTTCGCGTTCTTCGAGGCGCGCATGGACCTGGACGTGCGCGAGCAGGTCGAAATGCAGAACGATCTGCGGCAGGCCATCGAGCGGCGCCAGCTGCAGCTGTACTACCAGCCGAAGATCCACGGCGCGTCCGGCCAGGTAACGGGTGTCGAGGCGCTGATCCGCTGGGACCATCCGGTGCGCGGACTGATCAGTCCCGAGGTGTTCATCCCGGTGGCCGAGCGCTTCGGCCTGATCGGCAGCATCGGCAACTGGGTGATCGAGGAAGCCTGCCGCCAGATCCGCCAGTGGCTCGACCTGGGGCTGCGCATGCGCGTCGCGGTGAACCTGTCGATGCACCAGCTGCGACAGGACGATCTGGTGCCGCGCATCCGCCGCGCGCTCGACGTGCACCGAGTGGACCCGAGCCTGCTGACGTTCGAGATCACCGAATCGGTGGCGATGGAGGACACGCAGGCTACGATGCGTTCGTTCGGCCATCTCGCCCGCATCGGCGCGTCGCTGTCGATCGACGACTTCGGCACCGGCTACTCGAGCCTGGCCTACCTGCGCAAGTTGCCGGCGCGACAGCTGAAGATCGACCGCGGTTTCGTGGCCGACATCGAGCACAGCTCCGACGCGCTGGCGGTGGTGGACGCCGTGATCAAGCTCGCGCACGCGCTCGGCCTGAAGGTGGTGGCCGAGGGGGTGGAGACCGAACAGCAACGCGACATCCTGCTCGGGCTGCGCTGCGACGAGTTGCAGGGCTACCTGTTCGCCAAGCCGATGCCGGCCAAGATGCTCACGCTGTGGGCGATGGACGACGACGATGCGCACGACATCGAGTTCCGCCATTCGCTGTTCCAGGACCATTTCTCCAGTTCAGTCCGGTAGCACGGTCGTTTGCGGCTCGTTCCTACAATGGCCAGATGAACCCCTTGACTTACACCCGCGCGGCTCAGCTGCCCGGCATCCTGCAGCAGCGCATCGTCATCATCGATGGCGCGATGGGCACGCAGATCCAGCGCTACAAGCTCGCCGAGGCCGACTACCGCGGCGAACGCTTCAGGGATCATCCCCGGGACCTGAAGGGCAACAACGAGCTGCTGCAGTTCAGCCGGCCCGACGTGATCCGCGAGATCCACGACGCCTACCTGGCGGCCGGCGCCGACATCATCGAGACCAACACCTTCGGCGCGACGCGTGTCGCGCAGGAGGACTATGGCCTCGCTCCGCTGGCGCGCGAGATGAACGTGGCCGCCGCACGCATTGCACGGCAGGCCGCCGACGCCGCCGCGACGCCCGACAGGCCGCGCTTCGTGGCCGGCGCCCTGGGCCCGACACCGCGCACGGCCAGCATCAGTCCCGACGTGAACGACCCCGCCGCGCGCAACACCAGCTTCGACGAACTGCGTGCCGCCTATCACGAGCAGGCCTCGGGTCTGCTGGAGGGTGGGGTGGATCTGTTCCTGGTGGAGACGATCTTCGACACGCTGAACGCGAAGGCCGCGATCTTTGCGCTCGAGGAGTTGATGGAGTCCAGCGGCGAACGCCTGCCGGTGATCATTTCAGGGACCGTGACCGACGCATCCGGCCGCATCCTGTCGGGGCAGACGGTGCCGGCCTTCTGGCACTCGGTGCGCCATGCCCGGCCGCTCGCGGTGGGACTGAACTGCGCGCTCGGTGCGGCCCTGATGCGCCCCTACCTGGAGGAGCTCGCGAAGGTGGCGGCCGACACCTGGATCAGCTGCTACCCGAACGCCGGCCTGCCCAACCCGATGAGCGAGACGGGTTTCGACGAGACGCCCGCCGTCACCGGCGGCTTGCTGGAGGAGTTCGCGCGCGCCGGCTTCCTCAACATCGCCGGCGGCTGCTGCGGCACCACGCCGCAGCACATCGCCGAAATCGCGCGCCGCGTGTCGGCGTATCGCCCGCGCAGCCGGCGCGACCCGCTGTTCGGCGAGCTGTTGGCGGCGTAGCGCTCACGGCGCTGCGCGCGACGCAGCCCGGGACGCCGGGAACGCGCCGGCCGGCGACGGCAGCGCACGATCCTCGAGCTTGTCGATCGCCACCGGCCCCGGCACGACGCGCATCGTCACCGTCTCGCCGGTCGGCGCTGGCTGCGTCACGACGCGCAGCGCAATCACGCCGCGTGAACCGAGGTAAGTGCGCATGGCCGCGGCACGGGTCGCCGGCCCAGGCGCCGCCACCTGGAGCTTGGCGCTCGGCTGCCGGCTCATGCTGGCCGCCAGCTTGTCCAGCACCGCGCGCAACGGCGGCTTTGGCGATGCCGACTTGTCGTCGAACGAAAACGCCATCGGCACGTCGACCCGCATGGCGCCGTCGCTCTCGCTGGCCACGCGAACCGGCGTGCCGTCGAACAGCGCCTGCATCCAACGCAGCTCGGCCGCGAGCACGGTCGGCGGCGGCTGGCCCGGGCGCGGCGGCTCGGCCGCAGGTGATCCCGACGGCGTCGGCAGCGCGCCGGTGATGGAAGGCGGAGCCGGCGCCGCGCAGCCCACCAGCAAGGCCAATCCAGCCAGACTCAGTCGCAGCACCATACGTCGCATTGGACATCCTTGGCGAAACACCCTCCAGCCACCCGGTTGAGGGCCATCGGGTAGTGTCGCTCAAGCTAGAATTTGCGCTCGGTCCGAGGAGCGTTGCGACGGCACATCAGGTGCTGCCAGGCTCGGGCCGGATGCCGGGTGAACCACTCGGCGTCGTGCAACGGCGCTCACCCCGGCCGCTCGGGCGGCCCCGCGGGTGAGCCGCGGGGCGGCGCACGCGGCCAGTCAGGCAACCGCTGCAGATGTCCGATACGCCGAGCACCACCACCGTCGCGCCGCTGCGCCTGTCCGGTCTCGAGCCGGTGACGCTCGAGCCGGGCGCGCTGTTCGTCAATATCGGCGAGCGCACCAACGTCACCGGCTCGAAGGCCTTCGCGCGCATGGTCCTCGAAGGCCGTTTCGAGGATGCGCTGTCGGTGGCACGCCAGCAGGTCGAAAACGGCGCCCAGATCATCGACATCAACATGGACGAGGCGATGCTCGACAGCCAGGCGGCGATGGTGCGCTTCCTGAACCTGATCGCCAGCGAGCCCGAGATCGCGCGCGTGCCGATCATGATCGACTCGTCGAAGTGGAGCGTCATCGAGGCCGGCCTGAAGTGCATCCAGGGCAAGGGCATCGTCAACTCGATCTCGCTGAAGGAAGGCGAGGCCGAGTTCCGCCGCCAGGCCACGCTGGTGCGCCGCTACGGCGCGGCCGCGGTGGTGATGGCCTTCGACGAGCAGGGCCAGGCCGACAGCTTCGAGCGCAAGACGCAGATCTGCGCGCGCGGCCTATCGCATCCTCGTCGACGAGGTCGGCTTTCCGCCCGAGGACATCATCTTCGATCCGAACATCTTCGCGATCGCCACCGGCATCGAGGAGCATGCGAACTACGCGGTCGACTTCATCGAGGCCACACGCTGGGTCAAGCAGCACCTGCCCGGCGCCAAGGTGTCGGGCGGCGTCAGCAACGTGAGCTTCAGCTTCCGCGGCAACGAGCCGGTGCGCGAGGCGATCCACACCGTGTTCCTGTACCACGCGATCCAGGCCGGCATGGACATGGGCATCGTCAACGCCGGCATGGTCGGCGTCTACGACGACATCGAGCCGGCGCTGCGCGAGCGCGTCGAGGACGTGGTGCTCAATCGGCGCGCCCGACGCCACCGAGCGCCTGCTCGAGGTGGCCGACGCGGTGAAGGGCGCCGCCAAGGACGAGACCAGCAAGCTCGCCTGGCGCGCCGGCACGGTGGGCGAGCGCCTGGCGCACGCGCTGGTGCACGGCATCACCGACTTCATCGTCGCCGACACCGAGGAGTGCTGGCAGGCCATCCGCGCCGGCGGCGGGCGCCCGCTGCACGTGATCGAAGGCCCGCTGATGGCCGGCATGAACACCGTGGGCGACCTGTTCGGCTCGGGCAAGATGTTCCTGCCGCAGGTGGTGAAGAGCGCGCGCGTGATGAAGCAGGCGGTGGCCCACCTGCTGCCGTATATCGAGGAAGAAAGGCGCCTGCTGGTCGATGCCGGCGGCGAGGCCAGGCCCAAGGGCAAGAATCGTCATCGCCACCGTGAAGGGCGACGTGCACGACATCGGCAAGAACATCGTCACCGTCGTGCTCCAGTGCAACAATTTCGAAGTCATCAACATGGGCGTGATGGTGCCGTGCCAGGACATCCTGGCCAAGGCACGCGTCGAGGGCGCCGACCTGATCGGCCTGTCGGGCCTGATCACGCCGAGCCTCGAGGAGATGCAGCACGTCGCCGCCGAGATGCAGCGCGACGAGTGGTTCCGGATCAAGAAGATTCCGCTGCTGATCGGTGGTGCGACGACGAGTCGCGTGCACACCGCGGTGAAGATCGCGCCGCACTACGACGGCCCGGTGGTCTACGTGCCGGACGCGTCGCGCTCGGTGGGTGTTTGCTCGGAGCTGCTGTCCGACGAGCGCGCGGCGAAGTACATCGCCGATCTCGAGGCAGACTACGAGCGGGTGCGCGCGTTGCACGCGGCCAAGAAGCCAGTGGCGCTGGTCACGCTCGAGGCGGCGCGGGCCAACAAGACACCGATCGACTGGAGCACCTACACGCCGCCGAGCCCCAAGTTCATCGGCCGGCGCGTGTTTCGCAACCAGGATCTGGCCGAGATCGCTGCCTGCATCGACTGGGGCCCGTTCTTCCAGACCTGGGACCTGGCCGGGCGCTTCCCCGACATCCTGCGCGACGACGTCGTCGGCGCCGAGGCGACGCGCGTGTTCAGCGACGGCAAGCGATTGCTGCAGCGACTGATCGAAGGGCGCTGGATCAGCGCGCACGGCGTGATCGGGCCTGTGGCCGGCCAACACGGTGGACGACGATTGCATCGAGCTCTACGCCGACGAGTCGCGCAGCGACGTGCTGCTGCGCTGGCGGCCGTTGCGCATGCAGACCGAGCGGCCGGTGGTCGATGGCGTGCGCCGCCCGAACCGATGCCTGGCCGACTTCGTGGCGCCGCGCGGCGTGCGCGACGACTATGTCGGCGCCTTCGCCGTCACCGCCGGCGTCGGCGTCGAGCGCAAGGAGGCGTTGTTCCTGGCCGACCACGACGACTACAGCGCCATCATGCTCAAGGCGCTGGCCGACCGCCTGGCCGAGGCCTTCGCCGAGCGGCTGCACCAGCGCGTGCGCACCGAGTTCTGGGGTTATGCCGCCGACGAGCAGCTCAGCAACGAGGACCTGATCGCCGAGCGCTATCGCGGCATCCGGCCCGCGCCGGGATACCCGGCCTGTCCCGACCACACGGTCAAGCGCGACCTGTTCAAGGTGCTGCAGGCGCAGGAGATCGGCATGACGCTGACCGAAAGCCTGGCCATGATGCCGGCGGCCAGCGTGAGCGGCTTCTACCTGTCGCACCCGCAGGCCACCTACTTCAACGTCGGCCGTATCGGGCAGGATCAGCTCGCGCAGTGGGCGGCCGCCACCGGGCTCGACGCGGTCGCGGCGCGCCGGGCGCTGGCGCCGGTGCTCTGAGGTCATTCCGGCGACCCGGGCCCGCCCGATGGCGCCACGGCCGGGTCCCACGATCCGCCGGCGCAGCTCACGCGCCCGGCAGCCCGCGGCGCAAGCTGCATCGCCTCGGCCAGGTGGCCGACGCTGATGTGCGCGTCGTCGTCGAGGTCGGCGATCGTGCGCGCCACCTTCAGCACGCGATGCAGGCTGCGCCCCGACCAGCCCAGGCGCAGCGCGGCCTGCTCGGCGAACGAGCCGGGCCGCGGCATCCAGCGCGCAATGGCGATCGATGCCCTGCCCCACGAGGTCGGCGTTGACCTGGCCCTGTCGCGTCAGCTGGCGCGTCGCGTGCCTGCGAGACGCGCACCGCGATGGCGCGCCGAGCTCTCGCCATCGGGCTCGGCGGCCAGCATGGCGCCGGGCTTGACGGCGCCGACCTCGACCTGCAGGTCGATGCGGTCGAGCAGCGGGCCCGAGATGCGGCCCTGGTAGCGCGCCACCTGGTCGGGCGTGCAGCGGCACCGGTGCCCCGCGCCATCGTCTGCGCCCAGCCAGCCGCAGGGGCACGGGTTCATCGCGGCCACCAGCTGAAACCGCGCCGGGAACTGCGCCTGCCGCGCCGCGCGCGAGATGGTGATGCGGCCGTTCTCGAGCGGCTCGCGCAGGCTCTCGAGCGCCGAGCGCGCGAACTCCGGCAGCTCGTCGAGAAACAGCACGCCGGCGTGCGCCAGCGAGATCTCGCCCGGCCGCGGTGGTGAACCGCCGCCCACCAGCGCGACCGCGCTGGCCGTGTGGTGCGGCGCGCGCACGGGCCGCTGGTGCCAGGTCGCGGCATCGAAGCCGCGCGGCGTCAGCCCCGACAGCGCCGCGCTGGCCAGCGCCTCGTCCTCGGTCATCGGCGGCAGCAGTCCCGGCAAGCGCTGCGCGAGCATCGACTTGCCGCTGCCCGGCGGGCCCACCATCAGCAGGCTGTGTCCGCCCGCGGCGGCGATCTCGAGCGCGCGCTTGGCGGCGGCCTGGCCCTTCACGTCGCGCAGGTCCGGCGTGGAGTCCCGCATGCGTCGGCTGCAGTCGCGCGCGCGCGCGGCAGCGTCGGCGCGTCGGGTTCGTCGCGCATCGCGCGCACCACGTCGAGCAGGTGCTGCGCCTCGCGCACATCGAGCCCGGTGGCGAGCGCCGCCTGCTGTGCGCTGACGGCCGGCAGCACGAGCGTGCGCTGCGCATGGCGGCGGCGCATCGCCAGCGCCAGGGCCAGTGCACCGCGCACCGGGCGCAGCTCGCCGGCCAGCGACAACTCGCCGGCGAACTCGTGTTGCGCCAGGCGGGCGCGTCCAGCTGCCCGTCGGCGGCCAGGATGCCGAGCGCGATCGGCAGGTCGAATCGACCCGACTCCTTGGGCAGGTCGGCCGGCGCCAGGCTGACGGTGATGCGCTTGTTGTGCGGGAACACGAAGCCGCTGTTGGTCAGCGCCGCGCGCACCCGTTCGCGCGATTCCTTCACTTCGGTGTCCGCCAGCCCGACCAGCGTGAAGCTCGGCAGGCCGTTGGCCAGATGGACCTCGACCTGCACCTCCGGCGCGTCCAGCCCGTCCAGCGCGCGGCTCGCGATCACTGCCAACGACATCGCGCCAGTTCTCCTCCCTGCTGGCATTTTGCTCCAGCCGTTCATGGCGCCCGTTCGCCGCACCGAGGGGGACTTCTGGCACCAATCGAGTGCCCGATTCGTTCTTGCGCATCGTCTTGGTGCTCCAACGCGGTGCATCTGCGCCGCCAGGACGCACGTGCATCCCGGTGGGGACGCCTTCGAGTGTGCATGGCACGGAAGCTGCAGAAGCAGTGCAGCTTTCCTCGATCAACCCGCAACGGAGTCAAAACCGATGAAGTCCATCAACGCTCGCCCGCATCGCGCTCGCCGACCGCCGCCGCATTCACCTCGTCCGCCTTCGCCGATGGGCTGACGGCCAACGTCGCCGTCGCCACCAAGTACAAGTACCGCGGCCAGGACCAGAGCGATCCGACCAAGGACGCCGTGCCGGCGATCCAGGGCGGATTCGACTACGCGCTCGGCAGCTTCTATGTCGGCAACTGGAACTCCTCGATCGGCGTTCGCCAATGGCACCGAGATGGACTTCTACGGTGGCTACAAGGGCAAGGTCTCGGTGCTCGACTACGACGTCGGCGTGCTGACCTACTACTACCCGGGCACGCGGCGGTCGGCGGCGAACACCACCGAGCTCTATGGCCAGCTGGGCTGGGAGTTCCTCACCGCCAAATACTCGCTGACGGTGTCGGACAAGTACTTCGGCATCACCGACGGCAAGAACACCGGTTACTTCGACCTGTCGGCCAACTACGAAATCGCCAAGGGCCTGACGCTCAACGGCCATGTCGGCGCGACGCAGTTCTCCAGCGGCGCCAAGAATGTCGGCGCCGTCGAACTACACCGACTACAAGCTCGGCGCGACCTACGACCTGGGCAATGGCGTGGCGCTGGCCGGCGCGTTCGTCGGCGCGAACAAGAAGAACGTCTACGGCGACGTCAACAAGGGTCGCGTGATCGTCACGCTGTCCAAGGCCATGTAACTGCAATCGCGGCGACCCTGCCTGGGTCGCCGCTCAATCGATCCAGGAGGGTCTCATGAAGATGGTGACCGCGATCGTCAAGCCGTTCAAGCTCGACGAAGTGCGTGAGGCGTTGAGCGCCATCGGCGTTCAGGGCGTCACGGTGACCGAGGTCAAGGGCTTCGGTCGTCAGAAGGGCCACACGGAGCTGTACCGCGGCGCCGAGTACGTGGTGGATTTCCTGCCCAAGGTGAAGATCGAGGCCGCGGTCGACGAGCGCCTCGTCGACCGCGTCATCGAGGCCATCGAGTCGTCGGCCCGCACCGGGAAGATCGGCGACGGCAAGATCTTCGTCGCCGCACTCGAGCAGGTGGTTCGCATCCGCACCGGCGAGACCGGCAAGGACGCGATCTGACCGACCGGCCAGCCCACAACACAACAGACATGAAGACCACAACATGAGAAAGCTCATCGCTTCCTTTGCCCTCGGCCTCGCGCTGCTGGGCTTCGGCGGGAACCTCGCTCGCGCAGAGCCCCGGCGGCCTCGGCGCCGGCGGCGCAGGCGTCGGCACCCGCCGCCGCGGCCGCGGCATCCGCGCCGGCGGCCGCCAGCGCGCCGGCGGCCGCGGCGTCGGCGCCGGTGCCGAACAAGGGCGACACGGCCTGGATGCTGGTGGCCACGCTGCTGGTCATCATGATGACGGTGCCGGGCCTGGCGCTGTTCTATGGCGGCCTGGTGCGCAGCAAGAACATGCTGTCGGTGCTGATGCAGGTGATGGTGACCTTCTCGCTGATCGTCGTGCTGTGGGCCTTGTACGGCTACAGCCTGGCGTTCTCGGAGGGCAACGCCTTCTTCGGCGGCATGGACCGGCTGTTCCTGAAGGGGCTGTTCGATCCGGCCGACGGCACCTTTGCGATGGGCGCCACGTTCAGCAAGGGTGTCTACATCCCCGAGCTGTTGTTCGCCGCCTTCCAGGCCACCTTCGCCGGCATCACCTGCTGCCTGATCGTCGGCGCCTTCGCCGAGCGCATCAAGTTCAGCGCGGTGCTGCTGTTCATGGCGCTGTGGTTCACCTTCAGCTATGCGCCGATCGCGCACATGGTGTGGTTCTGGATGGGTCCGGATGCCTACACCGGCAAGGAAGTGGTCGATGCCGATGAACGCCAAGGCCGGCTACCTGTGGCAGATGGGCGCGCTCGACTTCGCCGGCGGCACGGTGGTGCACATCAACGCCGCGGTGGCCGGCATCGTCGGTGCCTTCATGATCGGCAAGCGCGTCGGCTACGGCAAGGAAGCCATGGCGCCGCACAGCCTGCCGCTGACGATGGTCGGCGCCGCGATGCTGTGGGTCGGCTGGTTCGGCTTCAATGCCGGCTCGGCGCTGGAAGCGGGCAACTCGGCGGTGCTGGCGTTCATGAACACCTTCACCGCCACCTCGGCCGCCGTGCTGGCCTGGTGCCTGGGTGAGGCCATGATGCGCGGCAAGGCCTCGATGCTGGGTGCGGCCTCGGGTGCGGTGGCCGGCCTGGTGGCGATCACGCCGGCGGCGGGCAACGTCGGCCTGATGGGCGCGATCGTCATCGGCTTCGTCGCCGGCTTCGCCTGCCTGTGGGGCGTCAACGGCCTGAAGCGCCTGCTCGGCGCCGACGACTCGCTCGACGTGTTCGGCGTGCACGGCGTCGGCGGCATCGTCGGCGCGCTGCTGACCGGCGTGTTCAACACCCAGGATCTCGGCGGCCCGGGCCTGGTGACCGACTGGGTCACCGCCACGGTCGGCTCCAACGGCATCGGCGCACAGGTCTGGATCCAGCTGAAGGCGGTGCTGCTGACCATCGTCTGGTCGGGCGTGGTGGCCGCGGCCTCGTACAAGATCGTCGATCTGGTGATCGGTCTGCGCGTCGCCGAAGAGGAAGAGCGCGAAGGCCTGGACATCAGCTCGCACGGCGAGACGGCCTACAGCAAGTAGTCATCAAGGATCTACAGCGAGCTTGGGGCTGCCGGCGGGCAGCCCCTTTTTATGGGCACGCCGGCCGCCGCTCGGTACGGGGGGCGCCTAGAATTCGAGCGTTCCGCCCGCAACTGAAGGCGCATGGTCCCCCACCTCATCACCGCGCTGAACGGCCCGATCAACGAGCTCGAGCAGCGCATCCTCGAGTCCATGCCGGCCATCGAGCGCTGGTTCAGGCTCGAGTGGATGGAGCACACGCCGCCGTTCTACACCTCGGTGGATATCCGCAATGCGGGCTTCAAGCTGGCGCCGGTGGACACCAACCTGTTTCCCGGCTGGCTTCAACAATCTGACGCCCGAGATGCTGCCGCTGGCCGTGCAGGCGGCGATGGCGGCGATCGAGAAGATCTGCCCCGAAGCCAAGAACCTGCTGCTGATCCCGAGAGCGGCATACCCGCAATACGTTCTATCTGTCGAACGTGCAGCGCCTGATGCGCATCTTCCACCAGGCCGGGTTGAACGTGCGGCTGGGCACACTCGACGAGGCGATCAAGGCGCCGACCCAGCTGGCGCTGCCCGATGGCGGCGAACTGACGCTCGAGCCGCTGGTGCGCACCCGCGGGCGCCTGGGACTGAAGGATTTCGACCCGTGCACGATCCTGCTCAACAACGACCTGTCGTCCGGCATCCCCAAGGTGCTGCGAGGGTCTGCACGAGCAGTATCTGCTGCCGCCGCTGCACGCCGGCTGGGCCGTGCGCCGCAAGAGCCGGCACTTCCGCAGCTACGACGAGGTGTCCAAGAAGTTCGCCAAGTTGCTCGGCATGGACCCATGGCTGATCAATCCGATGGCCGCGCACTGCGGCAAGGTCGACTTCGACGCCAGCGAGGGGCTCGACTGCGTGCGCGGCCACACCGAGGCGCTGCTGACCAAGCTGCGGCGCAAGTACAAGGAGTTCGGCATCAGCGAGAAGCCCTTCGTCGTCGTCAAGGCCGACAACGGCACCTACGGCATGGGCATCATGACCGTGCGCGACGCCAAGGAGCTCGACGAGATCAACCGCCGCACGCGCAACAAGATGAGCGTCGTGAAGGATGGCCAGCAGGTCAGCGAAGTGATCATCCAGGAAGGCGTGCCGACCTACGAGCGGATCAACGACGCGGTGGCCGAGCCGGTGGTCTACATGATCGACCGCTACGTGGTCGGCGGCTTCTACCGCGTGCATGCCGAGCGCGGCATCGACGAGAACCTCAACGCGCCGGGCTCGAGCTTCGTGCCGCTGGCCTTCGCCGAGAGCCATCACCTGCCCAAACTGGGCGAGAAGCCCGGCGTCAGCGCGCCCAACCGCTTCTACATGTACGGCGTGATCGGGCGCCTGGCGATGCTGGCGGCCAGCTACGAACTCGAGGCCACCGACCCCGACGCCGAAGTCTACGAGTAGCCCGGCCGACTCGCTGGGCCATGCAGCCGGTTCACAGGCGCACAATAGCCGCTTCGGCACGAAGGCCCGCGCACGAAACGGGTCATCTCCTGTGAGCAAGGCCTCCCACACCCCCGGCGCGGTTGCCGCGCTGACGCTCGGTGCGCTGGGTGTCGTGTACGGCGACATCGGCACGAGCCCGCTGTACGCGCTGAAGGAGGTGTTCCACGCCGGCCATGTGGCGCTCACGCACGCCAACATGCTGGGCGTGCTGTCGCTGATCTTCTGGACGATCACCGTGATCGTCTCGTTGAAGTACGTGCTGCTGATCCTGCGCGCCGACAACAACGGCGAGGGCGGCCTGATCGCGATGCTGGCGCTGGCCACGACGGCCGTGAAGGACCGACCTTCGCTGCGGCGCAAGCTGATGGTGGTGGGCCTGTTCGGCACCGCGATCTTCTATGGCGACGGCGTCATCACGCCGGCGATCTCGGTGCTGTCGGCCGTGGAGGGCCTGCGCGTGGCCGCGCCGGCGCTCGATGCGTGGGTGATTCCGCTGACGCTCATCGTGCTGACGCTGCTGTTCGCGGCGCAGCGCTACGGCACCGGCGGCATCGGCAAGACCTTCGGCCCGATCACGCTGATCTGGTTCATCGTGCTGATCGCGCTCGGCCTGCCGCACATCGTGGAGCAGCCCGAGGTGCTGGTCGCGCTGAACCCGGCGTATGCGATCGACTTCTTCCGGACGCAGCCGCAGATCGCCTTCATCGCGCTGGGCGCGGTGGTGCTGGTGGTCACCGGCGGCGAGGCGCTGTACGCCGATCTCGGCCACTTCGGCAAGCTGCCGATCCGCATCGCCTGGTACGGCCTGGTGATGCCGGCGCTGGTGATCAACTACTTCGGCCAGGGCGCGATGCTGCTCGACAACCCGCAGGCGGTCGAGAATCCGTTCTACCTGATGGCTCCCGGCTGGGCGCAACTGCCGCTGGTCGTGCTGGCCACGGCCGCCACGGTGATCGCCTCGCAGGCGCTGATCACGGCCGCCTTCTCGGTCACCAAGCAGGCGATCCAGCTCGGCCTGCTGCCGCGCATGAACATCCAGCACACCTCGGTGCGCGACACCGGTCAGATCTACGTGCCGTTCATCAACTGGAGCCTGTACGCGTTCATCGTGCTGGCGGTGATGCTGTTCCGGACGTCGTCGAACCTGGCCACTGCCTACGGCATCGCGGTGACGCTGGACATGACCATCACCACCGTGATGACCTTCTTCGTCATCCGCTACGGCTGGAAGTACCCGTTGCTGCTGTGCATCGCGGCCACCGGGTTCTTCTTCGTCGTCGACGTCGCGTTCTTCCTGTCCAACATGCTCAAGATCATGTCCGGCGGCTGGTTCCCGCTGCTGATCGGCAGCGGCATGTTCATGCTGATGCTCACGTGGAAGCAGGGTCGCAAGCTGGTGAGCGACCGGCTGCGCGACGACGCGATCGACCTCAAGGGTTTTCTCGAAGCGGTGTTCGTCAGTCCGCCGACGCGGGTGGAGGGCACCGCGGTGTTCCTGGTCGCCGATCCGGGGCTGACGCCGAACGCGCTGATGCACAACCTGAAGCACAACAAGGTGCTGCACGCGTACAACCTGTTCGTCAACGTGCGGCATCACGAGGTGCCGTGGGTCGGCTTCGACAGGCGCCTGACGCTGGAGCCGCTGGGGCACGACTGCTGGCAGGTGACGCTGAACTTCGGCTTCAAGAACGATCCCGACGTGCCCGAGGCGCTCAAGCTCCTGCAGGGCCGCGGCATCCCGTTGCCCGAGATGGACACCAGCTACTTCCTCAGCCGCGACATCGTGATGCCTTCGCTCGGAAAGGGCATGTCGCTGTGGCGCGAGAAGCTGTTCGCCGGCATGCACCGCAACGCCGCGGCGGCGGCCGACTTCCTGAACCTGCCGTCGAACCGGATCGTCGAACTCGGCGGCAAGGTCGAGATCTGAGCCGCGGCGTCAGTGCGCCGCGCGCAGGTGGACGACCTCGCCGACCGCCAGCGGCTGCCAGGCCGACGCATCGTCGTCGTCCAGCGGCTCGGAGGCCACCAGCGAACTGCGCGGTCCGCGCCGCCGGTACAACGTCGGCGGCGTGTCGTCGCTGCTCAGGCGAAAGGCGTAGATCTGCTCGCCGTCGGCCAGCGCCGCCGCGAACCGCAGTGGCTCGTGGATCCCGTGTTGGTGCATCAGCGCCGTCGTGAGATCGAATACGCGGCGCACGGCGTCGGGCGGCGACTCGCCGGCCTCGATGCGCGCCAGCGCCAGCAGGAACATCAGCTCCGAATCGGTGGCACCTTTGCGCGCCGCGTACAGCGTGTCGGGCAACTGTGCCTCGAGCGCGCGGCGCACGCGGGGGTAGCCGCCGATCTGGCCGTTGTGCATGAACAGCCACCGGCCGTGCCGGAAGGGGTGGCAGTTCTGCCGCGAGATGCCACCGCCGGTGGCCGCACGCACGTGCGCGAAGAACAGCCCCGAACGCACGGTGGCGGCCAGCGCCAGCAGGTTGTCGTCCGACCACGCCGGCATCACCTCGCGGTACACCGCCGGCTCGGCGCGTTCGCCGTACCAGCCGATGCCGAAACCGTCGCCGTTGGTGACCGTGCGTGCCTGCTCGGCGCGCAACGACTGGCGCAGCAGCGAATGGCGCGGCTTGGCCACCAGCTCTTCAAGGAAGATCGGATCACCTCGATAGGCGATGAATCGGCACATGCGCGGCAGCCTCCTGCACGAAGTTGTCGACCAAACCGAGCCTATCTTGAGCAGCCGGCTATCCTGCCGTGATGCGTTCGCTGTACCGTGACTTTTCCCTCAGTGCCGTCGTCGCCGGCTTCGTCGCGGTGCTGGTGGGCTACACCAGCTCGGTGGCGATCGTCTTCCAGGCGTCGCAGGCGGTGGGTGCGTCGCCGGCGCACACCGTGTCGTGGCTCTGGGCGTTGGGCCTGGGCATGGGCGTCACCAGCATCGCCTTGTCGTGGTTCTATCGCCAGCCGGTGCTCACCGCCTGGTCCACGCCCGGCGCGGCGCTGATCGCGGCCAGCAGCGGCGTTGGCCTGCCCGAGGCCGTCGGTGCGTTCGTCGTGTGCGCCGCCCTGTTGCTGCTCGCCGGCGCGACGCGCGCGTTCGAGCGCGTGATGGACCGCATCCCGCTGACGCTGTCCGCCGCGCTGCTGGCCGGCGTGCTGGCGCGCTTCGCGCTCGACGCGGCGCTGGCCACCCGCGACGCGCCGGCGCTGGTGGGCGCGATGGCGTTGGCCTACGTGCTCGGCCGCCGCTGCTGGCCGCGTTATGCGGTGCCCGGCGTGCTGGCAGCCGGCATTGCGTGGGCCATGGCGCTCGGCAATCTGCACTGGCATGGCGTGGTGTGGGACTGGGCGACACCGTTGTGGACGGCGCCGGTGTTCAGCCTTTCGGCCACCCTGGGCCTGGGCCTGCCGCTGTTCGTGGTGACGATGGCGTCGCAGAACCTGCCCGGTGTGGCCGCCCAGCGTGCCAGCGGCTACACGACACCGGTGTCACCGCCCGTCGCAGTCACCGGATTCGCGTCGCTGCTGCTGGCGCCCGCTGGTGGTTATGCCTTCAACCTGGCGGCGATCACCGCCGCGATCTGCATGGGGCGCGAGGCGCATGACGACCCGGCAAGGCGCTATGTCGCGGCCATCGTGGCGGGCGTGTTCTACATCGGCCTGGGCCTGGCCGCCGGTGCGGTCGTCGCTCTGCTGGCGGTGTTTCCGCGCGAGCTGGTGCTCGCCGTGGCCGGGCTCGCGCTGCTGTCGACCATCGGCGCCGGGTTGAGCCAGGCGATGAAGGTCGAATCGCAGCGCGACGCCGCGATGGTGACCTTCATCGTCACGCTGTCGGGCCTGAGTTTCGGCGGCATCGCCTCGGCCTTCTGGGGCGTGGTTGCCGGCGTGCTGGCGATGGCTGTGCAACACTGGCGGCCAATTCGCTGAGCCGCCCTGCCATGAAGCTGTTGTTCGTTGCCGACCCGCTGGAGTCGTTCAAGACCTACAAGGACACCACCTTCACGATGATGCGTGAGGCGGCGCGGCGCGGCCACGAGCTGTGGGCCTGCGAGAGCGCCGATCTGGTGTGGCGGCGCGGCGCGCGTGTGGTGGCGCGCGGCGCCCGGGCGATCACGCTGACCGGCGACGAACACGCCTGGTTCAATGAACTCACCCGCGCCGAACTCGCGCTGGCCGATGTGCACGCAGTGTTGATGCGCAAGGACCCGCCGTTCGACAGCGAGTACTTCTACGCCACCCACCTGCTGCAGCAGGCCGAACGCGAGGGTGCGCAGGTGTTCAACAAGCCAGCGTCGCTGCGCGACCATCCGGAGAAACTCGCGATCCTGGAGTTTCCGCAATTCATCGCGCCGACGCTGGTCACCCGCCACCCCGAGGCGGTGCGGGCCTTTCATGCCGAGCATGGCGACATCATCCTGAAGCCGCTCGACGGCATGGGCGGCATGGGCATCTTCCGTGTCGCCGCCGATGGTCTGAACCTGGGCTCGATCGTCGAGACGCTCAATCATCACGGCACGACCACCGTGATGGTGCAGCAGTACCTGAGCGAAATCGCGCAGGGCGACAAGCGGGTGCTGGTGATCGGTGGCGAGCCCGTGCCGTATTGCCTGGCTCGCATTCCGCAGGGCAGCGAGATCCGCGGCAACCTGGCCGCCGGCGGCAAGGGCGTGGCGCGACCGCTGTCGGCGCGCGACCACGAGATCGCCGCGTCGCTCGGCGCCACGCTGGTGTCGCGCGGGCTGCTGCTGATCGGGCTGGACATCATCGGCGACAAACTCACCGAGATCAACGTCACCAGCCCGACCTGTTTTCGCGAGATCACCGACCAGACCGGCTTCGACGTCGCGCGCGTGTTCATCGACGCGCTCGAGCGCGCGCTGGCGGCGCGCGCCGGCGCGCGCGGGTGACCTGACGCGGTGGCGCTGATCCACCTGACCGGGGCGCACCTGGCCTACGGCCACGTGCCGCTGCTGCACGACGTGACCTTCTCGCTCGACGAGGGCGAGCGCGTCGCGCTGATCGGCCGCAACGGTTCGGGCAAATCGTCTTTGCTGCGCGTGCTGGCAGGCCAGGAGCTGCCCGACGCCGGGCTGCTCAGTCTGCAGCAGGGCCTGCGCCGGGCGGTCGTCGCGCAGGAGCCTGGTTTCGACGGCACGATCACGGTGTTCGAGGCGGTGGCCGCCGGCGTCGACGAGGCGCGCATGCTGCGCGAACGCGTCGAGCAGCACCAGCCCAGCGACGACATCGACGCGTTGCACGCGCGGCTCGATGCGCTGGACGGCTGGACCTGGGAGCAGCGCGTCGGCGAGTCGATCGAGCGCCTGCGGCTGCCGCGCGACGCGGCAATGGCCGCACTGTCCGGCGGCACCGCCAAGCGGGTGGCGCTGGCACGTGCGCTGGTCGAGCGGCCCGACGTGCTGCTGCTCGACGAGCCCACCAACCACCTGGACATCGATGCGATCGAATGGCTGCAGACGCTGCTCGCGTCGTGGCGCGGCGCACTGGTGGTGGTGTCGCACGATCGTGCCTTCATCGACGCAGTGGCCACGCGCATCGTCGAGCTCGACCGCGCCACGCTGCGCTCCTATCCGGGCCGCTTCTCGACCTACGAGGCCACCAAACAGCGCGAACTCGAGGCCGAGGCGCTGGCGCAGGCACGCGCCGACAAGCTGCTGGCGGCCGAAGAGGTGTGGGTGCGCCAGGGTGTCGAGGCGCGCCGCACGCGCAGCGTCGGACGGGTCGCACGGCTCGAACGGTTGCGAGCCCAGCGCGCGGCGCGGCGCGACAGCCTGGCCGGCGTGCGGCTCGAGCTGAGTGCGGGCCGCGCCTCGGGGCGCCTGGTGGCCGAACTCGAGGACGTGTCGATCAGCCTGGGCGGCAAGCTGCTGGTCGAACGCTTCAGCGGCACCTTCATGCGCGGCGACAAGGTCGGCCTGATCGGGCCCAACGGCGTGGGCAAGACCACCTTGCTCAAGTTGATCCTCGGCGAGTTGCAGCCCGACAGCGGCCGCGTGCGCCGCGGCACGCATCTGAGCGTCGCCTACTTCGACCAGATGCGCAGCGCGCTCAATCTGCAGGCGACGCTGGCCGACACGATCAGCCCGGGCAGCGAATGGGTCGAGATCGGCCGCTCGCGCCGCCATGTGATGAGCTACCTCGGCGACTTCCTGTTCGCGCCGCAGCGCGCGCAGGCGCTGGTGGGGAGCCTGTCGGGCGGTGAGCGCAATCGGCTGCTGCTGGCGCGGCTGTTCGCGCTGCCGGCCAACGTGCTGGTGCTCGACGAGCCGACCAACGACCTCGACATCGAGACGCTGGAGCTGCTGGAGGAGCTGCTGCAGCGCTACGACGGCACCGTGTTCCTGGTCAGCCACGACCGCCGCTTTCTCGATGCGGTGGTCACCAGCACGCTGGCCTGGGAGGGCGACGATGGCAGCCCCGGCCTGTGGCGCGAATACCCGGGCGGCTACGACGACTGGCGCGTGCAGCGCGCCCGGTCAAGGTCGACCGCGGCATCGCAGCCGCCGAAACCGGCGGCCGTTTCGACACCTGCGCGGGCGCCGGCACGCGCTCGCGCCAAGCTCAGCTACAAGGAGCAGCGCGAGCTCGACGGCCTGCCCGACCACATCGCCGCGCTCGAGGCGGAGCAGAAGACGCTCGGCGAGCGGCTGGCCAGCACCGAGCTGTACACCGACGAGCCGCAGCGCGTCGGTGAGTTGCAGGCACGCTACGACCAGATCGATGACGAGCTGACCCAGGCGCTGACGCGCTGGGAGGCGCTCGGCGCGCGGAGCGGCGCATGACGCACGCCATCCCGGCGCGCGCCCTGGTGCTGCTGGCGATCCTGACGTTGCTGTGGGGCACCAACTGGCCGCTGTTTCCGCTGGCCACGCGCGAGGTGTCGGTGTGGACCTTTCGCGCCGTCGCAGTGTTCGTCGCCGGGGCGACGCTGCTGGCGGTGGCGCGCCTGCGCGGCCAGTCGCTGGTGATTCCGCGCCGCCACTGGCGCACGATCGCCACCGCGACCTTCTTCTACCTCGTGATCTGGAACATCGCCAGCACCTACTCGGCGCTGTTGATCCCGTCGGGGCAGTCGGCGGTGCTGGGCTTCACGATGCCGCTGTGGTCGGCGCTGATCTCCTGGGCCGTGCTCGGCGAACGGCTGAGCGGGCGCTTGCTGATGGCCATCGCGCTCGGCGGCGCCAGCGTGGCGCTGCTGATGTCGCGCAGCTTCGGCGCCTACGCGCAGGCGCCGCTCGGACTGCTGCTCGGACTGCTGGCCGGCCTGGGCTGGGCCATCGGCACGCTGATCCTGCAACGCGGACGGGTCGAAGTGCCGGCGACGGTGCTGACCGGCTGGCAGCTGCTGATCACCGCGTTGCCGACGACGATCGGCGCACTCGTGTTCGGCGACGGCGCGTGGTTCATGCCGTCGTGGTCGTCGATCCTGGTGATCGGCTACATCGCGCTGGTGCCGATGTGCATCGGCAACCTGTGCTGGTTCTCGATCGTCGGGCTGCTGCCGGCCAACGTGGCCGGCCTGTCGTCGATCCTGGTGCCGGTGGTGGCGATGATCTCCGGCGCGCTGATGCACGGCGAGCCGCTCGGTCCGGTGCAGTGGCTGGCGATGGCGTGCTGCGTCGGTGCGCTGTCGCTGGTGATGCTCAAACCGACCAGGCCGGCGTTGCCTGCCGACACGGCCTGACGCGCCCGCGCCTCACCAGCGGCTGCGCAGCCAGCCGTCGGACGACGACGCCGCAGGGTGCGTGCGGCTGACGATCAGGCCGCCTTGCAGGTACAGCGCATTCAACAGGCGCATCGCGCGCTCGCGGTCCAGGCCCGGCCATTCGGCCATCTCGCGCAGATTGCAGGTGCGCCGGCGCAGGCGTTCGATCGCCACCGTCAGGATGCTCGGCATGTCCAGTCCGCGCAGGTTCACGCCCGGCGCGACGCGATAGGCGGCGGTGCCGGCGATCTCGGGCAACAGCAGATCGCGCGCGCCGCGCAATGCCATCTCCCACATCAGCGGCGACAGCGGCGAATAGTGCTCCAGCTCGCCGACCAGTGCGCGCTCGCGATGCCCGGGCGTGCGCAACAGCGCGGGTTCGACCTGCAGCACCTGCAGTTCGCTCAGGCGGCTGGCCAGGAACTGCGGCATCGGCACGGCACAGTGCACCAGGCGTTCCGACGGGAACAGCGTCAGCGGCACCACGCGGTCGGCCCACTGGAGGTTGACCGTCAGCGGCCGTGCATGGCGCAGGCAGGCGGCCAGCACGTCGAGCACTTCGCTTTGCTTGCCGTGGCGTTCGAAGCGCTCCAGGTCCTGCAGCAGCGACGGGCTGAGCGACGACAGCCGCGTCGAGCCGGAATCGACGCTGCCGACGCGAACCAGGTCGTCGAGGTAACGCTGGAAGGCGCTGACCCGCATCAGATCGGGCTCGCCAAAAGGCAGGGTGGACTGGAACATGGGGATGTGAATCCGAATGTTACTAGCCCGAAGACCCTTTGTAACCGTCGTCTCGGGAATTGCGCAATCCGCGCAGATCGTCTCTGACGCGTTCGAAGGCGCGCCAGAAGCGCGCGTCCTGTGCGCTGGCGAAGTTCACCCGCATCAGCGTTCCCGGGCGCGGCTCGGCGAAGAACAGACGCCCCGGTGCGATCAGCCAGCCCTCGGCGGCCAGGCGCTCGGCCAGCGCCTCGGTGTCGACTCCGGTGTCGAGCCAGCCGAACAGACCTTGTGGTTCGGCCACGAAGCGGCAGCCGGCGTCCTGCGCCAGCCGGACCACTCGGGTGCGCGAGGCGGCCAGGCGGCCGGTCACGCGTTCGGCATGGCGGCGCAGCAGCCCCTGCTCGAGGCACCAGGCCACCGCACGCTCGAGGATGGCGGGGGTGGTCAGCGAACACAGCAGCTTGGTGTCGATGAAGCGGTCGACCAGCGCGCGCGGCGCCGCCAGCGCACCCACCCGCCAGTTCGGCGCCAGGATCTTGGAAAAGCCGGTCACGTACACCGTGCGTTGCAGGCCGTCGAGCGCGGCCAGCCGCGGCGCATGCGCCGGTGCCAGCCAGGCGTAGGTGTCGTCCTCGACGATGATCAGGTCCGCGGCCTCGGCCAGCTGCAATACCTGGTGCGCCGCGGCCAGCGACAGCGATGCACCCGTGGGGTTGTGCAGCACCGACACCGTGACGTACAGGCGCGGCCGGTGCTCCGCGACCATCTTGCGCATCAACGCCACGTCGGGCCCGAGCGGGCCGCGCGGCACGGGCAGCAGCCGCATGCCCAGGCGCGTGAGCCGGGCGTGCTCGACCACCCAGCCGGGTTCGTCGACCAGCACTGCGTCGCCGGGCGACAGCAGCGTGCGCGCGACGATGTCCAGCGCGTGCGTGGCGCCCACCGAAGTGACCAGCTGCTCGGGGCCGCAGGCGATGCCGAGTTCGTGGGTCAGCCGCCGCGCCAGCGCGGCGCGCAGCGACGAATCGCCGGCCGGCTCGCCATACCGCAGCGCGTCGTTCACATCGGTCATCGCGCGGCGCAGCGCTCGTTGCAGCAATGGCGCGTCGAGCCAGGTCTCGGGCAGGGTGCCCTGGCCCGGTCCGGGCAGCGAGGCCCGGGTGCGGAACATGCCGCGGATCAGCGCGGCCGCATCCAGTGGGGCGGGCAGTGCCAGTGGTGGCTCGCTGCGCGGCGCCGTCGCCGGTGCCACCGCCGAAGGGCGGACGTAGAAACCGCGCTGACGCCGCGCCTCGACCAGCCCCTGCGCCTGCAGTCGGTCGTACGCCGCCACCACCGTGCTCGGGCTCACGCCATGGGCCCGCGCGCATTCGCGCACCGATGGCAAGCGCGCGCCGGGCTGCAGGGCCCGCTGGCCGATGCGCTGCGCATAGTGCAGCGCCAGCTGTTCGCCCAGGGTGCCGCCGGGGCCGGGCGGCCCCGACGTGACGGGCGGGATGGTGGGGGCGTGCATCGCTGTGTGGCTTGCTCGGGCGATACAGATGATCGATCTGTGCTGGCAAGTGTACTGAATCTGTATTGCCATTGGGTCTAGACTGAACCATGCCCGCGCCATCCACCGCCGCCCGCCTCGAGGCCGTACCGCGCCGCGACCGGGTCGGCGACGACCTGCGCCGTGGCCTGGTCTTCGGGCTGATCGGCGTGGCGGTGTTCGCGCTGACGATCCCGATGACGCGTCTGGCCAGTGGCAGCGCCCAGGCGCCGCAGCTGTCCGCCGTGTTCGTCGCCGTCGGCCGGGCCGCGCTGGCCGGTCTGTTGGCCGCGGCCTACCTGATGGCTTGTCGCGCACCCTGGCCAAGCGCGTCGCAGTGGCGCCAAGTGGCGCTCACGGCGGTGGGCATCGTGTTCGGCTTTCCGCTCTTTATGGGCTGGGCGGTGCTGCATGTCGATGCGGTGCATGCGTCGGTGGTGACCGGCATCCTGCCGCTGGTGACGGCGGTGATGGCGGCCTGGATGCTGCGCCAGCCGCAGCGCCCCTCGTTCTGGCTGTGCGCCATGCTGGGCACGCTGCTGGTGATCGCCTTCGCCTGGTGGCGCGGCGGCGCCTCGCTGCAGATCGGCGATGCGCTGCTGCTGGTGGCGCTGGTGCTCGGCGCGCACGGCTACGTGTGCGGGGCGCGCCTGTCGGCCACGATGGCGCCGGAGCAGGTGGTGTCGTGGGTGCTGGTGCTCGCGCTGCCAGTCACGCTGCCGGTCGCCTGGGCGGCCTGGCCCGACGGGCCGGTTCGCACCACGTCGTGGCTGGGCTTCGGGTACGTGGCCCTGTTTTCGATGTGGCTCGGCTTCTTCGCCTGGTACCGCGGACTGGCGCTCGGTGGTACGGTGCGGGTGAGCCAGGTGCAGCTGCTGCAGCCGTTCCTGTCGGTGCTGGCCGCGGTGCCGATCCTCGGCGAATCGCTCGACGGGACGACGCTGCTGTTCCTGCTGGCGGTGATGATCGTGGTCTTCGTGTCGCGCCGGCTGGCGCGCACGACGCCGAAACAAGGAAGCCCATCATGACGGCATGGACCCAGGCGCGGCGCGCCGCGCGCATGAACCCTTCGATGATCCGCGAGATCCTCAAGCTGACCGAAAAGTCCGGCGTGCTGTCGATGGCCGGCGGGCTGCCGTCGCCCGACACCTTTCCGGTCGAACCGATCCGCGCCGCCTGCGACAAGGTGCTGCGCGAGGCGCCGCGCGAGGCGCTGCAATATGCGGCCAGCGAAGGCTTCACGCCGTTGCGTGAATGGGTGGCCACGCACCTCGGCAGGCAGGGCCTCGCGGTCGGTGCCGATCAGGTGCTGATCACCACCGGGTCGCAGCAAGGGCTCGATCTGGCTGGCAAGGTGCTGATCGATGCCGGGGCGCCGGTGGCGGTGGAGTCGCCCACCTACCTCGGTGCGCTGATGGCCTTCAATCCGTTCGAGCCGAACTTCGTCGCACTGGCCGGCGACGACGATGGCCCGCTGCCGGCGGCATTCGAGGCGCTGCGCCACGACGCGCCGGGCACGCGTTTCGCCTACCTGCTGCCGAATTTCCAGAACCCGACCGGCCGCGTGGTGCCGGCCGAGCGGCGCGCGAGCATCGTGCGCGCCGCTCAGTCGGCGGGCGTGCCGATCGTCGAGGACAACCCATATGGCGACCTGTGGTTCGACGAGCCACCGCCCGCGTCGCTGTCCTCGCTCTGGCCCGAGGGCTGCCTGTACCTCGGTTCCTTTTCGAAGGTGCTGGCCCCCGGCTTCCGGTTGGGCTATCTGGTCGCGCCGCGCGCGTTGTACCCGAAGCTGCTGCAGGCCAAGCAGGCCAGCGACCTGCACACGCCGGGCTTCAACCAGCGCGTGGTCTACGAGGTCGTTCGCGATGGCTTCCTCGACACCCACGTGCCGACGATCCGAGCACGCTACCGCACGCAGCGCGATGCGATGGCGCGGGCGTTGCGCCACCACATGCCCGCGGGCGCGACCTGGCACGCGCCCCGGGGCGGCATGTTCTTCTGGCTGCGCCTGCCCGAAGGCCTCGACGCGCTGGCACTGCTGCCGCGAGCGGTCGAGGCCGGCATGGCCTACGTGCCGGGCGCGCCGTTCTATGCCCATGCGTGCGACCCGCGAACCCTGCGCCTGAGCTTCGTGACCTTGACCCCCGAGGACATTGCCGACGGCATCGCCGCGCTGGGCCGCGTGGTGCACGAGGAACTCGAGCAGCAGGCCCAGGTGGCGCCGTGATCGCGGCGGCGCGATCCGGGGCCGGGACGATGATGCTCACGCTCGACGAACTGCGCGCGGCCGCGTCGCTGGTGCACGCGCACCTGCCGCCGACACCGCAATACGACTGGCCGCTGCTGCAGGGCCGGGCCGGTGCGCAACTGTGGGTCAAGCACGAGAACCACACGCCGGTGGGCGCCTTCAAGATCCGCGGCGGCATCGTCTATGTCGAGCGGCTGCTGGCCGACGGGCCGCGGCCGCGCGGGCTGGTCAGCGCCACCCGCGGCAACCACGGCCAGTCCATCGCCTACGCCGCGCGACAGCATGCGCTGCCGGTCACGATCTTCGTGCCGCACGGCAACAGCCGCGAGAAGAACGCGGCCATGCGCGCGCTGGGCGCCGAGCTGGTCGAGGCCGGCAGCGACTTCCAGGCATCGCGCGAGCAGGCGCAAGGGTTCGCTGCCGAGCGCGGCTGGCACATGGTGCCGTCGTTCCACCGCGACCTCGTCGCCGGCGTCGCGAGCTACGCGCTCGAGCTGTTCGACGCCGTGACGGCGCTGGACACGGTGTATGTGCCGATCGGCCTGGGCTCGGGCGCCTGCGGCCTGATCGCGGCGCGCGACGCACTCGGCTTGTCGACGCAGATCGTCGGCGTGGTCTCCGAGGGGGCGCCGACCTACGCCTTGTCGCTGGCGGCCGGACATGCGGTGCCGCACGAGGTCACCACGTGGCTGGGCGACGGCATGGCGTGTCGGGTGCCCGAGCCGCAGGCGCTCTCGGCGCTGAAGCAGGGCCTGGCGCGGGTGGTGTCGGTCAGCGACGACGAACTCGCGCGCGCGATGCGCGTGATCTACGAATGCACCCACCAGGTGGCCGAAGGCGCCGGCGCGGCCGCGCTGGCCGCCGCCAGCCAGGAGCGCGAGCGGCTGCAGGGCCAGCGCGTGGCGGTGGTGTGCAGTGGCGGCAATGTCGACCGTGATGTCTACGCGCGCATCCTGCTGCAGGAATGAACCGATGCAACGCCGCTTCTCGCAACTCGACGTGTTCACGAACCAGCCGCTGCGCGGCAACCCGCTGGCGGTGGTGCACGATGCCGGTGGCCTGAGCGACGCGCAGATGGCCGCGTTCGCACGCTGGACCAACCTGTCGGAGACGACCTTTCTGCTGCCGCCGACCGACCTCGCGGCCGACTACCATGTGCGCATCTTCACCCCCGGCGGCGAGCTGCCGTTTGCGGGGCACCCCACGCTCGGCAGCTGCCACGCGTGGCTCGCGGCGGGTGGCCGCGCGAAGCAGCTAGGCCAGGTGGTGCAGCAATGCGGCGTCGGCCTGGTGCGCATCCGGCGCGACGGCGCGCGGCTGGCCTTCGCGGCGCCGCCGCTGCGCCGCAGCGGCGCCGTGGCGGCGACGATCCGCGCCCAGGTGGCGCGCAGCCTGCGCTTGCCCGATTCGGCGCTGCGCGCGCTGCAATGGGTCGACAACGGGCCGGGTTGGATCGGCGTGCTGCTGGCCGATGCCGCCGCGGTGCTGGCCGTCCAGCCCGACTTCGCCGCGATGGGCGATCTGAAGGTCGGCGTCGTCGGCGCCCATCCCACCGGCAGCGAGTGCCAGTTCGAGGTGCGCGCGTTCGTGCCGGCGCTGTCGGTGCCGGAAGACCCGGTGACGGGCAGCCTGAACGCCGGACTTGCGCTGTGGCTGATCGGCGCGGGCCTGGCGCCACCGTCGTACCTCGCCAGCCAGGGCACGGCGCTCGGCCGCGCTGGCCGCGTGTTCGTGCAGCGCATCGGCGACGACACCTGGATCGGCGGCGACGTCTGCGCGGTGGTGGCCGGTACAGTCACACTGTGAACGCGCACATCGACCACCTCGTCGTCGTCGCCGACTCGCTGGGGCAGGGTGCCGCGTGGTGCGAGGCGACACTCGGCGTCGCGCCGTCGGGCGGCGGCGCACATCCGTTGATGGGCACGCACAATCGCCTGCTGTCGATCGGCGGCGCGGCATTCGAGCGCTGCTATCTGGAAATCATCGCCATCGACCCGGCCGCCGCGGCGCCGCCGCGGCCACGCTGGTTCGGCATGGACCAGCCCGCGTTGCGCGAGGCCGCGCGCTTGAAGCCCCGGTTCGTGCACGCCGTGGCCCGCACGACGAACGCCGAGATGCTGCGCTGGGGCCTGATCAACTGCCGGCTCGACCCGGGCACCTTGATCGCCGCACAGCGCGACACCGCGCATGGCCGGCTGAGCTGGCGCATCACGGTGCGCGACGACGGCGCGACCGCGTGCGACGGCGCGCTGCCGACCCTCATCGAATGGCTGGGGCCGCACCCCTGCGACCACATGCCGGCATCGCCGGCGACGCTGAGCGGGTTCTCGCTGCGCGGCATCCCGCCTCGGGCGCGCGAGGTGCTGCGGCTGGCTGGCGTGGAGACCGAGCGCGACGACGGGCCGGCGCTGCGTGCCACGCTGCAGACGCCGCGTGGCACGGTCACGCTGGATTCATGGGCCGCAGGCGAGGGCGAGTCATGACCGAAGAGCTGTTCCGCGAAGACCCGCGTCTGGCATCCTGCGAGGCACGGGTCACGGCCATCGACGAGCGCGGCATCCGGCTCGACCGTACCGTGTTCTACCCGCACGGCGGCGGACAGGCAGGCGACAGCGGCCTGCTGACGCTGGCCGATGGCCGCACGGTGCCGATCGCCGACACGAAGAAGGGTGCCGAGCCCGGCGAGATCGTGCACGTGCCGTCATCAGGCGCCGACCTGTCGGGGCTGCATGCCGGGGTGGCGGTGACGGCGCAGATCGACTGGGCGCGTCGCCATCGGCACATGCGCTTTCACACCGCGACGCACCTGTTGTGCGCGCTGATTCCGTATCCGGTGGACGGCTGCTCGATCACCGCGGACTATGCGCGGCTGGATTTCCACATGGTCGAGCCGCTCGACAAGGACGAGCTCACACGCGGCCTGGCGCGCCTGGTCGGCGAGGCGCATGCCGTCTCGCACCGCTGGATCAGCGAGGACGAACTCGATGCCAACCCGCAGTTGGTGCGCAGCATGAGCGTGCAGCCGCCGCGTGGCCTGGGGCGTGTGCGCGTGATGGCGATCGACGGCGTCGACCTGCAGCCTTGCGGTGGCACGCACGTGGCCAACACCGCCGAGATCGGCACGGTGATCGTCACGAAGATCGAGAAGAAGAGCGCAAAGACGCGGCGCGTGGTGCTCGGCTTCGCCGAGCCTGCTTAGCGCGGCTCCCTTCAAGTGCACACCGCGGATCCGGCTCCGCCGGTCCGCCGGTGTGGCTCCTCGTGGGGGAGGCGGCCGCGAGGCCGCTGCGGGGGGTTTCAGTCTTTGTCCCCTTCGAAGCTGATGTTCAGCGCGATCTCGTCGCCCATCGCCGGAATGCCGTACTTCATGCCGAAGTCCGAGCGCTTGACCTTGCCCACCGCGTTGCCGCCGCAGCGGTCCTTCTTGGTGAACGGATGCTGACCGCACTTGAAGCGTTCGAACGTCAGCGAAACCGGCTTGGTCACGCCCATCATCGTGAAGTTGCCGTCCACCGAGCTCGGCAGGTCGCCGGCGAAGTTCACCTTGGTGGACTTGAAGGTCAGGTTCGGGAATTCGGCGACGTTGAAGAAGTCCGCGCCGCGCAGGTGGTCGTCGCGCGATTGCGGGCGGCTGCCCTTCACGCCATCGCCGGTGTTGACCGACGCGGCAGCGATCGTCAGATCGACTGCGCCGGTCTTGGCCTGCCGGTCGATCGAGAACTTGCCGGTCATCTTCTCGAAGCGGCCGTGCATCTGCGACAGGCCGAAATGTTCAACCCAGAAGTTCGGGTAGGCGTGCAGCGGGTCGATGGTGTAGTGGTCGGTGGCGCTGGCGGCCAGCGGCACGACGAGGGCCAACGCGGCCAGGGTGGACTTCATCAGAGGGGCTCCTGTTTTCAAGATGGGTCAACTGACCACGGAAGAACTGGCACGCGCGGCGAACCACGCGGCCAGCACGAACGGCAATGCACCCGCGACGGCCAGCGCCGTCACGGCGGCCAGGCGTGTGCGCAACACTGCACCGGCCATCAGCGGCCGAGCGGCGAGCACCGGCACCACCCACAGCAGCGGCAGCGCATACCAGGGCAATTGCGCCAGCACCGACGTGGCCGCGGCAAACAGCGCCAGGCCGAAGCCGAACGGGCAGCGTGCCGAGGTATCCGGGCGCGTGGCCGCGGTTGAGGACGAACTGCAGAAGGACCAGCGCACCGGTCCCGGCGGCCATCGCGACACCACCGACCAGGTAGCCGATCGAGGCCGACAGCAGCGCGGCGACACCCACCGCCAGGCCGCTGGCCACGCCGGCGGCGCCGCCCGCGGTGCCATCGTCGCGAAGGCGCAGCGCGAGCAACGTGTGTAGGCCGACATACAAGGCCAGCGCAGCCGCCATGCCGATGCGCGGCGCCCACTCGCGCTGCCCGAGCACGCTCGCGAACACCCAGGCGGTGGACAGCCCGCACACGGCGGCGATCAACCAGGGCAGCCAGCGCGGGCCGGGCGACGCGAGGCGATCGAGCACGGCGCCGACCAACGGCGACAGCAGCACCAGCAGCGTCACCTTGCGTCCAGCGGTCAGCGGCTCGAAGCTCAGGCCCGAGGCGAGCGACACCGCGACCAGGTAGCCGGCCACCACCGCCAGCCAGGCGAAGCGGGTGCGCCACAGGGCGCCCGCCACCAACAACGCGACCACGAACGGCGCCACGCCGGCCTGGACCATCGGATGATTCAGCAGATCTTGCATGCGGGTGATGAACGTCACTCAAATCCGCCGGGGACGATTCCGCGCGTCGGGTGCGATGCCACGATGGCGCGAATCATCGGGGAGCGATGGACAGCGCTGTTTCGAAGGCGCTGTTGAGTGCGTTCAAAGCCCTTGATCGAAACCAAGGCGGCGGAAAGCAAAAGGGTCGCGCGAGCGCGACCCCTTGGCAAGGTTGGGCCGGATCAGTTGGCGCTGTACTTCTCGGCGCGGAAGTCGTCGTGGCAGGCCTTGCAGGCCTTGCCGATGTCGCCGACGGCGGTCTTCACCGCCTCGAGGTTGCCGCTCTTGGCGGCGGCCTCGAGCTTATCGGCCTCGCCCTGCATCTTGCCCTGCAGGTCCTTGAACTTGGCCTGCTCCTTCCAGATTTCGGGCTTGGCGCGGGTCGGCATGCCCTTGTCGGTGCCTTCGGCGAAGGCCACCCACGGCAGCTTGGACATCGTGACCACGATCTGCGCGTTGGCGGCGGCGGCGCCGGCGTCGAATGGAACGGGCCCTTTGCCATCGCACCGATGCGGCCCAGATGGTTGGCCATCACCGTCAACGCGCTCTGGCGGTACTTGATCGCATCCTCGGGCTTCTGGAATTGCGCCGCGGCGGGCAGGCTGACGAGCGCGGCAAGGGTGGCGGCCGTGGCCACGAGCAGACGTTTCATTCAAATTCCTCCAGCTACAGGTTGATTCGGATGACAGCCGGGTGCGGTGCCGGCACCGCGGGCGTCGGGCAGTGTACGGGTTTGCGTGCCGGGATATTCCGCCCTCAGTGCTTCTACTGATGCGGCTGGATCGACCGACCGTGTGGCGCGGACGCAGTTCCGCTATCGTGGCGGTCCCTTCTGGCACCTGGAGCCACGCGGTATGAGCGACCCGGCCGAAATGCAAGCCCCGCCGACCAAGCCGGTGCGCGTGTGGGACCTGCCGACGCGGCTGTTCCACTGGGCGCTGGCGGTCGGCGTGCTGAGTCAGATCGTCACCGCCAAGATCGGCGGCAACGCGATGGCCTGGCATTTCCGCATCGGCTACGTGGTGTTTGCGCTGATCGGCTTTCGCCTGATCTGGGGCTTCATCGGCGGTCACTGGTCGCGCTTTTCGAGCTTCATCTACGCGCCGGCCACCGTGATGCGCTACCTGCGTGGCGAGCAACGTGTGGGCGACCTGTTCCATGTCGGCCACAACCCGCTGGGCAGCGGTTCGGTGCTGGCCATGCTGGCGCTGCTGGCCGCGCAGATCGCCACCGGCCTGGTGGCCGATGACGAGATCTCGAACACCGGCCCGCTGAATCGGCTGGTATCCAGCGCGGTGGCCACGAACGCGACCGCCTGGCACAAAGGTCCGGGCCAGGCCCTTCTGATCACGCTGATCGTGCTGCACGTCGGCGCCATCATTTACTACCGTATTCGCAGGAAGCAGAACCTGGTGCGGCCGATGATCACCGGCGACAAGGACTTGAGCGGCGACGTGCCGGCGAGTGCCGACACGCGGCTGACGCGGGTGCGCGCGCTGGCGCTGATCGTGGTCTGGGCGGGCATCGTCGCGTCGGTGCTCAAGCTGGGCGGCTGACCGGTGGCGCGGCGCAAGGCGGCGGTGCAGCCGGCGCCGACCATCACGCTCGAGACGCCCGTCGACGCGCGGCGCCTGGACGCCACGCGCGAGATCTTTCGCGAGTACGCGCGCGGCCTGGGCGTCGACCTGTGCTTCCAGAATTTCGAGGCCGAGCTGGCGGCGCTGCCCGGCGAGTACGCCGCGCCGCGGCGGCGCGCTGCTGCTGGCCCTGGTCGACGGGGCGGTCGCCGCGTGCGGCGCCATGCGACCGCTGGACGATGTGGACTATGCCAACGCCTGCGAGATGAAGCGCCTGTACGTGCGGCCGGGCTACCGCCGCCTCGGCCTGGGCCGCATCCTCGCGCAGGCGCTGATGGACCAGGCGCGTGCGCGCGGGCTACTCGGTGATGCTGCTCGACACGCTGGACGACATGGAGGCCGCGCGCGGCCTGTACGCGTCGCTGGGATTCGAGGAGATACCGCCGTACTACTTCAACCCGATCCCGGGCGCGCACTATCTGAAGGTGCAGCTGCGCTGAAGCCGGGCTGGTCCGCCGTCGCGCATCGAGTCCGTCGCCTGGCCTGCTAGGCTATCGGCACTCGGCATGCCCGGGAGGCCCACGATGAATCCGTTTCGCCAGTTGCTCATGTCCGCCGGCAGCCAGCCCACGTTGGGCACCTGGATCGTGTCGGCCAGCCCGATCGTGGCCGAGGCCATGGGCCATGCCGGATTCGAATGGGGCGTGATCGACATGGAGCACACGCCGCTGGACATGATGGGCGTGGTGCACCTGCTGCAGGCGGTGGGCAACACGCGCATGGTGCCGCTGGTGCGCGTGCCGTGGAACGACGCGGTCACCGTCAAGCGCGTGCTCGACGCGGGCGCCACCACGCTGCTGGTGCCGTTCGTCCAGAACGCCGACGAGGCGCGCCAGGCGGTCGCGGCCACGCGTTATCCGCCGGCGGGCATTCGCGGCGTGGCCGGCATGAGCCGCGCGTCGAAGTTCGGCACGACGCCCAACTACCTGAAGAACGCCGACCAGGGCATGGGCGTGGTGGTGCAGCTCGAGACCGAGGCCGCGATGCGCGCGCTCGACAGCATCGCCGCGGTCGATGGCATCGACGCGCTGTTCATCGGTCCGTCCGACCTGGCCGGCAGCATGGGCTACACCGGCCAGCCGCTGCACCCGGCCGTCGTCGAGCTCACGACGCAGGCGGTGCAGCGTTGCCGCGCCCTCGGCAAGCCGATCGGCACGCTCGGTGCCACCCCCGACCAGGTGGTGCACTATCGCGCGATGGGCTTCAACTATCTGGCCGTGTCGTCCGATCTCGGGCTGCTGATGCGCGGCGCGACCTCGACACTGCAATCGCTGCGCACGCAGGAGGGCACGTTGCACGTGCACACCCTCACCACCGGCACCCACACCGAGGCCGGCCTCTGAACCAACACCGGGCCGCGCACGCCCATCCAGAACTGGAACCCGATGACTTCGATCAGTGCGCCGACCCTGCAAGCCGGCCCGTTGCGAATGAGCCTGCGCCCCGACCTCGGCGGCGTGATTGCCGGCCTGTGGCTGGACGATTTGCCGGTGTTGCGCAGCGAGGCGTCCGAGGCGCTGACCGAGTGCGCGCCGCGCAGGCTGTTTTCCGCTGGTGCCTTACTCCAACCGGCTCGGTTACCGGCGTTTCCAGTGGAAGGGCCGCCACTACGCGACACTGGCCAACGTCGAAGACGAGCCGCATTCGCTGCACGGCGTGGGCTGGCGGCGCGCCTGGCAGACGGTGTCGGCGTCGGACGACCGCGCGGTGCTCGAGTTGACGAATCCGGGTGACGGCGACTGGCCCTTCGGGTTTCATGTCGAGCAGGTGTTCGAACTGACGCCGAGCGCGCTGCGCGTCACGATGACGGCCACCAACATCGACTCGCGCAGCGCGCCGATGGGCCTGGGCTGGCACCCGTACTTTCCCAAGCGCCAGCGCAGCCGCTTGCATGTCGAGGTCGCCGGGCGCTGGGAATCCGACGCGCAGAAGCTGCCGGTGCGCTGCGTGCCTCAGCCGGGCATCGACGCCGACCTGGCGGTGCTGGACTTCGACAACTGCTTCGAAGGCTGGCGCGGCGAGGCCCGGCTGCGCGACGAGCGGCTGTCGCTGCGCCTGAGCTCGTCGCTCGACCGGGCGGTGGTGTACACGCCGCGCGACCGCCCGTATTTCTGCGTCGAACCGGTCAGCCATGTCAACAACGCGGTCCACATGGCCGAGCCCGCCGCGCACGGCTTGCGCACGCTCGAGCCGACGCAATCGATGAGCGCGTGGATGCTGCTGCAAGTCGCGCGCGCCTGAGGGCCTGGTCACGATCGCGGCGCTCGCTCCGTTGCCTGGCCCGCCGTCGCTGCTGGGCGAGTCGCCGTTCTGGCATCCGACGCAAGCCTCGCTCTATTGGTGCGATGTGCCCGGGCGGCGGCTAGAGCGCTGGCATGCGGCCACGGGCCGGCGCGACAGCTGGGCGCTCGATGCCGAGCCGGGTTGCTGTGCCCCGCTGCTGGGCGGTGGCCTGCTGCTGGCGTTGCGCGACGGACTGTGGTGCTTCGACGCGGACACCGGCACCCGCCGGCTGCTGGCGGCGGCGCCTTATGACCCGGCGGAGCAACGCTTCAACGATGGCAAGGCCGACCCGATGGGGCGGTTCTGGGTGGGCACGCTGCACGAGCCACGAGATCGGCCGGCGGCGGTGCTGTACCGCTGGGCCGCTGGTCGGCTGCGGCCGATGGCCGGCGGGGTGATCAACAGCAACGGCCTGGCCTGGAGCCCGGATGCGCGCACCATGTACTGGAGCGACACCGCGGCGCACACCGTGCATGCCTTCGACTTTGACGGCCAGCAAGGCCAGCTGTCGAACCGGCGCGTGTTCAAGCGCTTCGAGCCGCGTTTGTCGGGCCAGCCCCTGGAGGCATACGGTGGCCGTCCCGACGGTGCCGCGGTCGACGCCGATGGTTGCCTGTGGCTGGCGATGTACGAAGGCGCGCGCCTGGTGCGACTGGACCCGCAGGCGAGGTTGATCGACGAGGTGCCACTGCCGGTGCGCTGCCCGACGATGCCGTGCTTCGGCGGGGCCGACCTGCGCACCTTGTTCGTCGCCACGGCCTGCCACGGTCGGCCAGCGCCGGAGCGGGCCCGCCAGCCCGAGGCCGGCTCGGTGTTGTGCTTCGCGGCCGACGTGCAGGGCTTGCCGGTCAATTTCGCGCAGGTTTGACGGCGCACGCCACCGGGTTCAACGCGACGCGCCGGACATCGCGCGCATCGGCAACGGCCTGCGCGCCGGCAGGCGCCGCGTCTCGCCCAGCGCCAGCGTGAAGAACGCTGCGTCGGCCAGCGCCCTGGGCCTGGCGCGCGGCGGCCAGCGCGCGCGGCGGCTCGTCGAGCGACTCGTCGGTCAGCGCGAAGGTGCCCCAGTGGATGCCCAGCGAGGCCTTGGCGCCGAGGTCGCGGTGGACGCGCACGGCCTCGTCGGGATTGATGTGCTGGCTCTGCATGAACCAGCGCGGCTCGTAGGCGCCGATCGGCAGCAGCGCGATGTCGAAGCCGCCGCCGAGCGCCGGCGTCTGCCGCTCGGCAAAGCGTTCGCGGATGTCCTGGAAGTCCTTCGAGTAGCCGGTGTCGCCGGCGAAGAACAGGTGCAGCTGCGGCGAGAACACCGCGTAGCCGCCCCACAGCGTGCGCAGGCGGTCGGTCAGGCCGCGCCCCGACCAGTGCTGCACCGGCGTCAGCACGATCTCCAGCGCGCCGAGGCGGTGCGACTGCCACCAGTCGAGCTCGACCACGTTGTCGATGCCGCGGTCGGCGAACCAGGCCTTCAGGCCCAGCGGCACGACGAACAGCGGCGGCCCGCCCGGTTGCGCCGCCAGGCTGCGCACGCTGGCCTCGTCGAGGTGGTCGTAGTGGTTGTGCGAGATCAGCACCAGGTCGATGTGCGGCAACTCGTTGAACCACAGCCCGGGCTTGTGCTTGCGCACCGGCCCGACGAACGACAGCGGCGAAGCCCGGTCGGAGAAGATCGGATCGGTCAGCAGGTTCAGGCCGCCCAGCTGCGCCAGCACCGTGGCATGCCCGACCCAGGTGACGGTGGGCTGCATCTGCGCGCCGGCGCGGGCGTTGGACTGGATCAGCCCGAGGTCGGGCACCAGCAGCGGCGTCGGCGTGGCCGGCGGGCGCGGCAGGCCCTCGCGCCACGACGCGAACTGCCAGCGCGCCAAAGCCATCAGCCCCTTGGGCTCGAAGTCGAGGTAGTTGTTCTGGAAGCCGTTCTGCCGATGGTGCGGTGGCTGGCCGGCAACGCGTCCGCCGTCGCCCGCGCAGGCGGCCAGGCCCAGGCGTCAGCAGCGCGCCGACGACCAGGCGGCGTGCCAGCAGCGATCAAGGCATGAATCATCAAACGGCGGCCTTCTTCGTGCCAAGCCGCGATTGGAGCGCAAGTGGCGCGTTCGTGTCGGCTGGTGTCGGCCGTATCGGGTGATTCCGTATAATCCCGCGGTTTGCCGACAACGGCCTGGCCAGGGAATGCGACGATGTCCGAACCGAAGCCCCGGTCCGACGCGTGGCGCGACTGGAAAGAGGACGACGCGGCAGACGACGGCTTCAAACGCCTGACGCCGTGAAGAGGCGGCGGCGCTGAGGGCAAAGGACCCGCCGGTGTCGCCCTGGCGGGTGGTCGCGGTGCAAGCCGCGGTCGGCGCAGGGGTCGCGCTGTTGGCGTGGCTGCGTCGGTGGCGGACGGGAGTTTGCATGGTCGGCGCTGTATGGCGCCGTCACGGCGGTGGTGCCGGGCGCGTTGATGGCGCGCGGCATGACCAGCCGGCTGTCGAGCCTGTCGCCTGCGGTCTCGGCTGTCAGCGTCATGTTATGGGAGACGGTGAAAATCGCGGTTTCGGTGGCCCTGCTCGCGCTGGCTCCGAATCTGGTGCGACCGCTGAGTTGGCCGGCCCTGCTGGTCGCCCTGGCGGCGTGTTTGTCGGTGTACTGGTTCGCGCTGCTGTGGCGCGGCCGCAAGAGTTGAACGAACAAGAGCGACTTCAAACATGGCAGCCGAATCGCACGCAGCACCGAGCGCCGGTGACTACATCGTTCACCACCTGACCCACCTGCAGAACGCCAAGCCGAAGGGGCTGGTCGATCTGTCGGTCGTCAACTGGGATTCGGTGATCTTTTCGGTCGCGCTCGGCGTGATCGGCTGCTGGCTGTTGTGGCTGGTCGCGCGCAGGGCGACGTCGGGCGTGCCGGGCCGCTTTCAGGCGGCGGTGGAGTTCCTGGTCGACATGGTCGACAACCAGGCCAAGGGCATCGTGCACAACGCCCAGAGCCGCAAGCTGGTGGCGCCGATGGCGCTCACCGTCTTCGTCTGGATCATCCTGCTCAATGCGATGGACCTGCTGCCGGTGGATCTGCTGCCGATGATCTGGCAGGCCATCTACGGCGCGGCCGGCCACGACCCGGCGCATGCCTACCTGCGGGTGGTGCCCACGGCCGACATCTCGGTGACGATGGGCCTGTCGATGGCGGTGCTGGTCGCCTGCCTGATCTACAACGTCAAGATCAAGGGTGCCGGCGGCTGGGCGCACGAGCTGATCGTCGCGCCATTCGGCACCGTCAAGCTGACGGCCAACCCGCTTGAGCTGGGTCTGCTTCCTCCTGTTGGCCGTGGCCAACTTCGCGATGCAGTTGCTGGAGTTCGTCTCCAAGACGGTGTCGCACGGCATGCGGCTGTACGGCAACATGTACGCTGGCGAACTGATCTTCCTGCTGATCGCGCTGCTCGGCGGCGCGTTCACATTGTCGGCGACCGGTTTCGCGCTGGCGCTGATGCACATCGCAGCCGGCACCGTGTGGGCCATCTTCCACATTCTGATCATCGTGCTGCAGGCCTACGTCTTCATGATGTTGACGCTGGTCTACATCGGCCAGGCGCACGACTCGCACTGACCCGTTTCGTGCCACCGATCCCTGATCGTTCATTTCTCACCTCAGCCAACCTCTCTCATTCAAGGAATCACAAATGGAACTCATCGGTCTCGTAGCTGTCGGCGTTGGCCTGATCATCGGCTTGGGTGCCATGGGCGCCTGCATCGGCGTGGGCATCATGGCCAGCAAGTACCTCGAATCGGCCGCGCGCCAGCCCGAACTGATGGGTGAACTGCAGACCAAGGTGTTCCTGCTGCTCGGCCTGATCGACGCGTCGTTCATCATCGGCGTCGGTATCGCGCTGTGGTTCACCACCGCCAACCCGTTCCTGGCCCAGCTCGCGAATCTGCCCAAGTAATCCGGATCGCCCCGACCGGGGCGCCCCGCGGTGGCGCCGGTTCGCCGGCCCGCCGTTCCACACCGTGATTGAGGCCATGCCGTGAGCATCACCAGCACCCTGATCATTCAGATGATCGTGTTCCTGATCCTGATCTGGTTCACGATGAGATTCGTCTGGCCGCCGATCATGGCCGCCCTGGACGAGCGCGCCAAGAAGGTCGCCGACGGCCTGTCGGCCGCCGACAAGGCCAAGGCCGAACTCGCCACCGCCAACAAGCGCGTCGAGCAGCAGCTCGCCGCGGCGCGCGACGACGCGGCCAAGCGCCTGGCCGACGCCGAGCGCCTGGCGCACCAGATGGTCGAGGAGGCCAAGGGCCGGGCCAGCGAAGAGGGCGCGAAGATCATCGCCCAGGCCAAGGCCGAGGCCGAGCAGGAGTCGGTGAAGGCGCGCGAGGCGCTGCGCTCGCAGGTCGCGGGCCTGGCCGTCAAGGGCGCCGAGGCGATCCTGCGCAAAGAGGTCAACGCCGGCGTGCACGCCGATCTGCTGAACCGCCTGAAGTCCGAGCTCTGACATGGCCGAACTCGCCACCATCGCCCGGCCCTACGCCGAAGCCTTGTTCAAGTCGGTCGGCGGCAGCCGACGCGAACGCGCTTGCTCGCGCAGATGCAGGCGCTGGCCGCCGTGGCGGGCAATGCCGACATGCTGCGCTTTGCCGACAACCCGAAGGCCACCAGCGGAGCAGGTCGTCAGCGTGATCACCGGCGTGGCCAAGGCGACGCTCGATGCGAAGGTGACGAACCTGCTGCGCACGGTGGTCGACAACGGCCGCCTGGCCGCGCTGCCCGAGATCGCCGCGCAGTTCAACGCGCTGGTCAAGGCGCGCTCGGGCACCTCCGACGCGGTGGTGCACAGCGCCTTCCCGATCGATGCCGCGCAGCTGGCCGACCTGATGGTCACGCTCGAGAAGCGCTTCGGCCGCAAGCTCAACGCCAGCGTGGTGGTCGAGCCCGAGCTGATCGGCGGCGTGCGCGTGGTGGTCGGCGACGAGGTGCTCGACACCTCGGTGAAGGCCCGGCTGGACAAGATGAGACTGTCGCTCACGGCCTGAAGCCGCGAGCCGCACGACAAGGACCTCGAACCGAACAACCGAACCTCTGGCGGCCCCGAGTCGCCGGTCGTGGAGCAAAACGATGCAACTGAACCCCGCTGAAATTTCCGAACTGATCAAGAGCCGCATCGAGGGCCTCGGCGTCTCGGCCGACATCAAGAACCAGGGCACGGTGGTCACCGTCACCGACGGCATCTGCCGCATCCACGGCCTGTCCGACGCGATGCAGGGCGAGATGCTCGAGTTCCCGCCCAACAAGGCCGGCCAGCCCACCTACGGCCTGGCGCTGAACCTCGAGCGCGACTCGGTCGGCTCGGTGATCCTGGGCGAGTACGAGCACATCTCCGAAGGCGACACGGTCAAGTGCACCGGCCGCATTCTCGAGGTGCCGATCGGCCCCGAGCTGATCGGCCGCGTCGTCAACGCGCTGGGCGCGCCGATCGACGGCAAGGGCCCGATCAACGCCAAGATGACCGACGTGATCGAGAAGGTCGCGCCGGGCGTGATCGCGCGCCAGTCGGTGAGCCAGCCGGTGCAGACCGGTCTGAAGTCGCTCGACTCGATGGTGCCGGTGGGCCGCGGCCAGCGCGAGCTGATCATCGGCGACCGCCAGACCGGCAAGACCGCGGTGGCGATCGACACGATCATCAACCAGAAGGGTCAGAACATGACCTGCGTCTACGTCGCGATCGGCCAGAAGGCGTCGTCGATCAAGAACGTGGTGCGCGCGCTCGAGCAGCACGGCGCGATGGACTACACCATCGTCGTCGCCGCCTCGGCCTCCGAATCGGCGGCGATGCAGTACGTGTCGGCCTACTCCGGCTGCACGATGGGCGAGTACTTCCGCGACCGCGGCCAGGACGCGCTGATCATCTATGACGACCTGTCCAAGCAGGCCGTCGCCTACCGGCAGGTGTCGCTGCTGCTGCGCCGCCCGCCGGGCCGCGAGGCCTACCCCGGCGACGTGTTCTATCTGCACAGCCGCCTGCTCGAACGTGCCGCGCGCGTGAACGCCGACTACGTCGAGAAGTTCACCAAAGGCGCCGTCAAGGGGCGTACCGGCTCGCTGACCGCATTGCCGGTGATCGAGACGCAGGCCGGCGACGTGTCGGCGTTCGTGCCGACCAACGTGATCTCGATCACCGACGGCCAGATCTTCCTGGAGACCTCGCTGTTCAACGCCGGCATCCGCCCCGCCATCAACGCCGGCATCTCGGTGTCGCGGGTCGGCGGCGCCGCGCAGACCAAGCTGATCAAGGCCCTGTCCGGCGGCATCCGCACCGACCTGGCGCAGTACCGAGAGCTGGCCGCCTTTGCGCAGTTCGCCTCCGACCTCGACGAGGCCACCCGCAAGCAGCTCGACCGCGGCGCGCGCGTCACCGAGCTGCTGAAGCAGGCGCAGTACTCGCCGCTGCCGATCAGCCTGATGGCCGCGACGCTGTTCGCGGTGAACAAGGGCTATCTGGACGGCATCGACGTGAAGAAGGCGCTGGCCTTCGAGCACGGCCTGCACCAGCACTTGAAGTCCAGCCACGCCGCGCTGCTGGCCAAGCTGGAGAACGACAAGGCGATGGACAAGGCTGCCGAAGAGGAACTCAACGGCGCCGTCGCCGCGTTCGCGAAGTCGTTCGCGTGAACATGGCCCACCCCCGTAGCGCCTTCGGCGCCGGCCACACCCTCGCAGAGCTCGGGCAGTTCGCGAGGCGTTCGGGTCTGCGCAGGCAGACCCTTACGTCCGCGCTCAACCCCTCGAGGGGGCGCCGCCAGCGGCCCGGCGAAGCCGGTTCCGCGGCGTCCGCTTGACAGGAGTGCCTCATGGCTGTTGGTAAAGAGATACGCGGCAAGATCAAGTCGGTGGAGAACACCAAGAAGATCACCAAGGCGATGGAGATGGTCGCCGCCTCCAAGATGCGCAAGGCGCAGGAGCGCATGCGCGCGGCGCGGCCCTACAGCGAGAAGATCCGCAACATCACGGCCAACCTGTCGCAGGCCAACCCCGAGTACAAGTCGCCCTACATGCGCACGGTGGCGGCCGACAAGGCGACCAAGGTCACCGGCTACATCGTCGTCACCACCGACAAGGGTCTGTGCGGTGGCCTGAACACCAACGTGCTGCGCGCGCTGACCAACAAGCTGCGCGACGCGCAGACCGGCGGCGGCAGCGCGCTGACGGTGGCCATCGGCAACAAGGGCTTCGGCTTTCTGAACCGCATCGGCGCCAAGGTGCTGAGCCATGCCATCCAGCTCGGCGATGCGCCGCAGCTCGAGAAGCTGATCGGCCCGGTCAAGGTGATGCTCGACGCCTTCGTCGAAGGCAAGGTCGACGCGGTGTACCTGAGCTACACGCGATTCATCAACACGATGAAGCAGGAGCCGGTGATCGAGCAGCTGCTGCCGTTGTCGGCCGAGCGCCTGGAGCGCGATGCCGGCGACAAGTCCAAGTATGGTTGGGACTACATCTACGAGCCCGACGCCCCCGCGGTCATCGACGATCTGATGACGCGCTACATCGAGGCGCTGGTGTTCCAGGCGGTGGCCGAGAACATGGCCAGCGAGCAATCGGCGCGCATGGTGGCGATGAAGTCGGCCACCGACAACGCCGGCAACCTGATCAACGAACTGAAGCTCATCTACAACAAGACCCGTCAAGCCGCGATCACGAAGGAACTGTCCGAAATCGTTGGGGGCGCGGCCGCCGTGTAGGCGGCCTCGACAGCAACGATTCGGTGAAGGCTAACCGCAGCGAAGCGAAGGTTAAGTGAGCGAAGCGAAACGGCCGGAACCAAAGCGTGGGCTCGGCAACACGGAATCAGATTCAAAGGACCTAAAGAACATGGCCAACACACAAGCCCAAGGCAAGATCGTCCAGTGCATCGGCGCGGTGGTCGACGTCGAGTTCCCGCGCGACAAGATGCCGCACATCTACGACGCGCTCAAGCTCGACGGCTCGTCGCTGACGCTCGAGGTGCAGCAGCAACTCGGTGACGGCATCGTGCGCACGATCGCGCTCGGCTCGTCCGACGGCCTGCGCCGCGGCGTGCTGGTGCGCAACACCGGTGCCGGCATCTCGGTGCCGGTGGGCAAGGCCACGCTGGGCCGCATCATGGACGTGCTGGGCTCGCCGATCGACGAGCGCGGCCCGGTCGACCAGGCGCTGCTGATGCCGATCCACCGCAAGGCACCCGCCTACGACGAGCTGAGCCCCAGCCAGGAGCTGCTCGAAACCGGCATCAAGGTGATCGACCTGATCTGCCCGTTCGCCAAGGGCGGCAAGGTGGGCCTGTTCGGCGGCGCCGGCGTCGGCAAGACCGTGAACATGATGGAGCTGATCAACAACATCGCGAAGGCGCACTCGGGCCTGTCGGTGTTCGCCGGCGTCGGCGAGCGCACCCGCGAGGGCAACGACTTCTATCACGAGATGATGGATTCGGGCGTCGTCAACAGCAAGAACCTCGGCGAGTCGAAGGTCGCGATGGTCTACGGCCAGATGAACGAGCCGCCGGGCAACCGCCTGCGCGTGGCATTGACCGGCCTGACCATCGCCGAGTCGTTCCGCGACGAAGGCCGCGACGTGCTGTTCTTCGTCGACAACATCTACCGCTACACGCTGGCCGGCACCGAGGTGTCGGCGCTGCTGGGCCGCATGCCGTCGGCCGTGGGCTACCAGCCGACGCTGGCCGAAGAGATGGGCCGCCTGCAGGAGCGCATCACCTCCACCAAGGTCGGCTCGATCACGTCGATCCAGGCCGTCTACGTGCCCGCCGACGACCTGACCGATCCGTCGCCGGCGACGACCTTCGCGCACCTGGATGCGACCGTGGTGCTGTCGCGCGACATCGCGTCGCTGGGCATCTACCCGGCGGTGGATCCGCTGGACTCCAACAGCCGCCAGGTCGACCCCAACGTAGTCGGCGAGGAGCACTACACCACCACGCGTGCCGTGCAGGCCACGCTGCAGCGCTACAAGGAACTGCGCGACATCATCGCGATCCTCGGCATGGACGAACTGAGCCCCGAGGACAAGCTGGCCGTGGCGCGGGCGCGCAAGATCCAGCGGTTCCTGTCGCAGCCGTTCCACGTGGCCGAGGTGTTCACCGGCACGCCGGGCAAGTACGTGACGCTGAAGGAGACCATTCGCGGCTTCAAGATGATCGTCAACGGCGAGTGCGACGCGCTGCCCGAGCAGGCCTTCTACATGGTCGGGACGATCGACGAGGCGTTCGAGAAGGCCAAGAAACTCCAGTAGGCGAGGCCCACGATGGCAACCATTCACGTCGATGTAGTCACCGCCGAAGAGAGCATCTTCTCCGGCGAGGCCAAGTTCGTCGCGCTGCCCGGCGAGATGGGCGAGCTCGGCATCTACCCGCGCCACACGCCGCTGATCACCCGCATCAAGCCCGGTGCGGTGCGCATCATGCGCGCCGACAACGGCGAGGAGGAGTTCGTCTTCGTCGCCGGCGGCATTCTCGAGGTGCAGCCCGGCACGGTGACCGTGCTCGCCGACACCGCGATCCGTGGCCACGACCTCGACGAGGCCAAGGCCAATGACGCCAAGAAGCGCGCCGAAGAGGCGATGCGCAACGCCAAGAGCGACATCGACCTCGCCGCCGCGACCAGCGAGTTCGCGATGATGGCCGCGCAGCTCGCCGCGATCCAGAAGCTGCGCAAGAAGTAGCCCACGCGCGGCCGTCTGCCGGCCACGCTTGCCAGATCCACCCGCGGCAAGGCATGCTGGGCGCATCGCGTTCAGCGCTGGGAGCGGGCATGGCGGGCAAGAAGAACAAGTCGCGCAAGAAGGTCGATGCCGACGGCACCGGCGGCTACCGCCGCTCGCTCGAGGCGTTGCAGGTCGAACTCAATGCGATGGCGCGTTGGCTGCGCCCACGGCGGCCGGCGCCTGGTGGTGGTGATCGAAGGCCGCGACACCGCCGGCAAGGGCGGCGTGATCAACGCCATCACCGAGACGCTCAACCCGCGCCAGTGTCACGTGGTGGCGCTGCCCAAGCCCACCGAGCGCGAGCGCACGCAGTGGTACTTCCAGCGCTATGTCGAGCACCTGCCCGCGGCCGGCGAGATCACGCTGTTCGACCGCAGCTGGTACAACCGCGCCGGCGTCGAGCCCGTGATGGGCTTCTGCACCGAGTCGCAGACCGCGGCCTTCCTGAAGCAGGCGCCGGTGTTCGAGCAGATGCTGGTCGACGACGGCATCCTGCTGTTCAAGTACTGGCTCACGGTGGACCAGGCGCAGCAGGAAGAGCGCTTCGCCGAGCGCGCGGCCGACCCGCTGAAGCGCTGGAAGCTGTCGCCGATCGACTTCAAGGCGCGCGAGAAGTACGCCGAGTATGGCCGTGCGCGCGAGGCCATGCTCAGCGCCACCCACACCCGGCATGCGCCGTGGACACTGGTGGACTTCAACGACCAGAAGCAGGGCCGACTGAAACTGATGCGCCACCTGCTGGACCAGCTGCCCGACACCCAGGTGCCGGAAGACAAGATCGTGTTTCCGCCGCTGCCGCGCAAGCCTCAGCGCGAACGCTTCACGATGGGGCTGAAGCCGATCGCCTGAGCCGCCTGTGTCGCGCCTCAGCGCAGGTGCGGCGTGTCGGGCAGCTCGTTGACGTTCGGCGTGCCCGGCGCGACCGCGAAATGCTCGCGCAGCAGCGCGTCGACCGTGTCGACGGCCTCCTGCAGCCCCTGCTCGTAGCGACCGGCACGAAACGCCCCGCGCATGCCGGCGACGATCTGGGTCCAACGCTCGGCCGGCACATGCTGGCTCAGGCCGCGGTCGGCGACGATCTCGATCGCGTGCTCGGCCAGCAGCAGGTAGATCAGCACGCCGTTGTTGCGCCGCCGTGTCCCACACGCGCAGCTTGCCGAACATCGTGATCGCCCGGTCGCGCGCGCTCAGGCCGCGCCACAGGTACGACAGCGGCAGCCCGGCTTCGACGCAGACGCGGATCTCGCCGGAGTGCGCTGCGCTCGCTGGCCGCCACGCGCTCGCGCAGGCGCTCGACGGCCTGTGCATTGAGCGCACGCCGGGTGTCGGTCTCGTCGCGCCAGCGGTGCTTCAGGATGCGAAGGAATCGATTCATCTCGCGCTCGCCCTACCAGTCGCCCGACGCGCCGCCGCCGCCGAAGTCGCCGCCGCCGCCGGATGAGAATCCGCCGCCGCCCGAGCCACCGCTCCAGCCGCTGCCGCCGCCACCCCAGATCACCGGCGGCCCGCCGTGCGGCCGCGCCGAGACCGCTGGCGCCGAAGCCCATCACGCCGACCAGGAACAACGCTACCGCGCCGGCCAGCCCGGCGACCAGCAGGCTGGCGCTGAACCACCAGCCGGCCGCACCGGCCACGCCGCCGGTGACCAGCGAGCCGAGCTTGCGACCGAAGATGCCGGTCAGCACCGCGCCGATGATCGGCACGCCGACGAAGAAGAACATCGCCAGGTCCTGCCAGTCGAAGCCGCCACCGGATGTCGGCGCAGCGCCTTTGCGCTCGGGCGCGGGCAGGCCCTCGGGCTTGATGCGCGCGCCCAGGCGGTCGATCGCCGCGTTCAGGCCGCCGGCATAGTCGTTGCGCTTGAACGCCGGGCTGATGGTCTCGGTGATGATCTGACGTGCCGCGAGGTCGGGAATCGCGCCCTCGAGCGCCTTGGCCACCTCGATGCGGATGCGCCGGTCGTTCTTGGCGACGACGATCAGCACGCCGTCGCCGACGTCGCGCCGGCCGATCTTCCACTGGTCGCCGACGCGCTGCGCGTACGCGGCGATGTCCTCGGGCTGCGTGGTCGGCACGATCAGCACGACGATCTGCGTGCCGAGGTCGCGCTCGACGTTGGCCAGGTGCTGCTCCATGCGCCTGGCGCTGCAGGCTGTCGAGCGTGTTCGTGCGATCGACCACGCGGCCTTCGAGCGCCGGCACCGGCAACACGTCCTGCGCGCGGACCGCCGCACTCAGGCAGGTGAGCAGGCTCAGCAGCGCCAGCCAAGCCAACGCGCAAGGACCTGTCGCGCAGGCCGCCGGGGCATGGTCATCCGCCGGTTCGTCGCGCGGCGCGCCCGGCGAGCGTCACTTCGACGCCGCGGCAGCCGGCCCTGGCGCGGCCTTGTCGAAGTTCACGGTCGGCGGCGTGCTGATCTGCGCTTCGTTCTGCACCGTGAAGCTGGGCTTCACCGAGTAGCTGAACAGCATCGCCGTCAGGTTGGTCGGGAAGCTGCGCGCCAGCACGTTGTACTCGGCCACCGCCTTGATGTAGCGGTTGCGCGCCACGGTGATGCGGTTCTCGGTGCCTTCGAGCTGCACGCGCAGATCCTGGAAGCCCTGGTTGGCCTTCAGGTTCGGGTAGTTCTCGGTCACGACCAGCAGCCGGCTCAGCGCGCTGGACAGTTCGCCCTGCGCGGCCTGGAACTTGTTGAACGCCTCGGGGTTGTTGATCAGCTCCGGCGTGGCCTGGATCGACGTGGCCTTGGCGCGCGCCTCGACCACCTTGGTCAGCGTCTCCTGCTCGAAGTTGGCCTCGCCCTTGACGGTGCTGACGATGTTGGGGATCAGGTCGGCACGCCGCTGGTACTGGTTGAGCACCTCCGACCAGCCGGCCTTGACCTGTTCGTCCAGACGCTGGAAGTCGTTGTAGCCGCAGCCGCTCAGTCCCACCGCGGCCAGCGCCGCCACGACCAGCCCGATCACTCGCGAACGCAAAGACATGTGCTTCCTCCTGAGATTCTGCCGCCGGGTGCATGCTACCCGTGTGGCCCGTCAGGTGGGGCCGGACCGCCCGGGTTCAAGGCAGCCAGTCGTCGATCTGCGTCTCGGCGAGCGTGCGCTGGGCGCTGCTCATCGGCCGCATGCCGGCAAGAATCTGGCGCACGCGGTCGCGGTCGATGCGGCGTTCCTCGGCCAGCAGGTGCAGTCCGGCATCCGGGTTGCCCAGCAGCGACACCAGCCAGGCCGACGACACCGGGCCGAGCTTGGAGGCCGGCTTGCCCAGGTACACCTGGGCCGCGCGTTCGGCCCCGCACACGCCCTCGCCCCACGGCGCGAGCGCCAGGTACAGCTGCACGATGCGCGCCTTGCCCAGCGTGCGCTCCATCTCCACCGCATAGAGCAGCTCACGCAGTTTGCGCGTGGCGCTGCGGTCGTCGCCGGTGAACGCCAGCTTCGCCAGCTGTTGCGTCAGCGTGCTGCCGCCGCGCCATTGGCCCGGCGACTGCTGGTTGTGGCGCGACGCCGCCAGCATTTCGGCGATGTCGTATCCGGGATGCTCGTAAAAGCGCGCGTCCTCGGCGGCCACCAGCGCACGCGGCAGCCAGCCGACGATGGCTTTTGCATCGTCGGCCGCCGCGGTGCGGCAGGCCGCGGGCAGCTGCGCATCGCGCAGCCGCTCGGTGCCCAGGCCCGCGACGTCCAGATCCTGGATCGCCGGCTGTGCGCTCCACAATCCGTCGGGCCAGCTCGCCTTGATGGTGCCCGCGACACTGCCGCGCACCTGAACATGGGCGGCCTCGGGCAGGTCGTTCGCGAACACGCCGACGAACTGCGCGGCCGGCGTCGGCGGCAGGCGCCACTCGATCTCGGCGCCGTGCGACGTCAGCTTGCCCTTCCAGTCGAGGGCGACCTCATGGGCGCCTTCGGCGAGCACCAGCTGGCCGGAAAACTGACCCGCGCCGACCGGACGCAGCAGCCAGCGCGCGCGCGACCAGCGCAGCGGCGCCGGGCCCAGCGCCGACAGCTGCACCGTACAGGGTGCGCACACGGCCTCGAGGCGGTCGCCGAGGCGCTGGAACTGCCAGCGACCGAAGCGGCTGTGCACGACCCGGCCGTCGAGCAGCGCGAGCCCCAGCGGGTGGGTGGCGAAGCGAATCAGCACCGGCAGACTGACGGCGCCGCGCCAGGGGCCGAAAGACAGTTCGGTCTGCCAATCGTCGGCGGCCGGTCGCAGCAGTCGCACGACGACGAGCAGCAACGCCGCCAACACCACCGCCGCAGCCACCAGTGCGGTGACCGATGTCCAGGCGGCGCGGCGCCACGACACCGTCACAGTGCCTCCACGCGGGTGACGGCGCGCCACGGGCCGGTGGAGCGTCCGAACGACGCGGCCCAGAACCAGGCCGAGGCATCGGTGAACGCCTGTTGTTCGGCGTCGACGATGCGCTCGCAGACGCGCACGCGCTGGCCATCGCGCACGGCGACGAAACAGCGCCACAAACGGGACTGCCGATCGGTTTCGAGCCGGGTCGACTCGATGCGGTAGCCCAGACCCCGGAAACAGTCGACCGCCGGATGCAGGCTGCGCGTGGGGCGCTGCACGTCGCGCAGGATCCACACCGCATCGACCGATTCGAAGCGACCGATGCGCCCCGGGAAACGATCGGCAAAGCGCTGCTCCACATCACTCAGCGCCAGCGGACGCAGCGTCGCGCCGTCCCAGATGCGGGGCCATTCGGTCGTGACCGCCGGGTCGGCGGTCGGTGCCGCGCCGCCGCGGCCCACCAGCGGCAACAACGCGCACGCGATCAGCGCCAGCGCCATGACCCGCGGCCATTGCTCGGCGCCAGCGCGGCGCACGCGAGCGATCAGGTCAACCCAACGTCGGCGCATGGCGCTGGCTCCTCGATGAGCGCATCAGCTCAAAGACCGCGACACACACCGCGGCCAGGCAGACGAGCCCGATGGCCTGGTGCGCGACGCTCGACAAACCTTCCGGCCGGGCCTCGAGCGCCACCAGCACGCTGTTGCGCAGCACGTTGACTGCGAGCACCGCGGCGCCCACCAGCGGCAACCGGCGCACGAAGCGTCCGTCGGCCAGTCCGGTCCAGGCGGCGCTGGCACAGGCCGCGAAGTAGCCGAACCAGGCCATCTGCACGCCCGAGCAGGGCGCATCGACGATCACCAGGCGGCCGTTGACGAGCATCGATGCGCCGCTGCGTGCCGCCTCCAGTCCCGCGACCTGCAGGCCCCAGCTGCTCAGCTCGGCGGTGAACACGCGCAGCGGCCAGCCGACATAGAACTGCAGCGATGCGATCAGCGGCAACGCCAGCAGCAGCAGGCCCGCCAGCGGCGCGAGCGGCCGCCCGGCCGGCCACCAGGCCGCGAGCGCGGCCGACAGCGCGCCGGCGGCCAGCATGCCCGCCAGCAAGGCCGGTGCGGCCAGCACCCAGGCCACGTTGGCGCCCAGTCCGAGCAGGATCGACGCACTCAGCCAGCCCAGGCGCGGCGACAGCCGCAGCTGGCGTGCCTGTCGCGCCACCAGCAGGCCTGCGGCGGCCAGCGCGAACAGGCCCAGTGGATCGTCCGACCCATCCAGCGCGCGCTCGATCAGGTAGGCGCCATGCGGCCACAGGGCCAGCGTCTGCAGCGCGAGCCAGTCGATTGACGACAGCCGCACCGGCGTGCAGGGCAGAGTTCGAGCCAGGCTCATGCTCACGCCCTCAGGCGCGCTTGCGGCGCCACACCGCGGCGATGGTGATCAGCAACAGCACGGCCAGCGCCCAGGGCAGCGCGGGCTCCGGCGTGGTCGGCACCACGGCACCCAGCGTCGCCGTGGCCACTTCGCCGCCGACCGCCAGCGCCGAAACACCCTGTGGCAGCGGCAGCGGCTGGTTCACCGTGGTGGCCGCTTCGCGCGTGCGCACCACCTGGTCGACCGCGATGAAACTGGTGTACGACGTCAGCAACCCGTACTTCAGGCCGAGCGCGGTGATCGGTTCGCGCTGCGCCTGCCCGCCCACCAGTGCCTCGTCGTCGCCGAGCTGCGCGATGCGCTGGCGCGCCCACAGGTGGCGCAGCGCGGCCGCGTCGCCGGAAGGTGTCGGCGCCTCGACGATGTCGGCATGGTCACCGCTTGCGGCGCGGCCCTCCAGCACCAGCTTGGCGCCCTGAGCCTCGCCGCGCCATTTGCCCCACAACATCACCGGCCGGCCACCCAGCACGTCGGGCAGCGCGGCCGGCTCGACGTCGTAGACCTCCAGCCCATCGAAGTGCGCCTTCAGGTGGGTCAGCACCGGCGCGTCGATGATGCGGCGCAGCCGTTCGGCCTGCGCCGCGGCCTGCTCCGGCTTGGTGACGACAAAGGCCTCGCCCTGGCCGGCGCGCGCCAGGCCTTCGATCAGGTGGCGGTTGACCGACGAGCCGATGCCGAAGGCGAACACGTTGGCCTGCGACAGGTTGCGCCGTACGAGCTGGAACACCTCGTTCTCGACGCTGACATAGCCGTCGGTGACGACGATCACGCTGCGCGACACGTCGGCCGGCTTGGGCAGCGCGGCGACGCGGCGCAGCGCCGGCACGATCTCGGTGCTGCCGCCGCCGCCCATGCGGTCGATCGTCTGCAGCGCGCGGTCGATGTTGGCGCGCGTGGCCGGCACCGAGTGGTCCGATAGCATGCGGTTGCTGCCGGAGAACAGCATCACGTTGAAGGTGTCGCTCGGCCGCAAGCCGCCGATCAGCTCGCGCAGCAGCAGCTTGGCCGTCTGCAGCGGATAGCCGTGCATCGAGCCCGAGATGTCGACCACGAAGATGTAGTCGCGCGGATTGATCTGCGCCGGCGCGATCGCCTTCGGCGGCTCGACCAGCGCGAGAAAGAAGTTCTCGGCGCCCGGCGCATCCGGCGCGCGGTACAGCATCAGCCCGGTGGCGGTGCGCTCACCCGCCAGGCGGTACTCGAGGATGAAGTCGCGGTTGTCGCGGGCCTCGTCGTCGCTGAGGGCCAGCTGCACCGCGCGGCCGCCGAGGCCTTGGGCTTCCATCCGGTGCGACACCGAATGCACGTCGGTGATCGGCAGCGGCGCGTCGATGTGCACGTTCAGCTCGAAGCTGGCGCTCGAGGCCACGCCGGGCTTCAGGTGCGCGGTGGCCGACAGCGCGCCGTGGTCGGGCGACACGGCCGGCGAGCCGCCGGCCGCCGGGCCGTCCCAAGACCGGCGCTCCCCTTGGGGGACGGGCACCGCGGGTGCCCTGGGGGCGGACACATAGCGCGGGCCGACGACCGTGGGAAACACGAAGCGGTAGGCGCCGGAGTCGGGTGCCATGAGTTCGGTGTAGCGCAGCTCGACCCGCACGTCGTCACCGGGCAGGACGTTGGCCACGTTCATCGCGAACACGTTGGGCCGCTCCTGCTCGAGCAGCGCGGTGGTCTTGCCCTCGCGCCTGGCGCCTTCGTATTCGAGGCGTGCGCGCTGCTTCTCGCGGATCTGCGCGACGATCTGCCGCTCGCCCACGCGCACCGTCATCGCATGCACCGCCGCGCGGGTCGAGCCCGGAAAGACGTATCGCGCCTCGATCGGGCGCTGGCCTTCGTTGCGGTACAACTGGGTCACCGTGACATCGGCGATCACGCCGGCGATGCGCACGTCGACGCTGGTGCCCTTCAACGGCAGCGCGTCCAGTGTGGGGTCGTCGCTCTTGACGTGGAAGTACGGGCTCTCGGCGGGTCGCGCCTCGGCGTCGTCGGCGTGCGCCGGCGACCAGGCGATCAGCAGCAGCGTCGCGAACACCGCGATCGCGACACAGACGGCCACGCGGCCGACGCTCGACAGCGGCCGCATGCCGGGGGCAATGATGCGCATGACAGGTTCTCCAGTTCGGTCGTCCGCCGCGCACGCCGTCGTGCGCCGGTCTGGCAGCCACTGTGCAGCGCTGCTGCGAAATCAATACGAAGCGCGCGGGCGCTGTGTGCGGGCCGCGTGAAGTCCGCGTGAATTCGAGCCGCCGACTTGACGCCGCAGCGAATCTCGCGCGACAGTTGGTGCCACGCCGATGAGCCCGCCCCGGCGCGTTGCGCGCCACGTTCCACCCGCCACGATGAACTGTATTGCCGTGATCACCACGTTGGCCACCCGGGCGCAGGCCCAGGCGCTGGCGCGCGCGCTGGTGGAGCGCAGGCTGGCCGCCTGCGCGCAAGTTTCGGAGATCGAGAGTTTCTACACCTGGAACGACACCGTCGTGCACGAGCCGGAATTCCGGCTGCTGTTCAAGACGGTGGCCGAGCGCTACCCGGCGCTCGAGGCCGCGATCCGCGAGCACCACGGCTACGAACTGCCGGCGATCCACGCGATCGCGCTCGAGCCGGTTTTCGCACCCTATGCTCAGTGGATCGCCGACAACTCCTCGGGGTCGTAGGCGCATCGGCGGCGTTGATGACCCGCGTGACCGGATTTGGCGGCATCCGCCGGTGACTTCGCCGCCACGCAGGCGTTGGCCGCGGCGCTCGGCGCGCCCGAATCGCCTCGCTGCGGTTGTCACGGCGTGGTTGCGGACGCGCCAGGTCCACGCGACGAGAATGTGGACAACGCTGTTCAGAGGCACAGGGCGTTTCACCATGTCCACCATCGAATCCCGACTCGCGACGCTCGGCCTCGTGTTGCCCGCCGCGCTCAAGCCGCCCGGCGGCGCCGTGCTGCCGTTCGAGATGGTGCGCGTGTGCGGCAGCCGCGCCTTCGTCTCCGGACATGGCCCGTTGAACGTCGACGGCACGTTGGCCGAGCCGCGCGGCAAGGTCGGCCGCGACGTGACGCTCGAGCAGGCGCACGCCGCCGCTCGGCTCACCGGCCTGGCCATCCTGGCCAGCCTGCAACGCAGGCTCGGCGAGCTGGATCGCGTGCGCCAGTGGTGTCGCGTGTTCGGCATGGTGAACTCGGCGCCGGGCTTCAACCGGCAGCCGGCGGTGATCAATGGATTCTCCGAACTGATCCTGCAGCTGTACGGGCCCGAGCGGGGCGCACACGCGCGCAGCGCGGTGGGCATGGCCGAACTGCCGTTCGACATCCCGGTCGAGATCGAAGCCGAGGTCGAGCTCGCCGACTGACGTTGCTCGGCGCGCCAACCTCGGACCCTCCATGCCACACCGCGTCTCGATCGGACTCGTCGGCGACCACGACCCGGGCGTGACCGCGCACCGCGCGATCCCGCTGGCGCTGCGGGCCTGCGGTGCGTCGCTGGGCACCGAGGTGGCGCCGACCTGGTTGCCGACCGATGCGATCCAAGCGACGGCTGCCTGCGAGAGTTTCGACGGCCTGTGGTGCGTTCCGGCGAGTCCCTACCGCAGCATGGCCGGCGCGCTACTGGCCATTCGCCACGCGCGCGAGCAGCGGGTGCCGTTTCTGGGCACCTGTGGCGGCTTCCAGCATGTGGTGCTCGAGTACGCGCGCCACGTGCTGGGCTGGGCCGATGCCGAGCACGCCGAGACGGCGCCCGACGCGGCGCGCGCGGTCGTCGCGCCGCTGGCCTGTTCGCTGGTGGAGGTGAGCGACGCGGTGCACCTGCTGCCCGGCACCCGCATCGCCGCCGCCTACGGTGCCAGCCAGGCGCGCGAGGGCTACCACTGCCGCTACGGCATCAACCCGGACTTTCGCGGGGCGCTGATGGGCGGCGCGCTGCACGTGTCGGCGCTCGATTCAGCCGGCGACGTGCGCGCCGTGGAGATCGACGGCCACCCGTTCTTCGTCGCCACCTTGTTCCAGCCGGAACGCGCCGCGCTGCAAGGACAGGTGCCGCCGCTGGTGCGGGCGTTCGTGCAGGTCTGTGCCGAGCGGGCGCGCCCGAGCCGAGCATGCGGGGCAAGCATCCGATGAGCGCCAGAGTCTGCCGAAAGTCGCGAGCACTGCTGCGGGCGCTCACGCTCGCCGCCGTATGCGTGTGCTTGCCGCCGGCCCGGGCGGCCGACGCATTGATCGCCATTCCCACTCGACCTGACGTGACGGTGTCGTACTGGTACATGCCGCGCGAGGGCGCCACCGCCACGCTGTTGCTGTTGCCGGGCGGCGCGGGCGGGCTGGGTCTGCGCGACGGTCAGCCACAGTCGGGCAACTTTCTGCTGCGCAGCCGGGAGCTGTTCGCGGCGCAGGGCTTCAACGTGGCCGCAGTCGGACGTCCGAGCGACGTGGCGGACCTCGACACCGGGTTTCGGGCCAGCGCGGCGCACGTGGAAGACCTGAAACGCGTGGTCGACGACCTGCGCACCCGCTCGACGCTGCCGATCTGGCTGGTGGGCACCAGCCGCGGCACGGTGTCGGCCACGGCCGCGGCCATCGCGCTCGGCCCCGAACGGCTGGCCGGCATCGTGCTCGCGTCGAGCGTCACCGCCTACAAGTTGCGCGGTGCCGTCCCGACCCAGGCGCTGGAGGCGATCCGCCTGCCGGTGCTGGTGCTGCACCATGAAAAGGACGCCTGCTGGTCGTGCGCGCCGCACGAGGTGCCGCTGATTCTCAAGGGCCTCACGAAGGCGCCGGTGAAGAAGTTGCTGTGGGCTCGCGAGGGCGGCTCACCACGCGGCGATCCGTGCGAGGCCTTCCACTGGCATGGCTTCATCGGCATGGAGGCGCAGGCGGTCGAATCGATCGCGCGCTGGGTGCGCGATCCCGCGCCGTGACATGAGCGACCGAGCACAAGATCGGCCGCCCGCGCCGCCTCTGGCCAGGAGTGGGCGTGATGACTGACTGGCCCGCCGTCCGTGCTGCGCGCGATCACGATGCGGCGGCACGCATCGGATGGTTCGTGGCTGCGGCAGCCGGCGACATCGAGCTCGGATCGGTGGCGCGTGCACATGTGCAGGCGTTGCGCCGCTGGTCGCGCTGGCTGCAGTTCGAACCGCAGCGCATCAGGCTGGTGGCGCCGCGCGAAGCCTGGTCCGAGGTCTTTGCACAGATGAATGCCGCGCTGCGCGCCGACGGCCTGATCCGCGCCTGGCGCGACGAGCCGTTCACGCTGTACAGCACCGCGGGCCAGGATCTCGGCGTGGCGATCGAGCGCGCGGCGGCGCGCTTCTGGGGCACCCTGACGCTGGGCGCGCACTGCAACGGCTTCGTGGCCGACGCCACCGGCACGCCCCGGCAGCTGTGGATCGCGCGCCGCTCGCCCACCAAGGCCACCGACCCCGGCAAGCTCGACAACCTGATCGGCGGGGGCGTGGCGGCGGGTCAGACGCCGCGGGACGCCGTGGTGCGCGAGGGCTGGGAGGAGGCGGGCCTGACGCCGGCCCAGATGACCGGGCTGCAGCCCGGCGGCATCGTGCGCCTGCTGCGCGACATTCCGGAAGGCCTGCAGCGCGAGTGGATCCATGTCTTCGACCTGGCGCTGCCGGTCGACACCACGCCGCGCAACCAGGATGGCGAGGTGGCGGCGCTGGAGCTGCGCGCCTGCCCGGATGCGTTGGCGCTGGCCGCGGGCCTCGAGATGACGGTCGACGCGGCGCTGGTGACGCTCGACTTCGCGCTGCGCCGACGCCTGTTGCCCCCCGCGCAGCACACCGCGCTGGCGGCCGCCTGCGCCCCCTGGTGGACGAGCCGCGTGCCATGAGCCCGCCCGGGGCTGGATCCGCAGCGCGCTACAGCGGCACCGCCATCGTGCTGCACTGGCTGCTGGCGGCGGCGATCATCGTCAACCTGAGCCTGGGGGTGTACATGCACGAACTGCCGATCTCGCCATTGCAGCTGAAGCTCTTCAGCTGGCACAAATCGGCAGGCATCACGATCCTCGCGCTGTCGGCGCTGCGCCTGCTGTGGCGGCTTGCGCATGCGCCGCCGCCCGATGTGTCGATGCCGGCCTGGCAGCTGCGCGTGGCGCACGCGGTGCACCGGGCGCTGTACCTGTTGTTCTTTGCCGTGCCGCTGGCCGGCTGGGGCTACAGTTCGGCGGCCGGTTTTCCCGTCGTGCTGTTCGGCGTGCTGGCGCTGCCCGACTGGGTGCCGGCGGGCGAGGAGCTGGCCGAGACGTTCAAGGCCTGGCACAAGGCGCTGGCGCTCGCCCTCGGCGCACTGGTGCTGCTGCACATCGCCGCCGCGCTGAAACATCAATACGTCGATCGTGACGGTCTGTTGCACCGCATGGGGCCGATGCGGCGTTGAACTCGGCATCGCTCGACTGCATCGGAGTCCTTGTCATGAAACCGCCGTGCCGACGATGGCGCCTGGCCGTGCTGTGCATCGCGCTGTCGCCAGCCGCGCCGGCTCAGAGCGTCGACCCCTCCCACAGCGAACTGGTCTTCGTGACGCGCATGATGGGCGTGCCGGTGCAGGGGCGATTCACCCGCTGGGACGCCACGCTGCAGTTCGACCCGCGGCACGCGCAGGCCGGCCGCGTGGCGCTGCGCATCGACATCGCCAGCGCCACCTTCGTGGCCAGCGAGGTCAGCGCCGAGGCCCGGCGCGCGGTCTGGTTCGACGCGGCGCAGTTTCCACAGGCGGCCTTCGAGTCGGCGGCGATCAAACCGCTGGGTGGCGGCCGCTTCGAGATGTCGGGCCGCCTGACGCTGAAGGGGCGCGAGCGCGACCTCGTGATCCCCGTCGATCTGGCGCAGACCGGCAGCACCGGGCGGGCCAGCGGCAGCTTCACGCTGCGGCGGCTCGACTTCGGTATCGGCACCGGCGAATGGGCCGATGCGAGCCTCGTGGACCAAGAGGTTCAAGTGCGGTTCCAGATCGCGCTGACCGGACTCGGTGCACCATGAGCCTTCGCCATAGGCTCGCGCTCTGTGCGCTGGCGCTGTCGGCGGCGGGCGCCGGCGCCGAGCCGGTGCGCTACCGGTTCGACCCGACGCACACCGTGGTGCACTTCGAACTGCTGCACTTCGGCACCTCGACGATCCGCGGCCGCTTCGCGCCGCTGAGCGGCGAGGTGACGCTGGACCGTGCGCAACACCAAGGCAGGGTGCAGGTGGAAATCGACACCTCGACCGCCAGCACCGGCGTGGCCGTGCTCGACGCGCGCCTGAAGGAGCCTGACATGCTGGCGGTGCAGGCGTACCCGCGCGCCTACCTGGTGGCCGAGCGCTTCGAGTTCGACGCCGCCGGGCGCGTGAAATCGCTGCGCGGCGAGTTCACGTTGCGCGGCGCGAGCCTGGCGCTTGAGCTGCGCGCGCTGCGTTTCAACTGCTACACCAGCCCGTTGCTGCGGGTGGAGGTGTGTGGTGGCGACTTCGAAGGCAGCTTCTCGCGCGGCGCGGCCGGCATCACCCACAGCCTGCCGTTCGTGTCCGACACGGTGCGCCTGCTGGTGCAGGTGGAGGCCATTCGCGACGACGCGCGCTGAGGCCCTCGCGCGGAAGGTTCCAACGCCCCGCCACGTACGCCACGGTCGGCCGGTTGCCACCCATTGCCGACACTTTGGTGAACACTGTTTTTCAGCGGGTAAGACCCAGTAGCGTCAGCGCGGCGCGAATCCGATAGTTCCCGAGCAGGCGCGCTGCTCGCATGGGGTGGCGTGCCCGAAATCCCCGAGCCCACGATACCGACGAAGGAGACTCCTGATGACCCAGCCGTCCAAGCCGAAGACCCCCGCGACCCGTCGCCGCTTTTTGAGCCAGGCCGCCAGCGGCGTGGTGGCAACCGGCGCGTTGGCCGCGCCCATGTTGGCCAAGTCGCAAGGTGCGACCAGCATGCGCTGGCAGAGCACCTGGCCGTCGAAAGACATCTTCCACGAGTACGCGCTCGATTTCGCCAAGAAGGTCAACGACATGACCGGCGGCGAACTCAAGATCGAGGTGCTGCCTGCGGGCTCGGTCGTCCCGGCCTTCGGTCTGCTCGAGGCGGTCTCCAAGGGCACGCTCGACGGCGGCCACGGCGTGCTGGGCTACCACTATGGCAAGCAGAATGCGCTGGCGCTGTGGAACTCGGGGCCGGCCTTCGGCATGGACGCCAACATGCTGCTGGCCTGGCACAAGTACGGCGGCGGCAAGGAACTGCTGTCCAAGCTGTACGCCTCGATCGGCATCACGACGGTGCAGTCGTTCCTCTACGGCCCGATGGCCACGCAGCCGCTGGGCTGGTTCAAGAAACCCGTCACCAAGCCGGAAGACTTCAAGGGCCTGAAGTTCCGCACCAACGGCCTGGCGATCGACCTGTTCACTGCGATGGGCGCGGCCGTCAACGCGTTGCCTGGCGGCGAGATCGTGCCGGCCATGGACCGCGGCCTGCTCGACGCGGCCGAGTTCAACAACGCCACCTCCGACCGGCTGCTCGGCTTTCCTGATGTGTCCAAGATCTGCATGCTGCAGAGCTACCACCAGAGCGCCGAGACCTTCGAAATCATGTTCAACAAGCCCAAGTACGACGCTCTGCCCGAGAAGATCCGCGCCATCATCGCGGGCGCGGTCGAGGCCGCCTCGGCCGACATGTCGTGGAAGGCGATCGATCGCTATTCGAAGGACTACATCGAGCTGCAGACCAAGGACAAGGTCAAGTTCTACAAGACCCCCGATTCGGTGCTGCAGGTGCAGCTCAAGCTGTGGAGCGAGATCGTCGAGAAGAAGTCGGCCGAGAACCCGCTGTTCAAGGAAATCGTCGAATCACAGAAGGCCTTTGCCGAGCGTGCTGTCAAGTGGGACCAGGACACCTATGTCAGCCGCCGCATGGCGGTGAATCACTTCTTCGGTGCCAAGCCGGCCGAGACCAAGAAGGGTTGAGGGTCGTTTTCGCCATTCGTCAGCCACCCGGGCCGCCCGTCCGGGTGGCTGATTTGCTTTGAGCAGGCGCACCATGCAGCAGAGTCTTCTTCTCGCGATCGACAAGATCAGCACCTTCGCCGGGCAGGCGTTTTCCTGGCTGATCGTGCTGCTCACATTGCTGATCTCGTGGGAGGTGTTCTCGCGCTATGCGCTGGACAGGCCCCACGCCTGGGCTTTCGACGTCATGATCATCATGTACGGCACGCTGTTCATGATGGCCGGCGCCTACACGCTGGCCAAGTCGGGGCACGTGCGCGGCGACGTGCTGTACGGCTTCTTCGAGCCGCGCACACAGGCCACGATCGACCTGATCCTGTACGTGCTGTTCTTCATTCCGGGCGTCGTCGCGCTGACCTACGCCGGCACCACCTTCGCGGCCGAGTCCTGGACCATGAACGAGCACTCCAGCATCAGCTCCGAGGGCCCGCCGATCTATCCTTTCAAGACCATGCTGCCGTTGGCCGGCGGTTTGCTGCTGCTGCAGGGCATCGTCGAAATCTGGCGCTGCGTGATCTGCATCCGCCAGGGGCAGTGGCCCTCGCGCGAGGAAGACGTGGAAGAGGTCGACGTCGACAAGCTCAAGGAGATGGTGCACGTGGCTGACGCCGACATCGACAAGCTCGATCAGTTCGTCGTGCGGCAAGGGGGCACGAAATGACGATCCGCAAGGAACTCTGGTTCGGCCTGTCGCTGATGGCGGTGATCCTGACCACGGTGGTGATCTTCATGCCCTGGTCCAACTTCGTCGATGGGCACCTGAGCCGGGCCGATCTCGGCTACCTCGGGCTGCTGATGCTGGCGCTGATCGTGGTGGCGATCATGCTCGGCTTTCCGACCGCCTTCACGCTGATGGGCATGGGCATGGCCTTCGGCTGGCTCGCCTACCGCAGCGTCAACCCGGAGCTCGCCACGCGGCAGATCCTCGACCTGATGGTGCAGCGTGCCTATTCGGTGATGTCCAACGACGTGCTGATCGCCATTCCGCTGTTCGTCTTCATGGGCTACCTGGTCGAGCGTGCGAACCTGATCGAAAAGCTGTTCAAGAGCCTGCACCTGTCGCTGGCGCGGGTGCCGGGCGCGCTGGCGGTGGCCACCATCGTCACCTGCGCGATCTTCGCCACGGCCACCGGCATCGTGGGCGCGGTCGTGACGTTGATGGGGCTGCTGGCGCTGCCGGCGATGCTGCGCGCCGGCTACAGCGTCAAACTGGCCGCCGGCGCGATCACCGCGGGCGGCTGCCTGGGCATCCTGATTCCACCGTCGGTGCTGCTGATCGTCTATGGCGCCACCGCGGGCGTGTCGGTCGTCAAGCTGTACGCGGGGGCATTCTTCCCCGGGATCATGCTGGCCGCGCTGTACGTGGGTTATGTCATCACCGTGGCGAAGCTCAAGCCGCACCTCGCGCCGCCGTTGTCGGCCAGTGATCGCGTGGTTCCGTTGCCGGCGCTGTCGCAGACCTTGAGCGCGCGCAGCGGCAACGCGCTGCGGGGGCTGCTCGGGGCGCTTGGCACGCCATCGCTGCCCACGCGCCAGGTGGCCGGGCAGTTGTTCGTGTCGTTGTTGCCCGCGATCTCGATCGTCGCCCTGCTGGGCTTGATGTATGCCTCCGCAACGGCGCCGGAGGCTGCGGTCGACACCACCGGCCTGGTGCAGGCGGGTGGCTCGATCGCTGCGGAGGCCGACAAGCCGGCCGAAGCGGCCGGTTCGCTCCAGGAGCCCCCGAAGGAGACTGGCGGACTGCAGGAGCCGCCCAGGGAAGCCGGCGGCTTGCAGGAGCCGCCGAAGGACGAGGGCGGCGTGAAGGAGCCTGCGAGCGAAGCCAAGGCAGCGGCATCTTCGCCACCGCCCGCGGCCGTCGCCAAGGCGACCACGGCCGGGAAGGCCGCATCGCCCGCCCCGACCTCGACCGCCGCGGCGCGAGTGCCTGCGCCAACCTGGTACTGGATCGTGTTCGGGCTGGGCATGGCGGGCCTGGTGCTCGTCAACTGGTTGATGAGCTGGCAGCGGCTGGAGATCTTCAAGATGCTGCTGGCGTCGTTCTTCCCGCTGGCGGTGATGATCATCGCGGTGCTCGGCTCGATCGTCTTCGGCCTGGCCACGCCGACCGAGGCGGCGGCCGTCGGGGCGTTCGGAGGCCTGGTCCTGGCAGGCGCCTATCGCTTCGTCGCCGCCAGGCAGGCCCAGAGTGGCAATCCAGTTGTCAAGACCCTGGTCGACCTGGGCGGCATCATCAAGGAGTCGTCGTTCCTCACTGCCAAGACCAGCGCGATGGTGTGCTGGCTGTTCGTTGGCTCGTCGATCTTCTCGGCCTCGTTCGCGCTGCTCGGCGGGCAGGAGATCATCGAGCGCTGGGTGCTCTCGCTCGGTCTGACGACGTTGCAGTTCATGCTGCTCAGCCAGTTCATCATCTTCATCCTCGGCTGGCCGCTGGAATGGACCGAGATCATCGTGATCTTCATGCCGATCTTCATTCCGCTGCTGGCCAAGTTCAACGTCGACCCGTTGTTCTTCGGCCTGCTGGTGGCGCTGAATCTGCAGACCGCGTTCCTGAGCCCACCGGTCGCGATGGCGGCGTTCTACCTGAAAGGCGTGTCGCCGCGCCACGTCACGCTGAACCAGATCTTCGCGGGGATGATGCCGTTCATGGGCATCCAGGTGGTGGCACTGGCGCTGCTGTACGTGTTCCCGCAGATCGGCATGTGGCTGCCGCAGCTGCTGTACAAGTGAGTCGGTGCCAGCGGTGCTGTCCGTGCCAGGCCTGCTGCTCAATCCGGCAGACGATAGCGCGTGCTCGGGCCCTTTCCCGTCTGCGTGAGCAGGCCGCGCTCGGCAAGTGTGGCGAGATGCTTGGAGGCGGTGGCCGGGCTCAAGCCGCAAAGCTCGGCGTAGCCGCTCTTGTTGATCGCGCCGTCGCGCAGCAGGTGTTCTACAAGGGCGGCGCGGCGCGCGTCGTCGAGCAAGTCGGCGCTGCTGCGTTTCCAATCCGACAACAAGCGCTGCTCCTGCGTAAGTTCCCGATCGAATGTTTCGCGCAGCTGGCGTAGTTCCACTGCGAAACGTTCGCCGAGATGGTGCCTGTCGATCAGCTGGCGGGCCGCCTCGCGCTCCTTGGTCGAGATCGCGAGGTAGGCATTCGCGATCGCGAGGCGAGCGCGCACGTGGGCCTCGGGCGTCACTGGAAGCGCAAGTACGGCGCGATGCTGCTGAATCTCGCTCATCTGCGCAAAGTGCACCGCCGACTCTTCGGGCAGCAACCGGTCACGTGAGGGCTGCTGCTGGTCGCCGAGCACCTCGGCTTTCAGCGCGCGCGTCGCATCGACCAGCGCCGCGCTGCTTTCCGACAGCGGCGCGGCCAGCACCGCGTTGGCATGCAGGTCGCCAAGTCGTTCGTCCTCGGCCCCGCGCTGAGCGACGAAGCGTTTGTAGTAGGCCTCGGCGAGGTTGTGGTGTGCTCGATTGGCGTGAAGACGCAAATTCGCCTTGAGGGCACCATCGAGCGCAAGCTTGTAGTGCTCGATCGCCGGATCCAGCTTGCCTGCCCAGAAGTAGATCAGGCCAAGATTGCCCTGCGAGCTTACGACAATAGCCGGGTCCCAATTGGGCGCTTCTCGGCGGCCTGCACGCACAAGACTGGTGTACGCGATGGCCCGATCGAAATCCTTGGTCTCGCCATGGACAGAATCCCCAGATTGAGATGTGTGACCATCACTGATCGTTGGTCGCCTACGCGCTCGAAGATGTTGAGCGCGCGGTGCTTGTGGTCCAGTGCCGTGCGCAGATCGGCGGCCTGTCGCCAGTACTCGCCCCAGGTTTGCTCCAGCATGCCGAGCACGGCGTCGGTCATGGCCAGACGAGATCGCAGGACTCTGTGCCGTCGAGCACGGTGCGCGCGCGCGGGTCATTGCGCGCGACGTACAGCCAGGCCAGCCGCACCATCGTCGTCAGTACCTGCTCGCAGACTGCACGGTCATCGGCCGGAGTTCGGCTCGCCGCAGGAATTCCGCGCTGTCTTGGTAGCAGCGCAACGCACGGTCTGCGTCCCGTGGCTCGTGGTAGCTGCCCAGCGCGCTGTAGGCAATGCCGATCAGCAGCGATCGCCGGCGCGGAGGCGCATTGCAGCGCCCGCTCGTAGGCCGCCAGCTCGCGTTCGTCTCGTTTCGGGTGCGGCCGAGCCGCGGCACGCGCCAGCCAAAGGTCGAACTGCGTGCCTTGCAGGCAGCGAACCGAAATCGATGCCGCTCCGACCAGCGCATCGGTCTCGGGCTCAGCGGCCAGCGCGCTGGCGTGCGTCTCGCAGTGTCGCGACCAGCGACGCTGGCTCGCCGGCCTGCAGCTGATGCCACAACGCCGACGTCGATCGTCACGGCGCGTCAGGGCACGTTCAGCCTGCTGGCGATGCCAGAACTGGCGGCTCGCCTCGCGCTCAGGCCGAGTTGCCGGAACGCCTCGGACTGCACGAAACGCCGCAACGACAGCCGGCGCGGCACGCCGGTGGTCGGCTCGAGCGCGATCTGCGCCATTTGCCGCCGTGCCCGATCCACGTAGCGATAGAAGGTGCTGGCCCCACGCCCCACAGTCCGCACAAATTGTCGAGCGCAGCTTCGTCAGAGGACGCGACGGTAGCGGTCACGGAATTCGGGCACTGGTACGCTAGGCAGTGGCACACCACGGCGAGCATCGGGCGCCAGCTGTCAGGTTGAGCCAAGCCTCGCGGTCGATGCCGTCGAAACTGGGATCCAGGTCGGGCCGCAGCTGGGTGACCAGCCAGTGCAGCAGCGTGGTGGCCAGCAGCTCGGCATGCTGATCCCCTTCGAAGCCGTCGCCGCCTGCGCCGATAGCGATCGTCCGCCATCGACGCATCGAGCCACCGTGTTGCGCGCGGGCGCGTTCCAACAACTCCGCGCAGCTTGCCGATTCGGGCGGCGTTCAGCGCCTGATCGATCAACGCCTCGGCGAGCGGGCGTGCCAGATCGGCGCCATCGAGCGACCGTCGTGAGCTTGACGGGCGCACGGAACGCTGGACTGGAGCATCGACGCGACGGGCCACCAGCTCGCGCGCGACGATGACCGGTCGTAACGCCGCGCCAAGGCTTGCCAACTTGGGATGGCGTAGTGTATCGACCGCAGTGTTCTGATCCCGGCTGGCGGCGCAGCCCTACGCTTGACGGCCTCGAACACAGAGAACCACCATGCCAAGCCTGCCCCTACTGCTGCCGCTGGACCCAAACAAGCCGAGGCACCGACAGCGTGGTGCTTGCGGTGTTTGCGCCGTTCGGCACGGACCCGAGCTGAGCACCTATCCAGGCACGTCAGCGTGTGCCGATCGAGAAGCAGCCGCTGGTGCGCTCGCTGCAGCAGGTGGCCAAGCTAGGGCGTGCACGTTAGGCGCTGATCGATCTGTTCGACGACTACAGCTATTTGGTGGAGATTCCGGCTGGACAGCCGAACCAGATGCGATGCACTCGGCATGGAAGCAGGACATGAGCTCGCACAGGTCGTTGGCCGGGTTTCTGCGTTCACCGCACGCACGAGCGCCATCCGTGCTCCGACCCTGGTGCTGGCACTCGAGGGTCACGGTGCCGGGTATCTGCCCGACTGGACGCGACGCATCAGCGCCCCGGCTGCCAACCGCGGCGGGGTACCTGGAAGATCAGCGACGGCATCTCGAGGGGTCGCGCGGCGCGGGCCGCCGCTTGCTCGGCTTCGCGTATCCGGAACTGCCCGTGCCCGTCCCCGACCTGCCGAGCATGCGATTGCCGATCTCCACCTGGGGCCTGGGCGAGGCCCTGCGCCTGGCGCGAGCCGCCAAAGTGCCGAAGCCCGCGGTCGTCCATTTCAACAACTGCTTCAACATGTCGGTCGAGGTGCTGCACACGGTGCGCGATTTGGCCGACTACGCCACCAGCTACTGCAACTACAACTTCTACTCGGCGGGTGCGGCCTACGCGCAGGTGTTCCGGCGTCTGCGCAATGCCGGCACGGCCACGCGCGAAGAGCTGGCGAAGTGGTTTGCGCTGGAGAACCAGCAGGCACTCAAGACTCCAAGGGTTCTTCCCGACCATCGGTGGTTCGGTGCGGTTGAAGGAATGGATCGCATCGGCGCGGCAGTCGACGCATTTGGCCACCGCGCTGTGTCGGATACGATGCGTCAACCGCGCGGCCCGACCGCGACGCTGATCGCGACACGATCAGCGAGGCGATCGTGGCGATCGCAGCAATACGACACCGATGCCGGTTTCGAGCTCGAGATACCCGACCAGCTGACCGATGTTGCCAGCTTGCGTCGAACGCCTTGCCAGGCCAGAAGTTCCCGACGACCGACGTCGCCACCAGGCCGGGGATCTGCTGTCGCTGCTCGGCGGCATCAAGGTCTACGGAGACGATTTGAGCCCGAGCGTGGATACGAGCGTGCGCTGGAACTTCTCCAGCAAGATGCTGGCGATGAACATCCTGCTGCCCGATCCGGCGCGCCAGGGCCGATGGGACTGGCGCTCGCCGTACTACGGCCCGCCACGCCAGCCTGGAAACCCAGACTTCCAGCGCCACCACATCGACCTCCTGGCCAAGCGCCCTGGCGGCGCGGTGAGCCCTTGGCTGCTGTTCCTCGACGAATACCACAAGGACGTGCCGTTCGTGGGTTTGCTGCGCATGCGGCCGCTGCTCTTTCCGCGGTTCGACGTCAACTTCAACCCGAAGGGCGGCACAGGTGGGCCTGGCGGACCGTCCGGCCCGTCCGGGCCCAAGGGACATCCGGGCCGTCCAAACGATCCAGCCCTGGAAGTGCCCCTGGTCCCAGCCGGCACCTCGGGCCTGACGAGGGCTGTCCTGCCGCCCATGCCGATGGGCCCGAAGGGCCCCAATCCAGGTCAGACCGGCCAGACCTGATCGAGCCGCCAGCTCATGAATCGAGGCGCCGGCTTGCCTGGCGCCTTCTTCTTGCTCCCTCCGAAGAGGGACGATCGTCTTCCGATCGTCTATCCGCGCCCAGACGATCCAGCCGTCTGCTGCGTCGCAATGCGAACGCCGTCTCCGGTGCAATGCCTCCCATCCGCTGCAGTCGTGGCGGGCACCGGAGGAAGCAAATCATGGCGACGTTTCAACCCCAGATGCACGGCCTGCGCACCCAGCGAGTCCGTCCTCTGCTCCCCTGGCCGGCGCTGGCGCCGATCGACAAGGCCCCGCAACCCAAGCCGCTGGTCATGGGCCGGCAGGTCGAGCCGAGCCCGGCGATCGCCAAGGTACAGACGCGCTGGCAGCCCGGCGGCATGCCGACGTTTCCGATCGAGCCGGCCAACGACCCGGTGCGCCGGGTGGCCGACAACGAGCGTGCCGGCCTGACGCTGCTGACGCTGGTGCTGTGCGTGACGGCCAGCGTGGCGTTGCTCGGCTTCGGCCTGCAGATCCTGCAGTGAGGCGGCGCTGCGGCCGCTCGGCGGGCGGCGAACGCCGGGCCCGGCGCGGGCCGGGCGCGGCCGGCCTGTCGCGTGCGCAGGCGTCTGAGTCACCGCGTGGCGCAGTACGTCGCCAGCCCGTCGAGCGGGCCGCCGGCGTTGCGTACATTGCGGGGACGCGCTCGACGACCCCTTCATGGCCGCCCCCCCTGCTTCCAACCCGATGCCCAGCCGCTGGCAACGTTTCGCCGGCGCGAGCGTCCGCGCCTTCCACAGCTACGCCGGCTGGCTGGTCAGCATCAGCTGGTGGCGCTTCGCGCTGTTGTCGATCCTGCTGATGATGGTGTCGGGGATCCTGCAGAACATCCCGCCGTTCTCGTGGAAGACCACCGAGATCCTGACGATCGAGGATTCGCCACCCACGCCGCCGAAACCTCCCGCCCCGCCGCGTTCACCGCGCGAGCCGGTGATCAAGATCGAGAAGTCCAAGCCCGACGGCAAGGGCAAGGACGGCGTCGAGATCACGATCGACGAGCGTGGCGTGCGCATCACGCCGCGGCGCAAGGGTGGCGAGCCGGCGGCCAGCGCGCCGGAACGCAGTGCCTCGGCCGCGCCGGATTCGACCGCCAGCCAGCCCGAGCGGCCGCTGGTGGACATCCGCCTGCCGCCCGGCGCCACCAGCGACACCGTGCGCGAGGCGGTCGAGGAGGCCCGCCGGGCGATCACCGAAGCCATCGACGACGCCAAGGACGAAGTCGAGGCGGCGCGCGAAGAAAGCGCGCCGAAGGTGCGCGTGCGCACCACCAAGTTCGGCAGCTTCCTGCCCGAGCTGGCGTTCCTGTGGATCGTGGCGTCGCTCGTCATCAAGATCACCTACAAGCGGCAGATCCAGGCCGAGGCGCAGGCGGCGCAGGCGACCGAGACGGCCGAGGCCGAATCGCTGAAGCGGCAGGTGGTGGAGGCGCGCATGGCGGCGATGCAGGCGCAGGTCGAGCCGCACTTCCTGTTCAACACGCTGGCCTCGATCGACCACCTGATCGAGACCGACCCACCGCGCGCCAGCGTGATGCAGAAGAACCTGATCGCGCTGTTGCGCGCCAGCATGCCGTCGATGCGCGAGACCGGCGACAGCGCAGCGCGCGACCTCCAACGCGAGCTGGCGGTGATCCGCCCGTACCTGGAGATCCTGAAGGTGCGCATGGAAGACCGGCTGCAGACCGAGATCGCGGTGCCCGAAGGCCTGCTGTCGGCCGAGTTCCCGCCGATGATGATCCAGACGCTGGTCGAGAACGCCATCAAGCACGGTCTGGAACCCAAGCCCGAAGGTGGCCGGCTGCAGGTGCGCGCCGAGATCGTGCACGGCAAGCTCGCCGTGACCGTCGCCGATACGGGCGTCGGTTTCGGCAAGGCCGCCACCGCCGGCACCGGCGTGGGGCTGGCCAACATCCGCGAGCGGCTGCAGCTGTTGTACGGCAACAAGGCCGCGGTCACCGTGCGCGAGCACGACGGCGGCGGCACCGCGGTGACCGTGACGGTGCCGTACAAGATCGCCGAGGAGGCTTCGGCATGAGACGCCGCCCGGACGCCCGAAGGCGCTCGTTCCCCCTCGGGGGGACCGGTCGCAGGCCGTAGAGGGCAGGCATGAGCGCTGGGTTGCCGTCGAGCACGACCGCCGGCACGTCCCGGGCCTGGCTGCTGTGGCGGGCGCTGCGACCGTCGACTACGATCTCGGCATGAACCCCAATGCCCCCGCGGCGGCACCGCGCGCCGTGCTGGCCGACGACGAACGCCTGATGCGCGAGCAGATGCGCGCACGCCTGACCGAGGCGTGGCCCGAGCTGCAGATCGTCGCCGAGGCCAAGAACGGGCTCGAGGCGGTGCAGGCCGTGCGCGAGCACAAGCCCGACATCGTGTTCCTCGACATCCGCATGCCCGGCCTCACCGGCGTGGAGGCGGCGCGGCAGATCGCGCAGCTGGAGTTCGACGACGACAGCCTGCTGCCCGAGATCGTGTTCGTCACCGCCTACGACCAGTACGCGGTCGAGGCCTTCGAGCAGGGTGTGGCCGACTACGTGCTCAAGCCGGCCGAGCGCGATCGGCTGGCCGTCACCGTCGAGCGCTTGAAGAAGCGCCTGGCCACACGCGGCACGGCCGATGCGATGCCCACCGCGCCGCTGCAGCAGCTGCTGCACAAGCTGACGGCCCAGCTGAACCCTGCGGCCGGCACGACCTACTTGCAGTGGATCCAGGCCACCGTCGGGCAGAACATCCAGATGATCCCGGTGGCCGAGGTGCTGTTCTTCATCAGCGACGAGAAGTACACGCGGGTGCAGACCGCGCAGCTCGAGGCGCTGATCCGCAAGCCGATCAAGGAGCTGGTGGACGAGCTCGACCCGCAGATGTTCTGGCAGATCCACCGCTCGACGCTGGTCAACGTCAACGCAGTGGCCGGCGTGACCCGCGACTTCCGCGGCCGCCAAATCGTCAGCGTGAAGGGCCACCCCGAAAAGCTCGAGGTCAGCCGCAGCTATGCGGGGTTGTTCAAGGGGATGTAGCGCCTGTTGAAGGGTGGAGCCAGCTTGCGATGCACCACTGCGCCGCCCAATAGGTGGCCAGGATCCACAGGCTCGCCATCGGCAGCGCGAACGCGAACTTGTTGGTCGCCAGCAGCGCATCCGAACACAGGAACAGCGCGCCGCCGATGGCCAGGATGCGGGCGCGCGGCTGCTCGGCCGTGCCGCGCGCGCCCCACCACACCACGGCCGCCTGCGCCGCCATGCTGGCCAGCGCCAGCACGTAGGCCGCCACCGGCAGGTGCAATGCCGGCGGCACGGCCGCCCACAGCTGCGACAGGATCACGCCGGCCAGCAGCGCATAGACGAGCAGCGCCACCGGTTGCGCGGCAAAGCGCTGTACCCGCGTGAAAGCGGCGATGTACAGCAGGTGCGCGATCAGGAACGCGATCAGCCCCGGCAGAAACCCTTCCTTCGGCCACAGCAGCGCGACATCGCCCACCCACGACAGCACCAGCCCCGCCAGCACCAGCCGGCGCAGCAGCGGCGTGGTACGGCCGCGCGGCCAGGCCAGCGCGATGATCAACAAGGTGGCCAGCGGCTTGAAGACGAACACCATCCAGGATTGGCCCAGCGCCCACGGTGCGCCGGCGATCGCCAGCAGCGCGCTGGCGGCGATGCCCGCATTCAACACCGTGGCGCGCGATGCGGCGCTCACGGTGCGGCCTCGATCGTGCGGCTGGGTCGCGCCGCGAGCTCGGCGCGCAGCTGCTTCAGGCGCTCGCGCGGGTCCACCTTCACCAGCACCTCGTCGAGCTTCATCTCGGCGACGAAACGGCTGGGCATCGCCACCACCGTCTCGCGCCCGCGTTTGCGGCGTTTCAGCGAGCTGACTGCGAGCGTGCGGCGGGCACGGGTGACGCCCACGTACATCAGGCGGCGCTCTTCCTCCAGCCGCTGCGGCGTCACCGGCTCGGCCTCGGTGGCAAAGGGCAGCAGCCCTTCATTGACCCCGGCCAGCAGCACGTGCGGCCACTCCAGGCCCTTGGCCGCGTGCAGCGTCGACAAGGTCACCACGTCGACGTCGTCGCCGCGCTCGGCGATGCTGATGATGATGCTGATCGTCTGCGCCACCTGCAGCACGCTCTGCGGCGGGCTCTCGTCGCCGCTGTCGTCGCGCGCCGTCGCGCCGCCGCAGCGGCGCGCGATCCAGTCGACGAAGTCGAGCACGTTGCTCCAGCGCGCGGCGGCGAGCTTGGCGTTGTCCTCGCCGTCGTGCAGGTGCTGCTCGTAGCCGATGTCCTTGAGCCAGTCCATCAGCAGAGCGCGCGCCGCGACCTCGCCCTCGGTCTGTCGCGCGCGGTACTCCAGGTCGTTGAAGTAGCGACCGAACTCGCGCAGGCCGTCGACCGCCTTGCGCGGCAGCGCGGTGCCCAGGCTGTCGGAGAACAGCGCCTCGTACAACGACACCTTCCATTTCGACGCGAATTCGCCCAGGCCTGCCAGCGTCTGGTGGCCGATGCCGCGTTTCGGGCTCGTCACCGCACGCAGGAAGGCCGGGTCGTCGTCGGCATTGACCAGCAGCCGCATCCAGGCGCACAGGTCCTTGATCTCGGCGCGGTCGAAGAAACTCTGCCCGCCAGACACCTGGTACGGAATCTGCGCGCGACGCAGCGCCTGCTCGAAGGCCTTGGCCTGGTGGTTGGCGCGGTACAGGATCGCGAAGTCGGCCCATTTCACGTCGCCGCCTTGCTGGCGCTGCGACTGGATCCACGTGACCGCGCGGTCGGCCTCGTGCTCCTCGTTGTCGCAGGCCATCAGTTTCACCGGCTCGCCGTCGCCGTGTTCGCTCCACAGCTTCTTCGCAAACAGCTTTGGGTTGGCGGCGATCACCTGGTTGGCCGCGCGCAGGATCGCGCCGGTGGAGCGGTAGTTCTGTTCGAGCGTGATCACCTTCAGCGCCGGGAAATCCTGCGGCAGCTTCTTCAGATTCTCGATCGTCGCGCCGCGCCAGCCGTAGATGCTCTGGTCGTCGTCGCCCACCGCGGTGAAGTGCGCGCGCTCGCCGACCAGCAGCTTGAGCAGCTCGTACTGCACCGCGTTGGTGTCCTGGTATTCGTCGACCAGCACGTGGGCGAGGCGCTGCTGCCAGGCCTCGCGCACCTGCGCGTCGTCGCGCAGCAGTTTCAGCGGCAGGCCGATCAGGTCGTCGAAGTCCGCCGCCTGGAACGCCGCCAGGCGCTCCTCGTAGCGGCGCATCACGCGTGCGGCGACGCGCTCGCCGTCGTCGCCGGCCACGCGATCGGCACCGTCGGCGTTCAGGCCCTGGTTCTTCCAGCCGCTGATGGCCCATTGCCAGCGGCGCGCCAGCGCGGCATCGGTGGTGCCGCCGGCGTCGCGCAGCACCGACAACACGTCGTCGCTGTCGAGGATCGAGAAACGGGCCTTCAGGCCGACGCGCTCGCCGTGTTCGCGCAGCAGGCGCACGCCCAGCGAATGAAACGTGCTGATCGCCAGCGCGCGTGACGCGCGCGGGCCGACCAGTGCCTTGGTGCGTTCGCGCATCTCGGCGGCGGCCTTGTTGGTGAAGGTGATGGCGGCGATCTGGTCGGCGGCCATGCCCGACTGCAGCAGCCGCGCGATCTTGTGCACGATGACGCGCGTCTTGCCCGAACCTGCGCCGGCGAGCACGAGGCACGGCCCGGTGAGCGTGTCGACGGCCTGGCGTTGGGCGGGGTTGAGCGTGTCGGTCATTGCAGCGGCGCGCGATGATAGCCAACGCGCCGTTGCACAAACGCGAACCCAACGCTGGCATGATGTCGCCCGTGCCGCCGCGTCACCCGCCCACGACCGCCCTCGATCGCCGACAGCTGTTGACGCTCGGCGCCGGCGTCGCGGCGGCGCCCTGGTTCGTGCGCGACCTGCGTGCGGCGGACGTGCCGCGCTTCGAACTCGGCGTCGCCTCGGGCCACCCGAGCGCGCACGGCATCGTGTTGTGGACGCGGCTCACCGGAGCCGATCTGCCCGAGCGGGTGGACGTGCGCTGGGAACTGGCGCGCGACGAACGATTCGTCGACATCGCCGCGCGCGGCACCGAGGCTGCCGTGCTGGCCGACGCCCACAGCGTGCACGCCGAGCCCGCCGGGCTGGAGCCCGCACGCACCTACTGGTACCGCTTCGAGGCACTGGGCCAGCGCAGCGCCGTCGGCCGCACGCGCACGACCCCCGCCGCCGATGCGGCTGCGCGACTGCGCCTGGCGATCGCCAGCTGCCAGCGCTTCGACCACGGCCACTACGCAGCCTGGCGCCACATGGCGGGCGAGGACCTGGACCTGGTGATCTTTCTGGGCGACTACATCTACGAATATGGCTCGAATCCGACGGCAGTGCGCCAGCACGACGGTGGCCTGGTGCGCACGCTGGATCAGTACCGCGCGCGTTATGCGCAATACAAGCGCGACCCGGCGCTGCAGGCGGCGCACGCGGCATTCCCGTGGCTGATGGTGTGGGACGACCACGAGGTCGACAACGACTACGCCAACCTGCAAGGCCAGTCGCTGCAGCCGGACTTCGCGGCCCAGCGCCGCGCGGCCTACCAGGCCTATTGGGAACACATGCCGTTTCCGAAGGCGGCGCGGCCGCAGGCCGACGGCAGCATGCGCATCTACGACCGCACCGACTGGGGACGGCTGGCGCGCATCCACGCCATCGACGACCGCCAGTACCGCGACGTGCAGGTGTGCCCGAGGCCGCAACGCGGTGGCTCGAACACCGTGCGGCTCAGCGACTGCCCGGCCCTGCTCGATCCGAAGCGTTCGCTGCTCGGCGCCCCGCAGGAGCGCTGGCTCGCCGAAGGGTGGGATCTGTCGCGCCCGTGGAATCTGCTGGCTCAGCAGACGTTGATGGCGCGCTTTTCCTGGCGCGAGAGCGACGACGGCCTGTACTGGACCGACGGCTGGGACGGCTACGCGCCGTCGCGCAACCGCCTGCTGCAGGTGGTGCACGAACGCAAGGTGCCCGGGGTCGTGGTGCTCGGCGGCGACGTGCACGCGCACTACGTGGCCGACCTCAGACCCGACTACGACGATTCGAAGTCGCCGGTCGTCGCCAGCGAGTTCTGCGGCACCTCGATCTCGAGCCATGGCCTGGCGCAGGAGCGCGTGAGCGCGGCGCTGAAGTTCAACCCGCACCTGCGCTATGCGCGCGCCGACCAACGCGGCTACGTCGCGTTCGAGCTCGATGAGCGTGCGCTGCTGGCGCGCCTGATGGTCGTGGCGCAGCCCGACGATCCGGCCAGCGCGGTGGGCGTGGCGGCGCGCTTCGTCGTCGACGCCAAGCGGGCCGGGCCGACACCGGCGTAACGGCCGACCGCAGCACGGCTGAGATACTCACGGCCTCGCATGCAGGCCATCCTCGCCGTCACGATTCCGTTCTTCGCGCTGGTGCTCGCGGGCTATGTGGCGGGCTGGCGCCATGTGCTGCCGGAGTCGGCGATTCCGGGGCTGAACGCGTTCGTGCTGTACTTCGCGCTGCCGTGCATGCTGTTTCGCTTCGGCCTGAACACGCCGATCGCCGAGGCGCTGAACCCGTCGGTGCTCGCGGTGTACCTGCTGTGCGCGCTGCTGATCGTGTTCTTCACGATCGCGCTGTCGCTCGACGAGGTGGTGGGGTTGAAGGACGCCTCGTTCGGCGCGCTGGTCACGGCGTTTCCGAACACCGGCTTCATGGGCGTGCCGCTGCTGGTGGCGCTGTTCGGCGCCACCATCGTCGGGCCGATGATCGCGACGATCCTGATCGACATGTTCATCACCAGTTCGCTGTGCATCGCGCTGGCGCAGGCGGGCGGCGCCGGCGGCGGCGCGCGTGCGGCGGCACTGCGTTCGTTGCGCGGCGCGCTGTCCAACCCGCTGCCCTGGTCGATCGCCATCGGCGCCACGCTGGGCACGCTCGGCTGGCACCCCAGCGGTCCGGTGGAGGCGGTGATCCGGATGCTCGCCGACGCGGCCAGCCCGGTGGCCTTGTTCACCATCGGCGCGGTGCTGTGGCGCGCTGGCCAGCACGCGCACCACCGCACCGCGCCCAGGCGTTACGTGCCGCAGGCGCTGATCAAGCTGTTGCTGCACCCGTTGCTGGTGTTCATGATGGCTCTGGCCGCAGGACAGTTGGGCGCGCCGCTGACCGCGCTGCAGGTCACCGCGATCACGCTCACTGCAGCGCTGCCGAGCGCGGCCAACGTGTCGATGCTGGCCGAGCGCTACGGCGCCGACAACGGCCGCATCGCCCGCATCATCATGACCTCCACCGTGCTGGCCTTCGTCACCTTCACTGCGCTGGCCTGGGTGTTTGGCGCAAGATAAGGCACTGACACTAAACACTCTAGCCCAAGCGGACACCGCGGATCCGGCTTGGCCGGGCCGCTGGTGTTGCCCGTCGACTTGCAAGGCGACGGGCGCTCGTCAGCCACTCGCGAGCGCGCAGGCGCTCGCTCGGTGCGGACTCGCCCCCCTTGAGGGGGAAGCGGGCCATAGGGCCGCTTCGGGGGTGGGTCAAATCGCCTGCGGATCGATGTCCACCGCCCAGCGCGCCAGGCCCTTGTGCGCCGCGCGTTGCTCGTGCAGGCGCGGCAGCCACGCGGCCAGAAAGCGCTGCAGCCGGGTGCGCGAGGCCGACTCCACGAGCATCTGCATGCGTTCGATGTTGGCCACGCGCGACATCGACGGCGGCACCGGCGGATAGATCATCACGTCGCGGCTGTCGTCCATCGCGGCGGCCGTCTCGGCCGCGGCGCGCAGGAAGGCCGTGGCCACCGCGGCGTCGCGTGCTTCGGCCCGCAGCAGCGCAAGATGGGCAAACGGCGGCAGGCCGGCGCTGCGCCGGTCGTCGAGCTGGCTGGCGGCGAACCGCGCGTAGTCATGATCGCGCAGCGCGGCGAACAACGCGTGCTGCGGGTGCCAGGTCTGGATCCACATCTCGCTGCGGGTCGTGGCGTCGGCGTCTCGGCCGGCACGCCCGGCGGCCTGCATCAGCAGCGCGAACTGGCGCTCGGGTGCGCGAAAGTCGCTGGCGAACAGCGCCGCATCGGGGTTGACCGCGGCCACCAGCGTGATGCGTCGGAAGTCGTGGCCCTTGGTCACCATCTGTGTGCCCACCAGCACGTCGACCTCGCCCGCATGCACGGCGGCCAACGTGCGCTCGAGGTTGCCCTTGCCACGCGTGGCGTCGGCGTCGAAGCGGGCGATGCGCGCGCCAGGCAGCAGTTCGCCGAGTTGCTCCTCGAGCCGTTCGGTGCCGCGGCCGACCGGCTGGATGTCGAGGTTGCCGCATTCCGGACAGGCGCGCGGCACGCGTTCGGTGAACCCGCAGTGGTGGCAGCGCAGCGTGCGGTCGTGCTTGTGAAATACGCGCCAGGCGCTGCAGTGCGCGCAGGCGCTCTTCCAGCCGCACGCGGCGCAGTGCAGCACCGGCGCGTAGCCGCGCCGGTTGAGGAACACCAGGCTTTGCTCGCCTCGGCCCAGGCGGTCGCGCAGCGCGTCGAGCAACGCCGGCGCCAGCGCAGGTGGCGGCCCCTCGGTGCGCGGCAGCGTGCCCATATCGAACACGCGCACCCGTGGCAGCGCGGCGCCGCCGATGCGGCGGTCGAGCGCCAGCCGCCGGTAGCGGCCCGACAGCACGTGCTGCCAGGTCTCGAGCGACGGCGTGGCCGAGCCGAGCAACACCGGCACCCGCTCCAGGTGGGCGCGGTAGACGGCGAGGTCACGCGCCGAATATCGCGCGCCCTCCTGCTGCTTGTACGAGGCGTCGTGTTCCTCGTCGACGACGATCAGCCCGAGCCTGCGGCATCGACGCGAACACCGCGAGCCGCGTGCCGAGCACGATGTCGGCCAGGCCCAGGTGCGCCAGCAGCCAGGTCTGCAGCCGCTGCGCCGGCGTCAGCGCGCTGTGCATCGCCACCACGCGCTGCGCCGGAAAACGTGCCGTCACGCGACCGAGCAACTGCGGCGTGAGGTTGATCTCGGGCACCAGCATCAGCACCTGTCGCGACTGCGGCGAGCGACTGCTTCGTGGCGCGCAGGTAGACCTCGGTCTTGCCGCTGCCGGTCACGCCGTGCAGCAGCATCGGCGCCGCGCCGCGCACGTCGGCACTGGCCTGCGTGATCGCCGCCAGCGCGGCCGACTGCTCGTCGTTGAGCAGGGGCTCTGCCGGCGCGGTCGATGGACTCGACCGTTGTGCGTAACTGTTTGTGCAGACGCTTCAGCCGCTGCGCGAGCTGCGACGCGTCGAGTTTGCGCAGTTCGGCGGGCAGCACCGCGAGCGACAACTCGCCAAGGCCGCGCTGGTAGTAGCCGGCCGCGAATTCCAGCAGCGCAAGCCACTGGTTGGGCAGCGCCGGCATGCAGTCCAGACATTGCGCGATCGGCCGCAGCGGCACGTCGGCGCTCGCCTTGGCCACCCCCTGCCAGACGATGCCGGCCACCTCGCGCCGGCCGAGAGGCACGCGCACCAGGGTGCCAGGCGCAAGTGTCTGCTCGCTCAGGTAATCCAGCACGTCCGCCGAGCCGCGCATGTTGTGGCGTCTCCACGACCACCGGGACACGTCCCGCGGTCACGTCATCGCCGGGCACGGCAGTTGCGCGCGAAAGCTAGGAAACATCTGAACGATCGCTCGTAAGTTGATGATTGCACGAGCTATTTGTCTTGTAACCCGCCCCTGTGGACAACTTTGTGGGGAAGCTGGCAGCATGTGCGCTAACTGGTTGATTCAGCGGAGCGTCGGCGCGCAGCTCGCAATCTGCACCGAAACCAGTTTATTCATTGAGATCAGTCACTTAGCACGGTAACCCGTCATCTGGCGCAGCTTACATTTCGCCACAGCGACCGGCCGGGCCCGTCGCCGCGATCGTGGGGATAAGTCCGAATTTGAGTACTTACTCACTCGCCCGCCGATGGCACCCGGCGCTGACCCGTTCAGGGACTCGTCCGACGCGAGCGTTCATGCACCGCGTGCACCAGAGCCTGCACATGCTCCGGCGGCGTGTGCTGGCTGATGCCATGGCCCAGATTGAACACATGGCCGCCACGCCGCCCGTCGGGGCGCAGTGCCACACCGAAGTCGTCGAGCACCGCGCGGGCCTGCGCCGCCACGGTCTCGGGCGGTGCGAAAAGCACCATCGGGTCGAGGTTTCCCTGCAGCGCCACGCGGTCGTCGATGCGCCGCCGCGCGTCGGCCAGCGAGCACGTCCAGTCCAGCCCCACCACGTCGGCACCGCAGGCGGCGATCGCCTCGAGCCACGGCCCGCCGCCCTTGGTGAACACGATGCGCGGCACCACGCGGCCATCGTGCTCCCGTTTGAGCTTCGACACCACGCGACGCGTGTAGTCCAGGCTGAACGGGGCAAAGCAATCGTGCGCCAGCACGCCGCCCCAGGAGTCGAACACCATCACCGCCTGCGCGCCGGCGTCGATCTGCGCGTTTAGGTAGGCCGCCACCGCCTGCGCGTTGATGTCGAGGATGCGGTGCAGCAGGTCCGGCCGCGCGTACATCATCGTCTTGATGTGGCGGTACTCGTCGGAGCCTGCGCCCTCGACCATGTAGCACGCCAGCGTCCACGGGCTGCCCGAGAAACCGATCAGCGGCACGCGGCCGTCGAGCGCGCGGCGGATCGACGACACCGCATCGAACACATAGCGCAGCTGGTCCAGATCGGGCACCTGGCAGTCGGGCCACCGCGGTCTCGTCGCGCAGCGGGTGCGCGAAGCGCGGGCCCTCGCCGGCCTCGAAGCTCAGGCCCAGGCCCATCGCGTCGGGCACGGTCAGGATGTCGGAGAACAGGATCGCGGCGTCGAGCGCGTAACGCTCCAGCGGCTGCAGCGTGACCTCGGTGGCGAAGTCGGGGCTGGTTGCCAGGCCCATGAAGCTGCCGGCGCGCGCGCGCGTGGCGCGGTACTCGGGCAGGTAGCGGCCGGCCTGGCGCATCAGCCACAGCGGCGTGTAGTCGGTGGGCTGGCGCAGGCACGCGCGCAGGAACGTGTCGTTGCGCAGGGTTTGGGTCATGACGCGATTATCGACCGGGCGGCGCCCGCGCCCTGCTGTCGCAGCGCGTGGCCGCAGGCCAACCTATGATCGCGCTCGCACCATGAAACCGCTGATCCTGATCGTCGAGGACGAGCCCGGCATCGCTGACACGCTGCAATACGCGTTGCGCACCGAGGGCTTCGAGCCCGCCTGGTGTGCCACCGGCGAGGCCGCGCTCGCGTCGCTGGCGCGCGCGACGCCGGCGCTGGTGATCCTGGACGTCGGCCTGCCCGACCTGAACGGATTCGAACTCTTCAAGCGCCTGCGCGAAACGACCGATGTGCCGGTGGTGTTCCTGACGGCGCGCGGCGACGAGATCGATCGCGTGGTCGGCCTGGAGCTCGGCGCCGACGATTACGTGACCAAGCCGTTCTCGCCGCGCGAGCTGGTGGCGCGCGTGCGCAGCGTGCTGCGGCGCGCGGCCAGGCCGGCCAGCCCGGCTGCTGCGGCGGCGGCCGAGAGTGCCGCGTGTGTTCGAGGTCGACGAAGACCGGCGCCTGATCCGCTTCTATGGCCGCGCGCTCGAGCTGTCGCGCTACGAGTTCGGGCTGCTGCGCGCGCTGGTGCGGCGTCCCGGCCATGTGTACACGCGCGACGCGTTGCTCGGCGCGGTGTGGGACGACGCCAAAGACAGCCTGGACCGCACGGTGGACGCTCACGTGAAGACCGTGCGCGCCAAACTGAAGGCCGTGGCGCCGGCGCTCGAGCCCATCCGGACACACCGCGGCGTGGGCTATGCGCTGGCCGAAGATCTGCCGCCCACGCTGCCGTAGTCTGGGCCAGGCGCCGACGTTCGCGCGACAGACCGCCCGCCGATGAGCGCCCGCACCCGCATCTTTGCCGGCATCCTGCTGGTCTACGTGATCGGCGTGGGCCTGCTGATGTACCGGCTGCTGGCCGACATCGACCCGCGCTACCGCGAGTCGGCCGAGGAGTCGTTGGTGGAAACGGCGCACCTGATGGCCAGCCTGATCGAGCAGAACAGTCCGGGTGGCACGCTCGACACCGCGGCGCTCGGCCCGCTGTTTCGCAACCTGTACGCGCGCCGCTTCGACGCCGACATCTTCGGCGTGAAGAAGTCGAGCGTCGAGCTGCGTGCCACGGTGGTGGATGCGCGCGGGTTCGTGGTGTTCGACTCGCAGGGTCGCCACGAAGGCGAGGACTTCTCGCAGTGGCGCGACGTGCGCCTGGCGCTCGCCGGCCAGTACGGCGCGCGCACCAGCCGCGACATCGACAACGACGTCAACACCTCGGTGATGGTGGTGGCGGCGCCGGTGCACGTCGACGGCCGCGTCATCGGCGCGGTGTCGGTGGCCAAGCCGGTGCTCGAGCTTCGGCCAGTTCATCGAGGCGGCGCGCCGCAAGACGCTGATGGTCGGCCTCACCTCGGTGGCGGCGGTGTTGCTGCTGGTGGTGATCGTCAGCGTGTGGCTGGTGCGGCCGCTGGGGCTGGTGACCGATGTCGTGCGCTACGTGCGGCGCCAGCGCCGGCTCGACCTGCCGCGCATCGGCCGCCACGCCCTCGGGTCGCTGGGTGCCGCCTACGAGTCGATGCGCGACGCGCTGGCCGGGCGCCACTACGTGGCCGACTACGTGCAGACGCTCACCCACGAGCTGAAGAGCCCGCTGTCGGCGATTCGCGGTGCTGCGGAGTTGCTGCGCGAGAGCGGCATGCCGGAGGCCGACCGCCAGCGCTTCATCGCCAACATCGGCCGCGAGACCCAGCGCATCCAGGAACTGGTGGACCGCATGATGGAGCTCACCGCGCTCGAGCGACGGCGTTCGCTCGAGCACACCGAAGCCGTGGCGTTGCGCCCGCTGCTGCAGGAGCTGGCGGCGAGTGCCGAGGCCGCCGGGGCACCGCGCCAGCTGCAGGTGCGCCTGCGCGACGGCCCGGACGTCACCGTCGATGGCGACCCGTTGCTGCTGCGCCGCGCGGTCGGCAACCTGCTGGACAACGCGGTGGATTTCTCACCGGCGCGCGGCACGATCGACCTCACGCTCGGCCGCGACGGCCACGACGCCCAGATCGTCGTGCAGCGACCAGGGCCCGGGCATCCCGGCGTTCGCCGACGACAAGGTGTTCGAGAAGTTCTTTTCGCTGGCGCGCCCGCACACGCAGCGCAAGAGCACCGGGCTCGGGCTGTCGTTCGTCAAGCAGATCGCCGCATTGCACGATGGTCGCGCCAGTCTGCGCAACGGCGAGTCCGGCGGCGCGCTGGCCATGTCTGAGCCTGCCCGCGCGCGACGACGGCGGCGGCCGCCTAGCGCGCCTGCAGTGGCGTCATCGGTGACGGTCGAGGAAGCGCGCAATCGCCTCGTTCACGACGTCGGGGTGCGTCACGGTCCCATGTGCCCCAGGCCCTCGAAGCGAACGACCTGCACGTGCGGCAATGTGCGCGCCAGCAGTCGCGTCACACCCAACGACGATGCAGGCGATCGGCTGCCGGTCATGCACAGCACGGGCAGCTCGAGTGCGGCAAACGACTGCAGCGGTGTCGGCTCGCCGAACAAAGCGCTGGCCCAGCCACGCACGTTCACTACCGACGCGGCGATCGGTGCCCGGCGCTCCTCGGGCGTGCGCGCCCAGGCGCCGGGGCCCATCCAGAAGTCGATGAAACACTGCGCCGCCCGATCGCGATCGCCGTCGTCCAGCGCGAGGCCGGCGGCGGCCACGGCATCGCGGATGCCGTCGGCGTCGTTGGGCGGCGGCGACTCGGCATCCAGCAGCGCAAACAGCGTCGGCTCGTACAAGGCCAGCGCACGAACCCGCCAAGGCTGCGCCTGCGCGGCGACGAGGGCGATCGCCGCGCCATACGAATGACCCACCAGCGCGAACGGCTGCCCCGCGCGGGCAAACACCGGCTCGAGCAGCGCGGCCTCGTCACGCAGCCCCAGCGGGCGATCCAGCGGCCAGCGCGGGCTCTTGCCTGCACCGTACGAGTCGGCCGCCAGCACACGACAGCGCGGCGCCAGCAGTTCCATCAGGCCGCGCCACTGGCTCGAACTGCTGGCGTTGGAGTGCAGACAAACCACGCCGGGTCCGGCGCCGGCCTCACGGTAATGGGGAACCAGTGGTTGCATCGTCGAGCTCGCCAGGGTTCCAGCCGGTTCGGCTGCAGTTCGCGCGATGTGCGCATCCGCGCTTCGCCGGCCGCATGCTATCGCGCCGCGCGGCTGCCGGCCGGGTCCACGCGCCGGACCACGACGCGCGTGGTCTCGAGTTCGTGCACGTAGGCGGCGCGGCAGGCATGCCCGTGCGGCGTCGCGCGCAACGCGGCGTCGGCATCGATGTTGGCGATATGCCGGCGCAACTCGCGCGCGGCTCTGGCAGGGCCCCAGGCGTCGCTCGTTCGGCAGAACAGCGCGATCTCGCCAAGTGGCACGGCGCTGAGCAGCCGCGCAGGGCACAACGCCGCCGCGGCGCGCAGTGCCTCGCCGTGCGCCAGCGCCGCGTCGCCGCGGCCCGCGCGGCGCAACTGCACGGCCAGCTCCAGCGCCTTGGGTTCGCAGCTGGCGGTATGCCGGTTGAACGCGGCCATCGCCACGCCCTTGTTCGCGCGCAGGTAGGCGTTGGCCGAGTGCGCGCCTTCCCAGAACAGCCGATGCTCGACATCCGCCACCACCGAGTCGGCAGCCGCGGTGGCGGCGGTCGCGAGGACCAGCAACGCGCTTGTCACGCCGGTGTTCATGCCGCCTGCGCCTCGTGCATCGCGGCGCGCAGCTTCAGCACGGTGGCCCAGTTGCGCACGGTCACGGTTTCACCGGTGGCGCGCGAGAAGGCCTGCATCAGCCTGGACTGCAGGATGCCACGGGCACACCACAGGTACGCGGCCCGGTCGGCGAGTGCGATCGCCTCCGGCTCCCAGCGTTGCGCGATCAAGGCTCGCGCGTTCGCCAGCGCAGCGCGGGACGCCGCGAACGCGACCACGAGCCTGGAGGAATCGGTGGACCGCTGCAGCAGCGGATTGCCGGCGACGACGGCGTCCAGCTCGGCCTGCGTGATTACGATCACGTGGACCGGAAAGCCGAATGCGTCCTGCAGGGCGGCCGCGATCGACGCTGCAGACCGCGTCGGCGGCGCCGGCTGGGCGTCGAAGACCACATTGCCGCTGTTGAGCAGCGTGCGCACGCCGGCAAAGCCCAGCCGCTGGACGACGCCTCGAAGCTCGGACATCGCAATGCGCTTCGCGCGACCCACGTTGATGCCACGCAGCAGCGCCACGCAGCGAGTCGTCGACGGCTTGTTTGCCGTGCGCGTCACCCGGGCACCCTGCGCACGGGCCCGGTGCTCCAACTACCGCATTGGTGAAGACGTTCCAGGCGCATTGGCCGGTCCTTGATCACCCAGCACCTTGATGCACTGCAACGCCGGGTTCTGCGGGGCCCAGAGCGTCGGAAAGATCTCGATCGGCGTGAACCCGCGGCAGCGGTAGAACTCGCGGGTCTGCGCGTAGCTGGCGCTCGGGCTCGTTGCCGCGACCGTCTTGACCTGCAGGAACCGCACGCCCCGGGCGACGAGCCAGCCTTCCACGTGCGCCAGCAGGCGTGAGCCGTGGCCGCGGCCACGGGCATCGGCGCGGATGGCGACGCAATGGATCTCCCAGGCATCATGAAAGTGCTCGTGCAGCGTCAGGAAGCCGATCAGCCCCGGCCCGTCGGCGAGCGCGAAGGTTGGCATGGTGGCCGAGTCGCGTGCGTACATCTGAAGCGCCGGCTCGATGCCAAACCACTGAGGCAACGAGCGCAGCACGGCCTCGCACTCCGCCGCGCGGCGCAGGTCGGGGCCGACGATCTGCAGCGTCTCGCTACCCATGGTTCACGGAATCGACCTCCACCGTCTCGAATTCGGCGGGCATCACGATCTCCAGCAGCTCAAGGTCCGCGCTGTGCCCGATCTCGCGATGCCGGATCCGTGGCGGTTGGTAGACACTGGAACCTGCTTCGAGGCGCACCACGCCGTGACCCTCGTACTCGAACTCGATCCAGCCCTTGAGCACGTACACCAGCTGAAAACTCGCCTCGTGCAGATGGGGCTGGCCGGAAAAGTCGGCCCCGGCGGCGGCGCGGATCACGTGCGCCACGGCGCGCCCGCCGGTGGCGTGCTTGACGCCGAGGTCGCGGTACTCGAAGAACGAGCGCAGCCCGCGCTCGAACACCGCCTCCCTTGCGTGCGTGGCAACGAAGCCTTGCGTGGTCATGGCGCCCTCGATCGGTTGCAGCGATGTGCTGACACGCAGTATGCCGCTGCGTCATTGGGGTTGATATACCCGATGCAGAATCGATTCATGGGGGAAGGCGGCGCCGGGATCCACCTTGCGTCGCTGCGATCGGTCGCAGCTCAGCAGCGCTTGGTCGAGTTCGGAGTGACGCCGGATGCCATCGCGCGCGATGCCATGGCGCCGTGCGATGTCGCGCAGCAAGTTCACCAACGCCGCCAGCTGCGGGTCGGGAAACGGGTCGAGCCCGTCGCCGTCGTTGATCAGCTCGATGGCGATGGAGCGGCCGCTGACCCGAAACACGTGGTGTGCCACCTGGTCTTCGGGAACGCTGGCGCGTAACCTGCCGTCTCGGTCGATCATGTAATGGATGCCGAGTGTGGGATGCGCTTCGATGGCCCGGATGTTGTCGTCGAGCGTTCCGGCTCGCACCCAGATGGCCTTGCCGGTGCGGGTGTCACAGGTCGGGCCCCCGGTCGAATGGATCACGACCATGTCGATGACTTGCCTGCGGGCCTGGCCGCCGCGGCGCGCTTCGGCATCGCCGGCCGCCGCGGCGAGCGCCGCCAGCGCCAGCCCGATCACGGCCGATCGCCTCCTCATGGGGCGGGCCGCGGCGCTGCGTTCGCTCATGGCCCGGCGGGCCTGGGCTCGAACAGCTCGATGGGATTGCCCGATGGATCTTCGACCAGTACTTGCTTGCCACCGGGACCCTTGATCGGCCTGCTGCGGAATCGCGCCCCTGTGGCCTGCAGTTTGGCGACGGTGGCCTCGATATCGTCGACCTGGATGACCAGACGGTTCCAACCACCGGGCTGCGGCATTGCACCAGCTGGAAGCCTCTTGCGGGCCGACGTGCCGGGGCCGCTCAGCCAGAGGGTGAATCCCTTGCCTTTGACCACGGCGAACGGCGGCCCCCAGCGGTCGGCCAGCTTGAATCCGAGTGCCCGGTAGAAGGGCAACGATTCATCGACGTTGTTGACGAGGTAGCGAACGGTTGCCATGTGTTCTGTGCTCGGCGCTGAAGTCTGTGCTGGTTGGTGCGACAGGTGATGGGGTCGGATCGGCACCCGATCGGCTAGCCGCGTGGCAGCGGCTGGAGCATGCTGATCCGGTTGCCCTCGGTGTCGAAGAACGAGACGTACTTTCCGACGCCCGGAATGTCCATCGGGTCGCCAAGCACCTGGCCACCCGCAGCGGCCACGCGCTTCATGGCGGCGGCGATGTCGGCGACGGCCACGACGACCGACGGGTGCTGTGCCGGCCACTGCGGATTGCGCGGGTAGAAGCCACCGTTGATCGCGCCAGGGGACTTTGGGCCCTTCTGGTCGGATTCGGTGGTGGTGGCCAGGACATAGCTTCCCATCTCCGGGCCGAGCGCCTGCGTGGCCCAGCCGAAGGCTGCCTCATAGAATTTAGCCATTCGAGTGCGATCGTCGTACGGCATTTCGAAGTGAACCACGGAGTCCATCGAGCGTTCTCCTTGACGTTGGGTGGGCACGTGACGCGCAGAACTCGGAGGATGGGACTGACCACGTCAGTGGCAGTGGCCATGCGACATTGATGCGGCGTCTCCTGAATAGCGTCTGAAACTGTAGGTGCCATCGGCAGAGATCTTGATATACCCGTTGCCGCGACGTGGACGAACGATGATGTACGTGTCATCACGGCCCCATTCAACGCGTCCATCTTCATACAGTTCCCAGATGCCGGACGTGTCGGCCTTGGACTCGATCGACGCGTGACTCGAGGTCGCCCGGAGCCTGAACGGGAATGTCGGTATTGTGGTGAGACCACTGCATCCGATGTGGATGTTGCTGCAGAAGAAGGGCAGCCAGGGTTGACAGGAAACCTCGCCTGCCTGAGCGAGTATCGAGATCGCGCTACGGGGGGCGTCACCCCCCATCGCACCACCGGCCAAGATGGACAAGACCGAGCTCAAAGTGAATTGCCGAACAACTCTCGAGACAGTGACTGTCATCCGGCGACCCGGGCCCGGCGCCCAGCCGCGGGCAAAAGGCGACACCCTGGTGACCCACGGCCGCAGCCAGGCGTCTGCCGGCTGCGCTGGATGACGGCTCACGCGATCGGCTCGACCAGGTGCGCTCGATCGGCACGCGCAGCAAACGGCTCGGGCCAGTATTCCACCAGACGCACCACCTGGCCGCCCGCAATCGTGAAGAACGAAATCGCCCGGGCCTGCTGCACGCCATCGGAGACGGAAACATCGGTGACGACGTCGAACACATCGCCCACCACGCGATGCACGGTGAACTGCCAAGGACCGTAGGCCGGATACTGGGCATTCATGGTCACGAAGCGCTCGGGGCCGCGGATGCGCTCATTGGACTGCGGCCATTCGAGAACGAAGCCCGGTGCCAGCACGCTTGCCACCGAGGCGAAGTCGTTGCTCGCCATCAGGCGCCAGTACTCGCGGACCACGGCGGTGGCAGAGGTCATGGGCAATGCCGCCTCACGTCTGACCTCAACCACGCGCGCAAGCCGCGGGCCGGCTGAAGCGAAGAGTTGCCCCTCATGCTAGACCAGGCGACCGCCAAATGCCTGCCGCCCGGCGCCGGCCGCGGCGTAGGTTACGTGTACGCGCTCCGGCTCGCGCGCAGCGCAAGCCGCGACGGCCTGAGTGACGGCGACAACCTCGGCCTGCAGCGCAGCGCCGATTGGCGGCGCCGCGTGCAGCACGGTGACGAACACGGGCAGCTCGCTGGTGGAAACCGGTGAGTCGTTCTCGGCGTAGCACGAGGCGTCGAGCGCGCGCAGCCGAACCCAGGTGCGGCCTGGGGCACTGCCGAACACGCGACCCAGTGCGCCGGCCAGACCACCGGTTGAAGGCAGGCGCTCCGGCCCCCCGGGCCCGCAGACCATCTCGACGTCAACGATCGGCATGTGACCACCTACATTTGAACTCCGCCGCGCGCGCAAGCCGCAGGCCGTAGCACGTCAGCTGGAACCAAGTCTATCGGCGTCGGCATTCGAAGGCGCGTAGACGACTCGAAAGCGCTCACAAGCGACAGGCATGCCGGAAGATGGTTCACGGCCAATGCGGCCACATTCGCGGCTGAAGTAGGACGCATGGGCGCGCTGCCAGTACTGGAGCGAACCATCGCCTTCGCCCTCCACGGCAGCGAACTCCGCGGTCACCTCGCAGAAAGGCACTATGTCGACGCACTCGGTCTCGATCACGCACAGCGGCTCCCCGGCCCAGTTGGCAACGATGCTCAAGTCACCTGGATTGGGCATCGGCATGCCGGCCGCCTCAAACGACCACACGAGACCGGCCGTCGCGCGCTTGGCGCCACGAAGCACCAAGCTGGCCAGGGCATTGGCGCTCGGTTCGTTGTCGTCGAAGACGCAGACCTCGTAGAACCTGGACTCCACGTCGTCCTCCCGAGACGCGGCAAACGCCTGCCAGAAGGAGAGAACTTGCGGTGGGATGGAGCGGGGCATCGGGTGCTCGCTAAGGGACCGGTTGTAGTTTGTCCAGTCGGCTGGAGCGAGATCTCAGATCGCCGCTCTGGCTTGAGCCGGACGGCCACGATTGTCTCAGCGATACGGTCATGAACAGTCTCGCCGATTTGGGTGTCTGAAGTGCTGGAGGAAGCCGAACTCGGCCTCCAGGAACGACACGGAGTAGCCCAGCGCGCGCCCGACGGAGCGCCAAAGAGACAAGTGGCTTTCGACGAGAGAGGCGACGCGAATGCCGAGTAATCGATTGCCAAGGGTGGCGCCCCTGCCTGTGAAGGTGGACAAGCCAAAGTAAGCGACGGCAAACACGACGGTCGCAAGACTACCAAACTCGAACGAGAAAGTGAGAGGCTTACCTGGCGTTCGAGCATCGAGGCTTGACCAAAGACTCGGCATGAGCAGCACGATGAAGACAACCAAGCCGTCGATCAGGAGTGCAAACGCGCGAGAGCGAAACGACGCCAGCTCGACACCCTGCGGTCGCGCCTGCCACTGGATGTTCTGCGTGCGAAAGCGAGCGTCGGATGGCAGCTTTATGGGCTACCAGCAACCTAACGTCTGAGCCCAGCCGTGTGCGCAGGCCGCAGGCCGCAGGCCGTAGCACGTCTGCCGGAGCGAAGGGTTGGGCGTCACTTCGCTCTAGCCTTGGATATTGGGCTCGACAAGTGTGGCAAGCTGCAACAGCGACTCCTGCCATCCGAGGTAGCACAGCTCGAGGGGAATGACCTCAGGCAGCCCTTCCTGCACGATGTTGATCTCGGTGCCGCACGAAACCGTCCTGAGTGCGACCGTCACCTGCATTTCACCCGGCAAGTTCGGGTCGTCGAACTTGTCCGTGTAGCGAAGACGCTCGTGTGGAACCAGTTCAAGATACTCGCCACCGAAAGAGTGGCTGTTGCCTGAACTGAAATTCGTGAACGACATCCTGAACGTCCCACCGACCTTGGCATCCATGTGGTGAACCTTGCAGGTGAACCCGTAGGGCGGAATCCACTTTGCCATTGCGTCGGCGTTCAGGAATGCTCGATAGACGCGCTCCGGTGGTGCACGTAGTACGCGATGCAGACGTACGGTACCTGTGGGCATTGTCGATTCTCCTTGAAGGGCAATTCAACGGTACGTCCGCTGCATGAAGCTGCGAGAACGCCGTGCAGCGTGCAGTGATGCCCGACGCCTGAGTCCACTTGCGGGCGTCAGCTGCAGGCTGGCGCGCGCGAGGTGGAGCGGTGGAGCGAAGGGTTGGGCGTCGCGGATTCACATAGAAAGTGCAACACCCCCACCGAAGGGAGAGAGCAGTGACATTGGCTGCACCTCGATCGGGCAAGCAAGGGGTGCAGACATGGAATATCACCAGCTCTCTCGAGAGGAACGATACACGACCGCCAACTGCCGCAGCCATCATTTGAGCGAGCGCTGGATCGCCAAGGTGCTGGACCGCGCGCCCAGCACGATCAGCCGTGAACTGCGCGACGGAAACGATTGCGGGAGCGAACGAGATAGCTGTGCATATAGACTCCTTTTGCCTTGGCTGCTCTCAGTCCGCGGCGGGCAACGACGCGTTCAATGAGGCCTAACGTTTGAGCTCAGCCGCTGGCGACGGCCGAAGGCCGGCGCACAGTCAGGCTGGAGCGAAGGGTTAGCGAAGTAATCGGCCCGCTGCCGCAAATCGCGCCTCAGAAACTCTGGTGCCTTACGTTGTGGCAAGGTGGAATGCGGCGCCGCGGAAGACCGATGTAGCAGTGGTGCGTACTGCCCGCGGGTTAGCGTGGTCCTGGGTGACGTCATCGACATTGGTGAATCGACTCGGCGGTTCGCAGCCGCCAGGCCGATATCCCGTTTGAGAGAGTGAGCAAGACGACGTACCCGATGCGGCGCCACATTCCAACCTGAATGATGGAGCAAGCCATGGCCCAACGCAATCGCAATGTCATCCCCAAGCCCGGCAAGTCCCGAGCCGCGGCGCTGACGATCACCCACCCCAACGCCGCGGGCATCGACATCGGCAGTGCCTCGCACTTCGTGGCCGTGCCGCCGGATCGCGACGACGAGCCGGTGCGCGAGTTCCCCAGCTTCACGGTAGACCTCAACGCCATCGCCGACTGGCTCACAGCCTGCGGCGTGGACACCGTGGCCATGGAATCCACCGGTGTGTACTGGATCCCGCTGTTCGAACTGCTGGAGTCGCGTGGCTTCACGGTGCTGCTGGTCAACGCGCGCCACGTCAGAGGAGTCTCGGGTCGCAAGTCCGATGTGCTCGACTGCCAGTGGCTGCAACAGCTCATGACCTATGGCTTGCTGCGTGGGGCGTTCCGGCCGGCCGAGCAAGTGTGCATGCTACGCGCGCTGTACCGCCAGCGCGCGATGCTGCTGCGCAGCCAGGGCCGGCATGTCCAGCACATGCAAAAGGCGCTCACCCAGATGAACATCCAACTCACCAACGTCCTGTCCGACGTGGTCGGCGAGAGCGGCCAGAAGATCCTGCGCGCCATCGTCGCCGGCGAGCGCGACGGTCAGGTGCTGGGCGCGATGAAGAACGTGCGCGTTCGCGCCAGCGTCGAGGAGATCGCCAAGAGCCTGCAGGGCAACTGGCGGGCTGAGCACCTGTTCGCGCTCAAGCAGGCGCTGGGCGCGTTCGACTTCGTGGGCACGCAGCTGGCCGAGTGCGACGCCGAGATCGAGCTGCAGTTGCAGCGCCTGCAAGTTCACGACGGTGAACCCGCCAAGGGCAAGAAGCGCGGCCGCGCGCGCAATGCGCCCAAGTTCGATCTGCGCACGCAGCTGTTCAGGATGTGCGGCGTGGACCTCACGCGCATCGACGGCGTGGACGTCACCACCGCGCTGGCCGTGGTCTCTGAAGTCGGCGCCGACATGTCGCGCTTCCCAACGATCAAGCACTTCACGTCGTGGCTGGGCCTGTGTCCGGGGACCAAGATCACCGGCGGCAAGGTCATGAGCGGCAAGACCAAGCGCGTCGTCAACCGCGCCGCACAGGCCCTGCGGCTGGCCGCCGCGGCGCTGCGCAGCAGCAAGTCGGCGCTGGGCGCGTACTTCCGCCGGATGTGCTCACGCATGGACAAGCCCAAGGCCATCACCGCCGCCGCCCACAAGCTCGCGCGCCTGATCTACACGATGCTGACCAAGGGCGAGGAATACACCGACAAAGGCCAGGACTACTACGAAGAGCGCTATCGCGAGCGCGTGCTGCGGGCATTGTCCCAACGCGTCGCCAAACTTGGCATGCAAATGGTCCCCATCGCACAACCAGCCTGAAAACATCACTCCAAATCAATCACTTGGAAGGAGTTTCTTGAGAGACCGCATTGTGGCCAAGGATGCGGCGCACTTCTACGAGCACGAGTCCGCGCCAACCGGGAAGATCTGGATCGACCTGGTACTTGGCGCGAACGATCTGCTTTGCCTCGGCCTCGGCTGCTTGCCGCGCAGCAGCGGATATTGGCGGCGGAGGTGGAGGCGATGGGGGTGCGGCCGGTGCCCTGAGTGGTGCGGCAGAAGGCTGCGGCGACGCCGCAGTGGCGGCATTGCGTACCACTTCCGCCGCACGCTCGGCTTCGAAGTGCTGAATCAGGCGCTCGGTGTTCTCGATCAGAAGTTGGCGCTCCGCCTCGGTGAGGTGGCGGCCGTCGGTGGACGTGAACCGAGGTGTAGAGGAGGCGATCGAGGTGCGACCGCGAAGAGCCTCTTGAAGCACTCGGACCCATAAACGTGCCACCGTGCTCGCCTCGCGAACGACATGAATGCGGCGGAACACGGGATGATTGCAGCCCGAGGCTTGGCAGCGCACTCGATCGTCGCGTGGTACTTCGACAGACGGCGGAGGAGTTCGGCTGCACTCATGTGCGCTGCGGTCTAGACAGAATGGCTTGACCCGTTGAGGTGGCCCGTCTCCGGGACTACCGTGGATTGCGCACACGGGGTGCGCCGAGCCACATCGAATCGCCCGCTGAGGGCGAAAGCGAACTTGCAAAGGAGACGGGCCATGAATGAATCTACCACCGTGTTCGTGGGTTTGGACGTGCACAAGGACAGCATCGACATCGCACTGGCGGACGCCCCGCGCGACAGCGACGTGCGCCACCTGGGCACCGTGGCCGGTGGGGTCGACGCGGTGAGCAAGTCGATGCGCCGGCTGGTCAGCGCGGGGCACCGGCTGCACATCGTCTATGAAGCCGGTCCGTGCGGCTACGCGCTGCAGCGGCACTTCGCCGGCCTGGGCTGGCACTGCGAGGTGGTCGCCCCGTCGTCGATCCCGCGCCCACCCGGCGAGCGGATCAAGACCGACCGGCGCGACGCCATGAAGCTGGCCCGGCTGGCGCGCGTGGGTGAACTCACGCCGGTGCGCGTACCCGATGAGGCCGACGAGGCGCTGCGCGATCTGGTGCGCGCGCGCGAGGACGCCGTGCGCGAGCAGCGCAACGCACGCCACCGGCTCAAGGCACTGCTGCTGCGCAACGGCATCACCTACGCTGGCAAGAGCGCCTGGACGGCGGCGCACCTGCGCTGGCTGGCCCAGCTCGCGCTGCCCCACGCAGCCCAGCAGATCGCCTTCCAGGAGTATCTGCACGCCATCACCGAGTCCGGCGCGCGCATCGCCCGGCTCGAGCAGGCGTTGCGCGACGCGCTGCCCACGTGGACGCTGGCGCCGGTGGTGGCCGCACTGCAGGCGCTGCGCGGCGTGCAGCTGATCGCCGCCGTCACGCTGGTGGCCGAGATCCAGGACTTCTGGCGCTTTGCCAAGCCACGCCAGCTCATGGCCTACCTCGGCCTGGTGCCCGGCGAGAACTCCAGCGGCCAGCGCCGCCGGTTGGGTGCGATCACCAAGGCCGGCAACGCGCCGGCACGCCGCATGCTGGTGGAGATCGCGCACCTGTACCGCCACCCCGCGCGGGTGAGTCCGGTGATCGCGCGGCGCCAGGTCAACCTGCCCAAGACGGTGACCGATATCGCCTGGTCGGCGCAGACGCGGCTGTGTGCGCGCTTCCGACGCCTGGCCGCCCGGCGCGTACCGCACAACAGAATAGTGGTGGCCATCGCCCGCGAGCTCGTCGGCTTCGTCTGGGCCATCGCGCGCGAGGTCACCCCGGCGCCCTCGACATCACAGCGCAAGCAGTGAGCTCGCTTGGCATCGACGGTAGATGAAAGGAGCACCACCACCCACGACGCATCAACGGCCGGATCGGGAACGCGGCGCAGCCACGGTCACAGGGGAATCCTCGACAACGTTATTGGCAGCCACGCAAGTGGCGACCGCAGACCCTAGAGCGCAGGCAGCCCCGCGACGTACACCTGAACTGTCGGTAGCCAACCCACGCATATCAGCATGATCAACCGTCGCATCACGCACCAGGCTCCGCCGCGTTCCCCGTCCGGCACCACGCTCTTCGAATCATCCGTGTCCGCGGAGAAATACGTTCGCCCTCTTGACAGGGTTAAGCCATATCAACGTTTGAGCTCACCTGCGGGCGACAGACGGCGTAGCCGGCTGGCGAACGTCAGGTGGAGCGAAGGGTTAGCCCGCGGAGACCAGCGGAAAGGCAGATGGATCGCGAATGGATTCGACGGATAGATCAACGTCGAGTTGCGGCCAGTAGAGATGATTCTCACTGGGGCGCTGAACGTCCAAGAGCTGCTCGATCGTGGCCTGTTTGAACCACGGGAACTGAGCGAACGGAACCGCAAGCTCCTCGCCTCCCAGGAGGAGCCAGAAGCCGTGAGCAGAGACGTTGGAAACCTCAACCCCCGAAGTGACGGTGCCAGGCATCTTCGATCTCCCGAATATGCGCTTCGACGACAGCGTGCGCCTGCCGAACCTGCGCGGGTGAAAGACCAATGTTGACGGCCAAGTGTACCGCTGGGGTGAGCCAGAACTTGGCCTCGCCATCGGGGTGCGCTACATGGACGTGAATTCGTGTCTCTTCGCGGGAGAAGAAGAACAGGCGGAACTGGCCGTCACGAACGATGGTGGGCGCCATGTTCGAACTCTACCTGACGGCAAGCTGCGAGCGGGCTAGACAGAATGGCTTGACCCGTTGAGGTGGCCCGTCTCCGGGACTACCGTGGATTGCGCACACGGGGTGCGCCGAGCCACATCGAATCGCCCGCTGAGGGCGAAAGCGAACTTGCAAAGGAGACGGGCCATGAATGAATCTACCACCGTGTTCGTGGGTTTGGACGTGCACAAGGACAGCATCGACATCGCACTGGCGGACGCCCCGCGCGACAGCGACGTGCGCCACCTGGGCACCGTGGCCGGTGGGGTCGACGCGGTGAGCAAGTCGATGCGCCGGCTGGTCAGCGCGGGGCACCGGCTGCACATCGTCTATGAAGCCGGTCCGTGCGGCTACGCGCTGCAGCGGCACTTCGCCGGCCTGGGCTGGCACTGCGAGGTGGTCGCCCCGTCGTCGATCCCGCGCCCACCCGGCGAGCGGATCAAGACCGACCGGCGCGACGCCATGAAGCTGGCCCGGCTGGCGCGCGTGGGTGAACTCACGCCGGTGCGCGTACCCGATGAGGCCGACGAGGCGCTGCGCGATCTGGTGCGCGCGCGCGAGGACGCCGTGCGCGAGCAGCGCAACGCACGCCACCGGCTCAAGGCACTGCTGCTGCGCAACGGCATCACCTACGCTGGCAAGAGCGCCTGGACGGCGGCGCACCTGCGCTGGCTGGCCCAGCTCGCGCTGCCCCACGCAGCCCAGCAGATCGCCTTCCAGGAGTATCTGCACGCCATCACCGAGTCCGGCGCGCGCATCGCCCGGCTCGAGCAGGCGTTGCGCGACGCGCTGCCCACGTGGACGCTGGCGCCGGTGGTGGCCGCACTGCAGGCGCTGCGCGGCGTGCAGCTGATCGCCGCCGTCACGCTGGTGGCCGAGATCCAGGACTTCTGGCGCTTTGCCAAGCCACGCCAGCTCATGGCCTACCTCGGCCTGGTGCCCGGCGAGAACTCCAGCGGCCAGCGCCGCCGGTTGGGTGCGATCACCAAGGCCGGCAACGCGCCGGCACGCCGCATGCTGGTGGAGATCGCGCACCTGTACCGCCACCCCGCGCGGGTGAGTCCGGTGATCGCGCGGCGCCAGGTCAACCTGCCCAAGACGGTGACCGATATCGCCTGGTCGGCGCAGACGCGGCTGTGTGCGCGCTTCCGACGCCTGGCCGCCCGGCGCGTACCGCACAACAGAATAGTGGTGGCCATCGCCCGCGAGCTCGTCGGCTTCGTCTGGGCCATCGCGCGCGAGGTCACCCCGGCGCCCTCGACATCACAGCGCAAGCAGTGAGCTCGCTTGGCATCGACGGTAGATGAAAGGAGCACCACCACCCACGACGCATCAACGGCCGGATCGGGAACGCGGCGCAGCCACGGTCACAGGGGAATCCTCGACAACGTTATTGGCAGCCACGCAAGTGGCGACCGCAGACCCTAGAGCGCAGGCAGCCCCGCGACGTACACCTGAACTGTCGGTAGCCAACCCACGCATATCAGCATGATCAACCGTCGCATCACGCACCAGGCTCCGCCGCGTTCCCCGTCCGGCACCACGCTCTTCGAATCATCCGTGTCCGCGGAGAAATACGTTCGCCCTCTTGACAGGGTTAAGCCATATCAACGTTTGAGCTCACCTGCGGGCGACAGACGGCGCAGCCGGCTGGCGAACGTCAGGTGGAGCGAAGGGTTGGGCGTCACAGTTGCTACACTCGGGACTGGAATCGGTGAGTGCGCGTTTCGGGCCTCTGCATAGGCGCTGACGTGGCCACAACCTTGACATAAGAAAGATGCTCGCCGAAGCCGGGAGAACCAGAGCCAGCCAAGCCCAGCGGGAATGAGCAGCGCCCACGCAACGAAGAGAACAGCGACGGCCTCCGCGAAGAAGCCGACGCAGAACGCCCGCGTCCGACAACGAGCCAAGCCAAGGGCTCGCCGGACAGAAAGACGAGCAGACTGTGGGACGGGCTCAGCGCCTCACGCATTTGCCGGACGCGCATGCCGCACTTGGCGCAACGAAGTCTTGGCCAAGGCACTGGGTCGGTGACGTACTCAGCGTGCATGTGACGCCCAACGTTTGAGCTCAGCCGCGTGCGGAGGCCGCAGGCCGTAGCACGTCGGCTGGAGCGAAGGGTTAGGCCGCGTTCACTTGCTCACGCCCCTGCTGTGAAACGAACTAGCACGCGATGCACTGTTGTTGAGGTTCCCGTGCGCCAAGTACCACGCAAGTAGCTTGTCGGCCGTAAAGAACAGCTTCTCGGCAATGATGCCGCGGACGCAGATCGCGCAATGGACTGTTCTGCCATGTCGACCCATTCCGCGAGCTTGCCTCAATCCCGGCGGGTCAGGGCCGCCGCTCGACCTTCGCCCACTCTGCTCGGTGTACCAGCCACGCTGAATGCACCGCGGTCGGGAAGCCGCAGTACTGCCTGTGAGACCTGTGCTTGCGTGTCATACCGTTGTGTCAGTCGGCGTCTAACGTTTGAGCTCACCTGCGGGCGACAGACGGCGTAGCCGGCTGGCGAACGTCAGGTGGAGCGAAGGGTTGGGCCTCGCCGCATGGCGGTGCCGAAGCGCTGATGGATTGCCACGGCGAGCACGGCTTGCCACAGCTGCGGGGCACGAGCAAGGCTCGAGCGCGGCGCAGTGCGACGTGACCAAGACTTCACGGCGCGACTGCGTTCGCGACCAAGCGAGCGCAGCGAACAACGGCACGGCGAAGGCCGGAGCGCACGCCAGCGGTTAGCGGCCGAGCCACGCAGCTCGGTGTAACTGGCGTGAGGCAAGCCGCGCGCGCAAACCGTGGCGATGCTTCAAGGGCGAGCGAGAGACGCAATTGTCCTCACGCGGCGGTGGTTCCATGCAATGCGAAACCTCACATGTGCGGCTGGCCTAACGTTTGAGCTCACCTGCGTGCGACAGCCGCAGGCTGGCGCACGTCAGGTGGAGCGAAGGGTTAGGCGTCAGCCGCGCCATAGCAACCAGTAGACGCCTGCCAGGAGAATGATGGGCAGCCAGAGCCAGCGCACGAGATCGACGACCAAGCGACGAGGGGAAACAGCGCGTGCGGCGTTATGAAGACCCATGACCCTCGCTAGGACCTCTGGGTCGAACTGATAGGAATGGCCGCCTTGAATTCGCGCTGACACAGCTTGCAGCTCCTGCGGCTGTAGTCCGACAACATCTTCGCCGACGTCGAACTGCCGTGACAACATGAGGGACCGTGCGTGGTCTTCGGGCGACGAGGGCACAAAGCCACAGCTCTCGCACTTGATGAGCGCCGCCTGCTTGAACGTGCCGCAGCGGACACAGACGGCGGAATGCGCACTCATTTGTACCTCTGACGCCTAACGTTTGAGCTCACCTGCGGGCGCCAGACGGCGCAGCCGGCTGGCGAACGTCAGGTGGAGCGAAGGGTTAGCGAAGTAATCGGCCCGCTGCCGCAAATCGCGCCTCAGAAACTCTGGTGCCTTACGTTGTGGCAAGGTGGAATGCGGCGCCGCGGAAGACCGATGTAGCAGTGGTGCGTACTGCCCGCGGGTTAGCGTGGTCCTGGGTGACGTCATCGACATTGGTGAATCGACTCGGCGGTTCGCAGCCGCCAGGCCGATATCCCGTTTGAGAGAGTGAGCAAGACGACGTACCCGATGCGGCGCCACATTCCAACCTGAATGATGGAGCAAGCCATGGCCCAACGCAATCGCAATGTCATCCCCAAGCCCGGCAAGTCCCGAGCCGCGGCGCTGACGATCACCCACCCCAACGCCGCGGGCATCGACATCGGCAGTGCCTCGCACTTCGTGGCCGTGCCGCCGGATCGCGACGACGAGCCGGTGCGCGAGTTCCCCAGCTTCACGGTAGACCTCAACGCCATCGCCGACTGGCTCACAGCCTGCGGCGTGGACACCGTGGCGATGGAATCCACCGGTGTGTACTGGATCCCGCTGTTCGAACTGCTGGAGTCGCGTGGCTTCACGGTGCTGCTGGTCAACGCGCGCCACGTCAGAGGAGTCTCGGGTCGCAAGTCCGATGTGCTCGACTGCCAGTGGCTGCAACAGCTCATGACCTATGGCTTGCTGCGTGGGGCGTTCCGGCCGGCCGAGCAAGTGTGCATGCTACGCGCGCTGTACCGCCAGCGCGCGATGCTGCTGCGCAGCCAGGGCCGGCATGTCCAGCACATGCAAAAGGCGCTCACCCAGATGAACATCCAACTCACCAACGTCCTGTCCGACGTGGTCGGCGAGAGCGGCCAGAAGATCCTGCGCGCCATCGTCGCCGGCGAGCGCGACGGTCAGGTGCTGGGCGCGATGAAGAACGTGCGCGTTCGCGCCAGCGTCGAGGAGATCGCCAAGAGCCTGCAGGGCAACTGGCGGGCTGAGCACCTGTTCGCGCTCAAGCAGGCGCTGGGCGCGTTCGACTTCGTGGGCACGCAGCTGGCCGAGTGCGACGCCGAGATCGAGCTGCAGTTGCAGCGCCTGCAAGTTCACGACGGTGAACCCGCCAAGGGCAAGAAGCGCGGCCGCGCGCGCAATGCGCCCAAGTTCGATCTGCGCACGCAGCTGTTCCGGATGTGCGGCGTGGACCTCACGCGCATCGACGGCGTGGACGTCACCACCGCGCTGGCCGTGGTCTCTGAAGTCGGCGCCGACATGTCGCGCTTCCCAACGATCAAGCACTTCACGTCGTGGCTGGGCCTGTGTCCGGGGACCAAGATCACCGGCGGCAAGGTCATGAGCGGCAAGACCAAGCGCGTCGTCAACCGCGCCGCACAGGCCCTGCGGCTGGCCGCCGCGGCGCTGCGCAGCAGCAAGTCGGCGCTGGGCGCGTACTTCCGCCGGATGTGCTCACGCATGGACAAGCCCAAGGCCATCACCGCCGCCGCCCACAAGCTCGCGCGCCTGATCTACACGATGCTGACCAAGGGCGAGGAATACACCGACAAAGGCCAGGACTACTACGAAGAGCGCTATCGCGAGCGCGTGCTGCGGGCATTGTCCCAACGCGTCGCCAAACTTGGCATGCAAATGGTCCCCATCGCACAACCAGCCTGAAAACATCACTCCAAATCAATCACTTGGAAGGAGTTTCTTGAGAGACGGCACGCCGCTCACTCCCAACCACCCCAGTTCAAAGTTGTTGGCGACGGCTCCATTGTGGACACCGGGTAGTGGGCGAGCCCGGGATACAGGCGGCTCCAGAGGACGGCGACAGCTGCGAGCACGGCTACGCCCGTGAAAACAGGAAGAAGCAGTGCCGACCAGTGCGCCTGGGCGTACACCATGATGATCGGATTGGCACCGGCAGGTGGATGCACAGTACGAGTTGCGAGCATCAGACCAAGCGCGACGGCGACTGCGCTGGCGTAGGCAGGCAAACCAGTGCCGAGGAACTGGAAGCACGCAATGCCCGCCAAGGCACCAAGAAGATGACCGCCGAACAGAGCGCGAGGCTGAGCTGCGGGCGCTCGTGTGAGACCGAAGAGGAAGACCGAGCTTCCCCCGAGAGAGGCCAGAACGAACGTTGCATTCGGCGGGCCGACCAAGAATAAAGCGAGCGTGATTGCGCAAGCAGCGCCGAAGAGACACCAAATGAGCCGTGCCAAGGGATGACGGTGCATGTGCCGTCTAACGTTTGAGCTCACCTGCGGGCGACAGACGGCGTAGCCGGCTGGCGAACGTCAGGTGGAGCGAAGGGTTAGGCCGCGCGCGGATGCAAACACCCTGGCTACTGCTTTTGCGGTGTGGACGACAGAACACCGGGAGAAGTGGGTTCACGTGTAAGAGTGCCGGTGCACTTGCCGTCGCCCGCACCGGCTATGCCACCGGAGGGCCGCACAGACGCTGGCCTTGCACATCGTAGATGTAGTTGAAGCGATCGCAGCATGGCGAGGCTATTAGATATGCGGGCTTGCCGTTGTACAAGACCCTCGAGATGCTGCGAGGTCGATTGTCTGGCGAGGACGCCTCGTAGGCAGCGATACGCGCCTGAATGACCGGATCAGGCTGGTGGAGCGTGACCGTCTGGCAGTTCGCGAAACTGACTGCGTTGAGGATGCACGCCGCGAACAACAGCGTGCAACACGCAAAGAAGCGAACGCGGAGTGGCCGAAAGCACGCTCAAGCGGCCTAGACAGAATGGCTTGACCCGTTGAGGTGGCCCGTCTCCGGGACTACCGTGGATTGCGCACACGGGGTGCGCCGAGCCACATCGAATCGCCCGCTGAGGGCGAAAGCGAACTTGCAAAGGAGACGGGCCATGAATGAATCTACCACCGTGTTCGTGGGTTTGGACGTGCACAAGGACAGCATCGACATCGCACTGGCGGACGCCCCGCGCGACAGCGACGTGCGCCACCTGGGCACCGTGGCCGGTGGGGTCGACGCGGTGAGCAAGTCGATGCGCCGGCTGGTCAGCGCGGGGCACCGGCTGCACATCGTCTATGAAGCCGGTCCGTGCGGCTACGCGCTGCAGCGGCACTTCGCCGGCCTGGGCTGGCACTGCGAGGTGGTCGCCCCGTCGTCGATCCCGCGCCCACCCGGCGAGCGGATCAAGACCGACCGGCGCGACGCCATGAAGCTGGCCCGGCTGGCGCGCGTGGGTGAACTCACGCCGGTGCGCGTACCCGATGAGGCCGACGAGGCGCTGCGCGATCTGGTGCGCGCGCGCGAGGACGCCGTGCGCGAGCAGCGCAACGCACGCCACCGGCTCAAGGCACTGCTGCTGCGCAACGGCATCACCTACGCTGGCAAGAGCGCCTGGACGGCGGCGCACCTGCGCTGGCTGGCCCAGCTCGCGCTGCCCCACGCAGCCCAGCAGATCGCCTTCCAGGAGTATCTGCACGCCATCACCGAGTCCGGCGCGCGCATCGCCCGGCTCGAGCAGGCGTTGCGCGACGCGCTGCCCACGTGGACGCTGGCGCCGGTGGTGGCCGCACTGCAGGCGCTGCGCGGCGTGCAGCTGATCGCCGCCGTCACGCTGGTGGCCGAGATCCAGGACTTCTGGCGCTTTGCCAAGCCACGCCAGCTCATGGCCTACCTCGGCCTGGTGCCCGGCGAGAACTCCAGCGGCCAGCGCCGCCGGTTGGGTGCGATCACCAAGGCCGGCAACGCGCCGGCACGCCGCATGCTGGTGGAGATCGCGCACCTGTACCGCCACCCCGCGCGGGTGAGTCCGGTGATCGCGCGGCGCCAGGTCAACCTGCCCAAGACGGTGACCGATATCGCCTGGTCGGCGCAGACGCGGCTGTGTGCGCGCTTCCGACGCCTGGCCGCCCGGCGCGTACCGCACAACAGAATAGTGGTGGCCATCGCCCGCGAGCTCGTCGGCTTCGTCTGGGCCATCGCGCGCGAGGTCACCCCGGCGCCCTCGACATCACAGCGCAAGCAGTGAGCTCGCTTGGCATCGACGGTAGATGAAAGGAGCACCACCACCCACGACGCATCAACGGCCGGATCGGGAACGCGGCGCAGCCACGGTCACAGGGGAATCCTCGACAACGTTATTGGCAGCCACGCAAGTGGCGACCGCAGACCCTAGAGCGCAGGCAGCCCCGCGACGTACACCTGAACTGTCGGTAGCCAACCCACGCATATCAGCATGATCAACCGTCGCATCACGCACCAGGCTCCGCCGCGTTCCCCGTCCGGCACCACGCTCTTCGAATCATCCGTGTCCGCGGAGAAATACGTTCGCCCTCTTGACAGGGTTAAGCCATATCAACGTTTGAGCTCACCTGCGTGTGACAGCCGCAGGCTGGCACACGTCAGGTGGAGCGAAGGGTTAGACCGCTGAGCCATGGCTAGGGCTTTGAGCGGTGTTGCCATACGAGGCCGATAAAAGCGGAAAGAAGGAGAACAACGTAGACCGGCCAGACGGGAAGCTCAGTAGGCAGGGCAAGCCAATAGACAACACCGAGGCCTGCAGCAGCCAACAAAACGCATACGAGCGGGCGACCGAGCGTGAAGTCGCCGACAAGAGCCAGAAGAGCGACGGCAAGGTTGCGAAGCATGCGGTCTAACGTTTGAGCTCAGCCGCCTGCGTAGGCTGGCGAAGCCAGCCGTAGCAGGTCGGCTGCAGCGAAGGGTTAGGCGGCATCCTACTCGGCACGCAAACCCCACCAAATCGCATCGAGGTGGACCCGCGCGATTCCCAATTGATGAGCATGGTTCTGGGCTATCGCTTGGTACTCGCGGCTAATCTCCGGTGTGAGGTACTTGATTCCTGGCCAGCGCGGCAACGTGCCAGCGGAAAGGCCGTGGAGCTTCTTGCCGACGATGGAATCGAGGGGGACCTCAAGGATCTGTTCGAGGTTGCTGAGTTGATACTCGTCCCGCAAGTACGCCGTGTAAAGGGCATCCCGGAGGAAGATGTTGACTAGTTTGCGCGCCAATCCCCAGCTTCCCGTTCCTGCAGGGAACACTGCTTTGAGGTGAAGCGTTGTCGTGCCAAGAAGGCGCGCGAAGGCCCTCGGCTCGGAGATCCCGAACTGGCGGAGCCGGAGCGTCCTGAGGAACGTGCGCGCTGGCAGTGCAATGCCTACGCCTTGACTACGAAGCACCGAGCTACCAGCCGTTGCTCGCGCCGCACGGGCTCGAAGAGCGAGGAGAAGGTGACGCTGACTGACGCGCATGAGTGTCTGTGCCGCCTAACGTTTGAGTT
>CAWFCV010000017.1:0-13501 GCA_963814435.1 uncultured beta proteobacterium
ATCGCTATGCCCAGCAGCTTGGTGTTGCCCAGCTTGGCTGCACCTTCGGCCAGCGCCGGCGCCTGTCGCACGTCGAAGCCGTTGGTCAGCACCAGCGCCATTTCGAGGGCGATCAGCGCGCCCACCAGGCCCGCCAGCGGCATGACGCTCCAGAACCCCTCGCGAAACCGGTCACTGTTCAGGTCGAGCATCATCACGACGAACAGGAACAGCACCATCACCGCACCCACGTACACGAGCACCAGCGCGATGGCCAGGAACTCGGCGCGCAGCAGCATCCACACGCAGGCCGCGCTGGCGAACGCGAGCACGAGAAACAGCGCCGCGTGCACCGTGCTGCGCGCGGTGATCACGCGCACCGAGGCGAACAGCAGCACGGCCGAGAACAGGTAGAAGAGCGCGCTGGTGGTGTTCATGGCTTGTTCTTGTGGCGGGGCTCGCGAGCGCGGGGCGCCCGCGTTCAGCGGTACTTGGCGTCTGCAGCCCTGGCGGCCGCGATTTCCTTTTCGTAGCGGTCGCCGACCGCAAGCAACATGTCCTTGGTGAAATAGAGGTCGCCCTTCTTTTCGCCGTGGTATTCGAAGATGTGGGTTTCGACGATCGAATCGACCGGGCAGCTCTCTTCGCAGAAGCCGCAGAAGATGCACTTGGTCAGGTCGATGTCGTAGCGGGTGGTGCGCCGCGATCCGTCGGCGCGCACCTCGCTCTCGATGGTGATGGCCAGCGCCGGGCACACCGCCTCGCACAGCTTGCACGCAATGCAGCGCTCCTCGCCGTTCTCGTAGCGGCGCAGCGCGTGCAGGCCGCGAAAGCGCGGGCTGAGCGGCGTCTTTTCTTCCGGGTACTGGATGGTGATCTTCTTCTGGAAGAAATGGCGCCCGGTCAGCTTCATGCCCTTGAGCAGCTCGATCAGCAGGAAGCTGGACAGGAAATCCTTGACGGGGGTGGCGGTCGACATGGCAGGTTGACTCGATTCACTTCCAGATGTTGAGCGGCGTCTGCATCCACAGGCCCACGACCACCAGCCAGATCAGCGTGATCGGGATGAAGATCTTCCAGCCCAGGCGCATGATCTGGTCGTAGCGGAAGCGCGGGAACGTGGCGCGCACCCACAGGAACATCGTCACCACGATGAAGGTCTTGCCGAACAGCCAGCACCAGTCCCACAGCCACATCGAGCTGGCGATCCACTGCGGCGTGCTCATGCCCAGCAGCGAGAAACCGATCGGCGCCGACCAGCCGCCAAGGAACATCGTCACCGCCAGCACCGAGACCAGCCACATGTTGGCGTATTCGGCGAGGAAGAACATCGCGAACGCCATGCCCGAGTACTCGATCATGTGGCCGGCGACGATTTCGGATTCGCCCTCGACCACGTCGAACGGGTGCCGGTTGGTCTCGGCCAGGCCGGAGATGAAGTAGACGAGGAAGATCGGCAGCAGCGGCAACCAGTTCCACGACAGGAAGTTGGCGCCATGGTCGGCGAACCAGCCCCTGTTCTGCCCGAGCACGATCTCGCTCATGTTGAGGCTGCCGCTGACCATCAGCACGACGACCAGCGCGAATCCCATCGCGATCTCGTAGCTGACCATCTGCGCCGACGCGCGCAGCGCGCCGAGAAAGGCGTACTTCGAGTTCGACGCCCAGCCGGCGATGATGACGCCGTAGACCTCGAGCGAGGCGATCGCCATCACGAACAGCAGACCCGCGTTGATGTTTGACACCGCCACTTCGGGGCCGAACGGCACCACCGCCCAGGCCGCCAGCGCCGGCATGATGGTCATCACCGGCCCGAGGAAGAACAGGCCCTTGTTGGCCGCGGTTGGGCGGATGATCTCCTTGAAGATGAGCTTCACCGCGTCGGCGATCGGCTGCAGCAGCCCGAGCGGCCCCACCCGGTTGGGGCCGGGGCGGATCTGCGTGAAGCCGATGCCCTTGCGTTCCCACAGCGTCAGGTAGGCCACGCAGCCCATCAGCGGCAACACCAGCGCGATGATCTTGAACAGGCTCCACGCCACATCCAGCGTGATGGCCCAGCCGCCCTGGCCGAACCACTGGACGCCGAATTCGTTGACGGTTGCAAGCATCTGGCCTTACCTCATCGCAGCGCTTCGACGCTCAGCGTACCGAACATCGGGCCCAGCGACGTGGTGGTCGCATGTCCGGCCGCGATGCGCACCGCGGTCGGTGCCAGACTCGGTTCCTCGCGCGCAGGCAGTTCAGCGACCGCGCTGCCCTGCGTGACGCGCACGCGTGCGTAGGGACCCAGACCAAGCTGGGCCCACAGCACGCTCGGCAGCCCCACCACCGGCGCCCGCGCATCGGCCGTGGCCTGCAACGACGCCGCACGGCGAACCAGCGCGTCGCTGGCGTAGATCGGCACGTCGGCCACACGCTCCAGCGCCCGCAGCGCGGGCATCACGGCGGCCGGTGTGGCGACCGGAATATTCGAAAGCCTGGAGGCCGGCGCGGCACCACCCAGTGCCTCGCCGAGCACCTGTTCGGAGTCTTCGTGGTCGAAGCCCTCCAGTCCGAGCAGGTTGCCGAGCACACGCAGCACTTTCCACGCGGGTCGTGCGTCGCCCAGCGGGCGCACGACGCCGTGGAAGCTCTGCACGCGCCCCTCGGCGTTGACGAAGGTGCCTGCGGTTTCGGTGAACGGTGCGATCGGCAGCATCACGTCGGCGTTGTCGACCGCGGCATCGCGGAACGGCGTCAGCGCGACCACCAGCCCCGAGCCCTGCAGTGCGTCACGGGCCGCGGCCGGGTCGGCGGCATCGTGCGCCGGTTCGACATTGAGCAGCAACAGCGCCTTCATTGGCTGCGACAGCATGGCGCCGGCATCCTTGCCGCCCGGACCGGGCATCGCGTCGACCCACTGCGCGCCCACCGAGTTGGCGGCTTCACCCAGGTAGCCTACGGTTGCGCCGCATTGCGCGCCGATCCAGTCGGCGAGGCTGAGCAGTTGGCCGGCCTGAGGGTGCTGCGCCGCTGCATTGCCGAGCAGGATGGCCTTGCGCTCGCCCGAGAGCAGCAGCTTGGCCGCCGCGGTGGCGGCTTCGCCCGCCGTGCCGGCCAGCGGCGCTGCAACGCCCTTGGCGACCGCGACTGCAGCGGCCAGGTCGGCCAGGCTGTGCACCCAGGCGCTCGGCGCCGCGGTCAACGGCAGGGCCACCGGCATCGCCCAGTCGTCGTGCACGGCGTGCAGACTGACAAGCTTGCCGCCACGGCGCACCGACTGCCGGATGCGTTGCGCGAACAGCGGATGGTCCTTGCGCAGGAACGAGCCCACGACCAGCGCGCGATCCAGTGTCGACAGCGAGGCGATCGAGGTGCCGAGCCAGCGTGCGCTGCCCTTGGCGGGGCGGTTGGCGAAATCGCTGTGGCGCGTGCGGTGGTCGATGTTCTGGCTGCCCAGGCCGCGCACCAGCTTGCCCAGCAGATGGAGTTCTTCCACCGTGCTGTGCGCCGATCCGATGGCACCGATGTCGTGCACGCCGTGTTCGGCCTTCAGGCGTTTCAGCGCGTCGGCGACGTAGTTCAATGCCACGTCCCAACTCACGGTCTGCCACTGGCCGCCTTGCTTGATCATCGGCGCCTTCAGGCGCGACTCGGCGTTCAGTGCCTCGTAGCTGAATCGATCGCGATCGGCGATCCAGCATTCGTTGACGGCTTCGTTTTCGAGTGGCACGACGCGCATCACGCGATCGGCCTTGACCTGCACCACCAGGTTGGCACCGGTGGAGTCGTGCGGGCTGACGCTCTGGCGGCGTGCCAGCTCCCAGGTGCGGGCGCTGTAGCGGAACGGCTTGCTGGTCAGCGCGCCGACCGGGCAGATGTCGATCATGTTGCCCGACAGCTCGGAATCCACCGTCTTGCCGACGAAGGTGGTGATCTCGGAATGCTCGCCGCGGTGCTGCATGCCGAGCTCCATGATGCCCGCCACCTCCTGCCCGAAGCGCACGCAGCGGGTGCAGTGGATGCAGCGGCTCATCTCCTCCATCGAGACCAGCGGGCCGACGCTCTTGTGGAACACCACGCGCTTTTCTTCCTGGTAGCGCGACGCGGATTCGCCATAACCGACGGCCAGATCCTGCAGCTGGCATTCGCCACCCTGGTCGCAGATCGGACAGTCCAGCGGGTGGTTGATCAGCAGGAATTCCATCACCGAGCGCTGGGCCTTCACGGCCTTCTCGCTCTTGGTGCGCACGATCATCCCCTGCGTCACCGGCGTGGCGCAGGCCGGCATCGGCTTGGGCGCCTTCTCGATCTCCACCAGGCACATGCGGCAGTTGGCCGCGATCGAGAGTTTCTTGTGGTAGCAGAAGTGCGGCACGTAGACGCCGGCCACATCGGCGGCGTGCATCACCACGCTGCCTTCGGCGACGCTGACTTTCCTACCGTCGAGTTCGATTTCAACCATGGTCGTCTGATCGGCCCTCAGGCCAGCGCGGCTTCATTCGCGCCGACCAGGCAGCGCTTGTGTTCGATGTGGTGCACGAACTCCTCGCGGAAGTGCTTCAGCATGCCGCGCACGGGCATCGCCGCGGCGTCGCCGAGCGCGCAGATCGTGCGACCCATGATGTTCTCGGCCACCGAGTCGAGCAGCTGCAGGTCCTCGGCACGGCCATGGCCGTGCTCGATCCGATCGACCATGCGCCACAGCCAGCCCGTGCCCTCGCGACACGGCGTGCACTGGCCGCAGGACTCGTGCATGTAGAAGTAAGAAAGCCGCAGCAGCGCGTCGACCATGCAGCGGGTGTCGTCCATCACGATCACCGCGCCCGAGCCCAGCATCGAGCCGGCCTTGGCGATGGCGTCGTAGTCCATCGTCAGGTCCATCATGATCTGGGCCGGCAGCACCGGCGCCGACGAGCCGCCCGGGATCACCGCCTTGAGCTTGCGGCCGCGGCCCACCCCGCCGGCCAGCTCGAGCAGGCGGGCGAACGGCGTGCCCATCGGGACCTCGTAGTTGCCGGGCCGGGCGATGTCGCCCACCATCGAGAAGATCTTGGTGCCGCCGTTGTTGGGCTTGCCGATCTCGAGATAGGCCTGGCCACCATGCTCGATGATCCACGGCACCGCGGCGAAGGTCTCGGTGTTGTTGATCGTCGTCGGCTTGCCGTACAGACCATAACTGGCCGGGAATGGCGGCTTGAAGCGCGGCTGGCCCTTCTTGCCTTCGAGCGATTCGAGCAGCGCGGTCTCTTCGCCGCAAATGTAGGCGCCGAAGCCATGAAACGCGTGCAGCTGGAAATTGAAGCCGCTGCCGAGAATGCCCTCACCCAGGTAGCCGGCGTCGCGCGCCTCGCGCAGCGCGTCCTCGAAACGGTGGTAGAGCTCGAAGATCTCGCCGTGGATGTAGTTGTAGCCCACCGTGATGCCCATCGCGTAGGCTGCGATGACCATGCCCTCGATCACGATGTGCGGGTTGTAGGCAAGGATGTCGCGGTCCTTACAGGTGCCGGGCTCGCCTTCGTCGGAGTTGCACACCAGGTACTTCTGCACCGGCAGCGCGCGCGGCATGAAGCTCCATTTCAGGCCGGTCGGGAAGCCAGCACCACCGCGGCCGCGCAGCCCAGAACCCTTGACCTCGGCCACCACCTGGTCGGGCGTCATGCCGCCGCCGTCCCGGCCGAGGACTTTGCGAAGCGCCTGGTAACCGCCGCGGGCCTCGTAATCCTTCAGGCGCCAGTTGCGGCCGTCGAGGCCGGCGTAGATTTGCGCGCCGATGTGGCGATCGTGGAAGCAGGTTTCGCGGCCGCTGGCCTGGAACCTGGACAGGTCGGGCATCACGGCAGTCATCTGGTGTGCGCCTTCAAGGTGTCGATCAGGTCGTCGAGCCGTTCAGGGCGCATGAAGCTGAGCATCTGACGGTCGTTGACCAGCACCACCGGCGCGTCGGCGCAGGCACCCAGGCATTCCGCCTTCTGCACTGTGAACAGGCCGTCGGCCGAGGTGCCGCCCTCCTCGATGCCGAGGCGGTGGCATACATGGTCCAGCGCCGACTGGCCGTCGCGCAACTGGCACGGCAGATTGGTGCAGACGTTGAGCTTGTAGCGCCCCACCGGCTGCTGGTTGTACATGTTGTAGAACGTGGTCACCTCGCGCACGGCGATCGGCGGCATGCCCAGGTACGCCGCGACTGCCTGTTCGGCCTCGGCGCTGACCCAGCCGTGCTGCTGCTGCACGATCGCCAGGCAGGCCATCACCGCGGATTGCCTTTGCTCCGCCGGGAACTTGGCCACTTCTTGCGCGAAGCGCGACTTGGTGTCTTCAGTGAGCGTCATCGATCGACCTCGCCAAACACGATGTCCATCGTGCCGATGATCGCCACGGCGTCGGCGATCATGTGTCCGCGGCTCATTTCGTCGAGTGCGGACAGGTGCACGAAGCCCGGCGGACGGATCTTCACCCGGTACGGTTTGTTGGCGCCGTCACTGACGAGGTAGATGCCGAACTCGCCCTTGGGGTGCTCGATGGCGGCGTAGACCTCGCCTTCGGGCACATGCATGCCTTCGGTGAAGAGCTTGAAGTGGTGGATCAGCTCCTCCATGTTGGCCTTCATCTCGACGCGCGACGGCGGCGCGACCTTGTGGTTGTCGGTGATCACCGGTCCCGGGTTGTCGCGCAGCCATTTCACGCACTGCGCGATGATGCGGTTGGACTGGCGCAGCTCTTCCACCCGCACCAGATAACGGTCGTAGGTGTCGCCGTTCACGCCGACCGGGATGTCGAAGTCCATCCGGTCGTACACGTCGTAGGGCTGGGTCTTGCGAAGGTCCCACTCGATGCCGGAGCCGCGCAACATCGGCCCGGTGAGGCCGAGGTTCAGCGCGCGCTCGGGCGTGAGCACGCCGATGCCCACGGTGCGCTGCTTCCAGATCCGGTTGTCGGTCAGCAGCGTCTCGTATTCGTCAACGTAGCGCGGGAAACGGCGGGTAAAGTCCTCGATGTAGTCGAGCAGCGTGCCGCGGCGGTTGTCGTTCAACGCGTGCATCGTCTTCGCGCTGCGGATCTTGCTGGCGCCGTACTGCGGCATCGTGTCGGGCAGGTCGCGGTACACCCCGCCCGGACGGAAGTACGCCGCGTGCATGCGGGCCCCGGACACTGCCTCGTACATGTCGAGCAGGTCTTCGCGCTCGCGAAACGCATAGATGAAGATGTTCATCGCGCCGCAATCGAGCCCGTGGGCGCCCAGCCACAGCAGGTGGTTCAGCAGCCGCGTGATCTCGCTGTACATGACGCGGATGTACTGCGCCCGCTCGGGCACCTCGATGCCCAGCAACCGCTCGATCGCCAGGCAGTAGGCGTGCTCGTTGCACATCATCGACATGTAGTCGAGCCGGTCCATGTAGGGCAGCGCCTGGATGAAGGTCTTGCTCTCGGCGAGCTTCTCGGTGGCTCGATGCAGCAACCCGATGTGCGGGTCGGCGCGCTGGATGACCTCGCCATCGAGTTCGAGCACCAGGCGCAGCACCCCATGCGCCGCCGGATGCTGCGGGCCAAAGTTGAGCGTGTAGTTTTTGATCTCAGCCATGCGGCACCATGCCGGCAGGCAGCGAGCCGCGCTCAACTTCGGCGCAGGCTGACTTCGCGCAAGCGAAGTCAAGCGCGCGCAGCGCGCGGCCGCAGCCAAACTTGAGCGTGTAGTTTTTGATCTCAGCCATGCGGCACCATGCCGGCAGGCAGCGAGCCGCGCTCAACTTCGGCGCAGGCTGACTTCGCGCAAGCGAAGTCAAGCGCGCGCAGCGCGCGGCCGCAGCCAAACTTGAGCGTGTAGTTTTTGATCTCAGCCATGCGGCACCATGCCGGCAGGCAGCGAGCCGCGCTCAACTTCGGCGCAGGCTGACTTCGCGCAAGCGAAGTCAAGCGCGCGCAGCGCGCGGCCGCAGCCAAACTTGGAGCGGACGCCGCGGAACCGGCTCCGCTGGTCCGCTGGCGTCGCCCCCTGGGGGGAGGCGGCCGGACGCCGCTTCGGGGGGGTCGTCATTGCAAGCCGCCGTATTGGTCTTCACGCACGACGCGCGGCGTGACCTCGCGCGGCTCGATCGTCACGGGCTGGTAGATCACCCGCTTCTTCTCGGCGTCGTAGCGCATCTCGACATGCCCGGAGACCGGAAAGTCCTTGCGCATCGGGTGCCCGATAAAACCGTAGTCGGTGAGGATGCGGCGCAGGTCCATGTGGCCGTCGAAGATCACGCCGTACATGTCGAACGCCTCGCGCTCGAACCAGTTGGCGCCGCTCCAGACTTCGGTGACCGAGGCCACCAGCGGCACATCGTTGTCCGGCGCGAATACCTTCAGCCGGACGCGCCAGTTGTGGCTCACCGAAAGCAGGTGCGAGACCACGCAGAAACGCGGGCCGTCCCACGGCTTGTTGCGGTAGGTGGCGAAGTCGACGCCGCACAGGTCGATCAATTGCTCGAACTTCAACTGCGGATGGTCGCGCAAGCTGAGCGCCGCGGCCAGGTAGTCGGCCGCGGCCACGGTGACCGTGATCTCGTCGCGCTGGCGCACCAGTTGGCGCACGCCCGCGCCGAGCACCGTGCGCAAGGCGCTTTCCAGGGTATCGAGGCGCGTGCTCATGTGTCAGGCTCGGGCAATCGTGTTTTCGCGCCAGATCTTGGCCTGCAGTTGCAGGATGCCGTACAGCAGCGCCTCCGCCGTCGGCGGGCAGCCGGGCACGTAGACGTCCACCGGCACGATGCGGTCGCAGCCGCGCACGACCGAATAGCTGTAGTGGTAGTAGCCGCCGCCATTGGCGCACGAACCCATGCTCAGCACCCAGCGCGGCTCGGCCATCTGGTCGTACACCTTGCGCATGGCCGGCGCCATCTTGTTGCACAGTGTGCCGGCGACGATCATCAGGTCGCTCTGGCGCGGGCTGGGGCGAAACAGCATGCCGAAGCGGTCGATGTCGTAGCGCGCCGCACCGGCGTGCATCATCTCCACCGCGCAGCACGCCAGGCCAAAGGTCATGGGCCACAACGAGCCCGTCTTTGACCAGTTGATCAGCTTGTCGACCGAGGTGGTGACGAAGCCTTCCTTGAGGACGCCTTCTATACCCATCGCATCACTCCCAGTCGAGAGCGCCCTTCTTCCATTCGTAGACGAAGCCGACGACCAGGATGGCCAGGAAGATCATCATGGCCCAGAAGCCGGGTGGGCCGATTTCCTTGAGCGCCACGGCCCAGGGAAAGAGAAAGGCGATCTCGAGGTCGAACAGGATGAACAGGATCGCGACGAGGTAGTAGCGCACGTCGAATTTCATGCGCGCGTCCTCGAAGGCTTCGAAGCCGCACTCGTACGGACTGTTCTTCGCCGCGTCGGGCCGATTGGGGCCGAAGATGAAGCCGATGACCTGCGGCGCGATGCCGATGGCAATACCGACCAGGATGAACAGGATGACGGGCAGGTACGGTTGCAGGTCCATGATCGTCGTTGTTCGGGTCTACCGGCACATGCACCGGATCAGAACCTGTTGTGTCGCATCCATCCTTGGTGCCGACGGCGAGACTCGAACTCGCACAGCTTTCGCCACTACCCCCTCAAGATAGCGTGTCTACCAATTTCACCACGTCGGCACAACGGTCGAAATCAAGAACCCGGTTGCCTGGCGGACGGCTCGAGGCAAGCCCTCCGAACAACCGACGATTCTAATGTGTTTGCCTTGCGCGTCCCTTGCTGGTGGCGCATCCACGACACGGCGGGCACGCGCCCGTCAGCGCGATGCGGCCGGCGGCCGGTGCCGACGCGGCGATGCCACCCGGAATCACGGCGCCCGGGATCACCACCGACGACGCAGGTCCCGCGCCACTGGCCGCGGCCGCGGCTGCGGCCGGGCGATCGAGGACCGTGCCGCCCGCGGGTGCGCGGGCCGCACCGCCGGCGGACATGAACGCCAGCGCCAGCGTGGCCACGAAGAAGATCGACGCGCAGACAGCGGTCGATCGCGACAGAAAGTTCGCGCTGCCCGTGGCGCCGAACAGGCTGCCGGAGGCGCCGCTGCCGAACGACGCACCCATGTCGGCACCCTTGCCGTGCTGGACCAGCACAAGGCCGATCATCACCATCGCAGAGGCAATCTGCAGCACGAGCACGATGTTGGTCCAAATCTGCATTTCCACGCTTTCAGTTGATTCGAATGTTCTTGCGCTGGATCAGCGGTTCAGCCGGCGGCGCGGCAGATGGCAATGAAATCGCTTGCCTTCAGCGAGGCGCCGCCGATCAATCCGCCGTCGATATCGGGTTGCGAGAACAGCGTCGCCGCGTTGTCCGGCTTGACGCTGCCGCCGTACAGCACCTTCATCTCGCCGGCGCGCGGCGTGGCAGCCAACAGCTGCGCACGCAGCAGCGCGTGCACGGCCTGCGCCTGCTCCGGCGTGGCCGTGCGGCCCGTGCCGATCGCCCAGACGGGTTCGTAGGCCACCACCATTTCGCCGGCGCAATGGGCCAGCGCGTGAATCACGGCCGACAACTGGCGTTTGACGACGGCTTCGGTTTCTCCGGCCTCGCGCTGCGCCAGGGTCTCGCCGACGCACACGATCGGCGTCACGCCCCGGCCAGCGCGGCCTTGGCCTTGTCGGCCACGAGCTGGTCACCTTCCTGATGGAACTGGCGGCGCTCGGAATGGCCGACGATCACGTAGCGGCAACCGAATTCGGCCAGCATGCCGGCCGACACTTCGCCGGTGAAGGCGCCCTGCTCGTGCGCCGAGCAATCCTGCGCACCCCAGCGCAGATCGCTGCCGGTGAGTGCCACCGCAGCCTCCGACAGGTAGGGAAACGGCACACACACCGCGACGTCGCAGCCGTAGGGGCGCGCACCCACCAGCGCCGCGATCAGCTGCGCGTTGACGGGTCGACTGCCATGCATCTTCCAGTTGCCCACCACCAGCTTGCGTCGCATCGTCGAAGCTCCCATCACCAGCGCAGCACGATCTTGCCCACGTGCGTGCTGGATTCCATCAGTGCATGGGTGCGCGGCCTGCGCCGCGTCGAACACCTTGTGCACCACGGTCTTCACGCGGCCGGCTTCGATCAGCGGCCAGACCTTCTGGCGCAATGACGCCGCGATCGCCGCTTTGAAAGCCACCGGGCGCGGGCGCAACGTCGAACCCGTGATCGTGAGCCGGCGGCGCAGCAGGTCGCCGGCATTGAATTCACTCTTCACCCCACCCTGCACGGCGATGATCGCCAGCCGGCCGTCGTCGGCCAGGCATTGCACTTCGCGCGCGACATAGGCGCCGGCCACCATGTCGAGGATCACGTCGACGCCGCGGCCGTCGGTCAGCCGCCTGGCCTCGGCGACGAAGTCCTGGTCGCGGTAGTTGATGGCCGCATCGGCCCCCAGCTGCACGCAGGCTGCGCACTTGTCGGCACTGCCGGCGGTGACCAGCACGCGCGCCCCGAAGGCCTTGCCGAGCTGGATGGCCGTGACGCCGATGCCGCTCGAGCCACCCTGCACCAGCAGCGTCTCGCCGCTGTGCAGGCCGGCGCGGTCGAACACGTTCGACCACACGGTGAAGAAGGTCTCGGGCAGGCTGGCGGCGTCGATGTCGCCCATGCCGCGTGGCACCGGCAGGCATTGGCCGATCGGCGCCGCGCACAGCTGCGCGTAGCCGCCGCCGGCCACCAACGCGCAGACGCGGTCACCCAGCTTGAAGCCCGCGGCGGCCAGCTCGGCAGCATCGCCGCCGACGATCTCGCCGGCGATCTCCAGGCCGGGCAGATCGGACGCTCCGGCTGGCGGTGCGTAGGCACCCTTGCGCTGCAGCACGTCCGGCCGGTTGACGCCGGATGCGGTCACCCGCACGAGCAACTCGCCGGCACCGGGGGTCGGATCCGGCCGTTCGGCCAGCACCAGAACCTCGGGCTCGCCAAAGCGGGAGATCTCGATCGCTTTCATGCGCGCGTGACTTGCCGCAAGCTATTGCTGCTGCGGGTCCTTGGGTGGTTGGTGCACCTCGGCCTGCTGCTGTTGCTGCTGGTCTTGCGCGGCCACGGCGGCGGTATCTTCCTCGCGCGGCTCGCGCTCGCGGCGCGGCGGACGGTCACCACGATCGCCTCGATCGCCGCGGTCGCCACGGTCACGCCGCGGCGGACGGTCGCCGCGGTCGTCTTCCATGCCTTCCGGCCGCTCGAGCAGCGCCTTCATCGACAGCTTGACGCGGCCCTTGTCGTCGGTCTCGAGCACCTTGACCTTCACGATCTGACCTTCGCTGAGCACGTCGGTGACCTTCTCGATGCGCTGGTGCGCGATCTGGCTGATGTGCAGCAGGCCGTCCTTGCCCGGCAGCAGGTTGACCAGCGCGCCGAAGTCCAGGATCTTGGTGATCGCGCCTTCGTAGATCTTGCCGACCTCGACCTCGGCGGTGACTCCTCGATGCGCTTCTTGGCGAACGCGGCGCGGTCGGCCTCGGTGGAGGCGATGGTGATCGTGCCGTCTTCGGCAATGTCGATGGTGCAGCCGGTTTCTTCGGTGAGCGCGCGGATGGTCGAGCCACCCTTGCCGATCACGTCGCGGATCTTCTCCGGGTTGATCTTCATCGTGTACAGGCGCGGGGCAAACTGCGACACCTCGGCCTTCGCGCCGCCCACCGCTTCCTGCATCTTGGCCAGGATGTGCAGGCGGGCCTCCTTGGCCTGCGCCAGCGCGACCTGCATGATCTCCTTGGTGATGCCCTGGATCTTGATGTCCATCTGCAGCGCCGTGACGCCGGTGCCGGTGCCGGCCACCTTGAAGTCCATGTCGCCGAGGTGATCCTCGTCGCCTAGGATGTCGGTCAGCACGGCAAAGCGGTTGGCATTTGACCACCACCCGCCGCGCCGCCTGTGCCTCGCACTGTCGCCCTTGGCTCAGTCACGCGGCCGGCGACACCGCACCGGCCCGGCGGCCCGCGCGTCGATGCGCAGCGCTTGCCGGCACCGGGCAGCTACACGCTGCCGCGCATCCAGCGCTGCCCCGACGGTGAGGTGCTGCAGAGCGACAGCCGTGCCGCGCGCCTGCACAGCGTCGACGCGAGGCCGCATCAGCGTGAACGAACGGTATCTGCCGGGCTTCGATTCGCTCGAAAGCGGCTACATCACCCTTTTTGCCCCGCAATTTTACCGCCGACCGCATCAACAAGAACGAACTGGAAAAACTGGAGACCCGCCAATACCTATTCGAGGCCGACATAAAAGGCGTTTTTGATCCCGCAATGTACCCGACCGAGTCGTCGCTGCGGCTCCGAATAGGCGCACAGGTTATGTTTGTCAAAAACGACCCAGAAAAAAACTACGTCAATCGCCGACGGCGTTGCCCGCACCGGCAGGAGACGCGCCGAGGCCGAGGCGGGCGCCTGAGCAGACCCGCCTCCCTCGGCGTTTCTCAGGCGATCGCGTCTTGAATGATCGGCCCGCCCGTGCGGGCGCTGACGAAGAACGACCCGTCGGCGCGAACGTATTTTCCTGATAATTGGGGGATTTGCCACGCGCTTTCGCGATCAAGCGGGCAC
>CAWFCV010000018.1:0-118746 GCA_963814435.1 uncultured beta proteobacterium
GGAGACACCATGAAACGCCGCTCGCTGATCGAATCCACCGCCACGCTCGGCCTGGGCGCGCTGGCCGGCTGCGCGCTGCCCGGCACCGCCGCGCAGGGCCCGAAGACGCCGTTCACGGTGCCCGACACCTACATCCCGATCGTCGGCAGCGACCTGCAATTCCCGGTGCGGCGCATCTACTGCATCGGCCGCAACTACGCGGCGCATGCGCGCGAGATGGGCTCCGACCCGACGCGCGAGCCGCCGTTCTTCTTCCAGAAGCCCACCGACGCGATCCAGAACGTCGCGCCCGGCACCGTGGCCGACCACCCCTACCCGACGCTGACCAAGAATTACCACTACGAGGTCGAGCTCGTCGCCGCGCTGAACAAGGGCGGCCGCAACATTCCGATCGGTGCAGGCGCTCGACCATGTCTACGCCTACACGATCGGCCTGGACATGACGCGGCGCGACCTGCAGCGCGCGATGGGCGACGAGAAGAAGCCCTGGGAAATCGGCAAGAGCTTCGACCGCTCGGCGCCGCTCGGCCCGCTGCACCTGGCCACGCAGACCGGCCACTTCGACAAGGGCGCCATCTGGCTCAAGGTGAACGGCCAGACCAAGCAGAACGCCAACCTGAACCAGATGATCTGGAACGTCGCCGAGCAGATCGCCAAGCTGTCAGCGAGGCCTTCGAGCTGATGCCGGGCGACATCATCTACTCCGGCACGCCGGAGAACGTGGGGCCGGTGGTGCGCGGCGACGTGATCGACTGCCACATCGACGGCCTGCCCAACCTGGGCATCAAGATCGTATGAGCGGGCGCGGGCCACTGTCGCGTCGCAGCGTGCTCGGCGCTCTGGCCGCCGGCGCACTCGCGCCGCTGGCGCGTGCGCAGCAGCGGCTGCCGATCTTCGACGCGCACGTGCACTACAGCCACGACGCGTGGGAGCTGGTGCCGCCGAAGGAGGCGATCGCGATCCTGCGCAAGGCCGGTCTGCGCGCGCGTTCGTCTCGTCCTCGGGCGACGAGGGCACGCAGCAGCTGCTGGCCGAGGCGCCCGACCTGATCGTGCCCGAGCTGCGCCCCTACCGCACGCGCGGCGACATCAGCGGCTGGGTGCGCGACGACGGCATCGTGCGCTACCTCGAGGAGCGCCTCGCGAAGCACCGCTACGCCGCCATCGGCGAGTTCCACCTCTACGGCGCCGACGCCGACCTGCCGGTGCCGCGGCGCATGGTCGCGCTGGCGCGCAGCACGACCTGTTGCTGCACGCGCACTCCGATGTCGACGCGATCGAGCGCCTGTTCAAGGCCTGGCCGCAGGCGCGCATCCTGTGGGCGCATTCGGGCTTCGAGCGGCCCGAGAAGGTGCGCGAGATGCTGCGCAAGCACCCGCAGCTGTGGTGCGACCTCGCGTTCCGCAGCGACCAGGCCTCGGGCGGCAAGGTCGACCCCGAGTGGCGCGCGGCGTTCATCGAGTTTCCCGACCGCTTCATGGTCGGCACCGACACGTTCACGCCGGAGCGCTGGCACTACATCGTGCCAGCACGCCGACTGGTCGCGCGGCTGGCTCGCCGACCTGCCGCCGGCGGTGGCCGAGCGCATCGCCTGGCGCAACGGCGAGGCGCTGTTGCGCGCGGCGTGGCAGAAGAAGGCCTGATGCTGAAGCCGGCGTGCGCGGTGGCGGCCGCTGCGTGGCTGGCCGCCACTGGCCCAGGCCGCGAGCGCGCCGTGCGGCGCAACGCTGAGCGCGGCCACGCGCCAGGTGGCCGAGCAGCCGCCGTACCAGGTGGCCTTCGCGCCGCGCGGGCGGCCGATCGCCGTCGGCCGGCATTTCGCGCTCGACTTCGCGGTCTGCCCGCAGGCAGGCACGCCGCTGCCGCGCAGCCTCGCGGTGGATGCCGACATGCCGGAGCACCGGCACGGCATGAACTACCGCGCGAGTGTCAAGCCGCTCGGCGCCGGCCGCTACCGCGCCGAGGGCTGATGTTCCACATGCCCGGCCGCTGGCGCTGGTGTTCGACCTGGCCACCGCGGGCGGCAGCACGCGCGTCACGCACGAGTTCGACGTCGAGTGATGCCGATCCGATGGCTGTCGCGTGGCGCCGCGCTGCTGGCCGGCATCATCGTGTGGCTCGGCGTGGCAGGCCTGCCACGCGCACAGGCACAGAGCCTGCTCGACTTCACGCCGGCCGAGCGCCGCGCCATCGCCTCGCACGGCCCCTGGCCGCCGCCGGCCGCGCACGACCCGGGCAACGCCAGGCCGGGCGGCGCCAGGCCATCGCGCTCGGCCAGCGGCTGTTCTTCGAGCCGCGCCTGTCGCCCGACGGCCGGCTGTCGTGCGCGAGCTGCCATCGACCCGAACTGGCCTTTGCCGACGGCCAGCCGCGTGCGCTCGGCCGCGAGGTGCTCGACCGCAACACGCCGTCGCTGTGGAACGCGGTGCACGAGCGCTGGTACGGCTGGGACGGCGCGGCCGACAGCCTGTGGGCGCAAGCGATCCGGCCGATCCTCGACCCGCGCGAGATGGCGTCCAGTGCCGCGCATCTGCGACGCGCGATCGCCGCCGACACCGAACTCGACTGCGGCTACCGGCGGGTGTTCGGCGGCGCCGCGACCCGCGATGACGACGAGGCGGTGCTGGTGGACGCGGCCAAGGCGCTCGGCGCCTTTGTCGGCACGCTGGTGTCGGGCCGCACGCCGTTCGACGACTTTCGCGACGCGCTGGCGCGCGGCGATGCGGCGGCCGCGGCACGCTACCCGCTCGACGCGCAGCGCGGCCTGCGCCTCTTCGTCGGCAAGGGCCGCTGCAACCTGTGCCACGTGGGCCCGATGTTCACCAACGGCGAGTTCCCCGACACCGGGATGCCGTTCTTCGTGCGGCCCGGCGTGGTGGACCCGGGGCGCCACGACGGCATCGTCGCGCTGCGCGCGAGCCGCTACAACCTGCTTCGGGCTTCAGCGATGCGCGCGACCCGCGCGTGGCAACCAAGACGCGCCACGTGGATCCGCAGCACCGCAACTTCGGCGAGTTCAAGGTGCCCAGCCTGCGCAACGTGGCCGACACCGCGCCCTACATGCACGACGGCAGCTGGCGACGCTGGACGACGTGGTGCGTCACTACTCGGAGCTGAACCTCGACCGGCTGCACGCCGACGGCGAGCAGATCCTGCGGCCGTTGAAGCTCAGCGATGCCGAACGCGCCGACCTCGTCGCGTTTCTGCGTACGCTGTCCGACCCGCGGGCGCGCGCGTGGCGACTCGATGTGGACCGCAGTATCTGTTCAGCGTCGAAAGCAGAGCGTTGAACGGCAGCGCGGCGCTCAGCGCGCGCGGCGCATCGACAGCATCTCCAGCCAGCGGCCGATGCGCGTGCTGAGGCCGAAGCGGCTGTCGAGATCGCCGTAGGTCGATTCGGGCGTGGCGCTGCGCTGCGCCTCGATCGGCGCGGGCGCGGGAGCGGGCGCGATCGGCGTGGCCGCCACCGAGGGCTCGCGCCGGGCCACCCCGGACGGGGCCGAGCCCGGTGGCAACACCGGCCGCGTGAGCCGCTGCGGCGTCTGCACTTCGGCAGGCACGGGCTTCAACACCGGCTGCAGCCATTCGAGGATCGATTGCCACTGCGCCAGGTCGGCCTCCACCTTGGCCGGCGGCATGTCGAAGATGGTGAGCCCGTGCTCGAGGCACTTCACATAGGTCTGCGTCTCGCGCAGCGCGCCCAGGAACGGCAGGTCGAGTGCGGCAGCCCATTGCCGCAGCGACGCTTCGGCCTTGGTGCGCGAGTCCACGCGCATACCCACCGCCGCGATGATGCAACGCCCGCGCACGACGCGCGGATGCGCGCGCAATTCGGCCAGGCATTCGGCCGCCGATTGACGGTCGAACATCGAGTAGCTCACCGGCATCAGCACCGCGTCGGCGAGCATCACCAGTCGCAGCAGCTCATAGCCCTTCAGCCCGCCGGGCGTGTCGAGCACCACGTGCGTCACGCCGACGGGCGCGCGCAGCACCTTCTTCGGGTCCACCGACCAACCGACGATCTTGCGTGCCGAGGCGAGGCGCTGTTTTTCGCGCAGGTGAAGCCAGGCATGCGAGGACTGCTGGAAATCGGCGTCGCCGAGCAACGCGGGCATGCCGTGGTGCGCGCACCAGGCCGCCAAATGCGTGGCCAGGGTGCTCTTTCCGCTCCCTCCCTTGCGATTGACGACGGCGATGACGGGCATTTCCGGCCGGTTACCCTGGCTCCAACGCAACATTGCAACACCAAAGTGGGGCACCCAACTGCGGAAAAGCGCGCGCAACTGCACGCGCGCAACGCAACCGGTCGGCGCTGCGGCCGAAAAGCCCCACCGAACCCAGCCCATTCGCGGCATCCGGCGGCCAGGTGTCCGGGCGGGCAGCCCGGGTCGGTTCGACCGGCCGGATGCGACTAGTATCGCGCACTGCCCACCCCGCTTCCCACCGGACCGCCACGATGAAGACCGCGACGCTCACCGTTCCCGTCGACAAACTGCGCACCGCGATGCGGCTCGTCGTGCGCGGCTACGGCAGCGAACCGGCCGAGGTGGACGCCGTGGCCGACAACCTGATCGAGGCCAACCTCACGGGGCACGACTCGCACGGCATCGGCATGCTGCCGCGCTACACGTTGTCGTTTCTCGAAGGCGGGCTGAAGCCCAACACGCACGTCAAGACCGTGGCCGACGCCGGCACACTGCTGCGGCTGGACGGCGACGCCGGTTTCGGCCAGGTGGTGGGCCGCGAGGCGATGGCGCTCGCCATCGAGCGTGCGCTGGCGCACGGTAGTTGCATCATGGCGCTGGGCAATGCGCACCACCTCGGGCGCATCGGCGCCTGGGCCGAGCAGGCCGCGGCGGCCGGGCTGGTGTCGTTGAGCTTCGTCAACGTGATCTCGCGCGGCATCGTCGCCCCGCATGGCGGTTCGGATGCGCGTTTCGGCACCAACCCGTTCTGCGCCGGCGTGCCGCTGCCTGGGCGCGAGCCGCTGATCCTGGACTTCGCCACCAGCGTGATCGCGCAGGGCAAGACGCGTGTCGCGCACAACAAGGGCGAGCGCGTGCCGCCCGATCACGTGATCGACGACCATGGCCGGCCGACGCTGGACCCGCGCTTCGCGGTGATCGAACCCTTCGGCGCGATCCTCACGTTCGGCGGCCACAAGGGTTATGGCATGGCGGTGTTGTGCGAGCTGCTCGGCGGCGCACTGGCCGCCGGCATGAGCCAGCACACCCACGACACGAGCAAGAAGCGCGTGCTCAACGGCATGCTCAGCGTGCTGCTCAAGCCCGAGGCGATCGCCGACATGCCGTCCTACGAGCGCGAGGTGCGCGCGTTCACCGACTGGGTCACTGCGTCGCCCCCGCGCGAAGGCTACGACCGCGTGCGGCTGGCCGGCGAGCCCGAACGCGAGCACCGCGCGCGGCGCACCGCCGAGGGCGTGCCGGTGGACGCGATCACCTGGCAGGAGATTCTCGATGCGGCCCAGGAGCCTGGGCGTCGACCCGGCCGCGGTGAACCGCGCGGCCGGGCTGGGCTGAGGTCGACCGACGTCAGCCGGTGTCGGTGTCGCTCGCGATTTCGCGCAGCATCGTGTACTTGGTGATGCCCGGCGCAAAGCCGTCGATCTGCATCAGCGCGGCGTAGCCGAGTCCGCGGTACAGCTGCGGCGCCATGAAGCTGAAAGTGTCGAGGTAGCACCGCCGGCAACCGCGCGACCGCGCGCGCTGCTCGAAACATCTGACCAGCTGCGTGGCGAGGCCACGGCGGCGATGCGCGGGCTCGACCCACAACTGGCGCAACTCGGCGCACTCGCCCCAGGTGCGCCCGATGGCCCCGCCGATCACCGCGCCCGCCGCGCCGCGTGCAAAGCAGGCCAGCGCCCGCACCTCGTGCATCGGCGCGGCGGCCTCGTTGGCCGCGCCGAGACCGCCGTCGACGATCGCCGCGTCGGCCGCCGGTGGGTCGTCGTGCGCGGTGAGCGTGATGCAGGCGGCGGATGGATCGGCCATGCGCGAAGCGTAGCGCGTCCGCGCCACGGCCAGGTGGCGGGTGCGAAATGACAGGTCCGTAAACGGCGAGACAATCAAGCCCCGGCGGCCGACCATGGCGGCCTGTTCCGAACGGCCGCGCCGCCGCCTCCGATGTCGTCGAATCCATTGCCCGCCGGCTTCAACCGCCTTGCCGGTTCGAACCTCGCCGCGCAGTCGGCCGAGCAGATCAGCCTGGCCGCGGTGCCGATCGTCGCGGTGCTGGCGTTCGGGGCCGGTGCCGGCGAGATCGGTGCACTGGCCACCGCGCAGACGCTGCCGTTCCTGCTGCTGTCGATCCCGGCCGGGCTGCTGGCCGATCGCTGGTCGCGCCGGCGCCTGATGGTGCTGGCCGAAGCGCTGCGCGCGCTGTCATTGCTGGCATTGCTGCTGGCCACATGGGCCGGCCAGCTGTCGCTGCCGTTGCTGGCGCTGCTGGGCTTCGTCGGCGCGGCGGGCACGGTGGGCTTTTCGGTCGGCGCGCCGGCCCTGGTGCCGGCGCTGGTGCCGGCGGCGGCACTCGGCGCGGCCAACGCGCGGCTCGAGCTGGCGCGCAGCGCGGCCTTCGCGGCCGGACCGGCGCTCGCCGGCGCGCTGGTGTCGTGGGCCGGCGCACCCGCCGCCTTCGTGCTCGCGGCGGTGCTGTCGGGCGCGGCCGTGGCGCTGCTGCTGCGCCTGCACGAGCCGGCGCGCAGCGCGGCGCCGACGCGGCATGTGCTCGACGAACTGCGCCACGGCGCGGCGCTGGTGTGGCGGCATCCGCTGCTGCGGCCGGTGCTGCTCACCGCGGTGGCGTGGAACACGGCCTGGTTCGTGCTGCAGGCCGCTTACGTGCCCTATGCGATGCGCACGCTCGGGCTCGACGCCGGCGCGGTGGGCTTCACGCTCGCCTGTTATGGCGCGGGCATGGTGACCGGCGCGATGCTGGCGTCGCGCGTGATGCGTGCGCTGCCGTTCGGCGGCTCGATCCTGCTCGGCCCGTTCGTCTCGGTCGCGGCGTCGTTCACGATGGCGGCGACGCTGTGGTGGCCGCACGGCGCGCTCGCCGCGGCGTCGTTCTTCCTGTTCGGCGCCGGGCCGATCATCTGGTCGATCGCCTCGACCACACTGCGCCAGACGGTGACGCCGCACGCCGTGCTCGGCCAGGTGTCGGCGATCTTTCTCACCGTGAACACCGGCGCGCGCCCGATCGGCGCGGCGCTCGGCGGCCTGATCGGTGCGCACTATGGCGAATCGGCCTGCCTGGTGGTGGCGGCGATCGGCTTCGTGGCGCAGGCGGTGATCATCACCGCGTCGCCGATGCGCTCGTTGCGCCAGTTGCCGGCACCGGCCTGAAGTGACCCCCCCGAAGCGCCTTCGGCGCCTCCCCCCAGGGGGCGCCGTCAGCGGACCGGCGCAGCCGGATCCGCGGCGGCCGCTCGGGGGCGCCGGGCTGCCCGCCTCTTTAGGTCGACAGGCCCTCGCTGCGCGCGGCCACGCAGGCGGCGATGCGCCAGCTGCGATCGGCCTGTCGCTGCAGTTCGTACACCACCATCCACGCCGCGCCGGTGTCGTCGGTCATGCGCACGCGCTGCAGCAGCGCTTCGCCTTCCAGCACAGGATCGAGAAAACGCACCGAGGTCGGCCGATAGACCACCGGGTAGCCCTTGCGCACCATGGCCATGAACCGATCGGCGCTGCCGAACGATTCGCGGATCGCCGGCGCGGCGAACGAGAACGCCCGCTCGGCATCGTCGGCCGCAAAGGCGGCGAGCTGCGCCTCGATGACGGCGCGCGCCGCACGCGCGTCGGCCGCAGTGAGCCCGGCGGCCGCGAGCTGGGCCGAAGCGGCACACACGCCCAGCAGCCACCAGCGCCACCACCATCGTCGCAACACGGCTCGCATGGCACTTCCCACGATTCACATCGTGAGGTCGATTCTGCCGCGTTCGGCCGGCGCCTGCAGACGTCAGCGAACCGCGCGCCACAGAAAGCCCAGCGCCCCGACCACCACCACGGTCTCCATCACCCCGGTGTGGATGCGCTGCGGGATCCGCGTCAGCAGGCGCCGCGCGACGAAGGCCCCCGGCGCCGTGCACAGACCCACCAGCAGCCCGGCCAGCGCCAGCGACGCATCGAGCCGGTTGAAGCCGCCGAACACCGCGACCTTGGCGATCCCGAGCGCCACCGAGATCGTGGCGTCGGTGGCGATCAGCGCCGCGCCCTGCACGCCGCCGGCCATCAGCAGCGAGATCAGGATCACGCCGGTACCGGTCATGCCGCCGTTGATGAAGCCGAAGCCGGCGCCGGCGGCGACTTCGGCACGCGGGCCGATCTGCCGGTTGGCGCGCTTCAGCACGCGCCTCAGGGGCAGGCTGATCAGCAGGAACACGCCGATCAGCGCCGCGATGCCGCGCGCATCGAGCAGCGTGTAGCCGTACGCGCCGGCGATGTTGAACGGCAGGCCCAGCAGCAGCACGCGCCGCACGTGCGGCCAGGATACGTCGCGGCGAAACGCGACCACGCGACTGCCGTTGTTGATCAGCATCGCCAGCGCCATCACCGGCACCACCTGCGCCACACCGACCACCGGTGCCAGCACCACCGGCAACACCAGGCCGGTGCCGTAGCCGGCCAGCCCGCCGAGGATCGACGCGGCGAACGCCACCACCGCCACCAGCAGCCATTGCTGCAGCGTCACATCGGCGAAGGCGAAGGCCATGGGATGATCGACTGGCGCAGCGGCGGTGTGCATTGTCGTCGCTCGGCGGGCGGTGCCCGAGAATGCGGCGGTTGTGTCACGTTCTTTTGCGCGCGATTCAGGCGAAGTGATACCGTGGCTTGCATAACATCGTCTCAATCGACCCCGACTTCGCGCGGCAGATCGCCGAACATCCCATGCCACTGGCCATCTTCGACCTCGATCACACGCTGCTCAGCGGCGACAGCGACGTGTTGTGGTGCGAGTTCCTGCTGGAACGGGGCCTGCTTCCCGGCCACTACCGCGAGCGCATAGCCGACGTCGCGGCCGGCTATGCGGCCGGCACGATCGCGCCGCGCGACTACTGCGATTTCTACGCCGGCACGCTGGCCGGGCGCACGGCAGCCGAGCTGCAGCCGGTGCGCGAAGAATTCCTGAACACCCAGGTGCGTCCGCGCATCTCCGACGATGCCCGCGCGCTGCTCGAGCGGCATCGCACGGCGGGCGACACGCTGCTGCTGACCACGGCGACCAACCGGGTGGTGAGCGAATTCACCGCCCGCGAGCTGGCGATGGGCCACTACCTGTGCACCGAGCTCGAGTTCGACGGCCGCTGCTACAGCGGGCGCACCACCGGCATCCTGAACATGCGCATGGGCAAGCTGGAGCGCCTGCGCCAATGGCTGACCGAACAGGGTCTGCCCGAGCAGACGCTCAAGCGCGCGAGCTTCTACAGCGACTCGATCAACGATCTGGTGCTGCTCAGCGTCGTGGGCCGGCCGGTCGTGGTCGATCCCGATCCGCGGCTGGAGAGCGCGGCGCGGCGCAACAACTGGACGGTGCTGCGCTTCAACCGCGGCGCCTAGCCAGGACCGGATCGGCCGGCGCCGGCCGCCGCGGTCTACACGCTGAGCAGCATCTGCATCAGGTTGGGGATGCCGCGTCCCTGGTGGTAGCGGTCGCGTCCGATGTCGGTGCAGGTGTCGAGCAACAGCCGCTTCACCTCGTCGGGCCGACCGCGGAACTCGCGCCGCACCGACAGGAACGCCGCCAGCATGCCCGACACATGCGGCGCAGCCATGCTGGTGCCGCTCTCCGGGTAGTACAGCTCGCTGCCGTCGTGGCGGAAACGCGAATTGCACGAGCTGATGCGCTCGCCCGGCGCCACCACGTCGGGCTTGCCGCGCCCGTCGGCCGTCGGTCCGCGCGACGAGAACGACGACACGCCGTACAGGTGCGGCTGGTCGGCATTGACCGAGCCGACGGCGATGCATTCCTCCAGGTTGGCCGGGTCGCCGATCGAGATCGCGGTGTTGAGCTGGAATTCGCCGTCGGTGGTCTGCACGTCGAGCTGGCCCTCGTTGCCGCTGGCCACCACCACCAGCACGCCGCCGCGCCACAGGCGGCGCAGCTCGGCGCAGATCGGCGAGAAGCCGCAGCCGTAGACGGTGGAATCGAACGGGCCGCCGAGGCTCAGGTTGATGCCGTGGATCGCCAGGCCGCCGCTGTGGTTGTCGTTCTGGGCCGCGATGTGGTCCAGCGCCTTGATGATCCACGCGTCCTCGCCCGAGCCCTTGTCGTCGAGCACCTTGTAGACGACCAGCTTCGCGTGCGGCGCCATGCCGCGTTCGCGGCGCGTGGTGGCCGTCGGCGCGCGGCCGGCGATGATGCCCGACACATGCGTGCCGTGGCCGTCCGGGTCGCGCGCGTTCGCGATCGACAGCGGCGGGCCCGGCTTCGTGCAGTCCCAGACCTGGCGGATCACGCCGCCGGCGAAGTGCGGGTGGTCGGCGCGCACGCCGGTGTCGAGCACGGCCCAGGTGATACCCGCGCCGCTGGCGTCGAAGCTGGCCAGCGCCGCGTCGGCCTTCAGCACGCTGGCCGAGCGCGACGTGAGCTTGCTCTTGCGCGAGCTGCGCCACACCGCATAGACGCGCAGCTCGCGGTGCGACGTGGCCACCGCACGCAGCTCGGCCGGCGTGAGGTGCGCCGCGACGAAACGGCGCAGTGGGTCGATGCGCGCGGCCACCGGGTCGGCCACCAGCCGGCGCAGGTGCTCGGTGGCGCGCTGGATGCGCTCGGCCAGCAGCAAGGTCTTGGCCGACTCGGCGTTGCCGTTGGCGGTGTCGCGCGCCTCGTCGGCCTCGACGGCCGCGGTTTCCTGCGGCGATTCGCCGACCGCGCTGTAGCCCGGCTCGAGCATCTCGATCAGCACCGGATGCCGTTCCTCGGGCAGGCTGCCCAGCCGTGCGGCGACGTCGCGCGACAGCACGAAGCGCTGCATCGTGTCCATGCGCAGTGCGTCGTGCACCACCTTGCGCACCGCCGGGTGCGCCAGGTAGCCCACCGCCGAATGCGGATTGAAGCCGATCAGCTGCCGCGTGCGGTCGTTGACGATGACCTGATCCTGGATGAAACGCGACGGGTCGAAGTCGCTGGCCAGCCCCTTGTCCAGCGCCACCGGGTCCAGCGGGTCGGCGAAGTTGTGCCACTGCTTCACCACCTGCGGCACGCGCAGGTCGTCGGGGTCGAGCAGGTCCTGCACCTCCTGCACGCCGAGCGGCGAGCCGATGGTGACGAACTCGATCACCTCGGCCTGATCGCGCGCGAGCGCCGCCAGCACTTCGTAAGCGACGATCGAGCCCTGGCTGTGTGCGACCAGCGTCAGCGGCTGGCCGGCGGCGGGCAGCGCGTCGCGCAGGCGCTGCCGGATGCGCCTGCGCATCTCGGGCTTGAAGAAGTAGGCCGCGGTGTCGCCGACGAAGGCGTGGAGGAACCCGCGGGCGATCGGCTTGCGCAGAAACGCCGGCAGTGGCAGCACGCGCTTGCCGACGCCGCCATCCGCGCCGTCGGCAACGCCCAGCTGGCGCGCCATCGCCTGCGCGAAGGCCAGCGCCTCGTCGTTGTCGGGCCGCACGCCGGCCTGGCGCAGCACGGCCTCGAGGTCGATCGCTTGGCCCTGCGCACGCGTGCCGATGGTGCCGCCAGCGTCGGCGTCGGCGCCGTGCAGCAGGTCGGCCCAGTAGGCCATGCGGCTGCGCTCGCCGAGCTCGCGGCCGAACAGCGCCAGGTCCCACTCCTTCTTCAGCTCGTCGGGCGGCGCGTGCCGGCCGATGCCGTGGATGTAGACGACCACCGCGGGGTCGGCCGCCGCGGCCTTGCCGATGCCGCGGCGCGACGCCGCGCGGGTGTTCTTCTTCGTGGCCATGGTGTCTCCTCGTTCGGTGGGCCGCCGCACGCGCGTGCCCGATGCGTCAAGCGACGGCGGTGCTCAGCACAGCCCCAGGTTGTGCAGCACCGGCTGCCAGCGCTGCTCGGCGAACTTCTTGAAGCCGCCGGGGCTCGGATGCAGCTCGTTGGCCCAGTCGGCGGCCGTGAGCGTGCCGCGGCTGTCGACCACCGAGATGCGCCCGGGCGCACCGGCGGCCAGGCGCTGGAACACCGAGAACGCGTAGTCGACCAGCACCCGGATGCAGCCGGCCTGCAGCTCGGGCGGCACCTGTGCCACATCGAGCGCAGGCTTCAGCCAGCCGCCGCCGCCGAATACGCCGCGGCCGTCGGGGATGGCGTAGTCGTACGCGTGCAGCACGATGTGGCCGGTGGGCGGCATCACGTACAGCGCGCGCGAGATCAGCAGCGCGTGGTTCTCGTAGACGCGGTGCATCAGCCACTCGATCGTGCCCTCGTCGTCGCCGGGCACGAAGCAGCCCGCTGCCGAGGTGCAGCCGCCACAGTCGGGCTTGAGCATCGGGCGCAGGTCGTTCAGGCCCGCGAAGTCGTTGCCGCCGCCGCTGATCAGCAGCGCGCTCGCCGACGGGCCGTACAGGCGCAGCAGCTCGGAGACCTGGCGCTTGTACTTGCCCTTGACGTAGTCGTAGGCCTCGGCGCCGTTGTTGCCGGCGACCAGGATGTTGTGGTCCATCCGCGCCACCAGGTCGCCGATGCGGTTGATCAGCGAGCCGCCGGGCATCGGATACCAGAACCACGAATCGCCGATGGCCAGGATGTCGGCCGTCGTGGTGTCGAGGTCGAGCGCGCCCTTGGACCAATAAACGTTGTTGTATTTCATCGCAGCCCCCCAACGCTGTTCGGCGTCGAGGGTAACGCCTGGCCGCACGCGCACGAGGCTTTGCATTAGGGAGCGCGGCGGCGCAAGGCAACGCCGGCGTATCTTGCTGCTCCTGATGTTTCCGGCGGCTGTCGTCGAGCCGCGGCCGGCCGCCCGCCGTCAGTCGCTGGCCTGCAGCCAGGCCTGGCGCCGGCTGCCACTGGCCTGGTAGCTGCCGCCGAACAGCCGTGCACCGCGGTGCACGAACAGCAGCGCCAGCCGCGCCGCTTGTGCGTGTCCTTCGTCGGCCAGCTCACCCAGTGCGACGAATGCGTCCTGCCAGCGGCCGCCCTGCATCAGCTCGAGCGCCTGCTCGAAACGCTGGATGCGGCCGAGATGGGCGTTCGCCGCGGGCTGCATGCGGTGCGGACGGGCCAGGGTCGGGCCGGGCACGGACATCGAAGTCCTGCGGTTCATCGGGGTGCTCCTTGAGAGTGGGCACCCGTGAGTTGCGTGCCTCGCGCCGCCGGTTCAACGAAGTTCTGCCACTCGCTCCGCAGAGCGAGATGGCTGCGCGTTGCGCCGTATGAGTCCGCGAAGGACCCTCCCGCACAGGATCCGTTTCCACGCCGTCCTGGCACGCGGCGCCAGGCTCGTGGCCCGTTGCTCATCCACGGCTTCAGTCGGCGAGCGCATGCCGCAGGCGCTCGATGCGTCGACCGAGGCCTGAGCCTGCGCCGGCATACAGCTTGGCGGCGATCTGCTGGGCTTCGGCCAGCGCGGCCTGGGCGGCGACGCGGTCCAGGCGCGTCAGCTCGACCAGGCCGCGCGTGCACAGCAGGTCAGCCAGCAGCGGCCGATCGTCGATGTCGCGCAGCGTCGCCTCGGCCTCGGCAAGGCGGGCGGCGGCTTCGCCGGTGCGACCCTCGCGAAGCGCAAGCGGCGGCCAAGCCCACCGATAGCGAGCGCCTCGATGCGGCGGTTCGGCGCCGCGCGCAGCGATCGCCAGCACCTGCTCGAACGCCTCGCGCGCTCCTTCGTGCGTCGCCCTGCTCCAGCAGCGCCTCGCCGAGGCTGCGCAGCGCGAATGCCTGCGACGCGCCGGTTGCCGATCTCGCGCGTCAGCGCCAGCGCCGCCCGCAGCGTCGCCAGCGCTTCGTCGACCAGGCCCTGGCCAAGCTCGAACTCGCCCATCTGCATGCAGCGTGACGGCCTCGGTGTCGCGGTCGCCCAGCTCGCGCAGCAGCGCCAGCGCGGCGGCGAAGGTCGCGCGCGCGGGCTCGGTGCGGCCCTGGCCGCCCAGCAGGTCGGCCAGGTTGCAGAGCGTGATCGCCTCGTCGCGCTGGCTGCCGATCTCGCGCTCGATCGACAGCGCGGCTTCGTAATGCGCCAGGGCCTCGGCGGGGCGGCCTTGCTCATGGCGCGCGATCGCGAGGTTGCCCAGCATGCGCGCCTCCAGCAGCCGGCTGCCGACTTCGCGGAAGCAATCGAGCGCCGCGGCGTAGTGGGCCTGCGCCTCGTCGAGCCGGCCTGTCCCAGAGGCAGATGTTGCCGAGCCGGCCGAGGATGCGCCCTTCCAGCCTGCGCTCGCCGACGGCGCGCACGCGATCCAGCGCCTGCTTGAGCCGCGGCCTCCAGCCCTTCGGTGGCGCCGACTCGCATCAGCGCCTCGGCATGGCTGACCCGGGCCGTTTCGGCGAGCCGGACATCCAGCCCGTCGATTGCCGCGACCTCGCTGCCGAGCGTCACCGCGATGCCGAACGGCCCCTGCAGCGCCAGCACCTCCCAGGCCGCGCGATAGCACGCGACCGCGACCTCGCCATCGCGACGCGCCACCGCGCGTCGGCAGGCAGCGACCAGGTTGTCGAGCTCGTGCCGCAGCGCGTGCTGGCGCTGCATGCCGCCGTGGGTGGCGAGCGCCTCGATCGCGGCGTCGCTGCCGAAGGCGGCGAAGCAGCGGCCGTGGCGCTGCTGCAGCGTGCGTCGGCATCGGCGCCATGCCGGCGCCGCTTCTCGGCCGCGTATTCGTGGATGCTGAGGTACATGCCGAAGTACGGCTCCTCGAGCTCCGTGGCGGGCGGCACGGCCTGCAGCGCACCCAGCGCCGCAGCAGGCTCTTGTCGACCAGCGCCTGCACGGCGTCGATGACCGGCGGCGCGTCGGGCCAGGGCGCGAGGTCGACTACCGCTTCGGCGGCGGCGAGCGTGAACCCGCCTTCGAACACCGAGCATTGCTCGAACGCGGACTGCTCCCAGGCGGTGAGCAGCTGCCACGACCAGTCGATCGCCGCACGCAGCGTCGCCTGGCGGCCGGTGCCGCCGCGCCCGGCCAGCAGCTTGAAGCGGTCGCGCAGCCGCAGCAGCAGCTGCGCCGGCGACAGCACGGCGATGCGCGCCGCCGCGAGCTCGATCGCGAGCGGCAGCCCGTCGAGCAGGCTCGTGACCTCGGCGACGACGGCACGCTGCGCGTCGTCGAGCACGAAGTCGGGCCGTTGCGCACGCGCGCGCACCACGAAGAGCTCGATCGCCGGCCCGTCCAGCGGCAGCGGCTCGACCGGCTGCACCACCTCGCCGGCCAGGTTCAATCGCTCGCGGCTGGTGACCATGAAGGCCGCCTCGGGCGCGCCGTCGAGCCAGCGGCCGACGGTGGCGGCGGCGTGCTGCGCGACCTGCTCGAAGTTGTCGAGCACGACCAGGCAGCGGCCGCGGCCGGCGATCGCCTCCGCGAGCTGCGCTGCGGCATCGCCGGCACCGAGCCGTACGCCGAGCGCGCTGCCGGCGGCGTAGTGGATGCCGTCGAGCGTCGACGCCTCGGAGAGATCGCAGAACCACACGCCGCCCGGCCAGTCGCCGAGCCAGGCGTGACCGTAGCGAACGGCGAGCCGCGTCTTGCCGGTGCCGCCCGGGCCGAGCAGCGTGACCAGCCGCGCGCCAGTGTCGAAGTGGCGAGCGATCGCCTGCAGGTCGGCGCCGCGACCGACGAACGCGTCGCGTTCAGCCGGCAGATGGCGCGGGATGGCGCGCACCGGTTGCCACAGATCGCCGCTGTGCACGACGCGGTACGACTTGTCGGCGTCGGCCGGCGGCGTGAAGCTGCAGTGCGGCACGGTGCCGAGTTCGAAAACCTCGACCGGCTCGTCGATGCCCTTGAGCCGGTAGTGGCCGTGGCTGCGCATCTGAACCGCTGGGTCGAGCGCGGCACCTTCGAGCGCCTGGCGCGCCGCCGCGCTGAGCAGCGTCTGCCCGCCGCGTGCCATCGCCATCACGCGCGCGGCGAGCGGCTTCGCGAGGCCTTCGACCTCGATCGGCTTGGCGCCCAGCGCGACGTCGGCGGCGGACGCCTGCACGCAAGCACGACCGGGCCGACATGCAGCCCAGCACGTGCCGCGAGGCCGAGCTCGGCCAGCGCGGCGTGATAGTCCAGCGCATAGCACGCCGCGTCGACCGCGGATTCGAATATCAGCAGGAAGCCGTCGGCGCGGTCGATCTCGCGCCCGTGGTGGCGGCGAAGCAGGTCACGCGCCCGGCGGTCGTGTTCGGTCCAGAGCGCGAGGGCCCGCTCGTCACCGAGCCGCTGCGTCGTCAGCGTGCTGTCGACCACGTCGGTGAGCAGCAACGCGACGACCTCGCACATCTCCACCTCCCCGAAACGGGCATTCTGGCGTTTCCGGCAACCGCCGGCAACGCCGTACCCGACTCGCGACATCGAGCGGACTTGCGTATCGGTCGGCGCCGACCGAATCGGGACATCACTCGAGTCGTCTGAGCGCTCGAATCTTGCACTCGGGGCGGAGTGACCTTGCGTTCCCGAGATTGCGGCCCGCTACGGGACCAGGACGAGTATCCAGTTGACGAGCCGGCGCGCATCGGCTTCGGTCACCACCACGGCGTTCGGCGGCATCGCCACGGCGCTCACCTTGCCGGCCCAGTGCCTGGAGTTCGGATCCGAGCCGGTCATCACGGTGCGCGTGAGCCGATCGGATGCGCCGGCGTCATCCCGGTACTTGAGCGCAATCTCGCGCCAGGCCGGCGCAATCGGCGCAAGCCCGTCGGCGCGTTTGGGCGCCGGGCGGATGCTGTGACACGACATGCAGCCGCTATAGGTGGCCAACCTGAGCATCGCGGCGTCGTTCTCGGCCGGGGTCGCGCGTGCCGACGGGGCGCCGACCAGCAGCGCAACCAGGGCATAGGGCAGGATTCTTCGCATCGGGCCGCTCTTCGGAATCGACGCCTCCACCCTATGCGATCGGCGGGCCCGCGACTTAACGCTCGTCAACCGCGGCACAACTCGGCGCGCGGGCAACCCATCGGCGACGATGCCCCTTCGGGGTCGGATGCAAACCAGCCGCGTCCAGGAGTACCCTTGGGCGCACGAGCCACCGGGCTGGCGTACGTGCAGGCATTGATGTCGATGGGGCCTTCGTCGCATGACCCTACGCACCCTCCTCTTCACCGACGTGGTGGACAGCACCCACCGGGTCGAGCGCCTCGGCGACGCACACGCCGCGCAGGTGTGGCAGGCGCACGACCGCCGTTCGCGTGAACTCCTGGCTCGCCACCGTGGCCGCGAAATCGATCGCAGCGACGGCTTCTTCCTGTTGTTCGACGACCCGGCGGATGCCGCGCGCTACGCGCTCGGGTACCACGAGGCACTGGCGGATCTCGCACTCAGCGCCAGGGTGGGCATCCACATCGGCCCGGTCACCCTGCGCGAGAACACCCACGAGGACATAGCCCGTGGTGCAAAGCCGGTCGAAGTCGAAGGTCTCGCCAAGCCGCTCGCGGCGCGCATCATGGCGCTGGCGCGCGGCGGGCAGACGTTGATGAGCGCGGCCGTGCGAGATGCGCTTGCCGACACCCTTCCATCGGGCGCACAGATCGAACGGCACGGCCACTACCGACTCAAGGGGATCGAGGAACCGGTCGAGGTCCTCGAGCTGGGGGTCCGCGACTCCTCTGCGTTCGTGCCGCCGGCGGATGCCGAGAAGGCCTACCGCGTGGTTCGCGCCGGGGACCTCTGGCGTCCGGTCCGCGAGGTCCGTCACCATCTGCCCGCCGAGCGCGATGCGTTCGTCGGCAGGACCTCAGAGCTGCGCGCGCTCGCCGCACGACTGGACACCGGGGCCCGTCTGGTCACCGTTCTCGGCCCGGGCGGCACCGGCAAGACCCGCATCGTCCGCCGGTATGGCTGGGCCTGGCTCGGCGATTGGCCGGGCGGCGTCTACTTCTGCGATTTGTCCGAGGCTCGCTCGCTCGACGGGATCTTCTTCGCTGTCGCTTCCGCGCTCGAGGTCCCGCTCGGAAAGGATGACCCCGCGGTGCAGCTGGGCCACGCCATCGCCGGCCGCGGCCGCTGCCTGATCATCGCCGACAACTTCGAGCAGGTCGTGCCGCACGCACCGGCAACGCTCGGCCGCTGGCTCGACCGGGCACCCGACGCAGCGTTCGTCGTCACCAGCCGAGAGCGACTGCACCTGCAGGGTGAAGAGATCTTCCCTGTCGAGCCGCTGCCCCTGGACATGGACGCTATCGACCTCTTCGTCGCCCGCGCCCGTGCGCAGAAACCGGACTTCGTGCTCGGCGCGGGCAACCGCGCCGCAGTGGCCGACGTGGTGCGGCTGCTCGACGGCCTGCCGCTGGCGATCGAGCTCGCGGCCGCGCGGGTGCGGGTGCTGTCGCCTGCGCAGATGGTCGAACGGATGCGCGACCGGTTCGAACTGCTCGCGGGCGCTCGCGGCGCGGCGGCGCGCCAGGCCACGCTCAGAGGCGCGATCGATTGGTCATGGGATCTGCTGTCGCCCTGGGAAAAGGCCGCCTTCGCCCAGTGCTCGATCTTCGACGGCGGGTTCACGCTCGAAGCCGCGGAGGCCGTGCTGGATCTGTCGCCATGGCCGCAGGCGCCGCCGGCCATCGATGTCGTGCAGGCGCTCGCCGACAAGAGCCTACTGCGCACCTGGATACCCGCCGCGCAGAGCCGCTACGACATCGAGGAGCCCTACTTCGGCATGTACTTGAGCATCCATGAATATGCGGCGGAGAAGCTCGAGGCGAGTGGCCAGCCGATGAGTCGGCTGGCCGAGGATCGACACGGACGGTACTTCGCCCGCTTCGGCACCGACGACGCGATCGAGGCGCTGTCACTTCGCGGCGGCGTCGAGCGACGCCGCGAGCTCTCGCTGGAGCTCGGCAATCTCGTCGCCGCGTGCCGCCGGGCGGTGCGGCGCGCAGACGGCGTGCAGGCGGTTGCCGCCTATCTTGCAATCTGGGAAGTGCTCGAGCTGCAAGGTCCCTGCACACTGGGGATCGATCTCGGCTCGCAGGTACTCGCCCTCGACACGCTCGATGCGTCGCAGCGCGCCGCGGCACTGCAGGCGCGCGCGACGGCGTGTCGCCGGGCCGGTCGCAGCGAAGAGGCCGCGGCCGGGTTCGAGCAAGCGCTCGCGCTTTCGCGCGGGGCCCGCAATCAGTACCGCGACGCGAGCATTCTCGTCAGCCTGGGCAATCTGCGGCGCGATCAGGGGCGGATGGACGAGGCGCGGGCGCACCTCGAAACCTCGCTCGCGATCGCGCGCGAAATCGGCAACCGCCGCCTCGAAGGCAATCTGATCGGCAACCTCGGCATCCTTCACGCCGTCCAGGGCCGGCCGGAGGAAGCGCGCTCGCACTTCGAACGGGCGCTCGCCATCCACCGTGAGGTGGGCAACCGCCGCATCGAGGGCATCGACACGAGCAACCTTGGCAACGTGTGCCGCGAACAGGGAAGGCTGGAGGAAGCCGGGGCCCACTACCAACAGGCCCTCGCGATTCATCGCGAGGTGGGCAACCGCCGCGACGAGGGCATCGTCATCGGCAACCTCGGCCTGCTCTGCGGCGACCAGGGCCGGCTGGACGAGGCACGTGAACGCTGCGAGGGTGCTCTCGCGATCGGCCGTGAGGTGGGCGATCGCGTATTCGAAGGCGTCATCCTCGGTGCGCTGTCCAATGTGCTTCGTGAGCAGGGCCGGATGGCGGAGGCGCTGGTTCATTGCGACCAGGCGCTCGCCATCCATCGCGCGGTGGGCAACCGCCGCGCCGAGGGTGCCGAACTGGGCCGCCTGGGAAAACTTCTGGCTGCTCAGGGGCGGATCGGCGAAGCCCGTGACGCGCTGCGCCGGGGCGAGGCGCTGCTGCGCGAAGTCGGCGACCAGCTGGGGCTCGCCATCCTGCTGTGCGAATCAGGGTACGCCGAGCTGGCGGTCAACGACGTCGACGCCGCCCGCGCCGCACTTGCCGCGGCCGAGACGGTGGCACGGGCGATGGCCCTCGGCCCGCAGTCCGAGGCCGTCCGCGCGATCGCCGAGCTTCGCCAGACGCTCGGATGAGCGTGGCAGGCGTCAAACCCGAAGTCCACCGAGCGGACGCGCCGGTCACCCGGGCCGCTCAGCTCAGGATGTTGGTGTCTCCGCACACCGACAACGCCTGCCCCGAGACCGTTGCCGCGCGCGGGCTGGCCAGGAAGACCACGTAGTCGGCCAGTTGCTCGGACGTCACGTACTGCTTGATCGAGGTGCCGGCGAAGGCGGCCTTTTCCACCTCGTCGAACGACACGCCGCGGGCCTGGGCCTTGGCATTCAACACACGCTGCTGGCGCTCGCCGGCGACGATGCCGGGCAGCAGCGCGTTGACGCGGATGCGGTCGGGGCCGAGTTCGATTGCCAGCGAACGCATCAGCCCGATCACGCCCCATTTGGCGGCGGCATACGGGGTGCGCAGCGCGAAGCCCAGCCGCCCCGCCAGCGACGAGACGTTGACGATGCTGGCATTGGTGGACGCGCGCAGCGCCGGCACCGCCAGCCGCACGCAGTTGAACTGGCCGGTCAGGTCGACGGCGATGCAGCGGTCCCAGGCCTCGGGGTCGATGGCGTCGACCTGGCCCGTCGGTCCGGCGATGCCGGCGTTGTTGACCAGGCAGTCCAGCCCGCCGAGCTGCGCCAGCGCGGCGTCGAACCAGCGCGCCACGTCGACGCGCTGCGCCACATCGCAGGCGCTGGCGTGCAGCGCGGGGTCGCTGTGCGCCAGCGCCGCCAGTGCAGCGGCGTCGACGTCGCACACCGCCACCCGCGCGCCCTCGCGCACGAACGCGCGCGCGATCGCCAGCCCGATGCCGTTGGCGCCGGCCGAGACCATCACCCGCAAACCCTGCATGCCGAGATCCATGTCGTGTGCCTCACTGTGGCGGCAGGACGCCGCGTGTTTCGATGAAGGCCGCCGTGCTGCCGATGTCTTCGAGCAGCGCGGCGCGCGCCGCCGCGCCGTCGCCACGCGCGATGGCGTCCACCAGCGCCGCATGGCTGCGCACCGCGATGCCGCTGGCCAGGCGGCCGGGGCCGGCGCGCAGGTCGAGGTTGAGCACCGGGCCGATGCGCAGCCACAGGCCTTCGATGATGGCCGTCAGCGCCGGCATGCCGGCCGCACGGTAGACGGCGAAGTGCAGGTTCGCGTTGGCAACGATGGCCGCATCGATATCCGGAACACGCCGCTTGCTTTCGCGGCGAAAGGCCGCGTCGTGACGTCGCAGCGCGGTGCGCTCGCCCGCGCCGCGGCGCCGCGCCGCCTGTTCGGCGGCGAAGCCTTCGATCGTCTGCCGGATCGCGGTGAGCTCGCGGAACTGCGGCGCCGACATCAACGGCACCTGCACCGAACGCTTGGGCGTGACCTCGAGCGCACGCTCGGCCACCAGGCGCGCCACCGCGTCGCGCACCGGCTGCATCGACACGCCCAGCTGCAGCCCCAGGCTGCGCAACGACAGCCGGTCCCCCGGGGCGAGCATGCCGGTGATCAGCTGGGCCCGCAGGTGGGCCAGCACCTGGGCCCCCAGCGTGGGGTCCGTGGCTTGCATCGGTGCGGCGTCGAGGTTCAAACCCGTCGTGTCCGGTCGGTCCAAAGGCGGCTTGCGAACGACGCTGCACGGTCGGTAGTGGCCCGTCTGGACAAGCGGCAAAGTTGCGGGCACGATAACTGTGATCACAGATCGTGGCAAGCGGGCTGGCGCCGGGGCAGCCGCCGGTGTAACCCGTATCGACCGCCGTGGTGAGTGACTCGAACCCATCCAAGGAGACAGGCATGAGCGAATCCATCGATACCCGTCGCCGCACCGTCCTGGCCGGCGCCACCGCCGGCGCGGCGGCGCTGGGCTTTCCGGCGCTGCTGCGCGCGCAGTCCGACGTGATCCGCATCGGCCACCTGACGCCGCGCACCGGCTTCCTCGGCCCGCTGGGCGAGTACGCGGTGCTGGGCGTCGACCTCGCGGTCGACGAGATCAACGCCGCCGGCGGCGTCATGGGCCGCAAGATCGAGCTGATCGAGGAGGACAGCGTCAACCCGCAGACCGCCTCGACCAAGGCCGAGCGCTGATCGAGCGCGACAAGGTCGCCTGCATCATCGGCGAGATCAGCTCGGCGTCGGGCCTCGCGATCGCGCAGGTCGCGCAGCGCAACAAGATCCTGTTCTTCAACACCGGCTGCAACTCCGACGAGCTGCGCGGCAAGGCGTGCAACCGTTACATGTTCCACACCGAGAGCCGCGAACACGATGTACGTGAAGACCGGCGGCCGGGCGCTGCTGCGCGACGGCATGGTCAAGGGCAAGAAGTGGTACAGCCTGACCGCCGACTACGCGTTCGGCCACGACCTGCTGAGGGTGGCCAAGCGCTTCATGGCGGCCAACGGCGGCGAGTTCGCCGCCGACGAGCTGGTGCCCACCGACGCCACCGACTTCTCGCCGCCTCCTGCTCAAGATCCGCAACGCCAAGCCCGACCTGGTGGTCTCGAACCTGGCCGGCGCCCAGATCACCAACTTCATGAAGCAGTACATCGAGTTCGGCCTGCCGTTCCCGGTGGCCGGCTTCGGCTTCGACACCGCGCGTGGCGTGGGGCGCCGGCAAGGGCAACTTCCTCGGCATCTGGCCGCTGGTGTGGGACCACCTGATCGACACGCCGGCGGCGAAGAAGTTCGTCGGCGACTTCACGAAGAAATACGGCAAGCCGCCGGAGAACCAGGCGTGGGGCGACTACAACGTCGATCAAGCTCATCGCGCAGGCGATGGACGAGACCAAGTCGACCGATTCGACCAAGATGGTCGAGCACTTGGAGAAGGGCGCCAAGTTCGACGTGCATGAAGACGCGCGAAGGCTACTACCGCAACTGGCGACCACCAGCTGATGCAGGAGATGTACACCGTGCAGGCACTGCCGGCGGCCGAGATCAAGAACAAGTGGGACATCTTCACGCTCGTCGGCGCCGGTGCCCGGCGCCAACAGAGCCTCGAAGTGATCGCGCCGACGCGCGAGGAGAACAACTGCAAGATGGCGCTGACGCGCCGCAGCGCGTGCGCCGGTGCTGTTCGTCCAACAGCTGCTCAACGGCCTGCTGGCCGGCGCCTACTACCTGCTGATCGCGCTCGGGCTGTCGCTGATCTTCTCGCTGGGCGGCCTCGTCAACCTCGCGCACGGCGCGTTCTACGCGCTCGGCGCCTACCTCGCGGTCAGCTCGCCGACCTCGCTCGGCTTCGCCGGCGCGCTCGCTCGCTGTCGCCGGTGCTGGTCGCGCTGATCGGCCTGGTCATCGAGCGGTTGCTGTTCCGCCGCTTCTACAGCGCCGATCCGGCGCTCGTCGCTGCTGCTGACCTTCGGCCTCGCGATGGTGGCCGAGCAGGCGCTGCGCATGATCTTCGGCGCGCCGCCGCTGCCGTTCTCGATTCCGCAGGCGCTGCGCGGCCAGGTCTTCGTCGGCGACTTCATCTACTCGAAGTACCGGCTGCTGATGCTGATGGTGGCGATGCGTGCGTGGCCGGCCTGTGGTACTTGCTGCAGCGCACGCCGTTCGGCCGCGTGGTGCGCGCCGGCGTGCAGAACCCCGACATGGTCGCCGCGCTCGGCATCTCGCTGGAGCCGTACATGGCGGCGGTCGCGTTCCTCGGCGTCGGGCTGGCGGCGCTGGCCGGCGTGCTGCTGGCGCCGATCTCCGGCGTGCATCCGGCGATGGGCGCCGAGATCCTCACCGCGGCCTTCGTCGTCGTCGTGATCGGCGGGCTGGGCTCGTTCTGGGGCGTGGTGTTGGCCGCGCTGATCGTCGGCGTGCAAGTGCGTGGTCACCGCCGCCGTCTATCCGCAGATCGGAAGCCGCGATGTACCTGCTGATGCTGCTGGTGCTGCTGGTGCGGCCGCGCGGCCTGTTCGGCGAGCGCATCCAGCGCTTCGAGTAGCGATGCCCAAGACCCGCGACCTTCTCGTGGCCGCTCTGGCGCTGGTGGTGCTGCCGTTCGCGCTGTCGGCGATCGGCCTGGGCGTGACGTCGGCCACCGAGGTGGTGATCTTCGCGCTCGCCTGCATGGCGCTGAACATCCTGGTCGGCTACACGGGCTTGATGTCGTTCGGCCACGGCGCGTGGTTCGGCCTGGGCGCCTATGCCGCCGGCATGGCGCAGCGCGACTGTTTCCGGGTCGTTCTTCGCCGCCGCTGGCGTTCGGTCTGGTCCTGGTGGTGGTGATCGCCTGGGCCTTCGGTTTCCTGGTGCTGCGCCGGCGCGGCGTCTACTTTTCGCTGCTCACGCTCGCGCTGTCGGCGCTGATCTACTCGGTCGCCTTTCGCTGGACCGCGTTCACCGGCGGCGAGAACGGGCTGGGCGGCATCACGCGCCGCAGCTGGCTCGGCGTCGTCTTCGACAGCGCCGGGCCGTACTACGCGCTGGTGGCGGGCGTGGCGTTCGTGGCGGTGCTGGCGCTGTGGCGCTTCCACCGCTCGCCGCTCGGCACGGTGCTGGTCGCGATCCGCGAGAACGAGCAGCGCGCGCAGTTCGTCGGCTACGCGACCAACCGCTACAAGCAGATCGCCTTCGTCGTCTCGGCGGGGCTGACCGGGCTGGCCGGCGTGCTGTTCGCGTTCAACAACCGCTTGGCCTCGGCCGATCCGATCTCGGTCGCCTTCTCGGGCGAACTGCTGGCGATGGTGATCATCGGCGGCATGCGCTCGTTCCTCGGGCCCGCGCTGGGCGCGCTGTTCTTCATCCTGTTCCGCGACTACCTGTCGCTGGACCGAGAACTGGCTGCTGTTCTTCGGCTGCCTGTTCGTCGCCTTCATCGTGTTCTCGCCGACCGGGCTGGTCGGCCTGTACGAGCGCGCCACGGCGCGCTGGCGCAAGACGGTCGAAGGCGAGCGGCGATGGCGCAGCGCCTGGCCGGCAGGGTGCCGCTGCCCGAGTTCCTGCGCCCGCCGCGCAGGCGGCGACGGCGCGATCCTGGTCGCCTCGGGCCTGGCGAAGAGCTTCGGCGGCATCCAGCGCGGTGAAGGACATGTCGCTGCGCGTTGAGCGACCGCACGCTGCACGCGCTGATCGGCCCCAACGGCGCCGGCAAGACGACGGTCTTCAACCTGATCTCGGGCCTGTTCGCGCCCGACCGCGGCACGGTCACGCTGGCCGGCCGCTCGATCGCCGGCGTTGCCGCCCGAGCACATCACCGCGGCCGGCCTCGGCCGCTCGTTCCAGATCACCAACCTGTTCTCCGCGCTGTCGGTCGCCGAGAACCTGCGCCTCGCGGTGCAGGCGCGCGACCCCAGGCGCTTCGACGGTCTGGGCCGACGCCGGCACGCTGCGCCGACGTCAACCGCGACACCGCGGAGCTGATCCGCACTCTCGGGCTGGCGGGCATCGAGCAGGCGCCGAGGCGGCGTCGCTGTCCTACGGCGGCCAGCGCCTGCTCGACATGGGGCTGGCGCTCGCCGCCGCGCCGCGCGTGCTGCTGCTCGACGAGCCGCTGGCCGGGCTGGCCGCGGCCGAGCGCGAGCGCGTCGGCCAACTGATCAAGCGCATCTCGGCCGACCTGCCGGTGCTGCTGGTCGAGCACGACATCGACCGCGTGTTCGCGCTGGCCGATCGCGTGACGGTGATGAACGACGGCGAGGTGCTGGTCGACGGCAGCGTCGACGACGCGCGCGACTCGCCGCAGGTGCAGGAGGTCTACATCGGCTCCGGCACGCACGCGCTGGCCGCGATGCGAGCGGCCACAGTGCGGCGCGCGCCGAGCGTCGCTGCTCCAGCTCGACGGCGTCAACACCTTCTACGGCAAGAGCCACATCCTGCGCGACGTCGCTTCGAGGTGCACGAGCACGAGATCGTCGCGCTGCTCGGCCGCAACGGCGCCGGCAAGTCGACGCTGCTGAAGACGATCATCGGCGTCAGCGCGCCGGCGCGGGCGCGTCACGCTCGGCGGCGAGGCGCTGGCGCGCCGCCCATCGGCGGAGATCGCGCGCCGCGGCATCGGCTACGTGCCGCAGGGCCGCGGGCTGTTCGCCGGCATGACCGTGGCCGAGAACATGGAGCTCGGGCGCCTCAAGCGGCGCAACCGGCGCGGCAGCTACTGGGACGAGGAGAAGATCTTCAGCTTCTTCCCGCGCATCAAGGAACGCTGGCGCTCGCCGGCCGACTACCTGTCGGGCGGCGAGCAGCAGATGGTGGCGGTGGCGCGCGCGCTGTCGGGCGACACGCGCGTGCTGCTGCTCGACGAGCCGTTCGAGGGCCTGGCGCCGGCCGTGGTCGAGGAGCTGTTCGAGGCCTTCGACAAGCTGCGCCAGGAGGTGGCGATCGTGATCGTCGACCACAATCTCGACCTGGTGCTCGCGCTGGCGGACCGCACGTGGCGCTCGAGCGCGGCGCGGTCACGCACGTCGGCCCGGCGGCGGCGCTGTCGCGCGACCTCGAACTGCGGCGCAAGGTGCTGTGGCTTTAGCAGATCGGCAAGGGACACAAGCATGGGCAAACAAGCGCAAACAGTCGGCATCATCGGCGCCGGGCTGATCGGCCGCGCGTGGGCCAAGGTGTTCGCGCGCGCCGGCTGGCAGGTGCAGGTCTGCGACCCGAGCGATGCGCAGCTCGAAGCTGCGCAGCGCAGATCGCGCAGTCGCTGCACGAACTGCAGGCGCACGGGCTCGTCGACGACGCAGCCGCCGCGGCGCAGCGCGTGCAGGTGGTCGCCACGCTGGCCGACGCGGTGCGCCACGCCGACTGGGTGCAGGAAAGCCTGCCCGAGACGCTGGAGGTCAAGCGCAGCACCTTCGCCGCGCTCGACGCCGCAGCACCGCCTGGCTGCGTGCTGGCCTCGTCCACCTCGGCGATCGTCGCGTCGCAGTTCACGGCCGGCCTCGCCGGCCGCGCGCGCTGCCTCGTCGCCCACCCGGTCAATCCGCCGCATCTGGTGCCGGTGGTCGAGCTGTGCGGCGCGCCCTGGACCAGCGCCGAGACCAAGTCCCGAGCCGCTGCGGTGATGCGCGCGGTGGGCCAGGTGCCGATCGACGTGCAGCGCGAGATCGACGGCTTCGTCCTCAACCGGCTGCAGGTGGCGCTGCTGACCGAAGCGTTCCGCCTGGTGCAGGACGGCGTCGTCAGCCCGCAGGACCTGGACCAGACCATCGCCGACGGCCTGGGCCTGCGCTGGGCGTTCATGGGCCCGTTCGAGACCATCGAGCTCAATGCGCCGGGCGGCATTGCCGACTACTGTGAGCGCTATGTGCCCTGGTTCCGGCGCTACCTGGCCGACCTGCCGACGGCCCGGGTGTGGGACGACGAGCAGTGGCGCAAAGCCGCCGACGCATGGGGCAGCGCGCCCGATGCGGCCAAGGTCGCACGCAAGAGCCTGTGGCGCAACGAACGATTGGCGGCGCTGGCCGCACACAAGCGCGGGCGTAAGCCCTGGTCCGATGGCTGATTGACAAAAGGAGCAAGCCGATGTCCACCCCCTCCAAGCCCAAGCGCCGCAAGGTGATGATCACCTGCGCCGTCACCGGCGCGATCCACACGCCGAGCATGTCGCCGCACCTGCCGATCACCGCCGACGAGATCGCCGAGGCCGCGCTCGGGGCGCACGCGGCCGGCGCCGCGCTCGTGCACCTGCACGCGCGCGACCCGGTCAACGGCAAGCCCGACCAGCGGCCCGAGGCGTTCGCGCCGTTCCTCACGCGCATCCGAAAGGCGTGCGACGTGGTGATCAACATCACCACCGGCGGCGCGCCGACGATGAGCGTCGAGGAGCGGCTGCAGCCGTGCGCCTACTTCAAGCCCGAGGTGGCGTCGCTGAACATGGGCTCGATGAACTTCGGCCTGTTCCCGATGCTGGCGCGCTTCAAGGAGTTCAAGTTCGACTGGGAGCGGCCCTACCTCGAGGGATCGGACGACCGCATCTTCAAGAACACGTTCCGCGACATCGACAACATCCTGACCACCTGCGCCGCCAACCACACGCGCTTCGAGATCGAGTGCTACGACATCGGCCACCTGTACACGCTGCGCCACTTCGCCGACCGCGGGCTGGTCAAGCCGCCGTTCTTCATCCAGTCGGTGTTCGGCATCCTGGGCGGCATCGGGCCGCACCCCGAGGACGTGGCGCACATGAAGCGCACCGCCGATCGCCTGTTCGGCGACCAGTATCTCTGGAGCGTGCTCGGCGCCGGGCGCAACCAGCTGCCGATCGCCACGCAGTCGGTGGCGATGGGCGGCAACGTGCGCGTGGGGCTGGAGGATTCGCTGTGGATCGGCCCCGGTCAACTCGCCGAAAGCAACGCGCAACAGGTGCGCGCGGCGCGGCAGATCATCGAAGGCCTCGGGCTCGAGGTGGCCAGCGCCGACGAGGCGCGCGAGATGCTGCAGCTCAAGGGTGGCAGCAACGTCAATTTCTAGCCGGCTCGACCTTGGAGCGTTCGCCCGGCGGCCGGACGAATGCGAGGGTCGCCGGGCCGCCGACCACCGGAACCGGCTACGCCTGGACCGGCAGATGCCGATGCAGGAATTCGAAACTGTCGCGCCAGCAGCGGATCGCCTGCTCGCGCCAGAACATCACGTGAAAGGCATGCGGTTCGCCGGGGTAGTAGTGCGCGCTGCAGGGCGACTCGAGCCGCAGCAGCGCGCGCTCGAGTCTTTGCGAATCGGCCGCCACCGGGTCGTCCAGCCCGGCGGCGATGAACAGCGGCGGCAGGTTCGACGGCGCCTGCATCGCCTCGACAATGCACAGCGGATCGGCCAGCGCATGCTCGTGACCCGGCTGGTCGGCCCACGGTCCAAGGTACGAACGCGCCGCGTCGGTGGCGATGCGCGCGGCCAGCGCCGAGACGCCGGCGCGCCGGTACCGCGCGGGCATGCTGGTCTGCAGGAAACCGCAGTACAGCAGCGCCGCCGCCGGTCGCGCGGCACGCTCGAACAGCGGCGCGGCAAACGGCTCCGGCCGGGCCGTGCAGCACGCCAGCACGACCGACAGCGCCAGATTCGCACCGGCCGACTCGCCGGCCAGCCCGATGCGCTGGCTGTCACCGTCGTACTCACCCACATGGTCCACCGCCCACAGCCAGGCGGCGCAGGCGTCTTCGATGGCGGCCGGAAACGGACATGCCGGCGCCAGCCGGTAGTCGACATTGCACACGAGGTAGCCCTGCGAGGCATAGGCCGCCGCCAGCGCCCGGTGCGTGCGCTTGGATCCGATCGCGAACGCACCGCCGTGCAGATAGATCAGCACCGGATGCGGCCCAGGGCGCAACGGTTGCAGGATGTCCAGCCGCAGCGTCTGGCCGCCATGGTGGGCGTATGGCAGATCCTCGATCAGCCGGCTGGCGGCCCTGCGCTGCTTCATGCGCGGCATCAAGTCGGCCAGGCCGGCCACGGCGTGCAAGCCCGCATCCAGCGCGATCCGGCGGATCGACTGTCGGGCGGTGATCATGTCCAGCCAGCGGCGCACGAGTCCTCTGCGATGGTCTTGTCGGTGTGCGGGAGCAGCGGTGCGAGTGGGCGGCAGCTCAACAAATCAGGCCTTCGGCGCGAACCGCACGCTTATGATGGGTTCCGGGGCCGCAACGGGACAACGCGCGCCCCTCCACTGCGAAGGAGCGCAAGCCATGGCCAAGAAGAATGCCGATTCCGGCGTCTACCGCGTCACAGAGATCATCGGCACCAGCACGGTGTCGTGGGAAGCCGCTGCGAAGAACGCGGTCGAGACCGCGGCGAAGTCGCTGCGCGATCTTCGCGTCGCCGAGATCAGCAAGCTCGACATGAAGATCGAGGGCGGCAAGGTGGTGGCCTATCGCGCCCGCGTATCGCTGTCGTTCAAGTACGACGGCTGAGGCCACGGCGGCCGGCTACTTGCCCCGGTAGCCGGCCAGGTAGTGGGCCAGGTTGGCCAGGTCGGCATCGCTCAGGCCGTACAACGAGGCCGACATGATGGTGTCGCGCCCCGGGCCCGGTTGATCGCGAAACTGCTTCATGGCCTGCAGCAGATAGGCCTCGTCCTGCCCGGCCAGCCGCGGCACCTGCTGCTGCCCGACGTAGTCGCTCAAGTGGCAGGTGCCGCACAACGCCTTGCGCGCCAGATCGGCACCCAGGCGCTGCTTGTCGGCCTGCGCCGTCACCGGCCTCGGCGTGAAGGGCTGCGCGGCGAAGTAGCGCGCCAGCTCGATGATCTGCTCGTCGGTCATGCGCTCCATCGCGGCCTTCATCACCGGAATGTCGCGCAGGCCCTCGCGCACCAGCACCAGCTGGTTCTCGATGAACACCTTGGGCTGGCCGGCCAGCGACGGCATCAGCGCGATCGTCGCGTTGCCGCCCGGCCCATGGCACGCGGCGCACAGCGCCAGCGTTTCGGCGCTGCGGCTGCGGCCTGCACGGCGCGCCGCGAGCAGACAGCCCCAGGGCTCGCCGCCGCGCGCGCGCCACGCTCAACGGGCATAGCTGATGCGGTAGATCGCGCCGAGCTGCTCGTCGGTGACCAGCAGCGAGCCGTCGGGCAGTTGCAGCATGTAGGTCGGCCGGCCCGAGAAGCTGTCGTTGCTCTCGTTGAGCAGGCCGGTCATGAACGGCGTGATCTTCGCGTTGCTGCCGTCGGCGCCGGCGCGCACGGTGACCACGTCGTAGCCGAACTTCTTGGTGCGGTTCCACGAACCCTTGCGCGCGACGAACAGCACGTTGCTGTACTCGGCCGGGAACATGTTGCCGGTGTAGAAGTGCGCGCCCATCACGGCGGCGTGCGGGCCCATCGTCTGCACCGGCAGCGTGACGCCGTCGCACGGGTTGGCCTTCTTGAAGTCCTTGTCGGGCACACCACCGGCGTGGCAGTACGGGAAGCCGAAGTACGCGCCGGTGCGCGGCATGCGGTTCAGCTCGTCTTCGGGTGCGTCGTCGCCCATCCAGTCGCGGCCATGGTCGGTGAACCACATCTCCTTGGTCACCGGGTGCCAGGCGAAGCCCTGCGTGTTGCGCACGCCGCGCGCGATCACCTCCATGCCCGAGCCGTCGGCGTTGTAGCGGCGGATCTGCGCGTACTCCTCGCCGGGCACGCAGATGTTGCACGGCGCGCCGAACGGCACGTACAGCTTGCCGTCCGGGCCGAACGCGATGTACTTCCAGTTGTGGTGCTGCTCCTTCGGCAGCTTGAACGCGGCCGTCATGTCCACCGGCTGCACGCCCGGGTTGCGCTCGATGCCGTCGAAGCGCAGCACCTTGTCGATCGCCATCACGTACAGTGAGCCGTCCTTGAACGCCACGCCCGAGGGCTGCACCAGCTTGTCGACGACGACGCGGCTGGTGCGCTGCCCGCCGCTGTCGGTGACCTCGTAGACGCGGCCGATCGCACGCGTGCCGATGTAGATCTTGCCGCCCTCGCCGCGCGCCATCGCGCGGGCACCGGGCATGCCGGTGGCCCAGACCTCGGCCTTGAACCCCGGCGGCAACTTGATGCCGGCCAGCGGAAGTTCGCTGGCCGGGGTGGCCGTCATCTTGCCGGCGTGGGGCGCGAGCGGTGAACTCGCCTGGTCGGCCGTGCGGCCCTGCTGCCACGCCGGAGGCGGCGCGGCCGCCGCTGCGGCGGCGGGTGCGGCCGGCGGCGGAGACATCGACTGGCACGCCGCCAGCGACAGCAGCGACGCTGCAAGCAAGGTTCTGACGATCATGGTGTCTCCTTCGTGGTTGAACGTCTGGCGATTCCGCGCGCCCGCGCTAGCGGCCGTGCGAACGCGACGACCGGTACTGCACCGTGGCCTGCCAGGTGTCGGTCGTGACGCACGATGATCGACGGGGTGCGGCGGGCGCGTCAAGGCTGAAGTCACCTAGCGGCGTGCCGCGCTGCGCGCGGCATACTCGGCGCCAAACACACCCCTCACCCAAGACGATGAACCTGCCGGCCGTCGCCAGCGCAGCCGACCGCATGATCCGGGCGCAGCCGCTGCGTGTCGATGGCGCGCGGCTGTGGCAATCGCTGATGGAGCTGGCGCAGATCGGCGCCACGCCGAAAGGCGGCGTGTGCCGGCTCGCGCTCACCGACCTCGACCGCCAGGCCCGCGACCGCTTCGTGCAGTGGGCCCGTGCGGCCGGCTGCAGCGTGCGCATCGACGCCATCGGCAACATCTTCGCGCGACGCGCCGGCCGCCGCAACAACCTGCCGCCGGTGATGACCGGCAGCCACCTCGACACCCAGCCCACCGGCGGCAAGTTCGACGGCAACTATGGCGTGCTGGCCGGTCTGGAGGTGGTGCGCTGCCTCAACGACGCGCACCTGACCACCGACGCGCCGATCGAGGTCGCGGTGTGGACCAACGAAGAGGGCTCGCGCTTCGTGCCGGTGATGATGGGCTCGGGCGTGTTCGCCGGGGCGTTCTCGCTCGAACGCGCGCTGGGGCAGCTGGACACGCAAGGCTGCAGCGTGGCGCAGGCGCTGCAGGACATCGGCTATGCCGGCGAAACCGTGCCCGCGGTGCCGCCGCGCGCGTACTTCGAGGCGCACATCGAGCAGGGCCCGGTGCTGGAGGCCCATCGCTGCACGATCGGCGCCGTGCAGGGTGCGCTCGGACAACGCTGGTACGACCTGCTCGTCTCGGGCAGCGAGGCCCATGCCGGCCCGACGCCGATGGACCGGCGGCACGACGCGCTGCTCGCCGCGAGCGAGCTGACGCTGGCGGTGAACCGCATCGCGATCGAGCACGCACCGCATGCGCGCGGCACCGTCGGCTATCTGGACGTGTTCCCCAACTCACGCAACGTGATTCCGGGGCGGGTGCGTCTGTCGGCCGACCTGCGCGCCGCCGACGCCGCCACGTTGCTCGCGATGGACGCGGCGTTGCGCCGCGCCTGCGCCGAGGTGGCGACCGCGCGCGCGGTGTCGGTCGACATCCAGCCGGTGGTGTACTTCGCGCCGCAGCCGTTTGCGCCCGAGCTGGTCGCCACGGTGCGCGCCGCGGCGCTGGCGCTGGGCCACACCACCATGGACGTCGTCAGCGGCGCCGGCCACGACGCGGTGTACCTGGCACGCGTCGCGCCGACCGCGATGATCTTCGTGCCCTGCGCGGGAGGCATCAGCCACAACGAGATCGAAGCCGCCGAGCCGGCGCACCTGGAGGCCGGCTGCAACGTGCTGCTGCGCGCGATGCTGGATTGCGCCGGCGTGGTGGATTGAGGCGTCAGCCGAGCCACTGGCGCAGCTGCGCGTACACCTCGGCGCGGCTCAGCAGGTCGAGATGGTTCATGCCGTAGCCGATCCACTGGCGCTCGGCGGCGAACGCCAGCGTGCGTGCCGCGTCGCGGTGTCGGCCCAGCGCGCTGTCCAGCGGCACCAGGCCATCGCCCAGCAACCGCTCCTTCAGATCGCCGCCCTGCGCGCCCAGACTCGCTGCCAGCGCGAAGCAGCGCACCGACTCGGGCAGCGGCAACGGCTGGCGCCGGTCGGCGCCGCGCGCGAACCGGTCGCGCCCGACCCAGTCCTCATCGAGCAGGTTGCCGTGGCGCAGGTCGGTGATGCCGGCGCTGCGCACCTTGCCCAGGCGCGCGAACGGCGCGGCGTACGGCGTGGCGCCGAGCACGATGTCGACCCAGTGGCCGGCGCGCTCGAGCGGCGCGCCGTGGTGTGGTGTGCCCAGGCACAGCAGGTCGTCGACGCGCGACGGCCAGCGTTGCCCGGCCTGCGCGCCGTAGTGCAGCGCGCTGCGCGCGAGCAGGCCGCCCATGCTGTGGCCGAGCAGCACCAGGCGTTGCAGCGGCTGCGGCCATTGGTCGACCAGCCGATCGAGCAGGCCGGCCAGCGCGTGACCGTTGATCGAGACGTGCAGCCCGCTGTTGTAGTGCAGGTAGACCGGCGTGAAGCCCAGGTCGCGCGCCAGCGCGGCGCCGTGGTCGTGGCCCTCGCGGGTCCACTGGCGGTCGCCCATGCAAAGACCGTGCAGCAGCACCAGCAGCTGCCCGCTCGCCTTCGGCAGGCGTTCGGCCAGCGCGGTGCGCTCCAGCGTCAACGCGCGGCCCTCGTGGCGAATCGTCATCGCGGTGGCCAGCGGGTTGGCGCTGGCTGCAAGGTAGTCACCGAGCACGCCGTTCAACGCCGCCACGATGGCTTCACGCTCGGGGCTGCTGTCGTCCTGCGCCAAGGCGGGGGCCAGCAATCCCAGCAGCGCGTCGATACTGCCGCCGACGACCCGGGTGACGCCGCGGATGGTCTGGTAGACGAGCCCGCTGATGCCGCCGGTGCGCCCGTCCAACTTTGGCGTGCCCAGGCCGGGAATGCGCGCGATGCGTTCGTGCATCGCCTCCACCAGATCGGCCAGGCCCGCGGTGGCATCGGTCGCCAGGCGCACGGCCCCGCGCAAGTCGGATGATTGAAGCGGTGCGCGTCGGGTCATCGTGAAGCGCGAGCTTACTTCAGCGACAGAACCCCGAGGATCATGCTTGCTGGCGTATGGTGCAAGTGCCGGTGTTGCCCCGGGATGCCCTGCTGCGTTGGGGGCTGGTGCGGCTTCGTGCTGATTTCGGGGATGTCCCAGTGATTCAGAGAATGCCCAGCCGCCTGAACACATCGCCCAGCAGCTCACCTCGCCGCAACGCGTCGCGCGACTGGTTCTCGCCGGAGACCTTGTCGATCGCGCGCCGAACAACCTCGCGTTCGTGTTCACGCGGGATCACGACCACGCCATCGACGTCGCCGAACAGCAGATCACCCGGCCGCACGCCGACGCCGGCGCACAACACCGGCACGTCGCGCTCGACCATGCGCGCGCGGCCCTTGGTGTCGAGCGGGCCGATGCCGCCGGCGAACACCGGGAACCGCATCGCGCGGATCTGTTTGACGTCGCGCACCAGCCCGTCGGTGACGCAGCCGCTGGCGCCGCGCGCGACGCAGGCGGTGGACAGCAACTCGCCCCACGGGGCGATGCGGTCGGTCGGGCCGTCGCAGGCCAGCAGCACCACGTCGTGCGGTTGCAAATCGTCGACCAGCGCGATCTCCACTTCGTAAGGGTTCTCGCCCGTGCGGTGCTCGTACACCGGCATGTACAGGCCGGTGCGCGCGCGGCCGATCAGTCGCAGCGAGTCGTCCAGCGGGCGCACGAACGGCTTCATCGCCTGCTGCATCAGACCGAGGCTGTCGAGCACATCGGACAGCACGGCGGCATTCAGGCTCTGCAATGTGTCGAGGTCGAGGGTGGTCATCGGCGTGGAGTTCATTACCGCGCGCGGGCGTGGGCCGGCACCGTACCACGCGGCTCGATGCGGCGTCAAAGCGGCGCGCCGGCGAGCCGCCACTTGAAATCGCCGAACGTGGCATCACGTCGGTGGCTTGCCGGGGCCCGGGCGGACCTGCCCGAACGACCAGGTTGGGTCTGCCCGATCGGCCGATGCGCCACCGCGCGATCGCGCTCACGATGGGTCCATCGTTGATCACGGCACGAAAGGCCCGACCATGCCAGACCCCACCCACCCCAGCTCTCAAAACCTCGCCGACGCCGTCGAACGCGTGGCCGCGTCGGTCATCGGCGTCGGCTCGCACCGCAGGGGCTTCGCCGCCGCCTGCCTCTGGCAACCCGGCGTCGTGCTGACCAGCGCCACGGCCGTGTGGCGCGCCTCCAAGGTGCGTCTGGTCCTGCCCAGCGGCGAGTCGGTCGTCGGCGAGGTGCGCGGCGTGGACGCGGCGACCGACCTGGCCGTGATCACCGCCGAGGTGCCGGGCGTGAGTGCGGTCGAGCGCCGACTCGACGCGGCGCCACGCGCAGGCGACTTCGTCTTCGCGGTCGGGCGCGAGCCGTCGGGGCAGGTGCACGCGAGCTTCGGTCACGTGGGCGCGGCCGGCGGCGCGTGGCGTACCTGGCGCGGTGGTCACGTCGATCGTCTGATTCGCCTCGACGGCGGCCTCTACCCTGGCCTTCAGGGTGCGCCGGTGGCCGACGCCAGCGCTCAGGTGATCGGCGTGGCGAGCCACGCCTTGTCGCGCCTGCATGCGGTGGTGCTGCCGGTGGCGACGGTGGAGCGTGTCACCGCGGCACTGCTCGCACACGGCGTGGTGGCGCGTGGTTACCTGGGTGTCGCCGCGCAGCCGGTGCCGTTGGGCGAGCCGCTGCGCTCGGCGCTGGCCACGCACAGCCAGACCGGCCTGCTGGTGCACGGCGTGGCCGACGATGGCCCGGCCGCGCGTGCCGGCGTGATGGTGGGCGACATCGTCGTCGCCGCCGGCGGCCAGGACGTGAGCACCGTCGAGAGCCTGCGCGACCTGCTGGCAGCCGAGCAGGTCGGCGCGCGACTTCGCTTGCGCGTCTCGCGCGGTGGCCAGCCGCTGGACCTGAGCGTCGACGTGGCCGCGCGCAGCCCCTCGCGGTGCCACTAGCAACACACCCGGCGCGATGCGCATCGCCGTCGTCAGCAGCTCCCGATGGGCGGCCCAGGGCGTGGCCGCCGCATTGGCCCGCGAGGGTGCCGACGGCGACATCGACGTGCAGTTGCACGAGTCGATCGACGATCTGGCCCGCGCGGGCGCGCAGGCGCCATCCGCGCTCGTGATCATCGCCACGGATGGCGACGCAGTGCGCCAGGTGCTCGAGCGCACGCCGGGTGGGGTTCCGGTGCTGGTGCTGGCCGAGGACCTCGACGACGTGGTCGCGCGCATCGGCGCTCCACGCGGCGCGCTGGCGCTGCTGTCGCTGCATGCCGACGACGCCAAGCTGCGCGCGGCGCTGGCGGCCGTGATGCAGGGTTTGAGCGTGCGCGAGGATGGCCTGCCGCGGGCCGGCCACGGCGCCGGCGCGCGCCCGGCGCCGCCACACGCGCCGCTCGATCCGCTGACATCGCGCGAGATCGAGGTCTTCGAACTGCTGGCCAACGGCCTGACCAACCGCGACATCGGTGAGGCGCTGCACATCTCGGCGCACACCGCCAAGTTCCACGTCGCGCAGATCCTCGACAAGACCGGGGCTGCGACCCGCGCCGAGGCGGTGCGGCTGGGCCTGCGCCTCGGATTGATCGGTATTTGAGCCGTGCACGACCCGGAGCCATCGATGACATCCGACGACGACCTTGGCTTGCTCGACGCTTATTCGCGCGCCGTGATCGGCACGTTGGAGCACACCCGCGCCGGCGTGGTGTCGTTGCAGGTGTTGCCGCGCAAGGGGCAGCGTCGCGGCGGCGGCGCGGGCTCGGGTTTCCTGATCACGCCCGACGGCTACGTGTTGACCAGCAGCCATGTGGTCGAAGGCGGCGGCGAGGTGCAGGTGCTGCTCGACGATGGCGGTCAGCAGAACGCGCGCGTGGTCGGCGCCGATGTGGACACCGACCTCGCGCTGCTGCACATGGGCTCGCCGCGCGTGCTGCCGCACCTGGAGCTGGGCGACTCATCGAGCCTGCGCGTGGGCCAGGTGGCGATCGCGATCGGCAATCCGCATGGGCTGGGCCACACCGTCACCACCGGCGTGATCTCGGCGCTCGGCCGCTCGCTGCGCTCGCGCAGCGGCCGCTCGATCGACAGCGTGATCCAGACCGACGCCAGCCTCAACCCGGGCAACTCGGGCGGGCCGCTGCTCGACACACGATCGCGCGTGATCGGCGTCAACACGGCCATCATCGCCGGCGCGCAGGCGCTGTGCTTCGCGGTGCCGTCGGACACCGCGCGCTGGGTGGTCAGCGAGATCCTGCAGCACGGCCGCGTGCGCCGAGCCTGGCTCGGCATCGCCGCCCACACGGTGCCGCTCGCGCGGCGCGTGGCGCGACATCACGGCCTGGCCACGCCCAGCGTGGTCGCCGTCGACGAGGTAATGCCCGACGGCCCGGCCTCGCGCGCCGGCATGCGGGCGGGCGACCGCATCGCGCGCGTCGACGACACCGAGGTCGGCGACGTCGACATGCTGCATCGATTGCTGGGGCGCGAACGCATCGGCCGCCCGACGCGGCTCGAATTCCTGCGCGGCGTGCAGAGGACGGCAGTGAGCCTGGTGCCCGAACCCCGGCGCTGACCCGGGCAGCCGCGGCCCGCATGGCCCGGTATTGCCCGCATTGACACACCGGGGTGCCCGAACACAATCGGTCGGGCGCGAGGCCCTGCTCGCCGAGCCCACACGACCCGCCCCACATGAACCCGATCTCATGGCGCCAACGGCTCGCCGCCGCCTGCGCCGCAGGCCTGATGTCGCTGATGTGGGCCGTGCCCGCGTCGGCACAGACCGCGGCCTGGCCCGACCGGCCGATCAAGCTGGTCGTGCCCTACCCGCCCGGCGGCCTGACCGACACGCTGGCGCGCTCGATCGCCGAGCCGCTGGCCAAGGCGCTCGGGCAGCCGGTGGTGATCGACAACAAGCCCGGCGCCGGCACGCTGCTCGGCGCGCAGATCGTCGCGCGCAGCCCGGCCGATGGATACACGCTGCTGATGGCCACCAGCACCACGCTGGGCGTGAGCCCGGCGCTGTACCGCAACAACATGATCGACCCGGTGCGCGACTTCGCTCCGGTGAGCCTGGTGGCCAGCGTGCCGTTCTTCCTGGTGGCCTCGAGCGACACCGGCTGGAACACCGCGCAGGACCTGGTCGATGCCGCGCGCGCCGCGCCGGCGCCGCTGCAGTACGGCTCGGCCGGCAACGGCAGCCCGCACCACCTGGCGATGGAGATGCTGCAGAAGGCCAGCGGCGCGAAGTTCGAGCACATTCCCTACAAGGGCAGCCAGCTCGCGATACCCGATCTGCTGAGTGGCCGCTTCAAGCTGATGGTGACCGACCTGACGCCGGCGATCGCGCACATCCGCGCCGGCAAGCTCAAGGTGCTGGCCACCACCGCGCCGCAGCGCTCGGCGATGATGCCCGACGCACCCACCTTCGCCGAAGCCGGCGTGCCCGGCGTGCAGGCCGTGGCCTGGCAGGGCATCGTCGCGCCGGCCGGCACGCCGCGCTCGGTGATCGATCGCCTGTCGGTCGAGATCAACCGCATCGTCGCCAGTGACGCGTTGAAGCAGCGCTGTGCGGCGATCGGCTGCGACACGCTGGCGCCGGTGAGCCCAGCCGATTTCGCCGAGCTGGTGAGGAACGACCTCGGTCGCTGGACCCAGGTGGTGCTCGACTCCGGCGCCAAGGTCGACTGAACCCGCCCCGATCTTCATTGCCACAAGGACTGCGCATGGCCCCCGTGATCGACGTGCACACGCACATGCTGACCCATGACTACGTGAGCCTGCTGGAACAGCACGGCGGCCCGACCTACACGCTGAAGGCGGTGACCGGCGGGCTGCGCGCGATCCACCTGCACGACGCGCCGTTCATGACCCCGGTGCCCGAGATGTTCGACTACCCGGCGCGCATCCAGATGATGGACACCGTGGGCATCGACGTGTCGGTGATCTCGTTGAGCTGCCCCAACGTCTACTGGGGCGGGCCCGATGTGAGCCTGAAGGCCGCGCGGCTGATGAACGACGACATGGCCGCCGCGCGCGAGCGCCATCAGGGCCGCATCGAGTACTTCTGCTCGCTGCCGTGGCAGCACGCCGAGCTGGCGGTGGCCGAACTCAAACGCGCCCGTGCGCGCGGCGCCTGCGGCGTGATGGTGCTGGCCAACATCGACGGCCAGCCGCTCACCGCGCCGCAGTTCGCAGCCATCTGGAAGGCGATCGACGATGCCGCGCTGCCGGTGCTGATCCATCCCACCGCGCCGCCCGGCGTGCAGGCGATGCAGATGAGCGAGTTCCAGCTCACCGCGTCGATCGGCTTCACCTTCGACACCACGCTGGCCGTGGGCCGCATGTTGTACGACGGCTTCTTCGACCGCTACACGCAGCTGAAGATCATCGCCTCGCACGGCGGCGGCGCGCTGCCGTACCTGGTCGGCCGGCTCGACCAGTGCTTCCGCCACATCCCCGCCTGCCGCACCAAGACGCAGGCCACTCCGTCGAGCTACCTGGGGCGTCTGTACGCCGACACGGTGGTGTTCACGCAGCAGGCGCTCGACCTGTGCCTCGAAGTCTTCGGCGACGACCAGGTGCTGTTCGGGTCGGACTACCCGCACACCATCGGCGACCCGGTGGGCTGCCTCGCGAAAGTGAACTCACTGCTCGGCGCGCGCCGCGAGAAGGTGCGCGGCCACAATGCGCAGCGCATCTTCAAGTTCTGAACCCGCACGAACCCTCGGAGACACGACCTCATGAAACGCCGCTCGCTCGCCTTTGCCGCTCTCGCCGCGCTGACCGGCGCCGCGCCGCTCACGTCGTCGGCCCAGGACAAGCCGCCGATCCGCATCCTGGTCGGTTTCCCGCCGGGCGGCTCGGCCGACATCGTCGCGCGGCTGCTGGCCGACAAGATGCGCGTCACGCTCGGCCAGAACGTCATCGTCGACAACAAGCCCGGCGCCGCCGGCCGCGTGGCGCTGGGTGAAGTCAAGCGTGCCGCGGCCGATGGCCAGACCTTCGTGCTCGCGCCGAGCGGCGCGTTGGTCGTGCTGCCCTGGCTGTACAAGAACCTCGGCTACGACCCGGTGCGCGACTTCACGCCGGTGGCGCGCGCGGTGACCTTCGACTTCGCGGTCACCGTGGGCCCGGCCGCTCCGCAGGGCGACATCAAGGCGATCCTCGCGTGGATGAAGGCCAACCCGGGCAAGGCCAACTACGCGACGCCGGGCGCCGGCACCGTGCCGCATTTCACCGGCGTGCTGCTGAGCCAGGGTGCCGGCATCGAGATGACGCACGTGGCCTACAAGGGCGGCGCGCCGGCGATGAACGACCTGCTGGGCGGCCAGGTGCCGCTGATGATCGATACGCCGCTGGAGACGATCGAGCAGCACCGCGCCGGCAAGCTGCGCATCGTGGCCGTCACCGGCGAGGCGCGCACCAAGTCGCTGCCCGAGGTGCCGACGCTCAAGGAAGCCGGCATCCCGATCGCCGCCGACGCCTTCTTCGGCCTGTATGGCCCGGCGGGGCTGCCGGCCGACGTGACGGCCCGGATCGGCCGCGCGTTGGCCGATGCGCTGAAAGCCGCCGACGTGTCCGACAAGATCTTCTCGCTCGGCCTCGTGCCGGCCTACGGCAGCGGCGACGAACTTGCCGCCACGCAGGCGGCGCATCTGAAACGCTGGGAGGCACCGATCAAGGCGTCGGGGTTCACGGCGGAGCAGTAGCCGCTGCAGGCATCGCGGGGGCCGGCCGCGCCGCGGTCGCATCACGGCGGGCACCTGTGCCGTCCCTGTGGTCGCGCCGTGCGCGACCGATCGGGAGCGGGACACAAACGTGATCGCTGCTCGTCGGCGCGGACTACGGGAAAGCGACCGTATCGCGCGGCCGCGCCAGATGCCGAGAATCGGTCGTGAAGCTGCACGCTCGAGCACTCCAGCCGGCGCCGTTGGCGCACCTGGCTGTCAATCCGGTGGCGCCGCGGCCGCGTGCGCAGGTCCGGCGCCACGCGGCGCGCGCGCAGTTCAGCCGCTCGCGCCACCGCCGCGGCGGCTCGCCTTGGGCGCCGAGTGCCGCCGAGCGCCGCGCGATGACCGAATGCCTGCTGCTCGCCGCGCTGCTGCACCTGCTGCTGGTGCTCATGATCGGCAATGCGCCGGGCGGCAGCGCGCGACCGGGCAGCGGCGTCGCAGGCAGCCTGAACGTCACGCTGCGCGGTTACGACCGGCCGCGCGCGGACGATCGATGGCCCACACCCGTTGCACCAGCACCAACTGCAACAGCGCGCGTGCGCGAGGACGCGGCGCCGCGCCGCGCCGACGAGTCCGCAGTGCGTGCACCGCGCGTCGATCCGGCGGTGTCGCCTGCCGTCGCCGAGCCGGCGCCTGCACCGACCATCGCGCCTCCCGAGCTGCCGGCACTCGCGCCGGCGCCGCTGCGAGCCATCGCACCCGAGCCCCGGGTGCCCGAGGCCGTGTTGCCCGCACTGCCGCCACCGGTGCCTTCGTCCGTGCCGATCGAGAGTGTTCCCGCGCCGGTGCCACCGCCGATCGTCGAAGCGCCCGCGCCGCAAGCGCCGTCGACCGCGACGCCGCCCGCCGCGGCCCTCGCTGCACCGCCGCTTGCACTGCCCGTCCCAGCGCCCGTCGCCGCGCCGGTCGCACCGCCGGTGGCTGCACCGACCGAGCCCCCGGTCGCCTTGCCGATCGCGCCACCGGTCGCGCCCGCCAACGCCGCACCCATCGCGCCGCCGGTCACGCCACCGATCTCGCCGCCGGTTATGGCCGCGCCGCCGCCATCGGCGGCACCGCCCGTGGTGACGCCGGCGGTCCCGCAGGCCGAGGTGGCGCCCGCCGCACGATCCGCAGCGCCGGCCGAGTCGGCCTCGCCGGTGCCGGCGCCGGTGGGCACGCCCGGGCGCATCGAAGCGCCGCCGCGGCGCGACCCCGACGCGGCGGCACCGGCACCGCCGGCCAGCGCACCGCCGCTGAACCTGACGCTGCCGCGCAGCCGCGGCGGCGACTTGTCGAGCCGTGCGTCGCCGGGCCTGCTGCCGCTGCTGCCGCGGCCGCCCGAGCGAGGGTCGAAACTCGCCACCGACATCGAGAACGCGGCCAGGCCCGACTGCCGCACCGCCTACAGCGGCATGGGGCTGCTGGCCGCGGTGCCGCTGGCGGCCAACGCGGCCACCGGGTCGGGTTGCCGCTGGTGACGAAGGGCGCGGCGCGCGCGGCCTATCATCGGCGCGCCGACGTTAGCCACCGGCACCGGAGACACGCCATGCTCGCCTGCAAACCCCTGGCCGACCGCTTTGGCGTCGAGGTCGCCGGCATCGATCTGGCGCAGCCGCTCGACGACGCGCTGTTTGCCGAACTCGAGCGCACGTTCTATGCGCACCAGGTGCTCGCCGTTGCGCGCGCAGTCGCTCAGCGCCGCGCAGTTCGTGGCCTTCGCGCGCCGCATCGGGCCGCCGCAGCCGCACGTGATCGACCAGTTCCACCATCCCGAGGATCCGAACATCCTGATCCTCAGCAACGTCAAGGTGAATGGCCAGCCCACCGGGCTGCAGGACGCGGGCTCGTACTTCCACACCGACTACTCGTACCTGCCGGTGCCGGCGCGCGCAACGACGCTGTACTCGCGCGTGGTGCCCCGGGTCGGCGGCGACACGCTGTTCGCGAATCAGATCGCGCGCCTACGACGACCTGGGCGACGCGATGAAGCGGCGCATCGAGCCGCTGCTGGCGATCCACCATTACGGCAACCGGCAGGACCAGGACGAGCGCAGCCGCACCGTCGCCTCGCTGCTCACCGACGAGCAGAAGGCGCAGATGCCGGTGATCACGCACCGCATCGCGCGGCCGCACCCGGTCACCGGCCGCAAGGCGCTGTACGCGGTGTCGGGCAGTTCGTTCGGCATCGTCGGCATGCCCGACGACGAGGCGCGCGACCTGCTCGACGAGCTGGCCGCGCATGCGACGCAGGCCCAGTACCAGCTGCGCTTCCGGTACGGGGTCGGCGACGTGGTGGTCTGGGACAACGCCGCGCTGCTGCACTCGGCCACGCTGATCGACCCGGACGATGCGCGCACGCTGTGGCGCATCACCGTGCTCGAGCCGTCGCAGGAGGCCGCCGCGCCCGAGGTGCTGGCGCCCAGCTACGCCGGCGCGCGGATGTGACGGCGCTCTCGCCCGAGGCCTTCGAGCAGGCCCGGCGCCTGTTCATCGAAGGCAACACGCACTTCGAAGGCGCGCGCTTTCGCGAGGCGCTGGCCTGCTTCGAGGCCTCGCTGCAATGGCTGCCCGGCCGGCCGTCGACGCTGACCAACCTGGCCGCGACGTTGATCCGCCTCGGCCGGCATGACGCGGCGCTGGCGGCACTGCGCGGCGTGCTCGCGGTCGAGCCGGCGAACGCCGACGCGTGGTGCCACCGCGGCGTCGCGCTGTCGCACCTCGGGCGGCACGACGACGCGCTGGCCGCGTTCGATCGTGTGCTGGCGATCGAACCCGAACACACGCTCGCGCTGTACCACCGCGGCATCACGCTCAACGTGCAGCGCCGGCATGCATTGGCGCTGCCGGCGTTCGAGCGGCTGGTGCAACTCCAGCCCGATCGCGCCGAGGCGTGGTTCCGCCACGGGCAGACGCTGCAGGCACTCGACCGCCACGGCGAGGCGCTGCCGTCGTACGAGCGCGCGCTGGCGCTTGACGACACGCTGGCGCAGGCCTGGAGCAACCGCGGCGGCATCCTGAAGGACCTGAAACGCGTCGACGAGGCGGCGGCGTGCTACGAGCGGGCCATCGAGCTCGGCGCCGACGTCGAGGTCAATCGCTACTTCCTCGCGTCGCTGCGCGGCCAGGCCACGCCGTCCGTCGCGCCGAGGGCCTATGTCGAGGGCCTGTTCGACGAATACGCCGATCAATTCGACACGCACCTGGTGAACGTGCTGCGCTACCAGACGCCGCGCGTGCTGGTGGACAACCTGCGCCGCGTGCACCCGCATGCCTTCCGCTCGGCGCTCGATCTCGGCTGCGGCACCGGGCTGTGCGCGCCGCTGCTGCAACCGGTGGTCCGGCACATCGACGGCATCGACCTGTCGCAGCGCATGCTCGACAAGGCGCGTGCGCTGGGCCTGTACGACCGTCTGGTGAAGGCCGACCTCGTCGAGCACCTCGCGACCACCGAGCGGCGCTACGATCTGGTGCTGTCGGCCGACGTGGTGCCCTACCTCGGTGACCTGGACGCACTGTTCGCCGCCGTGCGCAGCGTGCTCGACGCCGATGGCATGTTCTGCTTCTCGGCCGAACGCGGCGAGACGGATTCGACCTTCACGCTGCGCGCGAGCATGCGCTACGCGCACGGCGAGCGCTACCTGCGTGAACTCGGCGCGCGGCACGGCTTTGCCGTGCTCGAGGTGCTGCAGCAGGTGCTGCGCGAGGACCAGGGCCGGCCGATCGACGGCTTGTACCTCTACCTGCACGCGCGCTGACGCCGCGCCGCCTTGTCAGCGCTTCGGCGCCGCCTCGAGCAGACGCACCATCGCGTCGTAGCCGCGCGATCGTGCCAGTTCCAGCGGCGTCCTGCCGGTGCGGTCGGCGAGCGCCAGGTTCGCGCCGGCGTCGACCAGCGCGCGCAGCGTGGCCTGGTGGCGCGGCCCGCCGTCGCCGAGCACCACGGCTTCGATCGCGGCCGTCCAGTGCAGGTTGTTCACGTGGTCCAGCGGCGCGCCGGCGGCGATCAGCTGGCGCACCACGCCGTCGTGGCCCAGGTGCGCGGCGGCGATCAGCGCGGTGCCGTCGTAGCGGCTGGTGACGAGCTTGGCGCTGGCGCCGAGCTCGAGCAGCAGCTTCAGCGTCTCCTCGTCGTCGGCCACCGCGGCGATCGTCACCGCGTCGTAGCGGTCGTTCTCCAGCGCTCCGAGATCGGCGCCCGCCTTCACCAGCGCGCGGATCGCGTCGCGATGGCGCGCGAACGTGGCCACGTGCAGCGCCGTGCGGCCGTGGCGGTCGCGACCGTTGATCGCGGCGCCCGACGCCAGCGCGGCGGCCAGGCGCGGCAGGTCGCCGCGGTGCGCCGCCGCGTGCAGCGCGCCGAACTGCGCCACCTCGGCAGCGCTCGGCGCCACTTGCGCCGGCGCCGCGCCGGGCAGCAGGGCCAGCGCCGATGCCACCGCCATCGATTGCACCGTGTAGACCGCAGCGACTCGCATCGAACCCATTGTCACATCCGCCCGCGCGTTAAGACTGCGCTAAGGCGTGCGCGTGAGCATGGCGCCACTGGAGATGCCATGAATCCACGCCCTGCCGACATTCCGAGCCTGGTGCTCGCATTCGCACTGACCCTGGCCCCGCTCGTGGCCCGCGCGGCCACCGCCACCGAGCTGCTGGGCCACTACGCGCAGCAGGCCGGCCGCCCCGCGGCTGCCGCACGCGGCCAGGCGCTGTTCACCAGCCAGCACGGACGCGACTGGAGTTGCGCGTCGTGCCACGGCGCCACGCCGGTTCGGCCGGGCCAACACGCCGCCACCGGCAAGCCGATCGGCGCGCTGGCGCCGGCCGCCAACGCCGAGCGCTTTACCGACCCGGCCAAGGTGGAGAAGTGGTTCCGCCGCAACTGCAACGACGTGCTCGGCCGCGAATGCGCGCCGGCCGAGAAGGCCGACGTGCTGGCCTGGCTGATCACGCTCAAGCCCTGAGACCCAGGAGCCCATCATCATCGAAGTCCGCACACATGAAACCCGCTCCATCGTCGCCTCGCGTCTCGCCGCGCTGGCGCGCGCCGCTGGCTCGCGCTGCTGGCTCGCCGGCACCGGCACGCGGCGCACGCCGACGACAGCGGCCGCGGCGTGCCGCTGCTGCCGAACTATCAGCACGAATGCGGCGCCTGCCACCTGGCCTATCCGCCGGGGCTGCTGCCCGCGGCGTCGTGGCAGCGTCTGATGGCCAACCTGCCCAGGCACTTCGGCACCGACGCGTCGCTCGATGCCGTCGCCGGGCCTGCGATCGCGAACTGGCTGACGGCCAACGCCGGCACCTACAAGAAGGTGCGCGAGGCGCCGCCGCAGGACCGCATCTCGCGCGCCGACTGGTTCGTGCGCGAGCACCGCGAGGTCGGCACCGCGGTCTGGCAACGCCCGGCCGATCAAGAGCGCCGCCAACTGCCAGCGCCTGTCACACGCGCGAGGCCGACATCGGCAGCTTCGGCGAACACGACATCCGCATACCGCTGTGAGGTCCCGACATGAACGACAACACAACCGATCGATCCGTGCTGGTGTGGGACGCGCCGGTGCGCGTGTTCCACTGGCTGATGGTGCTGAGCTTCGTCGGCGCCTACGTCACCGCCGAAAGCGAGCGCTGGCGCCTGCTGCACGTGACGCTGGGCTACACGATGGCCGGTCTGCTGGTGTTCCGCCTGCTGTGGGGCCTGTTCGGCACGCGCCACGCGCGCTTCGCCGACTTCGTGCGTGGCCCGCGCGCGGCGTGGCGCTACGTGGGCAGCCTGCTGCGTGGCCAGCCCGAGCACCACGTGGGCCACAACCCGGCCGGCGCGCTGGCCATCGTGGCGCTGCTGGTGCTGACCGCGGCCACCGCGCTGACCGGCTGGTCGGCCTACAACGAGCTCGGCGGCGAATGGCTCGAGGAGCTGCACGAGGTGGTGGCCAACACCATGCTCGCGGTCGTGCTGGTGCACGTGAGCGGCGTGGTGCTCGGCAGCTGGCTGCACCGCGAGAACCTGGTGCGCTCGATGGTCACCGGCCGCAAGCACGCGTCGCCCGACGAAGGCATCCGCCACGCCTGGCGCTCGGTCGCCGTGCTGATGCTGGCCGCGGTGCTCGCCTTCTGGTGGCTGCAATGGCGCAGCGCGCCGCAGGGCACGTTGCGACGGCCCGACCGGCGGCGGTGGAGAAGGCGCGCCAACACGACCGACGTCATGGACACGATGACTGATCGTTCGACAATTCGCCGCCATGCGCATCCTGCTGGCCGAAGACGACCCGCTGCTGGGTGACGGCCTGCGCGCCGGCCTGCGCCAGCTCGGCTTCCAGGTCGACTGGGTGCGCGACGGCGTCGCTGCCGAACGCGAGCTGCGCGCCGAGACCTACGCCGCCGCGGTGCTCGACCTCGGGCTGCCGCGCAAGGACGGGCTCGACGTGCTGGCCGCCGTGCGCCAGGCCGGGCTGACGCTGCCGGTGCTGGTGCTGACCGCGCGCGACGCAGTGCCCGATCGCATCCGCGGCCTGGACCTCGGCGCCGACGACTACGTGATCAAGCCGGTCGATCTGCACGAGCTGGCCGCGCGGCTGCGCGCGCTGGTGCGCCGCGCGCACGGCCAGCCGCGCGAATGCCTGTCGGTGCGCGGCGTCGTGCTCGATCCGGCGGCGCGCACGGTGCGACTCGACGGTGCGGACGTGCGTGCTGTCGACGCGCGAATTCGATCTGCTGCACGTGCTGATGCTCAACGCCGGGCGCGTGCTCACGCGCGAGCAGATCGAGCAGCACCTGTACAGCTGGGGCGAAGAGGTCGACAGCAACACCGTGGAGGTGCACATCCACCACCTGCGGCGCAAGCTCGGCAGCGAGCTGATCCGCACGGTGCGCGGCGTCGGCTACCAGCTGGTGCGCGACGACGCATGAGCGCCGCCCGGCCGCTCCGAAGGCGCTCGCTCCCCCTCGGGGGGAAGGCCCGCAGGGCCAAGGGGGCCCAATGACCGGCCTGCTGCGCTCGATGCAGGGCCGGCTGCTGGCGCTGGTGATGGCGGCGATGGCGCTGGTGTGGGCGGCCTCGGCATTGATTACCTGGTTCGATGCGCGCCACGAACTCGACGAGCTGCTCGACGGCCACCTGGCGCAGGCCGCCGCGCTGCTGGTGGTGCAGCAGGCGCACGAGATCGAGGACGACGACCACGCACGTCGATGCACCGTCACTGCACCGCTACGCGCCCAAGGTGACCTTCCAGGTCTGGCACGAGGGCCGGCTGGCGCTGCGCTCGTCGAACGCGCCGGTCGAACCGATGGCCCCGCCGGGCGGCGGATTCCATGCCGGCTTTCGCACGCTCGACATCGACGGCAAGGCCTGGCGCGTGTTCGCGGCGCGGGGCGCCGAGCGCGATGTGCAGGTCTATGTCGGCGAGCAGGTCGAGTCGCGCATCGCGATCCTGCGCGCGGTGTTGCGCAGCACGCTGTGGCCGGTGGCCGCGGCGCTGCCGCTGCTCGCGCTGGCGCTGTGGTGGGCGGTGCGCCAGGGCATGGCGCCGCTGCGGCGTCTGGGCCGCACGCTGGCCGCACGCCAGCCCCGTGCGCTGGATCCGGTGGCACTGGACGGCGCCCCGTCGGAGATGGCGCCGATGCTCGCCGCGCTGAACGGCCTGTTCGCGCGCATCGGCGAGCTGATGGAGTCCGAACGCCGCTTCACCGCCGACGCGGCGCACGAGCTGCGCACGCCGATCGCCGCGATCCGTGCGCAGGCGCAGGTGGCGCTCGGCGAGTCGACGAGGACACGCGCCGTCGTGCGCTGCAGGCCACGCTGCAGGGCTGCGACCGCGCCAGCCATCTGGTGGAGCAGCTGTTGATGCTGTCGCGGCTCGAGGGCGACGGCACGTTGACGCTGCAGCGCGTGGACCTGGCGGCGATCACCCGACAGGCGGTGGCCGCGCTGGCACCGGCCGCGCTCGACAAGGCCCAGCGCATCGAACTCGACGCGCCGGCGCCGTGCTGGGTGAGCGGCGACGAGGCGCTGCTCGGCGCGCTGGTGCGCAACCTCGTCGACAACGCGATCCGCTACAGCCCGCGCGAGGCGGCGGTGCACGTGCGGGTCGACGTCCAAGGTGCCGCGGTGATGCTCGCGGTGCACGACAGCGGCCCGGGTCTCGCCGAGCTCGACCGCGAGCGGCTCGGCCAGCGCTTCTTTCGCGTGCTCGGCACCGACGCCTCCGGCAGCGGACTGGGCTGGTCGATCGTGCAGCGCATCGCGGCCACGCACGGCGCGACGGTGGCGGTCGGTCGCTCGGCGGCCTGGGGCGGACTGTCGGTGCAGCTCGGGTTCCCCGCCACGGCTTGATCCAGCGCCATCGACACGGTGCGCGCGCATCGGTTACGCTTGCCCGCCACCAGGCCAGTGCACGGCGATCCTGCGCGCGGCCTGGGCCACTGAGCGACGTCACACCCGGCACGATCGGACGCGGAGAAGACCAATGAAGAAGCGCAAGCCCTTGCGTCTGCACGTGCCGGAGCCGTCGGGGCGCCCGGGCCACGCCACCGACTTCTCGTACCTGCACCTGTCGCCCGCCGGCGCCGCGCGCCGCCCGCCGGTGGCCACCACGCCGGTGGAGACCAGCGACCTGGCCTACAGCCTGGTGCGCGTGCTCGACGAGGAAGGCCGCGCGGTCGGGCCCTGGGCACCGAAGGTCGAGCGCCAAGGACCTGGTGCGCGGCTTGCGCGCGATGATGAAGACACGCATCTTCGACGCCCGCATGCTGATCGCGCAGCGGCAGAAGAAGATCTCGTTCTACATGCAGTGCCTGGGCGAAGAGGCGATCGCCACCGCGCACGCGCTGGCCATCGAGCCCGGCGACATGTGCTTTCCCACCTACCGCCAGCAGGGCCTGCTGCTGGCGCGCGACGACGTGTCAATGGTGGAGATGATCTGCCAGCTGATGTCCAACGCGCGCGACCCTTTGCGCGGCCGCCAGCTGCCGGTGATGTACTCGATGAAGCGCGCCGGCTTCTTCTCGATCTCGGGCAACCTGGCCACGCAGTTCATCCAGGCCGTGGGCTGGGCGATGGCCTCGGCGATCCAGGGCGACACGAAGATCGCGTCGGCCTGGATCGGCGACGGCGCCACCGCCGAGGCCGACTTCCACACCGCGCTGACCTTCGCGCACGTGTACCGCGCACCGGTGATCCTGAACGTGGTGAACAACCAGTGGGCGATCAGCACCTTCCAGGCCATCGCCGGCGGCGAGGCCACCACCTTCGCGGCGCGCGGCGTCGGCTGCGGCATCGCGAGCCTGCGCGTCGACGGCAACGACTTCCTCGCAGTGCTGGCCGCGTCGCGCTGGGCGGCCGAGCGCGCACGCAGCAACCTGGGGCCGACGCTGATCGAGTGGGTCACGTATCGAGCCGGCGCGCACTCCACCTCCGACGACCCGTCGCGCTACCGACCGGCCGACGACTGGCAGAAGTTCCCGCTCGGCGATCCGGTCGCGCGTCTGAAGCAGCATCTCGATCGGCCTGAAGGCCTGGAGCGATGCCCAGCACGAGGCGGCGCAGAAGGAGCTCGAGGCCGAGGTCATCGCCGCGCAGAAGGAGGCCGAAACGCACGGCACCTTGCTCGACGGCCATATCCCGCCGATGGCGTCGATGTTCGAGGATGTCTACAAGGAGATGCCTGCGCATCTGAAGCACCAGCTGGCGCAGCTGGAGGCGGAACATGGGCGTTGACGTGACCACCACCCGCATGACGATGATCCAGGCGCTGCGCTCGGCGATGGACGTGATGCTCGAGCGCGACCCCAAGGTGGTGGTATTCGGCGAGGACGTGGGCTACTTCGGCGGCGTGTTCCGCTGCACCGAGGGCCTGCAGGCCAAGTACGGGTCGCAGCGCGTGTTCGATGCGCCGATCAGCGAAGGCGGCCTGGTCGGTGCCGCGGTCGGCATGGGTGCGTACGGCCTGCGGCCGGTGGTGGAGATCCAGTTCGCCGACTACTTCTACCCGGCCAGCGACCAGATCGTCTCCGAGGCGGCGCGGCTGCGCCACCGATCGGCCGGCGACTTCACCGCACCGATCACCATCCGCATGCCCTGCGGCGGCGGCATCTACGGCGGGCAGACGCACAGCCAGAGCCCCGAGGCGCTGTTCACGCACGTCTGCGGCCTGCGCACGGTGATGCCGAGCAACCCGTACGACGCCAAGGGGCTGCTGATCGCGTCGATCGAGAACGACGACCCGGTGATCTTTCTGGAACCCAAGCGGCTGTACAACGGGCCGTTCGACGGCCACCACGAGCGGCCGATGGTGCCGTGGTCGCAGCATCCGGCCAGCGAGGTGCCCGAGGGCTACTACACCGTGCCGCTCGAATCGGCCAACGTGGTGCGCGCGGGCCGCGACGTCACCGTGCTGGCCTACGGCACGATGGTCTACGTCAGCGAGGCCGCGGCGAAGGCCAGCGGCATCGACGCCGAGATCATCGACCTGCGCAGCCTGTGGCCGCTGGACCTCGACACGCTGATCGCCTCGGTCAAGAAGACGCGACGCTGCGTCGTCGTGCACGAGGCCACGCGCACCTGCGGCTTCGGCGCCGAGCTGCTGTCGCTGGTGCAGGAGCACTGCTTCTACCACCTGGAGTCGCCGATCGAGCGCGTGACCGGCTGGGACACGCCGTATCCGCATGCGCAGGAGTGGCACTACTTCCCCGGGCCGGCGCGCGTGGCCGCCGCGTTGCGTCGGGCGATGGAGAACTGACGATGGCCCATCACATCATCAAGATGCCCGACATCGGCGAGGGCATCGCCGAGGTCGAGCTCGCGGCCTGGCACGTGAAGGCCGGCGACACCATCGTCGAAGACCAGGTGCTCGCCGACGTGATGACCGACAAGGCCACGGTGGAGATCCCGTCGCCGGTGTCGGGCACCGTGGTGTCGCTCGGCGGCGAGGCCGGCCAGGTGTTCCCGGTGGGCGCCGAGCTGATCCGCATCGAGACCGCGGGCGACGCTGCGCCATCGCCCAGGACCGCTGCGCCGCCGCCGGCCGCGAAGGCGCCGGTCGCGCCATCACCACCGGGCGCGGCGCCGGCCATGGCCGGCCTGGCATCGGCTGGCGCAGCGCCGCGGCCGGCGCCGCCACCCGCACCGACGCCGGCCGCACGGCCCGAGGACCGCCCGATCGCCTCGCCGTCTGTGCGACGCCGCGCCTGGGAACTCGGCATCGACCTGCGCGAGGTGCGCGCCACCGGCACAGCCGGCCGCGTGATGCACGCCGACCTCGAAGTGTTCGCGAAGACGAAGCCCGCTGCGCCACGCAGCACCGCACCGGCCGTGCCCGTGGGCACGCCGCGCGACGGCATCGAGACGATCCCGGTGATCGGCCTGCGGCGCAAGATCGCGATGAAGATGCAGGACGCCAAGCGCCGCATCCCGCACTTCAGCTATGTCGAGGAGGTCGACGTCACCGAGCTCGAGACGCTGCGCGCCGCGCTCAACGAACGCCACGGCGCGTCGCGCGGCAAGCTGACGCTGCTGCCGTTCCTGATGCGCGCGATCACGCTGGCGGTGGTGGAGCACCCCGAGGTCAATGCGCGCTTCGACGACGAGAAAGGCGTGCTGACGCGCCACGCCGCGGTGCACCTGGGCATCGCGACGCAGACCGACGTCGGCCTGATGGTGCCGGTGGTGCGCCACGCCGAGGCGCTGGACCTCTGGAGCTCCGCCGCCGAGGTGGTGCGCCTGGCCGCCGCCGCACGCGCCGGCAACATCACGCGCGACGAGCTGAGCGGCTCGACGATCACCATCACCAGCCTCGGGCCGCTGGGCGGCATCGTCACCACACCGATCATCAACCACCCCGAGGTGGCGATCGTCGGCGTCAATCGCATCGTCGAGCGGCCGATGATCCGCGGCGGCCTGGTGGTGCCGCGCAAGCTGATGAACCTGTCGTCGTCGTTCGACCACCGTGTGGTCGATGGCCAGATCGCGGCCGAGTTCATCCAGGCGCTGCGTGCGCGGCTCGAAAGCCCGGGGTTGCTGTTCGTCGAGTGAGCGGCAACCGGCCCGGCGAGCGGCTCAGCTATCGAGCAGCAGCTGCGTCTGCGTGACGACGGCCACCAGCCTGCCCTGAGCCGACTTCACCGTCGTCTGCCAGACCATCGTCGTGCGGCCGCGGTGGAACGGCACGCACTCGCCGGTCACCGTGGTGTTCACAGGCGCCGCGCCGATGAACTTGGTGCTCGAGTCGGTGGTGGTCGTGCGCTTGCCCTGCGGCATGTTCATGAACGTGCCCACCGCGCCCATCGTGTCGGCGAACGCCATGATCGCGCCGCCATGCATCGCGCCACCGGTGGTGCACAGGTCGGGGCGCACGTCGATCTGCGCCACCACGCGCTCGGCCGACACCTCCACCAGCCGCAGGCCCATCAGGCCGGGAAACAGCGGGTCGAGGATCTGCTGGACCGATTCGATGCTGGGCATGACGAGCTCCTCCTGCGCGGCGCGCGCGATCGGCGCGGCGCCATCGGCACGTGCGCCGCGGGCGCAACGCCGTGCAATGTACTACCGCTCGAGCGTGGCCTTCATCGCCCGGCGTTTTCGGGCGCGTTCATCGGGCGCGCACCTGAAGCCCGGCCGATCAGAGATCGGGTGCGTAGCGCCTGACCATCTCCTCCTGCGTTTCAGGCGGCGACCGAATGCCCGTCTGCTCGCTCAGCATCTGGCCGGCGGTGGGCAGCACGCTGCGCTCAACCCGGCTGTCGGGCGACCACAGGCGCGAGCGCATCAGCGCCTTGGCGCAGTGTAGGTACGCGTCGGTGACAGTGACCTTGATCACCAGCCGCGGCGTGCGCCGCTCGTCCTTGCAGCGCTCCAGCTCGGTCGGCGCGACCGACAGCATCGCACCGCCGTTGACGCGAAGCGTCTCGTCGACACCCGGGATCAGGAACAGCAGTCCCACGCGGCCGGTGACGACGATGTTCTCCAGCGAGTCGAGCCGGTTGTTGCCCGGCGCGTCGGGGATCAGCAGCGTGTGTTCGTCCAGCGCCTTCACGAAACCCGGCGCACCGCCGCGCGGCGAGGCGTCCATGGCCCCGACCGCGCCGCCGCTGGCGACGATCACGAACGGCGACAGTTCGATGAAGCGGCGGCAATGCCGGTCCAGCGCGGTGAGCTGCTTCTTCACCGCACGCTCCTTGGGGTCGGGGTAAAGGGCGCGCAGCTGCTCGATGGAATTGATATTCATGCAGTCGATTCGATTCCAGGGTCAGCCATCAGGGCACGAAACGATAGCCGACGCCCGCCTCGGTGACCAGATGGCGCGGCATCGACGGGTCGGGTTCGATTTTCTTGCGCAGGTTGGCCATGTGCACGCGAACGTAGTGCGTGTCTTCGGCATGACCCGGCCCCCACACCGCCTTCAGCAGCTGCCGGTGCGTGATCACACGGTCGGGCTGGCCCGCCAGGTGCGTCAGCAGCCGGTACTCGATCGGCGTCAGGTGCAGCGGCGTGCCGGCGCGCTCGACCGCGCGCCGCGCCAGGTCGACGCTGACGTCGCCGAAGGTCAGCGTCGGCTCGCCCGGGCTCGCGGCCTGCGCATGCCGGCGCAGCTGCGCGCGCACGCGCGCCATCAGCTCGCCGGCGCCGAAGGGCTTGACCAGGTAGTCGTCGGCACCGGCGTCGAGTGCGGCGATCTTGTCGGCCTCGGCGCTGCGCGCCGACAGCACGATCACCGGCGCGGACGACCAGCTGCGCAGCTCGCGGATGAAGTCCACGCCGTCGCCGTCGGGCAGGCCGAGGTCGAGCACCACCAGGTCGGGCCGCCGCGTGCCGGCGTCGATCAGACCGCGCCGCACGCCGTCGGCCTCGAAGGCCTCGTGCCCTTCGGACTCCAGCGCCAGGCGCACGAAGCGGCGGATGTCGGCCTCGTCCTCGACCACCAGCACGCGGGCGCGCAATTCGGTCATGACGATTCGGCCCGGGCTTGAGCGTCGGCCACCGCGGTGCCGTCGTCGCGCGGCGGCTCGCCGATCGGCAGCAAGACCGTGAAGCGCGCACCGCCGCCGCTGCGCGACTCACCGTGGATGGCGCCACCGTGCGCCTGCACGATCGCCCGGCAGATCGCCAGCCCGAGCCCGACGCCCGAGTCCGCGCTCTCCTTCACGCCGCGCTCGAACTTCTGGAAGATCGCTTCTTCGCGCCCCTTGGGCAGGCCAGGGCCGTGGTCGTCGACCATCAACGCCACGCTGTCGCCCTGCAGCCGGCCGGTCAGCTCGATCGCGCTGCCAGGCGGCGTGTACTTGGCGGCGTTTTCCAGCAGGTTGACGAGCACACGCTCGATCAGCACCGCGTCCAGGTGCAGCAACGGCAGGTCGTCGGCCAGGTCGCACCTTCAGCGCGCGGCCGGCCAGCGCGGGCGCGCAGGCGGCCAGCGCGCTGCCCACCACCTCCTCGAGCGGCTGCCATTGCCGATTGAGCTGCACCGCGCCCGACTTGCAGCCGCGCCATGTCGAGCAGGTTGTTGACCAGCGCGTTCATGCGCAGCGCCGACTGGCGGATCGACTGGCTGATCTCGCGCTGCTGCCGCGGTCGGCGGCGGTTTGGTCAGCTGCAGCGTGTCGGCCAGCCCGACCAGCGCGGCCAGCGGCGTGCGCAGGTCGTGCGAGATGGCCGACAGCAGCGAATTGCGCAGCCGCTCCGATTCGATCTGCACCGTGCTCGACTGCGCCACCTCGATGTAGTGGATGCGCTCCAGCGAGATGGCCAGCAGCGAGGCGCAGGTGTCGAGCAGGCGGCGCTGCTCGGGGCCGAGCTCGCGGCTATCGGCCGGCTCGACCGCCAGCACGCCGCGCAGGCGCATCGGCGCCTTCAGCGGCAGCACCAGGCAGGTGCTGGCGGGCAGGGTGTCGGTGCCGCGCCCGGCGGCCTCGCCGCGGTCGAAGGCCCATTGCGCGAGGCCCATGTCCACGGTGGCGGTGGCGCCGGGCAGCGGCTGCAGCCGGTCGTGCCGATCGGCCGCCAGCAGCGCGACCTTGGCGCCGAACTCGGCGGCGAGGAATCGCGCGCCGATCTCGGCCACCTGCTCGGGCAGCAGCGCCGCCGACAGGTCGCGCGACATCTCGTACAGGCTGCGCACGCGGTGCTCGCGCTGCGTCGCGGCCTCGGCCTGCATCTTCAGGCCCGCGGTCAGCTGCCCGATCACCAGCGCCACCACCAGCATCACCGCGAAGGTGACCAGGTACTGCACGTCGCTGACGGCGAACGAGAAGCGCGGCGGCACGAAGAAGAAGTCGAACAGCGCCACGCCGACGAAGGCCGCCAGCACCGCCGGGCCGCGGCCGAAGACGCCACCGCCACGCCGACCACCGCGAGCAGGAACAGCATGACGATGTTGGTCAGCTCGAGCACGGCCGAGCAGCGGCGTGGCAGCCAGCGCGGTGAGCGCGCAGACCGCCACGCGCGGCCAGCGTAGCCGCGCCAGGCCCACGGCGTTGCCGCCGCGTTCGCGCGCCGGCCGGCGTCGGCCGATGGTCGCGCGGCGGCGGGCAGCGCCACCTGCAGCACGTCCAGGTCGTCGGCCAGCGCGGCAATGCGCTCGGCGAGCGAGCGCTGCCAGGGCCAGCGGCGCCGATGCCGGCCCGATCACCAGGCGCGCCAGGTTGTGCTCGCGCGCGTAGCGCACCAGCGCCGGCGCGACCTCGGGCGCCGACAGCGTGGCCGTGCTGGCGCCGAGTTCCTGCGCCAGCTTCAGCACGCGCAGCGCCTGCTGGCGCCGCGCCTCGGGCAGGCGCTGCAGCGCGCGGCGTCTCGACGTGCACCGCATGCCAGTGCGACGTCCAGCTGCGCGGCCAGGCGGGCGCAGCTGCGCACCACCTTCTCGCCGTGCTCGCCCGGGCCGACGCAGGCCAGCAGCGCCTCGCGGTTCGGCCACACCGGCTGCACCGCGCTGCTGCCGCCGGTAGGCCTGCATCTCGTCGTCGACGCGGTCGGCGGTGCGGCGCAGCGCCAGCTCGCGCAGCGCGAGCAGGTTGCCCTTGCGGAAGAAGTTCGCTGCCGCGCGCTCGGCCTGCGGACCGCAGGTAGACCTTGCCCGCCTTCAGCCGCGTCGAGCAGCTCGTCGGGCGGCAGGTCGACCACCACCACCTCGTCGGCCTCGTCGAACATGCGGTCGGGCACCGTCTCCCAGACGCGGATGCCGGTGATGCCGCTGACGATGTCGTTCAGGCTCTCCAGGTGCTGCACGTTCATCGTCGACCAGACGTCGATGCCGGCGTCGAGCAGCTCCTCCACGTCCTGCCAGCGCTTGGGGTGGCGCGAGCCGGGCGCGTTGCTGTGCGCCAGTTCGTCGAGCAGCAGCAGCGCGTCGGTATGCCGGGCGCCGAAGGCCAGCGCCGCGTCGAGGTCGAACTCCTGCAGCACGCGCTCGCGGTAGGGCACGTCCTTCAGCGGCAGGCGCGGCAGGTCGCGCGACCATCGCCTCGGTGTCGGCGCGGCCGTGCGTCTCGACCAGGCCGACCACCAGCGGCGTGCCGGCCGCCTGCGCGGCGCGCGCCGCGGCAAGCATCGCGTAGGTCTTGCCGACGCCGGCCGACGCGCCGAAGAAGATCTTCAGCTTGCCGCGCCGCGCGCGCGCCTCCTCGGCCTGCACCTGGCGCAGCAGAGCGTCGGGGTCGGGGCGTGCGTCGCTCAATTCAACTACTCCACCGCACCTGGCGCGACCCACAGTGAATGCGACGCCGGTCCAGTGTGATGGCGTGCTTTCGGCCCTTTGGCGACATTGACAGACCGCTCTGAAGTGACCCGCGACGAGCGGCGCGCGCTGCGCCACGGCCGCGGGCTGTGTGGCCCGAGCGCTCAGCCTGCGACGCCCCGGCCCGAAGGCCGGGGTGCACTGCGCTGCTCGCTCGACCAGGGCGGCTGCGATCCCGCCGCCGCGCCGCTGCACGCGGCGCCGCCTCACGGGTTCTCGCCGGTCTGGCGCTTGTGCGCCAGACGTCCACGGCCGGGCCTGCAGGCCCGGCCGGCTCGTGAGGCGAGCAAGAGTGCGCAGGCACTCTTGCTCGTCCACACTCGCCCCCTGCTCGTGCTGCGCTGCTCGTCGCCGCAATTCGCGCCCGGACCCCACAGCCCACGACCGCGGCTTCGCGAAGGACACCGCGCGCGCAGCCGCACCTCGGTGCAGCGCCCGTGCGGTGGATCGCGACAGGCGGTACCCGGCAGGGGCGATTTCGGGGGCGACGAGAAGCGCAGACGACCTGGGGTCGGCGCGCGCAGCGCGCTTCGTGAGAACTGACTCGCCGCGTTGGCTCGAACGCAGCGACCGCAGGTCGCGCAGTGAGTTACGCGGCGCGACCCCAGGGCGAGCATCGCAGTGCAGTCGGCGCATTTGGCCGACCGCCCACGCATGAGCCCCTGCCGGGTACCGCCTGCCGCGACGCACTGACGTCAACCCAAAGCAGACGGCTACGAATGCCCGCAACGGGCCGAAAGCACGCCATCGATCGGCCGACCTTGAGCCTGCCTGACCATCGCCACAACGGATTCGTCGCATGTCAGCGTGCGCCGTCACAACCAGCCGGCGCGGCGGAAGCGCCAGAACAACCATCCGCCGGCGCAGGCGATGATGCCCAGCGCCATCGGGTAGCCGTAGGCCCACTTCAGCTCGGGCATGTGCTCGAAGTTCATGCCCCAGATGCCGGCCAGCGCGGTGGACACGGCGAAGATCGCCGCCCAGGCGGCCAGCCGCTTGGTGGTCTCGGACTCCTCGATCGTCACCATCGACAGGTTCACCTGGATCGCGGTGCCGATGGTGTCGCGGATCGCGTCGATCGCGATGTTGATGCGCGCCAGATGGTCGTGCACGTCGCGGAAGTATTCCTGCGTCTGCGCGCACACCGCCGGCACGCGGCCGCCGTGCAGCTTGCCGGCCACCTCGAGCAGCGGCGCCACGGCGTGGCGCAGCACCGTCGCGCGGCGCTTCAGCGCGTACAGGCGCTCGATGTTCCAGCGCGCGGCGCCGCGCTCGAAGATCTGCGCCTCGATGTCGTCGAGCTCGGTCTCGATCGCGTCGAGCAGCGGAAAGTAGCGGTCGACCACGGCGTCCATCAGCGCATAGAACACGAAGCCGGCGCCGTGGCTCAGCAACTGCGGCTCGCGCTCGCAGCGTTCGCGCACGCCCAGGAAGCCGTGGCTGCTGCGGTTGCGCACCGAGAGCACGAAGTTCGTGCCGACGAAGATCGCCACCTCGCCGACCTGCACCTCGCCGTGCTCCATCTCGAGCAGCTGCATCACGACGAAGACGATGTCGCCGTACTCCTCGATCTTCGGCCGCTGGTGGCCGTGGCGCGCGTCCTCGACGGCCAGCTCGTGCAGGCCGAACTCATCCTGCATCTGGCGCAGCTCGGCGTCGGTGGCGTCGCGCAGCGCCACCCAGACGAAGCAGTCGGGCTTGCGCACCCAGTCGCCGATGTCCTCGATCGGCGATGTCGGCGAGCTTGCGGCCCTCCTGGTAGGCGACGCAGTTGATCAGCATGGTGCGCGGTGCTCCTCGGTCAGCGCGGCATCTTCCCATGAGAATCGAGGTGATTGCGCGTGCTGCCTGGGGCGGTCGCCGCGACCCAGCAGCCAGCCGGCCAGCGCCAGCGGCACGACCAAGGCGGCCAGCGCGACGCAGCGCGCCCCACAGGTCCGACCATGCGGCTCAGCGCTTGCGCGGCGTCGTCCAGCGCCAGGTTCAGCAGCAGCACGTTGACCCGCGGCTCACCGAGGAAGCCGAGCCAGCACGCCTTCGGTGTGGCGCTCGACCAGGGCCCGCACCACGTCCGGCGCCAGGCCGCGCACGCGCGCCACGCGCGCCAGCTGGTAGTCGGCCGCGGCGCGGCTGATGTGCGGGTCCAGGCCGCTGGCCGAGGCGGTGACCAGGTCCACCGGCACCGGCGCGGTGTTGCCGGGGTCGGCCGCGCGCAGCGCCTCGATGCGCGCCTTCACGGCATCGGCCAGCGCCGGGTTCATCGGGCCCAGGTTCGAGCCGCCCGAGGCGCCGGCGTTGTGCGGCATCGGGCCGGTCGCCGACGGCCGGCTCCAGAAGTACTTCGGGTCGGCGAACGACTGCCCGATCAGCTGCGAGCCGACGGTCTTGCCGTCGCGCTCGATCAGGCTGCCGTTGGCCTGGTGCGGGAAGGCGAGCTGCGCAATGCCGGTCACCAGCAGCGGATAGGCCAGGCCGGTGATCAGCGACAGCGCGACGAACAGCGTCAACGCCGGGCGCAGCAGGCCCTCGGACGTTTCGGTCGCGATGGGCAAAGCGGATGGGGTGGACATGGTCACTCCTCGAAGTTCAGGCCAGGCCGGCGGCGGCGATCAGCAGGTCGATCGCCTTGATGCCGATGAAGGGCACGATCACGCCGCCCAGGCCGTAGATCAGCAGGTTGCGGCGCAGCAGCGACGGCCGCGCCGACGGCGCGGTAGGGCACGCCCTTGAGCGCCAGCGGGATCAGCGCGACGATGATCAGCGCGTTGAAGATCACCGCCGACAGGATGGCCGAGCTGGGGCTGGCCAGCTGCATCACGTTCAGCGCCGACAGCTGCGGGTAGGTCGCGACGAAGGCCGCCGGGATGATGGCGAAGTACTTGGCCACGTCGTTGGCGATGCTGAAGGTGGTGAGCGAGCCGCGCGTCATCAGCATCTGCTTGCCGGTCTCGACGATCTCGATCAGCTTGGTCGGGTTGCTGTCGAGGTCGACCATGTTGCCGGCCTCCTTGGCGGCCTGCGTGCCGGTGTTCATCGCCACCGCCACGTCGGCCTGCGCCAGCGCCGGCGCGTCGTTGGTGCCGTCGCCGGTCATCGCCACCAGGCGGCCTGCGGCCTGGTGCTCGCGGATCAGCTTGAGCTTGGCCTCGGGCGTGGCCTCGGCCAGGAAGTCGTCGACGCCGGCCTCGGCGGCGATCGCCGCGGCGGTGAGGCGGTTGTCGCCGGTGACCATCACGGTCTTGATGCCCATGCGGCGCAGCTCGGCGAAACGCTCCTTGATGCCGCCCTTGACGATGTCCTTCAGCTCGACGACGCCGAGCACGCGCGTGCCGTCGGCCACCACCAGCGGCGTGCTGCCGCGGCGCGACGACGTCGTCGACGGCAGTCTGCAGCGCCGCCGGGAAGCTGCCGCCGAGTGCCTCGACATGGCGCTGGATCGCGTCGGCCGCGCCCTTGCGCACTGCGCGCGCGAGGCCCGACACGCCAGGCAGGTCGACGCCGCTCATGCGCGTCTGCGCCGTGAAGGGCACGAAGTGCGCGCTCCAGCGCCGTCAGGTCGCGCTCGCGCAGGTTGAACTTCTGCTTGGCCAGCACGACGATGCTGCGGCCCTCGGGCGTTTCGTCGGCCAGCGACGCGAGCTGCGCCGCGTCGGCGAGCTCGGCCTCCTTGACGCCCGGCGCGGGCAGGAAGGCCGCGGCCTGCCGGTTGCCGAGCGTGATGGTGCCGGTCTTGTCGAGCAGCAGCACGTCGACGTCGCCGGCGGCCTCGACCGCGCGGCCCGAGGTGGCGATCACGTTGGCCTGCATCATGCGGCTCATGCCGGCGACGCCGATCGCCGACAGCAGCCCGGCGATGGTGGTCGGGATCAGGCACACCAGCAGCGCCACCAGCACCACCAGGCTCACCGGCTGGCCGGCGCCGGCGGACTGCACGCTGTACATCGAGAACGGCAGCAGCGTGACCACCACGCCGAGGAACACGATGGTCAGCGCCACCAGCAGGATGGTCAGCGCGATCTCGTTGGGCGTCTTCTGGCGCTTGGCGTTCTCGACCATCGCGATCATGCGGTCGACGAAGGTCTCGCCCGGGTTGACCGACACGCGCACGACGATCCAGTCCGACAGCACGCGCGTGCCGCCGGTCACGGCCGAGAAGTCGCCGCCCGATTCGCGGATGACCGGGGCCGATTCGCCGGTGATCGCGCTCTCGTCGACCGAGGCCACGCCGTCGATCACCTCGCCGTCGGCCGGGATCACGTCGCCGGCCTCGATCAGCACGATGTCGCCCTTGCGCAGGCCGTCGGCCTCGAGCGGGTGCCACTTCATCGCGGTGCGGGCCACGCCGCGGTCGGTAGTCGCCTTCGAGCTTCTTGGCCCAGGTCTTCTTCTTCAGGCCGCGCAGGCTACGCGGCCTGCGCCTTGCTGCGGCCCTCGGCCAGCGCCTCGGCGAAGTTGGCGAACAGCACCGTGAACCACAGCCACAGCGCGACGCCGAGCGATGAACACGCCGGGCTGCGCGAGCGGCCAGCGCGGTGGTGAAGGCGCTGCCGACGTAGACGACGAACATCACCGGGTTGCGCCACTGCACGCGCGGGTCGAGCTTCCTGAACGCATCCACCAGCGCCGGCCGCATCAGCGCCGGGTCGAACAGGGTCAAGGTCTTGCGATCATGGTCATGCCGTCACTGCCACAGCATCAGGTGCTCGACCGACCGGGCCCGAGCGCCAGCGCGGGCACGTAGTTGAGCAGGCCGACCAGCAGCACGGTGCCGATCAGCAGCGCGACGAACAGCGGGCCGTGCGTCGGCAGCGTGCCGGCGGTGGCGGCCAGGCGCTTCTTGGCGGCCAGCGAGCCGGCGATCGCCAGCACCGGCACGATGACGCCGAAGCGGCCGAACCACATCGCCAGCGCCAGCAGCACGTTGTAGAAGGGCGTGTTGGCCGACAGGCCGGCGAAGGCGCTGCCGTTGTTGTTGGCCGGCCGATGAGAACGCGTACAGCACCTCCGAGAAGCCGTGCGCGCCCGGGTTCAGCATGACCGGCGCGGCCGGCATCGGCCATCACCGCGACGGCGGTGCCCAGCAGCACCAGCAGCGGCGTCACCAGGATCGCGATCGAGACCATCTTCATCTCGTGCGCCTCGATCTTCTTGCCCAGGTACTCGGGCGTGCGGCCGATCATCAGGCCGGCGATGAACACCGCCATGATCGCGAACACCAGCATGCCGTACAGGCCCGAGCCGACGCCGCCGAACACCACCTCGCCGAGCTGGATCAGCACCATCGGCACCATGCCGCCGAGCGGCGTGAACGAGTCGTGCATCGCGTTCACCGCGCCGCACGACGCGGCGGTGGTGATGGCGGCGAACAGGCGCCGAGGCGGCGATGCCGAAGCGCGCCTCCTTGCCTTCCATGTTGCCGCCGGGCTGCGTGGCGCTGGCGAGCTGGTCGGCGCCGAGCGCGGCCAGCTTCGGGTTGCCCTGCTGCTCGAACGACGATGGCCGCGACCGCGAAGACCACGAACATCAGCGTCATCGCCGCCAGCATCGCCCAGCCCTGGCGCATGTCACCGACCATGCGGCCGAACACGAAGCACAGCGCCGCCGGGATCACGAAGATGCTGAGCATCTGCAGGAAGTTGGACACCGCGCGTCGGGTTCTCGTACGGGTGCGCCGAGTTGGCGTTGAAGAAGCCGCCGCCGTTGGTGCCGAGCATCTTGATCGCCAGCTGCGACGCCACCGGGCCCATCGCCAGCGTCTGGCGTCTGGCCGGACTTGTCCTCCATCACCGGCTGGTCCTTGGCGTCCTTCACCGGCTGGCCGTCGGCGCCGAGCTTGGGCTCCTGCCAGCGCACGGTCTCGAGCGTCGTCACCGTCTCGTAGGGCTTGAAGTTCTGGATCACGCCCTGGCCGACCAGCACCAGCGCGAACACGAACGACAGCGGCAGCAGCACCCACAGCGTGGCGCGCGTCAGGTCGACCCAGACATTGCCGATGGCCTGCGCGCTGTGGCGCGCGAAGCCGCGCACCAGCGCGACGACCACCACGATGCCGGTGGCGGCCGACAGGAAGTTCTGCACCGTCAGCGCCAGCATCTGCGTCAGGTAGCTCATCGTCGCCTCGCCGCCGTAGCCCTGCCAGTTGGTGTTGGTGACGAAGCTGACGGCGGTGTTGAAGGCCGAGTCGGGCGTCACCGCCGCCATGGCCTGCGGGTTGAGCGGCAGCACGCCCTGCAGGCGCTGCAGCGCATAGACCGCCAGCACGCCGAGGCCGTTGAAGATCAGCAGATCCGGTGGCGTAGCGCAGCCAGCCCGATTCGAGCTCGGGCTGGATGCCGGCCAGCGCGGTACAGCGGCGCCTCGAGCCGCCGACCGAGCCCGAAGCGGCCGGCCATCACGCGCGTCGATCCAGCGCGCCAGCGGCCAGGCCAGCGCGACGCAGCAGGGCGAGATAGACCACCAGCAGCATCCACGCGGCGGCGTTCATGAGAAGTCCTCCGGATGCAGCAGCACGGCCACCAGGTAGATCAGCAGGCCCGCGACCAGGACGGCCGCCAGCACGGTCCATGTGCTCATGGCCGGCTCTCGGGTCGTTGCAACGCTGCACAGGCGCGCAGCCAGGCCGTAGACGGCCAGCCACAACACCCCAGCGATCAGCAGATAGACGATGTCCATGACACCCTCCTCGAATAATGGAGGGATGCTAGGAACTGGCGCGTCAACAGGGTTGCAAGATCGCAGCCCGGGGCATCAAGAAGTCATCAAGGGTTGAGCCTGCGCAACGGATCACCAGGCGTTGCGCAGCTCGCGCAGCTTGACGAACACCGTCTTCGCGTCCGGCGCCTCGGGCAACTCCGGGAACGCCTCGCGCAGCTTGGCGATCACGCCGGGGCTCGTCAGGCGGAAGAAGGTGTTGAAGCGCTTCTCGTCGGCCAGCGTCGTGACGATCGATTTCTTCGGGTCGTGGCCCTGCACCTGCGGCAGCAGCGCCTTGGCGTCGGCGTTGTCGGGCTCGCGCGCCAGCGTGAACTTCAGGTTGTTCTCGATGTAGTCGTGCCCAGGGTAGACCCGCGTGTTCTCGGGCAACTTGGCGAGCTGGTTCACGAAGGTGGCGTACAGCTCGGCCGGGTCGCCGCCGTTGTGGCAGTTGCCGGCGCCGGCGTTGAACAGCGTGTCGCCGGAGAACAGTGCCGGCTGGTCGGTGTGCGAACGCAGGCAGATGTGGCACATCGTGTGGCCCGGCGTGTCCAGGCACTCGAGCTCGACCGTCTTGCCGACGTGGATGATGTCGCCGGCCTTCACGCCACGGTCCACGCCGTCGATCTTGCCGCCGGCGCGGTGGTGCGCGATCACCTTGGCGCCGGTGGCGGCCACCACGGCGGCGTTGCCGCCGGTGTGGTCGTGGTGCTCGTGGGTGTTCAGGATCTGCGTGATGCGCCAGCCGTGCTTCTTGGCCGCGTTGAGGCACTTGCCGTGGTCCAGCGGGTCGATCGCCAGCGCTTCGCCGGTCTGCGGGCAGGCGATCAGGTAGTTGAAGTTGCGGTAGGCGTTGCCGGTCCAGATGCGTTCGACGATCACGAGTGATTCTCCCGGTGGGCGACCATTGTAGGAACCATTGGCCACGCGCACGGCGCCGGCGTAGCATCGATGCCCCGCGCGCAATCGACGGCCTGCGCACGGCGACTCGACCCGCAACACCACGGCCGTCATCCCAGGAGGCACCATGGCCCAGTCGATGACCGATCAATACCTGCAGAACAACCAGCAGTACGCGAACGGCAAGCTGCTGCACAAGGCGACCTACCCCGGCGAACAGCCGATCCAGCCGGCCAAGCGCGTGGCCGTCGTGGCCTGCATGGATGCGCGGCTCGACGTGGAGGACCTGCTCGGCCTGCAGACCGGGGACGCGCACATCATCCGCAATGCCGGCGGCGTGGTCGGCGACGACGCGATCCGCTGCCTGATCATCTCGCACCACCTGCTCAACACCAACGAGTTCATCCTGATCCACCACACCCGCTGCGGCATGCTGGCCTTCACCGACGACCTGCTGAAAGCCGGCCTCGAAGGCGACCCGGCGGCCGAGAAGCTGCTCGGCCAGGCCACGCGGCGCCCCTTCACCAGCTGCAAGGCCTGCGCGTCCACCCCATCGGCGTTCCAGGCCTTCCGCGGCGCGATCGAGCCGCTCGATGCGCCGCGCGACGGCAAGAACATCGAGCGCCTGCAATGGGACGTGCGCCGCGGCATGTCGGCGATCAAGAATCATCCTTGGCTTCCCACGAGCGGTCCGGACGCGGTCACGGTGCGCGGGTTCATCTACGACGTCGACAGCGGCAAGCTCGAGGAGGTGAGTTATCCCGGGCCGACGGGCTCGTTCGGTTGAGGATCGGCGCCGCCGGCGGCGGCGGCGTGGAGCGCGAACGCAGCGCGTGCGGCTGCGAGGTGCCCACGCGGCGGCACAATGCACCGCATGCGCTTCGTGCCCGCCGTCCAGCCCGACGCCCCCACCACGCCGACGGCGTGGTGCTTTGCGTTCGTCGAGGGCCAGCTGCTGCTGCCGCAGGACGACGCATCGACGCTGGCACCCCACCCGTGGCAGGCCTTCGAGCCGCTGGCCCCGGCACGCCACTACCTCGGCCGGCTCGACGGGCTCGACTGCTGGGCCTTCGCGCTGAGCGAGGCGCCGCCCGGCTGGCGGCGCCTGCCGCTGCGCGCGGCGATGATGCAGTTCGGCGAGCCGCTGATGGGCGTGGCCGGCCGCGCGGCGCAAGTGCTGGAGTGGGACCGCGCGCACCGCTACTGCGGCGTCTGCGGCACGCCGACCGAAGCGCACGCCACCGACCGCGCGCGCACCTGCCCGGCTTGCCAGCATGTGGCCTACCCGCGCCTGAGCCCGGCGATGATGGTGCTGGTGTGGCGCGGGCCGGCGCCGGGCCGCCCCGAGCCGGCCCAGCCCCCGCGGGGGGCAGCGAACGCAGCGAGCGCGGGGGCTGACGGATACGAGCTGCTGCTGGCCCGCTCACCGCACTACGTGCCGGGCGTGTACAGCGCGCTGGCCGGCTTCGTCGAGGCGGGCGAGTCGCTGGAGGACTGCGTGCACCGCGAGGTGGCCGAGGAGGTCGGCGTCGAAGTCGCCAATCTGCGCTACTTCGGCAGCCAGAGCTGGCCGTTCCCGCACAGCCTGATGGTGGCCTACACCGCGCAGTGGGTGCGCGGCGAGATCGTGCCGCAGGCCGGTGAGATCGAGGACGCGCGCTGGTACCCGCTCGACGCGCTGCCGAAGATCCCGCCGCGCTTCAGCATCTCGGGGCACCTGATTCGCGACACCGCGGCTGCGTTGCGCGACACGGGGACACCCGGCCGATCCTGAACCCCAGCGCGCCCGGGCGGGCTCAGTGGAACAGCGCCGGACGATCGAGGTGTTGCAGCCAGGGCAGCCGGTTCACCTGGGCCGTCATGTCATCGAGCATCTTGTCGATCCGCTGCGGCAACAGCGGCCGCGACAGGTGATAGCCCTGCCCGATGGTGCAGCCCATCTGCTGCAACTGCTCCACCTGCGCCGGCGTCTCGATGCCCTCGGCGATGATCGATTTGCCCAGCGAGTTGCCGAGCAGCACGATCGATTTCACGACCGCAGCCTCGTTCGAGCCGCGCTGCAAATCCGCGATGAACGCGCGGTCGATCTTCAGGCTGTTCACCGGCAGGCTCGACAGATGCCGCAACGACGAGTAGCCGGTGCCGAAATCGTCGACGCTCAGGCCGATGCCCAGGCGGCGGATCTCGGTCAACATGGTCAGTGCGCCCTCCAGGCGCTCCATCAGGATGTTCTCGGTGAGCTCCAGCGTCAGGTGTTGCGGCTGCAGGTGCGCCTCGACGATGGCCGAGGTGACGCGCGCCACGAACCCCGGGTGGGTGATGTCGTGGCCCGACACATTGACGTGCATGATCAGTTCGGCGAACGCCTTGTCGCGCTGCTGCCATTGCCGCAGCTGCGCGCATGCGGTGCGCAGCACGAAGTCGGTCAGCGGCACGATCAAGCCGGCATCCTCGGCCACGTCGATGAAGGTCAGCGGCGGCACGGCGCCGAATTCGGCGTGGTTCCAACGCGTCAGTGCCTCGAAGCCGGTGACGCGGCCCGAGGTGAGGTCGAAGATCGGCTGGTAGACGACCGCCATCTGCCCCTCGGCCAGCGCGCGACGCAGGTCACCCTCCAGCCTGAGGCGGTGCGACACCTCGGTGTGCAGCGCCGTGTCGAACATCGCGTAGCGGGCCTTGCCGGTCGACTTGGCTTTGTACATCGCGGTATCGGCGTCGCGCAGCATGTCGGCCGGCGTCGCATAGCCGAGGTTGCTGAACGTGATGCCGATGCTCGCGCTGGTGTTGATGTCGATGCCGCCGACGTGGAACGGCTGCCGCAGCGACGCCATCAGGCGCTCGGCCAGCGGCACCACCGCGCGCTCGCTGCCCGCGTCCTGAGCCAGCACCGCGAACTCGTCGCCGCCGAGCCGCGCCACGGTGTCACCCGGGCGCATGTGCTCCTGGATGCGCCGCGCCACCTGCACCAGGAACTCGTCGCCCACCGCGTGCCCGAGGCTGTCGTTAATCAGCTTGAAGCGGTCGAAGTCCAGGAACATCAGCGCGAAGTGCCGCTTCGGGTCGGCCTTGGCGCCGTCGAGCGCAAGGCCGAGGTGTTCATGAAAACGGCGGCGGTTCGGCAGGCCGGTCAGGCTGTCGTGGAACGCGATGTGGTGCAACCCGGCCTCGGCCTGGCGGCGCCCCGTGATGTCCTGCACCTGCAGGATCAGGCAGGGTGCGGCCGAATCGATCTCCGAGAACAGGCTGCCATGCACCGCCGCCCAGACCTCGGCGCCGGTGCGGTGACACAGCCGCAGATCCACGGCAAAGGACTGGTTGTGCTGCGCTTTCAACTGGGTCATCTGAGCGTCCAGTGCGCCAGCGTCACCGGGCTGGACGAAGTCGCTGAACTGGTGCTGCACCACCGGGTCGTCGGTGTCGACGCCCAGCAGCGTGCGCAGCGCCGCATTCACCTGCAGCACGCGCCCTTCGAACGACACCAGCGCCATGCCGATCGACGCGTGCGTGAACGCGCTGTGGAATCGCCGCTCGCTCAGCTCGAGCTGACGCATGTGGTGGGCGGCCTGTTCCGCTTCGCGCTCGATGGCCTCGAGCTGGCTCTTGCGCGCGCGCTCGTCCACCTCCTGCTGGCGGAAGAAGTAGTGCAGCGTGGTCAGCAACATGCCGATGATCGGCGCGGCCGCCATCAGCACACCGATGCCCGATTGCTGGAAGGTCAGGAACAGCAGGCATGCCACCGAGGCGCTGCCGGCAAAGGTGATGCCGACCCAGCCGAAATTGCCGAACAACTCGCGCGCCGTGGGCCACTGATTGCGCTTGAGGTACGGCACCGCCGTGATCAGCACGGTGTTCATCATGAAGTAGATGACGGCGCAGACCATGGTCGCCACCAGCAGCATCGCAGCGTTGTACAGACCCCAGCCCCGTGCGGCCGCGACGACTGCATGCAGCAGCGAACCCGCGCCGAACATCGCGATGCTGGCCATCGCCGGGCTGACGATGCGGCTGGTCCAGCGCTTGGACGTGCGCCACGAGCCGATCAACCCTTCGCCGGCAGCGGCCAGCGTGGCGGCGGCCGGCCCATGCAACAGCAGCAGCAGAAAGATGAAGATCTCGCCGGCGGCGAACGAGTTCGTCGAACGCGGCACCCGCACCGGAAAGAAGCCCGCCAGCATCGCGATCACCGCGCCGATGAGCACCTGCACCAGATCGGCCGTCGGCAGGGCCAGCAACGTGCGCACAGCGTACGCGAAGACCACCGCGCCCAGCAGCACCACGAACCACCAGTACATCGTGGCCTTGCGGTTGTAGTCCGGCATCAGTGCACGATGCAGGCGCAGCCACCATGCGCTCTTCGCTTCGTCCGCGGCGGGTGTCTGCTGGGGGATCATGGTGGCGGTCTGCCGGTCGGGCCCTGTGTGCAATTGTTAAGAAGCGCCTGAGTCCTTGTGCGTGCGTATTACCGGATCCGGCACTTACCTGCGGCCCTATTGCGCGGCGCCGATCGATGGATCACTTGCGCACAATGAGCCACAGATCGTCTTCGACGCTGCGCACGCGAACTTGAGACCAGCTCGCGATCGCATGTTGCAGAGTGCACCGACGCGGCAGCCGCGCGTGGCGGGTTCGTGTCGCCCGCGTGGCTGGTCATCACCCCAACAGCGAAGGCCGGCACACCCGATGCGGGCTCGCCGGCCTTTCTTGTGGCGCAGCGGTCGCTGCGCGGCGTTCTTCAGCCGGGTGCTGGGCTGCCGCTCATGGCTCGCCCAACACCAGGCCTTCGCTGAGCACCAGGCCCTCACTGAGCACCAGGCCTTCGCTCAGCACGATGCCTTCGCTGAGCACGATGCCTTCGCTCAACACGATGCCCTCGCTCAACACGATGCCCTCGCTCAGCACGATGCCCTCGCTGAGCACGATGCCTTCGCTCAGCACGATGCCGCTGCCGCTGACCAGCCAGCTCGACAGCGTCGTGCCTCCGGGAGCGGATACGTGCCCTCGTACTCGATCGGGTTCTGCGTCGCGAGCACGAGGAACGGGCGCTCGAGCGCATGCGTGACCCCGTCGATCGACACCTGCCGCTCCTGCATCGCCTCGAGCAGCGCAGCCTGCGTCTTCGGCGGCGCCCGGTTGATCTCGTCCGCCAGCAGGATGTTCGTGAAGATCGGGCCGGCCCGGAACTCGAATGCCGCGTCCCGCTGGTTCCAGATGGACGAGCCCGTCACGTCGGACGGCAGCAGGTCCGGGGTGAACTGGACCCGGGAGAAACGGAGCCCGGTGACGTCCGCGAACGACCGCGCCGTGAGCGTCTTCGCGAGCCCCGGGACATCCTCGAGGAGGACGTGGCCGTCGGCGAGCATCCCGGCGAGGATCAGCTCGAGCCGGTCGCGCTTGCCGACGATCGCCCGCTCGACCTCGTCCAGGATCGCGGCGCCCTGGTCGGCGAGCTCGTTCAGCTCCACGCGAGCCGTTCCAGGTCGTCGACCGCGCGCTCGACCGACGCGATGGGGATCCCGGGCGCCGTGCGGTCGGACGGGGCCGGGCGATCGGGCCGCACGAGCTCCCAGACGGTCGGGCCGAGCAGCTCCTCCGCCCGGTCGGGGCGGCGCTCCAGGTCGACCCCGCGCCGGAGCAGGAGACCTGTCGAGATCGTGAGGAGGAGCGGTCGGAGGCGGAAATGGACGTCGAACGCCGTCCCCGCCGCGAGCGCGACCTCACGCTCCACGCGGGCAAGGGTCGCGGGCCGGGCGCGGGCCGGGACGGCAGGAGCAAATGCCGCGTCGAAGCGTGACGCGCGCCTCGGGACGGCGTGCCGCAGCCGTCCGATCGCGAGCGCCGAGCGCGAGCGCGAGCACGACCGCGAGCCACACGTGCCCGATCAGCGCGGCGTGCTCGGGTGCGCCGATCAGCGCGACGACCGCCCAGAAGCTCGCCATCACGCCCGCGGCGATGGTGCGATCGACCCGGCTCACGCGGCCGCCCCGGCCAGCTCGGCCTCGCGCGCGGCGTCGGCCGCCGCGATCTCGTCCTGCACCCGCTCGAGCACGTCGATCGCCTCGTCCTTCATCTCGGGACGCACATCGTGCCCCGAGAAGCGGGCCCACGCGAAGAGAGCCGTGAGCCTTCCCGCCGCCCGGGGTGACACGGCGATCTCGTGGAGCACGCGCCCCAGGTACTCCTCCGGCGCCTCGGACGGCCCCCGGGGCAGCCCGGAGGCGGCGAGTGCCCGTTCCATGCGGGCATACGCACCGATCACGGCCCGCCGAGGGTCCTGCTCGGCACGGAGGTCGTCGAGCGTGATCGCGAGCACGTCCGCGAGCGCCTCCCGGGGCGTCGCCTGCGCCGGCGTCCGCGCCGAGCGGCTACCTCGGACGGAGAGCCACCAGGCGAGCGCCGCGAGGCCCGCGAGAACGGTGACGCCGACCACGGGCCAGACGGCGAACTCGGGCTCGTAGCGGGGGGAAGAGCCGTCGCCGGATCCCGCGCCGGGAGCGTCCTGGGAGCGACCGAGGGAGCGGAGCCGCGAGCCCCCGCTCCCGACGAGCCCGCGCGCGATCAGGGCGAACAGCGCCACCGTGACCACGAACGTGATCACCGATCGCACGGGGCTGCGGCGCTTCCGCTCGGGGCCGTCGGCGCGTGTAACGGCCGAAGAACGAGAGCATCACCGCGACGAGGACCGTGCACACCACCATCGCGACGACGAACAGGCTGAGCACGGCGTCGAGCAGGCCCTCCGAGGGCCGGTGCGCCTCGATGCTCCCGCTGGGCGCCGAGCCGCTGGAGGCGACCGCGACCACCGCGACGAGGGCGACGACCGCCACGCCGACGACCCGAGGGTCCGCCCGGCCGACCCGCCCCGCCGCGCGCGCGTTAGCGTCCATGTCCGATGAGACGAGCCACGGTCGACGAATCGTTGGCCGCGCCCCACGGTGATGGGGATCGTCAACGTCACGCCCGACAGCTTCTCGGACGGCGGGACGTACGCGTCGGCTGCCGACGCAGTCGGGGCGGCGCGGCGGATGCTGGCCGACGGCGCGGCGCTGGTCGACGTCGGCGGCGAGTCGACGCGTCCGGGCGCCGAGGCCGTGACCGTCGACGAGGAGCTCCGCCGTGTGGTTCCGGTGCTGGAAGGGCTCGCGGGCAGTCCGTTCTCGATCGACACGTCGCGTGCGGACGTCGCGCGCAGGGCGGTCGCCCTCGGCGCGACCATGGTCAACGACATCAGCGCGCTGCGCGCGCGACCCGGAGCTCGCCGGCGTGGTCTCCGAGGCGGGCGTCGAGCTCTGCCTGATGCACATGCAGGGGGAGCCTCGCACGATGCAGGTCGCGCCGCACTACGGCGACGTCGTCTCCGAGGTGGCCGCGTTCCTCGAGGAGCGACTCGCCTTCGCGGTGGCCGCGGGGATCGCGGAGGAGAGAGTCTGCCTCGATCCGGGGATCGGCTTCGGGAAGACGCCCGACCAGAACCTCGAGCTCGTGCGGCGGCTCGACCGGATCGTCGCGATCGGCCGGCCCGTGCTGGTCGGCCTCTCGCGCAAGTCGACGCTCGCACGCGTCGTCGCCGGGCCGGACGCCCGCGTCGGCACCGACGCCTCCTCGGTCGGCGCCGCCGTCGCCGCCTTCGACAGAGGCGCGACGCTGTTCCGCGTGCACGACGTGCGCTCCCACGTCGAGGCACTCGCGGCCGCCGCCGCCGTGGAGCGGGGTACGTTGCCCGCGTGACGATCGAGCTGCAGGGCATCGAGCTCCACGCGTTCCACGGCGTGCTGGAGCACGAGCGGCGCGAGGGTCAGCGGTTCCTCGTCGACCTCGAGCTCGACCTCGCCGACACGAGCGCGGCGTCGACCGACCGCATCGAGGACGCCGTCGACTACCGGGATGTCGTGGCGACCGTCGTGGACGTCGCAGAGGGGCGCGCCTATCACCTCCTCGAGGCGCTCGCGGCGGCGCGTCGCCGACGCCCTCGTCGACGGCTATCCCGGTCACACGCGTGCGTGTCCGCGTCCGGAAGCCCGACGTCGTCCTGCCGCGCTCCGTCGAGCACGCGGCGGTGGTCGTCGAGCGGCTCGTCTAGCGGCTTCGCGGCCGCGCTCGTGAGCCGGAGCGAGTAGGTCGCGTCCAGCGCTCCCGTTCCGGGCCTGACCGCGACGTACGCCCAGCGCCCGCGCTTCGCGTTCCTGTACACGAGCCGCTCGCGCCGTCCCCTTCGTCGTCGCGGTCGCGAGCCGGCCGTCGGTGGCGAAGCGGCCCACGACGCTCCTGGCGCGTGGCGGCGTACAGCGCGAGGTCGCCGTCGCGTCGGTCGCGGTGAGCGTCGCCGTGAAGGTGCTCGCGGCGGGGAGCCAGACCCGGTAGACGTCTCGCGGGTCCTCGTAGCGGTCGATCCTGGCGGAGATGCGCGCCGAGCGCTTCGTCGGCGTCGTGAGCGACGGCGCCTTGCGTCACGTAGCGGTCGCCGTTCGGATCGGCCTCGTCGACGTCGTCGTTCGGCTCGTACGGGTCGCGGATCGGCGCGGGCAGCGCGAGCGCGGCGGCGACGTTCAGCATCCCGAAGCCGGATGCCGAGTCGCGACCCGGCGTGCCGATGTCCCGGCGCGGAGCGGCGGAGGATCTCCGCCACCTGGCCCGCCGTGAGCTCGGGCCGCGCCGTCCAGATCCACGCGGCGGCGCCCGCGACGAGCGGCGAGGAGAAGCTCGTGCCGGAGGCCGTGCGCCAGTTCGTTCCCGAGGGCGCTCGCGACGATGATGTCGTCGCCCGGCGCCGCGAGGTCGACGTACGACGACCGGCTCGAGAACGGCGCGACCGCGCCGACCGGTCGGTGGCGGCGACGGTGGTGACGTGTGGGAACGCGGCCGGGTAGCCCAGCGGGCTGCCCCGGTCGCCGTCGTTCCCGGATGCTGCGACGACGAGCGACCCCAGCGCGACCGCCTGGCTCGACGGCGAGCTCGATCGACAGGTCGGGCGAGTCGGAGCCGAGGCTCAGGTTGATGACTCCACGGCCGGCCCGGGCGGCCGCGAGGATGCCTGCGGCGATCTCGCTCGACTCGAGCTGCGTGCCGTCGCCATTCGCGGCGTCCCACGAGCGCAGCACCGCTCGCGGGTAGATCCCGACCAGGCCGACGCCGTTCTGCGGCGCACCGATGACGGAGGCGACCGACGTGCCGTGCTCGCCGCCGATGCGTCGCCGGCTCCTGCGCGTTGAGCGCGGTCGTGTCGGCACGGCCGGCGAACTCGGGGTGGGAGAAGTCGAGGCCGGAGTCGACGAGGCTGACCGGGACGCCGGGCCCGGCGGCGTGAGTCCGTCGACGCCGATCTGCGAGAGCCACCACTCGTCGGCCTGCAGAGGGATCCGCCGTGTCGGTGGTCGCTGCGACGCGGTACGTCCGCTCGGCCTGCGCGAACAGCAGTGCACCGCGTGCGCGCAGCCCGGGCACCAGCGCCGCCGCGAGCGCCGGGGTCGAGGCGCCAGAGGTGAAGCTGTGCGTCGACCTCCTGCGCGCCTGCACGTGCGAGCGCGACCGATTCCGTGGCGGCGGCACCGGCGCTCAGCCGGACGATCGTCGCCCGGCCGGCGTCGGCGGGCGCGGGGGCCGCCGACGAGGCGCCCGCCAGGGCGAGTGCGGCGACGGGGAGGGCGAGGAGGAGACGGGTCGAGGAGATCACGGGATCGTCGAGGAGTCGCGGAATCGAGGGATAGTGGATCCTCGCCGAGGCGGATGTGGAAGTGGTGCGAATCCGATTAAGGCGCCGTTACGTGCCCGAGGGTCGGAGCGGCTACCGTCGGGGGCGTGCGGGCGTACGTCGGCCTCGGGGCGAACCTCGGCGACCGCGAGGCGACGATCCGGCGGGCGGTCGAGCTCGTGGGCTCGTCGCCGGACGTGGTCGTCGTCGGAGTCTCCTCGCTCCGCGAGACGGAGCCCTGGGGGCCCGTCGAGCAGCCCTCGTACCTGAACGGCGCGCTCGCGCTCGAGACCGACCTCGCGCCGCGAGCGCTGCTCGACGCTCCTCCTCGACGTCGAGCGCCGGCTCGGCCGTCGACGCGACGGCGAGCGGTGGGGCCCGCGGACGATCGACCTCGACCTGCTGCTCTACGAGGACCTGTCGGTCGACGAGCCGGGTCTCACGCTCCCGCATCCCCGCCTCCACGAGCGCCGCTTCGCGCTCGAGCCTCTCGTCGAGCTCGCGCCGGACGCCGTCGTCCCGGGGCGCGGCTCCGCCTCGGAGCTGCTCGCAGCGCTCGACGAGGACGACCACCGGGGATCGGCCGCGGAGATCGTGTCCCCGTGACGTCTGCGCGCCGGCAGTGAGCCTTCGGCGAGAGGAATGTCCCGTGCCCTCCCCGTCACGCCGGGGTGCCGGGGATACACTCTGCGCATGAGCCACCTGGACGAGCTGGACGAGTTCGAGGCCGAGCTCGAGCTGCAGCTCAAGCGGGAGTACACGGCCGTGTTCCCGCTCTTCCGCTACTGCGTCCTCACGCAGGACGCGACGTACCTCTGCAACAAGCTCGACCTCAAGGTCGTGCCGCAGGCGAGCTACCCGTTCTTCCACGCGCAGATGGAGGACGTCTGGGTGTGGGACAAGAACCGGCCGACCCGGATCATCCCGCGCGCCGAGGTCTACACGTCCGGCGACGTGACGGTCGAGGAGCTGCGCGGCGAGGGAGACGAGCCGCGGCTCACGGCCGAGGCGCTCGCCGAGCGGCTCGGCGAGGCGCACCGCTCCGACGACGAGGAAACGTTCTAGGTCGGCGCTCGGCGCTGCCGTCGAGCGTCCGGGAATGCTGCTCGCAGTCGACGTCGGCAACACCCAGACGGTGCTCGGCCTCTACGAGGACGGAGAGCTCTCGGAGAACTGGCGCATCGCGACCGACCGCGACGCGGACCGGTGACGAGCTCGGCGTCCTCCTCGGCGGGCTGCTCGACCCGGACGCCGTCGACGGCATCTGCCTCTCGACGACCGTTCCGACCCTGGCGCGCGAGTGGCAGCGCCTCGCCGAGCGCTGGGCGCACGCCACGCTGCTCGTGGTGGGCCCGGGGGTCAAGACGGGGATCCCGATCAGGTACGACGACCCGCGCGAGGTCGGCCCGGACCGGATCGTCAACGCCGTCGCCGCCCGGGCGCGCTACGGGGCGCCGGCGATCGTCGTCGACTTCGGCACGTCGACGAACTTCGACGTCGTCTCTCCCGCAGGGGGAGTACGTCGGCGGCGTGCTCGCCCCCGGGATCGAGATCTCGATGGAGGCGCTCTTCGCGCGCGCCGCGCGGCTCGTCAACGTCGACTTCGTCGAGCCGGCGACCGTGATCGGGAAGACGACCGTCGGCGGCCTGCAGAGCGGGCTCGTCTACGGCGCCGCCGGCCAGGTCGACGGGATCGTCGCGCGCATCCGTGGCGAGCTCGAGTCGCCGGACGGCCCCGGTCGTCGCCACGGGCGGGCTCGCGGAGCTCGTGGCGCCGCACAGCTCGACGATCGAGCACGTCGACCCGTTCCTCACGCTCGAGGGGCTCCGGCTCGTCTGGGAGCTGAACGCGTGATCCCCGACCCGGGCACGCTCGCGGTCTTCGCCCTCGCGTCGCTCGCGCTCGCCGTCGTGCCAGGCCCCGCGGTGCTGTACATCGTCGCGCAGAGCGTCCACGGCGGACGGAGGGCCGGTGTCGTCTCCGCCTTCGGGGTCGCGAGCGGCGGGCTGCGTGCACGTGCTGGCGGCGGTGATCGGCCTGTCCGCGCTCCTGGCGGCCTCCGCCGAGGCGTTCACCGCGGTGAAGCTCATCGGGGCGGCGTACCTCATCTGGCTCGGGATCCGGACGCTCTTGAGCGCGGACGACAGGATCGGCGGAAGGGCCGCGGAGAGGACGCTCGGACGCACCTACCGCCAGGGCGTCGTCGTGAACGTCCTCAATCCGAAGACCGCGCTCTTCTTCCTCGCGTTCCTGCCGCAGTTCGTCGACCCCCACGAGTCGACGCGCGGCCAGCTGGCCCTGCTCGGCGGCGATCTTCGTCGTGATCGCGCTCTCGAGCGACCTCCTCTGGGCGCTCGTGGCCGGGACGGCCGGCGCGGTGCTCCGGCGGAGCCGGACGTTCCTGCGGGTCCAGCGCTACGTGTCGGGGACGATCTTCGTCGGCCTCGGCGCGCTCGCGGCGACGGCCGGCCGCTCGCACTGAGGCTTGTTCGCGAGCAGGATCCCGCAGGAGCGGGATCCTGCCGCTCGGATCCCCGCCCTTCGGGCGGGGCAGATCCCTGAAGGCCGCCGCCTTCGGCGTCAGGCTGTCGCGGTCGCAACACCCTCTCTTCAGCCAGGGCCTCAGCCGCCGCCGTAGATCGGAGATCGGGAGCTCGAGCGTCACGTCGTCGCCCGAGGGGATCTCCGCCTCGAGCCGCTCGATCAGCTCGATCGCGCCGGGAGCGGCGGCGATCAGGCGCCGCTCGACCTCCTCGGTCGAGTCGAGCGTCACGAGCTCCTGCTTGAACGGACGCGGGAACCGGCCGCGGCCGAGGTACCAGCCGTAGAACTTCTTCAGGAAGCCGCTCGCACGGCGTTCACCGAGCTCACGGACCGTCTCGCGGACGAAGAGCACGAGCTCCGCGACGACCTCCTCGCGCGTCGGCTCGCGCCCCTCGCCGTCCACGATCTCCTCGAGCACCCAGGGATTGCCCTGCGCCGCCCGGCCCACCATCACGGCGGCCGCGCCGGTCGTCGCGAGGACGGACTGCGCGCGTGCGCGCGAGACGATGTCGCCGGAGGCGACGACCGGGACGTCGACCAGCGAGACGAGCTCTGCGGTGAGCTCGTGGTCGGCCGTGCCCGTGTACATCTGCTGTGCGGAGCGAGGGTGGAGCGTCAGCGAGGCCGCGCCGGCGTCGACGAGCCGCGGGCCGACGACCAGGCAGTCGCGCGAGCCGTTGCGGAGGCCGCGGCGGAGCTTCACGGTCACGGGCAGCTCGACCGCGTCGGCAATCGCGGAAACGATGCGCGCGGCGCGATCCGGGTCGTCCAGCAACGTCGCGCCTGCGCCGGTCTTCGTCACCTTCCGCACGGGGCAGCCGAAGTTGAGGTCGACGAGATCGGCGCCCGCCGCCTCGACCATGCGCGCAGCCTCGGCCATCGTCCCGGGCTCCGAGCCGAAGAGCTGGATGGCGAGCGGATGCTCGTCCGCGGCGACGCGCAGATACCCGAGGGTCCGCTCGTTGCGGTGCTCGATTCCCGCGCAGCTGACCATCTCGGAGCAGACGAGCCCCGCGCCGAACCGGCGGCCCTGTCGGCGGAACGCCTGCACGCTGACGCCCGCCATCGGCGCGAGGACGAGCCGGGTGGGGATCTCCACCGGCCCGATCGACCAGGGCTCGCGGAGGTCGACCATCACCGGGAAATGGTAGACGTAGGTCCCGGCACCGCCCTCTCGTGCGTGGGGTTGCCAAACCACGGCCTCCGTCGCTAGGATGCGCGTCCGCGTGGCGCGGATCGCGCCTCGTTCTCGTTCTGGCGACCACCCGGAGGTCTCTCTCTGAAGGACGTGATCCTCACCCCGGAGGGCTACGACTCCCTCAAGCACGAGCTCGACGTCCTGCGCACCGACCGGCGGCGGGAGATCGCCGAGCGGATCCGGACCGCGCGCGAGTTCGGGGACATCGCCGAGAACGCGGAGTACGACGACGCGAAGAACGAGCAGGCGATGCTCGAGCACAAGATCGCGCAGCTCGAGGAGCGGCTGGCCCACGCGCGCGTGATCGACACCGCCGACGTCGACACGAGCGTCGTCTCGGTCGGCTCGGTCGTCCGGCTGCGCGACGTCGACGCGAAGGAGACGATCGAGTACCACATCGTCGGCTCCGCCGAGGCGAACCCGGCCGAGCGCAAGCTCTCGAACGAGTCGCCCGTCGGCAAGGCGATCATGGGCCACAAGAAGGGCGAGACCGTCGAGGTCACGACGCCCCGCGGCTCGGTCGTCAAGTTCAAGATCATGGAGATCAAGGCGGCCTGACCGCCCGCCGCGCGGTGTCCGACTTCCGTCGGACAGCCTGCCTCCTGCCGCGGCTCTGCCGAGATCCTGGACGGCACCGCGTGTCCGCGACCGCAAGGCCGACGCCGAAGGGCCGTCCCACGAGTCGAAGCGTACGATCCGCCGCGTGGCCGAGCCGCCTGCACCGAAGCGCTTTCCCGACAGGGACGAGGTCGCCGCCGTCCGCGCCGAGGCCGAGCCGCTCGAGAACGGCGGCGAGATCGGCGAGACGCGCCGCCTGGCGGGCCGGGCGATGGCGCGGCGGGGAATGGGCAAGCTCGTCTTCCTCGACCTCGTCGACCGCTCCGGCCGCATCCAGGTGATCTGCGACGTCGCGGTGACCGGCGACGTCGACGTGCACCTCGGAGACGTCGTCGGCGTCGTCGGCCGGCCGGCGAAGTCGCGCCGCGGCGAGCCGTCGGTGCTCGCCGAGAGCGTCGAGGTGCTCGCGCGCAACACACAGCCGCTCCCGGACACGTTCCACGGTCTCACCGACGTCGAGCTGCGCTACCGAAAGCGCTACCTCGACCTGCTGATGAACGAGGAGACGCGTGACGATCTTCGTGACCCGCGCGCGCGTGGTCACGTCGATCCGGCGGGCGCTCGACGAATGGGGGTTCGTCGAGGTCGAGACGCCGGTCCTGCAGCCGCGCTACGGCGGCGCCTTCGCGCGTCCGTTCACGACCCACCACAACGAGCTCGACGCCGACCTCTACCTCCGTATCGCGACCGAGCTGTACCTCAAGCGGCTGATCGTCGGCGGCCTCGAGCGCGTGTACGAGATCGGCAAGGACTTCCGCAACGAGGGCGTCTCGTTCAAGCACAACCCCGAGTTCACGATGCTCGAGTGGTACGAGGCCTACGCCGACTACCGCGACACGATGGAGCGGATCGAGCAGCTCGTCGAGCGGGTCGCGCGCGAGGTCCTCGGGACGACCGCCGTGACGTTCCGCGGCCACGAGCTCGACCTCGCGGCCCGTGGGAGCGCGTGCGGTTCGTCGAGGCGCTCGAGGGCCACGAGCTCTGGACGCGCGACGCGGACGAGCTCAGGGCGCGGCTCGACCGAGCGCGGCGTCGACACCGACGCGGACAGGGACTGGACGCAGCTCGTCGACCACGCCTTCTCGCACTACGTCGAGCCGGGGCTGATCCAGCCGACGATCGTCCACGACTACCCGGTCGAGCTGTCGCCGTTCGCCCGCCCGACCGACGACGATCCGCGGCTCACCGAGCGCTTCGAGTACTTCGCCGGCGGGATGGAGCTCGGGAACGCGTTCACGGAGATCAACGAGGCCGCGATGCAGCAGGCGCGCGTTCGACCAGCAGTCCGAGCAGGTCGAGGGCGAGCGCGGCGACCCGGACTACGTCGAGGCGCTCTCCTACGGCATGCCTCCGACGGGCGGGCTCGGGTTCGGGATCGACCGCTTCGTGATGCTCCTCACGGGAAAGGAGTCGATCCGGGACGTCGTGCTCTTCCCCGCGCTGCGGCCGTCTCCGGGGCACGGGCTGCGGCCGTTCTCCGGGCAGAGGCTGACGGCGCCCCGAAACGGGGTACCCCGCACGAGGGGTCGTCCGCGCACGACGGCCGCGACGATACAAGGATGGTGGCGGCGCACCGTGCCGATGATCGGCGTCCTTCCCTCGTCGACCGCCGCCGACAGAACGGCGGCTTTGCCGAGGCTCACGCGAGCGCGGTGCTCAGGGCCGCCCTCGACGGCGTCGTGACGATCGACCACCGCGGACGTGTGATGGAGTTCAACCGTGCCGCGGAACGCCTCTTCGGGTACGCCCGGGAGGATGCGCTCGGGCGCGAGCTCGCCGAGCTGATCGTTCCCGCCGCGAGCCGGGAGGCCCACCGGCGCGGGCTCGCGCGCTGGGTCGACGGCCCACCGGTGGACGGTGGCGGTGCCCTCGTGGGCAGGCGCGTCGAGGTCATCGCCCGGAACGCGGAGGGCGACGAGTTCCCCGTCGAGGTCGCCGTCACACGGCTCGAGCTTCCCGGGCCACCGATCTTCACCGCTTCGATCCGCGACATCAGCGACCGAAGACGCAGCGAGGAGAGGTTGCGGGCGGCCGAGGAGCAGTTCCGGACACTCGTCGAGCAGCTTCCTCTCGTCGTCTACATCGACGCGATCGACGACGCAAGCTCCAATATCTACTCGAGCCCGCAGGTCGAGGCGATGCTCGGATACTCGCCGAGCCGAGTGGACGCAGGATCGCGAGCTCTTCGTACGGATGCTGCACCCCGACGACCGGGAGCGCGTGCTCGACGCGCACCGTCGCGCGCACCACGGCGACGGGCTGTCGCTGGAGTATCGCGTGATCGCCCGCGACGGCCGCGTCGTCTGGATCCACGACGAGGCCCGGACGATTCCGGGGCCGTCCGGGGAGCCGCTGGCGCTGCAGGGCTACTTCCTCGACATCACGGGAAAGCAAGAGGCGGAGGAGCTCCTTCGCTACCAGGCCTACCACGACCATCTGACGGGCCTGCCGAACCGGGCCCTCTTCAAGCAGAGAGCCGAGGAGGCGATCGCGAGGACGGCAGGCGGCGACTCGGGTGTCGCCGTGCTGATCCTCGACATCGACGACTTCAAGGCGGTGAACGACCGATTCGGTCACGTCGATGCCGACGCGGTGCTGCGGGACGTCGGATCGAGGCTCCGCGTGGCGCTTCCCCCGACCGTGACGGTCGCGCGCATCGGCGGGGACGAGTTCGCGGTACTCGTCGAATCGACCGACCCGGTAGAGGAGGCAGGCAGGACCGTGCGAGGCGTCGCCGAGGCGCTGCGCGTACCGACGCAGATCGCCGGCGTCGAGATCTTCGTCACCGCGAGCATCGGCATCGCCGTCGGCGACGACGTCGACGGCCTCTTCCGGCAGGCAGACCTGGCGATGTACCGCGCCAAGGCGAACGGCAAGGCGCAGTCCGTCCTCTACGACCGGTCGACTGGACGACGCCCTCGGGCACCGGCTCTCGTTGCTGAGCGAGCTGCGTCGTGCCAGGATCGACGAGGAGTTCGTGCTCCACTACCAGCCCGTCGTCGATCTCCAGACGGGCGCCGTGGTGGGTGCGGAGGCGCTGCTGCGGTGGCAGCATCCGACGCGCGGCATCGTGGCGCCGGGCGAGTTCGTCCCGATCGCCGAGGAGAGCGGGCTCATCGTCCCTCTCGGGCGTTGGGTGCTCCAGGAGGCATGCCGACAGCTCGCGTGCTGGCGCGCCTCCGAGCCGGCCGCCCGCAACCTGCTCGTCAGCGTCAACGTCTCCGCGCGTCAGCTCCAGGCAGCCGATTTCGTGCAGGAGGTCGAGTCGGCGCTCGCGGACGCCGACCTCGAGGCCCGGGCGCTCGTGCTCGAGATCACGGAGGCCGCCGTCGTCCACGATCCGGAGGCCGCCTCGCGGATGCTCGACGCTCTTCGATCGATGGGAGTCGGCCTCGTTCTCGACGACTTCGGCACCGGGTACTCGTCGCTCGCGATGCTCGACGCGCTCCCCTTCGACGGGCTGAAGCTCGACCGGACGTCCGTGATGCGCATCGGCGCCTCGCGGGGAGCGGTCCCGCTCGTCGAGGCGATCGTCGATCTCGGGCGGGCGCTCGGCCTCTCGCTCGTCGCCGAGGGGATCGAGAACGAGGATCAGCTGGCGGAGCTCCGCCGCCTCGGCGTGCGGGAAGGGCAGGGCTTCCGCTTCGCCAGGCCGCTGCCCGCATCCGGCTTCGAGCAACTGCTCCGCGACGGCGTCCGCTCCGGCCGTTCCCGGGCTGCCTGACGGCCGACCTACGACGCGGCCGCGCTCGCGCTCTTCCACGCGCCCCCTGCCCCGAGGACGCCCTCGTGGTCGGCCCGGACGGACGCGTCCTCCTCGGGATGGGCTGCGCGGTGCTCGCGGAACCACGCCACCGCCCGGCGCGATCCCGTCGTCGAGCGGCACCGAGGGGTCGTAGCCGAGCAGCTCGCGCGCCTTCGTGAGATCGGCGACGTAGTGGGTCACCTCGCCGAGCAGCGAGGGAGCGAGCGTCACGCGCGGCTCGGTCCCGAGCTCGGCGGCGATCCGCTCCGCGCAGTGGACGAGCGTGTTGCCCTCGCCGTAGGCGAGGTTGATCGTCTGGTTGACGACCCGCCCCTCGGCGAGCGCCTCGATGCCCCGGGTGATCCCGTCCACGCAGTCGTCGACGTACGTGAAGTCCAGGGTCTTGTCGCGGCCGCCGTAGATCGTGATCGGCTCGTCGCGGAGCATCGAGTGGATGAAGAGGGGGATCACGCGGACCATCCGCTCGAGGTCGTTGTCGTACCTGCCGTACACGTTCGAGAACCGGAACACGAGGTACGGCAGGTCGTAGCAGCGCGCGTACGAGTAGATGAACGCCTCGCCCGCGATCTTCGACGCGGAGTACGTGCTCTCCGTGTAGGCGAAGTCGGCGACCTGCTCGTTGTACCCCTCGAACCGGTGCACGTCGCCGTAGACCTCGCGGCTCGAGGAGAAGACGATCGGGATGTTCCCCTGCCGCGCGTACTCGAGGACGTTGAACGTCATCATCGCGTTCTCGAGCGCGCGATGCGGCTCGCGGACGAGCTGGTGCACCTTCGCGTGCGCCGCGAGGTGCACGACGAGGTCGGCCTCCGGGTACTCCACGCCGTTGATGCCGCCGGGAAACGGCGCGTAGTGGCCGGCGAGGTCCTGGAGCAGGTACGGGAACTCGTCGGTCCACGTGTTCAGCCGCTTGTCGATCCCGAAGACCTGATGGCCGTCGCGCAGCAGCCGCAGCGCGAGATTCGTGCCGATCTGGCCCGACGAGCCGGTGATCAGGATCCTCATCCTGTGCCCCACCCCTCTCCGTACGACAGAGGCGCAAGGCTACAGCCTCGCCGTGTCGGAGCCCCGGGTCGGCGAGCGCCCAGGCGTCGGGTACGATCAGGGAAGCCTTCGACCCGGAGCCGGCGGCACCGCAGACTCCGGATCACGCGGAAAGGAGGGTCGAGGCAGCCGTGTTCGAGCGATTCACTGAACGGGCAAGGCAGGTGGTCGTCCTCGCACAGGACGAGGCTCGCGCTCTCAAGCACAACTACATCGGCACGGAGCACATCCTGCTCGGGTTGCTGCGCGAGGAGGAGGGCCTCGCCGCGCGCGTGCTCGAACAGCTCGACATCACCGTGGAAGAGGTGCGCGCCCAGGTCGCGCGCATCGTCGGCCAGGGCGACGAGGTCACGACCGGCCAGATCCCGTTCACGCCGCGCGCGAAGAAGGTGCTCGAGCTCGCGCTGCGCGAGGCCCTCTCGCTGGGGCACAACTACATCGGCACGGAGCACATCCTGCTGGGACTGGTGCGCGAGAACGAGGGCGTCGCCGCGCGCATCCTGCTCGACTTCGACGCGGACGCCGAGAAGATCCGCAACGAGATCATCCGGATGCTCTCCGGTCCCGGCCGCCGCCAGTCGGGGCAGCCCGGTGGAGCGGCCCAGGGCGAGAAGGCCAAGAACTCGAAGCTCCTCGACCAGTTCGGCCGCAACCTGACGAAGCAGGCAACCGAGGGCAAGCTCGACCCCGTGGTCGGCCGCCAGACGGAGATCGAGCGCGTGATGCAGATCCTCTCGCGCCGCCAGAAGAACAACCCGGTGCTGATCGGCGAGCCGGGCGTCGGCAAGACCGCCGTCGTCGAGGGCCTCGCCGCGCGCATCGCCGCGAACCAGGTCCCCGAGCTCCTGAAGAACAAGCAGATCTACACGCTCGACCTCGCCGCGCTCGTCGCGGGCTCGAAGTACAGGGGCGAGTTCGAGGAGCGCCTGAAGAAGGTGATGAAGGAGATCACCCAGCGCGGCGACATCATCCTGTTCATCGACGAGCTCCACAACCTCGTCGGCGCGGGTGCCGCCGAGGGCGCCATCGACGCAGCCTCGATCCTCAAGCCGGCGCTCGCCCGCGGCGAGCTGCAGACGATCGGCGCGACGACGCTCGACGAGTACCGCAAGTACCTGGAGCGCGACGCGGCCCTCGAGCGGCGCTTCCAGCAGGTGCGCGTCGAGGAGCCCACGATCGACGAGACCGTGCAGATCCTCCGCGGCCTGCGCGACCGCTACGAGGCGCACCACCGCGTGAAGATCACCGACGAGGCCCTGCACGCGTCCGCGGTGCTCGCCGACCGCTACATCCAGGACCGCCACCTCCCCGACAAGGCGATCGACCTGATCGACGAGGCCGGCTCGCGCGTCCGGATCCGGACGATGTCGGCGCCGCCGCGCTACCGCGAGCTCGAGGAGGAGATCGAGACCGTCCGCTCCGACAAGGAGGCGGCGATCGAGGCGCAGGAGTTCGAGAAGGCCGCGTCGCTGCGCGACAAGGAGCGCAAGCTCTCGCAGAAGAAGAAGGAGCTCGAGGAGCGCTGGCGCAACGAGGCCGACGAGGAGCAGCCGGAGATCGGCGAGGACGAGATCGCCGACATCGTCTCGATGTGGACGGGGATCCCGGTCTTCAAGCTCACCGAGGCCGAGTCGCAGAAGCTCGTCCGCATGGAGGAGGAGCTCCACAAGCGGGTCATCGGCCAGGAGGCGGCGATCGTCGCCGTCTCGAAGGCGATCCGCCGCGCGCGCGCCGGGATCAAGGACCCGAAGCGCCCGACCGGCTCGTTCATCTTCCTCGGCCCCTCGGGCGTGGGGAAGACCGAGCTCGCGCGGACGCTCGCCGAGTTCCTCTTCGGCGACGAGGACGCGATGATCCAGGTCGACATGTCGGAGTACATGGAGAAGCACTCCGTGTCCCGGCTCGTCGGCTCGCCCCCGGGCTACGTGGGCTACGACGAGGGCGGCCAGCTCACCGAGGCCGTGCGCCGCAAGCCCTACTCCGTGCTCCTCCTCGACGAGATCGAGAAGGCGCACCCGGACGTGTTCAACATCCTCCTGCAGATCCTCGAGGACGGGAAGCTGACCGACGCCCAGGGGCGCAAGGTCGACTTCCGGAACACGATCGTGATCATGACGTCGAACATCGGCGCCGCGCAGATCTCGAAGAACCAGTCGCTCGGGTTCGCGATCGGCGACGAGCAGGGCCTCTCGTACGACGACATGAAGTCGCGCGTGATGGGAGAGCTGAAGAAGGTCTTCCGGCCCGAGCTCCTGAACCGGATCGACGAGATCATCGTCTTCCACAAGCTCGAGAAGAGCGAGATCCTCCAGATCGTCGACCTGATGATGAAGCGGCTGCGCGACCAGATGTCGGTGCACGGCGCGACCGTGGAGCTGACGCAGGAGGCGAAGGAGCTGCTCGTCGAGGAGGGCTACGACCCGGCGATGGGCGCCCGGCCGCTGCGCCGCGCGATCCAGCGCCTGATCGAGGACCCGCTCGCGGACTTCGTCCTCGGACGGGAGCTCTCGGAGGGCTCGACGATCGTCGTCGACCGGCGCGAGGACCCCGGCCCGGACGACCCGAAGGTCGAGATGCGCGTGATCGAGGGCGAGGTCCAGCCGGAGCCCGTCACGGTGCCGCCGGACGAGCCGGTGGCGGCCGAGGACGAGCCCGAGGCCTGACCCTCAGGAGTGCGGTAACCCGTACGTCCGGGGCGTCGGCCCCGGCGTAGCCTCTTGGCTGGATGCCGCCCCGGAGGGCGGCACGGACCACGAGGAGGACGCTTCCCGATGAGCTCCCCATCGCGGACGCATGCGCCGCGCTACCGAGACGCCCTGCCCCAGCTCGACGACGTCCCGTTCCTGACGGACGGGGGCATCGAGACGACGCTCATCTTCCACGACGGCCACGACCTGCCGTACTTCGCGGCGTACGACCTCCTGACGCGCGACGGGGGAGAGGACGCCCTGCGCCGGTACTTCGAGCCGTACGTGCGCGTCGCGCTCGCCCGCGGCGTCGGGATCGTGCTCGAGACGCCGACGTGGCGCGCGAACCCGGACTGGGCGATGCGGATCGGGCCACTCCGGCCACAGGCTCGAGGCGCTCAACCGGCGTGCGGTGGAGCTGCTGGACGAGCTGCGGGACGAGCTGGAGACCGCCTCGACGCCGATCGTCGTCTCGGGGTGCATCGGCCCCCGGGGAGACGGCTACGTCGTCGGCGAGACGATGACGGCCGACGAGTCGGCCGCGTACCACGGCGCCCAGATCAGGACCTTCTCGGAGGCGGGAGCGGATCTCGTGACGGCGATCACGATGACCTACGCGGACGAGGCGCTCGGCATCGTCCTCGCCGCACGCGCCGCGGGCCTGCCGGCGGTGATCTCGTTCACGGTCGAGACCGACGGCCGGCTGCCGAGCGGCCAGTCGCTGCGCGAGGCGATCGAGGAGGTCGACTCGCGCTCCGAAGGGGCGGCTGCCTACTTCATGGTCAACTGCGCCCATCCGTCTCACTTCTACGACGTGCTCGAGCCGGGATCCGGCTGGACGGATCGCATTCGCGGTCTCCGGGCGAATGCGTCCAGGCTGAGCCACGCGGAGCTCGACGAGGCGGAGGAGCTCGACATGGGAGACCCCGAGGAGCTCGCACACGAGTACGTCGCGCTGCGCGAGCGGCTGCCGCGGCTCAGCGTGCTCGGCGGCTGCTGCGGCACGGATCACCGCCACATCGAGGCGATGAGCGTCGCCTGGCTGGGCTAACGGCCGCAACCACCTCCCACCGCATAGGCTTCACGCGTGGAGATCAGGCACGCCGAGCCCGCCGACTACGGGCGCGTGATCGGGCGTGTCAACGCATGGTGGGGCGGTCGGGACATGGCTCCGATGCTGCCGCGGCTCTTCTTCGTCCACTTCGAGGGGACGAGCTACGTGGTGGACGACGACGAGGGGCAGCTGGCGGCGTTCCTGATCGGGTTCCTCTCCCAGACCGAGCCCGACGAGAGCTACGTCCACTTCGTCGGGGTCGCGCCCGAGCACCGCGGCGAGGGGCTCGGGCGGCGCCTGTACGAGCGCTTCTTCGAGGACGCCCGCGCTCAGGGGCGGACGCGCGTGCGCTGCGTCACGTCGCCGGCGAACGACGCCTCGGTGGCCTTCCACAAGGCGCTCGGCTTCGAGGTCGAGCGTGTGGCGCGCGACTACGACGGTCCCGGTGAGGACCGCGTGCTGTTCGTCAAGCGCCTCGCCTGAGCCCCCGCGGGCATTCGCTACCGTCATCGGTTCGTGTCCGGCCCGTTCCTCTCGACCGCGAGCCGACCTCGCCGCCGCGCTCGAAGGGCGCTCGTGCTCGCCGCGTGCGCCCTCGGGATCGCCGCCGTGCTCGCGGCCGCTGTTCGGGGTCGTCGCGTTCCTCGAGCGCGACGTGCTGCCGCGCGGCGCGACGGTCGGCGGCGTCGACGTCGGAGGGATGAGCGAGGCGGAGGCTCGTGCCGCCGTGCAACGGGCCGCGGAGGCGAGGATCGCGCGCCCCATCCGCCTCGTCGGGCCGGACGGGCGCCTGGCGGCGACGAGCGGCGACGAGCTTCGTGCCCGTGCCGCTCGTCGACGAGGCGATCGACGCCGTGCTCGAGGAAGGCACCGTCGGACGGGTCCTCGCCCGCGCTCGGGCTTCGGGACGGGCCGGACGTGGACCTCGTCTACCGTCTCGCGCCGGTGCCCGCCGCACGGTTGGCGAACCGCCTCGACCGGAGGTTCGCCGAGCCGTGGCGGGACGCCCGGGTCGTGGTCGGCGACGACGCCGTCCGGGTCGTCGAGGCGCGATCCGGGACCGGCGTCGACCGCGGTGCGCTGCGCCGCGCGCTCCGCGCGCTCCCTTCGAGGGTCGAGCTCCGGATCGTCCCGGTGCGACCGGTCGTCTCCACGGCGGAGGCCGAGGCGGCCGCAGCGCGGGTCGAGCGGCTGCTCGACGGCCCGCGTCGCGTCCGGTTCGGCGACGTCGGAGTCGACCCTCACGCCGCGGCGCCTGCGCGCGCTCGCCCGCACGGAGCGCGAGGACGGGACGCTCGGCGTGGCGCTCGACCCGACGGGTCTCGCGGCGTCGCTCAGGCTGCGCCTCGGCAGGTTCGAGATCGCCCCCCGCGACGCCACGTTCGCCGTCGGGGAACAGGGCGTTCGCGTCGTCCCCTCGAGGCCGGGCCGCGTCCTGGACGTGGAGCGAATCGGGCGCTCGCTCGTCTCGAACCTCGAGTCGACGACGCACCTCGCGCGATTCGCGAAGACCCGCACCGGCGCTCACGACGGAGGAGGCCGAGAAGCTGGACATCCGGGAGCCGATCTCGGAGTTCACGACCTACTACTCGTGCTGCCAGCCGCGCGTCACCAACATCCAGCGGGCGGCGCAGCTCCTCGACGGCACGATCGTCCGGCCGGGCGAGGCGTTCTCGCTCAACGGGGCCCTCGGCAAGCGCACGGTCGAGAGAGGCTTCGTCGCGGCGCCGCAGATCTTCGACGGGCGCGCTCGAGGACGCGGTCGGCGGAGGGATCAGCCAGGTCGCGACGACGCTCTACAACGCCGCCTTCTTCGCGGGCGTCAAGCTCGTCGCCCACCAGGCGCACCAGTTCTACATCTCGCGCTACCCGATGGGCCGCGAGGCGACGGTGTCGTGGGGCGGCCCGGAGCTGATCTTCCGGAACGACTGGCCGGCGGCGATCCTGATCAAGGTCGCCGCGAGCGACTCCGCGATCACCGTGCGCTTCTACTCACGGAAGCTCGGGCGGCGTGTCGAGACGACGACGGGCGAGCCGTACGCGCGGACCGCGCCCCGGACGATCACCGACGCGGAACGCGTCGCTTCCGCCCGGGACCACCAGCACGGTGCAGTCGTCCGGGGCCTCCGGGTTCACGGTGCAGTACACGCGGAAGGTGTTCAAGGGGGCGCAGCTCGTGAAGAACGAGCGCTACACCGTCCGCTACGACCCGCAGAACGCGATCGTCGAGCTGGGGCCGCCGAAGAAGGCGAAGCCCGAAGCGCGGCCGAAGCCGGCGAAGCCCGAGCCGGCTCCTCCGGCGGACGGCACGACGACCTCACCGGCCGAGCAGCCGGCCGAGGCCACCTCGACGGGCGCAGGCTGAACGCCTTCAGCGCCGCAGCTCGATCAGCGCCTCGGAGGCGTCGTGATCGACCTGCAACGTCGTGTGCGTGATGTCGAATCGTGCTTCGAGGACGCGCTCGATCTCGCGCCGGAGGCCGTGGCAGTCCTCCCCGCGCCCGACGAGGACGTGCGCGGAGAGCGCGTCGAACCCGGACGTGATCCGCCACACGTGGAGGTCGTGGACGTTCGTGACCCCGGGCACGTCGACGATCGCCTGCGCGACCGCGCTCGCGTCGATGCCGGACGGTGTCTCCTCCATCAGGATCGCCGTCGAGTCGCGCAGCACGCCCCAGGCGCTCGCCACGATGAGCGCCGCGATCACGAGCGAGACCAGCGGGTCGACGAGGTCCAGCCCGTCAGCAGGATGATCACCGCGGCCACGATCACGCCGGCCGAGCCGAGCAGGTCGGCCACGACGTGGCGCAGCGCCGCCTCGACGTTCAGGCTCTCCCGCTCCGACCGCAGGAGGATCGTCGCCGACACCGCGTTGACGGCGAGCCCTGCGAGCGCGACCGCCAGCATCCAGCCCGCCAGGACTCGGGCGGGTCGCGGAACCGCTGGACCGCCTCCCAGATGATCCAGCCGCTGACGAGGACGAGCGTCAGGCCGTTGACGAACGCGGCGAGGATCTCGGCCCGCTGGAAGCCGAAGCTCCGCCGCGGGGTCGACGGGCGCGCGGGCCAGGACGAGGGCCGACGAGCGCGAGGCCGATCGCGAACGTGTCGGAGAGCATGTGGCCCGCGTCGGCGAGCAGAGCGAGGCTGTCGGTCAGGAAGCCGCCGACGACCTCGACGAGCGTGAAGCCGACGGTGAGCGCCAGGACGATCGCGAGCGCGCGGCGCGACGCCCTGCGGTGATCGTGCCCCTGGTGGTCGTGACCGGCGCTGCCGTCGATCGGGCCCACGGCGCCAGGATAGGGACCGGGCACGCCGTCGGCCCAGTGGCTCGAGCACGGGCAGCTGCACGTGCTCGTACACGACGCGTGTCTCGACGTGGCCGACAGGCTCGCCGCTGCCGTCGTCGCGACGTGCTGCGACGCTTTGTTGTCAGTACAGGCAGCACGACGTCCGACGCGGCGCGTACGATTGCAGCATGGCAAAGGTCGTCGTCCAGTTCACCTGTAGCGAGTGCGGCGCGACCAGCGGCCGCTGGCTCGGAAGCTGCCCCGGCTGCGGTGCGTTCGGCACGCTCGTGGAGGAGCTCCACGGCCGCGACGGGCTCCCGGCCGCGGCGCGCCGCGCGCGCTCCCGAGCGCCTCGGCGACGTTCGGGTCGAGGAGGCCGCGCGGGTCGCGACCGGCGTCCCCGAGCTCGACCGCGTCCTCGGTGGAGGGCTCGTCCCGGCGTCGCTCGTCCTGCTCGGCGGGGAGCCGGGCGTCGGCAAGTCGACGCTGCTGCTCTCGGCGCTCGGCGCGGTCGCGCGGAGCGGCCGGCAGGCGCTGCTCGTCACGGGCGAGGAATCGGTCGCGCAGGTGCGGCTCCGCGCGGAGCGCCTCGGCGGCGCCGACGACGTCTCGATCCTCGCCGAGACGGAGCTCGAGGCGGTGTGCGCGACGCTCGAGCGGGAGACGCCCGCGCGTCTGCGTGATCGACTCGGTGCAGACGCTGTACGCGAGCGAGCTCGGCTCGGCGCCCGGCTCGGTCGCCCAGGTGCGGGAGGCCGCCGCGCGGCTGCTCCGCGTGGCGAAGGGAAGCGGGCGTGGCGACCGTGCTCGTCGGTCACGTCACGAAGGACGGCGCGGTGGCGGGCCCGCGCGTCCTCGAGCACCTCGTCGACTGCGTGCTGCAGTTCGAGGGCGACCGCTACCACGCCCACCGGATCCTGCGCGCGGTCGAAGAACCGCTTCGGCTCGACGAACGAGCTCGGCGTGTTCGAGATGACCGGCGAGCGGCCTCGTCGGCGTTCCCGACCCGTCCACGCTCTTCGGGCGCACGCGGGCCGGCGAGATCGGCGCAGCCGTCGCGGTCGCGCTCGAGGGGACGCGGCCGCTCCTGCTCGAGGTGCAGGCGCTCGTCTCGCGCACCGACCTCGCGATGCCGCGCCGGGTCGGCACCGGGGTCGATCCCGAAGCGTCTCGCGATGATCGTCGCGGTGCTCGCGCGCCACGCGCGGCGTCCCGCTCGGCGCGGCGGACGTGTTCGTCAACGTCGCGGGCGGCGTCCGGATCGACGAGCCCGGCGCCGACCTGGCCGTCGCGCTCGCGATCGCGTCGGCGGCGCGGGGCGTCCCGTTGCGCGAGAGCCACGCTGCCTTCGGCGAGCTCGGCCTGACCGGCCGGCTGCGGGCGGCGGCGCAGGCGGAGCGACGCCTCGAGGAGTGCGCAAAGCTCGGGATCGGCGTCGTCGTGGCTCCCGACGGCACGAGCGGGAACGGGGCGCCTCGGGTCGTCGAGGCGGAGACGCTTCGGCAGGCGCTCGCACGCGGCGCTCGAGCCGTCCCGAGAAGCGGCCGAGGCGGCGTGACGATGCCCTCGGATGCGGAGCCCCGCGGTCTCTTCAGAGGCCGAGGCTTGCCCGCTTCTTCCGGTAGAATGTGGTGACACGCCGGCGCATTCCATTGCCGGCGCTTTTCGTGAGTCAGGCGCACACAAGACCGGACGACGGGAGGGCTCGAGGCGTGTTCGATGTCGGCGACAAGGTCGTGTATCCCCATCACGGCGCGGGGACGGTTGTCTCCAAGGACGTCAAGATCGTGCTCGGGGAGGAGCGCGAGTACCTGACGATCAGGATCCTCCACAACGAGATGACGGTCAACGTCCCCGTCGACAACTGCGACAAGGTCGGGTTGCGAGGGGTCATCGATCTCGAGATGGTGGAGGTCGTCGTGAAGGTCCTGCTCGGCGGCTCCACGGAGATGCCGAAGAACTGGAACCGGCGCTTCAAGCACAACCGGGACAAGATGAAGACGGGCGACATCCTCGAGCTCGCCGAGGTCGTCCGCAATCTCGCGCTTCGCGATCACGAGAAGGGTCTCTCGACCGGCGAGAAGCAGATGTACGTCAAGGCGAAGAAGATCCTCGCCTCCGAGCTCATGTACGCCAAGGAGATGAACGAGGACGAGGCGCACGAGTGGCTCGAGGAGGTGCTCGCAAACCCCGCCAAGGGCAAGCGGGCGAAGGCGAAGCCGAAGACGGCGGCGACCGCTACCGCCTAGCAGCGGCGCTTTCGCTCCGCGAAAGCACCAGGCGAAGGCCGCTGTCAGCGTGAGTGTTCGCATCTAGCTCCTCCGGCGAAGCCGGAGGAGCATGGGCGATGCTCGTCGCTGCCGGCACGGGCTCGCGGCTCGGCGGCGATCGTCCGAAGGCGTTCGTCGGCCTCGGCCGGGCGGCCGCTCCTCGCCGAGAGCCTCGAGCGGCTCGACACGTCCGACTGGATCGACGCGATCGTCGTGGCCGCGCCTCCCGACTGGGAGGAGCCGGCGATCCTCCTCGCCGAGGAGCTCGTCGCCTCGAAGGTCGCGGCGGTCGTCACCGGCGGCGCGACGCGCGCCGAGTCCGTACGGAATCGCGCTCGCGGAGGTTCCCGACGATGCGCTCGTCGTGCTGGTCCACGACGCCGCGCGGCCGCTCGTCGACGACGCGGTGATCGAGCGGCTTCTCGGGAAGCTCGCCGAGGGCGTGGACGGGGTCGTTCCCGGCCTTCCGCTGGGCGACACCGTCAAGCGCGTCGAGGGAGGGCTCGTCGCCGAGACGCTCGACCGCGACGCGCTCGTGGTCGTCCAGACACCGCAGGCGTTCGTCGCGCGACCGGCTGCGGTCGGCGTATGCCGGCGATCTCTCCGGGGCGACGGACTGCGCGTCGCTCGTCGAGCGGGCGGGCGGACGGATCGCGGTGGTCGCGGGCGATCCGCGCCTCGTCAAGGTGACGACCGCCGACGACCTCGAGCTCGTCGCCCGGCTGCTGGCCGCCGACGCAGCGTGACGCGTCCGCGCGGTCGTTCTTCGACGTCGGCGAGACGCTCGTCGACGAGGAGCGGTACTGGCGCGCGGTCGCGCGCGCGGCGGGTCTCGGGCCGCACGTCGTCTGGGCGGCGCTCGGCAAGACGATCGAGCGAGGCGAGGAGCACTGGGAGCTCTGGCGGCATCTCGGGGTCGAGCGACCCGCGGACGCATGGGGCTCGGTCGTGTACTCGAGCCGACGACCTGTACCCGGACGCGCTCGAGTGCCTCGAGCGCGTCCGTGCTGCCGGGCATGTTCGTCGGGATCGCGGGGAACCAGAACGCCGCGCTCGAGGAGTGGGCGCGGTCGGCCGCGCTGCCGGTCGACGTCGTCACGGGCTCGGCCAGCCTCGGCGTGCGCAAGCCCGACGCGGCGTTCTTCGAGCGGCTCGTCGACATCGCCGGCGTCGCCGCCGCCGAGGTCGCATACGTCGGCGACCGCGTCGACAACGACGTCCGGCCGGCGCTCGGCGGCCGGGCTCGTCGCCGTCCATCTGCGCCGCGGGCCCTGGGGGCAGGCTCCAGGCGACCCCCGAGGGCGCGATCGCGATCGAGTCGCTCGCGCGAGCTCCCGGGCGCGTTAGCTCCGTCGTGATGACGCGGCATGCCGAGCTCTGCCGCAGTCGGTCCTCGGCGTCGACGCCCACGCGTTCGGCGAAGGCGTCCCGCTCGTCCTCGGCGGTGTGACGATCGACCACCCGCGGGGTCTCGTCGGCCACTCGGACGGCGACGTGGTCGCGCACGCGCTGACGGACGCGCTGCTCGGCGCGGCGGGCCTCGGCCGACATCGGGGCGCTGTTTCCCTCCGACGACGAGCGCTACCGCGGCGCAGACTCGCTCCTCCTGCTCGCCGAGGCGTACCGGCAGGTCCGCGAGGCGGGGTTCGCGCTCGTCAACGCCGACTGCGTGTGATCGGCGAGGAGCCGCGTGTCGCCCCGCATCGCGAGGCGATGCGCGAGCGCCTCGCGAGCGCGCTCGGGGTCGAGCCGGACTCGTGTCAACGTCCGCGCGACGACGACCGACGGCCTCGGCTTCACGGGGCGCGGCGAGGGGCTCGCCGCGCAGGCGGTGGCGCTGCTCCGGCACGAGGGTGATCGAAGCCCTCGGCCAGACCCCTTGGGGGCTATCCGGCTGACCGGCCCGACGCGCTATGGTCGGGGCAGACAGTCCCTTCGAGACGGAAGGGTTGATGTTGGAGCGAGAATCCACCGGACTAGGTGAGCGCGCGCTTCTCCGCCGAGCGGAGACGTGCGCCGGCCGCGACGTCCGTCCGCGGCCATCGACCTCACCGGAGCCGACCGGCGACACGGCGCACGGCGCGTGTTCCGGATCGCTCCTCGCAGCCCCGGGTGCGCCGACGGGCAGACGCGACGCACCCGGGGCTCGCGCTTCACCGGCGATCGACCTCGCGTCCGTCGACCGGGCGTCGCGCGTACCGCTCGGAGGCGTGCGATGACTCCCGATCACCGGCGGCTGCGGCTGTGGCGCGGTGCGGTTCGAGGTCGACGCGCCGTTCGTCTCGGCCGGGTACTGCCACTGCACGCGCTGCCAGCGGCGCAGCGGTACCGCAGCGTCGGCGAACGCGCGGGCGGAGCCCGGCTCGGTGCGCGATCGTGCAGGGCGAGGACGAGCTGCGCGGCTGGGCGCCCGAGGGCGGTCGCGAGAAGGTGTTCTGCGTGCGCTGCGGCTCCGCGCTCTTCAGCTGCGAGCCGGGCTCGGGCGACTACACGGGCGTCCGGCTCGGCGCGATCGACGGCGACCCGGGCATCCGGCCGCGAGTCGCGGGCCTTCGTCGCGTACGCCGCCTGCTGGGAGGAGATCCCGGACGACGGCCTTCCGCGGTACCCGGAGGCGCGGCCGGGGTACGACCAGGGCGCTGACGCCCGGCAGGCGCCGACGCCGCTTCGGTACTGCGGCTCCGGGGAGGAGCACGAGACCGCCGTCGACGACGACGAGCCCGTCGCGCGCGAGGGCGTCGACCACGTCCGGGTCGAGGCGCTCGACCTGCTGCGGACGCGTCTGCGACCAGGCGGAGGACAGCCGCGCGGCGCTGGCGGAACGAGCCCTCGAAGCGCGACTGCTTGCGTGCCGGCTCGTCGCGCGTGCCGCGTGACGGGCAGCTCGTCGGCGAGCGGGCACGCGCCGCAGCGCGGGATCCGGGCGAGGCAGATCGTCGCGCCGAGGTCCATCGAGCGCCTGCGCGGCGGCGCCCGAGAAGGTCGGCCCGTGCGGCGCTCGACGCGCTCGACGTTGACGTCGCGCGGCAGCACGTCCTCGCCGAACGCGAAGTTGCGGACGGCCGCGGCCGTGTAGGGGCCGACGCCGGGGAGCACCGTGAGGTCGTCGGGCCAGCCGTGCGCCGCGACGCGGCGTCGCGGCGCGGTGGAGCGCGAGCGCCCGTCGGTTGTACCCGAGGCCCTGCCACTCGACGATCACCTCGGCCGGCGACGCCGCCGCGAGCGCCTCGACCGTCGGCCAGCGCTCGAGCCAGCTCCGGTAGCGGGGGACGACGCGGTCGACCTGCGTCTGCTGGAGCATCACCTCGCTGACGAGGATCGCGTACGGATCCGCGTGTCCGGCGCCACGGGAGGTCGCGGCCGGAGCGGTCGTACCACGCCAGGAGGAGCTGCTCCATGGCGCGATCCTACGGGTCGCCGGCCGACTGCGCCCGCCGGCTGAGCGACGAGACGCGACCCGGGGCTCGGCCGGCCGGAGCGTGTAGCGTTGCGCCGTGCTGCTCTACAACTCGCCGGTCTCGGGCAATTGCTACAAGGTGCGGCTGCTGCTCGCGCACCTCGGGATTCCCGTACGAGCGGCGAGGACCTCGACGTCGTCGACCGCTCGAACCGCGCCGAGGTGCTCGGCGGGCTCAACCCCGACCTCCGCGTGCCGACGCTCGTGCTCGACGACGGCCGGCCGATCGCCGAGTCGGGGGCGATCCTCTGGTACTTCGGCGAGGGCACGCGCTTCGTGCCCGAGGACCGCTACGACCGGGCGAAGGTGCTCCAGTGGATGTTCTTCGAGCAGTACACGCACGAGCCGGCGATCGCCGTCGTGCGGTTCCTGGTCGCGTACTCCGGCGAGGCGGAGCGGTACGCCTCGGTGATCGAGCGCAAGACGGTCGACGGCTACCGCGCGCTCGACGCGATGGAGCGCCACCTCGCCGGCCCGCGACCGTACCTCGTCGGCGATGCGATGACGCCTCGCCGACATCGCGCTCTACGCCTACACGCACGTCGCGCACGAGGGCGGGTTCGACCTCGGCCGTACCCGGCGATCCGCGCCTGGCTCGACCGCGTCGCGGCCGAGCCGGGTCACGTCCCGATCGACGCGTGAGAGCGTCCGCGTTCCGCTTCGCGCCGAGCCCGACGGGGTCGCTCCATCTCGGCAACGCCCTCACGGCGGTCGCGAATCGCCGGTTCGCGGACGAGCGCGGCGGTGCGCTCGTCCTGCGCATCGACGACACCGACCCGACGCGCACGCGCTCGACGGCGGTGAGGCGTCCATCCTCGAGCGACCTCGCGCTGGCTCGGGATCGCGCTGGGACGAGGGGCCGATCCGCCAGAGCGAGCGCGCCGACGTCTACGCCGCGGCGGCGGCGACGTCGCCGAGACGGACGGGAGGCGCGACGCGCGACGCCGACGGATCGCTCCGGCTCGACGGAGTGACGCTCCTCCGCGCCGACGGGAGCGCGACCTATCAGCTCGCGACCGTCGCGGACGACCTCGACCTCGGCATCACGCACGTCATCCGCGGCTCGGATCACCGGCCGAACGAGGCGCCGCAGCGCCGGATCGCCCGGGCGATCGGCGGCGAGCTGCCCGGAGGTGATCCATCACGGGCTGCTCCTCGGCGAGGACGGCAAGAAGCTCTCCAAGCGTCACGGGCACGCCTCGGTCGCCGACTTCCGCGACGACGGGATCCCGGCCGCGGCCGCTGCGCGCCTACCTCGACGAGCTCGGACTGCCGGCGCACGACGTCCACCTCGACCGCGCGCGCATCGGCAGGCTCGCGATCGAGGCGATCGCCGCGATGTCGGACGAGGAGCTCGCCGCCGCCGCCGGCGCTCCGGTCGAGCAGCCGCGCGCGCGCTCCGCGGGGCGCGGACGCTCGTCGAGGCGCGCGAGATCGCCCGACAGCTCGCGGCGCCGCGCCCGGTCGCAGTGCCGCCGGACGCGGCTCCGACGCTCGAGCGCTTCGTCGAGCTGCGTGCGGGCGCAGCCCGCGACGCTCGACGAGCCGGGCGCGCGCGCGATCGTGCGCGAGCTCAAGGCGGTGGGCGGAGACCTCCGAGCGCTCCGGCTCGCGCTGACCGGCGAGCGCGCGCGGGCCGGAGCTCTGGACGGTCTTCGCCGCGCTGCCGGCCGACGAGGCGCTCGCGCGGGTGCGGCGAGCCCAGACGTCGCTGCTGACGCCGGAGTCGTCGCGCGGACTGCCGTCTACGATCGCCGCATGCGCCTGCAGGACACGCTGACGCGGGAAGCTCGTCGAGCTTCCGCCGCCTCCCGAGCCGATCGGGATCTACGTCTGCGGCCCGACCGTCTACCAGCGGGCGCACATCGGCAACGCGCGGCCGTTCGTCGTCTTCATGTGGCTCGCGCGGTGGCTCAGGACGCTGGGTCACGAGGTCCGGCTCGTCCACAACATCACGGACGTCAACGACAAGATCTACGAGGCGGCGCCCGGGCGCAGCGCCGAGCGGGCGCTCGAGGCGACCGCGTGGTACCTCGAGGACACCGAGGGCTTCGGGCTCGGGATGCCGGACTCGCAGCCGCTCGCGACCGAGACGATGCCGGAGATCGTCGCGCTGATCGAGGAGCTGCTCGCCTCGGGGCACGCGTACACGGTCGGACGGCGACGTCTACTTCCGCGTCGCGCGCTTCGAGAGCTACGGCGCCCTGTCGGGTCAGCGTCCCGACCAGGTCGAGGAGCAGGAGCCGAACCCGGCCAAGGAGGACCCGCGCGACTTCGCCCTCTGGAAGGCGACGAAGGAGGGCGAGGACACGTCGTGGGAGGCCCCCTGGGGCGTCGGCCGCCCCGGCTGGCACATCGAGTGCTCGGCGATGGCCGCGAAGGAGCTCGGCCCGGAGTTCTGGATCCACGGCGGCGGGCTCGACCTCGTCTTCCCGCATCACGAGAACGAGCGCGCGCAGTCGCTGTCCGTCGGCCATCCGTTCGCGCGGGTCTGGATGCACAACGGGATGCTCGCGCTTCACCGGCGAGAAGATGTCGAAGTCGCTCGGGAACGTGGAGACGATCCGCGACGTGCTCGACACCTGGGGCGCGGAGACGGCGCTCGTGTTCTTCCTCACGGCGCACTGGCGCAAGCCGATCGACTTCTCGGAGGAGACGATGGCCGCAGCCCGCGCTCAGTGGCGCGGTCTAGCGGAAATCGTCATCGATCACAGCCGGCCGCCGCGGAGCGAATCCTCCTGGGAGGAGCTCGTGGATGTGCTCGAGGACGACTTCAATACGCCCGAGGCCCTCGCGGTGTTCCACCGCTGGCACGCTCTCGGAGACGCCGACCTACTGACCAGGGGGCTCGACGTGTTCGGGCTCCCTCGTCCTGCGAGACTCCACAAGATCCACCTCACCGACCATGTCACCGTTTCCGGGGATGTCTCGGTGGAAGTGGTCGAAGGTCATCGACCGAACACGCGAGAGATCCTGGAGGGCAGACCCGGGCTCGTCGAATTGTTCCGGCGTCGTCGTGCCGCCCGTCGCCGGACCCTTCCATGTGATGGTGCCGTCGGCAATCCGGCGGCCGAACGCGAGCCACTTGCCGTCAGGCGACACTTCCGGTGCCGCCATCCCGCCGCTCGAGGACTGGACCTGCTGGTTTTGTTCGCCGCTCGAAATCGCGGCGATCTCGCCGGTCTTGAGATCGACCCGGCGGACTTGGGCCTGGCCGGCGAGCGCGTCGACCCGACCGCCGAATCCCGCCAACGCTCATCGCATTAGTCGAGACTTGGAAGTAGAGGTAGCGCCCATCAGCCGAAGGTGAGGGCCACCGGCCGGACTGGCCCTTGGCCGACACGAGCTCGACTCCGGTGCCGCCGTCCTTGTGGTACATCCAGATCCCGCCCGGACCAGCTCCGCTCGATCCCGGGCGCTGGACGACGATGTACTGGCCGTCCGGCGTCCACGCCGGCTCGCCGCCGTGACGGACGGGTCGGTGAACACGGCCCGCGGGTTCGACCCGTCGGCGTTCATGACCCAGAGGTTGTACTGCCCGCGCCGGTCGCTGATGAACGCGATCAGCTTCCCGTCGGGCGAGATACGCGGCTGGAAGTTGAGCGCGACGCCGCTGTTCTGCGTCAGGCCGCGGCCTCGCCGCCGGCGGCCGGCATCCGATAGACGTGACCGAGCAGGTCGAAGACGATCCACTGCCGTCGGGGAGATGTCGGCCGACATCCACGTGCCTTCGTCGTGGTGAAGTCGATGTCGCGCGTCTTGCCGCGCGCCAGCGTGACGTCCCAAGCTGGCCTTCTGGGCAGGCTTGTCCTGGGCGGTGGCAATCGTGGCTAGTCCGAAGGCGGCGAGCGCCGTCGTGAAGGGGTGGCGTGGCACTGGGCGGGGCTCCGAGGATTGGTCTTACCGAAAGATGCCGTGCTTTGGACGAAGTGGGAAGGGTGGGGAACCGTTTGCAGTGAATCCGCGCGGTGTGTGGAATGCTCCCGTCCAAGAAGGCCCATGCGCGCCCGTCCAGTTCACGGCGGGGTTGGCCCGCTGCTACGGCGCGAACATCTCCTGCAGGACGGTCAGCACCGAGCTCAGGGTGACGGGGCCGAGCCGGCCAACCCTTCGAACGAGCCGCTGGCGATCCACGGCGCGAACTTGGTCAGCACAACGTACCCGCCTTCCCCCCGAACCGACACGGAACGCGGAACGGGTACGGGGCGACCCGGTGGTCAGCGGCGCGACGATGAAGGTGGACAGGTGCGCGTTCAACTCGTCGGGCGACACGATCACACACACGGGCCTTCCGAATCTCCCGGCCCTGGGTCGGACTCAGGTTGACGAGATAGATGTCTCCGCGAACGACCCCTGTCACCAGACCCATTCCGTCTCATCGAACGTTGTGGGGGTCGGGGCGTCCAGGAGTCCGCCAGCGGCTGCGGCCAAGCTCGCCGCTGCCGCAGCCCAACCGGCTCGTGCCCCATCAGTCGCGCGAATCACAACGGCGCCGTCGCGGACATCGAGCTCGACCTCGTCTGAGAGGCCGGCTTGCTCGATTATCGGCTTGGGGAGCCTGACGCCGCGCGAGTTGCCGATGCGGACCAGGCGGGCTTTGGTTTTCATGGTATCCCTCTCCGGAAAGTGATTACAATGTACTCACCTCATGGAGAACGTTGCAAGGAGTGGGAGGCCGGCGCAGGCGGGCTCGACCGGGTGGCTGACCAGCCACTCCACCCCGGTCAGATCCACCGAACCCCCAACTGTCGGTGACGGTGCTGGTCGTGACGTCAGCGTCCTCCCGGGGCAGTAGGTTTAGCTATGACCACACTGCTCCTGCTCGGCCCTTTCCCGATTGAGGTCGACAGCCTCGCCGAGCCGCTCAAGGCCGACGACAGCCCATCGGCCACGGCCCACCGGGCGGCCCGGCGGCCACTGCTCACGACGATGGGCGGCGTGCCGATCTACCACGGTGGCTTCGGCTCGGGCCTATCCCGCGACCCGATGACCGGTCACTGGCTGGCCCTCACCGATCGGGGGCCCAACTTCGACGTCGCCGACGACGTCAAGGGGTTCCCGGTTCCGGCCTTCCAGCCGATGGTCGGGCGATTTCAGTTGGCGGGCCGGGGAACGAACCGGCACCTCGTCTTGGTAGAGCGGATCCGCCTTCGCCACCCGGACGGCACCCCGATGAGCGGCCTCCCGCGTTCGGCTGGCGCCGGTGCCACCGGTGAACAAGCGGTGGACCGCGACGGCCGCGAACTGCCCGCCACGCCGAACGGAGTCGATCCCGAGGGGATTCATGCCCTCCGAGACGGCACCTTTTGGATCGCCGACGAATACGGGCCGAGCCTGATTCATTTCGATCGGTTGGGGCGAGAGATCGAGCGGGTGACGCCGTTCGGCGCCGCGAAGGCCCTTCCGCGCTCCCTCGCCAACCGCCGGCCCAACCGAGGCTTCGAGGGACTGACCGGTGATCCAGACGAACCAAGCTCTTCGCCATCGTGCAATCGCCGCTCGACAATCCCAAGTCCGCCGGTCGTGCCTCACGTTACACGAGGATCGTGGTCTACCACCACGGCAGCGGCACCGCCGAGCAGTTTCTTTATCCGTTGGAGCAAGCTCGATATTTCGTTGGTGACCTCACCCTCCTGCCCGACGGAGCCCTCCTCGTGCTCGAAAACGACGGCACCCCGCCCGGCTCCGACAGCCATCGGAGGATCTACCGAATCGACCTCACCACGGCAACGCCGATCGGCGAGGAGTCGCCGACCGGTCCAACCATCGAGACGCTGGACTCCGCCGGACTCGCCGGCCGGGCCATCCAGGCCGTCTCCAAATCATTGGTGGTGGACCTGGCCGCCCTGGGGTATCGCCACGACAAGCCGGAGGGCATTCTGGCGATCGGACCAACCGAGATCGCGATCATCAACGACGATGATTTCGGGATCACCAATGGGGCGAACGGGCGGCCGATTCCGAAGCGGTTGCTGGGTGCCGATGGGCCGACGGATCAAAGCGAGTTGTGGATCGTTCGACTGCCCGAGCCCCTGTGGTCGGAGCGGGGCCCGTCGGCTACCACGGGCCGTTAAGGCGACGGTGATACCGCCCGCACTGCGAGGAGATCGCGGGCCTGGATCGGGCGGAGATCAGCAGCCTGGACGGTCACCAACGCCTGGGTCTCTCCGGAGGCACGAACGAACTCGACCTCGAAGGCATCGGGCGAATGGACATGGACGACCGTGCCAAGGTCGCCGGTCCGAAGGCCGTGCTCCGGGAGGTCTCGGGCGAGGATGACGCAGTCGAGTTCCTGGAAAGTCATGGCCTGCTCCTCGGAAACGCGGTAACCAAGCGGGAAAACCCTCGCCCCGGCGGACCAGCCACACGACGACGACGGCGAGATCGCGACCGGCCGGTCCTCGAAGGATAGCCGAGACCTCGTATTTCTGTCCAAAGGCCGTCTCGGTGACCCGGCCCGCCTCCAACCAGGCGGTGGCGGCGAGGTCCGCTCTAAGGGCCTCCCACCACGCGGCCCGGTATCCGACCGACTGGAACACCACGGCCTTGAAGCGACGGCCAATTCCAAGACCAGTTCGTCGCGGGGGTCCCGGAGAGAGGGGCGCCGCAAAAAGATGTTTCCATCAGGCAACAGGGGGCCTTTACATGGATCAGAATCGAGGGTCGGTCAATCGCCACCCAGCTCCCCGACGAACCACGATTCCAGCCGTTCCCGCGCCCACGGCGTCTTCCGCAAAAACGTGAGACTCGACTTCACCGTTGGCTCCTTGAGAAAACACCGAACCGGAATCCGCTTCCCCATCTCCACCCAGCCATGCCGTTCCACCATGGTCGACACGATCATCTCCAAGGTGATCCCGTGGAGCGGGTCGCGCGCATGAGGGTCGTGACGCATCATTCCCGCCGGCTACTGACGCAGGTGATTCATCACGCTGTACTTGAGGAAGAAATCCGCCTCCCGATACCCCGGGTACGCCTCCGTCATCCGCCGCATCGCGTCCTCCTGCGACTTGGCCGACCTCACGATCCTGGTGTAGTCATCGATGTACCGCACGGTCGTGTCGAACAATCCAGATCCGCCGGCGCACCATGCCCGGGATACACCACCGGCCTCCGCCCCGCATATTGCGCCTTGATCCGGAGCATCTCCGACCGCCACACCGCCACCCGGCCTAGCGTGATGTCGTCCCCCATCCAGAGATGGACCTGGTTATACCGAAGTCCGCCAGAAACACCGCGTTCAAGTCCCCGCTATACACCGTCGTCATGTGCGGCGCCTCGGCCACCCGATAATCCGTGGTCAGCTCGAGGTCCCGCCACCGGGGATCGTGAGGGTCGGCCCCGGGAGGACCTCGATCAGCCGTTCGTAGTCGAACCCCTCGGGATGGTCCGCCGTCTTCGGCTTGAGCGCCGGGTCCAAGGCCGGCTCAGCCCGGTCGCGCCGCCCTGGTCCATATAGATCGCGTACGCTTTGATGTCCCGCTTGATGGCTTCGTTCGCCACCACGATCTTCGCGTCGGGAAAGGCCGGATGGAACACCGCCATTCCGGTAAAATGATCGGGTGCCCGTGACTGATCAGGATGTGGGTCAGCGGGAGACCCTTGGCCCGAATCAACTCCACCACCTTCGTGGCCTCCCCGGCCTTCCGCTGGACGTCGAGCACCACCAACGACTGCCCGTTCGAGAAGATGAACGAGTTGACCGACGCGAACCCGCCTTGGTAGACGTCCACCGTGAGCCTCGGGCCGGCCAGCGCGAGGGTCACGAGCAAGGCCGGGATCATTGCCTGCCCCCCGCGGCGTCGTACACCTTCTCGCCGCCGATGAAGGTCATCCGGACTTTGGTCTGGTGGACCTGAGTGATCGGCACGTCGTAGGGATTCCGGTCCACCACGATGAAATCCGCCAGCAGGCCCGGTTCGAGGCGGCCGAGCTGGTGAGCCCGGCGCTCCTGGCGGGCGGCATTGACGGTAAAGAGGTCGATCGCCTCCGCGAGGTTCACTGCTTCGGCCGGGCCAAACTTGGTCGACTTTTACCGCCCGCGACTTGCCGGGTCACCAGGGTCTCAATCCCGATCCACGGGTCCACTGACGGTACCACCGCCCAATCGGAGCCGGCCACCACGAGGGCGCCGGCGTCGAGCATCTCGCGCACCGGCCAAACCCGTTTGATGATCTCGGGACCCACCGCTGAGGTAATGGCATCGTTGATGGGGCTCGGTCCCCAGAGATAGGGCGAGACCTCGAAGGTGGCGCCGATGGCCCGGGCCCGCTCCAGATCCTTGGCCGAGACGAACGTGCAATGGCCGACGTTATGCATCAGCCCGCTGAATCCATTGTTCCTGCGGGCCGCCGCGATAGCCGACAGGCCGGCCCGGACCGCCCCGTCGCCGGCGGCGTGGAACTTGACGGTGAGGCCGATCCGGTCGAACCGGGTGACGGCGTCGTCGAGCACGGCCTGGTCGAGCAGGAGCATTCCGGTTTGGCTGGCCGCATCGGTCCGGCCGGCCACCGCATCGGCATAGGGCTGAAGCATGGCGGCCGTGTGGCCGTCGGTCGGAACGCCGTCGAGAAAGATCTTGACGCAGTCGACGGCGAGACATCGCCCGGGCGTAGAGGTTCCGTTCGGCGATGGCCTTCTCGGCCGCGTCGTTGCCCGGGTCCACCCGATGCAGAGCGTGGTCCGCTGCTTCAGGAGACCGGCATCGGCCAGATCGGCAAAGGCTTTCAGTTCGGGCTCGATGCCCGCCATGAACCCCGTCGACGCCTCGGTGAACGCGGTAATCCCAAACGACAGCATGAGCTGGAGCGACCACTGCAATGCCGAGCGAATGGCGGCGGCCGAGGCAACAGGGGCATGGCGCTTGACCAGGTCGATGGCCGATTCACGGAGGACGCCGGTCGGTTCGCCCCGCTGATCCCGTTCGATGATCCCGCCGGGCGGGTCGGGTGTGGTCTTGGTGACGCCGGCCGCCGCCAGAGCCCTGGAGTTGGCCCAGGCGCTGTGGCCGCTGGTGTCGTCGAGGAGGACCGGCTCATTGGGGGCCACCCGATCGAGGCTGGTCCGGTCCGGCACCGCGCCTAACGCCGGGGCGTCCCATTGGCCGCCGAGAACCCACTCGCCGGGGCGGGCGCGGGCCACGCAGGCCTTCACGATCGCTTGGGTCGCGGCCAGGGTCGAACCCTGGGGGATCTTGCAGCGGCGTTCGTTGATCCCACCGTGGAGCGGGTGGACGTGGGTGTCGTGGAGCCCGGGAAGGACGGTGCGGCCGTGGAGATCGATCACCCGGGTCCGGGGCCCCCGACGAGTGGCCACGGCGGCCGCGTCACCGACGGCCACGATCACGCCGCGGCGGACGGCCATCGCGTCGGCCCAACCGGTGGCGGTGCGGACCTTGCCGCCGGTCAGGATGAGATCGGCCGCCTGGGCGACGAGCGCCGCCGGCAGGGGCCCGAGTAGGCTCAGGACGAGAGCGAGGCCGGTGCCGGCGACTCGATCGATCATTGGGATTCCCCGTCGACGGCGTCGGAAGCTAAGGTTAGGATTCAATGCCGTGAACAAACGTAGCGACCTAGCCACACTAACAACACACTCGGGGAGTTGGGGATGGCCGATACCGAATGGTGGCAACGAGGACCGATCGCGGGGGTGCCGGACCTGCTCCAGCCGGTCGCACACATCCTCCTCCAAGTCCGCGAGAGCGTCGCCGAGATGGTCGGCGGACTGACCGAAGCCGAATGGAACGCCAGGCCGGCCGGCGTTGCCTCGGCCGCGTTCCATGTCCGTCATATCGCGGGGGTCATCGATCGGTTGTTCACCTACGCCAGAGGCGGCGCGCTCAGCGACGCCCAGCGAGCCGCACTCGCGCGGGAACGGGAGCCGGCCCTGCCCCTCGGTGAAGTTGCGGCCGTGCTAACTGACCTCGATGCCCGGATTGAGGCCGCGGTCGCCGAACTCAGGACCGTTGATCCGGCGGTGCTCGGCTCGTGGCGGGGAGTCGGGCGCGCCCAGCTCCCGTCCACGGTTATCGGATGCCTGGTCCACGGGGCCGAACACGCTATGCGCCACGTGGGCCAGCTGTCGGTGACGGTGCGCCTAGTCAGATCCTCAGTCTCGTCCTGAAACCAAGGGCCCACCCCCGCCGTAAGCCGACCCTGGGATCACCTCCCGTCTGAGACCCACAACCGGCCGTTCATGCCAACACGGTATTCTCCGCCCGAGAATCCGAGCGGGGGCGCTTGCCGCCCCGCACTGATTCTCTTCGTTGCCTTCGCCGTCGCCGGCTGTCACCCCGGCAACGAGGAGTCCAAGCAGCTCCGCGACGCCTGCACCGCCGGCGCCCCGGCGGCCTGCAACGACTATGGCCAGCGGCTCCTCACTGGCCGCTATGTCCTGAGGGACGAGGCCGGCGCCGGCCGAGCTTTCGAACTGGCATGCTCCGGCGGTGTCGGGGCCGGCTGCGCCGGTCTCGGTGTCCTCTACCAAAGCGGCCGGGAGTTCAAACGCGACTCCACTCGCGCCCCCGCTTTCTTTCGCCAAGCTTGCGATGGCGGGGCCATGGAGGGATGCACCCGACTCGGGCTCCTCCACCGCGCGGGCGCCGGCGTGGCCACCGACGTGGGGCTTGCCGCCGGCCTTTTCCGCCAAGCCTGCGACGGAAACCACCCTCTCGGCTGTGCTAGCCTCGGCGCCCTCCACGTGTCCGGCGAAGGTGTCCCTCAGGACTACGCGGCCGCCGCCGGTCTCTTCCGCCGCGCCTGTGACGCCAAAGAGTTGATCGGGTGCATCGGACTCGGCCGGCTCCACGCTACCGGCAACGGCGCCGAGAGGAACGACTCGCTCGCACTCGCTCTCTTCAAGAGCGCCTGCGACACCCGCGACCCAGCCGGCTGCTTCGAACTGGCGGTGCTCCACGAAAAAGGCCAGGGCACGCCCCAGAACTACCAGCGCGCCTCCACCCTCTACGAACGGGCCTGCGAAGGCCGCCACGCCGAGGCGTGTTACAACCTGGCTGGGCTCTACCAGAAGGGCGCCGGGGTCTATCGCCAGCCCGAGCAAGCCGTGGTCCTGACTCGCCGCGCCTGCGATCTGGGTTACCCCGCGGCTTGCCCCAAGATCAAAGGAACCTGATGTCCGCCGGCCAGCCTCTCCTTACCGCCGAGCATCTCGGCATGCGGTACGGCAGCGTCGTCGCCCTCGACGACGTTTCCTTCACGATCACCGACGGCATTACCGGGATCCTGGGCGAAAATGGCGCCGGCAAAAGCACGGCGATCAAGATTTTCATGGGGCTCTTGAAGCCCACCACGGGCAAAGCCACCGTCCTCGGCGAAGATGCCTCGGAGAGCCTCACCGTTCGCGGCCGCCTCGGCTACATGCCCGAGCACGACTGCCTCCCGAGCCAGGTGAGCGCCGCCGAATTCCTGACCCACATGGCCGAGGTGAGCGGGCTTCCTCCGACGACCGCCCGGACTCGCGCGGCGGATACCCTTCGGCACACCGGCCTCTTCGAGGAGCGCTACCGCGCCATCGGCGGCTACTCGACTGGGATGAAGCAGCGGGTCAAGTTGGGCCAGGCCCTGGTCCACGACCCAGCGTTTGTCTTCCTCGACGAGCCCACGGCCGGCCTCGACCCACTCGGGCGCGAGGAAATGCTTGACCTGGTGCGGAAAACCCATCGCGACTTCGGGATCAGCGTTCTCTTCTCCTCGCACCTGATGGCCGACGTCGAGCGGACCTGCGACCGGATCATCGTCCTCCAAGGCGGTCAGGTCGTCCACTCGGGCGAGGTCGAGCAGTTCACCAAGGAAACCGAGACCGTGTTCATCGAGGTCGACACCAACCGCGAGGCCCTGATGGCGGCGCTCCAGCGGCGCGGCGTGTTGGTGACCATCGATGGCGCCGGCCTGACCCTCGAGGGCCCCGACGGATCGGTATATGACTTGGTTAGGGACGCTCTGGTCGAAGCCGAAGCGCCGCTCCGGCGAATGGGGCCCCGGCGGCGGGCCTTGACCGAGCTGTTCGAGCGGGGGGCCGCATGAGCCAGCTGGGCACCGTGTTCGACATCGGATATCAGGGCTACACCGGCAAGCGCGAAGGTCGGGGCCGCGCCCGACGGGCGGTCTTCAAGGATGGATTCCGGGCCGCCTTGGGATTCGGACGCGGGGGCCGCGCCAAGATCCTGCCCTGGTTCTTCATCGGCCTCCTCTGCGCGATCGGGAGCATCATGGCCCTGGTGGCCGGCGCCGCCGAGCGGCTCGGCGGGCCCGGCACCGCGGCCAAGGCCAATCTCCCCTCGCACGTCGACTTTTACGGGGCCGCCTCCATCATCCTCTTCGTGTTCGCGGCGCTGGTGGGACCCGAGCTCCTTTGCCGCGACCGGAAGGAAGGCACCATCCATCTGTATCTCGTTAGGCCGCTCACCGGCTCCGATTATCTCGCGGCCCGGTGGCTGGCCTTCCTGGCGGTGATGGTCGGGGCCGCCTGGCTCCCCCAGCTGATCCTGTTCTTGGGGCTCGCGGCCGGCGACCCGCTCCCGCTCGAGTATCTCCAGAAGCACTGGCTCGACATCCCCAAGTTTCTCCTGGCCGGCCTGGTGATGTCGCTGTATGCGACGACGCTGGCCCTCCTGACCGCTTCGTTCACGGCGACGGCGGGCCTACGCGGCCGTGTTCCTGGTGGGCCTCTTCACCATCACCGCGCCGTTTACCGCGGGCCTGGCCTCAGAGATGGAGAGCCTGGCCGGCCAGTGGATCTCGATGTTCAACCTGACCAACATCCCGGTCCATGTGAACGACGTCATCTTCGGCGAGTTCAGCATGGTGACCGCGGATGCGCCCGCCCGGCTGTTCCCCGCCTCGGTCCGCGTCGGCTGGTACCTCCTCTGGACCTTGGTGCCAGGGGCGGTGCTCTGGTGGCGCTACCGGAGGCTCTCGCCATGACCGACGCCAAGCCCGTCATCCGGGTGGACCGGCGTTTCCCGCTGGTTCGGGAGCGTGGTCGCCGTGAGCGAGATGACCTTCGACGTGATGCCCGGCATTACCGGACTCCTCGGGCCGAACGGCGCCGGGAAGACCACGCTGCTCCGGATGATGACCGGCCTCGCCGCGACCTCGACCGGCACCGTCACCGTCTTCGGCGAGCCGGTGCGGGACAACCCACCCCTCTATCGCCGGCTCGGCGTGATGTCGGAGCACGAGACGGTCTATGGATTCATGACGGGCCGCGAGTTCGTCACCATGATGGCCGAGGTCCGCGGGGTCGTGCGATTCGAAGGAGGCGGTCGACCGCGCCATCGAGCGGGTCGATCTCGCCGACGCCCAGCACCGCCCGATGGGGACGTACTCGCGGGGCATGCGCCAGCGGATGCGGCTCGCCGCGACCCTGGTGCACGATCCCGAGATTTTGATCCTGGACGAGCCCTTGAACGGCGCCGATCCGCGCCAGCGAGTGCATTTCCAGCACCTCCTCCGCCAACTCGCCGAGCGAGGGCCGGACCATCGTGCTCTCCTCCCACATACTGGAAGAAGTCGAGCAGATGGCCGAAACCGTCCTCCTGGTGGTGAACGGCAAGCTCGCCGCGTCGGGCGGCTTCCGCGCCATCCGCGCGGCGCTCGACCAGCGGCCCTATCACGTCCGGGTCGTCTGCGACGCGCCGCGGCGGCTCGCGGCGCTCGCGGTCGGGATCGGCTCGGTCGAGGCGGTCAACATCGATCCCGACGGCGCGCTCGTGATCCTGAGCCGGCGGGTGCTCGATCTCCAGCTCGAGTTGCCCCGGCTGGCGCAGTCAGCGGGGATCCGCCTCCGGCGGGTCGAGCCGCTGGACGATTCGCTTGAAAGTGTTTTCGGCTACCTGGTGGAGGGCTGAGCGATGGGCTCCGTGTATCGGCTCACACTCCGACAGCTCGCCGGCCGCTGGCGGCTCGCGATCATGACACTGCTGGCCGCCCTTCCGGTTGATCACAGCGGTGCTGACCCTCCGCGCCACCGACGCCCCGTCCATCGCTGAGTTCGAGAACGCGGCGTTGAGCGCGCTCTTGGCCGGCTCGATCGTGCCACTGGTGGTCCTGGCGATCGCGGCGGCAGCCTTCGCGAACGAGGTCGAGGACCGGACCCTCGCGAACCTCACGCTCTCGCCCCTGCCCCGGTGGCGGATCGCGGTGCCCAAGCTCCTGGCGGTGCTGACGATCGCGGTGCCGTTCGCCGCGGTGAGCGCGTTCGTCGACCGGGTCACGTGGCGTTCCTGGCCGACGCGAGAGCGACGGTCGCCATCACCGTGGCGGCGGTCGCGGCCGTGGCGCTGTACGCGTCGGCCTTCACCTGGCTGGGGCTGGTGACGACCCAGGCGATCGGCGTCGGGCTGCTCTACGTGGTGCTGTGGGAGGGGTTCTTCTCAGGCTTCGTGGCGGGGGTGAGGCTGCTGAGCATCCGGCACTATGCGATCGCGCTGATGCATGGGTTGGATGAGCGTCGATTCGCGGGAACCCCTCATCCGAGCCTGCCGGCCACCCTCATTGTCTCCGGCGTCGTATTCGCCGGGTTCCTCTGGCTCTCAATTCGGCGACTCCGGCGGATGGACGTGCCGTAGCCGGCCCCCGGCGGCGCGTTCGACTTCTCGGTGCGCCTCCGCCAGTCGGCCGACGTCCTCGCCGATCAGACGCGCGGCGTCGAACAGCGTCGTGAGCGGCGCAAGATCGACGGCCCCCGCGTGCAAACGGAGGAGGTCGAGACGGATGCCCTCGAGCGCCGCGACGTCGTCGGCGAGGTGGGCGGCGGCCGTTCGCTTCCGGGCCGCGAGCCCTTCGGAGTCCGCCGGCCCTGACGGGCCGAGGGCGGCGACCGACTCGACCAGAGCCCGCGCCTCGGCGGCGCGGGCCTCCAGCGCGGCGACGAGGGCCGGCAGCTCGGCGAACCGCTCCCGGTACTCCTTCGGCAGGGCCGCGAAGAGTTCCGCCGCGGCAAGGCCGAGGGCGGCCTCCGTGGCCCGGAAGGCCGACCCACCCGCGAACTTCGACCGTTCCGGCGCGCCGAGTCGCCGGGCGAACCACTCCCCCAACCGACTGTTCCAGAGTCGCTCCCGGATCCCGGTCTGCCACCAGGCGCCGATCCGGGCGGGAATGAACTGCACGTCGAGTGCGTTGCTCACGGCGCCAAGCACCAAGGTGATGAAAACCGGCACGGCCATCAACACGGCGCCCAGGTCCCGTTTCGTGGACCGTCCCAGCGAGGATCAATCCGAAGGTCACGGCGACCCAGGTAGCCGAACCGACCGTGGCAGCCGGAGAACCCGGTGCGTTGGACCTTCGCTTTCATCGTGCCCGAGCGACTCGGTTTCGCCCTGTTCGCGTCGCGCCACATCGAGGGCTGCGCGCAGGTCGGCCAACGTGTGTCCCGCACGGAATTGCCGACGCGCCTGATTCAGATGGAATCCCACAATCGGAAGCAGCGTGCAGTGGCGATGGCGGCAATGAGCACGATGTCCGCCGGCCCATCGGCCGATTGCCACGTAACCCACGCCATGAGATTGGCCAGCGTGAGCGTACCGAATACGCCGGACCATCCCATGTACGGGACGAGGAGCGGATTCTTCGCACCGAGCCAAGCGCGCAGCATCGGTGGGAGTGCGGGTCGCGTGTCGGTAGGGGGGCAAGCGCTGCCGCCATCGCTTCGCCATCAATGAACCGGCGCGGGGTCGCGATCGAGACTGCGGTCGATCACTGCCGCGAGCGTTGACGGAAGTCCCGGGGCAACGCGCGCAACACCGGCGGCGGTTCGGTGGCCTGACGCACGATCAACGCGTGCAGGTTCGGCGCCTCGAATGGCAGCTGACCACTTACGGCGAGATAACCGACGACCCCGAGCGCGTAGAGGTCGCTGCGCGCATCGACCGGCTCGTCGGCGGCCTGCTCGGGGCTCATGAAGTGGGCCGTACCCATGATTTTGCCCGGACTCGCTCGCGATGTCTGCGTCCGGTGCCGCCATGTGCGATTCCGAAGTCGGTCACCAGCGCTCGGCCCGTCGCCGCTTCGAGCAGGATGTTGTCCGGCTTCACGTCGCGGTGGACGATCCCGCGCCCATGCGCGTAGGCCAAAGCCCACGCAACCTCACGCAGCACACGAGCGGCCTCGGCGTGCGGCAGCGGGCCGCGCGCGCGCAGTCGTTCGCCGAGTGTTTCGCCGTCGACGAACGTCATGACAAAAAAGACGAATCCGCGTGCTTCGCTGACGCGATGGATGGGGACGATGTGCGGATGCGACAGTCCTGCGGCGGTGCGCGCTTCTCGGATGAAACGATCCCGCGACTCGGCGACTTGTGCGAGATGCGACGGCAGCACCTTGATGGCGACATCGCGGTCGAGTTGCACATCGCGCGCGAGGTAGACGATGCCCATTCCGCCGCGGCCGATCTCACGTTGCAGCGAATATTCGCCAGCGAGCGCGGCTTGGAGGTCGAGAAATTCGGAGGAGGGATGCGTCACGAGGTCAGCCGCGGACGAGGTTCAGGGCCACGGAAGATAACCCGGCGGCTCCACGCCTTGCCCCTGGCGATCCTCAGTGGGGACTAGACCGGGCGCCCGGAGTCGACGATGCCCGCCGTGGGCCTCTACTGTTAGGGTGACCGGGGCTCGAACCGCCAGAACGAGAAGCCGAACCGGGCGCCCGCGGGATCCTGGATCGGCGTCACCACCGCAACCCCGCCGGCCCGGAGGAACGTGGTCGCGAAGTACTCGCCTGCCGCGTCGAGGGTGGGCCGGTCGTCGGGCTTCCGGGGGGTTCCGAACGAGGCCGGGGTGATGGCCGGGGCCATCGCGATCACCGGCGCCTGGCCGTCCTTGATCTCGATCCCCGCCACCTGGGCCCGGAGACTGTCACCCTCGCCGGCCACCCAGGAGGCAATCAACTCACCCGAGCCGCGCGCGATGAGATACGGGAAATAGAGGCGGGCCGCGGACTCGACGATCCGGGTCGTGGTCCAGGTCGCGCCCCGATCGGCCGAGTGGGCAAGCCAAAGCGTGGTCCCCTCGCTCCAGAGCGAATAGAGCCGGCCGGTGCCATCGAAGGCGATGGGCTCGACCCAGCGGGGCAGGTCCGCCGGGTTGCCAAGCGGAAAGCCCCAGGCCCGAGTGCCGGGCGGGGGGTGCTTCTGCCAGGTCGCGCCGCCGTCGGTGCTTACCGCTACCAGGTCGGTCTCCCGGTCGATCTTGTTTCCCGACGCCGACATCGGCACGATCCGCACCGCCACTTCGCCGGCGGGACCAACCGCGAGGTGACTGGAGCCGCCGGACGGATGAATCTTGCCGAGTTCGCGCCAGGTTCGGCCGGTGTCCGTGCTCACCGCGTGGGATACCCCGCTCCCGTCGTTCCAGATCGCGTGGGCGGTGCCGTTAGGCGCCACTTCGATCCAGGGCCGGTCGTCGAACCGGTCGGTCGAGAGCCGGGTCCACGCCCAGGTGGCGCCGACGTCGCGGCTCACGCCCACGGCCACATGGGTGCCTTCGAACACCGTCCGGTCGTAGCCCATCGTGATGAAGTAGAGCGTCCCGTCGGGGCCTAACGCTAAGTCCACGTCGGAATTGCCGACCGCACCGTCGGCGTCGGTCCCCACGGCCACCCGCTGCCAGGTCCGGCCCTGGTCGGCGCTCTTCCAGAGCTTCGGGCCGGGTTGGCCGTAGCCGCTGACGAACAAGGTGCCGTTCGGATGTTCCGCCACCATCGGTTCCCGGGCCAGCGAGTCGACGTGGTGGGTCGAGTCGACCAGCGCGAGGCCCCCGGGCGATGGGGCCGCGGCCGGCGGTTGGTTACCACACCCGAGGGCGCCGGTTCCGAGCGCCAGAACAAACCCGAGCTTCCCTCCACCTGCGAACGCCGGAAGCCCCGCGGCCGCCGTGGGCCGGCTCCGTCGCACGATCCACTCGGCCACGACCAAGTTAGGCACCCAGCAGAGCCACGCCACGATCCGATAGGTGACGTCGAAGTTGCCCTCCGTGGCAATCATCAGCAGCGGAATCTCGATTCGGAGCATCACCGCGGCAAAGATCAAAGCGTAGCTCCGGATCATCCACTCCCGGTGGGTGGCCACATCGCGGCCCTTGATGGCGCGGAACGCCAGACCCGTCGTGGTGAGGAGCGCCACCGCCAGACCCCCGAAGCCTAAGTTGGTGATTAAACCGCCGTAGGAATACACCGCCATATAGAGACCGGCCGTGCCGGCGATGAGACACGCCGTCACGTAGGTGAGGCCGATCTTTCGGTGGCGGGCCCGGTTTCGAAGGAGACCCCGGTGAAACTGGAACGGACCGAGGATGACGGCCAAGCCGCCGAAGAAGGCGTGGGGGTAGATGCCCCACGGCCGGGCGACGAATGAGGCTTTGAGGTCCGGAGAGTAGATCGGGGGGCCGATCAGGGCGGTGGCAAAGCCGTAGGCGGCGGTGAGGGCCGCCAGGACAACCATCAGCCACCAGCCGATTCCGGGGCGAGTTGGGGTCAAGGCCGGGCTCCTCATCGGGCGACCTTCTCGATCGTTATCGGCTTGCCCGGCGCCACCCCCGAAACAACCGCCCCCTGGTCCACCACCAGGGTCCCGCCCACCACGACGTACTTCATCCCCACACTCGCGAGCCCCGGTTCCCGGTAGGTCGAGCGATCCCTCACCGCCTCGGCGTCGAAGATCGCGAGGTCGGCGTCGGCGCCGGGCTGGATCCGGCCTTTCCGCTTGGCCGCCGCGGTAATCGTCTCGAGCCTCTGGGCCGGCATCAGCGACACCTTCCTGACCGCCTCGAGCATCGTTAGGCTCTTCTGCTCCCGGACGTAGCGAGCCAGGATCCGGCTATAGGTCCCCGCACCCCGCGGGTGACTCTTGAGGCCGTCGCTCGCGATCATCACGCCCGGATCGGTAATGATCCGGTCGACCACCGAGTCCGGGTTCATATGGATCAGCACGTACTCCGGCGTCGCGCTGTTGTGGAGCGCGTCGAACCGCTGCTTGGTGAGCCGCTCCCCGGTAGATGGAATTTCGATGGCGGAATAGTCGATGCCTCGCTTTTCCCGCCAGCCGGGGTTGAACAGGGCCGAGGCGATGCTGGTCATCCCGGCACCGTAGGGATAGGCCTCGGTCGTCACGTCGAGCCCCCGCTTCCGGGCCCCCGCGATCATCTCGAGGCAGGTCGGCGCGTCGGCCAGGCAGCTGCTGTTCAGGTGGACGATCTGCACCGGCGCGCCGCTAATGGCGCTCGCGGCGATCATCTCGCCGACCGACTCGATACTGGAGCCGGGCTCGAGCTTGCCGACGCTCCGGATGTGGACGAACACCGGGAGCCGCCGGCCGGCGGCGAGTTCGAACAGCCGGACCACCTCGAGCCGGGTGGCGCCGGGAGTGTATTCGATGCCCAAACCGAGGCCTAACGCTCCCGCGTCGAGCTGCTTGGTCAGGTGGGCCATTTGCCGGTCGAGTTGCTCCGGGGTCGGGGGGTCGTCGGTGGCGGGACTCGAGGCCGGATCGTCGATCCCGGCGGCCGGACCCATGACACTCGGCGTCAACTGGCCGCCCCAGCCGATCACCCGGGCTGCCTCTTGGCTCGCAGTGCCGCCGTAGTTGATCAGCGTCGTGCCCGCTCGCGCGGCCAGATAGGCGGCGTAGTCCGGCACCCCCGACTCCATCTCCATCGCGGTGGTCACGCCGTCCATGGCCTTGAGGGCGTAGGCGGCGGAATCCTGCTGGTGCTGATGGAGGTCGATGAACCCGGGCGCAACGACCAGACCCGTGGCGTCGATGATCCGAGTGCCCTGGAGGGGTCGGTCGGAGACGATGGCGATCCGGCCGGCGGCGATGCCGACGTCACGGATCGCATCGAGGTTCGTTTCGGGGTCGATGACTCGGCCGCCGTGGATGACGAGATCGTACTGAGCGTCCCCCCCGGCGCAGGCAGACAGAAAGGTCAGGCAGGTCAGCAGGAGACCGGTTCTCACAGGCGATCCTCGGTAAGGTGACGGAGGCTGAGCCTGGAAGATACTCGACGGCTACTCGAGGATGGGAACTTAGACTCGACGCGGCAGAACGTCACCAATCCAGCATCGCCGAGTTGCGTTGTCGAGCCGTCCGCCCGATAGACCGTCACCCCGCGACCAGCGGGATCCACGACCCAGACCAAACGGGTGCCCGGCTCGAGATAGTTGGCGACCTTTTCCGCCACGCCGGCCGGTCGATCATCAGGTGACCGGATCTCGACGGCCAGATCGGGGGCCAGGGGGACGAAGCTTTCATCAGCGCCCAGTTGGACGCCAATTCGCGGCGATGGAGCAGTGCCCAGGCCTCGATCTCCCGACGGGCACCTCGTGACTTGATGGCGCCCGTCAGCAACTGCCCGTCGAACGTAAAGGTCGCTTGCTCGCCCGGTGCTCGGCCTGAAAGTGAGCCGGTTCATGTTCCTGGTAGTACATCCGGATGATGATCCCGAAAAACGTGGAGATCACGGGCATCGCAACCTCCCTTGGGGAGCGGGACTCCGACCGCGGCCGACATTTGTCCTTGGCATCATGCGATGGCGATTCACGTGCTTGTTTCTTCTCCTGCCTATAGAGCCGGCCTACCGAGGTCGGACTGCCCGCACAACCTGTCCGTCTGGGAACCCCTGCACGTAGCCCGTCACGCGGCCAACGGGGTCCCGCTCGAAGACGATCAGGGCACCGACACCGTCTGGGCGAAAAGCCGATCCTGACACCGGTACCAAGACGGCGGCAGCGGTCTGGCCACTCGCCGTAGCCACCAATTGCCCGCCTTCCCAGTGAACGGTGTCAATGTAGTCGGGAGCAATCTGGTACCGCCCAACGAACGAATGGAGCGCCGCCGAATCAGCCTGCCAGCTAGAGGCTGGCGATACCAGTGCGGCGGAGCCGCAAGAAGAGCGCCCTCGTCAGCTGCAAATCCTGGTTATGCTGCCCCTTTTCGCGAACGCCGCGTTGCCGGTCGGCGTGGTTTCGGGGCACGCGTCATATACGACCGCAAGACCGCGTTCATTCGGGTCTGGTAGCGGGGGCCGAGATTCCGGAACCACTCCAATACATCGGCATCAACTCGCAGCGAGATGGCTCGTTTGGCCACCGGGACGACGAGTTCGCTGCCCGCCCAGAAGTCGTCAGGGAGATCGCGCAGCTCGGGCGGGGCGGTCCGCGCGATCTCCGCATCTTTGATCAGCCGAAGGCGGGCGAGATCCGCCCGGCCCCGACTGGGTTGGTCAGTTCGCTTTGAGGCTGGCCTGATACGCTCTGCGCTCACGACGGTTACTCCTTCGGGCCGAGATGATCCGGCGTTCGAGTGCTTGGCCTGGTCCGAGCCGATCAGTGTAAATGACGGTCAACTCAAGGCCGTCCGCGAGCCCGATGGCGGCCACCCGAACCTCGCCGTAGTCCAGGCGATTGTCCTTGCGCTCCAGCGTCGGTCCCTCGAAGACGGCGCTCGCGAACGCAAGTCGAAGCCTCGGAGTCGATAGTTCTCCTCGCTCTTCGCGGGGTCCCAGGAGAACACCATGTACTAATATGCAGATGTATATACGTTTGTCAACCTCGGACGGGAGAGGGGGCACGGGGGGCAGCATAACTTGTTGTATACGGCGGGCACGTTCGAGAGCCCGCCAAACACTGTTCCCCCCCCAAGACATCACTTTATTCCGCT
>CAWFCV010000019.1:0-144584 GCA_963814435.1 uncultured beta proteobacterium
GCCAGAGTCGTACTTCCCCCAAATTGAGGTGGATCTGCGCCAGCGTGTCGAAGACGGCCCCTGTGGTCTCGTGAAACTGGATGGGACTGCGGACGTCGAGCGCGCGGTGCAGCGCCCTCGACGCGCGGGTCAGATCGCCCAGCCGTACGCAGATTTGTCCAAGCGTGGCGAGGGCTACCGCGAGGCCGTGGCCGGATCCGTGCGCCTCGTGAAGCGAGACGCTCCGCTCCGCCAGGCCGAGCGCCTTTTCGTACCGGTGCTCGAGCATCATGACGTTGGCCTGGTTGCCGCACGTTGTGGCCAGCACGTCGTTGGCATGGACCAGGGAGGCGAGACGTTCGGCCTGCCGGAGGGCCGACATGGCCTCTTCGCAGCGCCCGAGCTGGGCGAGGGAGATGCCCGAGAGCGAGTGGACCAGCGCCAGATGACGACGGTCGCCGGCCGCGTGGAGAGCCGAAGCGGCCTTCGTGATGTGCTCGCGGACGATCGCGATGTCGCCAACCTGGCGGTAGCACTGTCCGAGCTCGTAGTGTGCCAGGCCGATCGCGCGGGAGTCGTGTGCGGCCTCCGCGTGCTTCAGCGCTCGGCCATGGAGGGCAATCGCGCGCGACTGATCGCCGCGCGCCGACGCCAGCCGACCGTGCAGGCGCCAGAGAGCGGAGAGGGGCCCGGGCGGAATCGTGTCGCGGAAACCGTCCGGCGCGCGGCCCAGCGCGGCGGCGGCCTGGTCGAGGTCGTCCTGCAGCAGCCAGGCTTCGGCCAGCGCGGTGCGGACTGCCAGTTCGTCGTCGCGCGGCAACGCCGCCGAGCGGAGCACGGGCGCGAGCATCTGCGCGGCTTCCGGTCCGCGGCCTCGTTCGAGCGCTGTCTTCGCTCTGCGAGATCAGCGCCTGCACTGAGGAGGACGCCACGGTCGGAGTATAGAATCAAAGCGGGCGAAGCGGACAACCGAGCGGCCTCCGGCGGCCCCCACGAGCCAGCGGCGTAGGTCGGGATCGGCGCCGTCGCGGTGGCGCCCCAGCGTCGAGGATCGGCGTGATGCAGCGCCATGAGGCCTCGACGCTGTCGCGCCGCATGAACAGCGTGCTGTCGCCCGCGATGACGTCGAGCAGCAGGCGTTCGTACGCCTCCGGCGACGTGCCGCCGAACTCGCGCGCGTACTCGAAGTCCATCTCCACCGGTCGGATCTCCAATCGCGACCCTGGCGCCTTGGACGAGATGCCGAGCGCGAAGCCTTCGTCGGGCTGCATGCGGATCGTGAGCACGTTCGGGCGTGGAGGGCGCGCTGCCGGGTCCGCGGTTGAACAGGATCGGCGGAACACTCTTGAGGTGGACGGAGATTTCGCTGGCCCGGCGGGGAAGGCGCTTGCCCGTGCGCAGGAAGAACGGCACGCCGGCCCACCGCCAGTTGTCGATGGCCACCTGAAGCGCGACGTAGGTTTCGGTCCGAGAGCCCGGCGGCGACGCCTGCTTCGGCCAGGTAGCCGGGCACCTGCTCGCCCTCGAGCGACACCCTCGACATACTGCGCGCGCACGGTGCAGGCGTCGACCTCCGCACCTTCGATCGGGCCGCAGCGACTGGATCACCTGCAGCTTCTCGTCGCGGATCGACGTCGGCGTCGAGGGAAAGGGGCGGCTCCATGGCGACCAGCGCCAGCAGCTGGAGCAGGTGGTTCTGCACCATGTCACGCAGGGCGCCGGCCTGTTCGTAGTAGCCGGCGCGGGTCCCGACGCCTTCGGTCTCCGCCACCGTGATCTGCACGTGGTCGACGTACTTCTGGTTGAAGAGCGGCTCGAGAAAGCTGTTGGCGAACCGGAGCACCAGGATGTTCTGGACGGTTTCCTTGCCGAGGTAGTGATCGATCCGGAAGATGTCCTGTTCGTCGAAGACCGCCGCGATCGCGTCGTTGATGGCGCGGGCGCTCTGGAGGTCGTGCCCGATGGGCTTCTCGACGATCAGGCGGGCGCAGGGAGCCGTGCCGGCGGTCCGCCTCGAATCAGCGGGCACGACGAACCGGGCCCGCGCCAGTCCCTGGACGGCGGGCTCGATCATCGAGGGAGGGACCGCGAGGTAGTAGATGCGATGCCCCTCGAGCCCGCGGCTGTGCTCGATGGTATCGAGCCGGGCGCCGAGCGTCGCGAGGCCCGTCGGGTTCGACAGGTCGACCGCCACAAACGAGAGGCCGGCGGCAAAGGCGGGCCAGCGCCGATCATCGATCGGCCGGCGCGAATGCCGCGCGACACCTTCGCGGGCAAACGCTCGATAGGCCTCGTCGGTGAGCGCGGTTCGACCAGCCGCCACGATGGCGAAGGGCGCAGGCAGCAGCCCGTCGACGTGAAGGTTGTAGAGGGCCGGCAGTAGCTTGCGCTGCGCGAGATCCCCGGCGCCTCCGAAGATGACGAGCGTGACGCCGCTCGGCGGCGCCGCGGTCATGCTGATCCCGGCTTCCCGAGGCCGACGAGATCGAGGGCCGGGAAACGGGCCGTGAGGGTGACGGCGCCGCGCATGACGGTAGAATACTTCCTAGAGGACATGGCGCGAGGATTCGAGAGCAAGGACGTCGAGTTTCAGCAGCTGGAGGCGCAGCGCGACCGGGTGGTCGCTGGCGCGAGGCCCACGTTGAGCGGGGCCGATCGCGCGACAGCCACGCGCCGACAAACGGCCGCGCTCTCGCTCGCGCGAGCACGCGCCGATCTCGTGGCGGCCAGCAGGCCGGCACACCGACGCATGCTCGAGCAGGCGATAGCCACCCTCGAAGCGGAGCTGGCGCGCGCGTGATGGCCCGAGCGGGCGCCGTCGCCGGCGTGTGCGCGCTTCTCGCGACGCTGGCCTGCGCCGGCTCGGAACCTCCGTCCGCGGCATCAGAGGGCGGCGGGACGGCCGGCGTCGGCGCGCCGGCTGCGCCGCTCTCCCGCCCGCGCATCGTGGTCCTCGGCGACAGCCTGACGGCCGGCCTCGGGCTCGCGCCCGACGAGGCGTATCCGGCGCTGCTGCAGCAGCGCGCTCGACGCCGCAGGGCTTGCGCTACGAGGTCGTCAACGCCGGCGTCTCGGGCGACACGTCGGCCGGCGGGCTGCGCCGGCTCGACTGGGCGCTCGACGGCGACGTGCGCGTGCTGATCGTGGCGCTCGGCGGCAACGACGCGCTGCGCGGCCTGCCGGTCGAGGAGCTGAAGCGCAACCTGTCGCGCATCATCGAGCGCGCGCAGGCGCGCGGCATCACCGGTGGTTCTGGCCGGCATGGAGGCGCCGCCGAACTTCGGCCGCGACTACACCGTCGACGTTCCGTCAGGTCGTATCCCGACCTGGCGCAGGCAGTACGGCGTGCCGCTCGTGCCGTTTCTGCTCGAGGGCGTGGCCGGCGATCGAGCGCTGAACCAGCGCGACGGCATTCATCCGACACGCCGAAGGCGCCCGCATCGTCGCCGACAACGTCTGGACCGCGCTCGAGCCGCTTGCTGAACGGCAGCGCCGCGCCATCGCAGCGGAGCGGCGCCCGGATCATGATCGAGCTGCGCGACGTCTCGAAGACCGTCATGAGCGGCGACCGAGCCGCTGACCATCCTGCATCCGCTGACGCTCGACGATTCCGACGCGGACAGTTCGTGGCGATCGTCGGGCCGTCGGGCAGCGGCAAGTCGACGCTGCTCGGCCTGATTGCCGGCCTCGACGCGCCGACCGTCGGGCTCGGTGGTCATCGACGGCGTGGACATCACGCGCGCTCGGCGAGGACGCGCTGGCGCGGCTGCGCGGCGAGAAGATCGGGTTCGTCTTCCAGTTCTTCCACCTCATTCCGTCGCTGACCGCGCTACGAGAACGTCGCGGTGCCGATGGAGATCGCCGGCGCGGCCGACGCGCGGCGCGCGCGCGCGACGCGCTGCTCGAGGAGGTCGGGCTGACCGGCCGCGCGCATCACTATCCGTCGCAGCTGTCCGGCGGCGAGCAGCAGCGCGTGGCGCTCGCGCGCGCGCTGGCCAACGATCCGCCGATCGTGCTGGCCGACGAGCCGACGGGCAACCTCGACAGCGCCAACGGCCGGCACATCATGGAGCTGCTGCGCGAGATCCACCGCGCGCGCGGCACGACGCTCGTGCTGGTGACGCACGACGCCGAGCTGGCGGCGATGGCCGATGCGCGGCTGGTGCTGCGCGACGGCCGCGTGGTCGAGCGGGTGCGAGCGTCGCGATGAGGTTCGTGCTGCGGATGGCGCGTGCGCGAGACGCGGTCGTCCTGGCGGCGGCTGCTGTTCTTCTTCGTCTGCATCGCCGTCGGCGTCGGCGGCGATCGTCGCGCTGCGGTCGGTCATCCAGAGCGTGCGCGGCGTGTTCGGCACGCGAGGCGCGGGCGCTGATCGCCGCCGACGTGCTCATCTCGACCAACCGCGACTGGACGCCGGAGGCGCGCGCGACGCATCGATCGCGCGGCTGGCCGAGGCCGGCGCCGACCGCGCGGACCGAAACGATCGAGACGCCGACGATGGTGCGGCCGGCCGACGAGCGCGGCCGGTCGCGCGGATGGTCGAGCTGCGGGCGGTGCAGGCCGGCGTTTCCGCTCTACGGCACGCTCGACGCTCGCAGGGCGGCCAGGCCGTACTCGCACGCGCTGCTCGAAGGACCACGGCGCGCTGGTGCGGCCGGAGCTGCTGACGGCGCTCGGCGTCGAGGTGGCGACGCGATCGTCGATCGGGCAGGCGACGCTTCACGATCCGCGGCGTCATCGCCAACGAGCCGGGCGGCGGGTCGGCGACTTCAGCCTCGGCCCGCGCGTGCTCATCGACTACGACGACCTGCCGTCGACCGGCCTGCTGGCGTTCGGCAGCCGCGCGCGCCGCGTGCTGCTGGTGCGGGTGCCCGAGAGCCGCGATCGAGCCGCTGGTCGACGGCGCTGCGCGACGACTTCAAGGACGAGTTCGTCAGCGCGCGGTCGTACCGCGCGACACGACGACGAGATCGGCGCGACTTCGAGCGGGCGGAGAACTACCTGAGCCTGGTCGGTCTCGTCATCGTCATTCTCGGCGGCATCGCCGTGTCGAGCGTGACGCGCGTGTTCGTGCTGCAGAAGATCCGCAGCATCGCCGTGCTGAAGTGCGTCGGCGCGCGCAGCCGGCAGATCATCGCCGTCTACCTGCTGCAGGTGATGGCGCTCGGGCTGGCCGGCAGCCTGCTCGGCGTCGCGCTGGCGCGCGTCGGCGATCGCGGCGATTCCGCTGGCGCTCGGCGTCGTCGACGTCGCTCCTGGCCGACGTGCGACTACGGCGTGACCTGGAGCGCGGCGGCGCAGGGCGTCGGCATCGGCGTGCTGGTGTCGCTGCTGTTCTCGGTCGTGCCGCTGCTGCAGGTGCGCGTCGTCAAGCCGTCGCTGCTGCTGCGCGACGAATCGCCGCGCGGCGCCGCGCGACTGGACCCGGCATCGCGGCGATCGGTCTCGTGTCGGCTGGCGCTGGTCGGCGCTGACGGCCTGGCAGGCGGCGTCGCTCCAGGTCGGGCTCGTCGTCTGCGCCGGCTTCGCCGGCTGGCGCTCGTGCTGCAGCTGGCCGGGCCGGCTGCTCGTCGCGGCCGTCGCGCCGCTGGCGCGATCGCGATCGTTCCCGCTGCGGCACGCCGTGCTGCACCTGTCGCGCCCCGGCAACCAGACGCGCGTCATCCTGCTGGCGGTCGGCCTCGGCGCCTTCTTCATCGTCGGCGTCCGGTCGCTGCAGGCGAGCCTGCTCGAGAGTTCTCGCTGCAGATCGTGCCGAGGACGCGCCGGACATGTTCCTGATGGACATCCAGCGCGACCAGGTCGACGGCGTCCGCGCGTTCCTGGCCGATCCGGCGCACGGCGCCGGGCCGTCGCGGCTGATTCCGGTGCTGCGCGCGCGCGTCACCGGCGTCGAGCGGGCGCGAGACCACCTCGAGAGCTTCGAGGACGTGCGGGCCCGCGGGTCGCTGGCGCGCGAGTACACGATCACCTATCGCGACGCGCTCGAGCCGAACGAGCGCATCGTCGACGGCGCGTTCTGGAACGGGCCCGTCGACCGAGCCGGAGGTGTCGGTCGAGCAGGGCATGCACGAGCGGTTCCAGATCGACGTCGGCGACACGATGCGGTTCGACATCCTCGGCCGGATCGATCAGCGCGCGGGTCACGAGCATCCGCGACGTGGAGTGGCGCGACTCGCGCAGCGGCGGCTTCATGTTCGTGTTCCGGCCGGGCGTGCTCGAGCAGGCGCCGCAGACGTACATCGCGCCGCTGCAAGGGCCCGGCGGACGCCGACGGCGCGCGCGCGGTTCCAGCACGACCTCGTCGCGCAGTTTCCCAACGTGTCGGTCATCGACTTCCGCGAGATCCTCGACGACGGTGCGCGACGTGATGTCGAAGGTGACGCTGGCGATCAGCGTGGTCGGCGGGCTGGTGCTGTTCAGCGGCGGCGCTGATTCTGGTCGGCGCCGTGGCGATGACGAAGTTCCAGCGGGTCTACGAGGCCGCGGTCTTCAAGACGCTCGGCGCCAGCACCCGGCACGATCGCCGCGATGCTGCTGTTCGAGTACGGCGTGCTCGGGCTCGCTGGCCGGGCTCGTCGGGTCGCTCGGCGCGGTCGCGCTGACCTGGGGCGTCAGCCGCTACGCGCTCGACATCCCCTGGCGGCTGTTCGCCGGCGAGCACGTCGGCGGCGTCGTGCGTGACGGCGCGTGCTCGTCGCGGCCATCGGCGTGCTCTCGAGCCTCGACGTGCTGCGGCAACAAGCCGCTCGCGACGCTGCGGGCCGAGTAGGGCGGTTCGAGCTGACGCGCCGAGGTGCCTTCCGGTCGCTGTCGAAGTGTTATCATCTGATGTTCGGATGGCCCGCTGAGGCCGACCAGGAGCAGGAGTCAGCACGCGCAATGGACGTGCAGAGCTACAAGGACGCGCTGCTCAGGAAGCGCGGCGAGATTCTCGGGACCGGCGGCGTCAAGCCGCTCCAGGCGTCGATGGAGAACAACACCCGTCAGGGCGACATGGCCGACCAGGCGAGCGGCAACAACGAAGTCCACATCGCAGCTGAAGCTGAAGCAGACCGACGCGAAGATTCTGCAGGCGATCGAGGAGGCGCTCTGGCGCATCGAGAAGGGCACCTACGGCGTGTGCCGCGACTGCGGCGAGCCGATCGCCGCGGCGCGGCTCGAACGCCATTCCGTGGACGCGCGTCTGCATCACCTGCAAGGAAAAGCAGAGCTCGTGACCGACGTGCTGGCGCTCTTGCAGGAGTTCCACCGCGAGAAGCTGGCCGCGCTCGCTCGGCACCAGGCGGGCGCGCGGCTGGTCGGCCAGTACGACGCCAACAACACCTACCAGTACATCATCAACCGCGAGGACACCCAGCTGTCGTGGCTCGAAGCGGCGATTCGTCGAGCTTGGCGGCGACCGTGCGGCCGACGTCGCAGCCCGGGCCTGGCGCCGTGCGGGGAGCACGGCCGACGGCGGTCGCTCGACGAGGACGCGCGCGACGCCAGGGCGTTCGTCGAGCGGTGGCGGCCCCGCGTCGAGGCGCTGACCCACGCGCGGCACCGGCAGATGCTGCGGGTGATCCTCGGCGAAGTCGCTCGAGCAGCAGCGATTCTTCGAGCAGGCGCGGGCCGGCCGGACCGACCTGCTCGGGCGCCGGGGCGAGGAAGTCGGCGCGAGGGTCGGCGCGGTGATGGCCGACCGGTGGATCGAGTAGTCGTCGCCGTCGGGCTCGGGTCGAATCTCGGCGATCGCAGAGCCCACCTCGAGTTCGCCTGCCAGCGCCTCGGCGCCCTGCTCGAACGGCTCCGCGTCTCTCGATCCTGGAGACCGAGCCCCTCGGGGTGCCAGGTCCGCAGCCGCGGTACCTCAATCAGGCGGCCGTCGGGGAGACCGACGGTCCGCACGCGATATCCTCGACGCGCTGCTCGAGATCGAGCTCGAGCGAGGCCGCGAACGGCCCGTGCCCCTGGCGCCGCGCACGCTGGATCTCGACCTGATTCTGTTCGGTGACGTGCGGATCGATGAGCGCGGCCGGCCAGGCTCGCCGGACCTCGATTGTTCCGCATCCGCGTTTCCGGGAACGGCTGTTCGTGCTCGAGCCGCTCGCCGCGATCGCGCCAACCCTGGTCGACCCGGTCTCGGGGGCCACGGTGGAGGAGCTCCTCAGGCTGGCGCAGTTCGCGCTGAACGCGAGCGCCCGAAGCGCGTCGCCGGTCAGGCGCTGGACGGTCCACTCCTCCAGCGGCCTCGCCCCGATTCGACGATACACGCCGAGGGCGAGCTCGTTCCAGTCGAGCACCGACCATTCCATGCGCCCGGCCCCGCGTTCGACGGCGGCGCGGGCCACCCAGGCGAGCAGCGCGCGGCCGATGCCGCGACCCCGCCACTCCGGGACGACGAAGAGATCCTCCAGGTAGATCCCCGGCTTGCCCAGGAACGTCGAGAAGCTCTGGAAGTAGACGGCGAAGCCCACGGGTTCCGACGCGGCCCAGGCGATGACGACCTCGGCCGCGGGCCGCTCGCCGAAGAGCGAGGCGCGCAGGTCCGCCTCGGTCGCCGTGACCGCGTCGGCGAGCCGCTCGTAGTCAGCGAGCGCCGTTGATCATCTTCAGGATGGTCGGGAGGTCGGCCTCGGTCGCGGGCCGGAGCACGGCGTGCGCGGCGCGGTCGGTCATGGCCCATCCTACCGCGAGCAGCAGGAGGCGCTATCGGATCGGGGACGACTGGGCTCGGCGACGGACTCGGGCTTGGCAGACGGGCTCGGGCTCGGCGACGGGCTGGGACTCGGGCTCGGCGACGGACTGGCGGAGTTCCGGCCGCGGGTGCGATCGCTTCGTCCCGCGTCTCTCGGCTCGCCGGGCCGCCGCAGCGATATCGAGCCGTTGAACGACTCCAGCTCGATGCGCGCGCTGCCTTTGCCGAAGGTCAGCGAGAAGCGGCGTCGTGGATTGCCCTCTGGCAACGAGACGGGGAACGTCGACCGGAATCCTCCGTTGTAGGTGCGGACCGACACGGCGGCGTTGGCGTTCTCGGCGATCGCCAGGCCGACCGTCCCGTTGTGCGTGGTCAGACGGTACACGCCCTTGTCCCTGACCGGGCCGTCGAAGAAGATGCTGCCATTGACCGTGTAGAGGTCCACGTTGATCGAATCGATCCGCTCGAGCGTGATGCCGCCGTTGGTCGTTTCGGCCGCGATGTCGCCGCTGATGTCCGACAGGCGAATCCCGTCGTTGACCGTGCGGACATCGACGCGGCCTTTCGCTCCTTCGACCAGGATGGCGCCTTGCACCGACTTCAGCGCAATGAGCCCGGACCCGCCGCGCACCGTGATGTCGCCGCGCGTGGTCTCGACGCTGACGTCCGCGCCCACGCCGTCCATGGTGACCTCGGTGTAGTTCCCGGACACACTCACCGGCATCCACGTGGGCACCGTGATGACGTAGTCGAACGACCTGGCGTTGCCGTTCCTCGATCGGCCGCGGATGACCAGCGGTCTGCGGTCCCGTTCTGATGTCCACCGTTTCGCGATCCGAGTGCTCGACCTCCACGCGGACGGCATCGCGGTCCCAGACCTTGATCGCCACATCGCCGGCGAAGTTCTGGACCTCGAGCCGCGTGCCCTTCTGGACCGGCACCGTCTGATCGGTCTGGGTGAGGGCCAGCAGTGCGACGAGCGTGAATGCCAGCATGGTCGTGTCCTGCCCAAGTCTCCGGTCCCGAGCCGGAAGCTCGTAGTTGTAGTCGGTCGTCAGCGCCGTCGCGTGGCGGAGCAAGTCGAGCTTCGCCCGTCGCGTCTGCATCAAGTGCCGGCTCACATAGGTGCTGGCCGGGTCTGTTTCCAGCGCCTGCCGCGCCTCGTCAATCGCGCGGTCGATCAGGGCGAGATTCTCCTCGAGCACGGCGACCGTCGTCGGGTCGAGCCGGCCGCGCCCGTTCCGGAGCGCCGCCTCGAGGTCCGCGACGGCCGCGTCGTACTGCGCGTCCGCAAAGCTTGACGGGATCACCGCCGGATCCGCGTCCTGGAGGTCGCGACCGGCTCGGCACTGCGCCCGCCGGTTGAAGCGAGCGCGACTGCTCGGTCGACAGGACCGGCGCCGAGGGCGTCACCATCCGCAGGGCCAACCATCCCGACGCCGCCATCAGGACGAGACTGGCGGCCGCAAGTTGCGGCAGCGTAAACGAGAAGCGGGGAGCCGACGAGCGCCCGGCCTCGATACGCCGCGCGACTCCAGCCCACAGGTCCGCCTCCGGCGGCTGTCGCGGGAAGGGCCGCAGCCATGGCGACCACCCGCCGCAGCTCGTCGAGCGTACCCGCGCACGTCTCGCATGCCCGCAGATGCGCGTCGACGTCCGCGACGCTCCTCCAGGCTGAGCTCGTCGTCCAGATACTCCGACAGGCGGTCTGTCCACGGATCGTCCACTGGTTCCACTGGCTGCCTCATGGCTGTCATCCGAGGTGTCTGCGCATCAGCATGCGGGCCCGGTGAAGCTGTCGCTTCGAGGTCCCGGTGGTGATGTCGAGCAGCACCGCGATCTCCCGATGCTTGTACCCTTCGACGTCGTGCAGCACGAACACCTGCCGGGCGCCCGGCGGCAGTGCCTCGATCGCCTGCTCGAAGTCCAGCCGCAAGTCCGACCGTGCGGGCGCCACGACGGCGACATCGACGGCCGCCTGGTCGTCCGCGAACCGCTCGCGCTGAATCGCATACGAGCGGCGGCGTTCGATCATCACGTTCACCGCAAGCCGGTGGAGCCACGTGCCGAACGCCGCGTCGCCCCGGAAGGTCCCGAGCTTCTGCCAGGTCCTGACGAACACGTCCTGGGTAATCTCATCGGCCTCGTGGCTGCCGATCATCCGCGCGCCAGACTGTGCACCTTCGCGGCGTGCGTTCGGTAGATCCGCTCGAAGGCGGAGCTGTCTCCCGCGGCCGCCATGGCCACATCGGACTCGATTCCCGTCCGGAACGGAATAGCGCCGCCAGAGAGCGTCACAGCAACAGTGGGCACGTCTTTTCGAACACCCAATTGGATGGGTTCAGGCTACCAAAGGTTGAACGCGGGCGGGAGAGGGCAGGCGGGGCAGGCGAGGCAGGCGGGGCGGGCCGGGTTAGGCTGGGGCCTCCTCTGGCAGGGCTTTCAGCTCTTCCTCGGCGGACCGGCGGTGGATCGACGGGCTGGTCCTTGATGATCTGACCGTCTCGGCAGGCGATGATCCGCGTGCCGTACTCGGCGATGTCGTGCTCGTGCGTGATGACGAGGACGGTGATGCCGCGCTCGCGGTTGAGCCGCTGGAAGATGCCCATGACCTCGATGCTCGTGCGGGTGTCGAGGTTGCCCGTCGGCTCATCGGCCAGCAGGATCGACGGCTTGGTGATGAGCGCGCGCGCGATCGCCACGCGCTGCTGCTGGCCGCCCGAGAGCTGGTTCGGGTGGTGGTCGGCGCGTCGCCGAGGCCGACCGATGTCAGCGCTTCGACCGCGAGCCGGTGCCGCTCGGAGGTCTTCATCTTCCCGCCGGCGCCGTAGAGCAACGGCAGCTCGACGTTGTCGAGCGCCGTGGTGCGCGACAGCAGGTTGAAGCCCTGGAACACGAACCCGATGCTGCTTGTTCCGGACCTCGGCCAGCTGGTCCTTGGACATCTGCGACACGTCCTCGCCGTCGAGGATGTACTGCCCGGACGTCGGCCGGTCCAGGCAGCCGAGGATGTGCATCAGCGTCGACTTGCCCGAGCCCGACGGCCCGGTCACCGACGACGAACTCTCCGCGGTTGACGTCGAGCGTCACGCCGCGCAGCGCGCGAACCACGACGTCGCCGACGTGTAGGTCTTGACGAGGTTGCGGACCGAGATCACCGGGGGCATCGGTGCTCCCTACTCGAACCGCAGCGCGTCGATCGGGTCCAGGCGCGCGGCCTTCTGCGCCGGATAGAAGCCGAAGAAGACGCCCGTCGCGGCGGCAAATCCGAACGCCATGGCCACGGCGTTCGGCGGCACCTTGGCCGGCCAGGACATCCAGCGCGACATGCCCTCGGCAATGCTGAAACCGAGGGCGATGCCGACGCCTCCGCCGATGAGGCTGAGCGCGATGGCTTCGACGAGGAACTGCAGCAGGACGTCCCGTCCCTTGGCGCCGATGGCCATGCGCAGGCCGATCTCGCGCGTCCGCTCGGTGACCGACACCAGCATGATGTTCATGATGCCGATGCCGCCGACGATGAGCGAGACGCCGGCGATGCCCGCCAGCAGCGTCGTCATCGTGCCCATCGCCGGCGTCCGGATGTCCGCCATCTCCTCGAGCGTGCGGATCATGAAGTCGTCTTCCTGCCCGGGCACGATCTGGTGCCGCTGCGCAGCAGCAGCGCGATGGCGTCCGCCGTCGTCTTGGTCTCGCTGGCGCTGGCCGCGGACACGGTGAGGTTCTGGATGTGGGTCACGCCCATCAGCTTCTTCTGAACGGTCGTGTAGGGCGCCAGAATCTGGTCGTCCATGTCCTCGCCCATGCCCTGGCCCTTGACGGACATGACGCCGATGACACGGAACGGCTGGTTGCGGATGCGGATGATCTGGCCGACCGGGTCGGCATCCTCGCCGAAGAGCTGCGTGTTGACGGTGGCCCCGAGCACGGCGACCTTGGCGGCGCTGGTGACGTCTTGCGTGCTGAAGAAGGCGCCGGTCTTCATCGGCCACGCACGGATGAGGGGCAGGTCGACGTCCGTGCCCTGGACGCGCGTGAACCAGTTCTGGTTGCCGGCGACAATCTGGCATGCGGTTCGCGATGCCCGCCGCCGCAAACTGCACCCCGGGCACCTCGTTGCGAATGGCCTCGGCGTCCTCGACCGTCAGCGACGTCGCGGACCCGGAGCCCTGACGCGCGCCGCCCATGCGTGAAGTTGCCGGCGTTGACGGTGATCATGTTGGTGCCGGCGCCTTTGATCTGGTCTTCGATCACCGATGTGGCGCCGTTGCCCATGGCGACGAGCGTGATGACCGCCGACACGCCGATGATCATGCCGAGCATCGTCAGGCCCGTGCGCATCTTGTTGCGGCCGAGCGCCTTGAAGGCGATCCGAAACGTCATCACCGGCGACATGGGGCCTTCCTTCGAGTCTGACCTTCCGTTCGCTCGCGCGATCGTCGCGTCCGCCGCCGCCGCGATTTCCGCCGCCACCGGGCCGCCGAAGCCGCCGCGCCGCCGCGCCTGGAGGGCCGCCCATGAAGGGGAATCCGCCTTGCGCCGCGGCCGGACGTGTCTCGTTGCCCGTGGTGACGTTGGTGACGACCTCGGCGCCCGGCTCGAGGTCGCCCTCGAGGAGCTCGGTTGCCTGTCCGTCCGTGATGCCCAGTCGAACCCGGACCGGCTGCAGTTGGTTGTTCGCGTAGATCCACACGCGCCCGACGGTTTCCTGGCCGGGTGAGGGGTCCAAACAGCGCGTCAATGGTGGTCGCCGCCGGGGTTCCTCGACGCGCGCCGTCCCCGGGCTCGGCGCCTCGACCCGGTCGGGTGCCCGCGTCCGAGGGAGCGCGCGGCGTTGCCGCCGCGGCCGCGCAGGCGCTGCATCATCTGCTCGCGCTGCTCGGGAGGCAGGCCCTGCATCCGCTCCATCAGCCGCGCACGCGCCTCCGGATCCTCCGGCAGCGCCGCGTCCCCGGCCACGCTCGGCGACGAGCGCCTGGGCGCCGCCCTCTTCGACCGGACGCCGGGAGCCGGACGCGGTCGGTGCCTGGCCGCCCGCGGATGGCGCCGGCGGCCTGCGGCGTGGCGCCGGGCGAGGAGGGCGCCGCCGGCGAAGTCCCGCGGCCTCCCCGCGCCGTGCCGCCACCGCGCCTGCGCCGCGCTCGCGCCCCGGCGCCTCCGGAGGCGTCTGCTTGAGCGCGGCGTAGATGTCGTTGGTCGGGCGGAAGCGAAGGGCGGCGTTCGGCACCCGCACCACGTTGCTCGCACGCGCGATCTCGATGTTGACGTTGGCCGTCATGCCCGGCTTGAGCTTGAGCTCGGGGTTCGGGACGTCGATGACCGTGGCATAGGTCACCACGTTCTGCTGGATGATGGGCTGCAGGCGTACCTGCGACACGGTCCCGATGAAGTCGTCTGTCGGGTACGCATCCACTCTGAACCTGACGGTCTGCCTGGGTCGGATCCGGCCGACATCCGATTCGTCCAGGTTGGCGAGGACCTGCATCTTGGTCAGGTCGGCCGCCAGCACGAAGAGCGTCGGGGCCTGCATGCTGGCTGCGACCGTCTGGCCGATGTCCACGTTGCGGGAAATCACCAGGCCGTCGATCGGCGCCAGGATCACGGTGTGGTCGAGGTTGACCTGGTTCTGGTTGAGCGAGGCCTGGGCCTGGGTCACCTGCGCCTGGGACGATCGCATCTGCGCCTCAGCCGAGCGGACGTTGACGTCAGCGGTATCCAGCTCGTTCTGCGGGATGAGCTGTCGACCTGCGAGCTCCTTCGCCCTCGCCAGCTTGGTGCGCGCGTCGTCGAGAGTCACCCTGAGCCGCTCGAGGTCTGCCTGCGCGCGGATCAGGTTGGCGCTGGCCTGCTCGATCTGGGTCTGAAAGAGCGAAGGGTCCAGCCGCGCCAGCACCTGGCCCTTCTTGACGAGGGAGTTGAAGTCGGCGTGCAGCTCGAGAATCGTGCCCGACACCTGCGTTCCCACCTGGACGGTCGTCACGGCCTGGAGCGTACCGGTGGCGCCGACGGCGTCCGCGATATCACCGCGTCGTGAGGGCGGCTGTCGTGACGGTCGGTTCCGGCGCGCGGCTACGGTAGCGGTAGTAGCCGTACACGCTCCCGCCGAGCGCACCCAGCAGCAGGAGAGTGACGATCGCCTTCTTCATCGTGGTCGGACCAGCCTAGGCCTGTGCCTGACCGGCTTCGTGTTCAGGGTGCTTCGTCCACAGCCCGCGCCATCCCTCTTCGAACAGCGTGTAGACCGTGGGCACCAGCACCAGGGTGATCAGGAGCGACGTCGTCAACCCTCCGATGACCACGCGTGCGAGCGGCACCTGCAGCTCGCTGCCTTCGCCGATCCCGAGCGACATCGGCACCAGGCCGAGCGCCGTCGCAATGGAGGTCATCAGAATCGGCCGCAGCCGCGTCCGGCCGGCGAGCTCCACGGCCTCTGCGCAGCGGCAGCTTGTCGCGGCGTCGCAGCACGTTCGTGTAGTCGACGAGCAGGATGCCGTTGCTGACGACGATGCCGGCCAGCATGATGATGCCGATGTAGGCCTGCATGTTGAACGACGTGCCCGTCAGCTTCAGCGACAGCACCACGCCGATGGCGGCCGTCGGCACCGAGAACATGATGATGAACGGGTCTTTCAGCGACTCGTACTGGGAGGCCATGACCGCGTAAACGAGGACCAGCGCGAGGATCAGCACCATCCGCAGCTGTTCGAACGCCTTGGCCTGCTGCTCGACTTCGGCGCCGAAGCCGACGCTGAAGTCCTGCGACATCATGCCGTGCAGCTGCGGCAGACGCTCTTCGACCGCCGCGACCGCCTCGCTCAACGTCGTCTCCGGCTCGGCGCTGACATAGGTGATGCGCTGCTGGTTCTTGCGCTGAATCTGGGTCGGGCCGACCGCGTTCTCGACCAGCATCAGGTTCTTCGCCGGCATCACCTGGCCGTTGCCGATGCCAATCAGCACGTCATCGACGTCGGTGATGCCCTGACGCTCCTCCTCGCGGAGGCGGACGATGATCGGGTACTCGTTGCCGGCCTGCCGGTACATCGCGGCCTGCGTGCCGGCGATGTTGGTCCGGATGGTGTTGGCCACGGTCGTCGCGCTCACACCGAGCAGCGCGGCCTTCTCGCGGTCGACGCGGATCGCGAGTTCGGGCCGTCCATCGTCGCGGCCGAGGCGGGCGTCGGCCACGCCCGGCACCTCGTCCAGCAGCTCCTTCGCCGCCTGGGACAGCCGCTTGGACTCGTCGATGTCCTCGCCGCGGATCTCGAGCGACAGGCGGCCGCCGCCCTGGTTGCCGCCCGGAGAGAAAGCGATTCATCTGGTTGTTGCCGCCCGACGCATTGGCGCGGACGATCACGCCGGGGAGGTCGTTCAGCTGCCGGCGAAGCTCCTGCGCGATCTGCTCGCTCGATCGCGTGCGTTCGTCCTTGGGCTTGAGGAGCAGCTGGATAATGCCGCGGTTGACGCTGCCGCCGCCGCCGGGGCCGCCGAAGCCGCCGCCGCCCCCGCCGCGCCGGCGTTCACGATCATGTCGGTGGCCTCGGGCACCAGCTCGGTGAGCCGGTTCTCGATTCGGCTGAGCACCGGGTCGGTGACCTCGATGCGCGTGCCCTGCGCGAGCTCGACGTTGACCTGCACGACGCCCTCGTCGGCCTGGGTGGCGAACTCGGTCGGGAGCGTCGGGAAGATGATCGCGGCGGCCACACTGAGGCGACGCTCAGCCCGACGACGATCGGCCGGTGCGAGAGCGACCAGTGCAGCATGCGCCTGTAGCCCTCGTCCATGCCGTTCAGCATCCGCTCGCTCGAACGAGTAGAGCCAGCCGCCGATGCCCTTGCGCTGGTCGGGAGGCGGAGGCAGCACGAGGAGCTTCGAGCAGAGCACCGGGACCAGGGTCACCGCCACGAAGAGCGACATCAGCAGCGAGAACACCACGACGACCGACAGCTGCCGGAACATGATGCTCGACACGCCTTCGAGGAAGAGCAGCGGGACGAACACCGCGATGTGCGTCAGGATCGACGCCAGAATCGCCGACCACACCTCTTCGCTCCCGTCGATCGAGGCCGTCAGCCGATCCTTGCCGTGCTCCTCCATGTGCCGGAACGAGTTCTCGAGCACGACGATGGCCGCGTCGACGATCATGCCGACGCCGAGCGCCAGGCCGCCGAAGGTCATGGTGTTGAGCGTCAGGCCGGAGAAGTAGAGCAGCGCGAAGGTGCCGATGACCGAGATGGGAATCGAGGTGCAGACGATCAGCGTCGACCGGAAGTTCCGGAGGAAGAGGAAGATGATCGCGATGACGAGGAACGACCCGATCATCACGTGCTCCTGCACGGCGGTGATGGAGCGCTCGATGAACTTGGCGCTGTCGTCGAGCAGGGCCATGCTCACGCCCGGCACCTCGCGGTTGATGCGCTCGAGCTCCGGCGCGGACTCCCTGCGCGATCTGCACCGTGTTCGTGCCCGACTGCTTGGTGACCTGCATGCGGACGCCCGGGCGCCCGTTGATGCGCATGACCGAGCGGATGTCCTCGGTCGAATCTTCGACCTCGGCGATGTCCTTGAGGTACACCGGCACGCCGGCCTTGGTCAGGACGACCAGGTTGCGGATCTGGTCCAGGTTGTCGAACTGCCCCTGGCTGCGCAGCAGGTACGAGCGGTCGCCCTGGTAGACCTCGCCAATGGGGATGTTCTGGTTCTCGGTGCGCAGCACGTTGACCACGCGATCGACCGAGAGGTCGAGCGCGGTGATCTTCTCGCGCGACAGGTTGACGTGGATCTGCCGGCGCAGGCCGCCGTTGACCGTGACGGCCGCCACGCCCGGCACGCGCTCGAGGCGGGGCGAGAGCACGTTCTCCGCCATCTCGCGCAGTTCGACGCGGTCGAGCGAGCCGTCGGTGCTCTCGACCGCCAGGCCCATGATGGGCGCCGCGTTCGAATCGAACTTCTGGATGACCGGCGGGTCCGCGTCCTCGGGGAGGCGACCGCGCACGCGCCTGGATGCGGAATGACGTGGAACGTCCAGAGCAGTCTGCCCGACCGCGCGTCGTAGCCGCGCACGTCGCCGGGGATGCCGTTCCGCTTCGTCGGGAAGTCGCCGAGGTTCGAGCCGACGACAACGACATCCTTCACCACGATCGGCGCACTGCCCCAGTTGTAGGCGGCGTCCGCGCCGACACCGAGCTGCAGGTCGAGCTGTCCCTTCTGCCCGAACGTCGGGATCGGGTCGCCGGTGTTCACGTTCAACGCGAAGAGCAGATTCTTCCGGATGGTGAACAGCCGCTCGTCCGCGCCAGACCGCCAGTACGCGATGCCCCGTGCGACGGTGGCGCCGGTCAGTCCGGCGAGCCCCGGCGCCAGCGGCTTCTGGGTCCAGACGGTCCGTCCCGTGGCCGGATCGAGCGCTTCGACGAGCCCCAGTGCGTTCTGCACATAGAGACGGCCGCCGACCATGAGTGGGGTCACGCGGTAGTAGTTGGGCGCCGTCAGTCCGCGCACGCTCGCTTTCAACTCGGGATCGAGCGCGAGGTGGCGCCAGGCAACCCGCAGGCGGCCGACATTGCTCCTGTTGATCAGATCGAGGCCGGGTACTTCGAGCCGCCGGCGTCAGCGTTGTAGTGGCGCCATTCGCCGGCCGCCGGCGCCTGCGCGCGGCCGGCCGTCGACATGACGACCACCCACAGGGCGGCGATGCTCAACAACCCGCCGAGGACAGTCGTCAATCGATAGCGCGTCATGATGCTCCCTCACCTGCCAACGTGCGCCACAGCCGCCAGAGCCCGAGGAGACCGGCCGCGGCCGACGCGCTACTTGCGGCCGCGGAAGAACTTGCGCATGTCCTCGACGAGCAGCTGCGGCTCCTCGAGCGCGGCAAAGTGCCCACCACGCGGCATGTCGGTGAGCTGTTCGAGCTTGTAACTCGCCTCGATCCACTTGCGCGGCGCGACGCCGAAGAGCTCTTTCGGGAAACGGGCGCACGCGAACGGCACCTCGACGCGACCGTTCAACTGCGGGTCGGTGCGGTTCTCGAAGTACAGACGCACAGACGAGGGACCGGTCTCGGTCGCCCAATAAATCGTGATGTTCGTCAGCAGTTCGTCCTTCGAGAACTTCGACTCGACGTTGCCGTTCGAGTCCGACCAGGTGCGAAACTTCTCGACAATCCACGCCGCGAGGCCGACGGGCGAGTCCGCAAGGCTGAAGCCGAGCGTCATCGGCTTCGTGCCCTGGACGTTGCTGTACCCCTGCTCGGTCGGCAGCCGACTGGCAGTTGCCTCGACCATCTTGCGCTCGTCGGCCGGGACGCCTTCCCACGGATCCCCGGTCGTCGGTCTCGGCGTGATGCACAGGTTGCTGTGCAGTCCGATCAGGTGCTGCGGATCGGTGAGGCCGAGCTGTCGCATGATGATGCCGCCCCAATCGCCGCCCTGCGCCGCATAGCGCGTGTAGCCGAGACGCGGCATCAACTGGGCGATGACGCTGGCGATTTTCTTGTTGCTCCACGCCCGCTCCTGCGGCTTGCCGGAAAACCCGTAACCGGGCAACGAGAGGGCGACGACGTGGAAGGCGTCGCTGGCGTTGCCACCGAATTTCTGTGGCTCGGTCAGCGGTCCGATGATCTTGGTGAACTCGACGATCGAGCCCGGCCAGCCGTGCACCAACATCAGCGGCATGGCGTTCGGGTTGCTCGACTTCACATGGACGAAATGGATGTCGAGGCCGTCGATCGAGGTCATGAACTGCGGCAGCTCGTTGAGCTTCTTCTCCTGCGCCCGCCAGTCGAACTTCGTCTGCCAGTAGGCGACGAGTTCCTTCATGTAGGCGAGGTTGGTGCCGTAGTCCCAGCCGGTGCCGGGGATTTCGGTGGGCCAGCGCGTGCGCGCCAGGCGAGCCTTGAGATCAGTGAGCATGGCATCGGAGATGTTGATGCGATAGGGGCGGATGGCGGCGTCCCCGGCCCGGTTGCGCGCCAGCGGCCGAAGGCTCGCGGCCGGACGTGCCGGCTCCGGAAGTCGACCGCTAACCAGCCCGCCAGCCCTGCGGTGACCGCGCACGCTGCCACATGTCGTCCGAACGCTCGCATACCTCTGCCTCTCTGGAAGCACGCGTGCCCCGGCCGCCGAGTAGCGGGCGCCAGTATGCCTCAGAGCCGGCCTGCTGACCACGAGCGATTTTCCCCATGCCTCGCGCACGGCCACACTTGCCCCCGCCGGCACCCCGTAACGCGCTAAGTCTGCTGCTTGGAGCCGGCCTGCGTGCCCAATCGCCAGCCAGTCAGCCAAGCCCGGGTTCTGACGTTACACTCGCGAGACAACACTGCGCTCCTGATCGTCGACCCGTACAAGGCGACTTCATGAGTGAAGGCGGGAAGATGTACAAGCAGACCCTGGAGACGGCGACAGAGGTCGGCTTCTACGAGAACATGAAGAAGTTGGTCCCGGCGATCCGAGCGGCTGGTATGCCTGTGTTCATCGTGCCTCATCACAAAGCGGTGAAGGGCGACTATGACAATTGGTATGCGGTGACATCGTCACAGCGAGGCGCCGGTCGTCTGATGCTCTTTGCGGCGGACACATGGGACAGTGAATGGCACCCGGACTTCGGGCCGAAGCCTGGCGATGTCGTCGTCAAGGAGCACTGGGCGCAGAGCGGATTCGCCAACACCGACCTTGATCAGCAACTACAGCAACGTGGGACCCGCAGAGTGATCGTTGTTGGATTCCTGGCGAATACGTGCGTCGAGTCGACCGGGCGCTATGCCATGGAGGTGGGCTATCACGTCACCATGGTCAAGGACGCAACCGCGGCATCCAGCAAGGAGACGATGCACGCGGCAGTGGTGAATGCTCCGACTTACGCCCATGCCGTCACCACCACGTCGGACCTGATTGCTCTACTTCCAAAGCGCTGACACGCGGCCGTGTTGGTCTACCTCGAGGAGATACTGAGTCGCCAGCGGGCGTGAACCGCTCGCCGACGACATCCGCGCTCACCCGACTGTCTTCTCCATCGAAACGGAACCGCTCGAGCGACTCAGGTTTGCCGCGCGCATCAGAGCGACAGCGTCTCGAGCTCCGCCTTGCCCGTGCTCGTGCCGAGCTTCTCGAGCGGCACGCCGAGGTTCGCCACCAGCGTCAGCCAAAGGTTGGTGTGCGGTGTGCCCTTCGGGAAGACGACGTGACGGCCGGTCTTGGTCCCGGCGGCGCCACCAAGCAGCACGATCGGCAGGTTCGTCGGATCGTGCGCGTTGCTGTTCGACATCCCGGCGCCGTAGATGAGCGCCATGTGGTCGAGCAGCGAGCCATCGCCATCCTCGGTCGCCGCGAGCTTCTGCACGTGCTCGGCAAACAGCCCGATGTGGAAGAGGTTGATCTTCTGGAGCTTCTCGATCATCTCCGGCTCCTCGCGGTGATGCGAGGTCGGATGATGCGCGTCGGGTACGCCGATCTCCGGGTAGGTGCGGCCACTGATCTCGCGCGCCATCATGAAGGTGCTGATGCGCGTCAGGTCGGTCCGGTGCGCCAGCAGCTGCAGGTCGAACATCAAGCGGGCGTGTTCCGCATAGGTCGGCGGCACGCCGGCCGGCTGATCCAGGGTTGGCAGTTCCGTGGCGCTGAGGGCTTCGGCCTTTTCGATCCGCCGTTCGACGTCGCGCACGGCGTCGAGGTATTCGTTCAGGCGCAACGTGTCGCTCGGACCAAGCTCGCGCGTGAGCTCGGAGACGCGGTCGCTCAGCGAATCGAGGATGCTGCGCTTGCCTTGAATCCGCGCGATACGCGCGCGCTGGTCAGTGCTGCCGCTGTCGCCGAAGAGCTGCTCGAACACCGCCCGTGGGTTGTATTCCATGGGCAGCGGTGTCGAGTCGCTGCGCCACGAGATCGTGTTGGTGTAGACGCACGCGTAGCCGACGTCGCACGACCCGGACGTGTCGTGGCTCTCGAGCGCCAGCTCGAGGGACGGCAGCAGCGTCTGCCCGCCGATCTCTTTCGCGAGAATCTGGTCGGCGGAGATGCCGCCGTGGATGTTGTACTCACTCGAGCGCGAGGCCACTGCGCCGTCGCCGCTCGTCACGCCCGTGAGGAACCCGGTGGAGCGACCGGCATGTGCACCGCCACCTTGCACGTTGTTCAGACCAGAGACGACGAGCATCTTCTCGCGGAAGGGCTCGAGCGGCTTCAAGATGGGGGTGAACTCGAACCCGGCGCCTTCGGTTGCCGGCGTCCACGCCCGCATGGCAATCCCGTTCGGCACGTACACGACACCGAAGCGGCGCATGGCCCGGGCTCCCGATTTCGCCTGCGCGAACGCGGCTGGCACCATCGCGTCCAGGATCGGCAACGCCAAGGTCGCTCCCAAGCCGCGCAAGAACGTCCGTCGTGGCAGCGCGATTTTCGAGATGAACATGTGTGCTCCTCGGTCCTCTTGACTCTACCGCTTTGCAGTCTGAACGTCAGTCGTTAACGCTGAACCCTGGGCAGATGCCACGGTCGAAGCCGGGGCCGCCTGTGGCAGCGCCCGCATCTGGAACGGCGGACTCTCGACGAGGCCGATGATCACGGACGACCACTTGTAGCCGCCCGCCGCCGACGCGCGGACCACGCTCCGGATGGTCGGCATGTCGTAGGCGTTGGCCTCCCGGCCCAGCGCGTAGGCCAGCAGCTTCTCGGACACGGTGCGCACGAACTGCTCACGGCGATTGACGAGCACCGACCGCAGGCCGTCCAGGCCTTCGAACTTCGTCCCGTTCACGAGCGACGCCGACGCATCAATCGGCGCGCCGCCCTCGCCCGTTGTCCGCCAGCCGCCGATGCCGTCGAATGCCTCGAGCGAGAAGCCGAGCGGATCCATCTGCGCGTGGCAGTTGGCACAGACGACGTTCTTGCGATGTGTCTCGAGCAGCTCACGTACCGAGGCCGGCTTGCCGCCCTCGCCGCGCTCGGGCAGTGCCGGCACGTCGGGCGGTGGTGGTGGCGGCGGCGCGCCGAGCATGTTGTCGAGCAGCCATTTCCCACGCAGCACCGGCGACGTCCGGTTCGGGTACGAGGTGACGAGCAGGACCGATCCGTGACCGAGCAGGCCGCCTCGTTGTGTGCCGTCCGGCAGCGTGACCTTGCGGAAGCGGCTGCCGTAGACGCCCGGGATGCGGTAGTGCTCGGCGAGGCGCGCGTTGAGGAACGTGTAGTCGGCCGTGACGAGGTCCATGATGCCGCGGTCCTCGCGCAACTGGCTCTCGATGAAGAGGCTCGTCTCGCGCTGCAGTGCCTCGCGCAGGCTGTCGTCGAACTCGGGATAGGTCACCGGGTCCGGCGTGCGATTGTGGACCTCGCGGAACATCAGCCACTGGCCGAAGAAGTTCTCGACGAGCGCCGAGGCGCGACGGTCCGCCAGCATGCGGCGGACCTGCTGCTGCAGCACGCGTGGATCCTGCAGCTTCCCGGAGATGGCGACATCGAGCAGCGGCTCGTCCGGGATGCTGCTCCACAGGAAGAACGAGAGCCGCGACGCGAGCTCGAGACCCGTCAATCGATACGCACCGGAGGTCGCCGGGCTCGCGACCGTCGCGGCAGCGGTCGTGCGCGCCGCATTCACCGCCGATTGGCGTGGGTCGCGCTCGATCCGGAAGAGGAAGTCGGGTGCCGACAGAATCCGCTCGAGACCGGTCTGGATGCCGGCGTCGAAATCGCCGCCCTGTCGCCCGCGCTCGTAGAATGTGCGAATGGCGCGCCGATCGGTGTCGCCGATCGGACGACGGTAGGCGAGACGCGCCAGCCGCGAGAGGATTTGATCGGCGCATGCCGATTCGTCCGCGGGGCGTGTCGGACGGCAAGCAAAGATGCGGCGCCGGCTCGGTGAATCACCGGGCCCGGTCACGTTGAACGGTCCGGCGATCTCGATCTTGCCCAGGCCGGGGCTGGAATCCGGCATCGCGTCGACGGCCAGTGCGAAACCAAACGGTCGCGGCTGGAGCACGCCTTCGGCCGCCCACGCCTCGCGCATGAAGGCGACCCCGACGGTGTGCGGGCCGGCGGTGACGGGCAGCCGCAGACGCAGATGCTTGTCCGCGTCGTGCATGTAGGCTTCCCATTCCACGGATCCGAAGATGTTCCCTTCGTAGCTCGCCGGCGTCGGACGTCCCGGCGCCTCGCCGCCCACCGTGAACGTCTTCACGCGGGCGCCGTCGAGACGCAGCTCGAGGTCGTGCGACGACAGGACGCCGCGCAGATAGCCGATGTAGTTGGTCTGCAGGCGGATCGAAATCTCGTATTCGCCGTCGACCGGGAAGAGGTGACGGATCGTTCGCCCGCCGCGCGATCCGAGCGGCGCGCCCTCGTCCATGCGGTCGTCCTGCAGGACGGTGATCGGCACTGTGTAGCTCTCGACCGCCGGACCGGCGGGCGCCGTGCCGACCGCCAGCCGACTGATCTTGTGCGCCGCTGACACATAGCGGTCGAGCAACACTGGCGAGACCGACAGCACGCTCGTCATGTTGTCGAAGCCGTTGCGGTCGGCGTTGTCGGCGGGCAGCAGCGCGGTCACGTCGACCTCGAGGTCGAGCAGGTCGCGGACGGCGTTGCGGTACTCGGTCCGCGTCAACCGATGCAGGGCGTCGGTGCGACCGGGGTTGATGCCCGCCGCGGCGGCACGGTCGAGCGACGCTTCGAGCGATAGCGCGAGCGAGTCGTAGGTGGCGGCGTCGGGTCGCGGGCTGCCCACCGGCGGCATCGCGCCGGAGCGGAGCTTGCGGATGACCTTCTCCCAGACGACCGCCTGGGCGCCGAGCGCGCCGACGGGGATCGCACTGCCCGCCGCACCGCCCTCGCTCAGCACCGCATCGAGCGCCAGGCCGGCTGTCTTCAGCCGCTGGTTGTGGCACGTCACGCAGTACTTCGTGAGGACACCGCGTTCCTCGGCCGTCAATCCGTGGGCGGACACGGCCGGCGCGACTGCCGAGCGTTGCCCTCCGGACGCGTCGGGCGCGGCAGGCACCCTGGGTGCCGCAGCGGGGGACGCCGCCGCCTGAGAGAATGCGGCGAGCGCCGGTCCTCGCGCGTGCGTCGGTTCCGGCCGGAGGTTGACCGGCCCCGCCGCGCCCAGAAGCTCGAGGCGCCAGCAGAGCAGCAGGCCGAGCACGATGCCAGACGAGGCCAAGACGAACCGCATTCCTCGGCGCATAGTCCTCACGTCACTTCTGTCCTTCCACGCGGGTCACCTTTCGTCCCGCTGGCGGTGACGCACATGATACGATCCCCGGCGCAAATTCGCCCGCGTTTTTCAGCTGGACCGGTGCTCTTGGCGAGGATTGCTTGGGAGAACGAAAATGACGCGCTTCCGCAGCTGGATGTTGGGGGGGGCCGTGGCCGTGGTCCTCGCGAGCAGTGCTCCGACCGTGCTGGCGGCGGGTGGGCCCGATCGGCGTCTGGTGGATGCCGCGAAGGACGAAAACTGGCCGCTCGTCCAGGGCCTCCTCAAACAGGGTCCAGGCGGGAGCCTGGTGAACACCGCCCAGCCGGACGGCTCCACGGCCTTGCACTGGGCCGTGTACCACGACCGTTCGGATGTGGTCGATGCGCTGATTCGTGCCGGCGCCAAGGTCAATGCGGCCAACGAGCTCGGGGCGACGCCGCTGTGGCTGGCCGCCGTCGAAGGGCGCGCCGCCATGCTCGACCGCCTGTTGCGCGGCGGCGCCGATGCCAAGACGGCTTTGACGAACGGCGAAACGCCCTTGATGTCGGCGGCGCGCGCCGGCAATCTCGAAGCCGTGAAGCTGCTCGTCGCGCGCGGCGCTGACGTCAATGCCAAAGAATCGGGACGAGGCCAGACTGCGCTGATGTGGGCGGTGGACGAGCGTCATGCGGAGGTCACGCGCGTCCTGGTGGAAGCGGGCGCCGACGTCGGTGCCCGCACGCAGGTCCGCAAGATGCTCGTCAACCACGGCATCGACGGATTGCGGCGGCTGACCGGCGATCTCAACGACCTCTACGAGGAAGGTCAGGGCGGGTTCACGCCGCTGCTCTTCGCCGCCCGCAACGGCGACCTGTCGTCGGCCCGCCTGCTCATTGCCGCTGGCGCCAACGTCAACGACACCACGCCGGGCGGCGCAACGCCGCTTGTCATCGCGGCGTTCAGCGGCCAGTCGGAGCTGGCGCAGCAACTGCTCGAGGCTGGCGCGAATCCCAATGCCGCCGACGCCGGCTATGCGGCGCTGCACCTGGCGATTCTCCGCGGCGATCTGCCGCTGACGAAGAAGCTCCTTGCGAAGGGCGCCGATCCGAACGCGGCCATCACCCGGTCGACACCCTTCCGGCGCAACAGCCAGGACTGGGCGATTCACCCCTCGTGGGTCGGCGTGACGCCGTTGTGGCTTGCCGCCAAGTTCTCCGACGTCGAGTTCATGCGGACGCTCGCGGCGTCAGGGGCGGACGCGACGTTTGTCCGCAAGGACGGGACGACCATTCTCATGGCGACGCTGGCGGACGGCCCAGACCGGCGGATCCCGCTGCTCTTCGCACCCGACCGGCGTCAGGTCGAGCGCAAGGTCGTCGAGGCAATTGGCGTGGCGTCCGAGCTCGGGGTGAAAGTCGACGGCGCCAACGCCAACGGCGATACGGCGCTGCACGCCGCGGTCGCCCGCCAATTCACGAGCGTGATCGAAACACTGGTCGCCAAAGGTGCCCCGCTCGAAGCGAAGAACAAGAAGGGCCTCACGCCGCTGGCCCTCGCTGCGTCGCTGCCGCCGCCGCGGCCATCCGATCCGGCCGCCGGCCAGCCGCCGCCGGCGACGAATCCGACGGTCGAGATGCTGAAGAAGCTCGGCGCCACGCAGTAGCGAGGCGTTCCGACGCAAGGCGAAACAAGGGGAGAGAAGAGAGAACAGAGAACAGGCGAGAGTTGAGATAAGGAGAGGCGGGCTCATCGTCCCGGGACAGCACCTCGCGCCGAGTTCTGCCGCCGCTCCCTTCAATCCGCTCCGCTTTCGTCTTTCCTCGTTCGTCTCTCTCGTTCGTCTCCTCTTTCGTCTCTCCCCTCTCGTTTGTTCTCTGTTCTCTGCTCTCTCGTATCTCTGCTTGGTATCTCAGAAATCCATCTGCACGCCGACCTTGAAGACGCGCGCATCGAGCACGGCGGTCGGGTTGCGCCACCTCGATCCGTTATTGAACTGGTAATGCCAGCCGCGCTTGCCGATCTTCGCGTCGAGGCAGACCACTGTCCGGCGATGCACACGTTGCTGTGCAGACCGATCAGGCACTGCGGATCGGTCAATCCGAGCTGACGCAGGATGATGCCGCCGCAGTCGCCGCCCTGGGCAGCGTAGCGTGTGTACCCCAGGCGCGCCATGAGCTGTGCGATGACAGCGGCGATCTTCTTGTTGCTCCACGCCGGCTGCTGCGGTTTACCGGAGAAGCCGTAGCCGGGAAGGGATCACCTCACGGTGACGAATGGTAGCCCGGCGTGCGCGGTGCGATGCGTCGCACATCCGGCGGAGCGATGTCATCATCGCTGCACGATACTCCTACTCCGCTACTCCGCAGGTTGGCTGTCCCGGCGCGGATACCTGAGTGGCTGAGGGAGATCCTTCGACTCTGGTCTCGGGAGCGGACGCCGTCGCGCCCTGCCCAGCTCCCGACGTTCTCGACGCCCCTCGACGTCGGCCAGATACCGGCTCGAGAAAGCGCGGGCGTCACCGCGCCGGTGATGGAACTGGTCGAGGGCGACGACTGTCGCAGCGCACTGCTCGCGCGATCCCGATCGACGAGGCGCTGCCCACTCGCGACGCTGAGCGTAACCTCCGCGGCTACTTGGCGAGCGGCGTCGGCCGCATCTGGAACTTCACGGCCTTCGCCTGCACACCCTTGCCGCCCTCGATGTGCCACGTCGCGTAGGTGGAGTAGCTGGCCCAGAAGCCCTTGCCCTTCCAGCCGGTCTTCGGATCGTCGACGCGCCCGTTCGCCGAGCGCGGGAAGAAACCGAGCGGATACGGGACGCGCAGCGTGACGAACTGCTTGGTCGCCGGCATGAACGACCTCGAACGCGTCGGTGTTTACGAGCCGTACATCGGAGCGTCCTTGCCGAGCCCGAGCACGTCGTGGACGTCCATGTGCGTCAGATAGCTCTCGTTCGCGATGGAACGGGCGCGTTCGAACGTCGGATCGTTCTGCGGTAGAACGTCCAGCCTTCCGGGCAGCTCTGCCCCGTCGCCTTCGGTCCGGTGTCGACTTGCACTTGCTCCGATCGAACGCGGAGAAGTGCCCGCTCGCGCGCCAGTTCTGCCACGCGACGCCCATGGTGATCGACCTCGACGCCACCGGAGCCGAAGGCCGGCGGCGCAGGCTCGTCGGCGGCGGCTCGAAGAACTCTGCCTTGCACGTCATCGGCGGGTTGGATCCCACGCTCGAGCCGCATCAGCGCTTGGCGCCCGGCCGATGCCGGAGCACCACAGGCTGCCGTCCTTCGGATTGACCGCCACCGAGTAGCAGCCGAAGTCGATCCGGTGATCCTTGGTCGGGTCGACCGGCTGATTCGGCTCGGTCCAGCCCTGCGTGATCGGCCGTCACCGTTGGTGTCGAGCACTGCCGGACACCAGCCCTGCGACTGCTCGGCGTCGTGCGTCTTCTCCCACGCGTTGACATCGATCCAGCCGACGGCGCCGTTCATCCCGAAGTAGATGTTGTTGTTCGCGTCGAACATGTTGTGGTCGGCGTTGAAGCAGGTGTCGACGTGCTCGTAACTTGTCGGTCTTCTGGTCGTACTTCGCGACTTGCCGGCTGCTGGCGCGCAGCGGGTAGTAGGCGGCGAACATGTTCGTGCTCGACGTGCAGAACGCCGGCTGCTTCGCGCGTCGCGCATGCGGCACGGCCAACCACAGCTTGCCGTTGGTGTCGACTGCCGAGCTGCGGACGTCGGCCGCGCGCTTCCACATGTTCTCGCCCCAGAAGGGACGAGTCGGCGCGGCATTGAACGACGACGGTCAGCGGCGGCGCCTCGGTCAGGACCTTGATGTTCTTCACCCGGTGTTCGACCGGATCGAGCATGGTCAGCAGATCGGTCATTTCGGCGACGCCGTAGATCGGACCGTTGGCGTTGGCCGTCGGCGATGCGCGTGTCGCCGGCGACGTTGTCCGAGCGGCCGTCGATCGGCGAGCCCCAGTCCCAGAGCGTGACGACGAGGTTGCGCTCGACGCCGGCCGGCCGCGGCGGTGCCGACCGTCGGCGCCTCGCCCGGCCTTGACGCGGTCGCGTCCAGTCGGCGAGCGCCTGTCGCGCTGCTCGCCGAAGCCGAGTGAAGAAGCCGCCCATCGACGGACCCGAGGGGCCCACCTTGCGTGCGCTTCTCCCACGCCGCGAGCGTCGACGCCGTCGCCGCGCCGACATGGCTCGGCAGGATCTCGCGCGTCGCCTTGTTCCCGAGCTGGTGGCAGTCGAAGCATCCTTGCGCGTCGATCGACCACTTCTTCTGCGCGTCGAGTGCCGGCCGGCGCTCTTCACCATCGCCAGCCACCAGGCGGCCGGGTAGACCTGCGCCGCCGCCTTGCGCGTCCGGCGCCACGGTGGCCTTCAGGTTCAGCTGCTGCCCGGGCCTCGCGGTCGTGCGGGCCGAGTCCACCAGCCCGTAGCCGCGCACGAACACCTGGTAGCTGGCGCGCGGCAGATCCGGCACGACGTAGCGCCCGCGATCGTCGGTGACGACGATGCGGACGAACGTGGTGGGCAGGTCAGTGCGTTTCGGCGATCACCCAGACGCCGGCTTCCGGGCCTTTCGCGCTGGTGACGGTGCCGCCGATGTCATCGGGGTCAATCGCGACAGTCGCGCCAGGCGCGACAGGCGCGGCGCCGCCGCGCTGCGCCTGCAGCCAGGACAATGACATCGCACCGACCAGCGCGACCCCTGCGGAGGCCCACCACATACGCATCCAATACTCCTTGTGCTGTGCTCGCGGCCGGCAGCGACCGCACCATCGTTCGGGTCGCCACCGCCTGGTTCGTGAAGCCAGCGAAGCAGGCCTACACTGGCGGGGCCAGGGCGACCTGTCAACCTCATTTCTCAGGGTCATTGCTGACTCGCAGTTCTGGGACCCTGGGTTGGGCTAAGATGCCGATCCAATCGTCGCCGTGGAACGCAGCTCGATATGGAGGCTTCATGCGTGGCGCTGTCTCCCTTGCGGTCACTCTTCTGCTGCTCTGGCTGGTCCCGGTCGGTCCGGCGGGCATCACCGTCGGCGCCGCCGCCGACGACCAGTTTGGCCGCTCTTTCGCGGCCCCGGCGCCGGCGTCATTCCTGATAATCCGTCGCTGCCCGATACCTGGAGCGAAACGGAGAATGTCCGCTGGAAGGCCACCATGGGCCAGAAGCGACCGTCCTCGCCCAGGTCCAACTCGGCCACCGCGTCGGCGCGCTCGATCGCCAGGCGCACCGCCAGCCCGAGCGTCGTGGTGCCCTGGTTGTTGGTGATGCGCGACCGGCCACTGGCGCAAGACGTCACCCACCGGCGGAAGGCCGCCGTTCACGCTGACCGCGAGATAGCGCCCGAAACGGGCTCTGGCCGCGGGCAGGTCCCACACCTGCTGCACGTTCAGGCGCAGTCCACCGGCAAAGCGGTCCGGCTGCACGCGCCCCTGCACGATCAGCAACTCGTCCTCGCGCAGCAGGTCGCGCGTCGTCTCGAGCAATTCCTCACCGACCACCGACTCGATGCTCTCGCTGATGTCGTCGAGCTTGAAGATCGCCACGCGGCCGCGTTGGCTGTTCACCATGCGCAGATCGGCCACCACGCCGGCCAGCAGCACGGGCTCGCGCGAATCCACCAGGTCGGCGATGCGCCGCTTGACGAATTGCCGCACCTCGGCTTCGCTCTGCTCGAACAGGTGGCCGGAAAGAAAGAACCCCAGCGCCGCCTTTTCCAGCGACAGCCGTTCACGCACGCTGAACGGCTCCACGCTCTGCAGCGCCGGCTCCTGGGTGGACGCCGCGTGCGAATCGCCGAAGTCGAACAGTCCGCTCTGCGACTCGTGGGCCACCTGCGTGTCGGCCCAGTCGAACGCCAGCGCCAGGCTGGCCAGCACCGCGGCGCGGTCGGCGTGCAACAGGTCGAACGCGCCCGCCTTCACCAGCGCCTCGACCGCGCGCTTGTTGACGCGCGTGCGGTCCACCCGCGCGCAGAAGTCGAAGATGCTGCGAAACGGCTGGCTGCCGTCGGCAGTGCGCGCCGCGACGATGGCCTCGATCGCACCCGCCCCGGTGCCCTTGACGGCACCGAGTCCGTAACGCACCTGCTTCGGACCCACCGGGTCGAAGCGGTAAATGCAACGATTGACATCCGGCGGATCGAAACTCACGCCGAACTGCTTCGCGTCGTTGATCAGCACCTTCAGCTTGTCGGTGTTGTCGATTTCGACGCTCATGTTGGCAGCGTAGAACTCCGCCGGGAAATGCACCTTCAGCCATGCGGTGTGATAGGCCAGCAGCGCATAGGCCGCGGCATGGCTCTTGTTGAAGCCGTAGCCCGCGAACTTCTCCATCAGATCGAAGATCTCGTCGGCCTTGGCGGCATCGATGCCGTTGTGCGTCAGCGCGCCGTTGCGGAAGATTTCGCGCTGCTGCGCCATCTCCTCGGGCTTCTTCTTGCCCATGGCCCGGCGCAGCATGTCGGCACTGCCGAGCGAATAGCCCGCCAGCAGCTGCGCGACCTGCATCACCTGCTCCTGGTAGACCATGATGCCGTAGGTCTCGCCGAGCACCTGCTCGAGCAGCGGGTGCGGGTAACTCACCGGCTCGCGGCCGTGCTTGCGTGCGCAGAAACTCGGGATGTTCTCCATCGGCCCGGGCCGGAACATCGCGTTCAGCGCGGTCAGATCCTCCAGCCGGCTCGGCCGTGCGTCGCGCAGCATGCCCTGCATGCCGCGCGATTCGAACTGGAACACCGCCTCGGTCTGACCGGCGCTGAACAGGCGATAGACAGCCGGGTCGTCGAGCGCGATGCGTTCGAACGCGAAGTCGCGGTGCTGCGGGTGGCGCGTGACGATGAGTTCCTTGGCCAGCTCCAGGATCGTCAGCGTCGCCAGGCCCAGGAAGTCGAACTTCACCAGACCGATTGCCTCGACATCGTCCTTGTCGAACTGGCTGATCGCCGACTCGCTGCCCGGCTGCTGGTACAGCGGGCAGAAATCGGTGATCTTGCCCGGCGCGATCAACACGCCGCCGGCGTGCATGCCGATGTTGCGCACCAGGCCTTCGACCTGCGAGGCCAGCGCGAGCAACTCGGCCACTTCTTCTTCGGCCGCCTCGCGCTGCTCGAGCTCCGGCGCTTCCTTGCGTGCGTAGATCAAACCCGGGTCCGGCGACTGCGGCACCTTGGCCAGCGTGACCGACTTGCCCGGTGGCGCCGGGATCAGCTTGGCGATCGAATCGACATGGCCGTAGCCCATGCCCAGCACCCGGCCCACGTCGCGCAGCGCGGCCTTGGCCGCCATCGTGCCGAAGGTGGCGATCTGGCTCACCGCATCGCGGCCATAACGCGCCTTGACGTAATCGATCACACGCTCGCGATTGGCCTGACAGAAGTCGATGTCGAAGTCCGGCATCGAGACGCGCTCAGGGTTGAGAAAGCGCTCGAACAGCAGCTGATAGTGCAGCGGGTCGAGGTCGGTGATGCCCAGCGAATAGGCCACCAGCGAACCGGCGCCCGAGCCGCGACCGGGGCCCACCGGGCAGCCGTTGCGCCGGGCCCAGTTGATGAAGTCGGCCACGATCAGGAAGTAGCCGGCGAAGCCCATCTTCTGAATCGTCTCGATCTCGTAGCCCAGGCGCTGCTCGTACTGCCCACGCTGCGCGTCGCGCTGCGCCACATCCGGGTACAGCGCCTGCAGGCGCTGCTCGAGACCGGCGAAGCTCGAGCTGCGGAAGAAATCCTCCAGCGGGCTGCCGTCGGGCGTGGGGAAGTCCGGCAACCTCGGCACACCCAGGTTGAGCTGCAGGTTGCAGCGCTGGGCAATGCGCTGCGCATTGGCCAGCGCCGACGGCACGTCGGCAAACAGCGTGGCCATCTGCTGCTGCGTCTTGAAATACTGCTCACGCGAAAAGCGCTTGATGCGACGCGGGTTGGCCAGTGTTTCGCCTTCGGCCACGCACACGCGTGCCTCGTGGGCGTCGAAGTCGGCGGCGGCGCAGAACTGCACCGGATGCGTCGCCACCACCGGCAACTTCAGTTCCGCTGCCAGGTTCACCGCGAGGCGCACATGGGCGTCGTTGGTCGGCAGCCCGCAGCGCTGCAGTTCGATGTAGAAGCGATCGGGAAACAGCGTCGCCAGCCGCTGCGCCCACGCCAGCGCCCGCGGCCGGTCACCGGCGAGCAGCATGGCGCCGACCACGCCGAGGTCGGCGCCCGACAAGGCCAGCAGCCCGCCCGCATGCTCGGCCAGCCACTCCCACTTGACCCAGGCCTGGGCACGCTGCACGTTCTGTGTCCAGGCCATCGACAACAACTCGCACAGGTTGTGGTACCCGTTGGCATCACACACCAGCAACAGCAGGCGCGACGCCTGCTTGTCGCCCGATCCGGCGACCGGCTCGATCCAGAGGTCGACGCCGATGATCGGCTTGACGCCTTCGCCGCGACAGGCCTTGTAGAACTTGACCGCACCGAACAGATTGCCGAGATCGGTGATGGCCAGCGCAGGCTGACCATCGCTGCGCGCGCTGCGCACCGCATCGGCGATGCGCAAGGTGCCGTCGACCACCGAGTACTCGGTGTGCGTGCGCAGGTGAACGAAGCCCATGCAGTTCATTGTAGGCAGAGCAAATCGCCGCGCTTCTAGAATCACGACATGTCGCGGGTTCTCAATCTGGCCGGTTACCGGTTCGTGCGGCTGGACGACCTGGCGTCGTTGCGCGCACGCCTGTTCGACGCCGCGGCGGGCCTCGACCTGAAGGGCACCGTGATCCTGGCGGCCGAAGGCATCAACCTCAACCTGGCCGGCGCAGCCCGGGCTGCCGAACGCTGGCTCGACGCGCTGTGCGCCGACCCGCGCTTCAGCGCGATCGAGGTCCAGCGCAGCACCAGCGCTGCGACGCCGTTTCGCCACCTGCGCATGAAGATCAAGCACGAGATCATCCGCATGAACCGCCCCGCCGTGGCGCCGGGATCGGGCCGCGCACCGGCGGTGGACAGCAGCACGCTGCAGCGCTGGTTGCCGAACGGCCGCGACGACGACGGACGGCCGCTGGTCTTGCTCGACGCACGCAACGCCTTCGAGGTTGACGCCGGCAGCTTCAATGGCGCGATGGACTGGCGCCTCGGCCGATTCAGCGATTTTCCGCACGCGCTGTCGCGGCACGCGGGCGCGCTGCGGGACAAGGCTGTGGTCAGTTACTGCACCGGCGGCATCCGCTGCGAAAAAGCCACGCTGGTGCTGCGCGAGGCCGGCGTCCACGCCCTGCAGCTCGACGGCGGCATCTTGCGTTACTTCGAGGACACGCACGGCAGCGCACCGGGCTGGCGCGGCCACTGCGTGGTCTTCGACGAGCGCGGCAGCGTCGACGCCAATTTGCGTCCGGCCGCGGAGCTGGCGCAATGAGCCGCTGGCTGCTGCGCGCGATCGGGCTGTTGCTGATGGCCACGGCGCTGGCTCTGGCGCTCTCGCGCGCGCCCGACCTGCCGGTGCAGGGCCTGGTGGCGCGCTGGGCACCACCGCCGTCGGATTTTCTCGACCTGCACGGCCAACTGGTGCACCTGCGCGATGAGGGGCCGCGCAACGATCCGTCGCCGATCGTGCTCGTGCACGGCACTTCCGCCAGTCTGCACACCTGGCAGGGCTGGGCCGCCGCGTTGCGCGCCCAGCGCCGCGTGATCTCGTTCGATCTGCCGGGTTTCGGATTGACCGGCCCCTTCACCGGCCGCTACGCCGGGCAGGCCTACGGCGGTGACGACTACGCGCGCTTCGTGCTCGACCTGATGGATGCGCTGGGCATACCACGCGCGGTGCTGGGCGGCAACTCGCTCGGCGGCGAAGTGGCCTGGCGCGTGGCCGCGCTGGCGCCGCAGCGCGTGGACCGGCTGATCCTGGTCGACGCGGCAGGCTATCGGTTCGAGCCGGCGTCGGTGCCGATCGGCTTCAGGCTGGCGCGCGTGCCGCTGCTGAACCGGCTGACCGAATGGGTGCTGCCGCGCGGCGTGGTCGAATCGAGCGTGCGCGATGTCTATGGCGATCCGGGCAAGGTCACGTCGGCGTTGGTGGATCGCTATTTCGAGCTCACGCTGCGCGAGGGCAATCGGCGCGCCTTGGTGCAGCGCTTCCAGGCGATGCAGCGCGACGCCGAGGCCTACGACGACAACCGTGCGCGCCTTCGTGCGCTCAAACTGCCGGCGCTGATCATCTGGGGTGGCCGCGACCGACTGATTCCGCCGGCCATCGCCAAACAATTCAACGCCGATCTGGCCGCCAGCCGGCTGGTGGTGTTCGACAGCCTGGGCCATGTGCCTCAGGAAGAAGACCCCGCTGCCACCGTCGCGGCGGTGCGCGAGTTTCTCGCGACGCCGTGACCCGGCGCCGCTTCAGCGGGCCAGGTCGAACACCAGCACTTCGGCGCGCTGGCCGTTGCCCAACTGCACCCGCGTTTCGCCTTCGAGCATCAGTGCGTCGCCGGCATGGAGCAGCTGGCCGTTGACCTCCAAGCTGCCGCTGACCAGGTGCACATAGCCCAGGCGTTCAGGCGCCAGCACCAGTGCGGCTGACTCGCCGGCGTCGAACAGCCCGGCATGCATGGCCGCGTCGGCGTGGATGGTGACCGATCCCTCGCGCCCGTCTTCCGAGGCCACCAGGCACAGCCGGCCGCGCTTGAGCGGGTCGGCGAACGCCTTCTGTTCGTAGCCCGGCTCGATCCCGCGCTCGCGCGGCAGGATCCAGATCTGCAGAAAGTGGGTGGTGCTGGCCTGCGCATGGTTGTATTCGCTGTGCATCACGCCGCGCCCTGCGCTCATGCGCTGCACCTCGCCCGGCACGATCGCGGTGCCGTTGCCCATGTTGTCGCGGTGCGCCAATGCGCCGTCGATCACATAGCTCACGATTTCCATGTCGCGGTGACCATGCGTGCCGAAGCCAGTGCCCGGCGCGATGCGATCTTCGTTGATGACGCGCAGGTTGCCGAATCCCATGTGCGCAGGATCGTGATAGTCGGCAAAGGAAAAGCTGTGATGACTCTTCAGCCAGCCGTGGTCGGCATAGCCCCGGTCTTCGGCGCGGCGTACGGTGATCATCGAGACACTCCAGCAATCGTCGCTGCACTGTAGAACCGGTTACCGGGCGTTGGCGGCGGGCCGATTGAAGCCCGCATTCAAATATGATGAAGCCCTTGATGAGCGCCCCCCGACGCAACGCGCTGACCCCCGAAGCCCTGGCGATGATGGACACCATCGCACGCAGCGGCAGTTTCGCCGCCGCGGCGCGCGAACTGGGCAAGGTGCCTTCGGCGCTGACCTACAGCGTGCGACAGCTCGAGGACGCGCTCGACGTGCTGCTGTTCGACCGCCGGTCGCGCCAGGCCAAGCTCACCGCGGCGGGCCATGAACTGCTCGAACAGGGCCGAACGCTGCTCGGCGAGATCGACCTGCTGGCCAATCGCGTGCATCGAGTGGCCACCGGCTGGGAGACGCAGCTGACCGTGGCGGTCGACGGCGTCGTCTCGCGCGTCACGCTGTTCGAGTTGGTGGAGGGCTTCTACGCCCAGCGCACCGACGGCGGCAGCCCCACCGGCACGCGGCTGCGCCTGCGCACCGAGATCCTCGCGGGCCTGTGGGAGGCGCTGCTCACCGGGCAGGCCGATCTGGCCATCGGCTTGATCACCGCCGGCGCCGGCACCGACAAAGGCATCGAAACCCGACCGCTCGGCGAGATCGACTTCGTCTTCGCCGTGGCGCCGCACCATCCGCTGGCGGCACACGTTGGACCGATCGCCGACGACGAGCTGCTGCGCCACCGCGCCGTCGCGGTGGCCGATTCGGCGCAGCGGCTGGCGCCGTCGACGTACAACCTGCTGCACGGGCAGGACGTGCTGACCGTCGCGTCCATCCAGGCCAAGATCGAAGCCCAGGTTCGCTGTCTGGGTTGCGGCTTCGTGCCCGAGCCGCTGGCGCGCGACCTGATCCGACGCGGCTGCCTGGTGGTGAAGCCGCTGCGACGCGGCCCGCACCGCGTGCGCTTCCACTACGCCTGGCGCAGCGTGGCCGAGACCAAGGCGCGGCGCGCGACCCAGGGCTTGGCCCTGCGCTGGTGGCTGCAGCAGCTCGACAGCGCCACCACGCGGCACGCGCTGCTGGAGCGCCACCTCGGTCTGCCGGCTGACGTCGACTAGGGCCGCTGCATGGCAAGCTACGTCGGTCGCTTCGCGCCCTCGCCCACCGGACCGCTGCACGAAGGTTCTCTGGTCGCGGCGTTGGCCAGCTGGCTCGACGCTCGCGCCCATCGCGGCCGCTGGCTCGTGCGCATCGAAGACGTCGACACCACGCGCTGCGAGTATGGCGTCGACGAGATCATCCTCGGGCAGCTGGCGATCTGCGGGCTGATCAGCGACGAGCCACCGCTGTACCAGTCGAACCGGGTCGCGGCCTATGAGGATGCGCTCGCGCAACTGGCCACGGCAGGGCTGGTCTACCCGTGCGGCTGCAGCCGGCGCGAAATCGAGGAGGTGCTGATCACGCTGGGGTTTCTGCAGGAGCGCAACGACGAGCGTGTCTACCCGGGCACCTGCCGCAACGGCCTGGGCGGCAAGCCGGCGCGATCGATTCGCGTGCTCACCAGCATGGGCGACGAAGACATCTCGATCCGCTGGGTCGACCGCCGGCTCGGTCGCCAGCGCCAGAACCTGTCGCGCGAGGTCGGTGACTTCATCCTGAAGCGCGCCGACGGCCTGTTCGCCTATCAACTCGCGGTGGTCGTCGACGACGCACACCAAGGCATCACGCACGTCGTGCGCGGCGAGGACCTGACCGACAACACGCCACGGCAGATCCACCTGCAGCGCCTGCTCGACCTGCCGACACCGGAGTACCTGCACACGCCGCTGGTGATGGGCATCAACGGCCACAAGCTGTCCAAGCAGAACGGCGCCACGCCGCTGGACGTGGCCTCGCCGATCGCCGCGCTGCAACAGGCCGCGCGTGTGCTCGACCTGCCGCACATCGATGGCCTGTCGGTGTCCGAATGGCTGGCCGCAGCCGTCCGCGCCTGGGCCACCCGTTGGGTGTCATGATGACGGCCCGATCCACCCTTTGCACACAGACCCCAGCATGCAAACCACCCCGAGCGGACTGCAATTCGAAGACACCCTGGCCGGCACCGGCGCCGACGCGCGGGCCGGCCACAGCGTCACGGTGCATTACACCGGCTGGCTGCACGACCCGGCGGCAGTCAATGGGCGTGGCCGCAAGTTCGACTCGAGCAAGGACCGCGGCGACCCGTTCCGCTTTGCGCTCGGCGCCGGCCAGGTGATCGGCGGCTGGGACGAGGGCGTGCAGGGCATGCGAGTCGGCGGCACGCGGGTGCTGCAGATCCCGCCCCAGCTCGGCTACGGCGCCCGCGGCGCGGGCGGCGTGATTCCACCGAACGCGACGCTGGTGTTCGAGGTCGAGCTGCTCGCCATTTAGCGCGCGCGGCGCTGCCCGGCCCTGAAGAGGCGGCCGAACTGTTGAACGCCCCGCGTTGACGGGGAACCGCCTGCGCTACACTGCGCGCCGGTCGGCAGTTCACCCAGGCGTTGCCGCGCGATCCGTTCGCGAGCTGAACCTGCCCTATTGATCCCAGTGTCGCCGGGATCCATCGCACGCGCGCATCGTTGCGGCAAGTCGGCAACCCCCGCAGGCCCTGGCCGGGCTCTCGAGACGCGCGTGTCGCCTGGAGACTTCGATGACCCGAATCGCCATCACCTTGGCGGTGCCCGACCTGTCGGACTTCGCCCGCTCGCTCGCCCGATCGCTGGCCGAACATCAGCAAACGCACGGGGCCCTGCCCACGCACCAGTCGCTGCTCAACCACCTTGCGCGAGCCGCGGGCTATCGCAACCTGCAGGCGCTGCGCGCGTCGGCGCCGGCCCTCGATCTGCCGTCCGCCGCCAGCCAGGCGCCCGCGGCGGACGTCGCACCCGCACTGAGCACCACGGCGCAGAAGGCGCTGTCGCAGTTCGACGACCAAGGTCGGCTGATGCGCTGGCCGAACAAGTACTCGGTGCAGCGCCTGGCGCTGTGGGTGCTGTGGATGCAGTTCGAAGGCCGTCGCGTCTACACCGAGCGCGAGGTCAACCAGGTGCTCAAGGCCTGGCACACCTGGGGCGACCATGCGACGCTGCGTCGCGAATTGATCAACGATCGCCTGCTCACGCGCAAGAGCGACGGCTCGCAGTACCGCAAGCTGCCGGCACGGCCCGATGCACAGGTGCGCTCGCTGCTGGCCGCGTGGCGTGCGCGCGTCGATGCCGCGCCGGCGCCGGCGCGCCGCGTGCCGGCTACACGTTGAGGAAGTGCGTGCGGTAGTACACCAGCTCGTCGATCGACTCGTGCACGTCGGCGAGCGCGGTGTGCGCCTGCGCCTTCTTCACGCCGTCGAGCAGGCCGGGCTTCCAGCGGCGCGCCAGCTCCTTGAGCGTGCTGACGTCGAGGTTGCGGTAGTGGAAGAACGCCTCCAGCTTCGGCATGTAGTTCGCCAGGAAGCGGCGATCCTGGCAGATCGTGTTGCCGCACATCGGGCTCTTGCCCGCCGGCACGAGGCGGCGCAGCCATTCGATCAACGCGGTTTCGGCGGCGGCCTCGTCGACCGTCGACGCCTTCACGCGATCGACCAGGCCGCTCTTGCCATGGGTGCTCTTGTTCCAGGCGTCCATCGCGTCCAGCGTGGCGTCGCTCTGGTGGATGGCGAACACCGGCCCTTCGACGCGGGTGTTCAACTGCGCATCGGTGACCACGACCGCCACCTCGATGATGCGGTCGCGGTCGGGATACAGACCAGTCATTTCCAGATCGACCCAGATCAGGTTCTGCTCGTGCACGGCCAGCGGCGCGGCAGGGGTTATGGTCTCGTTGTTCATGCCGGCATTGTGGCAGCCCTACACTGCGCGGCATGTCGCTCCATCCCTTGACCCTGCTCTTCGCCGCGACGCTGATGGCGTCGCTGGCGGTCAAGTTCTGGTTGTCGTCGCGCCAGCTGCAGCACGTGGCGCGGCATCGCGACACCGTGCCCGCGGCCTTTGCCGAACGCGTGTCGCTCGACGCACACCGCAAGGCGGCCGACTACACCGTGACCAAAGGACGCTTCGGGCTGCTCGTCAGCGCCGTGTCGGCGGCCGTCGTGCTGGGCTGGACGCTGCTGGGTGGACTGGACGCGCTCAACGCGGTGGTGCGCGACGCGATCGCGCCACGCTTCGGCGGCCTGGCCTACCAGCTCGCGCTGCTGATCGCCTTCGCGATCGTGAGCGCCGTGGTCGATCTGCCGTTCGAATGGTGGAGCACGTTTCGCATCGAACAGCGCTTCGGCTTCAACCGCACCAGCATGCGGCTGTGGCTCGCCGATCTGGCCAAGAGCACTGCCGTCGCGGCGTTGATCGGGTTGCCGCTGGCCGCCCTGGTGCTGTGGATCATGGCCGCGGCGGGCGCGTGGTGGTGGCTGTGGGCGTGGTGCGCCTGGAGCGTGTTCAACCTGCTGATCCTGGTGCTCTACCCCACCGTCATCGCGCCGCTGTTCAACAAGTTCGAGCCGCTCGCCGATGAGGCGCTGAAGTCGCGGGTGCAGGCGCTGATGCAGCGCTGCGGGTTCGCCGCCAAGGGCCTGTTCGTGATGGACGGCAGTCGCCGCTCGGCCCATGGCAATGCCTACTTCACCGGGCTCGGCGCCGCCAAGCGCGTGGTGTTCTTCGACACGCTGCTCGCCAAGCTCACGGTGTCGGAGGTCGAGGCCGTGCTGGCCCACGAACTCGGCCACTTCAAGCACCGCCACGTGCTCAAGCGCATCTCGGCCATGTTCGCGCTCAGCCTGCTCGGCCTGGCGCTGCTCGGCTGGCTGGCCTCGCGCAGCTGGTTCTACACCGCGCTGGGCGTGCCGCCCAACCTGGCCGCGCCCAACGACGCCTTGGCGCTGCTGCTGTTTGCACTGGCGCTGCCGGTGTTCGGTTTCTTCGTGTCGCCGCTCGGCTCGTTGCTGTCGCGACGCCATGAGTTCGAGGCCGACGCCTATGCCTGTCAGCAGGCCAGCGGTGCCGATCTGGCCAGCGCGTTGATCAAGCTGCACGAGGACAACGCGGCGACGCTGACCCCGGACCCGGTGTACGTGCGCTTCTACTACTCGCACCCACCGGCGAGCGAGCGCCTGGCGGCATTGAAAGGGGCTGCGACATGACGATCATGACGCGGCGGAGTTGAGACGTGGCCGCTGCGCGCCGCTGGCGCAGTCGACCCATCATCTGCGCCGCAAAGGTGGATGTCTTGTTTGACGATGGTCACTGAGCGGCGCTGGTGGTGATGCAGCACGGCGTTGTCGTCGGCGCACACGGCCGCCACTTCGTGGTCGAGTCGCCCGACGGCGCGCGGCGGCTGTGCCACCGGCGCGGCAAGAAGGTCGATTGCGTGGTCGGCGACCGCGTCGCCTGGCAATTGACCGGCGACGAGGGGGTGATCGAATCGGTCGATCCGCGTCGCAATCTGCTGTTCCGGCAGGATCGCTGGCGCAGCAAGTCCTTTGCGGCCAATCTCGACCAGCTGTTGATCCTGGTGGCGGTGGAACCGATGTATTCCGAGTCGCAGCTTGCGCGTGCGCTGATCGCCGCCCGGACCGCCGGCATCGACGCGCAGATCGTGCTCAACAAGGTCGACCTGCCTTCCGTCGATGCCGCGCGGGCACGCCTGGCACCGTACGTGCGCATGGGTGTCACCGTGCGCGAGGTCTCGCTCAAGCGCCAGCCCGATGCCGCGCGTGCCGGGCTCGCGCCATTGCTCGAGCACCGCACCACGCTGCTGCTGGGGCCGAGCGGGATGGGCAAGAGCACCTTGATCAACCTGATGGTGCCCAGCGCCGCAGCGCAGGTGGGCGAGATCTCGAGTGCGCTGAACACCGGCCGCCACACCACCACCACCACCACCTGGTACTGCCTGGATGCCGAGCGTCGCGGTGCGTTGATCGATTCGCCTGGATTCCAGGAGTACGGCCTGCACCATGTGCGCCCCGGCCAACTGGCCGGCCTGATGCCCGACCTGGCGCCGCACGCCGGCCACTGCCGCTTCTACAACTGCACCCACCGCCAGGAACCCGGCTGCGGCGTGCGCGAGGCACTCGCCGCCGGCGAGATCGCGGCGTCGCGCTACCGCATCTACGAGGAGCTGCACGGCGAGCTGTCGGCCGTGCGCTGGTGATCTCAGCCCAGCAGGTTCGCCAGCGTCAGCAGCGCAAGCAGCAGCATCCACAGCACGACCGAGCGCCACACCAGGCCGACCACACTGTCCAGGTGACCGGTCTGCGGCGCCATACCGGCGGTGGAGCCTGCTGCACCGGCCGCCTCGAGCGTGGCGCCAGCCTCGAATGTCTTCGAGCGGTCGGGCGTGACGCCCGGCGCGGTCGCACCGCCCAGCTGCACGCCCACCGCGCCAGCCGCCGCCGCGAGGATGATGCCCTCGTTGTCGTGCTTCCAGAGCCCGGCATCGCGACGCCAGCCGTTGATCGCCTCCTCGAAATTGCCCACCACCGCGAAGCCGAACGCGGTCAGGCGCGCCGGCAGGTGGTCGATCAGCGCGAACACGCGCTGCGCGATGTCCGTCAGCCGGTCGTTGGCGGGCGCCCCCAGCACTCGGCTCTTGAAGGCCCAGTAGCGGGCGGCGAACTCAGCCATTCGATACAGCACCGCGCCGGCCGGCCCCAGGCCGATCGCCGAGAGCACGGCAAACCAGAAGAACACGCCGAACACGTGGCGATGCGCCGCCAGCAGCGAATGTTCGATCACATGGCGCAGGAATTCCGATCTCGGCAACTCGCTCGCGTCGAGGTGGCACCACTCGGCCAGGCGCCGCCGCGCCAGGATCTCGTCGCCCTCGTCGAGCGATTTGCGAATGTCGGTGAAGAAATGGCTGAACTGGCGAAACCCAAGCGTCAGGTACAGCACCGCCACATCGAAGGCCAATCCGGCGGCTGGGTGTTGCCAGGCGAGCCCCTGGTAGACCAGCGCGGCCGCCAGCGTGGGCGTCAGCACCGAGATGCACCACACCACCCAGGCGTGATGTTCGCGGCCGGCGTCGAAGTGGCGCCCCGTCCAGCCGACCCATGAGATCAGGTTGTCGTGCACCCAGTTGTCGCGCGGCAGCGGCCTCAACTGCTCGATCATCAGCGCGAACAGGACCGCGAAGAAGCTCAACGAGACCCCTTGGCGCCTGCAGCGCCGGCCCCCCGAGGGGGCACGAGCCATCGTGGAGCGGTCCGGCGCTGTCTCATGTTCCGCGCATGATAACGAGCCCCGGCGGAGCGACGCGTCAGCGCAGGAAGCAGTACAGGTTGCGCAGCATCGCGGCCGTGGCGCCCCAGATAAAGTACTCGCGGGGCTGGCCCGATGCATCCAGACCCTGCCACGGCATCGACAGGAATTGGCGCTGCACCCCGGCCCAGTCGAGCGCGTGACGGCGGTGGTGAGCGGGTGTCATCAGATAGTCGAGCGGCACTTCGAATGCCTCTTCGACCTCAAAAGTGTCCAGCGCCAGCGTGAAGCCCGGTTGCACCAGCGCCACGACCGGCGTGACGCGGTAGCTCGTGACGGTGGTGTAGGTGTTCAACTGGCCCAGCACCTGCACGTGCTCGCGCGCGAGGCCAACTTCCTCTTCGGTTTCGCGCAAGGCGGTGTGCACCACGCTCGGGTCGTCCGTTTCGGCGCGGCCGCCCGGAAAGCTGATCTGGCCGGCGTGGTCACGCAAATGGTCGGTGCGCCGCGTCAGCAGCACGCGCGGCCCGTCGGGGCGCGCGACGAGCGCGATGAGCACCGACGCATCGGCGGGCTCGCGTTCGGCCAGGAAGCGGCCATCACCCTCGAACTCGGGCGTCCATTGGCGCGGCTGCGCGAATCGCTCGCGCAGCGCCTGCGGTGTCAGCACACCGGCCGGCAGCGCCGGCAGGTGGTCGTCGACGCCGATGACCGGAATCTTGTGCGGATCGAGGACGCGAGGCGGCCGTTGGGCCATAAGGGCTGCGTCAAGCGCAACGCCGACCGCCAGCCCGCAAGGCCGCAGCCGGCGGCGGCCGTCAGGCCAGCTTTTCCTTGATACGGGCCGACTTGCCCGAACGCTCGCGCAGGAAGTACAGCTTCGCGCGGCGCACGTCGCCGCGGCGCTTGACCTCGATCGTCGCGATCAGCGGGCTGTAGGTCTGGAACGTGCGCTCCACGCCCTCGCCGCTGGAGATCTTGCGCACGATGAAGCTCGAGTTCAGGCCACGATTGCGCTTGGCAATCACCACGCCCTCGTAGGCCTGCACCCGCTTGCGGGTGCCCTCGACGACGTTGACGTTGACGATCACGGTATCGCCGGCGGCGAACTCGGGAATGTTCTTGCCGAGCCGGGCGATTTCTTCCTGCTCGAGGTTACGGATCAGGTCCACTTGGATTCTCCAGGCGATCATGGCGGCGCGCATCACGTCAGACGCCCGGCAGAGGATCGAAAAGCCGCAGATTATAGCCCGGCAGCCCTCAGCACCCGTTCGTCCGCGTCGGACAGCAGACCTTGTGTGCGCGCCGCGGCGATCAGGTCGGGCCGACGCCGCGCGGTGAGCGCCAACGCCTGGTCGCGCCGCCAGCGCGCGATGTCTTCGTGATGGCCCGACAGCAGCACGCCGGGCACTGCCCGGGGGCCCGAAGGTCCAGCCAGCACCTCGGGGCGGCTGTAGTGCGGGCCCTCCAGCAGACCGGCGGAAAAACTGTCCTGCAGGTGCGACTGCTCGGTCAGCACGCCGGGCTGAAGCCGGGCCACGGCGTCCAGCAGCGCCAGGGCCGGCAGTTCACCACCGGAGAGCACGAAGTCGCCGAGGCTGATCTCCAGGTCGACCTGCGCATCGAGAAAGCGCTGGTCCACGCCTTCGTAGCGCCCGCACAGCAGGATCGCACCCTCGCCGCGCGCCAGTTCGCGCACCCGCGCCTGATCGAGCGCCACGCCGCCGGGCGTGAAGTGGATCAGCGGCGCGGCGCCGGCGCGATCCTGTTGCACGGCGGCCAGCGCGCGCTCCAGCGGCTCGACCAGCATCACCATGCCCGGCCCGCCGCCGAACGGCCGGTCGTCGACGCGTCGGTGGGCGTCGGTGGCGAAGTCACGCAATTGCCACAGCCGCACGTCGACTTGGCGGCTCTCGAACGCGCGTCGCGTCACACCCAGCGCCAGGTGCGGGGCAAACAATTCAGGGAACAGCGTGATGACGTCGAAGCGCATGCAACTGACCCTAGTAATCCAGCCCCCAGTCGACCACGATCCGCCGCGTCTTCAGGTCGACAGCGTCGACGTAGGCCGCGACGAACGGGATCAATCGCTCGGCCGGTGCGTTGACGGCATCAGGCGCCACGTCGTCGGGTTGCACGCACAACACGCTGTGCGCGCCGGTGTCGAGCAGGCCGGTGACGGTGCCCAATGCCACGCCTTCGCGGTTGACCACCGCGCAGCCGATCATGTCGACCCAGTAGTATTCGTCGGCCTGGGCCGAAGGGAAACTCGTCCGCGGCACGAAGATCCGGGCGCCTTGCAGCGCCTCGGCCGCGCTGCGATCGCCGCTCTGCGCGGCCGCCGCGATGACGAAGTCGCCGTGCGTGCGTGACTGGGTGATCGTCAGTGCACCCGGGAACGGCTGCGTTCGCGGACCGCGCTCCGGCGGTTGAAGGAACCAGTGGCGCGCACCGAGCAGGGCCTGCGGGTCGGACGCAAACGGCTGCACCTTGATCCAGCCCTTGATGCCCCACGCGCCGAGCACACGACCGACCTCCACCGCGTCGGCCGGCCAGGCCGGCGTGGTGGGCGCAGCGGTGTTGACCGGGTTCACGCCGTGCGAGGGCACGCTCGTGCGGCCCCCGGGCCGCACGATCAGGCAGCGGGCGCTGCAGTCTGCGTTTCGGCCTGACCGACCAGGCGCTTCACGGTGGGCGACAGTTGCGCGCCCACACCGGCCCAGTAGGTGACCCGATCGAGCGCGACACGAAGCGGCTGTTCGCCGCCCGAGGCCATCGGGTTGTAGAAGCCCAGGCGTTCGATGAAATTGCCGTCGCGCCGCGCGCGCGAGTCGGCCACCACGATGTTGTAGAAGGGCCGCTTGTTGGCGCCGCCACGAGCCAGTCGAATCACGACCATGATTGAGTTCCCAGCCAATACGGCAGTTCGTGATCACCATGCCGGAGGACACGACCGGCTCGGTCAATCGGGTTCGACAGTGTCGGCGACCGATTCGATGCAGACAGCCTGTCGATCCGGTGCCCACGACCACTGCCACGGGCGGCGCTCGTAGATACATGCCTGGTCGCGCCAGGCCGGCGCCAAAGCCGGGCATTATAAGCGCCTCGCCACTGCGCAGCCTGTCATCGATGCCGGTCGACGCCTTGCTCATCCGCCCCAGTGCGACGGCCGACCTGCCGGCGGTGGCCGCCATCTACGCCGAAAGCGTGCGCCACGGCACCGGCAGCTTCGAGCTGGAACCGCCGAGCGAGCCGGAGCTGCTGCGGCGTTGGCGCGAGGTGCAGGCCAGCGCCCTGCCCTGGCTGGTGGCGCAGGCCGCCGGACGGGTGCTGGGTTATGCCTATGCCAATCAATTTCGACCGCGCCCGGCGTATCGGTTCTGCGTCGAGAACTCGGTCTATGTCGATCAACCGGCGCGCGGCCGCGGCATCGGCCGGCTGCTGCTGATCGAGCTCCTCGCGCGCTGCGAGGCGGCAGGCGCGCGGCAGATGGTCGCCGTGATCGGCGACTCGGCCAACACCGCGTCGATCGCGCTGCATGCCGCGCTCGGGTTTCGGGACGCCGGACGCATCGAGTCGGCGGGCTGGAAGTTCGATCGCTGGCTCGACGTGGTGCTGATGCAGCGCGGCCTCGGCCGCGGTGACGCGTCGCCCGCACCATGACGCGCTACCGCTCGAAGTCCTGGGCCACCTGGTTGGCCGTCGCCGGCGGCGCCGTCGGCGCCCATCGCATCTACCTGCACGGTTGGCGCGATCGGTGGGCGTGGCTGCATCCGGCGCCCACGCTGATCGGCTTGTGGGGCACGTGGCGCATGCGCTCGCTCGGCCAGGACGATCAACTCGCCTGGTTGCTGGTCCCCGTCCTGGGCGTCATGTTGACGATCGGCATGCTCAACGCCATCGTGATCGGCCTCACACCCGACGCCCGGTGGGACGCCCGCTACAACCCGGGGCAGACCGCGCGCACGACACGCTGGCTGCCGGTGCTGGGTGCCATCGCCGCGCTGATGCTGGGCGGGGGCGTGTTGATCGGCACGATCGCCTTTGCCGGTCAGCGCTTCTTCGAATGGCAAGCCGCGCAGGCCGCGCTGCCAGCGGCCGCTACAACAGCTTCAGGCTGACCCAATAGGCCACGGCCGCCATGAACGCCGATGCCGGGATCGTGAAGATCCAGGCCCAGACGATGTTGCCAGCCACACCCCAGCGCACGGCCGACGGATGCCGTACCGAGCCGACGCCGACGATGGCGCCGGTGATCGTGTGCGTGGTCGACACCGGAATGCCCATGCTCGACGCCACGAACAACGTGATGGCGCCGCCGGTTTCGGCGCAGAAGCCCCCCACCGGCTTGAGCTTGGTGATGCGCTGGCCCATCGTCTTGACGATGCGCCAGCCGCCGAACATCGTGCCCAGGCCGATGGCCAGGTAGCAGCTCCAGATCACCCAGCCCGGCGGGGCCTTGTCGGTGGCGGCCAGGTAACCGGCGGCCACCAGCAGCATCCAGATGATGCCGATCGTCTTCTGCGCGTCGTTGCCGCCGTGGCCCAGCGAGTACAGACCCGCCGACACCAGCTGCAGACGCCGGAACCAGTTGTCGACCCGCAGCGGCGACGTACGGCGGCAGATCCACGCCACGGCGATCATCATCAACGAGGCCAGCAGGAAACCGAGCAGCGGCGACACGAAGATGAAGGCGACGGTCTTGAACACGCCGGCGCCGATGAGCTTGCCCGCGCCCGCCTTGGCGATCACCGCACCCACGATGCCGCCGATCAACGCGTGCGACGAACTCGACGGAATACCGTACCACCAGGTGATCACGTTCCAGGCGATCGCGCCGACCAGGGCGCCGAACACGACGTAGTGGTCGACCACGCCCGGGTCGACGATGCCCTTGCCGACGGTGGCGGCCACCTTGAGCTGGAACACCAGGATCGCGATGACGTTGAAGACGGCCGCGAAGGCCACCGCCTGGTGCGGCTTCAGCACGCCGGTGGACACCACCGTCGCGATCGAGTTGGCCGCATCGTGAAAGCCATTCATGAAGTCGAAGGCGATCGCCAGCACGACCAGCATCGCGACGACCCAGAAACTGATCTGGACGACTTGCACGGGTGGCGCGCCGCGACCGCGACTCAGGAGTTCTCGAGGACGATGCCCTCGATGAGGTTGGCCACGTCCTCGCAACGGTCGGTGATCGACTCGAGGTGTTCGTACACCGCCTTGAGCTTGATCAGTTCGCGGGTGTCGATCTTCTCGTCGCGAAACAGGCGCGAGATTGCCGAACGCATCACGCGGTCGGCGTCCGACTCGAGCCGATCGATCTCCTCGCAGGTCTTCAGCGCCGCCTCGGCCACTGCGGCCTCGCTGATCTTCGGCAGCAGGCTCACCGCATGCTGCACGCGTTCGCAGCACTTGACCGAGAGTTCGCCCAGCCGCACCACGTCGTCGGTGAGCTGGCGCACGTCGTACAGCGACAACGTCTCCGAGGAGTCCTGCAGCAGATCGAGCACGTCGTCGAGCGCGTTGATCAAGCCATGAATCTGCTCGCGATCGATCGGCGTGATGAAGGTCTTGTGCAGCTGGCGGCTGACCTCGGCGGTGATCTTGTCGGCAGCGCGCTCGGCCGCGTCGACCTCGGCCGCGAACTTCTCGCGCAGCGTGGCGTCGCCGTAGTTCTCGATCATCGCCATGAACGAACGTGCACCCTCGGCGATCAACTTGCCGTGCTCGTTGAACATCTCGAAGAAATTGCCTTCGCGCGGCAGCAGTTTGCCGAACAGCATCGCGTGGTCCTCCCGGGTGGATCGATTGCGCCTGCCCGGGGGCGCCGGCGGCATCGAGCGCTGGATCAGGCGGCGATTGTAGGCGGGGCTTCCCAGGATTCGCGTGGGCCCTCGAAGCGTGCGATGCGCTCGACCAGGCGCTGTACGTCGCCAGGCCGGCGCAGCGGATCGAAGTGATCGACGTCGACCATCAGCACCGGCAGGTTCGGGTGGGCGTCGAAATAGGCTCCGTAGGCCTCGCCCAGCGCATGCAGGTATTCGCTCTCGATGCGGCGCTCCATCGGCCGGCCACGCCGCTGGATGCGCTCGCGCAGCACCACCGTCGGCCCGTCGAGCCAGATCACCAGGTCGGGCTGAGGTGCATGCGGCGCCATCTGCGTGTGGATCTGCGTGTACAGCCGGAACTCCTCGTCCGACAACGTCAGCCGTGCGAACAGTCGATCCTTGTCGAACATGAAGTCGCTGACGACCAGCGGCATGAACATGCCCGGCTGGGTCAGCACGCGGTACTGCTCGATGCGCTGGAACAGGAAGAACAGCTGCGTCTGGAACGCATAGCGCGCACCGTCGACGTAAAAATGCTTCAGGAACGGATTCTCGTGCGGGCGCTCCAGCAGCAGTTCGGCCCCCAGCGGCGGCGCCAGCAGCGACGCGAGCGTGCTCTTGCCGGCCCCGATCGGGCCTTCGATGGCGATGTGGCGCAACCGCTTCATGGTTGCCCGCTCAGGAACGGAAGATGAAGTAGACGGCCCCGCACAGGCACAGTGTGGCCCATAGGTAGTCCCATTTCAGCGGCTGCTGCATGTACAGCACGGCAAACGGCACGAAAACCGTCAATGTGACCACCTCCTGGGTGATCTTCAGCTGCGCCAGCGACAGGCCACCGGCAAAGCCGATGCGGTTGGCCGGCACCTGCAGCAGGTATTCGAACAGCGCGATGCCCCAGCTGATCAGCGCCGCCCAGTACCAGGGTTGATGGCCGAGGTGTTTCAGGTGCCCGTACCAGGCGAAGGTCATGAAGACGTTCGACGCCGCCAACAACGACGGTGAGCGCGATCGACGTGCTGGTGCTCATGCGCCAGGCCTCAGGTTTCGATGCGCTGCACCGACTGGCCCCGCGTCGCGTCGAGCCGCGTCGCCAGCGCTCCCAACCCCGGCACCACGAGGTCCGGTTCGATCTCGAGCAACGGCTGCAGCACGAAGGCGCGCTGATGCAGCCGCGGGTGCGGCAGGCGCAGGTGCGGCTCGTCGCGCCTCACCTTGCCGTACAGCAGCAGGTCCAGGTCCAGCGTGCGCGGCGCGTTCTGGCCGGTGCGCTGGCGACCGTAGCGGTGTTCGATGGCCTGCAAGGCCTGCAGCAACGCATCGGGCGCAAGCTCCGTGCGCAGTTCGACCACGGCGTTGACATAGTCGGGGCCGCCGGCGTCGATCGGCGCGCTGCGGTAGAGCGACGAACGCTTCAGCAGCACGGTGCGCGGCAGTTCGGACAAGGCCCGCATGGCCGATTCGACCTGCGCACGCGGGTCACCCAGATTCGCGCCGAGACCGACGAAGGCCACCACACTGGACACCGCATGCCTCAGGTTTCGGACGGCGGCGGAGGTAGCTCGTCGACGCTGCGCGGCGACGCGGGCCTGCGGCGGCGACGGCGCTTCTTCTTCGCCGCGTCCGCGGTCGGCGCAGGCTCGCCCGTGCGGCGGCTGCGTTCGGACTCGCGCGCCAACTGCAGCAGTGCCTCGCGCTCCTCGGCATCGCCGAGCGAGAAGTCCTCCCACCACTCGGCGAGCTCTGCCGGCACCTCCTGCGCATCGGCGCGCAGGCGCAGGAAGTCGTACCCCGCGCGGAAACGTGGCTGAGCCACCAGCGCCATTGCCGACGTCGCCTGCCGTCGCTCGAAGCGCGGCTGCATCAGCCAGATCTCGCGCATGTCGGTGGCCAGACGGCCGCGGCCGGAGACATCGCCGATGCGCGCGTCGAACACCGCGTCGATGGCCTGCTGCAGTGCGGGGATCGCCGGCTCGCCGGCGCGCTGCAGTTCCTCCCAGCGCGCCTGGGCATCGTGCCAGAGCAGGCAGGCCAGCAGGAAGCTGGGGGCCACCGCGCGGTCCTCTTCGACCCGCCGGTCGGTGTCGGCCAGCGCCAGCTCGATGAAGCGCTGGCGCTGTGCGGTGGAGCGGCTCTCGTCGAACACCACCTGCAGCACCGGGAACACGTTGCGATGCAGGCCGTACCTGCGCAATGCCTCGAGACTGGCCAGCGCATGGCCGGTCTGCAGCAGCTTGATCATCTCGTCGAACAGGCGCGACACCGGCACGTTGGCCAGCAGCGGGATCGCCTCGGCCATGGCCGAGGCGGTCTTGGCCTCGATCTGGAAACCCAGCTTCGCGGCGAAGCGCACGGCGCGCACCACGCGCACCGGGTCCTCGCGGTAGCGCGTGGCCGGGTCGCCGATCATGCGCAGCACACGCTTCTTCGCGTCCTTGATGCCGCCGTGGAAGTCGACCACGACCTGGGTCTGCGGGTCGTAGTACATCGCGTTGACGGTGAAGTCTCGCCGCGCGGCGTCCTCGTTCTGCGGTCCCCAGACGTTGTCGCGCAGCACGCGGCCGGCGGCGTCCACCACATGCGTCTTGCCGGCCAGGTCGGCCTTCGAGGTGCGCTCGTTGCCGGCGACCTGGTCGGCCTCGCTGGCGTCGCGGTAGGCGCGAAACGTCGAGACCTCGATCACCTCGTGGTCGCGACCGCGGCCGAACACCACGTGCACGAGGCGAAAGCGCCGCCCGATCACAAACGCGCGGCGGAACAGCTGCTTCACCTGCTCGGGCGTGGCGTTGGTGGCGACGTCGAAGTCCTTCGGCCGGCGGCCGACGAGCAGGTCGCGCACCGCACCGCCCACCACGTAGGCCTCGTGTCCGGCCTGCTTGAGCGTGGCCACCACCTTGAGCGCGCGCTCGTCCACCAGGCTCGGGTCGATGCCATGCTCGGCCGCTCCGACCTCCATGCGCTTGCCCAGCGGGATCCGCTGCGCCGGCTTTCCCAGCAACTTGTCAATCAGTCGTTTGATCATTCGAATAGCCGCAGGATACGCCAGCCGTGCTCGCGGGCGATCGCCTCCAGCGCCGGGCTCGGGTTGGTGGCCACGGGCTGCGACACCGCCCGCAGCAGCGCCAAATCGTTGGTGGAATCGCTGTAGAACACGCTGTCGCGGCAATCGGTCAGCTGCACGCCGCGGGCGGACAGCCACTGCTCGATGCGCACCACCTTGCCTTCGCGAAACGACGGCACGCCGCGGATGCGGCCGGTGACGCGGCCGCTCGCGTCGCGCTCCAGTTCGGTGGCGATCAGGGTGCGCACGCCGAACGCCTCGGCGATCGGCCGGGTGATGAAATCGTTGGTGGCGGTGACGATGGCGACCTCATCGCCGGCATCGAGGTGCCGGTGCACGAGTGCCGTGGCCGCCTCGCGCAACACGGGCCGCATCACGTCGCGCATGAAGCCTTCGATCACCTCGCGCTGTTCGTCGGCGCTGCGGTCGCGCCAGGGCTGCGTGGCGAAATCGATGTAGGCGTCGATGTCGAGCGCGCCGGCCTGGTATTGCTGGTAGAAGCGATCGTTGGCGGCGCGAAAGGCCTCGGCGTCGGCCCAGCCGCGCGCCACCAGGTACTCGCCGAAGGCATGGTCGGAGTCCTTCTCGATCAGCGTGCCGTCGAGATCGAACAGCGCCAGCCTCATGCGCCCTCCGGCGAGCAGGGTTCGGTGCCGGCCTGCTCGAGCAGCATCTTCTTGAGCAGCGGCACCGTCACGGCGCGGTGTTCGGCCAGTGCGAAATCGTCGAGCCGGTCGAGCAGCGCCATCAGGTGGCCGAGGTCGCGCGCAAAACGCGTCAGCAGGTAGTCCATCACCTCGTCGGACAGGAAGATGCCGCGCCGGTCCGATTCGCGCCGTAGCACCGCGCGCGACTGGTCTTCCGGCAGGCATTGCACGGCGAACACCGGGCCCCAGCCCAGTCGGGTGCGCAGATCCTCGCGCAACGGCAGGTCCACCGGCGGCACCCGGGCGGCGGCGACCCAGGGCACGCCGTGGGTCTGGGCATCGACCAGCAGGGCAAATGCCGCGTGCTGCTGCGCCTCGTCGAACTGATCACAACGGTCGAGCAACAGCAGCGCATGCGCCGGGTCCAACGACCAGGGTGCGCGCGACCGGTGATCGAACCAACCGATCTGCTCGCCGCGCAGGTGGCGCTGCGACGCCAGCGCCCGCAGCAAATGCGTCTTGCCGCTGCCCGAAGGCCCCCAGACAAACACCGGCGTCGACTGCGGCGTCAGCTGCTGCAGGTGCTGCAGGACGGCCGCGTTGGCTCCGGGTACGAAGGTATCGAATCCGGGCGCCGCCGGGGCGGCGATCGGCAGCGGCAGCTGCTTCATCCGGTGTACAGGCGGCTGCCCTGGTAGGCGGCCTGGGCACGGCGCAGAGCCACCAGCATCACGGCGCTGGCCGGCAAGGCCACCAGCACGCCGACGAAGCCGAACACCGTGCCGAAGGCCAGCAGCGCGAAGATCACCGCCAGCGGGTTCAGCCCGATGCGCTCGCCCACCAGCCGCGGGGTCAGCACGAATCCTTCGAGCAACTGCCCCACACCATAGATCAGCGCCACCAGCAGCACGCCCTTGATGCTGGCGAACTGCAGCAAGCCGGCCAGCAGCGACAACACCAGGCCCAGGCCGAATCCGACGTAGGGCACCGCCACTGCCACGCCGGTGAACACACCCAGCGGCAGCGCGAGATCGAAGCCGGCCAGGCCGAGCGCCGAGGCGTAATAGATCGACAGCACCATCATCACCAGCAGCTGGCCGCGCAGGTACTGGCCCAACACCTCGTCGCATTCGTCGAGGAAACCCTGCGCCGTGGCCCGCATGCGGGGCGGGATCAGCGAGCGCAAACGCCCGATGAACCGCGGCCAGTCACTGAGCAGGTAGAACAGCACCACCGGCACCAGGATGACATTGCCCAGGAACGACAACAACACGCTGCCACCGATGCGCGCCGAGCTCAGCGCCGCCGCCAGCCAGTCCTCCAGATTGGCGTCGAGCAGCTTGGTGGTCCAGGCCTTCAGGCTGGCGATGTCGAACGACACGGCGATGCCGAACTGGCCGAGCCACGGGGCCAGGCTCTGATTGAGCCGGTCGAGCAGCGGCGGGATCTGTGCCTTCAGCAGCGGCAATTCCTTGGCCAGTACCGGCACGATCAGCAGCGCCAGCGCCAGCACGATCAGCAGCGCAGCCGTCTCGACCACGATCACCGCCAGCAGGCGCGGCACACGCCGCGCCGCCAGCCGCTCGACCAACGGGTGCAGCGCATAGGCGAGCACGGCTCCCACCACGAATGGCGTCAGCACCGGCGCCAACAACCACAACAGCAGCGCGGCCGCCGCGGCGATGGCCAGCCAGGTGAGTGCTTGGCGTTGCGCTGCGGTGAGATTCATCGGTGCGAACCGGGTTGGTATCGTTTCAGGTGTCCACGCCAGCAGCCTGGCCGCCGGCCGGCCGGCGCCGCGAAGCCGCGCGTTGGCGGCCGATTGTAGGTGGCTCGCTTGTCGCGCCGCCTCAGTGCAGGCGCGGCGTGCTCTGGCGGCGCAACTGGTCGAGCCGCTCGGTCATCGCGTGCGCATCCTCGGCATCGGGCCGGTGCTGCAGGTAGGCCTCCAGGTCGCGAATCGCGGCATCGAATTGCCGCAACTCGGCGTGCGCGAGCGCACGGTCGCGTCGCTCGTCCCAGCTCTGCGGCAACAGCACCACCAGACGCTGCTGCACGGCCAGCCAGCGCGACCAATCCTGGGCGCTGCGGTGGATCTCCTTCAGATTGCGCAGCATGCGGGCCAGGATGTCGCGTGGCGGCGCCGCCTGCAGGAACAGCCCGAGCGGCGCCTCGAAATCGCCCACCAGGCCCTGCCGGCGCCGGTACGGCGCCAGCCGCTCGTCGAGGTCTTCGCGCGACAGCGAACGGCCATCGAACGGATCGATCACCACCTCGCCCTGCGGCATGCGCAGCTTGACCAGGAAGTGGCCGGGGAATGACACGCCACGCGCGGTCAGGCCGAGTTGACCGGCCAGCTCCACGTACAGCAGCGCGAGCGTCAGCGGAATGCCGCGCCGCTGCGCCAACACGTCGTTGATGAAGCTGTTGCGGCGGTCGTAGTAGTCGTTGACGTTGCCGGCGAAGCCGAGCTCCTGATAGAAAAAGCGATTCAGCCAGCGCAGGCGCTGCACCGGCGCGGCGTCGGAGGGCACCCGGTTCTTCAGGCGCAGCGCCAGCGCGTCGACCTCGTCCAGCACCAGCTGCACGTTGAGTTGCGGGTACTCGTCCTGGGCCACCGATACCGCCGCCTCCAGCAACGCGAAACTGCCGTCATCGGCCACCAGGCTGGCAAAGTACTCCAGCGGACTGGGTGGCTTGAAGGTGAGCGAACGACTCATGGGCAAGGCACGATTTGCGATCAGCCGCTGCCAGTGTAGGGTCTGCGGTGGCGGGCCGGGTAGTGCCGGTTTCGCGCCACCGTGCCGCTTCGCCCGCACCGCGGGCCGACGACCTAGCCCTTGCGTGAAAAATGGCGCCAGCGCAGGCCGGCGGCCGCCAGCACGCCGAAATACACCATCGCTGCCCCCACCAGCGACGCTGCCATCCAGCCCGCCCGCACCGGCCACTGCGCCTGCAGGCCGATCCAGTCGATCTTGACGGCGAGCCAGGCCAGGCAGAGACCCATCGCGAGGTTGGCGATCAACACGCGTGCCGAGAACGCCGCCCAGCCGGCGTTGGCGCGGTACAGCCCCTTGCGCAACAACCCCGTCAACAACCAGCCGGCATTGAGGCAGGCCCCGAGCCCGATCGACAGTGCGAGCCCGGCATGGCCGAGTTGCGGCACGAGCGCCAGGTTCAGCATCTGCGTGGCGATCAGCACCACGATCGCGATGCGCACCGGCGTGCGGACGTCCAGGCGGGCGTAGTACGCCGGCGCCAGCACCTTGACCGCCACGATGCCGAGCAGGCCCACGCCGTAGCCCATCAGGGCCCGGGTGGTCTGCTGCACGTCGTGCGCGGTAAAGGCCCCGTAGTGGAACAACACGGCCACCAGCGGCTGCGGAAACACCAGCAGCGCCACCGCACAGGGCACCGCCAACAGCACCACCAGGCGCAAGCCCCAATCGAGCATGCTCGAGTAGTCGACGGCGTCGCCACGCGCCTGCGCCGCCGCCAGCTGCGGCAGCAGCACCACGCCGAGCGCCACGCCCAGCAGTGCGGTTGGAAACTCCATCAAGTCGGTCGGCAAAACTGAGCCACGAGACCGCACCGACGCCGACGCTTGGCGGCGATGCGGGTATTGATGAGCAGCGACAGCTGCGCCACCGACACGCCGAGCAGCGCCGGCGCCATCTGCCGCAGCACCCGCTGCACGCCTTCGTAGCGCCAAGCTGCGGCGAGCGCCCGCGGGCTCAGACCGATGTGCGGCAGGCAGCCGATCGCCCGCAGCGCCGGCAGCTGGATCGCCAGCTGCAGCACGCCGCCCAGCATCACGCCGCCAGCCAGCGCATAGATCGGCGGCACGCCGCGCGCCTGCAACCACGGCGCGCCCCACCAGGCAGCCGCGATGATCGACAGGTTCAGCAGCACCGGCGTGGCGGCGGGCACCGCGAAGCGCCGCCAGGTGTTGAGCACGCCGGCACTCAGCGCGACCAGCGCGATGAAGCCGATGTACGGGAACATCCACCGCGTCATCAGCACCGCGTCGTCGAAGGCCTTCAACTCCGCACCGATGAGCCAGACCACCACCGGAGCGAACGCGATGCCGATGAGGCACGTGGCCAGCAGGGCCCAGGTCAGCACGGTGGCCACGGCGTCGATCAGGGCGTGCGTGGCCGCCTCGCCCTCGCGCTCGCGCGTCGCGCCGAGGATCGGCACGAAGGCCTGCGAGAACGCGCCCTCGCCGAACAGTCGGCGCAACAGGTTGGGTATGCGAAACGCGACGTTGAAGGCGTCGGTGGCGGCGCCGGCGCCGAAGGCCGCGGCGATCAGCTGGTCGCGGACCAGCCCCGTGATGCGCGACGCCAGGGTCAGAATCGAAACGGTGGAGGCGGCCTTGAGCAGGTTCATCGCGCGGCGCGATTATAGGGAGCGGGTGTCTCGACGCTGCCGGCGCGACCGGACGCTCGGGTGCCGAAATGCTATACTTCGCCCCTTTTGATCGACGGCCGCCTGCGCGGCCCCACCGCACCTGCCATGGCCACCGCCTCCAAAGCCAAGAAGAAGACCGTTCGCCTCGCATCGGGCCGCAAGCGCGCCCGCCAGGACGTCGCGCTGAACGCACACAACACCGCGCTGCGCTCGAAGTTCCGCACGATGGTCAAGAACGTGCAGAAGGCCGCCGCCACGGGCGACAAGACCAAGGCGACCGAGTTGTTCAAGAGCGCGCAAAACGTGATCGACTCCGTGGCCGACAAGGGCATCTTCCACAAGAACAAGGCGGCTCGCCACAAGAGCCGGCTGTCGGCCAAGTTGAAGGCGATGACGGCCTGAGATCCGGCGCGACGCCAACGCTCGAGGGCCTGCCATGCAGGCCCTTGTCGTTGGTGACCGCCCCGTCAGTCGCCCACCACTTCGCCCGGCGCACGCTCGTGCCAGCGAAGCTCGTTGTCGCGGGCGAAGTTCATCACGAAGTCCCAGGCCATCGGCTCGAGCATGCGAAGCCCCTCGTTGACGATCACGCACTTCGCGTTGGCCACGACCCGCGGCACGCAATACGGCGAGTAGCCGATGTGCGCACCGATGTGCGCACCCCTGGGCCGAAACGACGACAGGGCGCCGGCCAGCCGCTCGGACCAGTCGCCTGGCCGGAACGGCTTGCCGCCGCGCGTGACGCCCTCGATGACGAATTCGCGCGACAAGGGCCTGTGCACGATCCCGCGCGGCGACACCGCCCCCGTGCGAGACGCGACGCTGCTTGTCGGATGTTGCAATGAGGCATGCATGGGGAGCCTGGGTCCAGCCAATCGTTGGTTTTCGGCCTCGACTGACCCCCGCTTTAGAATCTTCCACGGCCGGCGCGTGACACCGTGACGCCGCCGGCCGTTTCGTTTGCACGCCAGGAGCCGCCCCATGTCCGCCCCGTCCCACGTGATGAACACCTACGGCCGACTGCCCTTCGCGCTGTCGCACGGCCGCGGCTGCCGCGTGTGGGACACCGAAGGCCGCGAATACCTCGACGCGTTGGCCGGCATCGCGGTCAACACGCTGGGCCATGGCCACCCGAAGCTGGTGCCCGCGCTGCAGGAGCAGGTGGCCAAGCTGATCCACTGCTCGAACTACTACCAGATGCCGCTGCAGGAGCAGTTGGCCGCCAAGCTGTGCGAACTGTCGGGCCTGTCGGCGGCGTTCTTCTGCTCCACCGGCCTCGAGGCCAACGAAGGCGCGATCAAGATCGCACGCAAGTACGGGCACGACCGCGGCATCGAGCGGCCCGAGATCATCGTCTACGAGAAGGCCTTTCACGGCCGCTCGATCGCCACGCTGTCGGCCACCGGCAACCCCAAGGTGCAGAAGGGCTTCGAGCCGCTGGTCGAGGGCTTCATGCGTGTGCCGATGAACGACATCGCGGCGGTGCGCGACGTCGCGCGCAGCAATCCCAACGTGGTGGCCGTCTTCCTGGAGGTGATCCAGGGCGAAGGCGGCATCAACCCGGCGCGCTGGAGATTACCTGCGCGATCTGCGCGCGCTGTGTGACGAGAAGACTGGCTGCTGATGCTCGACGAGGTGCAGTGCGGCATGGGCCGCACCGGCAAGTGGTTCGCGCACCAGTGGGCCGGCATCGTGCCCGACGTGATGCCGATGGCCAAGGGCCTGGGCTCGGGCGTGCCGGTGGGCGCGATCGTCGTCGGCCCGAAGGCCAAAGACGTGCTCGGCCCGGGCAACCACGGCACCACCTTCGGCGGCAACCCGCTGGCGATGCGCGCCGGCATCGAGACGCTGCGCATCATGGTCGAGGACCGGCTGCTCGACAACGCCGCCGCGGTGGGCGAGCGCATCAAGTCCGGCCTGCAGCGCGAGCTCGCCGGCCACAAGGGCCTGGTCGAAATCCGCGGCCAGGGCCTGATGCTCGGCATCGAGCTCGATCGCCCGTGCGGCGACCTGGTCGGGCGCGCCGCGAAAGCCGGCCTGTTGATCAGCGTGACCGCCGACTCGGTGGTGCGCCTGCTGCCGCCGCTGATCATGACTGCCGCAGGAGGCCGACGAGGTGCTGCGCATCCTGCTGCCGCTGATCCGCGAGTTCATCGCCGGCGCATGAAACCCGGCGCCAGCCTGATGAAACACTTCCTGCAGTTCAAGGACCTGCGAACCGAGGAGTACGCCTACCTCTTCGAGCGCACGCGCATCATCAAGACGCGCTTCAAGAACTACGAGCGCTACCAGCCGCTGGCCGACCGCACGCTGGCGATGATCTTCGAGAAGGCGAGCACGCGCACGCGCGTCAGCTTCGAGGCCGGCATGTACCAGATGGGCGGCTCGGTGGTGCACCTGACCACCGGCGACAGCCACCTTGGTCGCGCCGAGCCGGTGGAAGACACCGCGCGCGTGATCAGTCGCATGGTCGACCTGGTGATGATCCGCACCTTCGAGCAGTCCAAGATCGAGGCCTTCGCGGCGCACTCGCGGGTGCCGGTGATCAACGGGCTGACCAACGAATTCCATCCCTGCCAGATCCTGGCCGACATCTTCACCTACATCGAGCACCGCGGCGCGCGCCGCGCCGACGCGCTCGACTGCCTGCGAGGCAAGGTGGTGGCCTGGGTCGGCGACGGCAACAACATGGCCAACACCTGGCTGCAGGCGGCCGAGATCCTCGGCTTCACGGTGCACGTCAGCACGCCGGGCGGCTACGAGGTCGACCCGGCCATCGCCGGTCTGCGCGGGACGGGCAGCTACAAGGTGTTCAAGGATCCGTACGAGGCCTGCAGCGGCGCCGACCTGGTGACCACCGACGTGTGGACCAGCATGGGCTACGAGGCCGAGAACGAGGCGCGGCTCAAGGCTTTTGCGCGCTGGTGCGTCGATGCCCGCATGATGGCCGCGGCCAAGCCGGACGCGCTGTTCATGCACTGCCTGCCCGCACACCGCGGGGAGGAAGTGGCGACCGACGTCATCGACGGCCCACAATCAGTGGTCTGGGACGAAGCCGAAAATCGATTGCACGCGCAGAAGGCACTGATGGAGTTCCTGTTGCTCGGGAGGATCGGGTGACCCCACACCGCGGGCATTCGATTTGGGTGCAGGCTCACATCGCGCAGCGATGTGAAGGCGCGCCGGCGCCGGGCCGGAACCAAAATCGATTGCATGCGCAGAAGGCGTTGATGGAATTCTTGCTGCTCGGACGCATCGGCTGACGGCCGGGTGTGGCCATGCAGGGTCTGCACCTCACCGCCGACTTGTTCGACTGTCGCGATCCCGACGGCCTGATGGTCGACGGCGAGCGCCTCGGCAAACTGTGCGACCAGCTGGCGCGCGAGGCCGGCCTGACCGTCGTGGGCCGGCACTTCCACGCCTTTCCGCCCGCCGAGTACGGCTTGGCGGGATGGACCGGTGTGCTGCTGCTCGCCGAGTCGCACCTCGCCATCCACACCTGGCCCGAACGGCACGCGGTCACGCTCGATGTGTTCGTGTGCAACTTCGGCCAGGACAATTCGCTGAAGGCGCATGGCCTGATCGACGCGCTCGTGGCCCGATTCCACTCGGCGCACGCCCATCGCCAGCAACTGGTGCGCGGAGTGCCGGCGTGAAGATCGCGCTCATCACCGATCTGCACGCCAACCGCGAAGCGGTCGAGGCGGTGATGGCGCACGCGCAGCAACAGGGCGCCACCTCGTTCGCGTTTCTCGGCGACTTCGTCGGCTATGGTGCCGACCCGGCGTGGGTGGTGGACGTGGTGCGCGAGCGCGTCGCCGACGGCGCACTCGCCATTCAGGGCAACCACGACCTGGCCACCGTGCTCGGAGCGAACGAGGCAATGCGACCCGATGCGCGTGCGGTGATCGAATGGACGCGCGCGCAACTGGACGCGCAGCAACTGTCGTTTCTGGAGTCGTTGCCGCTGTCGCGGCGACACGGCGAACGGCTGTTCGTGCACGCCAACGCCTATGCGCCCGCGGCCTGGGACTACGTGCAGAACGTCGAGCTCGCGTTGCGCAGCATGCTCGCCACGCCGTGCCGCTACACGTTCTGCGGCCACATGCACCAGCCGAGGCTCTTCCATGCCGGCAGCAGCAGCCGGGCCGGCGAGTTCTTGCCCAAACCCGGCGCGCCGATCGCGCTGCGCACCGACCGCCAGTGGCTGATGATTCCCGGCTCGGCCGGCCAGCCGCGCGACGGCAACCCCGACGCGGCCTACGCGGTCTTCGACGACCAGGCGCCGAGCATCACCTACCACCGGATCGCCTACGACCACGACACCGCCGCCGGCAAGGTGCGCGCGGCAGGTCTGCCGCTGCGGCTGGCTGCGCGGCTACAAACCGGTCATTGATGCACCGTCGCGTGGCGGCGCTCAGCCGCCCGGCTGGCGCAGGCGAAAGCGTTGCAGCTTGCCGGTTTCGGTGCGCGGCAGCGCAGGACGGAATTCAATCGCACGCGGGTACTTGTACGGCGCGATCGACTGCTTGACGAAATCCTGCAGCGTCTTCACCAGCGCGGCATCGGCCGCGTGGCCCGCTGCGGGCACGACGAAGGCCTTGACGATCTGGCCGCGCTGCTCGTCGGCGACGCCGACCACCGCGCACTCCGCCACCGCCGGGTGCAGCAGCAGCACCGCCTCCACCTCGGGGCCGGCGATGTTGTAGCCACCGCTGATGATCATGTCGTCGGTGCGCGCCTGGTAGACGAACTGCCCGTCGTCGTCGATGCGGAAGGCGTCGCCGGTGAGGTTCCAGCCGTTCTGCACATAGGTGGTCTGGCGATCGTCGTCGAGGTATCGACAACCCGTGGGCCCCTTCACCGCCAGGCGACCCACCTGCCCAGGCGGCAGCTCTCGCCCTTGGTCATCCACCACGCAGGCTCGATAGCCGGGCACCGGAAAGCCGGTGGCACCGCCACGGGCCTGATCTTCGCGCGCGGAGATGAAGATGTGCAGCAACTCGGTCGAGCCGATGCCGTCGATCATCTCGATGCCGGTGGCTGCCTTCCACAGCGAACGCGTGGCCGCCGGCAAGGCCTCGCCGGCCGACACGCACTTGCGCAAGCTCGACAGGTCGTGCCCCGCCACCTGCGCCGCCATCACGCGGTACGACGTCGGCGCGGTGAAGCAGACGCTGGCCCGGTAGCGCTCGATCGCGCCCGGCAGCACGTCGGGCGATGCCTTCTCCAGCAGCACCGTCGATGCACCGATCGACAGCGGAAACAGCAGCAAGCCGCCGAGGCCGAAGGTGAACGCCAGCGGCGGACTGCCGATGAAGCGATCGTCGGCCGTTGCGCGCAGCACGTGGGGCGGCCAGCACAGGCACGAGGCCATCACGTCGCGGTGAAAATGCATCGTGCCCTTGGGCTGGCCGGTCGTGCCGGAGGTGAACGCGATCAGGCACACGTCGTCCAGCGCGGTGTCCACCGCGGTGAAATCGGCACGCTTGCCGACCAGGCGCGCCTCCAGCCCACCCGGACCGGCATCGTTGAAGGTCACCACCTGCGTCAGCGTCGGGCATCCGGCGCTCGCCAGGTCCAACTCGCCGGCGAGCCTCAGGTCGCACAGCGCATGGCTGACCTGCGCCTTGTGCACCATCTGCGTCAGCTCCTTGGCGCGCAGCAGCGGCATGCTGCCGACGGCAACGCCACCGGCCTTGACCACGCCGAACCAGCAGGCGGCGAGCATCGGCGAGTTGGCTCCGCGCAGCAAGACGCGGTTGCCGGGCTTCAGGCCCATGTCGTCGACCAGCACGTGGGCGATGCGGTTGGCCTGCGCCAGGCACTGCGCGTAGGTCCAGTGCACAGCGTCGCCCAGCACGCAGGCGCGTTCGCCCCATCCGCGCTCGATCGCACGGTCGAGCAGCTCGGCGGCGCAGTTCAGACGCGGCGGAAACTGCAGTTCGGGACGATCGAACAGGAACTCCGGCCACAACGCCGGCGGCGGCAGGTTGTCGCGCGCGAAGGTGTCGACATGCCCACTGGGGATCATCGGGCCTCCGAATGGATTTGCAGCGAATCGACTGTAGCGCCATCCGGGTCGGTCGCGCTGCGGATTCACCTGCCGCCGTATCATGCATTCCATGAAACGCGTCGCACTCAGCGTGGCCGGCATGCTGTGGGCATCGGCGGGCGCTGCGCCGATCGACGAGCTGGGCTGGCTGGCCGGCTGCTGGCGCGCCGAGCGTGGCGACGCGGGTTCGGGCGAGCACTGGATGATCCCCGCCGCCGGCTCGTTGTTCGGCATGGCACGCACCGTGCGATCGGGCCGCACCGTGGCACACGAGTTCATGCAGATCCGCGAAAGCGCCGACGCGCTGGTGTTCATCGCGATGCCCTCGGCCAAACCGAGCGCGAGCTTTCGCGCGCTGCGCGTCGAGCCACGCCGCGTCGTGTTCGAGAACCCGGACAAGGACTTCCCGCAGCGCGTCGGCTACGAGTCGCCCGACGATGCGACGCTGATCGGCCACATCGAAGGCCTCGACCAGGGACGCGAACGCCGCATCGAGTTCCCGATGCGCCGCGAGGCCTGCCCGTCGGGCGCCGCGCGCTGAGATGGCGCGGATGGCGCGGCAGCTGTGGGACATCTCGCCTGCGGTGCACGCGGGCGCACCGGTGTTTCCCGGCGACACCCCGTACCGGCAGCGCTGGAGCGCGACGATCGGCGGCGATTGCCCGGTCAACGTCAGCGCGCTGGAGCTTTCGCCGCACGTCGGCGCGCACGCCGACGCACCATTGCACTACGACTCGGACGGGCTCGCCATCGGCGCGCTCGACCTCGACCCCTACCTCGGGCCGTGTCGCGTGATCCATGCCATCGGCTGCGGTGCGCTGGTCGAATGGCGGCACCTGGCCCATGCGCTCGCGCTGCTGCCGCCGCGCGTGCTGGTGCGCACCTATGCGCGCGCGCCGGTCGACCGCTGGGATCCGGCGCTCGCCGCCTACGCCGCCGACACCATCGACCGGCTCGCCGCGCTGGGCGTGCGCCTGGTCGGCATCGACACCGCGAGCATCGATCCGGCCGACAGCAAGTCGCTGCCCAGCCACCAGGCCATTCGCCGCCACGATCTGCGGGTGCTGGAGAACCTGGTGCTCGACGACGTGGCCGAAGGCGACTACGAGTTGATCGCGCTGCCGCTGCGTTTGACCACCGCCGACGCCTCGCCGGTGCGTGCGGTGCTGCGCCGTTGACCCGAGGCCCTGGAGCCGGAGTGTGCACATGACCACGACCCGTGACGACTGCGTGGCGCTGGACGCCGCCGACCGGCTGGCGACGTTGCGCGAGCAGTTCGCGCTGCCAGCCGGCGTGATCTACCTCGACGGCAATTCGCTCGGCGCGCTGCCGCGCGCCACGGCGGCCCGGTTGCAGCAGGCGGTGACGGACGAATGGGGCCGCGGCCTGATCGGCAGCTGGAACCGCGCCGGCTGGATGGATCTGCCGCAACTCGTGGGCGACAAGATCGCGCGGCTGGTGGGCGCGCTGCCGGGCGAGCTGGTGGTGGCCGATTCGACTTCGGTGAACCTCTACAAGGTGCTGTCGGCCGCGTTGGCGATGCAGCGCGCCGACGCGCCGGCCCGCCGCATCATCGTCTCCGAGCGCAGCAACTTCCCGACCGACCTGTACATCGCGCAGTCGCTGGCGCAGGCTCAAGGGTTCGAGCTGCAGCTGGTCGAGGCCGAGGACATCGATCACGCGCTCGACGGGCGCGTGGCGCTGCTGATGCTGACCCATGTGAACTATCGCACCGGCCGCATGCACGACATGCACGCCGTCACCCAACGCGCCCATGCCGCCGGTGCGCTGATGATCTGGGATCTCGCCCACTCCGCCGGCGCGGTGCCGGTGGACTTGAACGCGGCACAGGCCGACTTCGCGGTCGGTTGTGGCTACAAGTACCTCAACGGGGGCCCGGGCGCGCCGGCCTTCGTGTGGGTGCACCGCCGCCACGTACCGCGCTTTGCGCAGCCGCTGTCGGGCTGGATGGGTCACGCCAGTCCGTTCGACTTCAGCCCGGGCTACCGCCCCGCCGCAGGCATCGCGCGCTACCTGTGCGGCACGCCGCCGGTGCTGTCGATGGTGGCGCTCGAATGCGGTGTCGACACGCTGCTGGCCGCCGATCACCTGGGCGGCCTGTTGGCGCTGCGCACGAAGTCGCTCGCGATGACGCGGCTGTTTGCCGACCTGGTCGCGAGCCGTTGTGACGGCCATGGCCTCGTCTGCGTGTCGCCGCGCGACGACGCGCAGCGCGGCAGCCAGGTCTGCCTCACCCGCGACAGCGGCTGCCATGCCATCGTGCAGGCGCTGATCGAGCGCGGCGTGATCGGCGACTTCCGTGCCGGCGAAGACGGCACGCCCGACATCCTGCGCTTCGGCTTCACGCCGCTGTACCTGCGCTTCGTAGATGTCTGGGACGCGGTCGAACACCTGCGCCAGGTGCTGCACGACGGCGTGTGGCGCGCCGAGCGCTTCCAGCGCCGCGCCGCGGTGACGTGAGCGCGCCGCCGCCCACCGAAGACCGCGCTCGTGCGGTGCACCGCGTGGTGGTCATCGGCTGCGGCTTCGGCGGCCTCGAGGCCGTGCGCACGCTGGCGCGTTGCGACCGGGTCGACATCACGCTGCTCGACCGCACCAACCACCACCTGTTTCAGCCGCTGCTCTACCAGGTGGCCACCGCCGGCCTGGCCGCGCCCGCCGTGTCCGGGCCGATCCGCCACATCCTGCGCCGCGAGATGGCGCGCGGCCGGCTGACGGTGCTGCGCGCCGAAGTGGTGGACATCGATCCGGCCGCCAGCGTCGTCGTGCTCGACGATGGTTGCGACCTGCCCTACGACGATCTGGTGGTGGCTGCCGGCGCCACGCACAGCTATTTCGGCCATGACGCATGGGCGGTGCACGCGCCCGGGTTGAAGACGCTCGCCGACGCGTTCGACATCCGCCAGCGCATCATCGGCGCGTTCGAACACGCCGAACGCTGCACCGATGCCGACGAACGCGCCGCCTGGCTCAGCTTCGCGATCGTCGGCGCCGGGCCCACGGGGGTGGAGCTGGCCGGCACACTGGCCGAGATTTCGCGCCACACGCTGCCGCAGGAGTTTCGCCACATCGATTCGCGTCGTGCGCGGATCGTGCTGCTGGAAGGTTCGCCCCGGGTGCTGGGTGCGTTCGACCCGACCCTGTCGGCCAGTGCACAGCGACAGTTGCAGGCGATGGGCGTCGAGGTGCGCTGCGGCTGCCAGGTCACGGCCATCGATGCCGACGGCCTGAGCTTCGTCGAATCGGCCGGGCCACCCCAACGCCTGCCGGCGCGCACCGTGGTCTGGGCGGCCGGCGTGCAGGCGTCGCCGCTGGGGCGCGTGCTGGCTGAACGCGCCGGCGCTGCGCTCGACCGTGCCGGTCGCGTGATCGTCACCGCCGACCTGAGCGTGCCCGGGCAGCCGCAGATCCAGGTCATCGGCGACCTGGCCAGCGCCACCACGCCCGGCGCGCAGGGCCCGCAGCCGGTGCCCGGCGTCAGTCCGGCCGCCAAGCAGATGGGGCGCCACGCCGCGCGCAACATCGTGCACCGTCTGGATGGGCAGCCGACCCAGGCATTCGCCTACCGCGACTACGGCACGCTGGCCACCATCGGCCGCAAGGCGGCCGTGGTGCAGCTGGCACTGCCGGGTTCGCACGCGCTGCGCTTTTCCGGCTGGTTCGCGTGGGTGTTCTGGCTGTTCGCGCACATCTGGTTCCTGATCGGCTATCGGAACCGCCTGGTCGTGTTGATCGACTGGGCGTGGAGCTACTGGACGTTCGCGCGCCATGCGCGCGTGGTCGCGCAACCGAACTCGCCCGCGAAAGCCCGCACGGATCGGGCTGCCGGCGACCGCGTTGCCGGGCACGGCGGCACGCCGGGCCCCAACTCACGACACTAGAATCGATTCACCGATTTCGCCCGCGACCGTCCTACCCGGACGGTCGCCACCACCAGGAGCCACACGATGGACAGCCGAGTTTCCGTGCAGCGCGAACGCATCGAACGTGCGCGCGAAGCGCTGATCCGCCATGGCGCACAGGCCATGCTGGTGCCCTCGGCCGACCCACATCTGTCGGAGTACCTGCCCGAGCGCTGGCAATCGCGCCAGTGGCTGTCGGGCTTCACCGGGTCGATGGGCACGCTGGCGGTCACGCTGGACCGTGCCGCGCTGTTCGCCGACAGCCGCTACTGGACGCAGGCCGAAGCCGAGTTGACCGGCAGCGGCATCGAACTGGTGAAGATCCCCACCGGCGGCGCGACCAATCACATCGACTGGTTGACGCAGCAGCTGAAGGCCGGGCAGACGCTGGCGGTCGACGGCCAGGTGCTGGGGCTCGCCGCCGCGCAGCTGCTGCGCACCGCGCTGGACGCAGCCGGTATCACGCTGCGCACCGACCTCGACCTGATGGGCGAAATCTGGCCCGACCGACCCGACCTGCCCCAACGCGCCGTGTACGCGCACCGCGCGCCCCACGCCGGCGCCGGGCGGGCCGAACGGCTGGCGCGTGTGCGCGAGGCCATGCAGCGACACGGCGCCACGCACCATTTCGTGTCGACCGTCGACGACATCGCCTGGATCACCAGCCTGCGCGGTGGCGACGTCGACTACAACCCGGTGTTCCTCGCGCACCTGCTGATCGATGCCCGCGCCGCCGCCACGCTGTACGTCGGCGCGGGCAAGATCGACGCGGCGCTGGCACAGCAGCTCGCGGCCGACGGCGTCGTGGTGGCCGACTACGCACGGGCGGCCGATGCGCTGCACACGCTGCCGGCCGGCGCCGTGCTGCTGCTCGACCCGAAGCGGGTCACGCTCGGCTTCCGGCAGATGGTGCCCGCACACGTGCGCGTGGTCGAGGCCATCAACCCCAGCACGCTGTTCAAGAGCCGCAAGACCGAGCTCGAGGCCGGCTTCGTGCGCGAGGCGATGGCCGAAGACGGTGCCGCGATGTGCGCGTTCTACGCCTGGTTCGAGCAGGCGCAGGGCCGCGAGCGCATCACCGAGCTGACGATCGACGAACGGCTGAGCGCCGAGCGCGCCAGGCGTCAGGGTTTCGTCGGCCTGAGCTTTTCGACCATCGCCGGCTTCAACGCCAATGGAGCGCTGCCGCACTACCGCGCCACGCCCGGCGCCCACGCGACGATCGAAGGCAACGGCCTGCTGTTGATCGACTCGGGCGGCCAGTACCTCGGCGGCACGACCGACATCACGCGCGTCTGGCCGATCGGCACCCTCACCGCGGCGCATCGGCGCGATTTCACGCTGGTGCTGAAGGCGATGATGACACTGTCGCGCATCAGGTTTCCGCGCGGCACGCTGTCGCCGATGATCGACGCGATCGCGCGTGCGCCGCTGTGGGAGCACGGCCTGGACTACGGCCACGGCACCGGCCACGGCGTCGGCTACTTCCTCAATGTGCACGAGGGGCCGCAGTCGATCAGCCAGGCGCAGCCCGATCCCAACATGGCCATGCAGCCGGGCATGATCACCTCGATCGAACCGGGCGTGTACCGGCCCGGACAATGGGGCGTGCGCATCGAGAACCTGGTGCTCAACGTCGCAGTCGAGACGCCGGAGGCCAACGCCTTTGGCGAGATGCTGGCATTCGAGACATTGACGCTGTGCCCAATCGACACGCGCTGCGTCGAGCGCGCGCTGCTGCGCGCGGATGAGGTGTTATGGCTCGACCGCTACCACCAGGATGTCCGCTCGCGCCTGCTGCCGCTGGTCGGCGGCGATGCCAAGGCCTGGCTGCTGGCGCGCACCGAGCCGCTGGCAGCCTGACACGACAGGCCTTGGCCAGCTCGAGCTCCCGCGGCCATCCGCCGCAGCCGCCGTTCATCCGCGCCGCTGCGCGGTCTGTCGCCTGGCGCTGTCGCGTCCATTCGCGCCCACCTAGAGTTCACCCGTCGCGGCCCGTTCGCCGCGACGCCGAACCGGGAGAGCACCATGTTCGAACGTCATGTCGTGCGTGTCAGTGCCTTGCTGCTTTCGGCCGGCATCACGTCGATGGTGCTGACCGGCCTGGATTCGCAGGCGCGCAGCAGCTCGGGCGCCGGGGCGTCTGCGCAGGGCTGGCTGGCACAACCGGGTCACCTGCCGCAGGGCTGCCCCGCGGTGCCGGAACCGACCTCGCCACGCTCGTGACCCGCACAGTCCCGACGCGGCAGGCCGATGCCGCGTCGATCGGCTGCGGCTTGTTCACGCTACGGAGCTGACTGCGTGCCGATGGCGCCGCAACCGAATCAACCGTTCTCGATCGGCGTCGACGTCGGCGGCACCAAGCTCGAGGCGATCGTGCTCGATGCGGCCGGCGTCGAGCGCTGGCGTGAGCGCGTGCCGACTCCGCGCGCCGACTACGACACGATGTTGCGCGGCATCGTCGATCTGGTGCGGCGCGCGCGGCAGTCGCTGCACGGCGCGCCCTGCACGATCGGCATCGGCGCGCCCGGCCATTCGTCGCCGCAAGGGCTGATGAAGAATTGCAACTCGACCCAGCTCAACGGGCGGCCCATGCGCAGCGACCTCGAGCTGGCGCTCGGGCAGGCCGTGCGCCTGAGCAACGATGCCAACTGCCTGGCGATGTCGGAGGCGACCGATGGTGCCGGCGCGGGCAGCGATGTCGTGTTCGCGGCGATTCTCGGCACCGGTGTGGGCGCCGGCATCGCCGTGCATGGACGCGTCCTGTCGGGTCCGAACGGCCTGGCCGGCGAATGGGGCCACAACCCGTTGCCCTGGTCGACCGAGCAGGATCCGCGCTGGCCCTGCTACTGCGGCCATGACGGCTGCATCGAGACGCTGGTCAGCGGGCCCGGGCTGGCGCGGGACCACGCCGCGCGCCACGGCGGCCAGCGCAGCGCCGAGTCCATCGCCGCCGGCGCGGCGGCCGGCGAACCCGAATGCGACGCCACGCTCGCGCGCTGGGAACACCGCCTGGCGCGCGCGCTGGCGCATGTGATCAATCTGCTCGATCCCGATGTGATCGTGCTCGGCGGCGGTCTGTCGCACATCGAACGCGTCTACCGCACCGTGCCCGCGCTGTGGCCGCAATGGGTGTTCTCCGGCGGCCTGCGCGACCCGGTGCGCACACGGCTGACGCGCAGTCAGCATGGCGATTCGTCTGGCGTGCGCGGGGCGGCCTGGCTGTGGCGCGACGCAGGCGGTCAGCCGTCGCAGTCGCGCTGATGCTCGCGCAGCGCTGCGCCGGCCGCTCGCAACGTTCACATCTGCCGGAAGACGTGCAGGAAGCTGCGGCTGACCGGCAGCGTTTCGCTGCGGCCACGCAGCTGGATGTCGGCGGTCTCGTTCGCGCCGCGTGTCACCTGCACTACGTGGCGCAGGTTCACGATCACCGAGCGGTGGACCTGCACGAACTGCTCCGGATCGAGTTCGTCGACCAGTTCGCGGATCGGCTTGCGGATCAGCGCCTCGCCGCCATCCCACACGACGAGGGTGTACTTCTCGTCGCTGCGCAGGTACACCACCTGATCGACGGCAATCATGCGCACCGTCGCGCCCACCGAGGCGCGGATCCACTGCATGCGGGCCGGCGGCGACGTCTGCGCGCGCAGGCGCCGCGCCAGCTGCTCCAGCGCCGCGTCGACGCCGGCGTCGGAGGACGACGACGCGCGATCGGCCAGCCGCTGCCGCAATCGCGCCACCGTGGCGGCCAGGCGCGCCTCGTCGAGCGGCTTCACGACGTAGTCGATCGCGCCTTGTTCGAAGGCCTGCACGGCGTACTGCTCGAACGCCGTGACGAAGACGATCTGCGCCCGCGCGCCGATCGCCTGCGCCGCATCGACGCCGTTCATTCCCGGCATGTGCACGTCGAGGAACACGACGTCGGGCTTGTGCAGGTCGAACATCTCGACGGCCTCGCGGCCGTTGCGCGCCTGCGCGGCGATCACCAGCTCGGGCCACTGCCGCGCAAGGTGGGTACACAGGTGCTCGCGCAGCAGCGGCTCGTCGTCGGCGATCAGCGCGCTCGGCGTCGTCATGCCGGCACCTCGAACGACAGCTCGGCGCGCACACCGTGCGGCGGGTTGGGCAACAGCTCGAGCCGTGCCGAGGCGCCGAACACGCCCTGCAGGCGCGCCCGCAGGTTGGTCAGTCCGGTGCCCGGCGCGTCCGTGCCGCGCAGACCGATGCCGGTGTCGGCGACCCACAGCTGCACCCGGCCCGACGACGGGTCGCGACGGCCACCCACGTCGATGCGGCCGCCCTGCTCGCCGGGGTCGATGCCATGCCGGATCGCGTTCTCCACCAGGGTCAGCAGCGCCATCGGCGGAAAGCGCAGGCCGAGCAGTGTGGCATCGACCTCGACTGCATAGCTCAGCCGGTCGGGCATGCGCAGGTGCATCAGGTCGAGGTACGAGCGCACCAGGCTCACCTCGTCGGCCAGCGTGGCCTGGGCGGCTTCGTGCAGCCGCGGCAAGGCGGCACGCAGGTAGGCGATCAGGCTCTTCAGCACCGGCGCGGCGCGCGGCGACCCGCTGTCCACCAGCGCCTGCACGTTGGCCAATGTGTTGAACAGGAAGTGCGGCTCGACCTGCGCCGTCAGCACGCTCAGCCGCGCGTCGAGCGCCTGGCGCTCGAGCTGGCCGCGCTCGATCTCGAACTGCAGGGCCTGCGCGCGCGCCTGCGCATCGCGCTCGCGGTACAGCGCGCCGAGCGCCACCACCAGGCCAACCACCAGCGCACAGCCCGCGATCCACAGGAAGCCCATCACGCGGTACGGGTTCTGGACGAAGGCGGAGACGTCCCCGCTCATCACGATCAGGTAGACCGCCAGTGTCGCCACCGGCGCCGCCATCGCCACCGCCACCGTCTGCAGCAGCCAGCGCGGCACCAGCCGCTGGCGCCAGATGCCGGCCATGTGGAACACCAGCACCAGCACCAGGGCGACGAACAGCGTGCGCCCGAGCAGCGCCGGAAACGGCGTCAGAAAGATCGGGTTGAGCAGCAGCGCAACCGTGACGGCCAGGCCGATGGCCCAGCCGACGCTGCCATGGTTCAGCTCGCGCAGAAAACGCTGCCAGAACGGCGCGGATGCGTCGGCGGGTGCCGCAGGCGTCGTCGAACTCATGACGCCACGATAACCGCTGCGTCCGCCGGTTCCAAGCCGTGACGGCCTGCGGTGCGACGGACGACGGCGGGCGCGGTGCGGAGCGCCGGAAAGGGCGCCCCGCGGGCCGCCGGCGAACCGCTCAGGCCCCGGCGCGTTGCATCGGCGCGGTCAGCGCCTGGCGCAGCGAATCGGCGCTGTCCTGCAGGTGCGCGCGCGCCTCGGCGCTGAGGCCCTTGCGCTGCGACGCGATCTGGATGCGGCCGAGCAGTTCGTGCGCCTGGGCGCGCACCAGCGAGCGCGCATCGGCACGGGTCAGCGCGCCGGGGCGCAGCAGCTGCGCAGTCAACCGGTTGGTGTACTCGCGCTGCAGCTCGCGGCGACTGCTGACGATGTCGCTGCCGCCGCGCAGTTCGCTCCACACCTCGTCGGCCACGCGCTGGTAAAGCTCCGACAGGCGCAGCGTCGGCCCGCTGCCGTCGGCCTTGCCCTCGCTGTCGAGCAGGCGCTGCGCGATACCATCGTTGATTAGCGCACCGAGCAGTGCGCGCTGCATGTCGAGCACGACGCTGGACAACGAGTAATCGGTGGCCACCGGACCGTCCCCGCTGAAGAACGCATCACTGCGCTCCTGGAAGCTCGGCGCCAGGCGCCGCTGCAGCGCCGGTGACAGCACGAAGCTGTCGGCCGCCAGCACACCGCGCGCCAGCAGCTCCAGCGCCTCGCGCTGGACGGCTGCAGCTCACCGGCACCAGCGGGTCGCGTCCGCTGCCCGGGAAGTCGCGCAACGTGCGCACACCGCCGATCTGGCGCGCCAGGATGCCCGACGCCCGCGCCGCGTCGCGCAGCGCGAAGCCGATCGAGCGACGCAACACCGAGTAGTCCTCGGTGGGCTTGAGGTCGCGCGTTTCCTGCCGGCGGATCAGGTCGCGTGCGATCTCGAATCGCTTCTTCGCGAACGCCACCGGGTCGCTGCCCAGATCGAAATGCAGCGACTCCGGGTCGACGCCGAGGAAGTTGTCTTCGTCGGTGCCGTAGGCCAGCTGCGGCTCGTTGCTGCGCGCGGCGATGCGCTGCAGCTCGGTGCGCTCTTGGTCGGCGGCAACCGGCTTGTAGCCATACTCGATGGCCCAGTAGTCGTACGGACCGAGCGCCAGCTGCCACGCATCGGCCGTGCGTTCGCCCGGCCGGCTGAGGTTGATCGGTGCGTATTCCATCACCGAGCCGGCCAGGCCGTTGGTGCGGGTGAACTCCGGGTCGGACAGCTGCGCGTCGGTGTAGATGCGCGAGCTGCGGAAGTTGTGGCGCAGGCCCAGCGTGTGACCCACCTCGTGCATCGTGGTGTCGGTGAGGTAGTCGAGCACCCACTGCTGCGCCTCGGGGCTGTCGGGATCGAGTTCGCCACGCGCTTCCAGCACGTCGATCGCGTAGCCCAGTTGCTCGGCGGCGAAGTCGGCATGGCGGCATTGCTCGGCCTCCAGGCCGCCGCTGGCCGCGCGCTGGGCCATCAGCTCGGCCAGGCGCTCGTCGCTGCTCGACTGCATCAGCGCGGGCCAGTCGACCGACACGCGCGAGGCGAGCACCTGCGAACGCAACGCACGCACGCTGCGCGACGACAGGCTCTCGAAGCCGATGTCGGCATCGAGGATCTCGCCGCTGCGCGGGTCGATTTGGCTCGGCCCGATGGCGCCGAATTGCGGCACGGCATTGGTCATCCAGCGCACCGAGGCCACGCCCACGTCGAGGGTGTCGAAGTCGGCGTCGTCGGGTTGCACCTTCACGACCACCGCGTTCTTGAAGCCGATGCGTTCGAACGCGCTGTTCCAGGCCAGGATGCCCTTCGTGATGGCGTCGCGGTACTTCAGCGGGATGGTGCGATCGAGCCAGTAGGTGATCGGCTTGACGGGCTCGGACAGCGCCGCGTTCGGGTCCTTCTTCTCGAGCCGCCAGCGGCTGATCACATGCACCCGGGGCGTGCGGGACAGATCGTTGCTGAAGTCCTGCTGCACCGTGTCGAAATAGCCGACGCGCGGATCCGCCAAGCGAGGCTGCATCGGCTGCTCGGGCAACTGCGCCAGCGAATAGTGCAGACCGAGGAACAGGCTGCGCGCGTCGGGCAACGCCATCGGGCATCGTGGGCGCCGGGCCCGGCGCGCCGGGCTGCGCCTGCGCGATGCTGGCCGTGGCGTAATGCGCCAACACCTCGAACACCACCTGGTCGGCCTTGCCGCGCACCGCCGTGATCGCCGAATTGCGGCTGTCGAACGCGTAACCCTGGCGGTAGTTGCGCTGCAGCCCGATGCCCAGGCCCAGCAGGTCGTTCAGGAACAAGGCGTTGGCTTCGATCAGCACCGACTTGCGTTCCGGGTGCGCCTGGCTCGCTACCGCCGTGGAGGCAATCAGGCTGGGCGAGAAACCGGCCTGCACCGCGCGACCTTCGGGCGTACCGGCGGGAGCCCGGAACTCGGTGTTGCGCGCGATCAGCTGCACCTGGTTGTGCACGCGGCGAAACTCCACCAGCTGCTGGCGGCCGTAGCGCCCGTAGGGGCCGACCATCGAGCCACCGAAGAACCCGGCTTCACCGATGCCCTGGGCGATCTTCGGCGCCAGCAGCATGGGTTTGCCGAAACTCTCCGGCGCGAGCTCGATCCAGACCTTTTCGTCCTTCTGCCAGGTGGCCAGGAAGCCGTCCTGCTTCTTGGCGTCCTTGATCACAGTGGCGAAGGGCTGCGGCTGGCCGGGCGCAGGCGGTGTCGCGGCGGGCGCGGCGCCCGACGCGGCAGCGGCCGGTGCGCTGGCCGCCGCCGTGGCGCCCGCAGCGGCGGCTGCGCCGCCGGCCGAGGCGGCGCGGACCGGCGTGGCGCCGGTCGTCGCCACCGGCGCGACAGCGCATGCGGTGAGCAGGCCCGTGGCCGCCACGCCCAGGAGAATTCGGAGATCGACGACGCAGGTGGATGCCATGGTGTGCTTCGATTGCTCGCGACCGGTGGCCGCGCGCGTTGGACTTGAAAACAGGGCCGTGGCCCGGACTGCCGCCAATTGTGCGGCAACGCAGGATTTCCCCGCGCCTGGCTGGCAATGGCCGGCCGCAGAGCCGGTAGTGGTTCTCGTATCAAGCGCCTGCGCGCAGTGCTGGCAACGGCTGGCGCAAGGGCATCGCGCCGACGTCCGGCCCCGGCCGGCCGCGACCCCCGCAGCGCTACTTCAGCGCCTTGAAGCGCAGCCGGTGCGGTCGTGCGCCGTCCTCGCCGAGCCGGCGCACCTTGTCGGCCTCGTATTCATGGAAGTTGCCGGCGAAGAACACCCAGCTGCCTTCGTCCTCGCAGGCCAGCATGTGCGTGGCGATGCGGTCGAGAAACCAGCGGTCGTGGCTGATCACCATCACCGAGCCGGCGAATTCGAGCAGCGCGTCTTCCAGCGCGCGCAGCGTCTCGACGTCGAGGTCGTTGCTCGGCTCGTCGAGCATCAGCACGTTGCCGCCCTGTGGCCAGCGTCTTGGCCAGGTGCAGCCGGCCGCGCTCGCCGCCGGACAGCTGGCCGACGCGCTTCTGCTGATCGTTGCCCTTGAAGTTGAAGCGGCCGAGGTAGGCGCGGCTGGGCATCACGAACTTGCCGACGGTGATGTTGTCCAGGCCGCCCGAGACGTCTTCCCACACCGTCTTCTCGTTGGCCAGGCTCTCGCGGCTCTGGTCGACGAACGCGAGCTGCGCGGTCTTGCCGATCACCACCTCGCCGGCATCGGGCTTCTCGACACCCTGGATCATGCGGAACAGCGTCGACTTGCCCGCGCCGTTGGGCCCGATGATGCCGACGATGGCGCCGGCCGGCACCTTGAAGCTCAGGTTGTCGATCAGCACGCGGTCGCCGAAGCCCTTGGTGACGCCGTTGAACTCGATCACGTCGTTGCCCAGGCGCTCGGCCACCGGGATGAAGATCTCGTTGGTCTCGTTGCGCTTCTGGTATTCGAAGTCGCTCAGCTCCTCGAAGCGCGCCAGACGCGCCTTGCTCTTGGCCTGGCGCCCCTTGGCGTTCTGGCGCACCCACTCGAGCTCCTTCTTCATCGCCTTCATGCGCGCGTCTTCGCTCTTCTGTTCCTGCTCCAGGCGCTGCTCCTTCTGGTCGAGCCAGCTGGAGTAGTTGCCCTTCCACGGGATGCCCATGCCGCGGTCGAGCTCGAGAATCCACTCGGCCGCGTTGTCGAGGAAGTAGCGGTCGTGGGTGATCGCGACCACCGTGCCCGGGAAGCGCTTGAGGAAGATCTCGAGCCACTCGACCGACTCGGCGTCGAGGTGGTTGGTGGGCTCGTCGAGCAGCAGCATGTCGGGCTTGCGACAGCAGCAGGCGGCACAGCGCGACGCGGCGCTTCTCGCCGCCGGAGAGCTTGCCGATCTCCGCGTCCCAGGGCGGCAGGCGCAGCGCATCGGCGGCGATCTCGAGCTGGTGGTCGGTGTTCTCGCTGCCGGCGCTGGCGATCAGCGCTTCGAGCTCGGCCTGCTCGGCGGCCAGCTTGTCGAAATCGGCATCGGGCTCGGCGTAGGCGGCATACACCTCGTCGAGCCGCTTCTTGGCCTCGAGCACGCCGCCGATGCCCTGCTCGACGGCATGGCGCACCGTCTGGTCGGGCTCGAGCTGCGGCTCCTGCGGCAGGTAGCCGATCTTCAGGTTCGGCATCGGCACCGCCTCGCCCTCGATCTCGTGGTCGAGGCCGGCCATGATCTTGAGCAAGCGTGCTCTTGCCCGAGCCGTTGACGCCGAGCACGCCGATCTTGGCGCCGGGGAAGAAGCTGAGCGAGATGTTCTTCAGGATCTGCCGCTTCGGCGGCACGATCTTGCCGACGCGGTTCATGGTGAAGACGTACTGGGCCATGGGGGCTCGCGGATTCGAAGGAGTGAACCGAGTGATTGTCGCTGTTCCGGCCGCCGAGGGCCTGGCGGGTACAATGCGCGCAGCGACAGCGCCACCAGTCACGCCGTCGCGGTCGACTCCGACACCTTCGAATCCATCTGCCTTCACGACTGGTGCCCCGGTTCGCCGCGCGGCAGCAGGCCGATCCTTTAGCGCCCCTTCAAGCCGGGCGATCCATCGAATGAAATTCACCGACCTCGGCCTGGCCGAGCCGCTCCTGCGTGCCGTGCGCGAACACGGCTACGACATCCCCACCCCGATCCAGGTGCAGGCCATCCCGGCCGTGCTGCAGGGCGGCGACCTGCTGGCCGGCGCGCAGACCGGCACCGGCAAGACGGCCGGCTTCGTGCTGCCGATGCTGCAGCGCCTGATGGCCGTAGCCGACGCCAAGCGCGACGCCGCGCGGCCGCGTCGCCATCCGCGCGCTGATCCTGACGCCGACCCGCGAACTCGCCGCGCAGGTGGAGGAAAGCGTGCGCACCTACGGCAAGCACGTGCCGCTGACCAGCATGGTGATGTTCGGCGGCGTCGGCATGCAGCCGCAGATCGACCGCCTGCGCAAGGGCGTCGACATCCTCGTCGCCACGCCGGGCCGCCTGCTCGACCACCATGGCCAGCGCACGCTCGACCTGAGCCACGTCGAGATCTTCGTGCTCGACGAGGCCGACCGCATGCTCGACATGGGCTTCATCCACGACATCAAGAAGGTGCTGGCCGTCGTGCCGGCGAAGAAGCAGAGCCTGCTGTTCTCGGCCACCTTCAGCGACGAGATCAAGGCCCTGGCCGATCGGCTGCTGAACAAGCCGGCGCTGATCGAGGTGGCGCGCCGCAACGCGCCGGCCGAGCTGGTGGCGCAGAAGGTGCACCCGGTCAGCCGCGAGCAAGAAGAAGGAGCTGCTGGCGCACCTGATCCAGAACGGCGACTGGCACCAGGTGCTGGTGTTCACGCGCACGAAGCACGGCGCCAACCGGCTGACCGAGCACCTGAACAAGCACGGCATCACCGCGATGGCGATCCACGGCAACAAGAGCCAGAGCGCGCGCACCAAGGCGCTGGCCGACTTCAAGAGCGGCGATCTGCGCGGTGCTGGTGGCCACCGACATCGCCGCGCGCGGCATCGACATCGACCAGCTGCCGCACGTGGTGAACTTCGAGCTGCCCAACGTGCCGGAAGACTACGTGCACCGCATCGGCCGCACCGGCCGCGCCGGCTCCACCGGCGAGGCGATCTCGCTGGTCTGCGTCGACGAGGAGCTGTTCCTGCGCGACATCCAGCGCCTGATCAACCGCGAGATCCCGCGCGAGATCGTACGCGGCTTCGAGCCCGACCCGAGCGAACGCGCCGAGCCGATCGTGCTCGGCCGCATGGTGATCGGCGTGGGCGGAACCGGCGCGGCGGCAACGGCGGCGCATCGGCGACCGCCGCAAGGGCGCTCGCGAAGCCGGCGCACCCATCGCGGCCGCGAGCCCGTGCAGGGCGCGCGCGCCGCGCGAGCGGTGGCCGCAGCTCGCGCGAGGCGCGCAGCGCCCCGCCGGCCCGCGGCGCGCAAGCCCAGCCGTCGCGCGGACCCGGCGGCGCGCACCCTCGCGCGGCCCTCCGGTGGCCGCCCGGCCGCGGGAGTGCGGCGGCGGTCGCAGCAGCGGCGGCCGCTAAGCGCAGCCCCGAGCGGCCCGTTCAAGCGGACACCGCGGATCCGGCTCTGCCGGTCCGCCGGTGTCGCCCCCTTGGTGGAGGCGGCCGCAGGCCGCTCCGGGCTCCTACTTGCCGTGCTTGGCGATCAGCGCCTTGGCGGTGTCCAGCAGCTTCTTGCCGTCGAAGCCGCGCTTGTTCATGTCGGCGACCCATTCGTCGTCGACGTGGCTGGACAGCTTGATGAACTCCTCGCGCTCCGCTGGCCGGTGAACTGTGTAGATGCGTGTTGCCGCGGTCGACCGCCGCCTTGCGGCCGCGGCACGTCGTTGCCCTGCTGCGTCTTGCCCAGCCAGGCCGAGGTGGCCAGGCCGGAGTTGGCGTCGATCACCTTCTTCAGGTCGGGCGCCAGGCGCGTCGTACTTGGCCTTGTTCATGGCCATCACGAAGGTGGTGGTGTACAGCGCCGGGCCGTTGGTGTCGAACTCGCTGTGGAACTTGGTCAGCTCGTGCACCTTGACCGAGGGCACCACCTCCCACGGGATCACGCAGGCGTCGATGGTGCCCTTGGACAGCGCATCGGGGATCTGCGGCAGCGGCATGCCCACCGGCGTGGCGCCCACCGAGCCCAGCATCTTGGTGACCTGGCGCGTCGGGCCGCGCACCTTCATGCCCTTCAGGTCGGCCGCGCGTCTTGATCTGCTTGGTGGCCGAATGGAACATGCCCGGGCCGTGCACGTGCAGCGCCAGCACCTGGGTCTCCTTGAACTCGTCGGGGCACTGGGTCTGCAAGTACTCCCAATAGGCCTTGGAGGTGGCCTCGGCGTTGTTCATCATGAACGGCAGCTCGAACACCTCGATGCGCGGGAAGCGCCCGGCCGTGTTGCCCGGCAGCGTCCAGACGATGTCGACCACGCCGTCGCGCGCCTGGTCGTACAGCTGCACCGGCGTGCCGCCGAGCTGCATGGCCGGGTAGGCCTCGAACTTGATGCGGCCGCCGGAGTCCTTCTCGACCTTCTCCATCCACGGCTTGTGCATCGTCAGCCAGACGTTGGACATGCGGCGCCATGAAGGTGTGGAACTTCAGCGTCACCGCCTGCTGCGCCAGGCCCGACAGGCCGGGCGCGCCCAGCGACGGCAGCGGCGGCGCCTTGGATCAGGGAACGGCGTTTCATCGATAAGCTCTCCGTGCGACGAGTGGACAGGACCGCGAACTTAACGCAACCTGCGGGCCCGGTCGGGCACGCGGTTTCCCCACCAGTAGCCGTTACTGAGGAACTTCACCAGCCACAGCGAGATCGCCGGGAACAGCAGCAGCAGCGACGGTGCGGATCGTGTCGCTGATCAGGAACGGCATCACGCCGCGGTAGCTCTCGGCGATCGGCACGTCCTTGGCCATGCCGTTGACGACGTAGACGTTCAAACCCACCGGCGGCGCCAGCAGGCCGAAGCCCACCGTCATCAGCACCATGATGCCGAACCAGATGGCCACGCGTCTCCTTGGGCATGCCGAAGTCCAGGCCCATGACCATCGGGAAGAAGATCGGGATCGTCAGCAGGATCATCGACAGCTCGTCCATCACCGCGCCCAGCACCACGTAGAACAGCAGGATCGCCGCCACCACCATCAGCGGCGGCAGGCCCCAGCCGCTGCACCACGCTGGCCAGCTGCGCCGGCACCTGCGTCAGCGCCAGCGCCGAGTTCATCAGGTCGGCGCCGAGGAAGATCATGAAGATCATCGCCGACGGTCTCGGCGGTGGCATAGAAGCAGCTGCTTGAACTTGGCCCAGGTGATCTCGCGCTTGAGCAGCGCCGCGACGAAGGTGGACGCCGCGCCCACCGCCGCGCCTTCGGTGGGCGTGAACTTGCCGCCGTAGATGCCGCCGAAGACGAGCAGGAAGATCATCGCGATCGGCACCACGCCGCCGAGCGCGCGCAGCGTCAGCCGCGGCGCGTCGTCCGTCGTGCTCGGGCGCATGGCCGGGCACCAGCGCGCACGTAGATCGCGATGGCGACCATGTAGCCCAGCATCGCGATGAGGCCCGGGATCATGGCCGCGGCGAACAGCTTGGCGATGTTCTGCTCGGCCAGGATGGCGTAGATCACCAGCGGCACCGACGGCGGGATCAGGATGCCCAGCGTGCCGCCGGCGGCCAGCGTGCCGGTGGCCAGGCGGCCGGAGTAGCCGTGGCGCCGCATCTCGGGCAGCGCCACCGAGGTGATGGTGGCCGCGGTGGCCACCGACGAGCCGCAGATCGCGCCGAAGGCCGCGCAGGCCAGCACCGCGGCCATCGCCAGGCCGCCGCGAAAGCGCGCCATCACCGCGGCGGCGAACTCGAACAGCGCGCTGCGAGATGCCGCCCTGCGTGGCGAAGTTGCCCATCAGGATGAACAGCGGGATCACCGACAGGTCGTAGCTGGCGAAGCGCGCGAAGGCCTGCGCGTTGAGGAAGTTGGCCAACGGCAGCCAGCCGGCCTGCAGCACGTAGCCGAGCGCGCCGGCGACGAACATCGCCACCGCGATCGGCGTGCGGATCGCCATCAGCACCAGCATGACGGCGAAGATCAGCAGCGTCAGCGTCAGCGGGCTCAGGCCGAGGCTCATGCCGCAGCGCCTGCGGCTGGACCTGGCCACGCGCTCATGCGCCACTGGCCTGAAGCCGCGCAGGCCTGCGTCAGCGCGATCGCCACGTCAGCGCCAGCGGCGGCACCATGCGCGGCGTAGACGATCCACTCGGGAAAGCCGATCATCATCGTGCCGGACTGCGTGCGCCAGGCGTTCAGGCCGCCGACCGCCGTGCGCCAGGCCATCAGCGCCATCACCAGGGCCAGCAGCAGCGCGCCGAAGCGGTCGAGGCGCTCGTTGGTGCGATCCGAGGCCCTGCGCGGTGAAGAAGTCGACGATGATGTTGCCGCGCCGCAGCTGGCACCAGGGCAGGAACAGCGCGATCGGCCGCGCCGGCGGCGGCGCCGGAGAGCTCGAAGTCGCCGACGATCGTCCAGCCGGTGGTGTTGCGGCCGATCAGGCTGACGCAGGTCATCAGCGTGATCACCGTCAGCAGCACGCCGGCGGGGATCGCGCACAGCTTGGCCAGTCACTCGAGCAGCTTCACATCCAGTGTTCCGTGTTGGAGGTCAACCGACGCAGGTCAGTATTGGGTCGGCGGCAATTGGACCACGAGGCCTTCGAGCCGCCGGTCGAGCACGATCTGGCAACTCAAGCGGCTATGTCGGCTGCCGCGGCGCGGCCGTCATCTCGAGCATCGCCGCCTCGTCGGGCGACGGCGCCGGCAGCCTCGCCACCACGCCGCGTCGACGAAGACATGACAGGTGGCGCAGCTCAGGCAGCCACCGCAATCGGCCGCGATGCCGTCGATGCCGGCGTGGACGGCCGCGCGCATCAGGCTCTGGCCCGGGCGGCCGGACACGTGTGGCGCGTGCCGTCGTGGTCGATCAGGTGGACCTGCACGCATGCTCAGAAGCGGCTGAAGTACTCGCGGCGCTGCCACGCGTCGGAATCGTCGGCCTGCGGCGTGGCGCTCGCACTCGAAGCGCTTGACGCGCTGCACGCAGTCGATCAGCGGCTCGCCGAAGGCCTGCGCCAGCACGCGGTCGGCGGCCAGCGCGTCGAGCGCCTCCTCCAGGCTGGTCGGCAGCGCCGGTGCGCTGCCGGCGTAGGGCGCGTCGGTGGCGGCGGCCGGCGGCCAGCCGCGGTCGATGCCGTCGAGCCCGGCGTGGACCTGTGCGGCGATGTACAGGTAGGGGTTCGCGCAGGGCTCGCCGATGCGGTTCTCGATGCGCGTGGCGGCGTCGCCGCATCGGCCCAGCACCCGCAACATCGCACCGCGGTTGTCGCGGCCCCACAGCACCGACTGCGGCGCCAGCGCGTTCGGCCGGAAGCGGCCGAAGCCGTTGATCGTCGGCGTGCAGAACACCGCCATGCCGCGTGCATGCGCCAGCAGGCCCGGCCAGGTACTGCTCGCCGAGCGCCGACAGCGTGTAGCCCGCGTCCGCGGGCGCGGCTGCCGGGCGCAGGCGCATCGCGGCAGAAGCAGGTTGGCGCCGCTGTCGCAGGTCGACCAGCGACTGGTGCAGGTGCCAGCCGCTGGCCATGACGTTGGCGAACGGCGGCCGGCAGACGAAGCTGGCGTGGTAGCCGGCGCGCCGCAACGCCTGGCGCACGCCACTGCGAAACAGCACCATCTGGTCGGCGGCGGTGAGCGCGTCGGTGGCGTCGAACACCGCCTCGACCTGGCTCGGGCCGAGTTCGATCTCGAGCGAGCGCAGCGGCAGCCCGAGGCCCTGCGCGGTGCGCTGCACGATGCGCAGCGGCTCGTCGGCCATGTCGGCCCAGCCCTCGGCCAGCAGGTTGTAGCCGGGGTGGATCATCGACACCGCCGGCGGCTCGCCCGGCCACGCGGCGCGCTGCGGATCGAGGCGCGCATCGTCGATGCGATAGATGTGGAACTCGACCTCGAGTCCGCAGCGCAGGCCCATGCCGCGCGCCGCCAGTCGCGCCAGCGCCGCTTGCAGCACGCGGCGCGTGTCGATCGCCACCGGCGTGGCGTCGTCGAACCACGGCTGCGCCTGCATCCAGCCGGTGCCCTCGGCCCACGGCAGGACGCGAAAGCTGGCCGGGTCGGGCAGCAGCAGCAGGTTGTTGGCGAAGCCGAAGCCCGGCATCTGCGCGGCCAGCGCGCCAGGCTCGAACACCTTGAACGCGGTGCGGTCCGAGGTGTCCTTCAGCATCACGGTGCTGACCAGGCCGACGCCGTTCGCCAGCGCGTCGGCCAGCGCGCCGGCCATCAGCGTCTTGCCGCGCAGCACGCCGTGCAGGTCGCACCAGGCGATGCGCACGCGTTCGATGCCTTGCTCGGCGATGCGTTGCAGCACCTGCTCGCACGCCGCCGCGCGCGGCACGTCGTGAATGCCGCAGCGTTGGGCGAACGACGTCATCCCCGCGCCTCGATGCTCGGGGTGGCGCGCGCCGGCGCGTCGCCGGCCAGCGCCACGGCGCACCGCGGCGCTTGGCCGCGACCTGCTCGCGCCAGAAGCGCTCCCAGTGCCCGGCCGGCGCGATGCAGTCGATCGTGTCCGGGCCGCACAGCGCCGCCGCCTGCTCGGCGTCGAGCGCCATCGGCGGCACGCCGCCAGGCTGCACCGTGTCGATCGCCTTCAGCAGCATCCGCCGGTTGCGCCATGATCACCTTGTCGCTGGTGCCCAGGTGCTCGCGCGTGCGGTCCTGGATCGCGCCCATGCTCTCCACCGCCCACTGGTCGTGCAGGTTGATGTCGTCCTCGCCCATGCCGAGGAAGGTGCGCGTGCGCTGGTCCTCGGGATTGAAGCCCCAGTCGTTGTGGCGGCCCTTCTTCGGCACGTAGTCGGGCAGCGTACATCGTCGCCGCAGGCGCTGCGCGCGCATGGTGTCCTTGTCCACCGGGCCGGCGAAGCTGGTGAAGAAGCTGTACCAGTAGGTGTGCGTGTCGTCGACCGGCACGTGCATCTGCGTGATCGTCATCGTCTCGCGACAGCGGGATCACGAAGGTGTGCGGGAAAGATCGCGTGCGTGACGCGCACGTGGGTCAGCCGCTCGTCATCGGCCGCAGCGTGGTCAGCTGCGTCAGGCCGAGGCGTCAGCTCGTCGTGGCGGATCTCGGGCGAGCCGAACTCGCGCATCACGCGCGTCATCGGCCAGCGCTGGCCATCGACCTCGCCGACGCTGGCGCGCGGAACTGGCGGCCGTAGGCCTTGCTCGACTCGTCGCAGCGTCCTCGTCGTGCAGGAAGCGGTGCAGGAACGACGGATGCGCCGGGTCGATGCCGACTTCGAACGCCTGCAGCCAGTTGCAGTGCCACAGGCCCTTGAACGCGAAGCTGTGCTGGCCGGCGCGCGAAAGCAGTCCAGCGCCGGCAAGCGCGCGGCGGCGTCGAGCCTTCGGGCCCGAGCCAGGCGAACAGCACGCCGCGCGCTCGAGCACCGGGTAGCTGCGCTGGCGCACGCGCTGGCACAGCGTTGCAGCCGTCGGCTCGGCCGGCGTCTCCAGGCAGGCGCCGGTCGACGTCGAACTTCCAGCCGTGGAACGGGCAGCGCAGGCCGTCGCCTTCGTGCCGCGCGAAGGCCAGGTCGGCGCCGCGGTGCGGGCAGTCGCGGTCGAGCAGGCCCCAGCGGCCGCGCGCGTCGCGAAACAGCACCAGGTCCTGTCCGAGCAGGCGCACCGCCTTGACCGGCCGATGCGCCATGCGGGGATCGAGCGCGGGTCGAATTCGTCGACCAGCGCCGCCGGCTGCCAGTAGCGGCGCATCAGCGTCGCCACAGGGCGTGCCGGGGCCGATGCGCGTGATCAGTTCATTCTGGGCGGCTTGCATCTGCGCTGCAGTCTAGGCAGGCCGCTGACGCGCAACAAGCTGCGGAAAGTGCGGGGGTCCTCGAGCCGAAGACGCAGGCGGATCGACCGCTTCAGGCCCGCGTGCAGAATGGCCGCATGGTTCGCACCGGTTTCGCTGTTCCGCCGCGTCGTCGCGATGCCGCCGTGGCCGGGGCCACCGGCCTGGTCGGTCGAGCCCTGATCGGCCTCCTGCTCGCCGACAGCTCGGTGGGTGCGGTGCACGCGCTGGTGCGGCGCAAGTCGCCGGCGCTGGCGCCGCTGCCCGGCGTGGAGCAGCTGGTGGTCGACTACAGTGCCGGGCTGCGCCCGCTGCCGGTGATCGACGACGCCTACTGCTGCCTGGGCACGACGATCAAGGTCGCCGGCTCGCAGGCAGGCGTTTCGTGCCGTCGACCACGATGCGGTGCTGACTTTCGCCCAGGCCGCCCGCGAGGCCGGCGCCACGCGGCTGGGCGTCGTGTCGGCACTCGGCGCCAACGCGCGATCGGGCGTGTTCTACAACCGCGTCAAAGGCGAGATGGAGGCAGCGATCGCCAAGCTGGGATACGACAGCGTGATCATCGTGCGCCCCTCGCTGCTGCTGGGCGACCGCGGCGCGCTGGCCCAGCCGACGCGGCCGGGCGAGAGGCTGGCGGCTGCGCTGACCCGGCCGCTGGGCTGGCTGATCCCCAAGGGCGTGCGGCCGATCGAGGCGAGCACAGTGGCGCGCGCGCTGTGGCGCGCGCTGCAGCAGGCCGAAGCCGGTGTCTGGCGCTTCGATTCCGCGGCGCTGCAGGATCTGGGCCGCGGCGCCTGAGACCGCCGGCATGCAGATCCAGTTTCTCGGCGCGGCCGACACGGTCACCGGATCGAAGCACCTGATCGAGGCCGCCGGGCAGCGCATCTTGCTCGACTGCGGGCTGTTCCAGGGCTTCAAGTGTTTTCGCGAGCGCAACTGGGCGCCGCTGGCGGTGGACCCGCGCTCGATCGATGCGGTGGTGCTCAGCCACGCCCACCTCGACCACAGCGGCTACCTGCCGGTGCTGGCCCGTCGGGCTTCACCGGACCGGTGTACGCACGCCGGCCACGCGCGCGCTGTGCGCGGTGCTGCTGATGGACAGCGCACACCTGCAGGAGGAGGACGCGCGCCGCGCCAACCGCTACCACACTCGCGCCATGCCAAGGCGCTGCCGCTGTACACGCGCGCCGACGTCAAGCGGGTGATGGCGCGCTTTCGTTCGCTGGCGCCCGGCCGCGAGGCTCCGATCGGATCGGTGCGCGTGCAGTTGACGCCGGTCGGCCACCTGCTGGGTGCCAGCGTGGTGAGCCTGACCGAGCGCGACGACAGCCTGGTGTTCTCCGGCGATCTCGGGCGGCGCGACGACCTGCTGATGCCGCCGCCGTCGCCCGCGCCGCGCGCCGACGTGATGATCGTCGAGTCCACCTACGGCAACCGCCGCCACCCCGCGGGCGACCGGCGCCGGTGCTGAGTCAGCTCGTGCGCGAGACGATTCACCGCGGCGGCTCGGTGCTGATGCCGGCGTTTGCCGTCGGCCGTGCGCAGGCGCTGCTGCTGTTGCTGCAGCGCCTGAAGGCCGCGCGGCGAAATCCCGCGCAATCTGCCGATCTTTCTCGACAGCCCGATGGCGATCGAGGCCACCGCGCTGTACCGCCAGTTCCGCGCGGCTGCTGCGCGTGCCGGCGGCCGAGGTGGAAACACTGTGCGATGGCGTGGGATGGTCACGACCGGCGCGCAGTCGATGCGCCTGTCGCGCTCGCGTTACCCGAGCGTCATCATCTCGGCCAGCGGCATGGCCACCGGCGGACGTGTGCTGCACCACCTGAAGGCGATGGCGCCGCAGCCCGCAGCACCACATCGTGTTCGCCGGCTTCCAGGTCGGCGGCAGCCGCGGCGCGCAGCTGGTGGCGGGCGCCAGCGAAGTGAAGATCCACGGCGAATACGTGCCGGTGCGCGCCGAAGTCAGCACGCTCGAAGGCTGTCCGGGCCACGCCGATGGCGATCAGGTGCTCGACTGGCTGCGCGCGCTGCGGCGAGCCGCCGAGCGCAGACCTTCGTGGTGCATGGCGAGCCCGACGCCGCCGACACCCTGCGCCTGCGCATCACAGGACGAGCTCGGCTGGAGCGTGCGCGTGCCGCAGCACGGCTGCACAGTGTCGGTCTGAACCCCCGGTTGCAAGTCGACGCCGCTGGACACAGCGTAACGCCCGCAATCGGAATACTGTCGTGCCATGAAGTCGATGGTGCAGACCTCGTGGCAGGCGATGGACCTGATCGTCAAGCGCGACGGTCGGGAGATCGACCGCCTGGCCGCCGGCGACATCGAGCGCGTGATCATCGTCTACCGCGACGGCGGCGCCACACCGGGCGACCTGGCCTACGCCGTGGTGCAGACGCGCGAACACGACCTGCTGTTCCCGCCCGAGACCGGCATCGCCGGACGCGTGCATTTCGAACGCCAGAGCTTCTGGCGCGCAGCGCCGCTGCGTGTACTGGGCGCCGCTGGCCAAGGCCGCGTTGCCGAGCCGGTTGTGCCAGGGCCTGTGGATCCTGCGCCAGCACAAGCCTGGGTTCGTGCGCCTGCCCAGCGAAGAGTTGACTGCCGTCATCGAGCGCTGGCCGCTCGAAGGGCCGCAGACCTGGGACGAGCGCAAGTGGGCGCGCATCGAGCAGCTGCGACCCTTCGCCGCGCTGCGCGTCGTGCCGACGCCGACGACGCCGCGTGAGCCGCGGCGCCCGCGCTCAGCGGAATTCGCCCTCGCGCAGCCACTTGGTGGCGACCCATTTCTCGCCCTCGATGCACCGGCGTGCCGCCGTGCAGCGTGCGCGTCACGATGTGCGCGCGGTCGTAGCTGAAGAACACCGCGTTGCCGCTGATCGGCGCCGACCTCGACGCCGACATCGGGAAACGCCGTGCCGCCGCCCTTGGTCGGCGTGTTCAGGTACATCACGATCGTGCCGACACGCTGGCCGCCGCGCTGCAGGATGGTCGGCGTGCCCGGTTGCGCCGGGTCGAAGTAGTCGTGGTGCGGCCTTGTACTCGGCGCCCGGGCCGGTAGCGCAGCACCTGCAGGCCCTCGCCGTTCTCCACCGGCCAGTTCACCAGCGCGGCGATGCGCCGCTCGATGCGGTCGCAGAGCGGCGATTCGCCGCGCTCGAAGAACATGCCGTCGCTGGTGCGCGGGCGTTGCACCTCGCTGCCGCCGCTGGCGTTGTGCACGGTCTCCGAGCGCGCCAGGCGCGGCGCGGCCAGCGCGACCATCTGCGTCGCATTCGTCGTCGGACAGCAGGCCGCCGAAGACGAACAGGCGCGGGCTGGCCATCGACATCAGGATCCGCACGTCGCGATCGAGCGCGCGCACGACGCTGGGCGAGCCGCTCAGATCGGGCTCGGGCACCGGCACCGGCTGCGGCAAGGCTGTTGGCCTTGGCGTGGTCCTGCAGGAACTGCTCGAGCGTGGTCTCCAGCGCGCCCAGCGCGGTGTCCTCGTCCCAGCCGCTGGCGCGCATGGATTGCAGCACGTCGTCCGGCCGCAGCCGGCGCGCGCCTGCGCGACGATCCAGTCGCGCAGCTCCTGGGTGATGGCCTGGTTGTTCATTGCCGATTTTCGCAGCCCGCCGGTGACGTATGCCGAGCCTCAGCGCCGGAACGCGTGCATCGAGATGCCTCAGCGGAAGTTGCGGCTGCGCGTCGCCAGCCCTGCAGCACGGCGAGTGGTCGACCAGCCTGCGCGCGATCAGGTGACACGCGCGCTGCGCCCTCGCCTTCGCACTGCCAGACGCCGTAGACGGTGAGCAGCGTCGAGGCCAGCAGCGGCTGGCGCTGCGCGCGGCCACTGCGGCCAGACGATGACGTTGACTGCGCCGGTCTCGTCCTCCAGCGTCACGAAGACCACGCCCTTGGCGGTCTCGGGCCGCTGGCGGTGCGTGACCAGGCCGCTGGCGCGCGCCAGCTGGCCGTTGCGATAACCGCGCAGCACGGCGGCCGGCTGCACCCGGAACGCGGCCAGCTGCTCGCGCAGCAGCGCCAGCGGATGGCTTTTCAGCGACAGGCCGGTGGCGCGGTAGTCGGCCAGCAGCTCTTCGCCCAGCGCCGGCGCCGGCCAGTGCGGCCGCGCGCCTCGTGCGTGCGCGTGCGCTGCAGCAGCGCGGTGGCGCGTGTGTCGACGCCGGCCACGCCCCACGCGGCCTGGTGGCGATGGCCGGTCAGCGGCCGCAGCGCGTCGCCCTGGGCCAGCAGCTGCAGCGCGCGGGCGTCGAGCGCCGCGCGGCGCGCCAGATCTTCGACGCTGTCGAACGGCGCCTGGCAGCGCGCGCGGCCACGAGGCGCTAGCGCCGCCTCCTCCTCGAAACCCGACAGCCGGCTGAAGCCCAGGCGCACCGGCCACGAGCCCTCGGCATCGGCGGCTCGGCCTCGAGCTGCGTGTGCCACTGGCTCTTGCAGCACGTCCACCGGCAGCACCCGCACGCCGTGCTCGCGCGCATCGCGCACCAGCTGCGCCGGCGCGTAGAAGCCCATCGGCTGGCTGTTCAGCAGCCCGGCCAGGAACGCATCGGGGTGGTGGCGCTTGAGCCACGCGCTCACGTACACCAGCAGCGCGAAGCTCGCCGCATGGCTCTCGGGAAAGCCGTATTCGCCGAAGCCCTCGATCTGCTTGAAGATGCGCTCGGCGTACTCGCGCTCGTAGCCCTTCTCGACCATGCGGCCGACCAGCCGCTCGTGGAAACGGCCCGAGGCCGCCCTTGCGCTTCCACGCCGCCATCGCGCGGCGCAGCTGGTCGGCCTCGCCCGGCGTGAAGTCGGCGGCCAGGATCGCCAGCTGCATCACCTGCTCCTGGAAGATCGGCACGCCCAGCGTGCGCTCCAGCGCCTGGCGCACCTCGTCGCTCGGGTAGTCCACCGCCTCTTCGCCGCTGCGGCGCCTGCAGGTACGGGTGCACCATGCCGCCCTGGATCGGCCCGGGCCGCACGATCGCGACCTCGATCACCAGGTCGTAGAAGTTCCTCGGCTGCAGGCGCGGCAGCATGCTCATCTGCGCGCGGCTCTCGACCTGGAAGGTGCCCACCGATGTCGCCGCGGCACAGCATCTCGTAGACTGCCGGGTCCTCGGCCACCACGCCCTGCGGACACAGCACGTCCTGCATGCGGAATTCGGGCACACCGAGCTTGCGCGCCGACGAACTCCAGCGCGCGGCGCACGGCGCTCAGCATGCCCAGCGCCAGCACGTCGACCTTGATCAGACCCAGCGCGTCGAGGTCGTCCTTGTCCCACTGGATCACGGTGCGGCCGTCCATCGCGGCGTTCTCCACCGGCACCAGGCGCGAGATGTCGTCGCGCGCGATCACGAAGCCGCCCGGGTGCTTGCGACAGGTGGCGCGGAAAGCCGATCACCGCCTGCGTCAGCTCGACCCACAGCCTGCACACCGGGGACTCGGGGTCGAAGCCGTTCTCGCGCAGGCTGTCGGCGTTGATCGAGCGGCCCCACCCGGCGCCGGGCCGCCCCAAGCCGGGTGGATCCCCCCGGGGGGCGACGCCGCAGGCGTCTGGGGGTCCTCAGTCCACCAGTGCTGGCCGCGCGCCACCGCGGCGATGCGATCGAGGTCCAGCCCCAACGCCCGGCCCATGTCGCGCAGCGCCGAGCGCGGGCGGTAGCTGATCACCACCGCGGTGAGCGCGGCACGATGCCGGCCGTACTTGCGGAAGATGTACTGGATCACCTCTTCGCGGCGCTGGTGCTCGAAGTCGACGTCGATGTCGGGCGGCTCGTTGCGCTCGGCGCTGACGAAACGCTCGAACAGCAGGTGGGTGCGCGCCGGGTCGACCTCGGTCACCTGCAGGCAATAACACACCGCCGAATTGGCCGCGCTGCCGCGGCCCTGGCACAGGATGCCCTGCTCGCGCGCCCAGTGCACCACGTCGGCCACGGTGAGGAAATACGGCTCGTATTTCAGCTGGGCGATCAGCGCCAGCTCGTGCTCGATCGTCGCGCGCACCCTGGCCGGCTCGCCGGCGGGAAAGCGCCGCTTCACGCCCGACTCGGTGAGCGCGCGCAGCCAGCTGGTGGGCGTGTGGCCGGCGGGCACGATTTCCTCCGGATACTCGTAGCGCAGCTCGTCGAGCGAGAAGGCGCAGCCGGCCGCGATGCGCACCGACGCCTCCAGCCATACCGGCGGCACCAGCTGGCCCAGACGCTGGCGCGAGCGCAGGTGCTGCTCGGCGTTGGGCTCGAGCGCGAAGCCGCATTCGGCCACCGGCTCGTTGATGCGCGTCGCGGTGAGTGCGTCCTGCAGGGGCTTGCGCGCTCGGGTGTGCATCAGCACGTCGCCGGCGGCCACGATGCTCAGGCCGGTGAGCCCGGCCACACGCTGCACGGCCTCGACCAGCTGGGCATCGTGTGCGCGGAGCAGCAGTTCAATCGCAATGGCGCAGCGCTCGGGGCCGAACCAGGTCTTCAGCCACATCGCGTGCGCGAACAGGGCCTCCACCGGCTGCGTCGCCACCGGCACCAGCAACGCAAAACAGTCGGGCAGACCGGCCAGGTACGGCGCGTGCGGCACGCGGCCTTCGAGGTCGCTTTGCAGTGCGCGGTAGCTGCCCTTGTCCGCACGCCGGCGCGCCACCGTGATCCATTGCGACAGGTTGCCGTAGCCGCGCCGCGATTGAGCCAGCAACACCAGCCGCGGGCCGGGTTCGCCACCGGCCGTGGCGCTCGCCAGACGCATCTGCGCGCCGACGATCAGGTGCAGCCCGAGCCGTTTGGCCTCACCATGCGCACGCACCACGCCGGCCAGCGAGCACTCGTCGGTGATCGCCAGCGCCGTGTAGCCGAGGGCGTGGGCCCGCGCCACCAGCTCCTCAGGGTGTGAGGCGCCGGTGAGAAAGCTGAAGTTGCTGCGGCAGTGCAGTTCGGCGTAGGCCGGCAGCGGCCGGCCCCGCGGTGCCGGCGCCGACGGCGCTGCACTGCCTTGCGCGACGGAGGCAGCCATGTCTGGGGGAATCTGACGGTGAATGAAGACTGGTTATTTATACAGTATTCATCCACGGGGTGCCAGTGCCGATGTCCGGGTCCGGCGCGCAGAATTTTCCGCAGCCGCCGATTCCCGGCGCACGGAGCATCCCATGCAAACCAGAGTCACACGACGCGCCATGATCGGCGCGGCCACCCTCGCCCTCGCCCTCGCGGCCGTGGTCACCGGCCTCGTCGCTCCGGCACGCCCGGTGCAGGCCCAGCCGAACCCGGCCATGTTCGCCCAGCAGCCGCCCGCCGCGTGCGTCTGCGCCAGCCCGACCCCGGTGTTCGGCACCGGCGGACCGGTCATCGCGCATTGCCAGTGCGGCGCCCTGAGCTGCGCCGCGGCCACCGCCGCCGGCGGCGTGACGCTGTACTGCGCGCGCTGAAGCTCCTACGGGCCTGTTCGCGCGATGAAGGTGTTGGCGTGAGCGGGCCTGCTGCCGGCTGCAATCAGCGCGGACGCTCGGCGTCGACCTGCGGCCGCGCGGCGGCAAATGCCGCGGCGCCGGCCAGGCCGAGCGCGGCCAGCAGCAACACCAACTGCTGATAGCCACCCAGCGCCAGCAACAGCCACGCCGCCGCCACCGGCGCGGCGGCGCGCGCCAGCAAGCCCACCGCCGACATTGCGCCGCCGATGCGGCCGACGTGGGTGCGGCCGTAGAACTCCGGCAGCAGGCCGCCGCGGACGATGGTGATCAATCCGTTGGCCATGCCGAACAGCAGCGCGAAAATCCACAGCGCCCACAGCGGCCGCGCCAGCGCAAACACCACCAGCGCCAGCGGCAGCCCCAGCATCACCAGCGTGCCCAGCACGCGCAGCCGCCAGCGACGCCCGACCCAGGCATACACGAGGCGCCCGGCCACCTGGGCCGGACCGATGCACACCACGACCGCCAGCGCCTCGGCCTCGCGCAGCCCCTTGGCCGCGAACGCCGGCATCACGTGCGCCCACAGCGCCGCCGCGCCGAACGCGTAGAACGTGAAGGCCAGCGCCAGCAGCCAGAATGCACGGTGGTGCAGCGCCTCGCGCAGTGTGGAGTCGGCCTGCTGGTCGACACGCGCCACGGCGCGCGGCTCGCTGCGGCCACGCAGCGCCCAGGCGTGCAGCGGCACGATCACGACCAGCATCATCACGCCCATCGCCACCAGGCTGCCGCGCCAGCCGAATCGGGGCAGCAACCAGGCCACCGCCGGAAACGACAGCGTGCTGGCGAAGCCGGCCACCAGCGTCAGCGCGGTGATGCCCTCGCGGTAACGATCGGGGTAGCGCTTGGTGAGGATGGTGAACGCCGGGTCGTACAGCATCATCGCCATCGACACGCCGAGCAACGCCCACACCGCCACCAGCATCCACGGCTCGCGCACGGCGGCCCAGCCGAACAGGCCCACCGCCGCCAGCGCGGCGCCGCCCGTGAGGATGGCGCGGCCGTGGCCGCGGTCGATGCCGGCGCCGACGGCGTACGACGCCAGACCCCAGGTGCCCAGGCCGACGCTGAACGCGCCCATCAGCGTCGGCTCGTCCCAGCCGAGATCGGCGCGCATCGGAATCACGAACGACGAGAACGCGTAGTACAGGACCGCCCAGACCAGGATCTGCCCCAGCGCCAGCGCCGCAACCACCCAACGGTACGGCAGCGCGTCGTCTGCGTCGTTCATCGGCCCGATTGTCGCCCGCGGCCCGGCGGCAGCCCTTGTCGCCGCTGGGACAAGCCGGCAGCGAAGGCGCGTGCTACAAATGCCGGATGCGCCGGCACCGTGCGATGGCGGTGCACCCGATGAAGAGAGGCACACGAGATGGATCTGAACTTCACGCCCGAGGAGCTCGCGTTTCGCAGCGAGATCCGGCAATGGGTCGCGGGCAACCTGCCCAAGGACATCAGCCACAAGGTGCTGCACGCGCTGCACCTGACGCGCGACGACATGCAGCGCTGGGCCAAGATCCTCGGCGCCAAGGGCTGGCTCGGCTACCACTGGCCTGAAGCGTTCGGCGGCCCCGGCTGGACCGCCGTGCAGCGCCACCTGTTCGAGGAGGAATGCGCGTTGGCCGGGTCGCCGCGCATCGTGCCGTTCGGGCCGGTGATGGTGGCGCCGGTGATCATGGCATTCGGCACGCCCGAGCAGCACAAGCGCTTCCTGCCCGGCATCGCCTCGGGCGAGGTGTGGTGGAGCCAGGGCTACAGCGAGCCGGGTTCGGGCTCCGACCTGGCGTCGCTGAAAACGCGCGCCGAACGCCGCGGCGACAAGTTCATCGTCAACGGGCAGAAGACCTGGACCACGCTGGCGCAATACGGCGAATGGATCTTCTGCCTGGTGCGCACCAGCAACGAAGGCAAGCCGCAGACCGGCATCTCGTTCCTGCTGATCGACATGAAGTCGCCCGGCGTCACGGTGCGCCCGATCGTCATGCTCGATGGCGAGCCCGAGGTCAATGAGGTGTTCTTCGACAACGTCGAGGTGCCGGCCGCCAATCTGATCGGCGAGGAGAACAAGGGCTGGACCTACGCCAAGTACCTGCTCGCGCACGAGCGCACCGGCATCGCCGATGTGAACCGCGCCAAGCGCGAACTCGAGCGGCTCAAACGCCTGGCCAAGACCGAAGGTGTCTACGAGGATGCACGTTTTCGCGATCAGATCGCGCTGCTCGAGGTCGACGTCGTCGCGTTGGAGATGCTGGTGCTGCGCGTGCTGGCTGACAGCCCCCGACCCCCCGAGGGGGCGGCCCGCTCGGGGCGGCCCAGCGCGGGCCGGCCGAGAAGACCGGCAAGCAGACGCTCGACATCGCAGGTCTGCTGAAGATCAAGGGCAGCGAGATCCAGCAGCGCTACACGGAGCTGATGATGCTCGCCGCCGGGCCGTTTGCCCTGCCCTATCTGCGCGAGGCGATGGAGGCCGGCTGGCAGGGCGACTACTTCGCGCGCTTCGGGCTGTGTGCGCCACTGTCCGGCACCTACTTCAATTACCGCAAGACCACCATCTACGGTGGCTCCAACGAGGTGCAACGCAACATCGTCGCCCAGACGGTGCTGGGGAGCTGAATATGAGCCCCCACGCTCACATGCGTTCGCTGCCCCCCGAGGGGGCTTCAGCCTCCTTGAGGCGGCTCTACGGAGGCTGACATGGACTTCAACTTCAACGACGACCAGCTTTCCCTGCGCGACATGGTCGCGCGCTGGGTCGAAAAGGGCTTCTCGTTCGAGCGCCGCCACGGCATTGCCAAGTCCGGCGGCAAGACGCGCGACGTGTACCGCGAGCTGGCCGAGCTCGGCCTCACCGGGTTGGCCGTGCCCGAGGCGCACGGTGGCATGGGCTTCGGCGCGGTCGAGGCGATGGTGGTGATGGAAGAGCTCGGTCGCGGCCTGGTGAACGCACCGTATGCCGCAGGCGCGCTGGTGGCGCCCGCGCTGCTGGCCGCCGCGCCGGCAGCCGTGCAGTCGGCCTGGCTGCCGCGCATCGCGTCGGGCGAAGCGCTGGTGGTGCTCGCGCACCAGGAGCGCACCGCGCGGTACCGCGTGCTGCCGCTGAGCACCCACGCCACCCGGGCCGGCAGCGGCTTCACGCTGAGCGGCCACAAGAGCGTGGTGCCTGCGGCCGACGAGGCCGACGCCTTCGTCGTGCCGGCGCGGCTGCGCGGTGGCGCGGACGACACCGACGGCATCGGCCTGTTCCTGGTCGAACGCGGCGCCACCGGCGCCACCGTGCAGGGCTACCCGACGCAGGACGGCGCGCGCGCGGGTGAGTTGAAGCTCGCCAACGCCGCCGCGACGCTGATCACCGAGTCCGGCTTCGCCGCGCTCGAGCAGGCCGTCGACATCGGCATCGCCGCCGCGTGCGCCGAAGGCGTCGGCGCGATGGACAAGATGGTGGCGCTGACCGTCGACTACATGAACACGCGCAAGCAGTTCGGCGAGCACGCTCGCGACATTTCAGGCGCTGCGCCACCGCATGGCCGACGTGAAGATGCAGCTCGAACTCGGCCGCTCGATGAGCTACTACGCGAGCCTCAAGCTCGAGCAGCCGGCGGCGCAGCGCCGGCGCGCTCTGTCGCAGGCCAAGGTGCAGCTCGGCACATCGATGCGCTTTGTCGGCCAGCAATGCACCCAGCTGCACGGCGGCATCGGCGTCACCGACGAGTACATCGGCAGCCACTACTTCAAGCGGCTGACAATGCTCGAGATGAGCTTCGGCGACACGATGCACCACCTCGGCGAGGTGTCGACGCGCATGCAGGACACGGCCGGCGTGTTCGCGTGAAGTGGATCCCCCCCGCAGCGCCTTCGGCGCTTCCCCCCCAGGGGGGGCGAACCAGCGCCGAGCGAGCGCCTGCGCGCTCGCGAGTGGCTGGCGAGCGCCGTTCGCCATGCAGGGCGAACGGCGACGCCACCGGACCGACGGAGCCGGATCCGCGGCGTTCGCTCGGTCCTGTCGGAACACGATGACCGCGGCACGATCTGTCGGCATCGCGTACACGCCGTGACGGGGATTGCGCTCTTCCCCGGATCGATCACCGACGTGGCCGGCCTCAAGGTCGGGCACTTCACCGACACGCGCCGCCCCACCGGCTGCACCGTGGTGCTGTGCGAGGGCGGTGCCACCTGCGGCGTCGACGTGCGCGGCGCCGCGCCCGGCACGCGCGAGACCGACCTGCTCAGGCCCGACAACCTGGTGGAACAGGTGCATGCCTTGCTGCTCAGCGGCGGCAGCGCGTTCGGCCTCGACGCCGCGGGCGGCGTGATGCGCTGGCTCGATGAGCGCGGCCACGGTCTGGCGGTGGGCCCGGCGCGCGTGCCGATCGTGCCGGCGGCGGTGCTGTTCGACCTGTGGGTCGGCGACGCGTCGATCCGACCGGACGCCGCGGCGGGCTACGCCGCCTGCCAGGCCGCCGCCGCCACTCCAACGGCGCAGGGCAGCGTCGGTGCCGGTGCCGGCGCCAGCGTGGGCAAGCTGTTCGGCATCGAGCGCGCGATGAAAGGCGGCGTCGGCGCGGCGTCGATCACGCGTCGGCGCGGTCACCGTCGGCGCGCTGATCGCCGTCAACGCCGGCGGCGACGTGATCGATCCTGCCAGCGGCGCCGTGGTCGCCGGCACCCTCGACGTGAATGGCCGCCCGCGCAGCAGCGCCGCGGCGATGGCCGCCGGCGAACTGCCGGCGCGCGCGATCGCCGGCATGGCCACCACGATCGGCGTGGTGGCCACCAACGCCCGCCTGACCAAGGCGCAGGCGAACAAGCTGGCGACGATGGCGCACGACGGGCTGGCGCGCAGCATCAACCCGGTTCACACGATGACCGACGGTGACACGTTGTTCGCACTGGCCACCGGCACCATTGCACTGCCGGGCGAGATGACCGTGCTCGGCACGCTGGCGGCCGAGGTGACCGCGCGGGCGGTGCTGAACGCGGTGCGCGCCGCGGCCGGGTTGACGTCTCCGCGGTTGCCGTCGGCGAGCGATCTGGCCGAGTCGACGCCGCCGCGATAATCGGCGCATGCGCGTCTACCGCGGTTTTCGTCATCCCGACATCGCGCCCGCCTGCGCGCTGACGATCGGCAACTTCGACGGCGTGCACCGCGGCCATCAGGCGATGCTGGCGCTGCTGACCAACGAGGCGCGGCATCGCGGCGTCGCCAGCTGCGTGATGACCTTCGAGCCGCATCCGCGCGACTACTTCGCCGCGCTGGCCGGTCGTGGCGGCACCGCACCGGCACGCATCGCGACGCTGCGCGACAAGCTGTCCGAACTCGAACGCTGCGGCGTCGACCAGGTGATCGTGCTGCGCTTCGACGCGGCACTGGCTGCGGTGCCGGCGCAGGACTTCATCCGCCACGTGCTGGTCGACGGCCTGCATGCGCGCTACGTGCTGGTGGGCGACGACTTCCGCTTCGGCGCCAAGCGCGCCGGCGACTATGCGATGCTCGACGCCGCTGGCGACGCACTGGGCTTCGACGTCGCCCGCATGCTGAGCTACGAGGTGCACGGTACGCGCGTCTCCAGTTCCGCGGTGCGTGCCGCGCTGGCCGCCGGCGACATGGATCTCACCGCGTCGCTACTGGGGCGGCGCTACAGCATCAGCGGCCGCGTGCAGCACGGCCGCAAGCTCGGCCGTGAACTGGGGTTTCCGACGCTGAACCTGCGCTTCACGCACGCGCGGCCGGCGGCGATGGGCATCTTCGTCGTGCGTGTGTTCGGCCTGGCCGACGAACCGGTGCCCGGCGTGGCCAGCCTCGGGCGGCGTCCGACGGTGGACGACAGCGGCCGTGTGCTGCTCGAGGCGCACGTGCTGCGCTGGCCGACGGGCCTGAGTTCCGAGGGCGGCTACGCACGCCTGGTGCGGGTGGAACTGCTCGCCAAGCTGCACGACGAGCGGCACTATCCCTCGCTCGATGCGCTGCGTGACGGCATCGCTGCCGACACCGCCGCCGCGCTGAAGTGGTTCGCCGCCGAGGCATCGAATCCATCGCCGTCCCATCCCCTTCGGTAGAATGTGGCCCATGCGTTCATGCATGGCACTCCTCGACGACTTGCGCGTGCACGCGGCGACCCGCCGCCAGACCACACGCGACCGAATTAGCGCCGGTTCGGCAGTGATTGCCTGAACCGCAGGCGCCTGCGCGCGCTTGCATGTCCATCCTCTGACGCAGCGCACCCGGCGCACCGAGTTGCCATGACATCTTCCGAGCCCACCGACTACCGCAGCACCCTGAACCTGCCCGACACGCCGTTCCCGATGCGCGGCGACCTGCCCAAGCGCGAGCCGGGCTGGGCCAAGGCGTGGAACGACCAGGGCCTGTACACGAAGCTGCGCATCGCCCGTCGCGGCGCGCCGCTGTTCGTGCTGCACGACGGCCCGCCGTATGCCAACAACGCGATCCACATCGGGCATGCGCTCAACAAGATCCTGAAGGACATGGTCGTCAAGGCGCGGCAACTCGCCGGCTACGACTCGCAGTACGTGCCGGGCTGGGATTGCCACGGCCTGCCGATCGAAAACGCGATCGAGAAGACGTTCGGCCGCAACCTGTCGCGCGACGAGATGCAGGCCCGGAGCCGCGCCTACGCCACCGAGCAGATCGCGATCCAGATGGCCGACTTCCAGCGCCTGGGTGTGCTGGGCGACTGGGCGCAACGCTACGCGACGATGGACGCACCCAACGAGGCCGGCGAGATCCGGGCCTTCAAGCGCGTGATCGAACGCGGCTTCGTCTACCGTGGCCTGAAGCCCGTGTACTGGTGCTTCGACTGCGGCTCGTCGCTGGCCGAGTTCGAGATCGAGTACGCCGACAAGTGGAGCCACACCGTCGATGTGGGCTTCCTGTGCGCCGAGCCGGGCAAGCTGGCCGCGGCCTTCGAACTCGATGCGCTCGACAAGGACGCCTTCGCGGTGATCTGGACGACCACCGCATGGACCATTCCCGCCAACCAGGCACTGAACCTGAACCCGGGGCTCGAGTTCGCGCTGGTGGACACCGAGCGTGGCCTGCTGCTGCTGGCCGCGACGCTGGTCGACCCGTGTCTGGCGCGCTACGGCCTCAGCGGGCGCGTGCTCGCCACCGCGCGCGGCGAGCGGCTCGGCGGCATCCGCTTCCACCATCCGCTCGCCGAGGTGGACCCGGGCTATGCGCGGCTTGCGCCGGTGTACCTGGCCGACTACGCAACTGCTGAGGACGGCACTGGCATCGTGCACTCGTCGCCGGCCTACGGTCTGGACGACTTCAACTCCTGCGTCGCGCACGGCCTGAAGGTCGACGACATCCTCAACCCGGTGCAGGGTGATGGCCGCTACGCCGCGGACTTCGCGCTGTTCGGCGGGCAGGACATCTGGAAGTCCGTGCCGGCGATCATCGAGGCGCTGAAGCAGGCCGGCCGCTTGTTCGCCACCGACAAGCTGGTGCACAGCTACCCGCATTGCTGGCGGCACAAGACCCCGGTGATCTACCGCGCCGCGGCACAGTGGTTCGTGCGCATGGATGAAGGCGAAGGCATCTTCACGAAAGACAAGGCGGCCAAGACGCTGCGGCAGCTCGCGCTCGACGCGATCGACGCCACCGGGTTCTACCCCGAGAACGGCCGCGCGCGCCTGCGCGACATGATCGCCAACCGGCCCGACTGGTGCATCAGCCGCCAGCGCAGCTGGGGCGTGCCGCTGCCGTTCTTCCTGCACAAGGACACCGGCGAGCCGCATCCGCGCACGATGGCCATCCTCGACCAGGCGGCGACCATCGTCGAGCAAGGCGGCATCGAGGCCTGGAGCCGCGTGACCGCCGAGCAGATCCTCGGTGCCGAGGACGCCAGGAGCTACAGCAAGAGCAACGACATCCTCGAGGTCTGGTTCGACTCGGGCACCACCTTCTGGCATGTGCTGCGCGGCACGCACCGCAGCGCCGACGGCCGGCCGAGCCACCACACGCAGGGCCCGGAGGCCGACCTCTACCTCGAAGGCCACGACCAGCACCGCGGCTGGTTCCACAGCTCGCTGCTGCTGGCCTGCGCGATCTTCGACCGCGCGCCCTACCGCGGCCTGCTGACCCACGGCTTCACCGTCGACGGCCAGGGCCGCAAGATGAGCAAGAGCCTGGGCAACGGCGTCGAGCCGCAGGTGGTGAGCAACAAGCTCGGCGCCGAGATCGTGCGGCTGTGGGTCGCGGCCACCGACTACTCGGGCGACCTGGCGATCGACGACAAGATCCTCGCACGGGTGGTCGATGCGTATCGCCGCATCCGCAACACGCTGCGTTTCCTGCTCGCCAACACCAGCGACTTCGACCCAAAGGCGGACGCGGTGCCGCATGCGCAGCTGCTCGAGATCGACCGCTGGGCGCTGGCGCGCGCGGCGCAGGTGCAGGCCGAGATCGTCGGCAGTTTCGATGCCGCGCGCGGTGTGTTCGACGGCGGGCACTACCGGGTCTACGAGTTCCACCCGGTGGTGGCCAAGCTGCAGCTGTTCTGCTCCGAAGACCTCGGCGCGTTCTACCTCGACGTGCTAAAGGACCGCCTGTACACCACCGCGCCGAAGTCGCTCGCGCGCCGCTCGGCGCAGACCGCGCTGTGGCAGATCACGCACGCGATGCTGCGCTGGATGGCGCCGTTCCTCAGCTTCACCGCCGAAGAAGCCTGGCAGGTGTTCGACGGCGGCGACTCGATCTTCACCGAGACCTACTGGAAGCTTCGATGCGCCCGACGAGCCGCTGCTGGCCAAGTGGGCGCGCATCCGCGAGATCCGCGACGCCGCCAACAAGGAGATCGAGACGCTGCGCGCCGCGGGCCAGGTGGGCTCGTCGCTGCAGGCCGCGCTGACGCTGCAGGTGCCGGCGGCCGACCATGCGCTGCTGGCCACGCTGGGCGACGCGCTGAAGTTCGTGTTCATCACGTCGGTGGCGCAGCTCACGCAGGGTGACGCGCTGAAGATCGATGTCGCGCCGAGCACCGCCATCAAGTGCGAGCGCTGCTGGCACTACCGCGACGACGTCGGCGCCGATCCGGAGCGCCCGACGATCTGCGGCCGCTGCGCGAGCAACCTGGTCGGCGCGGGCGAGACCCGCACGATCGCCTGACCATGGGGCGCAGCGGCACGGGCTCGGGGCTGTGGTTGTGGCTGGGCGTGGCGCTGCTGGTCGTCGTGCTCGACCAGTTCACGAAGACGCTGATCCTCGGCAACTTCGCGCTGCACGAAAGCCGCTCAGTGACGTCGTTCTTCAACGTCGTGCGCGTGCACAACACCGGCGCTGCATTCTCGTTCCTGGCCGGCGCGGCGGGCTGGCAGCGCTGGTTCTTCATCACGCTCGGGCTGGTGGCGTCGGGCTTCATCGTCTGGATGCTGCGCCGCCACCCGGAGCAGACGCTGTTCTGCTTTGCCGTCAGCATGATCCTCGGCGGCGCGCTGGGCAACGTGATCGACCGGGTGCTGCATGCCTACGTGGTCGACTTTCTCGACTTCCACTGGTCGTTCCTGTCACCGCTGTTTCCCGGCGGGCACTTTCCGGCGTTCAACGTCGCCGACAGTGCGATCACGCTGGGCGCGGTGAGCCTGGTGGTCGACGAACTGCGCCGCGTGCGGCGCGGCTGAGGCGCCGAATTCCCGCCAGGCTGACCGCGACCTCGGCCTGCGGGATGCGCCGCATGGCGCGTGGGGCCGGCTTCCGCCACACTGCCTGACGATGTCGCGCTCCGAGATCCCCGCCACCCCGCCGGCATTCGCCATCCAGCTGCAGCCGCTCGGCTGGCGTGCGCCGCTGCGCTGGCTGATGCTGGGCTGGCGCGACTTCGCGCGCTGCCCGCTGATCGGCCTGTTCTACGGCGGCTGCTTCATGGTCATGGGCTGGGCGCTGATGAAGGTGTTCGAACACGCCCCGGCCTATGTGCTGGCGCTGTCGGCCGGCTTCATGCTCGTGGGGCCGTTCCTGACGCTCGGCCTTTACCAGGCCAGCCGGCGGCTCGAAGGTGGCGAGCGCCCCGGCCTCGGCGATTCGATGACGGCCTGGGACCAGCGCCTGGGCACGCTGGCGATCTTCGCCTTCGTGCTGCTGGTGCTCGAAATGCTGTGGGCCCGCGCGTCGCTGGTGGTGTTCGCCCTCAGCTTCGACGGCATGCCCGATTTCAAGGGCTCGCTGCTGGCACTGCTCGATCCGGCGAACATCAACTTCATCGTCGTCTACATCATCGTCGGCGGGCTGTTCGCCGGCATCATCTTCGCGGTCAGCGTGGTGTCGATCCCGATGATCCTGGATCGTCCGGTGGACGCCATCACCGCCGGGCTCACCAGCATCCGCCTGGTGCTCACGCAACCCGGTGTGATGCTGCTGTGGGGCGCGCTGCTCACGCTGCTGGTGATGCTGGCGATGCTGCCATGGTTTGCCGGGCTGCTGGTGGTGGGCCCGGTGCTCGGACATGCGTCGTGGCATGCCTACCGCGCTGCGGTCGCGCGCGACGCCGCCGTCCAGGCCCCCGACCCGTAACGCAGGCGCCGCGGCGCGGCGGTGGCCGGCGGTTGCATCACCTTGCAATGGGGTCATCGCGCCGGGCGAGAATGCCTCCCCCCACAGCCCGCGCATCGACCATGAACTCCCTCTGGATCCGCCGCATCGCCATCGGTCTGGGCGCGTTGGTGCTGCTGCTCGTCGTGGCCGTCGCGGTGCTGCTCGCCACGTTCGACGCCAACCGCTACAAGGGCCTGGCCATCGACTGGATGAAGACCGAACGCCAGCGCACGCTAGTGATCGACGGGCCGATCGAGCTGTCGGTGTTTCCGCGCCTGGCGGTCAAGCTGAGTAAGGTGCGCCTGTCCGAGCGCAATCGGGCCGACGAGTTCGCGGCGCTCGACGAGGTGGCGTTGTCGGTCGAGACACTGCCGCTGCTGCGCAAGCAATTGGTGATCGACCGCGTCAGCGCGCGTGGCGTGCGCGCCGTGTACGTGCGCGACGCCAAGGGCGTGCGCAACGTCGACGACCTGATCGGTGCATCCGCCACGCCCGGCCCCGCGTCGCCTGCGGGCCAGCCAGCCGGCGCATCGCCACCGCTGCGCTTCGACGTCAGCGCCGTCGTGCTGGACGACGTGCGGCTGCGCATCCGCGATGCGATGGCGCCGCTGCAGGGCGACGTCGTGGTGCAGTCGTTGAAGACCGGGCGCCTGGCCCATCAGGCCCAGACGCCGGTCACCGTGCGCGCCAGCGTGCAGCTGCAGCAGCCGCAGCCGCTGAAACTCACGCTCGACGGCAGCACCACGCTGGCGCTCGACCTCGACAGGAACTCGGTCGCGCTGAGCGCGATGAAGCTCAACGCGCAGATCGACGGTGCCGGGTTCAAAGACCTGGCGCTCGGCGCCGAAGGCGCGCTCGCATGGGAAGCCGGAGCGGTGCGCGCGCAGTCGCTCAAGCTCGCGCTGAAGGGCGGCTCGCGCGGCGCGCTGGTCCTCGCGCCCTCGTCGATCGAAGCCCGGCAGCTGCTGTTCAACGCCGCGGCGCAGAAGCTCGAACTCGATGCGCTGAAGGTCGCGCTGGCCGGTCGCCATGGCGCCGACCAGCCGTTCGAGCTGTCGCTCGACTGGCCGCAGCTGGCCGTCGACGCCAAGTCGCTCAAGGGCAGCGCGTTGTCGGGGCAGCTCAAGTTGAGCGGCCCGGCGATGCTGGCCGGCAAGTTCCAGTCGGGCGCGCCGAGCGGCAGCTTCGACGCACTGCGCCTGCCCGGCGTGGCGCTCGCGTTGCAAGGCCAGATGCAGCAGCGCAAGGTCGACGGCACCGTGAAGGCCGACCTGCTGGTCCATGCCGGGCGAGGCGCGGTGGCGATCGATGCACTCGACCTGCGCGCCACGCTGGCCGACCCCGGCCTGCAGCCGCTTCAGCTCGCCGTGCGCGGCTCGGCCGGTGTGGATGCGAAGGCCGCGCAGTGGAAACTCGACGGTGCGCTCAACGCCAACAAGTTCGACAGCACCGGCCAGGCCACGCTCGGTGGCGCGGTGCCGAACATCAAGGTCAGCGCGCGCTTCGACAGCCTGGATCTGAACAAGGTGCTCGCGCCGGCCACGCCCGCTGCCGCCAGCGCGCCGGCCGGCCCGGCGCCGGCCGACACGCCGGTGGCGCTGGACGGCCTGAACACGGTGAACGGGCAATTCAACATCAGTGCCGGCCTGTTCGCGTTCCGCCAATACCGCGTCACCGACGTGAGGATCGACGCCTTGCTCGACAACGGCACGCTGCGCCTGAACCGCCTGGCCGGTCGGGCGTGGAACGGCAGCATCGAGACCAGCGGCACCGCCGAAGCGAAAAGCAAGCGCATCGCGGTGAAGCTCGCCGCCGACGGCGTGGACGTGAACGCGCTGTTGAAAGACGTGGCCGGCAAGGACCTGCTCGAGGGCAGCGGCCGCGTGACGGTCGACGTGAACACCAGCGGCGCGACGGTGGGCGCGATGCGCAGCAACCTCGCCGGCACCACCGCGCTGCAACTGCGCAACGGCGCGGTCAAGGGCGTGAACCTGGCGCGCTCGATGCGCCAGGCCAAGGCGGCGCTGTCGATGAAGCAAGATGCCGTGTCCAAGGCGCGCAGCACCGAGAAGACCGACTTCTCCGAGCTCACCGCCACGGCGCGCATCGCCAACGGCGTGGCCACCAGCGACGACCTCGACGTGAAGAGCCCGTACCTGCGCATCGGCGGCACCGGGCGCTTCGACATCGGCCGTGGACGGATGGACTACACCGCCCGCGCCACGGTGATCGGCTCGCCCGCAGGTCAGGACGGCGCCGAACTCAACGCGCTGAAGGGCGTGACCGTGCCGGTGCAACTGTCGGGGCCGTTCGACGCGATCGACTGGAAGATCCAGTGGTCGGGCGTGGCCGCGGCAGCGCTGGAAACCAAGCTGAAGGACAAGCTCACCGAAAGGCTTGGCGGCAAGCTCGGCATCGGCGGCACGCCGGCGCCGGCAGCGGGTGCCGCCTCGGCCCCGCAAACGTCGCAGGACAAACTGCGCGACAAGCTCAAGGGGTTGTTGAAATAGGCGGCGTCGCGCGCGCCTGGCCGTAGCTCCTGAAGCGCTCGATCACCGCAGCCATCTGCTCGCGCGTCAACAGCACCGGCTCGCCCACCGCGAGTGCGTTGAGGTAGGCCTCGCAAAGCGCCTCGATCTCGAGCGTGACCTGGATCGCCTGGGCGAGCGACGCACCGCCGGCCACCAGGCCGTGGTTGGCCATCAGGCAGGCTTGGCGGTCGGCGAAGGCCTGCACCACGGCCTGCGACAACGCCTCGGTGCCGAACAGGTGGTACGGCGTGCACGGCACGCTGTCGCCGCCGGCCACCGCCACCATGTAGTGAAAAGCCGGCAACGGCCGGCGCAGGCAGGCGAGCGCGGTGGCGTGCGTGGAATGCACGTGAACGATCGCCTGCAGGTCGGCGCGCGCGGCGTAGATCGCGCGGTGGAACGGTGCCTCGCTCGAAGGCTGCCATGCGCCGCGCTGTGTGCCGTCGTCGCCGAGCCACACCAGATCGTCTGGCGTCATCCATTGCGCGGCCATGCCGGTGGGCGTGACCCAGCAGCCACCGCCCGCGCCGCCGCGCACGCTGACGTTGCCGGTGCTGCCTCGGTTGAGGCCGAGCGCGTCGAGCCGCCGCACGACGGCCACGAGCTCCTCGCGCAGCGCGCGGTCAGCGGCGAGCGGCCCCGTCATGTGGCGTGTTCCTCGAACAGGCCTGCGATGCCGTCATGCGTGGCGCACACCACGCCGCGCTCGGTGATCAGCGCACTCACCAGCCGCGCCGGCGTCACATCGAAGGCCGGGTTCGCAGCGGTCGTGCCGTCGGCCACCAGCTGCACTTCCACGTTCGCGCCGTCGCTCGCACGGCCGCTGAGGTGGGTGACCTCGCGCGCGCCGCGTTCCTCGATCGGAATCTCGGCGACACCGTCGTGCAGGCTGCGGTCGAGTGTGGACAGCGGCATCGCGACATAGAACGGCACCCGGTTGTCGTGCGCGGCCAGTGCCTTGAGGTAGGTGCCGATCTTGTTGGCCACGTCACCGCGCGCGGTGACCCGGTCGCAGCCGACGATCACCGCATCGACCTGGCCACGCTGCATCAGGTGGCCGCCCGCGTTGTCGGCGATCACCGTGTGCGGCACACCCTGCTCGCGCAGCTCGAATGCGGTGAGGCTCGCACCCTGGTTGCGCGGCCGCGTCTCGTCGACCCACACATGGATCGGCAGCCGTTGCGCCTGCGCGCGGTAGATCGGCGCCAGCGCGGTGCCCCAATCCACCGTGGCCAGCCAGCCGGCGTTGCAATGCGTCAGCAGGTTCAGGGTCTGGCCGGGCCTGCGTGCGGCGATGGCGGCCAGCACCGCGAGGCCGTGCTCGCCGATGCGGCGGTTGACCGCCACGTCGTCGTCGGCCAACTGCGCGGCGAAGGCCCACGCCGCCGCAGCGCGTTCGGCGGCGCGGTGTGTGACCAGGTGAGCCAGCATGCGGTCGACGGCCCAGGCCAGGTTCACCGCGGTGGGCCGCGCCGCCTTCAGCGTGCCGGCGGCGGCATCGAGCGCGGCATCGCTGGCGTCGGCATGCGCCTGCAGCGCGAGACCATAGGCCGCGGTCACGCCGATCAGCGGCGCGCCGCGCACCGTCATCTCGGTGATGGCCTCGGCCGCGCTGGCCGCACTGGCAATCCGCACCGTCGCCACCCGGTGCGGCAGCACGCGCTGATCGAGCACCGTCACCGCGTCGCCGGCCGGCTCGGGCCAGATCGTGCGCGTCGGCCTGCCGTTCAGCAGCATGGCGGCGGCCCGCCGCTCACAGCACGCGGCCGGCGACGCCGCGCAGCTGCTGCAGCAGGGCCGGGTCGCGCCGCTCGGGCGCGGTGATCAGCGCGTGGTCGAGCGCATGGCGGCAGGCACAGCCGACGCCATGGGTGTCGCGAGCCAGCGCGGGCGCGAGGTCGCTGACCAGCCGGCGCGCCTGGTTCGCGTTGTCGAGCAGCACCTGGATGATCGCAGTCACGGTGACCGAATCGTGGTCCGGGTGCCAGCAATCGAAGTCGGTGACCATCGCCACGCTGGCATAGCAGAGTTCGGCCTCGCGCGCGAGCCGCGCCTCGGGCATGTTCGTCATGCCGACGACGTCGCAGTTCCACGAGCGATACAGCCGGCTCTCGGCCAGTGACGAGAACTGCGGGCCCTCGATGCAGACGTAGGTGCCGCGGTCGGCGTGCGGCACGCCCGACGCGCGCAGCGCAGCCAACAGGTGCCGACCGAGACGCGCGCACACCGGGTGCGCCATCGACACGTGCGCCACCAGCCCCGGGCCGAAGAACGACGGCTCGCGCCGCGTGGTGCGGTCGATGTACTGGTCGACGACGACGAACGTGCCGGGCGGCAGGTCGGCGCGCAGGCTGCCCACCGCACTGACCGACAGCAGGTCGGTGACGTTCAGGCTCTTCAACGCCGCAATGTTGGCGCGGTAGTTCACGTCCGACGGCGGCAGGCGGTGACCGCGCCCGTGGCGTGGCAGGAAGGCCAGCGCCACGCCGTCGAGCGTGCCGAGAAACACCTCGTCCGACGGCGCACCCCAGGGCGTGTCCACAGCGACCCAGCGCGTGTCTGTCAGACCCGGCAGGTCGTACACGCCGCTGCCGCCGATGATGCCGATGCGGTTCATGCCGCTATTGTGCGACCGCGCGACGTGCACGGCCGACGCGCGCGCCAGTCACGTCGGTCGGCAGCCCAAATGTGTCCTAGGGATTTCACCGAGCCCCCACACGCCTCACGATCGGCGGACTCGCCGCAAACGCGCAAGGCGTGGGGCAAGCGACAGATCATGCGGCCAGATGTCGACTTGTCCGTTTGATCAAATTGTTACGTATTTCTTGCGTTTCAGGAGAAGCATCATGGCAGGACATGGATCGAGGCCGCTGCGCGGTCTGGAAAGCACGTCGCAGTCGAGTATTCAGACGGCGAAGTTCGGCCGCATGTTTCGCTGGCTCGAGCCCGCCTTCCCCGCCAACGGCCCGGCGGACGAGACGGCCATCGCGGACTTGATGAAAGACCTGGCCGGTCTGATGGTGACCAGCGAGTTCGCCGACAACATCGAGAAGGACGGCAGCAAGCCCACCTCCACCCCCGACACCCCGATCACCGAGGCGGAGCCCGCTGACGAAAACCCTAAGATCCCGGCCGGTTACACCTACCTTGGCCAGTTCATCGACCACGACATCACGTTCGACCCGGTGTCGTCGCTGCAACGGCAGAACGATCCGGATGCGCTCGAGGACTTCCGTACGCCACGACTCGATCTGGACTGCCTGTACGGCCGCGGCCCCGCTGACCAGCCCTACCTGTACGCCAGGCCCGCGCGCGCCAAGTTCATCCTCGGGGCCAACCGAGGCGTGGCCGGCATGGACCGGCCGGACCTGCATCGCTCGGCCGACGGCACCGCGCTGATCGGTGACAAGCGCAACGACGAGAACAAGATCGTCGCGCAGATTCAGGCGTTGTTCCTCAAGTTCCACAACAAGGTCCACGATCTGCTCGCGCCTCGCTTCGGCCCGGGCGAGGCGCAGGCGCAGTTCCTCGAGGCGCAGCGCATCGTGCGCTGGTGCTACCAGTGGATCGTGCTCAACGACTTTCTGCCCCGGGTGTGCGACAAGCAGATCGTCAAGCAGTTGATGCCGGCACCGGGACACCGCGGTCCGCAGCTGCAGTTCTACGCGCCACACGGCGGCGATTCGTTCATTCCTGTGGAGTTCTCGGTGGCCGCGTACCGCTTCGGCCATTCGATGGTGCGGCCGAGCTATGCGCTGAACGACGAGGCCCGAAGCACCGCGAAGTTCAAGCTCGGCAACAAGTCGTTCGACTTCGCGCGGATCCCGATCTTCGTGGCCCAGGCCAGCGCATCGACCGACGCGATGAACGGCTTCGGCGAGTTCGCGCCGCAACTGCCGCCGAAGTGGGGCATCGACTGGGCATTCTTCTTCGGCAAGCTCGGCACCGCGAAGGCCGGAGCCAGGCAGGTACCGCAGCCGAGCTACCGCATCGACACGTCACTCGTCGATCCGTTGGGTGACCTGCCGGAGTTCGCCGCGGCGGGTGTGCCCTCACCGTTCGCATCGCTGGCGTTTCGCAATCTGCAGCGCAGCGTGAGCTTGGGCCTGCCCTCGGGCCAGAACGTGGCGCGCATGATGGGTGTCAAGGCGGTGCTCAGCGACGAGCAGCTCTGGTCGGTGAAGAACGAGGAGGAAACCCTGCAACCCTGGCCGGAAGGCAATGTGTTCTTCCAGGCTCATAAGCGCCGGCTCGAGGGCACCGCACCGCTGTGGTTCTACATCCTCAAGGAGGCCGAGGTCATGCACCACGGCCACCACCTGGGCGAGGTGGGCAGCCGCATCGTGGCCGAGACCTTGATCGGCCTGGCGTGGAACGACCACTACTCGTATCTGTTCCAGGTGCCGCGCTGGACGCCGGCCGACGAGAAGATCGCCGGGTTGGGCGGGAACCTCGACATGCTGGAGCTGACCCGCTTCGTCGGCTGAGGCCCGCCGCCGCGCCAGCGACGCGCCGACGGACGCGTCGCCGCGCAGCGTCGACTCACGATCCGAGGCCCAGCTGCCGCGCCGCCAGGTCCTTCATGATCTCCTCCGATCCGCCGCCGATCATCATCACCTTGACCTCGCGGTACAGGCGCTCGCTCTTGGTGCCGCGCATGAAGCCCATGCCGCCGAGGATCTGCACCGCCTGGTCGGCGCAGAACTGCATCGCCTGCGTGGCCAGCACCTTGGCCATGCAGGTGCGCGCCACCAGATCGTCGCGCGAGCCCAGGCCGCTGCTGCAGGCGAAAGGCGAGGTCGTAGACCAGCGCGCGCGCGGCCTCGATGCGCGCGACCATGTCCACGAGCTTGTGGCGGATCACCTGCCGTTCGGACCAGCGCCGCACCGAAGGTCTTGCGCTCGCGCGCCCAGGCCAGCGCCTCATCGGCGCAGGCCTGCGGCGTAGCTGCAGGCCATCGCCGCCATCATCAGCCGCTCGTGGTTGAAGTTGTGCATGATGGCCTTGAAGCCCTCGCCCTCGGCGCCGACCAGGTTGGCCACCGGCACGCGGCAGTGGTCGAAATGCAGGTGCGCGGTGTCGCTGCTCCACCAGCCCATCTTCTTCAGCTCGCTGCGCGTCAGCCCCGGCGTGTCGCCGTCGATCACCAGCAGCGACACGCCGCCCGGACCCTTGTTGGCCGGGTCGGTGCGCACGGCCACGGTGAGGAAGTCGGCGCGCATGCCCGAGGTGATGAAGGTCTTCTCGCCGGTCACGACGTAGTGCTCGCCGTCGCGCACCGCAGTGGTCTTCAGCGCCGCCACGTCCGAGCCGCCGCCCGGCTCGGTGATGGCGAGCGCGGCGATCTTGTCGCCAGCCAGCACCGGCGGCACGACGCGCCGCTTCAGCGCGTCGCTGCCGTGCGCGATCACCGGCGGCAATGCGATGCCGTGCGAGCCCAGGCTCGCCTGCACGCCGCCACAGCCGGCGCGGGCGATTTCCTCGGCGGCAGCGATGCGTCATGAAGATGTCGGCCGGCGTGCCGCCCAGCGCCTCGGGGTAGCCGATGCCGGTCAAGCCCAGCGCCGCGGCCTTGCGGTACAGCTCGCGCGGAAACGTGCCCGACTTCGTCCCAGGCGTTGACGTGCGGCGCGATCTCGCGCTCGACGAAGGCGCGCACCGTGCGCGCGAAACGCCTCGTGTTCGGGGCCGAAGTACTCGGGACGGGGCGGCAGGTTGAACATGGGGCAAACGCAGGTTATCGAATGTTCGGTATTCTTGCGCCCTTTCGGTCGCCGCGACCGCGCCGAACATTCCCGGGGGAAATACCGATGACTCGCGTATTCAACTTCAGCGCCGGCCCGGCCGCGCTGCCCGAGCCGGTGCTGCGCCAGGCCGCCGACGAGATGCTCGACTGGCACGGCTCGGGCATGTCGGTGATGGAGATGAGCCACCGCGGCAAGGAGTTCATCGCCATCCATGCCGAGGCCGAGACGCTGCTGCGCGAGCTGCTCGGCATGCCGGCCAACTACAAGGTGCTGTTCATGCAGGGCGGCGCGATCGGCGAGAACGCCATCGTGCCGATGAACATGCTGCGCGGCAAGACCAAGGCCGACTACATCGACACCGGCGAATGGTCGAAGAAGTCGATCAAGGAGGCGCAGAAGTACTGCGCCGTCAACGTCGCGGCCAGCGCCAAGGACAGCGGCTACACCCGCATCCCGCCGCGCAACGGCTGGAAGCTCGACCCCGACGCGGCCTACGTGCACATCTGCGCCAACGAGACCATCGGCGGCGTCGAATACCACTGGACGCCCGACGTCGGCGACGTGCCGCTGGTGGCCGACATGTCGAGCAACATCCTGTCGCGGCCGATCGACGTGTCGAAGTACGGCCTGATCTACGGCGGCGCGCAGAAGAACATCGGCCCGGCCGGCCTGACGATCGTGATCGTGCGCGACGACCTGATCGGCCAGGCGCACCCGATCACGCCGTCGGCCTTCGACTACAAGCAGCAGGCCGACAACGACTCGATGCTCAACACGCCGCCGACCTACGCGATCTACATCGCCGGGCTGGTGTTCAAGTGGATCAAGGCGCAGGGCGGCCTGGCCGCGATGGAGGCGCACAACCGCAAGAAGGCGGCGGTGCTGTACGACTACCTGGACCAGTCGAAGTTCTTCAAGAGCCCGGTGGCCCGGGAGGACCGCTCGCTGATGAACGTGCCGTTCAAGCTGCGCGACGAGACGCTCGACGAAGCCTTCCTGAAGGGCGCGCAGGCGCGCGGCATGGTGCAGCTGAAGGGCCACCGCTCGGTGGGCGGCATGCGCGCGTCGATCTACAACGCGATGCCGATCGACGGCGTGCGCGCGCTGGTGGCCTACATGGAGTTCGAGGCCCAGCATGGCTAATCCAACGCCGATCCTGGTGCTGAACCAGATCTCGGCCAGCGGCCTGTCGAGGCTGCCGGCCGAGCTCTACCGCGTCGGCAAGGACGTCGCCGAGCCGGTCGCGGTGCTGGTGCGCTCGGCCGACCTGCACAAGCTGAGCATTCCCGCCAGCGTGCGGGCGATCGCGCGCGCCGGCGCCGGCACCAACAACATCCCGGTGCCGCTGATGAGCGCGCGCGGCGTGCCGGTGTTCAACGCGCCCGGCGCCAACGCCAACGCGGTGAAGGAGCTGGTGCTCGCCGGCATGCTGATGGCCGCGCGCAACCTCGCGCCGGCGCTGCGCTTCGTCGACGCGCTCGACCCTTCGGCGGCCGATCTCGAGGCGAAGGTCGAAGACGGCAAGAAGGCCTTCGCCGGCTACGAGCTCGCGGCGCAGACGCTGGGCATCATCGGCCTGGGCAAGATCGGCTGCCTGGTGGCCGATGCCGCGATCAAGCTCGGCATGCACGTGCTCGGCTACGACCCCGAGATCACCGTCGATGCCGCCTGGAGCCTGCCGTCGCAGGTGAAGAAGGCCGGCAGCGTGAACGAGGTGCTGCAAGTCGGCCCAGTTCGTGTCGCTGCACGTGCCGCTGGTGCCGGCCACGCGCCACCTGGTGAACGAGGCCAACATCGGCCTGATGCGTCCGGGCGCCGTGCTGCTGAACTTCTCGCGCGAAGGCGTGGTCAGCGACGCCGCGGTGGTCGAGGCGCCTGGCCGCCAGGCGGCTGGGCCAGTACGTGTGCGACTTTCCGGCTGCGGCGCTGCACGCGCAGCCCGGCGTGATCGCGCTGCCGCACCTGGGCGCCAGCACGCGCGAGGCCGAGGAGAACTGCGCCATCATGGTCGTCGACCAGCTGCGCGACTACCTCGAACACGGCAACGTGATCAATGCGGTGAACTTCCCCGCGGTGTCGATGCCGCGCGAATCGGCCTACCGCGTGGCGATCGCCAACGCCAACGTGCCCAACATGCTGGGGCAGATCTCCACCGCGATGGCGCGTGGCGGGCTGAACATCCACAACATGGTGAACAAGTCGCGCGGCGAGATGGCCTACACGCTCGTCGACATCGACAGCCCGGTCGGCGAGTCGGTGCTGACGAGCTTTCGCGCCATCACCGGCGTGCTGGCGGTGCGCTACCTGCCAGCGCCGAACGCGTGATCCCGAGCCCGGCTCGGCGAACGCCTCCGTGAGCGGCATCGCGATCGGCCAATTGCGGCCGATCGCGACCGGCTCCGCCGTTCGGTCTGCGGATTGGGCGCAGACGTTTGACGACCGAGCAAGCAACGCGGCAGGGCGAGGGCCGGGCTCCTCATGCGTCCCTAAATCGTCGCCCGGCCCTCGCCCTGCCGCGTTGCCAGTGAGGTCACAGCGGTGCAAAGGTCGCGCGCGCGTGGGCCGCCGCGGTGGTTCGGGCGCAGCCGCGGGTGGGCGGCCGACGGGGCGATTTAGGGACGCATGAGCCCCGGCGGTTGCCCGCCCGCGGCTACGCCCTCGCTCGATCGCCGAATGTGCGGTCTCACGGCAGGCGAACCGCCGGCCAAGCCCAAAAGGGTCCACAAGTCCCGTCAACGCCCCCGCCTCCAAGACGCGCGAACCCTGGGGGCCGGCGGATGATTGGGATTCACCGCACGCCATCGCGACGGCAGGCGTTTTCGCTGACAGAATGCCCGCTGACCCTCGCCTCGGAGCCCCGCGCCATGACCGCCGTCCTCGACCACGTCTTCGCCGACACCCTGCAGACCTTCCGCACCCGGTCGGGCGCGACCTCGCGCTTCCATTCGCTGCCCGAACTGGCACGGCAGTACCCCAACGTCGTGCGGCTGCCGCAATCGATCCGCATCGTGCTCGAAAGCGTGCTGCGCAACTGCGACGGGCAGCGCGTCACCGAAGCGCACGTGCGCCAGCTCGCCAACTGGCAGCCCAGGGCGGCGCGCAGCGACGAGATCCCGTTCGTCGTGGCGCGTGTCGTGCTGCAGGACTTCACCGGTGTGCCGCTGCTGGCCGACCTGGCGGCGATGCGCGACGTGGCCGCGCGGCTGGGTCGCAACCCCAAGGCGATCGAGCCGCTGGTGCCGGTGGACCTGGTGGTGGACCACTCGGTGATGATCGACCATTACGGCACGAAGAACGCGCTCGATCTCAACATGAAGCTCGAGTTCCACCGCAACCGCGAGCGCTACCAGTTCATGAAGTGGGGCATGCAGGCGTTCGACACCTTCCGCGTCGTGCCGCCGGGCTTCGGCATCGTGCACCAGGTGAACCTGGAATACCTGGCGCGCGGCGTGTTCCGCGGCGCCGACGGCGTGTGCTACCCCGACACGCTGGTGGGCACCGACAGCCACACGACGATGATCAACGGCATCGGCGTCGTCGGCTGGGGCGTCGGCGGCATCGAGGCCGAGGCCGGCATGCTGGGTCAGCCGGTGTACTTCCTGACGCCCGACGTGGTGGGCTTCGAGCTCACCGGGCGGCTGCGCGAAGGCGTGACCGCCACCGATCTGGTGCTCACCGTCACCGAGATCCTGCGCAAGGAAAAGGTGGTCGGCCAGTTCGTCGAGTTCTTCGGCGCCGGCACGGCCACGCTGGCGCTGCCCGACCGCGCGACGATCGCCAACATGGCCCCCGAGTACGGCGCGACGATCGGCTTCTTCCCGGTCGACGAGAAGACCATCGACTACTTCTTGGGCACCGGGCGCACGCCCGAGGAGATCGAGCGCTTCGAAGCCTACTTCAAGGCGCAGGGCCTGTTCGGCGTGCCGGGCGCGCCCGGTGCATCGCAGGGCGCCGGCGACATCGCCTACAGCCGCGTCGTGCGGCTGGATCTCGGCACCGTGGCGCCGTCGCTGGCCGGTCCCAAGCGCCCGCAGGACCGCATCGAGATCACGCACCTGTCGCGCAAGTTCGGCGAGCTGTTCAGCGCACCGGCCGCGGCCAACGGCTTCAACCAGAGCGCCGACAAGCTCAAGCAGACCTTCGCCACCAGCAGGGGCCTGCCGCTGCACAACGGCGACGTGCTGATTGCCGCGATCACCAGCTGCACCAACACCAGCAACCCCGGCGTGCTGCTGGCCGCCGGCCTGCTGGCCAAGAAGGCGGTGCTGGCCGGGCTGAAGGTGGCGCCGCACATCAAGACCTCGCTCGCGCCGGGCTCGCGCATCGTCACCGAATACCTCACGAAGACCGGGCTGCTGCCGTACCTGGAGCAGCTCGGCTTCAACGTCGCCGCCTACGGCTGCACCACCTGCATCGGCAACGCCGGCGACCTGACGCCGGAGATCAACGAAACCATCACCAGGAACGACCTGGTGTGCGCGGCCGTGCTGTCGGGCAACCGCAATTTCGAGGCGCGCATCCACCCGAACCTGAAAGCCAACTTCCTGGCCTCGCCACCGCTGGTGGTGGCCTATGCGATCGCCGGCACCGTGCAACGCGACCTGATGACCGAACCGGTGGGCACCGGCAAGGGCGGCCGCGCGGTCTACCTCGGCGACATCTGGCCGAGCAGCGACGAGGTGCACAAGCTGATGAAGTTCGCGCTCGATGGCCAGGCCTTCAAGCTCAACTACGACAACGTGGCCAAGAACCCCGGTGCGTTGTGGCAGGCTATCCCCGCCACCACCGGGCAGACCTACGACTGGCCCGACAGCACCTACATCGCACGGCCGCCGTTCTTCGAGCACTTCGAGCTCGCGCCGCCCGCCGCCAGCGAAAGCGCGCTGGCCGGCATCCGGGGCGCGCGCATCATGGCGCTGTTCGGTGACTCGATCACCACCGACCACATTTCGCCGGCCGGCAACATCAAGGAGTCTTCACCTGCGGGCAGCTACCTGGTGGGCCGCGGCGTGACCAAGCTCGACTTCAACAGCTACGGCGCGCGCCGCGGCCACCACGAGGTGATGATGCGCGGCACCTTCGCCAACGTGCGCGTGAAGAACCTGATGATCCCGCCGCTGGACGGCGGCTCGCGCGAGGAAGGCGGCGTCACGCTCTATCAGCCCGGCGGCGAGAAGATGCCGATCTACGACGCGGCGATGCGCTACATGGCTGCCGGCACGCCCACCGTCATCTTCGCCGGCGAGGAATACGGCACCGGCTCCAGCCGCGACTGGGCCGCCAAGGGCACTCAGCTGCTCGGCATCCGCTGTGTCGTCGCACGCAGTTTCGAGCGCATCCACCGCAGCAACCTCGTCGGCATGGGCGTGCTGCCGCTGCAGTTCAAGGGCAACGACTCGTGGATGACGCTCAAGCTCATGGGCGACGAAATCGTCGATGTGCGCATCGACGGCGAGCCGCGCCCGCAGGGCGATGCACTGCTGCTCATCACGAGCAGCGACGGCAGCACGCGCGAACTTCGCGTGACGGTGCGCATCGACACGCCGATCGAGCTCGACTACATGCGCCACGGCGGCATCCTGCCGTATGTGCTGAGGCAATTGCTCGCCGCGTGACGCGAGTCGCCATCGTCGGTGGCGGCGCCGTCGGTTGTGCCTGCGCGATGTTCCTGCGCCGGCTCGACCGCGCGGTCGAGGTCGAGGTGATCGAGCCCGATCCCGCGCTCACCTGGGCGTCGTCGGCGCGCTCGGCGGCGTCGATCCGGCAGCAGTTTTCCAACGAACTGAACGTGCGCCTGTCGCAGTTCGGCCTGCAGGTGCTGCGCGAGCCCGGGCCGTGGCTCTCGGTCGGCGGCGAGCCGCCCGACCTGGGCTTCGTCGAATCGGGCTACCTGTTCGTTGCCACCACGGCGGCGGGCGCCGGCGTGCTGCGCGAGAGCCATGCGGTGCAACGCGCGGCCGATGCGCCGGTCGTGCTGCTGGGGGCCGAGGCCCTGGCAAGGCGCTTCCCGTGGCTGCGCTGCGACGATGTGGCGCTGGCCAGCCTGGGTGAACGCGGCGAAGGCTGGTTCGACGGCGAGGCCTTTGCGCGTGCGTTGGCGCGCCAGGCGAGAGCATTGGGCGCGCGCTGGCACACGGCGCGGGTCACGGGGTTTGAACGCGACGACGCGTCGCTGCGCTCGGCGCGGCTGGCCGACGGCAGCCACGTCGACGCCGACTGCTTCGTGCTGGCCGCCGGCGCATGGTCGCACGCGGTGGGTGCGCTCGCCGGTGTCGACGTGCCGGTGTTCGGCCGGCGCCGCACGGTGTTCGTGTTCGGCTGCCCCAAGGCGCTGCCGCGCACGCCACTGGTCGTCGACCCCGCCGGCGTGTGGTTCCGCAGCGAGGGCTCGGGCTTCATCGGCGGCTGGTCGCCCGCCGCGCTCGACGACGACCTTGACGACCTGCCGCTCGATCAGCCCGATCTGGCCCAGTTCGAGGATCGCCTGTGGCCAGCGCTCGCGCACCGCGTGCCGGCCTTCGAGGCGCTGCGCCGCCTGCGCGCCTGGGATGGCTACTACGAGGTGCATCCGCTCGACCACAACGCGCTGGTCGGCCCGCACCCGCACTGCACGAACCTGTTGCTGGCCTGCGGCTTCTCGGGGCACGGCCTGCAGCACGCCGCCGGCGTGGGCCGTGGCATGGCGGAGTGGATCGTGCACGGGCGGTACACGAGCCTCGACCTGTCGCCACTGTCGGTGGAGCGCGTGGCCGCCGGGCGCGCGTTCGTCGAACGCGCGATCATCTGAAGACCGTCCACGGCTGCGGCACACTGCAACGTGTCAGCGGCCAGTCGCCGCCGGGCCGCCCCGAGGCGACGATGCCCCCTCGGGGGGCCGGCGCCGCAGGCGCCTTGGGGCCGTAAGAAAGGAGTCCACCATGCCGGCACCACCCGCGGTCACGACCCACATCGACGGCCCCGTCGTCACCATCACGTTGTACCGGCCCGAGTGCCGCAACGCCGTCGATGGCCCGACCGCGCTGGCGCTGCGCGAGGCCTTCGAAGCCTTCGAACGCAACGACGCGCTGGCCGCGGCGGTGCTCACCGGTGGCGGCGGCACTTTCTGCGCCGGCGCAGATCTGGTGGCGCTGGGCGACCCGGCGCGGCGCAACGCCATCGAGTCGACCGGCGCGGCGCCCGGGCCGATGGGGCCGACCCGTTCGGCGTTCGGCAAGCCGGTGATCGCCGCCGTCGAGGGCTACGCCGTGGCGGGTGGGCTCGAACTGGCGCTGATGTGCGACCTGAGGGTTGCCGCGCGATCGGCGATCTTCGGCGTCTTCTGCCGGCGCTGGGGCGTGCCGTTGATCGACGGCGGCACGGTGCGCCTGCCCCGCGTGGTGGGCATGGGCCGCGCGCTCGACCTGATTCTCACCGGCCGCGCGGTTGCGGCCGACGAGGCGCTGGCGATGGGCCTGGCCAACCGGGTGGTCGACGACGGACAGGCCTTGAGCACCGCCCAGGCGCTCGCCGGCCAGATCGCCGCGTTTCCGCAGGCGTGCCTGCGGGCCGACCGCACCAGCGCGTTCGCGCAATGGAACCTGCCGCTGGCGCAGGCGCTGCAGCAGGAAGGCGCGGGCGGCTATCCGGTGGTCGAAGCCGAAAGCATTGCCGGCGCAGCACGCTTTGCCAGTGGTGCCGGGCGACACGGGCGTTTCGATTGACGCACTGCGCGCCCGGCGCGGGCGTTTAGCATCGACGCATGACGACGCCCTTCACCGACGCCGAGGCCCGGCGCATCGCCGCCAGCTTCACGCTGGCCGACGCACCCGACGACTTCATCGACGACCCCTACCGCTACTACGCCGCGCTGCGCCGCCACGCGCCGGTGCACGCCATCGGCGCCGGGCAATGGCTGCTCACCCGCTACGACGACGTGTCGCAGCTCTACCGCGAGCCCAGCGCCAGCTCGGACAAGCAACGCGAGTTCGCCCCAAGCTCGGCGCCGGCACGCCGATCTTCGAGCACCACACGCACAGCCTCGTCTTCAACGACCCGCCGCTGCACACGCGCGTGCGCCGGTTGATCCTCGGCGCGGTGAACCAGCGGGCGATCGCGCGCATGGAGCCGGGCCTCGTGGCTCTGGTCGACGAGCTGCTCGACCGGCTGGCCGATCGCGCCGCACCCGACCTGATCGAGGACTTCGCCGCGCAGATCCCGCTCGAGGTGATCGGCAACCTGCTCGACGTGCCGCACGACGAGCGCGGCCCGCTGCGCGAATGGTCGCTGGCCATCCTGTCGGCGCTGGAGCCGGTGCCTGGTGCGGCCCGACTGGTGCGCGCCAACGCAGCGGTCAGCGAATTCATCGCTTACCTGCGCACGCTGATCGCGCGCCGGCGCCAGCACCCGGGCGACCCCAGCGCCGACGTGTTGACGCGGCTGATCCAGGGCGAGCCCAGCGGCGAGAAGCTCAGCGAGACCGAGCTGCTGCACAACTGCATCTTCCTGCTCAACGCCGGCCACGAAACCACCAGCAATCTCATCGGCAACGGCCTGCACGCGTTGCTGACGCACCGCGACCAGTTCGAGCGCCTGGTGCGCGAGCCGCCGCTGATCGGCACAGCCGTCGAGGAGCTGCTTCGCTTCGAGAGCCCGCTGCAGCTGAACAACCGCCTGCTCACTGCTCCGGTGAACCTGCGCGGCACCGTGCTGCCGGTCGGCAGCTTCGTCACGCTCGGCATCGGCGCGGCCAATCGCGACCCCGAGGCGTTCCGCGACCCCGACCGCCTGGACATCGCGCGCAAGCCTAACCTTCATGCCGCCTTCGGCCACGGCGCGCATGCCTGCGCCGGCATGAACGTCGCACGGCTCGAAGGCCGCATCGCGATCGGCGCGATGGCGGCTCGGTATCCGAAGCTCGACCTCGCCGGCGCACCGGTGCGCGACCGGCGCATCCGGTTTCGCGGCTTGCAGCATCTGCCGGTGCGACTCGCAGCCTGAATTGAATCCCCCTTGAGCGCCTTCGGCGCCTCCCCCTGAGGGGCGACGCCAGTGGCCCGGCGAAGCCGGTTCCACGGCGTCCGCTCGGCGGTCTCGGGAATTCGTGCGTCGAGTCAGCGCGGTGAACAGCCGGCGTCGCTCTGGGCCAGCAACGAGACCCAGCCGCCGGGGATCGACGTGCGCGGATCGAGCCCCCGCAGCAAGGTCGAACCCCGTTGCTGCAGCTCCGGCTGAGCGCGGCCTAGTGCGCAGGCCAGCGCCTGCAACGCCGGCGCCGGCGCCGGGCCCGCGGCCTCAGGCATCACGAGATAACTCGTCACCTGCAATACCGGGCCACGGCCGGCCTGATCGGGTGTCACGGCGAACCCGCGCATCACCTCGGCGGTGCTCGAATGCTGCGGATCGAGCACCAGCACGCGCAATTGCGCGCGCATGGGCACCGGCACCTGTTCCAGCGCTGGCCTGTCGGAAACGACGATCACGGCATCGAGCGCGGAGCCCTCGCGCAGCAGTTCGCGCAACGCGCTGGCCTCGTCGCGCCGATCGGTGTCCCACGACGGCAGGTTGCCGCCGTAGAGCCACCGGTAGAGCGCGTTGGCCGTGCGTGCACGTGCCCCTCCCGCCTCGCCGACGTTGAGATGCGCGCCCTTCAGCTGATGCAAGAAGCGCCAACGGCCATCGGCCTGAGCCACCACTTGCACCTGCTCGCGGAAGACGGGCAGCAGTAGGCGGGGCCCGCCAGTCGATGCCGGCTGGCGCGCGGCAGGCAGCGCGTCAGCGCGCAGGATGGCCGCCGCGCCCGGATTGCCCGGCGCCGCGATGGTCAACACGATGCCCGCAGGCCCTGCGACCTGGCGCGCCAGCTCGTCCATCAAATTGCGGGCATTGCCGCTGTCGGGCGGCACGGCGACCTCCAGCGTCAATGACGGCGCAGCGGCCTCGACCGGCCGGGGCCTGGCTTCGGGCGGCGTCACGGTGGGGCGCACGGGCACGTCCTGGGTCACCGTGGCCGGTGCGGGCGCAGCCGCGTGCGGGGCCGACGGCGAGACAGCCACGCCGACAGGCGCAGGCGCGACCGTCGTGGCGCCGATGCGGCCGGCAACCATGTCGTTCGGCGTCAGAAACCACCAGCCCACACCCAGCCCCATCAGAATCCCGACTGCGGTTCCGGCGAGCGTCGCGAACCGGCGCGTGGGCCGCTCTTCCGGCGCCGCGTGATCCGCCGGGCGCAGCGCGACGAACTCGCCTGAGTCCTGGACACGAAGGTCGGGTTCGCCCGGGGCGCCTAGGTCTAGCCCGCGCACGAAGGTGCGGATCTCGTCTTCCAGGTCGGCCGCGCGCGGCTGAGCGACTGGCACATCGGGTGACGGCATCGTCGCCGTGCCCGTCTTCGTCTGGGCCTGTGGCCGGATGCGCAGCCAGCCGCGCCCGAACTGCCGTATCGATTCGCCATAGCGCCGGAGCAGCAATTCCTGGCTCGCGTCGTCGACGAGAAGCAGCACACGCGCCGGCGAGTTGGGCTGCCGCAGCCAGTCCAGCAGTTGATGGTCGAACTGCTCGCACCCCGGGGAGGTCGCTCGGCGAGGTGGCCAGGTGCTGTTCGTAGCTGTCGAACACGAGCAGCAACTGCGCATCGTGCCGCCGGGCCGTCGCCTGCAGCAGCGCGGCCAGCGTCGACGCAGGCGCATCGCCGGGCGCTGGCGGCAGCACGGCCGCCAGCTGCTCGCGCAGCGCGTGCAGCGGCGTTGCACCCCAGCCGTCGAAACGGATCACCACCTCGGCCCCGCGCCGGCTGTCGCGGCGCTGACGGCGCCTTTCGGCGAGCGGCAGTACGCCGGCGGGCAGCGCGGTCTGCACGATCGACCGGTCGATCGATCGGCGACCGAGCAGCGGCATCAGCGCCCCCCGCAACATCGCATCTCGATCGGCGCCCGCCGGGCTGAACACCAGCGTGAGCCTGTCGCTGCGCAGCAATGTGGCCAGGAAGCCGGGATCCCAGCGCGTCGGGGAATCGGAAGCGCCCATGTGAGGGACCCAGGCGGTCATAGCCTGAACAGGCTAGCACGGACGGCCAGGAATGCCGTTGCGGGTAGATCGACGCCCCGGGCGCAACCGGTTCGGGCCCATCCTCTGCCCGAAGGACGAGCGAACCTCTCAAAAAACGCTTGACGTCGATCTATCAGTAAGCATATGCTTACGGTAAGTCATTGCCTGCCATCATGACTCCCTGCCAAGCCACCCTCCAAGCCCGACGCTTCGCCGCGCTGGGTGACCCGACGCGGTTGCAGGTCTTCACGCTGATCACGCGCGCGCCGCTGTCGGTGGCCGAGGTCGCCGACCGCCTGCCGGTGAGCCGGCCGGCGGTGTCGCAGCACCTCAAGGTGCTGGCCGAGGCCGGCCTCGTGCTGCGTGACTCGATCGGCACGCGCAATCTCTACCGGCCCGACCCCGACGGCGTGCGGTCGATGCGCGACTTCATCGACAGCCTGTGGGACGTGGGCCTGGCGCGCTTCAGGGCGCAGGCCGAAGCCCTCGCGCGCACCCGCACCGCGGCATCAACGAAGGAGAAGCCATGACGTTCATCACCCGCGCCGCCGAGCAGGCGGTGCGCAAGTCCGTCACCGTGGCCGCGCCAATCGCGCTGGCCTTCGAAGTCTTCACCGGTCGCATCGAGACCTGGTGGCCGATGGCCTCGCACCACATCGGGCAGGCCGACTGTGCCGCGGTGGTGATCGAGCCGCGCGCCGGAGGGCGCTGGTACGAGCGTGGCGTCAACGGCGTCGAGTGCGTCTGGGGGCAGGTGCTGGTGTGGGAGGCGCCGCGTCGCGTGGTGCTGGTCTGGCAGTTGAGCGCCCAGTGGCAACTCGACCCGTCGCTGCACACCGAGGTCGACGTGCGCTTCACCGCCATCGACGACCGCACCACGCGCGTCGACCTCGAACACCGTGGCCTCGAGGCCTATGGTGCGGACGCGATGGCGATGCGCGACACGTTCGCGTCACCGAACGGCTGGAACGGCATGCTCGACCACTACGCGCAGGTGGCCGGCACCACACACGGGTGACGCGCGGGCGTGCGCTACCAGGTCGCGTCGCGGTCGGGCGTGGCACCGATCTTGTGAATCGACAGGTCGGCGCCGTCGTACTCCTCCTCTGCGCTGAGCCGCAAGCCCATCACGGCGCGCAGCACGCCATAGACCGCGAAGCCGCCGACGAGCGCCCAGGCCACGCCGATCAGCGTGCCCAGCAACTGTGCAGTGAACGTCACGCCGCCGAGGCCACCGAGGGCCGTGGTGCCGAAGATGCCGCAGGCGATGCCACCCCACGCGCCGCACAGGCCGTGCAGTGGCCACACGCCGAGCACGTCGTCGATCTTCCATTTGTTCTGCGTCAGCGTGAATAGCGAGACGAAGATGGCGCCGGCGATGCCGCCGACCACCAGCGCGCCGGCCGGGTGCATCACATCGGACCCCGCGCACACCGCCACCAGCCCGGCCAGCGGCCCGTTGTAGGCGAAGCCGGGATCGTTCCTGCCCATCAGCGCGGCCACCAGCGTGCCGCCGACCATCGCCATCAGCGAGTTCACCGCCACCAGGCCGGAGATCTTGTCGATCGTCTGCGCGCTCATCACGTTGAAGCCGAACCAGCCCACTGCCAGGATCCATGCACCGAGCGCGAGGAACGGTATCGACGATGGCGGATGCGCACTCATCCCGCCGTCCTTGCGATACCGGTTTGCGCGCGCGCCGAGCAGCAGCACCGCGGTCAGGCCGATCCAGCCGCCTACGGCATGCACCACCACGCTGCCGGCGAAGTCGTGAAACTCGGCGCCGGCGAAACCCTTGATCCAGGCCTGCACCCCGAACTTGCCGTTCCACGCGATGCCTTCGAAGACCGGGTAGATCAGCGCCACCAACACCGCGGTGGCGATCAACTGCGGCCCGAAACGCGCGCGCTCGGCAATACCGCCCGACACGATGGCCGGTATTGCCGCGGCGAAGGTCAGCAGGAAGAAGAACTTCACCAGTTCGTAGCCGTTCTTCGCGGCCAGCGCCTCGGCTCCGGTGAAAAAATTCACCCCGTAGGCCACGGCGTAGCCGACGAAGAAGTAAGCGATCGTCGAGACCGCGAAATCGACCAGAATCTTGACCAGCGCATTGACCTGGTTCTTCTTGCGCACCGTGCCGAGTTCCAGGAACGCGAAACCCGAGTGCATGGCCAGCACCATGATGGCGCCCAGCAAAATGAACAGGGTGTCACTGCCCTGCTTGACCGATTCCATGCCGACGACCCTCCCGCGACCCGACGCTGCTCTCGTCTGTGCGCACCGCCGGCGCGCAAAGGCCGCACCGTGTTCGCAAGCCTTGTGCCTGGATTGGTGCGGGCAATCGGCACCATTTCGGGATCGGTGGGCTAACGCCAGCACCAATTCAATGCATTCACGCACGTTCTTCGTGCCGGTCTGAGACCGATGGGCAGCCATGGCCGAGCCGTTCAAGCACCTGATCAGCGCCGCCACCGTGCTGGCGATGGGCCGCCACCTGCAGCGGGCCAATCCGTCATTCGACCAGCGCCGCTTCGAGTCGCTGGCGCTCGACGGCCTGGAGGCGCTGGAGCTCAAGGCGCGGGCAATGCACCTGTGCCTGGCGCTCGAGGCGACCCTGCCGGCCGAGTTCGCGGTGGCGGCCGACATGCTGGAGCGCAGCCTGGCGCCAGCACCGTCCGATGGCGATGCAGCGCCGCCGACTCGGGCCGACAACGGCCTGTCGGGCTGGGGCCTGTGGGCGGTGGGCGAGTTCGTGGCCCGACGCGGCATCGACGAGCCGCAGCGCGCGCTGGCGCTGCTGCACGCGCTGACCCAGCGCTTCACCGCGGAGTTCGCGATCCGGCCGTTCATCGCCCGCCACCCCGAGCTTTGCTTCGCCACGCTGCGCGGCTGGACCCGCGATCCGAGCGCGCACGTGCGCCGGCTGGTCAGCGAAGGCAGCCGGCCGCGACTGCCCTGGGGCATGCGGCTCAAGGCGTTGATTGCCGACCCGTCGCCGACGCTGCCGCTGCTGCGGGCATTGCAGGACGACCCGAGCGACACCGTGCGCCGCAGCGTGGCCAATCACCTGAACGACATCGCCAAAGACCACCCGGAACTGGTGGCCGAATGGGTCGAGACGCATTTGCCGGGCGCCAGCGCGCAGCGCATCGCGTTATTGCGCCATGCCAGCCGCAGCCTCATCAAGCGCTGCCATCCGCGCCTGCTGCAGGCCTGGGGCCATGGCCGGGCGCTGCGCGGTGAGGTCGTGTTCTCGGTGACGCCCCAACGCGCGACGGTGGGCGGCAGCCTGACACTGCAGGTGACGCTGCTGTCACGCTCGCGCAGCACGCAGTCGCTGGCGATCGACTACGCGTGGTTTCGCCGGCTGGCCGACGGCAGCCTGTCGCCCAAGGTCTTCAAGGGCTGGGAGATCGAGCTGGCGCCGGGCGAGACCCGCACGCTGCTGAAACGTCAGTCGCTGCGTGCGGTGACCACACGGCGCGACCACGCCGGGCGACACCATCTGGAGCTGCGCATCAACGGCCGCGCCAGCGGCACGGCGCCGTTCACGCTGAGGCCTGCCTAGGCGACGCGAGCAGCCCAGTCGGCGGCGTCGAAGCCCACGGTGATCGAGCCATCCCCCCACTGCACCACCGGCCGCTTGATGACGCTGCTGGAGGCGAGCATCACCGCGCGCGCCGAGGACGCATCGGTCACAGAATCGCGCACGGCATCGTCCAGCTTGCGCCACGTGGCGCCCTTGTTGTTGAGCAGCCGCTGCCAGCCCGCGGCGCGCATCCAGCCGTCCAGCCGGTCGGGTGGCACGCCGTCGCGTTTGAAATCATGGAAGCGATGGTCGACGCCGTGCTCCGCCAGCCAGACGCGCGCGCGCTTGACGGTGTCGCAGTTTGGAATGCCGTACAGCGTCACAGCCATCACGAACTCTTCTCGTTCGGTGCATCGCAGCGCGGCTCGATGCCGTAGCCGGCACCGGTGACCACGCCGGCGGCGTCGAGCGAGATCTGGAACCACAGACAGTCGTTGTTGTAGTACCGCCAGGACCAGATCTGCCCGTCGCGCATCATGCGAGCGACTTCGCCGGGCCGACCCAAGGCGCGCAGCACCTCGTCGCGCGACTGACCGGGATTGATGGCCGAGAAGTTTCGCGGATCGAGCACCTGGTCCCATTGCACGAGCCGGCCGGACGAGTCGAGGTCGACCATCCAGGTGTGGCGGCCGTACGGCCCGCGTGCGAATTCCAGTCGCGTGCGCCCGTCGGGCAGGCTGTAGCGCCCGGTGGCTGCGCCGAGCTGCTGCGTCACCTCGGCCTCGCTGAGGCCTGCGCGCAGATCGCCGGGGCCGTAGTGGGCACAGCCCACCAGCAGAGCCGCGAGCCCGATTCGCCAAACTGATCGGATGTTCATGCCGCTGCCTCCAGATCGACGCCCACCCGGTGTACGGGCAGGCACGTCCACATCGTCCGTCATTTTCGGGTGCCGAGGTAAGATGCCGGGCAGGATCAGCGCACCGCCGACGAGGTGAAACACCTCGATCTGCTCGCCGAGCACCACCCAGGCCAGCACCGCGCTGTACAGCGGGCCCAGGTACATCACCAGGCCCACGCGCGCCGCGCCGAGCTCGCGCTGCATGTACGAGTAGGCTCCGTAGGCACCCGCCCCGGGCAGCAGCGCAGCGGCCACCACCAGCGCCACGCTGCGCCAGGACCACTCGCTCGGCAACCACGCCACTGCCTCCCACAGCGTGAACGGAAGCAGCACCACGATGCCGCCGCACGCCGTCAGCGTCAGCCGCGCCAGCGGGCTGAACGCCGATGGCCAGGCGCGCAGCAGCAGCGAATACACCGTCCAGCACAGCACCGCCACGGCCACCCAGGCATCGCCCGGGTTGATGCGCAACGCCAGCAGTTCGGGCCAGTGGCCGCGCAGCAGGATGTGCAGCACGCCGGCCAGCGCCAGCGCGACGCCGAGCGCCTGGCGCCAGCCGATCCGCTCGTGCAACCACAGCGCCGACGCCAGCGCGATCAGGACCGGCGAGGCGGCATACAGCAGGCCGATGTTCACGGCCGAGGTGGAACGCCCACCGATGTACACGAACGCGCCGCAGACCCACATGCCCAGGGCACCGAGCACGAGGAGCTGGCGCCATTCCGCGCGGATCGCACGCCGCCTGGACCACAGCTGCGGCGCGCACGCGGCGCCGAGCACGATGGCCGCCACCACCCACCGCCCCAGCGCCAGCATGTGCGGCGCGATCACGCCCGGCGCCCAGCGCGCCACCAGGTAGTTGACGCTCCACAGCGCCGGGGTGATGAACAGCAGTGCATAGGCGAGGCGCTGCGCGCCTGCGGCGCCGTGGAAACTGGACATTCAGTTGGGCGTGCGGATCCGTTTCAGCTCCGCATTCAACCACGTCGCGCTGGCCACGACTTCCTGGTTGCCGCAGCGCATCAGGTACGGCTTGCCCGACATGCTGCTCTCCGACGCCGCGTTGGCGATGAACTCCTCGGCCGTGCCGAGCATCTTGCGCTCGACCATGTAGTCGAGCTTGCGTTGCAGGTGTTTGCGCGCGTCGGCGCGCCGGATACCAGGTGCCGTTGCGATTGAAGCTGCAGTTGGAAGCCTCGACGCGTTCGAGCAGTTGCGTGATCTCCTTTTGCGCCACCGGGTTGAGGTCGGCGCCATGCGCGGGCCAGGCCAGCGCCATCAGGCACGCGCCAAGCACGATGGTTTGCTTTGCCGGCCCCATGACGAATCCCTTCAACGCCTCCCGCCAACAAAAGGTTAACGCGGCAGCGCGCGCCGGGCTACGAGGAACAACGCCAGGGTGTCGGCGCGCGCCAGGGTAGACCCGTAGCGAGGTTGCGCCGACCACCCGGCCGGCGGTGGATCAAGAAAGACCGCGGTGACTGCGCAACTGGCGCCTACCCCACGCTGTAGCGCTCCAGGAACTTCGGCCAGACGTTCAGCGCGTACTGAAGCTGCAGCGTGGCGCGCAGCGTCGCATCGGCGTTCGGGCCGGTGAACGCTTCCCACTCTGCGCAGGTCATGTGATCGCCAACGGCCTCGGCCACCAGCAGCGCGAAGGGCGCGGGCGGCACAAGGTGCTCGCCGAAGTCGATCAATCGGTACTGGCGCCCCAGCATCACCAGATCGAGCACGTCGGCTGCGGGCGCATGAGCATGCGAGGCCCGCAAACGCAAGGACTCGCTCACGATGGCATGCGCTGTCGGGTCTGGCATGGCACGACTCTAGCCATGCGCCCTTTCGCCTGGCACCCTCCAAATCCGTAGACGGCCGCGCCGGGCACCCGCCTCGGGGGGGGAGGCGCCGCCACCGAGAGGGCCCCCCAGCCCGACCGAACGCCGGCGCGCCGACGCGGCGGTCGCCCCGGGTGACCGGGGGTGCCTCACGCAATTGGCGCGCGGCGCGCGACGCGCACCCGGCAGCCCAGCTAGCATTCAGCCTGAACGAACGCTGCGCAGACACCATGAACCCACGCGCGATCCGGTTTTCGGCGGCATCGGCCGCCTTGATGTTGCTCGCCGGTTGCGGTGTGCGCTATGCGACGGTGCGCACCGACCGCGGCGAGGACCTGATGCTGCTCGGTCACGACCCGGTCGCCTACTTCAGCGTCGGCCAATCCGTGCGCGGCTACCCGGAACTCTCGGCGCAGTTCAACGGCGTCACCTATTACTTCGCGAGCGAGGACAACCGACGCCGCTTCGTCGCCGAGCCGGGGAAGTACGAACCACAGTACGGCGGCTTTTGCGCCGACGGCGCGGCCTACGGCGTCAAGCTCGGCTCGGATCCGACCGAGTTCGCGATCCACGACGGGCGTCTGTTCATCTTCGGCGACGTCGTCGGGCGCGAGTTCTGGAAGCTGCGGCCCGCATGGGACGTCGAAAAGGGCGACCTGATGTGGCCCGAAACCGGCTCGCGCGGCCACGTGATCCAGTCGCTGTACCGATTGACGGTGCGTGTGCCCTGGTACAAGAGCGGGCGCGAGATCATGGACGAGTGGCGTGCGAAGTACCCCGGACGCAGCATCGACTATGACCCGGGGGGTGTGTTCAACAACCTGTTCTTCAAGTATCCCGGCTGGCGGGCACGCGAAGGGCGTGGCCAGCCAGCGCTCGGCATCCCCGGCATGGACGCTTGTCCGCCGGCGTGCCCGGGGCAGGTGACACAGGGCTACGGGCCGATCCGGTAGCCGCGCAGAGACTTCATCGATATTGACGAGACCCGGACACTTGCTCCCGGCTCGCTTCGGCAGCGGCCTTCGACGGCGCGGCCGGTGCGGTGACAACGACTGGTTCGGGATCCGGCTCCGACGGGGGAGCCATGAAGATAAGCGCCATTGCCGCGCCCGCGGCGAAGAGCGCCAGTGCGCCCCAGGCGCCCTGCAGCACGTTGGCCGCTCGGCCATCGTCGTTGGCCCCAGGCCGGCGTCCGGCAGCCGTTTCGGCGGCCACCCGCCACGCCCTCGAGAGCCCGGAAGTTTGTGCGTCGAAAAGCTGTCGGTGGCCACCGGCGAACGGGTTGTTCATGGTGCTGACTCCACGCTTGTTGGGGGGCGACGCCCCAATGCCAACTGAGTTGCGGGAGCCAGCACGAACGTTCAAAGATGTCGCACGACACTTTCCAGCCGCGGTGTTTGTCCGACAGGTATCGGCGTCAGCTCAGCTCTGCCGCAGCGCGGCCGCCAGCAGCTGCACGACCGAAATGACATTGCTGGCGTGCGTCACGCTGTCGGTGCTCCAGATCCGGCCGACCCCTGCGGCTTTCAGAGCGGCCACGGCATCGCCAACGAACAGCGCGTGCGTCACCGCCACGTCCACCGACAGGGCCCCGGCGGCGAGCGCGAGCCGCGCCGCGGCGGCCAGCGTGCGGCCGGTGCTGGCGACGTCGTCGATCAGCACCACCGCCCGGCCGCGGCAGTTCGGCGTGCTCGGCAACGTGACCAGGACCTCGCGATCGCCGTGGCGCTGCTTCACGCAGCATCCGTGGTCGGCGAGTGGGGTGCAGGCCCGCGCCGCCTGCGCCACCCACGGCGCCGATTCCTCGTCCGGCCCCAGCAGCAGGGGCCGAGCTACCCGCTGCGCGGCCCACGCGCCGAGCAGTGCCGCGGCCGACAGCGACACCGCCTCGCAGCCGGGCATCACCTGCTGCAACGAAGCGGTGCGGTGCAGGTGCGGGTCCACCGTGAGCACGCCGTCGAAACGGCTGGCCAGCAATCCGGCGATGTGGCGCTGGCTCACCGCCTCGCCGGCCAGGAATGCCGCGTCCTGGCGCATGTAGGCGAGGTAGGGGCAGACCAGCAGCAATCGCCTTGCGCCCAGCTCACGCGCCGCCGGCGCAGCGATCATCAGTTCCACCAGCTTCTCGTTGGGCCGGTGCAGGCTGCGCAGCACGACGACGCCGGGCGGCAGCACGGTGGGCAGGCGCAGCTTCAACTCGCCGTCGGGAAACCGGTGACGCTCGATCGGTGCCAGCGGCACACCCAGCGCCAGGGCCAGCGCCACGGCGGTTTCGCCTTCGTCGTCGAAGGCCAGCACGCAGCCAGGAGAGGGCTGCCGACTCATCCGGCGGCCTTCTGATCGGCGCCCAGCAGGTAGCCGCTGTCGCGAACGGCCATCTCGCGCGCAAAGCCCAGGTCGGCGGCGTAGCGCGCGTGGATGCGGTAGAGCGCCTGACCGGCGCGCACCGGGTCGCCGACCTTGCGCAGCAGGTCCACCCCCGCGCCGCTGACCTGCGGCGCCCCGGCCAGGCGGGCGATGCGGGCCAGGCGCAGGTTGTCGATCGCGCTGACCGCGCCCGCTTGCTCGGCCTTGACGTCGTGCGTCAACTCGCCGAGCGTGGGCACGTCGGTGCGCCGGCCCTGGGCGTCGATGATGGCCTCCATCTGCGCCAGGGCGCGGCCGGATTCGAGGATGTCTCGGGCGATGCGCCAGCCGTCGCCACCGCGCACGTCGGGGTCGAACTCGATCACGCGGCCCGCCAGGCGCAGTGCTTTCTCGCGCAGGTCGGCCGGCGCCGCAGGGTCGTTGCGCAGCACGCGCATCACGTCGCGCGCCTCGAGCACCGGGCCGATGCCGTTGCCGATGGGCTGGCTGCCGTCGGTGATCATCACGTCGAGCTGCAGGTTGAGCATCGATGCGACGTATTCGAACAGCTTGCGCAGCCGCTGCGCCGCCGGCATCGAGCGCACCTTGGCCGTCGGGCCCATCGGAATGTCGAGTACCAGGTGGGTGGAGCCCGCCGCGATCTTCTTCGACAGAATGGACGCCACCATCTGCCCCGGCGAGTCCACGCCGAGCGGCCGCTCGACCGAAATCAGGATGTCGTCGGCCGGCGACAGCTCTGCGGTAGCGCCCCAGGCCAGGCAACCGTTGGTGTCGCGCACGATCTGCTGCAGCCGCTCGAACGGCAACTCCACTTTGGCCAGCACCTCCATCGTATCGGCCGTACCGGCCGGCGAGGTGATCGCCCGTGACGAGGTCTTGGGGCACAGCATGCCGTGCGCGGTGACGATCGGCACCACCAGCATCGAGGTGCGATTGCCGGGGATACCGCCGATGCAGTGCTTGTCCACCACCGGCCCGCCGCGCACGGCATGCTGCCAGTCCAGCCTGCGGCCGACCTGGATCATGGCCTCGGTCAGGTACAGCACTTCGTCGCGTTCCAGGTCGTAGCCATTGGTGGCCACGACGAACGCCGCCAGCTCGATCTTGGAATAGCGGGCCTGGGCGATGTCGTTGACGATGGCGTGCAGGTCCTCACGCGACAAACGCTCGCCGGCGATCTTGCGGTGCAATGCCGACAGGGACGCCGGCGGCTCGGCGGGCGCGACCTTGGCGGCGCGACCCGCCTCGACATTCAGCCGGGCGAAGGCGTCTTCGGACAAGCCCAACTCGCCGGGCTGCACGATCGCGTCGTCGTCGACCACGTTCAGCACCGCGCTGATGGACCGGCCATCGGCGCGAACCATCACCTTCGACAGGGCTTGGAAACCGGCGGCGCGCACGACCGCGCAGTCGCGGTGCAGGTAGACGACGCTTTCGCGCCAGGTGTCGATGGCAACGCGGCGGATCAGCAGATCGGGCGAGTCCATCGGCGCACTCTAACGCGTCGCCGTGGCACGTGCGGCGCTGCTCCGATGCGGCGGGGAGCGCTGAGCCGGTCTACATTCGGGACTTCGCTCAGGCTTGGCGGTCGGTTCGCAAGTGCATGCATCCACATCATCGGCTTCGTAGTGACCTCGTGCGAACGCAGAGCGCGGTATCGTCGACCTCGTGCCGACGCAGGAACGGCGTGGCGGACCGGCAGCACGTGCTCATCGAATCGCATCGGCACCGACTCGTGTCGCGGCCGTGAGCGTCGCGGGCGACTCGTTGCATGTCTTCGCCGAGGGTGAACGCCACCGTGGCGGTCGTTGACGCGGCGGACTCCGCGCCGCCCGCCCAGGCACCGCGGCTGCAGCGGGGCTTGGCGCGAGCCGGCCGCGCGCTGAAGCTCGCGTTGCCGCTGGCCGGGGTCGGTTTCTTCGGGCTCGCGCTGTGGACGCTGCACCAATCACTCCAGGGCCACCGCTATCAGGACTTCGTGGCCGCCGTGGCAACGCTGCCGGCCGATCGGCTGGCCTTGTCGCTGGCGCTCACGGTCGCCGGCTACCTGGTGACGATCGGCCACGACGTGCTGGCCATGCGTTTCGTCCGCCGCCCGACCGCGCTGCGCGACGTCGCCGCGGTGGCATTGATCTCCGGGGCGCTCGGCAACAACCTCGGCAACACGCTGCTCACCGGCGGCGCCGTGCGCTTCTGGCTCTACACGTCGATCGGGATCCCTGCGGGGCAGATCACCCGCGTCGTGCTGTTCTGCAGCCTCGGCTTCTGGCTCGGCTATCTGTTCCTGGGCGGCAGCTTGTTCGTGCTCCAGCCGTTCGAAGTTCCGTCATCGCTGGGCCTCGGTGCCACGACGAGCTGGCCTCTTGGGCTGTTGTTGCTGGCCGTGCTGGCCACCTGGATCGCCCTTGGCGTGCGCGGTCGCCCGCTTGCGTTCGGGGCCTGGCAGTTCGATCTACCGTCGCCCCAGCTGACGCTCGGACAGATCGGCATCTCTGCCTGCGACCTGTGTCTGATGGCGATGGCCTTGTTTGTGCTGCTGCCGTCGGCGGCCGGTCTCGGCTTCGCAGCCTTCCTGCCGCTGTTCCTGGTGGCCTTGATCGCCGGGACCGCCAGCCAGATCCCCGGAGGGCTGGGCGTGTTCGAAGCGGTGATGGTGTTGCTCCTGTCGCCGCGCATGGCCACGCGCGATGTGGTGGCCGGGTTGCTGGCGTTTCGCGCCATCTACCTGGTCCTGCCGCTGCTGGTGGCGGCGGTCTTTGTCGGCGTCCGTGGGGGCCTGCGACCGCGCCCGGCGTGGCCCGCGTGGCTCGGGCACGGCGGCCGTGCGTTGGCCGCGATGTCACCCTCGCTGCTGGCGGCGCTGGCCTTCGTGTCGGGCGCGATCCTTCTGGCCTCGGGGGCCCTGCCGGCCGCGATGGGACGGCTCGCTGCCGTGCAAGGGATCCTCGCGCTGCCGGTCGTCGAGGCCTCCCACTTCCTTGCCAGCCTGATCGGTGCTGGGCTGCTCATCGTGGCGCACGGCCTGCAGCGACGGCTCGAAGGAGCGTGGCTGCTCGCCGTGGTGATGCTCGGCACCGGCGCCGGCCTTTCGCTGCTCAAGGGCTGGGACTTCGAAGAAGCGACCGTCCTCGGCACCACGCTGCTGATCCTGTTGCCGCTGCGGCGGCAGTTCTATCGCACGTCGTCATTGCTCGATGGGCCCTTCACGCCCGCCTGGGCCGGCTCATGCCTGATCGTGCTCGCCGGATCGGCGTGGTTGACCTTGTTCGCGTACCGGGATGCGGCCTGGATGGCGCAACCCTGGTGGGAGGTCGCGTGGCCCTCCGAGGCGTCACGCTCGATGCGCGCCGCCGTCGGTGCCGTCAGCGTGTTCGTTCTCTTGACGCTGCGCCGCATGATCCGTCCACCGCCCGCCGAGCCGATGGTGCCTGCGGACGCCGAGATCGAACGCGCGCGACCCCTGGTCGAGCGATCGGCCTGGACCTACGCGAACCTCGTCTACCGCGGCGACAAGGCATTGCTGTTCAGTGCCGCCGGCGACGCGTTCCTGATGTATGGACGCAGGCGACGCAGTTGGATCGTGATGGGCGACCCCATCGGCGCCGAACCGGGGGTGCGCGAGCTGGCGTGGCGCTTTCGCGAAATGTGCGACCGTGCCGACGGCTGGTGCGTGTTCTTCGAGACCCGTCAGGACTGGCGCGAACTGTATGCCGAACTCGGCCTGACGCTCACCCCCCTGGGCGAAGAGGCGCGGGTCGATCTGTCCGCCTTCAGCCTCGACACGCCGGCCCGTCGCGAGCTTCGCCAGGCGCGCGCCAAGCTTCTGCGAGGTGGCTGTCGCTTCGAGCTCCTGCCCCGTGATGCGGTGCCGCCCGCGCTGCCGGCGTTGGCCCGGATCTCGCGGGCCTGGCTCGAGCGCAAGGCCACACACGAGAAGAGCTTTTCGACAGCCTCGTTCGATGAACACTACATGAGGCGCTTCCCGGTTGCGGTGGTTCGCCGCGACGGCCACATCGTCGCCTTCGCCAACGTCTGGCTCGGCGCGGACCATGAGGAGCTGTCGATCGATCTGATGCGCCATCAACCGGACGTGCCCAACGGAACGATGGACTTCCTGTTTGCCGAACTTCTGCTCTGGGGTCGCGGTCAGGGGTTTCGCTGGTTCAATTTCGGCCTGGCACCGCTGGCCGGACTCGAGTCGCATGCCGAGGGCGCCTGGTGGCGCCAAGTGGGAGGTTTCATCTACCACCACGCCGAGCACTTCTACAACTTCGAGGGCTTGCGGCGCTACAAGGCCAAGTTCGATCCGGTGTGGGCGCCGCGCTACCTGGCCTCGCCCGGTGGGATTGCACTGGCGCCCGTGCTGATCGACGTCAGCGCGCTGATTGCCGGCGGTTTGGGTGCCGTCGTTTCCAAGCACGCGGCGCTGCCAGGGTTGCGCCAATGAGGCGCCTGCTGAACCCCTTCGTGATGGCGCTGAGCGCCATCCTGGGGCTGGCGTACGCCTACGCGGCCTGGCGTCTGACCGAAACGGCCGGCCCACGCTGGCTGCTGGCGGTGCCCTTCGTGCTGGTGTGGCTGGTGCCGGTGATCTATTGGGTCAACGACCGGCAAAACCACACGCGGGCCGACGACCTGCTGCACGCTGCCAGCTATCTGAGCATGGGCTGGCTCACGTACGTGATCTTGCTTTCGCTGGTGCGCGATGCGCTCCTGTGGGCCTCCGGCGGCCTACTCCAAGCGCTGCACCTGCACGCCGTGGTGGCGAACGTCGGTCCGAGCGTGGTGTTGTGGGGCGCGCTGGCGGCGCTCGGGTTGGGCGCGCTGGCGGCGCTGCGCGGCCCGCACGTCTGTCATGTGGACATTCCGATCGAAGCACTGGAACCCGATCTCGACGGGCTGCGCATTGTCCAGATCAGCGACCTGCACGTCGGGCCGACGATCGGGGCGGCCTATGTGCGGCGGGTGGTGCGCATGAGCAATCGGCTGGCGCCCGATCTGGTGGCCTTGACCGGCGACATCGTCGACGGCTCGGTGGCGCGTCTGGCCGCCGGCGTGGCACCACTGGCCGAGCTGACCTCCAGATTCGGTGCCTACCTGGTGCTCGGCAATCACGACTACTACTCGGGTGCCGGACCATGGACCACGCAGTTCGAATCGCTCGGGCTGCAGGTGCTGCGCAACGAGCATCGCACGATCGTCCGCGGGCAGGCGCGATTGATCGTCGGCGGCGTGGTCGACCCCGCCGTGCGGCTCACCGACCCGCACCAATCGCCGCGGCCCGACCTGGCATCGGCACCGGCTGCTGGCACGGCCTTTCGCCTGCTGCTCGCTCACAACCCGAAGCTCGCCTCACTGGGCGAGCAGGCAGGGTTTGATCTGCAACTGTCTGGGCATACCCACGCCGGCCAGTTCTTCCCGTGGACGCTGGCCGTGCGTCTGGTCCATGCGCCGCATGTGGCCGGATTGTCGCGCAGCGGGCGGATGTGGGTCTATGTCAGCGCAGGCACGGGGTCGTGGGGACCGCCGGTGCGTTTGGGAACGCGCCCGGAACTGACGTTGCTGCGGCTCGTTCGTGTGGTACCGGATGACGTCCACGCCCGCCGCGGCACCTGAGACACGGTCGCGTCGGGCAGAGCAGGGATCGATGCCATGGCGCATGACGCGGTCCGCGCTGACGCTCGGTGCACTGTGCGTGAACCCCGGCCCAGCCGAACGGTTCAAGCCGTTGATTGAATTGGTGGGCCCTGCAGGATTCGAACCTGCGACCAACGGATTAAGAGTTACTTTTCCTAGGATTTCTTGATACATCCCGGGACGTACAGGTCCATGTAAATCAACGGCTTAGATACACCACTGTTCCAATCGATCCCGTACCATTCCACCGAAGACTGGCACCAGACTGGCACCAGAAATCGGCGCGGACTATGCGATCGGCAGCCATTCGCGCTCCCTGGCACCAGATGCTCGTGTCCGTTCCATCGGCTAAAGCAGGAGCGAGAGCATGGCAGCACCCCAGTCCAACATCACGAGCCTTCGGTCGCTCGATGTTGGCGCATTCTTGACGATCGAGAAGCTCGCGAGCGGCGGATCGCTGCAAGCGCGCAAGCTCACCGACGGCAGCGTCCAGTTCTACTGGCGCTTCTCGCATGAAGGACGCACGCACCGCGAGCCCATCGGGACGTTCGATCCCGGTGCGCCACCGAAGAAGCTCGAACCGAGCCGCCTCGGCTTTTCGACCGCCGCAGCGCGGGAGCGTTGCCGCCAACTGTCGACGCAACACCAACAACGTAAGCACTCCGGCGGCCTGCGCGAAGCGCGCGTCGAGGAACGCACCGCGTTCCAAGCGCGCAAGGAGGCACAGGCGGAGCGCGCGACACGTACCCTCGCGTGCTTGTTCGAAACCTACACCGGCCACCTTCGATTGCAGGGCCGGCGCAGCCATGCCGACGCGGCCAACATCTTCCGCAACCATGTGGCCGAGGCATGGCCGAAGATCGCCGAGAAGCCCGCCGCCGAAGTCAGGTCCGACGACATCCTCGACATCCTGCGCCGGCTGATCGAGCGGGGCCACGGCCGCACCGCGAACAAGCTGCGCGCGTATCTGCGTGCGGCCTATCAGTGCGCCATCGACGTGCGCGCCGTGGCGACGCTGCCGGTCGCATTCCGCGCCTTCCAGATCGAATCCAATCCGGTGGCGAACACGAAGCGCGACCCTGCGTTCGACACGGCCGACAAGCGGCCGATGTCGCTGGAGGAATTGCGCGCGTACTGGGCCTTCATCGAGCGCATCGACGGCCCGCGCGGCGCGTTCCTGCGCCTTCACCTGCTGACGGGTGGGCAGCGCGTGCAGCAATTGATCCGCCTGCGCTGGCTCGACACGACGGCCGACGCGATCACGATCTACGACGGCAAGGGCCGTCCCGGGCGTCCCGCCCGAACGCATATCGTGCCGCTGCTGGTGAAAGCCGCCGCAGCGCTGCGCGAGTTCCCGCGCGTCGGCGAGTTCGTCATCTCAACCTCGGGCGGCCGACTGCCAATCGAGCCCTCGACCGCGAGCAACTGGGCGCACGAGACCGTCGCCGAGGCGCTGCCGGGCTTCCAGCTCAAGCGGGTGCGCTCGGGCGTCGAGACGCTGCTCGCCGCCAACGACATCAGTCGTGAGGTGCGCGGGCATCTTCAGTCGCACGGCATGACGGGCGTGCAGTACCGCCACTACGACGGGCATGACTACATGCCGCAAAAGCGCCAGGCACTCGAAGTGCTGATGTCCGCGATCGAACCGAAGCCCAAGGCGCGGTCAAAACGCGACACCCGCCCCAAGGTGGCCCGTAATGACAACGGCGTTACGACGCGATAGAATCCAGCCTCAACCAGAACTTGCCCGACATGAAGCCCGCCACTGCCACAAAGCCCGCCCCGCGCGAGACGCTGAACCTGCGCATTCCCGCGGCGGAACGCAACCTCATCGACCGCGCCGCCTCGTCCGCCGGCAAGACGCGCACCGATTTCATCCTCGGCGCCGCGCGCCGCGCCGCCGAAGAGGCCCTGCTCGACCGCGCGCTGATCCTGGTTGGCCCTGCGAAGTTCGACAAGTTCCTTGCCTTGCTGGAGCAGCCTGCGAAGCCGAACGCACGGCTGCGCCGCACGATGAAGAGCGCGCCGCCTTGGGAACAGGGCTGACAAGCGCGCCGACGCCGTCGCGATGCTTCGCGCCCCAGAGCCGCTGACCGCGCAGCACGCGCTCGGCAAATTCGACAGCGGCGTGCTTTCGCTCGACGACTGGCTGCGCCGCCGCGCGATGCAGAACCAGGCCAGCGGTGCGTCGCGTACGTTCGTCGCCTGCGACGACGCTCGCGTCGCCGGTTACTACACCCTGGCTGCGAGCGCGGTCGCGCCCGATGCCGCGACGGGCCGATTCCGCCGCAACATGCCCGATCCTGTGCCGGTTGCCGTGCTCGGTCGGCTGGCGATCGACAAAAGCTTCCAGGGCAAGGGCCTCGGCCGCGCGCTGTTCCGCGACGCGGCACTGCGCGTGTTGGCCGCCGCCGACAGCATCGGCATCCGTGGAATGCTGGTGCACGCGATCTCGGATGAAGCGAAGGCGTTCTACGTCGGGCTCGGGCTGGACGTGTCACCGCTGGAGCCGATGACGTTGATGGCGACAGTGGCCGACTTGAAGGCTTCGCTGCGCCCGCGATGAGCCTTGTGGTCGCTGGGATCAGCCCTGTCGTGAACTGACCCGGCCCATTGGCGGCATGTTCACCCTGCGATGCACACACAAGCTGCTGCGGCGTGGCTTGACCGACTCCCCGCACGGCGAGGTGGCGCCAACGACGCTGCTTGGCGATTGGTATGCCAACGTCCTCGTCGCTCGGCCGCACCACCTGGTGCTGTGCGTCAGCGAGCGGACGCTGCTGCCGGTAATCGTCCCGGCCAAGAGCGCCGGCACCCTGCCTGCGCGGCTGCTCGAAGCCTTGCCACCGATCCTCACGGCGCTTGCGATTCCGGCCGCGTCGGTGCAAGCCGAATGCGATCACATGCACGAGCATCGAATCGGCCGCACGGCCAGCAAGCGCGTGCTCGGCTCGCTGAACGAGCTGATGTTCCTGCTCGAACACAGCCTGCACCACCACCCCGAGTGGTCGCACTTTGAGCATTCGCTGAGGCTGGCGCAGACGCCTTGCAAGCTCGTCGAGCACAGCGCGCCGGACCGCGCAACGCAGGCGCTTTTCATGTCGTCGGCGGCCGTCGCAAAGGCGCGTACTCAAGCGAGCTCGTGACTCCCGCGACCCTTGCGCGCCTCGCATGGCACTTTCCCGGCTGCGGCCCGCCGGCTCGCGCCGCTGGATTTTGGGAGCCAATCCAGAACCGATCCGGCTTGCAGCAGCGCCTACAGTGGATCCGCAGCGCGACGATTCATGGCCCGAAATCATCGCCGATGCCGACCTCCCGATGGCCTACTCTTTGTCCGTGGAATCGATCACCGTTCGCAACAGTAACTCGCGGCTAGCCGTTACTCGCTCGGCTGAAGCGCCGCGCCTGTTCGCGCGCTTGCCCACGGTGATGCTGGCGACCGGGCTCGGCCGCTCGACGATCTATCGACTGGTGGCCAGCGGGGCCTTCCCCGCGCCCGTGCACCTCGGGCCGGGCGCCGTCGCCTGGCGCTGGTCCGACCTTGATCGGTGGAGTGAGTCACGCGGCGCCGACTCGCACTGACTCCCGCGCGACGCGAGGCGGGTCAAGGGCGGGCACAGCCCGGCGCAGCGAACCCTTGACGCGGCTCGCGTCGCGGCCACCCTGTCGGGCTCGGGCAGGCTGCTCAGGGCGGCCTGCCCCCGAGCCCGTCCGGCGGCGAGGACACCTTGTGTCCTTCTCTCCCGAACTGGGAACATGTCGATCCTGGCGCTCATGATCGACACGTTCTGGCAACGTGTCGATCGGACGGGCAGCAGCTGCAGCATGCCGGATTCAACGCTCCCAACCCGGATCAGGCCGCGCCTTCTGAACTACTGTCCGCTCCAGCCCGGGCAGCTCGCGCTGCGGCTGCTTCTCCGGCGGCTTGTAGCGCACGCCCGGCAGCCAGCGCGCGTAGTTGACGACCGACCGGCCCAGCTCGCGATCGGCCATGTCTTCCGACGACGCGAGCGCCTTGGCGATCTCGCACCACGCCTGCGCCGCGTGACGCCGCGCCGGCGTGAGCTTCGCGTCGGTGGTCCCGGCACGCCTCGCAGTCCGGCCATCGTCGTAAGCCTTTCGCTCCCACAGCCGTTCGTTCCGATGCAAGCTACCGCGCGCGATCTTGGACGTGGCTTCCGCTTCGATCCCGAAGCAGCGCAGCTTCTCGGCGAACACCTCGCGCCAGCGCCGCAGGTCTTGCTTGCGCGGATTGAGACGCCGACCGTCGCGGCCTTCCGCGCGAACGGCGAGGTGGACATGCGGGTTGGCTTGGTGCGTGTGCAGGACCATGGCGTAGCGGTGGTTTGCCAGCTCGGCCTTCGCGAACTCGCGCGCCGCGTGGCGCACGATCTCCGGGTTCGTGCCGGCCGGCATCGCCAGCATGATGTTGAACGCCTCGCGCCGCTCGCTCTTCTCCGGGATGCGGGCGCCGCCGCAGCGCCACTGTTCCGCCAGGTCGCTCAGCGCCTCCTTGCCCTGGCGCACCTCGCCACGGTCGTCCTCGAAGGGCAGCCGACCCGACTTGCTGATGTAGCGCAGGTGCGCGGCGATCGCGGCCATCCCTCGGCCGCCGCCGGTCACCTTGACCATCACCTGCGGCGCGTTGCGCACGACGATGGCCTTGATGCGCTGACGGACCGCGCCGGCTTGTGCATGCAGCGACAGGCGCGGCGTGTTGCTGCGCACGATGCGGTTGGATCCGTAGAACAGCCGATCGCCCCAGGCAACCAGCATCCCATCCACTGAGGTCGTGCTCATGGCGTACCTCCACGATCGGAAAGAAACGACGACGCGAGGTCCAGATGGCGGCGCACGTCGGTGACGAGGTTGCGGACGTGCTCGGTACGCTGCTTCGCCTCCTCTGGCGAGCGGCCCGCGCGAGCCAGGCGAAGGATTTCGCTGATCTCGCGAACCAGCACCGCCATGTGGTCAGTCGACGCCTGTAGAGCCGCACGATCGGCGGCGCGCTGCGCCACCGGCGCTGGCAACGGCGCCGCGCTGACCAGGTAGCCAACGTACTGGCCGTAGCTCAGCCCCAGCGCGCGAGCGTTGGCCGCGAGTACTTCGGCGGCGCGCACGTCCATGCGCCACGTGAGCTTGACGGTGCCGCGAGCGCGCGGCGCCGGCGCGTCGGGCATCTCTTGCAGTGGTGGTGCCTCGTCGAGCTGGCTGACCAGCGCCTCACGAGCGAACGCCGCGATCGTCAAGCCACGGCCGGCCGCTGCCGAGCGGACGGCGTCGCCGATGCCGCGCAGGCTGATAGTGACGCGGTCACTCGCGGAACCCGGCATCGCAGAACCCCGAGATGCCACGCCCTGCGTGCATCGGTTCGCTGGCGGCCAGCCTATCCTGCCCTACGTTCAAAGAAACAGGATTGGCTTCGAATGAACAGAGACAGAACCAAGAGTGACCCGCATCCGAACCAGGAGCGAACGACAGGTGACGCGCAGAAACTGCAAAGCGGACGAATAGGCGCCGCGAAGGCGTCGAACAGGCAACGGTGAAAAGAGCGGGCCTCATGAGGTCTGACCGTCAGACCCTTGCCGAGACCAGCTCGAAAGCGTCGCAATCTTCGCGCGAAGGGCCTCGAGATCGGCGCTGCCGGCCTCACCCACAAGCGGATCAATGCGGCCGAGCAGCCTCTCCAACCGACCGCACACGGCGACCGCCTGGGCAATCAGCTTGGTCGAAGGCGAGGGAGCACACGAGTCCACGCGCTCGCGCAATGTCGCCACTGCCTCGCGCGTGATGTCGCCCGGCCCATCGATCAACGCCTTGACCTGCTCGGGCTGCTGCTCGTGCAGCTTGCTCAATTCGTGCAGCGTTCTGGGCGACGTGCACCGACCGGCCTTCATCGCGTCGTCGAGCACCGGCGGCAGCTCCAGCAGCGACAGGTGATGCGCGACGGTCGTGAGGTTCATGCCGAACTGCTTGGCGATCGTCGTCTGCGAGTCACCGGCATTCACCTGGTCGCGGATGAAGCGCGCGAGGTCGAGCGGCGAGAGGCTGTGCCGCTTCAAGTTCTCGGCAACCTGGGCGTAGCGATCGGCCGGCGCATCGCGGATGACCACCGGCACTTCATGCAGACCTGCACGCACTGCGGCTCGAAGTCGCATCGCGCCGAAGTGAAGCAGGTACCGACCATGCTCGTTCGCAGCGTGGACGACGAGCGGTTCGAGGATGCCGCGCTGGCGGATGTCGTCGGCGAGCTCGTCCACCTTGATGTCGGGAAACTCGGTGCGCGGGTTGGCCGGGTCTTCATCAATGTGCGAGGTCGGCACCAATCTCGGAATGCCGTCCGCGGACGGTGGCGCAGCCTTCGCCTTCGCTCGCGACGCGGGGATCGGAACCTTGGTCGCAGGTGCATCGCCCAGCAGATCAAGCTGCTGTTCGGTGTCCACCTTCTGCCAAGGGAAGCGCCTGCGCGCATCGTGCCGCTGCGCCGACCCGCGCAACAGCCCCCTGCGCGGACGCTTGAGATCGTCTCAACAGTGCCGAGACATCTCAAGTCGTCTCGCAGCTGCCCGAGAGATGCGTACCGCGCTCACCAACGGTTGCAACGTCGATGCCAAATCGCGGAGCCGCAACAAGCGCAGCGCCGATGAACAGCCGCGTGTAGCCAGTTTTGCTGCACGTGAAGCCGTCTTGAGAACAGCGCGTCGACGCAAAGAGCGGCGGCAACCAACGTGCCTACACGCTACACCTCAGCCAGTCCGCTTCAGACTGAGGCTGTGTGGAAACTCGGCGCGCGACGTGTTCAGCGCAACGTCGACCCTCCAAATCGCGCCAGGATCGATCTTCTCGATCACGCCAAGGGTCGAAGGACCCCCGAATTTGCGCCACGGACGCGTTTTCACACAGCCTCGACTGGAAGCGGCCGGTCACCTCAGGGCAGGACCGGAGCGCCAGAGCCACAAGAATCGGGTGCCGGTCAGCGGTCGTTCGTGTGGGCCGGCAATCGACCCTCTGCTGCCCTTCGCCACGACAGCCCAGGCGTCAGCACTGCAGCGGGTGCGGTGATTCGGCTGACCGCGACTGAGCGTCAGTTCCCGCCCAGACCGGTCACTGAATCACCTCGGTGGCGCGCAGCAACACGGATTGCGGAATCTGGATACCGAGCGCTTTCGCGGTTTTCATGTTGATCACCAAGTCGAATGCGGAAGGCTGCTCGACCGGCAGATCGGCCGGTTTCGCTCCTTTGAGAATCTTGTCCACAAAATACGCCGCGCGGCGGAATATTTCGGGAAAGTTCACACCGTATCCCAAAAGGCCGCCTGCTTGCGGGACTTCTGTGTTCCCAACCAAGGGGAGCCGCTTTCTTATTGCTAAATCGCCAGCCGTCCTGACGTTCGCGTTAAGCATCCCATCCTCTTGGATCGCGACCGCCTCAATGCTTTTTTGGACCATTGCCGAAAAGGCGTTCTCGAACTCGTTTGGTCCCCGCACTGCGAATTGTTGAAGTCCGAGCCTAAGTGACTTGGTTGTAATCTCAATCGCTTTGAGCATCGGCCCGATCACAGGATTGTCCGGATTCATGAGGGCAGCCACCAGGGTGATGCGCGGCAAGATTTCCTTGAGCAGTTCGATCTGTTTTGCGCTGAGTTCCGGGCCAAAGAAGGTCGATCCGGTGACATTTCCGCCCGGCCGGGGAAGGCTGACGACGAGGCCCGTAACAACGGCGTCGCCGCTGACGGCCATGACAATTGGCATCGTCGTGGTCGCACCCTTGGCCGCTCGGGTTCCCGGGGTCCCATGGGTCACGATGACATCAACGTTGGAGCGAACCAGCTCGGCCGCCAGTTCGGCAAGCCGCGCGTAATTCCCCTCCGCCCAGCGATACTCAATGACAATGTTTTTGCCTTCCGTGTAACCAAAATCGCGCAGACCAAGCCGGAAACCCATCGAGTTGCTT
>CAWFCV010000020.1:0-12438 GCA_963814435.1 uncultured beta proteobacterium
CCGAGATCAACGGGCCAACATCCGGATCGTTGATCGCCGGGCCGACCACCAGGCGCTGGTAGCGCTCGGCCATCAGCTTGACCACGCGATCGAAGATCGGCTGCTCGACCAGGATGCGCGACGCCGCCGAGCAGGTCTGGCCGGCGTTCTGGATGCCGGCGTTGACCAGGAACGGCAGCGCGGCATCGAGGTCGGCGTCGGCAAACACGATCTGCGGGCTCTTGCCGCCGAGCTCCAGCGTCACCGGCACCGTGTTCTTCGCTGCGGCCGTCTGCACCAGCTGGCCGACCGCGACCGAGCCGGTGAACGAGATGTGGTGCACGCCGTGGTGGCGGGTCAGCGCCGCACCGGCCTCCTCGCCCAGGCCGGGCACGACGTTCAGCGCGCCGGCGGGCAGCCCGCAGTCCTGCGCGATGCGCGCGAACGCCAGCGCGGTGAGGCAGGCCTCCTCGGCCGGCTTGAGCACACAGGCATTGCCCATCGCGAGCGCGGCGCCGACCGAACGGCCGATGATCTGCATCGGGTAGTTCCACGGCACGATGTGGCCGGTGACGCCATGCGGTTCGCGCAGCGTGAGCGCGGTGTAGCCGTTGGCGAACGGAATCGTCTCGCCCATCACCTTGTCGGCCGCACCGCCGTAGAACTCCAGGTAGCGCGCCAGCGCCAGCGCGTCGGCCATGCCTTGCTTGACCGGCTTGCCGACGTCGAGCGCCTCCATGCGCGCCAGCACATCGGCCAGGTCGGTGACGCGCGCGCTCATGCGCAGCAGGATGCGGCCGCGCTCGGCGGCGGAGAGCTTGCCCCACGGCCCGTCGAGCGCAGCCTGCGCCGCATGTACCGCGGCGTCGATCTCGGCCGGGCTGCCGCGCGCGATCTGGGTCAGCTCGGCGCCGTCGGACGGATTGATCAGCGGCAGCGTGCGGCCGAACGAGGCTGGTTGCCATTGCCCGCCGATGAACACCGAGCGGGTGTCGAAGTCGATCGTTTGCATACCGGGTTTCGCGGCGCCGCGTCGCGCCGCCGCGTGCGTTGTTTGCGGCATGATAGACCGCATGATGCAGTTGCGGTGTCGCGTCCGGCGGACGTAGTCGATGAGTGTCTTCCTGCTCAAGCGGGCGGCGACCTTCGTGGCCACGTTGCTGGTGGCCTCGATGCTGGTATTCGCGGTGCTCGACCTGCTGCCGGGCAATGTGGCGCAGGTGATCCTCGGCGACACCGCCACGCCCGAGTCGATCGCGGCGCTGGAGAGCAAGCTCGGGCTGGATCGGCCGGCGCTGACGCGCTACACGGACTGGATCGCCGGCCTGCTGCAGGGGCGCACCACCAACAGCTTCTCCTACGACACGCCCACCGCGACGCTGATCGCCGAGCGCCTGCAGGTGACGCTGCCGCTGGCGGTGATGGCGATGCTGTTCACGGTGCTGATCGGCATCTCGCTCGGCATCTACGCCGCCGCGCACCAGAACCGGCTCGGCGACGTGGGCGTGATGGGCTTCAGCCAGCTCGGCATCGCGGTGCCGAGCTTCTGGTTCGCGATCCTGCTGATCCTGCTGTTCGCGGTGAAGCTGCAGTGGGTCAGCGCCGGCGGCTTTGCGGGCTGGCGCGAGGACGATGGCGGCGGCCTGGGCGAGGGCCTGGTGTCGCTGCTGCTGCCGGCGGTGTCGCTGGCCGCGGTGCAGGCCGCGGTGCTGGCGCGCTGGACGCGCTCGGCCGTGCTCGAGACGCTGCGCGAGGACTACGTGCGCACCGCACGCGCCAAGGGCCTCACGCGGCGCGCGGTGCTGTGGAAACACGTGCTGCGCAACGCGATGATCCCGGTGCTCACGATCCTCGGCCTGCAGTTCGCGTTCCTGATCAGCGGCACCGTGGTGGTGGAGAACGTCTTCGTGCTGCCGGGCATCGGGCGGCTGGTGTTCCAGGCGGTTGCCAACCGCGACCTGGTGGTGGTGCGCGACGTGGTGCTGTTGCTGGTGGCGATGGTGGTGGCGGTCAACTTCGTCGTCGACGTGTTGTACGCATTCGTCGATCCGCGGCTGAAGGCGAGCGACGCGTGAGCGCTGCGCCGGGCACGCCCACGGTCGCAGCCGCCGCGATCGCGCCGGCCTTCGTCAGTCGGGCGTTGCGCCACCCGAGCTTCGCCGTCGGTGGCGTGCTGTCGATGCTGTTGCTGCTCGCGGCGATCGTCTCGCTCGCCTGGGCGCCGTACCCGCCGGCCGAGATCGACATCCCGATCAAGCTGCAGGCCCCGAGCACCGCGCACTGGTTCGGCACCGACAGCCTGGGCCGCGACATCGCGTCGCAGCTGCTCGTCGGCGCGCAGGCCTCGATCATGGTCGGCGTGTTCGCGGTGCTGATCGGCTTCACACTCGGCACCGCGCTCGGTCTGCTGGCCTCGGCGCGCCGAGGCTGGGTCGAGGAGGCGGTGATGCGGCTGTCGGACTTCACCTTCGCCTTCCCGGCGCTGCTGTCGGCGATCCTGCTCGGTGCCATCTACGGGCCCGGCCTGATCACCGGCATCGTCGCCATCGGTGTCTTCAACATTCCTGTGTTCGCGCGGGTGACGCGCGGCGCAGCCAATGCCATCTGGGCGCGCGAGTACGTGCTCGCCGCGCGCGCCGCCGGCAAGGGCCCGTGGCGCATCACGCTCGACCATGTGGTGCCCAACATCGCGAGCGTGCTGATCGTGCAGGCCACCAACCAGTTCGCCACGGCCATCATCGCCGAGGCGGCGTTGTCCTACCTCGGTCTGGGCACGCAGCCGCCGATGCCGAGCTGGGGCCGCATGCTCAACGAGGCGCAGACCCAGATGTTCCAGGCGCCGATGCTGGCGGTGTACCCCGGCGTGGCGATCGCGCTGGCGGTGCTCGGACTGAACCTGATGGGCGACGGGCTGCGCGATCTGCTCGACCCGAAACTCGCGCGGAAACGATGACCACCCCCGAGTCGGCCTGGCGGCCGCCTCCCCCTCGAGGGGGCAACACCGGCGGACCGGCGGAGCCGGATCCGCGGTGTTTGCTTGGGGTCCCGCGCGACCTTCAACGATTGAGCCGTATTTGATGGAGCACTACCGCCTATGAAGAACTTGAAGATCGATTTCGTCTCCGACGTCGCCTGCCCGTGGTGTGCGGTCGGGCTGAACGCGCTCGAGCGGGCGCTCGAGAAGGTCGGGCCCGAGCTCCGCGTCGAACTGCACTTCCAGCCCGTTCGAGCTGAACCCGACGATGCCCGCTGAGGGCGCTGACACGGTGGCCTACCTGTCGAAGAAGTACGGCACCACGCCCGAGCAGATTGCGCGCAACCAGGCTGCGATCCGCGAGCGCGGCGCCGCGGTGGGCTTCCAGTTCGGCGCCCGGCCGCGGGTGTGGAACACCTTCGACGCGCACCGGCTGCTGCACTGGGCCGGCCTGCACGGCCGGCAGCGCGAACTCAAGCACGCCCTGCTGAAGGCCTACCATGGCGAGGGCCGCAACCCGGGCGCCCACGATGTGCTGCTGGAGCTGGCCGGTGCCGTGGGGCTGGATGTCGAAGCCGCGCGTGAGGTGCTCGCTAGCGGCGCCTACACCGACGACGTGCGTGCGGCCGAACAATTCTGGCAGCAGGCGGGCATCCACTCGGTGCCGTCGATCATCGTCAACGACCGCCACCTGATCCAGGGCGGCCAGCCGCCCGAGGTGTTCGAGCAGGCGTTGCGGCAGATTGCGGCCGAGGCGGTGGGGTGAGGTCATCGGCCGGACGGGAGCCGGTGTCATGACCCTTCTGTCCGTCACCGACCTGCGCGTCACGCTGCGCACCGCGCGCGGCCCGGCCGATGCCTTGCGCGAGGTGTCGTTCACGCTCGACCGTGGCGACACCGTCGGTCTGATCGGCGAGTCGGGCTGCGGCAAGTCGATCACCGCGCTGGCGTTGATGGGGTTGTTGCCCGAAGGCGCGCGGCTGGCCGGATCGATCCGCTTCGACGGGCGCGAGCTGGTCGGCCTGGACGAATCGGCGCTGTGCGCGCTGCGCGGCCGGCGCATCGGCATGGTGTTCCAGGAGCCGATGACGGCGCTGAACCCGCTGCACACGGTGGGCCACCAGATCGCCGAACCGCTGCGCCTGCACCTCGGCCTGTCGCCGCGCGACGCCCGCGAGCGCGCGCTGCAGCTGCTGCAGCGCGTGCGCCTGCCCGAGCCGGCGCGGCGCCTGGACGCCTATCCGCACCAGCTGTCGGGCGGCCAGCGCCAGCGCGTGGTGATCGCCGTCGCGCTGGCCTGCGAACCCGACCTGCTGATCGCCGACGAGCCGACCACCGCGCTCGACGTGACGGTGCAGCGCGAGGTGCTCGACCTGATCGCCGGGCTGGTTGCCGAACGCGGCATGGGCCTCCTGCTGATCAGCCACAACCTCGGCGTGATGGCGAGCACGGTGCGGCGCCTGATGGTGATGTACGGCGGCAGCGTGGTCGAGTCGGGCAGCACCGAGTCGGTGTTCCGGCGTCTGGCGCATCCCTACACGCGGGCCTTGTTCGCGTCGCGGCCGCGCCTCGGGCTGGCGCGCGGCACGCGCCTGGCCACGATCGCCGGCCGTGTGCCCGAGCTCGCCGACCTGCCGCCGGGCTGCCCGTTCGCTGAGCGCTGCGAGTGGGTGGTCGACGCCTGCGCCCGCACGCTGCCACGGCCCGTCGACGTGGCGCCGCAGCATGCGGCACGCTGCATTCGTGTGCACGAGATTCCCGAGATCGTCCGTGGCTGGTGATGCCGCTCCGCTGCTGCTGGTCGACGGCGTCAGCCGCCGCTACCGCCTGCCGCGCGAACACCTGTTCGGGCCGGCGCCGGTGGTGCAGGCGCTCAGCGACATCGGTTTCGCGTTGCATGCCGGACAAAGCCTGGGGCTGGTCGGCGAGTCCGGCTCCGGCAAGAGCACGCTGGCGCGGCTGGTGATGGCGCTCGAGCGGCCCGACACCGGGCGCGTGTTGTTCGATGGGCACGATCTGGCCGCGCTCGACGCGGCGGCGCTGCGCCAGGCGCGCGCCGGCTTCCAGATGGTCTTTCAGGATCCCTATGGTTCGCTGGATCCGCGGCGCCGGGTGTGGCAGACGGTGGCCGAGCCGCTGGCGATGCTGCAGGGCGCGCCGCGCGCCGCGCAGCGCGAGCGTGCCGCCCGAGGCGCTCGACGCGGTGGGCCTGCGCGCCACCGACCTCGACAAGTACCCGCACGAGTTCTCCGGCGGCCAGCGCCAGCGCATCGCGATCGCACGCGCGCTGATCACGCGGCCGCGGCTGATCGTCGCCGACGAGCCGGTCAGCGCGCTCGACGTCTCGGTCCAGGCCCAGGTGCTGAACCTGATGCAGGATCTGCAGGACCGCTTCGGCGTCACCTACCTGTTCGTCAGCCACGACCTCGCGGTGGTCGACCTGGTGTGCGACGAGGTCATCGTGCTGTACCAGGGGCGCGTCGTCGAGCAGGGTGACCCGGATACCTTGTTCCGCGCCGCCGCGCATCCGTATACGCGCGCGCTGCTCGAGGCCGTGCCGCGGCTGCAGCCGCAGGCACAGGTGGCCAAGCCGCTGCCCGCGTTGCCGCCGCTGCCGCCGGATGCGACTGGGGGATGCCCCTTTGCGCCGCGGTGCGGGTTCAGGCAGGATCGTTGCCTGCGCGACGCACCGGTGCCACGCGCGTTGGGCGGCGAGCATCGCGCCGCCTGCCACGAGGCCGAACGTGTGATGACCAGCCCCATCGACAGCACGATTGCCACCGATTCGACCAGGAGCCCTGCATGAACCTGACCCGCCGCACCCTCACGGCGCTGGCCGCCTGCACGCTCGCCGTCGCGCTCGCTGCGCCGGCGGCCCAAGCGCAAGGCAAGAAGGAAAGCGTCACGATTGCCATGGTGCTCGAGCCGACGGGGCTGGACCCGACCATGGCGCCGGCCGCGGCGATCGGCGAGATCGTGCACTACAACGTGCTCGAAGGCCTCACGAAGATCAACGTCGACGGCTCGGTCACGCCGCTGCTGGCCGAGAGCTGGACGATGGACCCAGACGGCAGGAGCTACACCTTCAGGCTGAGGAAGGGCGTGAAGTTCCACGACGGCGAGGCCTTCGACTCGGCAGCGGTGAAGTTCAGCTTCGAGCGCGCCAAGGACGACAAGAGCACCAACAAGGCCAAGGGCGCGGTGTTCAACAACATCAGCTCGATCGCCGCGCCCGACTCGCACACGGTGATCCTGACGTTGAACAACGCCGACGGCAACTTCCTGTTCCGCCTGGGCGAGAACACCGCGGTGATCCTGCACCCGAACAGCGCGGCCAACACCGCCACCAAGCCGATCGGCACCGGGCCGTTCCGGCTCGAGGACTGGAAGAAGGGCAACTCGGTCACGCTGACCAAATGGGACGGCTTTCGCGACGCCAAGGCGGTGAAGTTGAAGAAGGTGACCTTCCGCTTCATCAACGACCCCGCGGCGCGCGTGGCGGCGCTGCTGGCCGGCGACATCGACGGCGTGCCGCGGCTGGACGCGCCGCAGGCGCTCAAGCAGCTGCAGGCCGACAAGCGTTTCGTGGTCGAGATCGGCGCCACCGCGGGCAAGGGCATCATGACCATCAACAACAAGAAGAAGCCCTTCGACGACGTGCGCGTGCGCCGCGCGCTGATGCACGCAATCGACCGCAAGGCCTTCATCGACGGCGTGCTCGAGGGGCTGGGCAAGCCGATCGGCAGTCACTTCGCGCCCACCGACGCGGGCTACGTCGACCTCACCAGCCTGTATCCGTACGACCCCGAGAAGGCCAAGGCGCTGCTCAAGGAAGCCGGCGTCGCGACGCCGCTGAACGTCACGCTGACGTTGCCGCCGCCGCAGTACGCGCGCAAGGGCGGCGAGGTGGTCGCGGCGATGCTGGCCAAGGTGGGCGACTCGCAGAAAAGGTTTCTTCAGCGTGGTCCGGCCGATCGATTCCACGCGGACGCGGTTCGACGCTTTGCCCAGCTGATCGAAGTAGCCGGTAATCTGCTGCCAGTCGGCAAGCTTGCCGTCGTCGCCGACACGGAATCCCAGGTAATCCTGCGGCGACTTCACCTGGGCCATGGCCGCAGTCACCGAGACGACAGCGCGGCCAGCACCAGCAAGAGTGTTCGTATCTTCATGGCGTGGATTCTATCGGAATGGCACATGTGATCCCTTCCGGTGGCTCGGGGACTAGCGAATCGGCGGATAGAGGGCCTTGACGGTCACGACATCGGCCTCCGAGAGTCCAGACAGGTGCATGATGTCGTCTCTGACCCTCAATCCCCGACGGTAGCGGCCGAAAGTACTCGACGAGGTCGCCGCCGAACTGGAATGAGTACATGATGTCGCCGAACTCCGCCGTGTGCTCCAGTCCGAACGCGTGGCCGAGCTCGTGTAAACACGTGAGGGAGACAACTACCGCGTCGCGAAACAGCGGGTCCGACGAGGCGAGGGCGTGGATGTCGGGTCCGAGAGCCGCCGTGTCTGGACGGATGTAGACGGCCGCGCCGGTCTGGCCGCCCACCCGCAAGGCGCGCATCTCACCGTAATGACCGCTCAACGGTCCTGCCCAGTACAGCCGAACGCGGGCAGAGGTCTCGGGCGCGGGGGTCAGCCTGAGGGCTGGTCCGGCCGCGCGGCGCCAGGCGTCCAACGCCCATTGCGCGAGCTCACGGTCGGCCGGCGTGTAGTGCGCGCGCACGTCGCCCTCGCGACAAACGTCCCGATCGGGTTAGACGCATCGAGAGCACGCGGCCCTCCCGACTGGGCCGCGAGTCCCAGACACCATACCAGCATCAGGCCGAGCGCGATCTAGCGTGGGCCCGCCTCGCTTCAACTCGCGACCAGGATGAGGCATCGCGCAATGAGATTACACTGATTCGCGGCGTGACGCTGGCTCGCCGACGTGCCACACCTGGTGCCAGGCGATGGTGCACTCAAGCCGTTGCAGGCGCAGGGTCCGCGGTAGTCGTCCGTCTTGAAGCGCCACCCTGTGGCGGTCTTCACGAGCTCGTCTTCGTAGCGCGCGGCCGTGCTGTGACCGGCGGCTTGTGGCCGACATCCACGAGCAGGAGATAGACCTTCCCGTCCGCCTCCCGCCGTCGGCGCGATCACCAGATTACTGCTCCAGTGCCGGCGGGTCCCGGCCGACCGGTTCTTCATGAACGTCCGGAGGCCCTCAGCGCCGTTGAAGGTGTTGAACGAGCCATCGGGCGTGTAGAGGGCCACGTAGCCCTCGATATCACCCGCGTCGATGACCCAGTTGACTGCGCGTACAACTGCTGGATGTCGAGGTAGTCCTGCGTGTCGAGCGTGCCGGCCCCTCCGCTCTGGGCGTGTACCCAGGCACCTGCCGCCGCGAACACCACAATCAATACCGCTGCCACAAGTGTTCTTCGCATCATGCGCGCGATCCTAGCAGTTCATGTCGCCCGGCTCGCCCCCGAGCGTGAACTCGCTCCGTGCACCTGCACCTGGCCGGCGCGGCCGGCCGGCATGTCACCAAGCGCTTCGCCACGGCGGCTGACAAGTGTCGCGGTCCGTGACGGCGGGCCGCCGCTGCGCGGTGCCGCGTCGCCGAAGTCGCCTTGCACCGGCGCGTTGCCCGTGAGCCCTTAGCGCTCCACTGGCAGTCTCGCGCGCTCCCAGCCAGAGAAGTGCCCAGTCAGATACACGATGCGTCTACGTCCGGCGCTGCGGAGAGCGGTCGCCGCCATGTACGCGCGTGGGCCATGGCCGCAGTAGAGCACGAGTTCGTCCGCTTGGGTGCCGGGCACTTCTGCGAAGCGTGACGAGACCTGATTGAACGGGATGTTCACCGCGCCCGGGACGCGCCCTGCCGCGAACTCGCGCTCGCTTCGCACGTCGAGAATGAACGGGCGTTCTCCCTCGTCGAGCCTCGCCAGGAGTTCTTGTGCGGTGATCGACGTCGTGCTCGCACTTTCTGACGACGAATTGCGAGGCATGGCAGCGTCCGAACTGTCGTGGCCGTCGGCCGTTTCGTTCGCCGCTCTCTACTCCAAGTGAGCGCCATCAGTCCTGGGGTCCATGCGAACGCCCACGCGAGGAACTGAATCAGGTAGTTGCGTCCTCCCGCCGGGGCGGCTCCCCAGAGGACGTTTCTGACCAGCGCGAACGCCAGACCGCCCGCAAGAGCGGCCAGCACACCGCGGACCGCAACCTCGCGCCAACTGCGCCTATGCGGCGCGCGAAGCCACCGCCCGTCGAGTGCGGCCAGCAGCAGCCACATCGTGATCCACGCGCCGGGAATCGCGGGACCGTAGACGCGGGAGTCGACGACGGCGATCAGGATGTAGTAGCTGAGGGCACCGCCAATTCCGGCGAGCGTGCCAATCGGCAGCCCTTTCAGCAATCGTCCACACTGGGCTCCGAGGGCACCGCCAACAACCGTCAGGAGCAGTGCGCCGTAGGCCACGCCGGCGATCAGCGTGTGACGGATCCCGACCGTGTACCAGGTGTAGTCGCAGAGCGTCGCCGTGGCAGCGACAGCGAGCGTGGCGATGAGGGTCGTCATTGGCTGCGTTGCGCCAGAGCAGTGTAGCGGATCGCCCTCTCGGGGCTGAGCGTAGAATCGCTCCGTTGGCATGCCGGATTGTCGATGCTGGCAGTTGACTTCACCTGCGACCAGGATTGCTGACCCAATGACTCCCGCGCGCGGTGCGAGAAACTCCGTAATCGGCTTGCTCATGGCGGCGGCAGCTGTCGTGGCGAATTGCAGCGCGACGTCGGTGTCTGTCGCACCATCGCAGACGAACGCGACAGGCGGAGCCACCCCAGTCGGTGGCCGCGTCCTGTTCATCGGGAACAGTCTGACGGAAGTGAACGAACTCCCCGAGGTCGTGGAGACGTTGTCCCGCCAGGCTGGAGGAACGCCGATCAGCACGGCCAGCGTGGTCGTCGGAGGCTTCAGCCTCGAGGACCACTGGAATCAAGGCACGGCGCGGCGCCGCATTGCTGAAGGCGGCTGGTCCATCGTCGTGCTCCAGCAGGGACCGTCGTCTCTGCCAGAGTCGCAGGTCAACCTGCGCCAGTGGACGGCCCGTTTCGATGCCGTCATTCGCGCGAACGGCGCTCGCACAGCCCTGTATATGGTGTGGCCGGAGTCGGATCGGTTGAACGCATTCGATGCGGTCAGCCGCTCGTACACGCGAGCCGCGAAGACGTCAACGGCATGCTGTTCCCCGTGGGCGAGGCGTGGCGCGGAGCCTGGCGCCGCGACGGCGCCGTCCCGCTGTACGGTCCGGACGGGTTTCATCCCACTCTCACCGCCACCTACCTGGCGGCGCTCATTATCAGCAGATTACTGGTCGGTCGCCGGTGGGCCTTCCCCCATGGTCTGGGATGTCGGCGGACCGCGCGCTCCTGCTGCAGAACGCCGCACAGGACGCCAATGCGGAATTCGGTCGACGCTGAGAAGAATTTCCTCCTGCGCTAGACTCGCTTGCAGTCCTTAGAAGGAGACGGGATATGTTCGCGTCCGTGATAGGTCTCGTTGCTGTCGCCGTGTTGGTCGCCTCACCGCTGCACGCCCAGGGGCGCGGGCAGGCGCTGCCTCCACTGCCGGCCGGCCAGACCAACGATCCGTTTCCTGCGCCGATCCGCGCGACCGAGGGGGCGATCCGCGTGAACGTGGCCGAGTTCGCCTCGCTGCCCGACATCGGCGGCGTCGCCGCCCGCATGATGAACCTGGTCGACGAGCCCGGAACGCGACGCCTGTTCGTGAACGACATGCGCGGCCCGCTCTACGTCGTCAGCTACGACGGCAAGAGCGTGGGGATGTACCTCGACATCAACGCTCAGACGTGGGGACATCCGGTGCAGTCGGCGGGACGCGAGCGAGGGTTCCAGAGCTTCGCCTTCCATCCACAGTTCGGCCAGGCCGGCACGCCGGGTTTCGGGAAGTTCTACACCTACTTCGACACCAGCAACATGACGCCCACGCCCGACTTCCTGCCCTCGGGCGGCAGCAACACACACGACACCGTCGTCCTCGAGTGGACCGCCAAGACGCCGAGCGCGGCGACCTACGACGGCGGTCCACCGCGCGAGCTGTTCCGGCTTGCGCCAGCCGTTTCAGAACCACAACGCCGGCCACATGGCGTTCAACCCGAACGTGGCGCGCCGGACAGCCCGGAGTTCGGCCTGCTGTACATCGCCATCGCCGACGGCGGGAGCGGCGGCGACCCGTTCAAGCACGCGCAGAACATGGGCTCGGCGTTCGGGAAGCTCTTTCGCATCGATCCGCTGGGCACCAACAGCCGCAACAAGAAGTACGGCGTTCCCGCCGAGCAACCCCTTCGTGACGACGCCCGGCGCGCTGCCGGAGATCTACGCGCTTGGCATCCGCAACGCGCAACGCTTCGCCTGGGATCCGAAGAACGGCAACCTGTTCCTCGCCGACATCGGCCAGAACATCGTCGAGGAGATCAGCCTCGTCACGGCCCGGAGCCAATCTTGGCTGGAACGCCTGGGAAGGCAGCTACCGCTTCGTGAGCACGCAAGGTGTCGCTGTGGACAACCCACGCAGCGATCCCAAGATGACGTACCCGGTCGTCGAGTGGGGACAGCCCGATCCGCTGCTCCAGCCGCAGTCGGCAGCCGACGGTGTGCTGGTCTACCGCGGCAGCATTCCGTCGATCGCGAATCTGGTGCTCTTCACCGACATGCCGAGCGGCGAGATCTTCTTCTTCAGCGCCGATGCGATCCCGAACGGCGGCCAGGACCCGATCCGTCGCGTCATCCTTCGATCGGGTGGTGCGGACAAGACGCTCCTGCAGTTGATTCAGGAGAAGAACACCGCGCAGGGCAAGCCGCCAGCCACACGCGCCGACCTGCGGCTGTCGATGGGACCGAACAACCAGGTCCTGCTGCTCAACAAGGGCGACGGCACGATTCGGCAGCTGGTGCCGTAGCGCTCAGGCGCGGCCCGGGAGTATCGGACCGTACAGTTCCATGCGGCGTCCAGGCCGGATTCTCGAGCCGCGTCGAGCTGTTCGTCGATTGGCTGAACGTGCTCGACGACACGGCGGAAGAAGGTCTCGCGAAACGACAATCTTTTCAGCGCGACGTTCGGGCAGGAGGATAAGAAGGGCAGTCCCTGGATCTCCTCAGGCAGCAGGAAGACGTTCGAGGCGTACACGCTGTATTGGAAGTACAGCCCGTGACCACGGCGTTCTACCAGATGCAGGCTCCCTCGCTTGCCATTGGTGGACATCCCTGGATGCACATCGAGTCCATCGAAGTGGTTGACGGGCGGGAACGGCGGACTGCTGCCGGATCTGAAGATGGACCGAAACGATGTGCCCCACTTGGATGCGGCCGCCCGGGCTCAGTGCCGCGATGGCCATGGCGCGCGTGGGTATCAAGACTGTGACCCTGCGTTTCATACGTTCGATAGAAGTTTCGTAGTGTCGTTAGCCGTCTAACATTCGAGC
>CAWFCV010000021.1:0-31518 GCA_963814435.1 uncultured beta proteobacterium
ACGATCACGCGGTTGGCGAGGAACACCGCTTCCCCCACGTCGTGGGTGATGAAGATGATGGTCGGGCGCCGCTCCTGCCAGATGCGCGTCAGTTCCTCCTGCAGCGTCATCCGGGTCTGCGCATCGACGCTGGCGAAAGGCTCGTCCATCAGCAGCACGTCGGGATGGTTGGCCAGCGCGCGCACCACGCCGACGCGCTGCTGCATGCCGCCCGACAGTTCGTTCGGGTAGCGCTCGGCCGCGTGCGCGAGGCCGGCGAGGGCCAGGTACTCGCGCGCGATCTTGTCGCATTCGCGTTTTCGGCAGGCCACGGATCTTCGGTCCGAAAGCGACGTTGTCGAGCACCGTCTTCCACGGAAACAGCGCGAACGACTGGAACACCACGCCGCGCTCCGGCCCCGGCCCGCTCACGGCGCGCCCGTCGAGCAGGATCTCGCCGCCGGAAGCCGGGATGAAGCCGGCGATCATGTTCAGGAGCGTCGTCTTGCCGCAGCCCGAAGGCCCGACGATGGAGACGAACTCGCCCTGCTGCGACTTCCAGCGACACGTCGTGCACGGCCGTGACGTGCGCGCCCGCGTAAGGGTCGAAGTAGGTTTTCGAAAGATGCGCGAGCGGCAGGCGCTTCATCGCGTCACCAGCCCCCAGCGTTGACCGGTCGCGCGCTCGATCGGCGCGAGCACCCAGCCATCCACGATGTACCAGAGCAGCCCGAGCACGATCATGCCGAGCAGGATCTCGACCACCGACCCGGCGCGCCGCGCATCGAACATCAGGAAGCCGATGCCGCTGGTGCCCACGATGATCTCCGCTGCGATCAGCGCCCGCCAGCCGTAGCCGAGGCCGTTGCGCAGGCCGGTCATGATGTTCGGCAGCGCGCCCGGCAGCACCACTTCCCAGACGTGCGCGCGCGCGACGCACCGAGGCTGCGCCGCGCGGTGCAGCTCGAGCGGCACCGAGCGCACGCCAAGCGCGGTATTGAGCACCACCGGGAACAGCACCGTGTAGACGATCACGAAGGTCATCGTGGTCAGACTGAAGCCGAACCAGATCAGCAGGATCGGCAGCCAGGCGATGTCGCCGATCGCCTGGAAGAACAGCAGGACCGGCCACAGCGCGCGGTGCGCACGATCGCTCAAGCCCACCAGCACGCCGAGCGGGATGCCGAGCGCCATCCCCACCGCGGTGCCGACCGCCAGCCGCACGATGCTGTCCTCCAGGTAATCCGGCAGGATTCCCTTGTACATCAGCGTGCCGAACGAGCGCACGACCTCCAGCGGCCCCGGGAAGAACCCGCGCGGGAACATGCCCGACTCCGCGACCACCGCCCAGAGCGCGACCACCGGGATGAACGGCACGATCGAGCGCCAGCGCCGGGTAGCGCGCGCGATCCAGCGCCATACGCGCCCCACAGGCGCTGCCAGGGCGTCGAGCGGCGGCGTCATGCGCGGCGCACCATGCCCCAGCGCTCGATCGTCGCGCGCTCGAGCGGCGCGAGCAGCAGCCGGTCGAGCAGCAGCCACAGGATGCCGATGACGATCATGCCGAACACGATCACCTCGGTGCGGTAGAAGTCGCGCGCGAGGAACAGCATGTAGCCCAGGCCCACGTTGGTCGCGATCATCTCGGCGGCGATCAGGCCGCGCCAGGCGAAGCCCAGGCCGGTGCGGATGCCGGTGACGATGTTCGGCAATGCGCCCGGCAGCAGCACTTCGGTCAGCATCGTCCAGCGCTCGCGCCGAGCGAGGCCGCGGCGTGGCGCAACGGCAGAGGGATGCTGGCGACCCCGAGCAGCGTGTTGTAGGTGACCACGAAGAATACCGCATTGAAGATCACGAACGTGATCGCGCCGAAGCCGTAGCCGAACCACAGCGTCGCGATCGGGATCCACGCGATGCCGGCGAGCACCGAGAAGAAGCGGAGCAGCGGCGTGAAGAAGGCCGAGACTGCCCGGTTGGTGCCCATCGCGACGCCGAGCGGGATGGTGACGACGATGCCGAGCAGCGTGCCGAGCGCGATCCGGCCGAGGCTGGCGCCGATGTGGCGGAGCAGCGTGCCGTCCTGCGATCGATTCGATGCCGGCCCGGGCCACCGAAGCGATCGCCGGAAAGACGCGCGGGCTCACGCCGAAGCCGCGGACCAGGACTTCCCAGATCACCAGCAACGCCAGCAACGGCACCACGAACGCTGCGGCAGAAGCGAGGCGACCGCGTCTCATGGTCCGGATGGTAGTTTCAGGAATCCACCGCCATCGTGCCGGTTCGGGTTTGTCCCCGGGTGTGCGGCGAGCCTTCGGGGCGGTGGCGGCTACCCGCGCGCGTCGGGGACAGCGACACTGCCTGCATTGACCAAGGAGTGCCGGCATGGACCGCACGCTCAGCAACTGCCTGCTCGCCACGCCGGAAGCCCGGACGATCGACGTCATCGCCCTCTGGTGGCCGTCGTGGTTGTCGATCCGCACACCCGATGACAAACCCACGTCGCTGGCCGTGGCCGGCGGCTTCGCCTCCGACCGCGTGGGTTGGGCCTTTGCCGGCGGCTACCAGGCGGCGCTGCGCGCGCTGCTGCCCGATCTGCCGCGCGACACGCTGGCCGCCTTCTGTGTCACCGAGTTGGAGGGCAACCGCCCGCGCCACATCCGCACCACGTTTGCGCCGCAGCCTGACGGCACGCTGCGCATCGACGGCGCCAAGCGCTGGACCACGCTGGGCCCGGCCAGTACGCTGCTGCTCGTGGTGGGCGCACTGCCCGCGCCGGGAGATGCGGGCGGCGCGAGCCGGCCGCTGCTGCGCGTGGCGCGCGTGCCGGTGCCCAGCCCCGGCCTCGTGCTGCAAGCCATGCCGCCCACGCCCTTCGTGCCCGAGGTGCCGCACGCACAGGTGCAGATGCAGGGTGTGCGCGTGAGCGCCGGCGCACTGCTGCCCCACGACGGCTACGACGCCTACGTGAAGCCGTTTCGCACCATCGAGGATCTGCACGTCACGCTTGCCGTGCTGGCCTATCTGCTGCGCGAAGCGCGCGCACGCCACTGGCCGGCGGCGTTCAACGAGCAGCTCGTGGCCGCGCTCAGCCTGCTGCTGCAGCTGGCGGAAGAAGACGTCAACGCAGCGTCGACGCACGTGACGCTGGCCGGCGCGCTGCAGCTTGCGCAGCGCCTGTATGCTGAGGCCTCGGCGCTGTGGGCCGCCGCGGGGGACAACCCGGCCGCGCAGCGCTGGCAGCGCGACGTGCCGCTGTTCGCGGTGGCGAGCGCGGCGCGCGAGCAGCGTGCGGCCCGCGCATGGCAGCGGTTGGGCGACGCAGCCCCGGGCGCCTGACGCCGCGGATTCCACTCGGCCACCGCGCCTGGCCGCACGCGCATCGCCGTGCGGCGTGATGGCACCCTGGTGCAGAAGGGCGGGCGCTGAAGAACCGCCGGGCGGACCCGCCTCATTTTGCCTATCGGTGCCATTGCAACTGTTGCATTGAGTACTCGGGGCCGTGCTCCTAGACTGCTTCGACCGAATGATCGAGACCTTCCAAAGGAGTTGAGCATGTCCAGCGAATCGAAGTGCCCGTTTTCGGGCGGCTTGAAGACCCAGACCATGGCCGCCGGCGGCCAGGGCAACCGCGACTGGTGGCCGAACCAGCTGAACCTGGCGATCCTGCACCAGCACTCGTCGAAGTCCGAACCCGATGGGCGAGACCTTCGACTACGCCAAGGAATTCAAGACGCCTGGACCTCGACGCCGTGATCCAGGACCTGCACGCGCTGATGACCGACTCGCAGGACTGGTGGCCTGCCGACTGGGGCCACTACGGCGGCCTGTTCATCCGCATGGCCTGGCACAGCGCGGGCACCTATCGCATCCACGATGGCCGCGGCGGCGCCGGCAGCGGCGCGCAGCGCTTCGCTCCGCTGAACAGCTGGCCCGACAACGGCAACCTCGACAAGGCGCGCCGGCTGCTGTGGCCGATCAAACAGAAGTACGGCCGCAAGCTCTCGTGGGCCGACCTGATGATCCTGGCCGGCAACGTGGCGCTGGAGTCGATGGGCTTCAAGACCTTCGGCTTCGGCGGTGGCCGCGCGGACATCTGGGAACCCGAACAGGACATCTTCTGGGGCCCCGAGACCGCGTGGCTGGCGACCAGCGACAAGCCCGGCAGCCGCTACAGCGGCGACCGCGTGCTCGCCAACCCGCTCGGCGCCGTGCAGATGGGCCTCATCTACGTCAACCCAGAAGGCCCGGACGGCAACCCCGACCCCGTGGCCTCCGGCCGCGACGTGCGCGAGACCTTCGGCCGCATGGCGATGAACGACGAGGAAACCGTGGCCCTCGTCGCCGGCGGCCACACCTTCGGCAAGGCGCATGGCGCCGGCGACCCCAAGCTGGTGGGCCCGGAGCCCGAGGGCGCCCCGATCGAGCAGATGGGCCTCGGCTGGAAGAACGCCTTCGGCAGCGGCAAGGGCGCGCACACCACCACCAGCGGCATCGAGGGCGCGTGGAAGCCGAATCCGACGCAGTGGGACAACGGCTACTTCGACATGCTGTTCGGCTACGAGTGGGAACTCGTCAAGAGCCCGGCCGGCGCGCAGCAGTGGGTGGCGAAGCACTGCAAGCCCGAGCACCTGATCCCCGACGCGCACGACCCATCGAAGAAGCACCCGCCGATGATGACCACGGCCGACCTCTCGCTGCGCTTCGACCCGGCCTACGAGAAGATCTCGCGCCGCTTCCACCAGGACCCGCAGGCCTTCGCCGATGCCTTCGCGCGCGCCTGGTTCAAGCTGACGCACCGCGACATGGGCCCGCGCGCCCGCTACCTGGGCAAGCTGGTGCCCAAGGTGGAGCTGATCTGGCAGGACCCGGTGCCCGCCGTGAACCACCCGCTGGTGAGCGAGCAGGACGTGGCGGCGCTGAAGCAGCAGGTGCTCGCGTCGGGCCTGTCGATCGCGCAACTGGTGAGCACCGCCTGGGCCTCGGCCGCCACCTTCCGCGGCAGCGACAAGCGCGGCGGCGCCAATGGCGCACGCATCCGCCTGGCGCCGCAGAAGGAGTGGATGGTCAATCAGCCGGTCGAGCTGGCCAAGGTGCTGAAGACGCTGGAAGGCATCCAGAAGCAGTTCAACGCCAGCGCTGCGGGCGGCAGGAAGATCTCGCTCGCCGACCTGATCGTGCTGGCCGGTGGCGCGGCCGTGGAGGCCGCCGCCAAGAAGGCCGGCCACGACGTGACCGTGCCGTTCTCGCCAGGCCGCATGGACGCCACGCAGGACCAGACCGATGTGGACTCGTTCGCCGTGCTCGAGCCCAAGGCCGACGGCTTCCGCAACTACGCCTGCCCGGGCCTGGAGGCTGCCGCGGCCGAGCTGCTGGTGGACAAGGCGCAGCTGCTCACGCTGACCGCACCGGAGATGACGGTGCTGGTGGGTGGCCTGCGCGTGCTGGGCGCGAACACCGCCAGGAGCCTGCACGGTGTCTTCACGCAGCGCAGCGAGGCGCTGAGCAACGACTTCTTCGTCAACCTGCTCGACATGGGCACGCAGTGGCAGAAGCGCGCAACGGCCGACGGCGTGCTGGAAGGGCGCGACCGCAGGACCGGTGCGCTGAAGTGGACGGGCACCGTGGCCGACCTGGTGTTCGGCTCGAACTCGCAGCTGCGCGCGCTGGCCGAGGTGTACGCCAGCAGCGATGCGCAGCCCGCCTTCGTGCGCGACTTCGTGGCGGCGTGGGTCAAGGTGATGAATCTGGATCGCTTCGATCTGGGTTGATCGCAACCGGCGTTCGGCAGCCTGGGGCGCGCGCGACCGGGCTTGCCGTCGCCGGCTTCAGCCGCGCCGGCTCACGCCCCACCGCGTCAGGGTCGCGCAGGCACCATGTCAACCCGGTGCGGTCGGCGGAACGATCGTGTCGAGCGCCTTGCGCAGCGCGATGTCGCGCGGATCGCCCTCGGGGTGCGCGCCCTTGCGGTTGGTGACGTAGCCATACCCGATGCCCGTGCGCGGGTCGGCATAACCAAGAGAGCCTCCGGCACCCGGCGAGCCGTAGGACTGGGCGCTGCCGAAGGGCCAGGCCGGGTTGGATTTCATGAAGCCGAGCGAGAACTGCGCGTCGGCCCGCATGAACTCGTCGTAGAAGCCATGCGCCCCGGGCACCGCGGGTGCGGCCAGTGCGTCCAGGGTCTCGGGCCGCAGGCCGAGTTCGCGCCCACCGTTGGCGAACACGGCGTAGGCCTGCGCGATCGCGCGCGCCGTGCCGACGCCGCCGCCCGAGGGCACCTCGAGGTTGCGCGTGTAGATGCGGCGCGGGTCATGGGGCAGCGCCGATCCAGGGTTGGCGATCAGGGCGCGGTAGACGATCGAGTCGTGGTTGAGGCTGTCCAGCGTGAGGCGGATCGGGAAGCCCAGCAGCATCTCGATCGGGCTCGGGTCCTCGAGCGTGGCCAGCCTGGCCTCGGGAATCGACTCGGGCAGGCGGATGTAGAAGTCCAGCCCGAGCGGCGTGGCGATCTCGTCCTGGAAGAACTGGCCGAGGCTGCGGTGCTGCGGATCGATGCGGCGCATCAGCTCGCCCTGGTAGAAGCCCAGACTGATGGCGTGATAGGCCTGCCGCGTGCCGGGCTCCCAGGCCGGCTTCTGGCGCGCCAGCACGACGGCCAGGCGGTCGAGGTCGGCGACCACGCCGATGTCCACCGGCTCGTCGAAGGCGAACAGCCCGGCCTGGTGCGCCAGCAGCTGACGCACCGTGATCCGGTCCTTGCCCTGCTGGGCGAACTGCGGCCAGTACCGGCACACCGGGGCCTCGTAGTCCAGCCAGCCGCGCGAATGCGCGAGCGCCAGGGTCATCGCCGACAAGCCCTTGGTCGCCGAGTACACCAGCACCATCGTGTCCTCCTCCCAGGGCGCCTGGCTCGCCTGGTGGCGCACGCCGCCCCACAGGTCGACGACCTTCTTGCCCCGGTGGAAGACGCAGCAGGCGCCACCCAACTCGTGCCGCCGGGCGAAGTTCTCCTCGAAGGCTTCGCGCACGGCCTCGAAGCCGGCGCTGACGCTGCCGTGGATCTCGACCTGCCGTGGGGCGGACATCGTCAGTCGCGTTTCGGTTGTCATCCTGATCGAGCAGACACGATCAGAACTCGCGGCCGAGCTGATAGGCACGGTCCAGGTAGGCGCGCCGGGTGGCGTCGTCCGCACCGTGCACCGCATGGAAGTACTCGTGCTCGACCCGCTTGATGCCGGGGTAGCGCAGCGCGTATTCGTCGACGAGCACCTTCATGGCGGCCTTGAGGCCTGCGGCATAGGACGCCTCGTTCCAGATCGTCGTCTGGATGATCAGCGCCTTCTCGTGCGTGAGCAACGGGATGCGGCCCCCGACGTCGCCGCGCCAGGCGTCCGCCGTCATCCCGAACGCGAACCCCAGACTGAAGACGCGTTCGATCCAGCCCTTGAGGATGGCCGGGAAGCCCACGAAGTAGACCGGCGCCACGAAGGCCAGCGCATCGGCCCGCGCCACCTTGGCCTGCTGCTCGGCCACGTCGCGCGGGGGCCCCAGCGCATGCAGCCTGCGAACCAGCTCGCGGTCGCCATGCTCGCCGATCCAGCGCTTGACCAGAAGCCGGCGCAGTGGATTGCGCGCACCAGCGACCAGCGACTGCTTGACATGCCAATGCGCCAGCACGTCGTCGGGCACGCTGTCGTCGACCCAGTCCGGGCCGTCCCGGTCGCGGACCACGGGATCGAAGCGGATCGCGTACAGGTCGACCACCTCGTTGGTGTGCCCGGCGTCGCGCAGGCCTTCGGTGAAGCGTTCCAGAACCGCGTGACAGAACGAGCGCGGGTTGTGATGGGCGTAGATGGTGAGAACTCTCATGCGCGAACCTGGATCTCCCCACCGCTGCCCGATGGAGCGGCCATGGTCCGCCCATCCCACGTGTTCGGATTGACGATGCTCAAGGGAATCGAATAGTCTGCGCGAACCACAGGTCGACCTCGGGGCCGGGGTCCCTCTGCGGCGAAGGTAGGTTGCCGGAGTTCGTCGCGGAAGAAAGGAACGCCACCATGAGCACCCACGATCTCGACAAGGTGTTTTCGGGCTCGATAGCGGAGCTGTACGAGAAGCACCTCGTGCCGCTCATCTTCGAGCCGTACGCGGATGACCTGGTGGCACGGCTGCGGTCGCGGTCGCTTTCGCGGGTGCTCGAGGTCGCCGCGGGTACGGGAGTCGCGACTCGGTCGCTCGCGAGCACATTGCCGCAGAGCGTCTCGATCATCGCGACCGATCTGAACCCGAGCATGCTCGAGGTGGCGGCGAACACGGGCACCAGCCGCCGTGTGGACTGGCGCCAGGCCGACGTGATGAACCTGCCGTTCGACGACGAGTCTGCTGACGCCGTGATCTGCCAGTTTGGCGTCATGTTCTTTCCCAGCAAGCCCGCCGCGTTCGCGCAGATGCGCCGGGTTCTGCGGCCAGGTGGCGTGCTGCTCTTCAACGTGTGGGATCGCATCGAAGCCAACGAATTCGCCGACACCGTGACCACGGCGCTCGAGAGCGTGTTCCCCGAAGGTCCACCGCGCTTCCTGGCTCGCACGCCGCACGGATACTGCGATCGCGCGTTGATCGAACGCGATCTCGCGCATGCGGGCTTCGCAACCCCAGCCAGATTCGATGTCGTGAGTGCCCGCAGTCGCGCGGCAAGCTGCGAGATCCCTGCCATCGCCTACTGCCAGGGAACGCCCCTTCGCAATGAGATCGAAACACGGGGCGGATCGCTGGCCGGCGCCACGGATGCCGCGGCAGCGGCCATCGCGGCCCGATTCGGTCGCGGGCCCGTCGACGGCATGATCCGTGCCTATGTCGTCGCAGTCGAGCGGTGACACGCGCGGCGAAGGCGCCGCGTGAACCGATGCATCACCCGAAATCTGCACAAAACTGCCGCGGCACACCGAATTCGATCGCGGAGTCGTTGACGAAGGTGGTGCACCAGCACCACAGTGGCCGCCTCATCCGGCGGCGCAGATCAGGATCGTTGACATGTTCACCAGGCGTGTGTGGTCATCATGGCTGGCGATTTCCCTGGCCTGGCCGGCGTTCGCAGCGTCGGCCGCGCAACCGGCCGTGCCGGGGGAGGCGGCGAGCGCCGTGCGACGCGGCAACGTGCTGTCGTTGCGCAAGACGAATCCGGTCGCACCGGATCACCGCGCCGAGATCCAACCCTTCGTGCGCTGGGCCGCCGCCGGAGACCTGGCCGCCGTGGTCAATGCCTTCGACGACGTGCCCGTTCGCGTCAATGGCGCGGCCGCGATCCAGCACTTCGCGGCCAACGAGGTGATCCCGTTCTTCCTCGATGCGGCGCGGCTGGACGACGCGATCCGCGTCACCCAGGCCACCTTCGAGGATGGCACCGAGGGTCGCATGGCCTACGCCTACGTGGTGACCACCCGCGGCGAAGCCAGACCGTTCGTGATCGCCTGGCGCGGCTCCGCGGAGCCGTTGCGGGTGATGGATCTGCAGCTCGGCCGCTGCGTGAAGGACCGCCACCCGGTCTCCGCCGGGCGTTGCGACCGCTGACGCAGCGCCGGCGCCATGGCCGAGATCGATCTCACTCGATCAGGGCGTCGGCGCGAAGCAGCAGGGCGGATGCGGTCGACCGCACGCTCGCGCAGCTTGGCGTGCCGATGGCGCAGCGCGAGGCATCCTGAGCTCCCGAGCGACGCTTCAGTCCTGCAGGAACTCGGCGACGATGTCCACCGTGCCGTGGCGGCCGAGGTGCGTGTAGTGCTCGCTCAGCCACCGGTCGGCTGCGGCATGGCCTGCGCGGTGCAGCGCGAGCAGGTGGTGCCACGCCGGTTCGAGCGGGCCCTGGGTGGCCAGCGCGTCGAGTTGCTCGCCACCCTCGATGCGGTGCACGCGCAGCGCGTCGGCCTTGCGCAGCAGCGGCGTGCGCCCGTGCGAGGTGTCGATGCCCTCGTCGCGCACCAGCTTGCGCAGAATCGCCAGCGAGCGCAGCTCCTTGACCAGGCTGCCGTGAAAGCTGATCTCGTTGATGCGGTCGATGATCTGCATCGGCGTCTGCGGCACCGACTTGCGCTGCGTCGGGTGCACCTGCACCAGCATCAGGTCGAGGTTCGGCGACTCGGTCAGCAGCGGCACGATCGACGGGTTGGCCATGTAGCCGCCGTCCCAGTACGCCTCGCCGTCGATCTCCACCGCGGGAAAGAGCACCGGCAGGCAGGCCGACGCCACCGCCGCGTCGAGCGTGATCTGCGTGCCGCGAAAGATCCGCAGCTTGCCGCTGCGCACGTTGGTCGCGCCGATGAACAGCTGCATCTCGGTGCACCGGCGCACGAGGCCGAAGTCCACCGTGTCCTTCAGCGCGGCGCGCAGCGGGTTGCCGTCGGCCGGCGCGAACCACGACTGCGCGACGTCCCATGCCGCCTGCAGCGGCGACGCCTGCGGCGGCGCCAGAAGCCCCGGCGCGGCGCCGAGCCAGGCCTCGGCCCAGCGAGCCAGGTGCAGGCTGTCGGCCACGCGCGACCAGAAGCGGCGCAGCGTCTCGCGTGCGCCGCTGCGCCCTCCTTCGGTCCAGCCGGCGGCCAGTGCGACCGCGTTCATCGCGCCGGCGCTCGAACCGCTCACGGCACCAAAGCGGATGCGCTCGTCGGCGAGCAACCGGTCGAGCACGCCCCAGGTGAATGCACCGTGCGTGCCGCCGCCCTGCAGAGCGAGGTCGATGCGGTGTGACTTCATGTCTGGCGGTCACACGATCTGGTTTTTCAGCTCGACGTCCCGACGCCAGAGACGCTCGAGGTTCTCCAGCAGGATGTCGATCACCGCGTCCTCGTAGCGCTGGGTTTCGCCGGCGGTGTGGGGCGTGATCAGCACGTTGGGCATCGTCCACAGCGGCGACGCCTCGGCCAGCGGCTCCTCGCGCGTCACATCCAGGCCGGCGGCGGCGATGCGGCGCTGCTGCAGCGCGTCGATCAGCGCGGGCTCGTCGATCACGCGGCCGCGCGCCACATTGATCAGCTGCGCCGTCGGCTTCATCGCGGCCAGTGCCGCGGCATCGATGAGGTTTTCGGTCTCGGGCGTGAGCGGGCAGGTGAGCGCGACGACATCGGCCTCGCGCAGCAACTCATGGAGGCGGTCGGTGCCGTAGCCGGCATCGGCGTCGCCGGATGCGGTGGCGGTATCGCGCTTGGTGGCGATCACGCGCATGTCGAAGGCCTGGGCCAGCCGCGCCAGCCGGGCGCCGATGCGGCCCAGGCCGACGATGAGCATCGTCTTGCCGGCGAGCTGGTCTTCGCGCGCGGCGATCTCAGAGATCATGCCGCGCCAGCGCTTGGCGTTCTGGTTGTCGCGTGCCTCGGGCAGGCGCCGGCCGAGCGCCAGGATCAGCGCCATCGCGTGCTCGGCCACGGCCTGGGCGTTCACCCCTGCGGCGCTGGCCAGGCGTATGCCGCGCTCGCGCAGCAGCGCCTGGTCGTACTGGTCGGTGCCGGCGCTGATCGACTGGATGAACCGCAGCTTGCGGGCCGTACCGGCGAGCTCGTTCCTCCACAGCATGGAGACCACCAGCACATCGGCCTCGGGCAGGCGAGCGGCCAGCTCATCGGCCGTGCGCACCTCGAAGTGGGCGATGCCGGTCGCGCGCAGCGCGAAGCGCTCGGCCATGCGGTAGGCGCCGTGTGCAAAGCACAGCGCGAGGCGGTCTTTGGCGGGGAGCATCGTCAACGTGAGCCGCCTTCGGCTTGCGGCCGAACCCAGCGCGGGAAGAACTGCGCCACCTGCGGCCCCGACGACTTCAACGCATGGCAGCCGTCGATGCTGAACGGCTTCTCCTCGGGGTTCTGCGTCAGCTCGCCCCACAGCGCCTGCAGCACGGCACTGCCCATCACGCCGGCCAGCTCGTTCATGTGCGTGCAGCCGGCGGTGCGGCCGAACAGTTTGCGGATCGTGTCGCGGTAGCCGCGGCCCACGCGCACGCCGGCGAGTTGGGCGTAGTCGGGTGCGATCGTGCCGCAGGCGTCGCCGTAGGGGCCGGCGTCGGTGGCGGCCTGCGCGGCGACGATGGTGGCCGTGCGGTCCACCGTGAAGCGCAGCCACATTGCGTGCATCGGTTCGCCGGCCGGCAGCATGCCGCCGGCCTTGGGGATCGGCTCCGGCCAGGCATCGGTGAGGTGGCCCTCGATGTCCCACAGCCCGTCGCTGCGGGCATAGGCGCGAATGGTGATCGAACGCTGGTGCGAAGGCTGGCGTGGGCAGTCGGGCGGGGGCAGAGGCATGGCGTGGGGTGGTGCGAGTCGAAACCACGCGAAGACTACACCGACGGGCGGGCTGGCCCGCGCTGCCGATGGCGCCATTCCGTGTCAACACCCGGCGCCGCCGGCCACTGTGGCAAGCTGCGCCGGTCTTCACAGCGCGCGGGCGCGCAGCCCGTTCAGCATGCCCGATCAACCCCTCGAGCAGTGGCAGCTCGATGTCGGCGATGCCGACGTGGCCACGCTCCATATTCCACCGGCGCTCGGGCGTGTCCGACGATTCCTCGTCGATGTGCGGTTCGAGGTCCAGTGCCCCACTGAAGGGCAGGGCGCGTGGCATGCCTTGACCGTGGAGCTCGACGGCCGCCAGGCCTGGTCGCGTCAGATCGCGACCAGCAACCCGGGCCAGACCGACAGCCTGGACTACCACCAGCGCGTCGACGTGGCGCAGGGGGCCGGGCTGCGCGTGCGGGCCATCACGAAGGTGCGCGGCTCGGTTCGCCGCCGGCTGCGCATCGAGGCCGAAGAGCAATAGGCCGCGCACCGAGCGCGATCGTCACGACGCCTGTACAGTCACGCCGTCAACGTCGACCTTCAACCACACCAGGAGATCTGAGCATGGCCACCGCGAAAGCTCACGCCAAGTGGACGGGAACGCTCAAGCAGGGCGCCGGTTCGATGTCGGGCGCCTCGGGGCACTTCAATGCGCCCTTCACATTCGCCACGCGGTTCGAGGGTGCGGCTGGCGGCACCAACCCGGAAGAGTTGATCGGCGCGGCGCAAGCCGGCTGCTTCTCGATGTTCCTGGCCGCGCAGCTGACCGATGCGGGCCATCCGCCGACCAGCATCGAGACCACGGCCACCGTGCACCTGGGTGCGGGGCCCACCGTCACGAAGATCGAGCTCGAGACCGTCGCCGTCGTCCCGGGCGCGAGCACCGCAGTCTTCAACGAGAAGGTCGACTTCTCCAAGAAGAACTGCCCGATTTCCAAGGCCCTGGCGAGCATTCCCGAACTGACGTTCCACGCGACGCTCAAGTAGGACGGCCACCGCCGGCGAGTCGCGAAGGCGGCGGCGTACCGGCCGATCCGGATCGCCTCCCCGGGCCAGTCGCGCGGCGCTCTCCAACTGACCCGCCCGGCCCGGCAGCATGGGACGTATGACGCGCACCGACACCGTGGCCGGCGTGGCCGTGCAGATCGACGAACCCGCCGACCCGCAGGGCACCATCGTGCTGCTGCACGGCTGGCCCGACACCGCAGCGCTGTGGGACGGCACCGTGGCCGCGCTGTCACCACGCTGGCGCTGCGTGCGCTTCACGCTGCCGGGCTTCGCACCCGGCGATGCGCCCGGCGCCCGCACGCTCGATCACGTCGTCGAGCTGTTGCACCAGGTGGTGCTGCACGCCGACGGTGGCCGCCCGGTGACGCTGCTGCTGCACGACTGGGGCTGCCTGTTCGGTTACCACTTGCTGCGCCAGCACCCGGAACGGGTGACGCGGGTGATTGGTGTCGACATCGGCGACGCCGGGTCCAGGGCCCATCGGCGGGAGCTGCCATTGAAGGCCAAGTTCGGCGTGCTGAGCTACCAGCTGTGGCTGGCGCTGGCCTGGCGCATCGGCGGCAGCCTGGGCGACGGCATGGCGCGGCGCATGGCGCGCCGGATGCGCGTGCCCGCGCCGCCGCAGCAGATCCGCGCGCAGATGGGCTATCCGTACTGGATCACCTGGACCGGCACGTATGGCTCGTACCGGACGACCCGGCCCTTCAAGGCCGACGACCCGGCGATGCCGATGTGCTTCATCTATGGCAAGCGCAAGCCGTTCATGTTCCATTCACGCGCCTGGACGGCCGCACTCGCGGCGCGTCCCGGCTGCCGCGTCGTGGAGATGAAGACCGGCCACTGGGTGATGCTGGACGCACCGCAGGCGTTCCATGCCGCGGTGCTGGACTGGCTGGGCGAGGCCTGATCTGCCGTCGGTGCCACCACGCGGGACAGTGGCAACGAACCAGGCGTCGGTCAGAGCGGTGCTGGCCGCGACCGAGCGGATCACAACGCCGGGCTCGCAGGTGATGGCGGCGTGCTCCGTGAGGTGAAGGCGCGGGCCATGGCAGTGCTGTCTCGCCCTGCGCGTGCCTTGACGTTGCCGCACATCAGCGAGCAGTCCCGAGTGGATGGCCGTTTGCGGTACCTGTTCTTTTCTTGGGCGATAAGCGTTGGCGACGTGCACGTGGCATACCGGTCGTTGGTGACCTGGCCCGATTGAATGACCACTGGCTCGGATCTTCAGCGTCGCTGGTCGACCCACAACACGCGTTCGGATCAAGTGGCTCCAACGTCAGCACTTTGGAGTGCAGCCGACATTGAGCCTGCGTCACCCTGGGGCGGGACCCGGCCAGTTGCTGGCATTCACGATCGGCTGCTTCCCGACAGGCGAGCGTCATCTTGGCCGCAATGGGCGCATCGGTGATCGAGTGCCCGACAATCCACACCATGGAGGACGTTCGCGCGCTGCTGCTGACCGACGTGGTCGACAGCACCAAGCTGTCGGAGGAGTTGGGCGACCGGGTCATGGCCGAGGTCTGGACGACGCATGACCGCGTGGCGCGCGACCTGTTGCCGAAGTGGCGCGGGCGCGAGATCGACAAGACCGATGGCATGCTGCTGCTGTTCGAACGCCGTCGACGACGCTGTCGGCTATGCGCTGGCCTACCAGCGCGCGCTGCGGGCGCTCGAGCCGCCGTTGCCGGCCCGTGCCGGGCTGCACTTCGGCCCGGTCACGCTGCGCGCGAACGAACCGGACGACGTCGCGCGCGGCGCGAAGCCGCTCGAGGTCGAGGGCATCGCGAAGGCGGTCGCGGGTCGCGTGATGTCGGTCGCGCTCGGCGGGCAGATCCTGCTCACCGCGGCAGCGCGGTCGGCGCTCAGTGCGCAGCCGTGGCGGCTGCAGTCGCACGGCCACTGGCGGCTGAAGGGCCTTGCGGAGCCGGTTGAACTCTTCGAGGTCGGCGACGACGCGGCGCCGTTCGTGCCGCCGCCCGACGCCGAGAAGGCCTACCGCGTCGCGCAGCAGGGCGACCTGTGGCAGCCCATGCGCGAGATCGCGGCACAGCCTGCCGGCCGAGCGCGACGCCTTCGTCGGTCGCACGCAGCCGCTGGCCGAGCTGGCGCGCCGCCTACAGGCCGGCGCGCGGCTGGTGTCGGTGCTCGGCGTCGGTGGCGCCGGCAAGACACGGCTGGCGACGCGCTTCGGCCGCGGCTGGATCGGCGAGTTCCCGGGCGGCGTCTGGTTCTGCGACCTGTCGGCCGCGCGCGACCTCGACGGCCTGCTGCGTGCGGTCGCGCAGGGCCTCGGCGTCGCGCTCGGCCACGTCGACCCGGTGCTGCAGCTGGCGCGCGCGATCGCAGGGCCGTGGCCGCTGCCTGCTGATCCTGGACAACTTCGAGCAGGTCGCGCAGCTGGCCGAAGAGACCCTGGGGCGCTGGCTGGACCGGGCGGCGGCGGCGCGTCTTCGTCGTCACGTCGCGCGAAGTGCCTGGGCGTCGTCGGCGAGGAGGCGCTGGCGCTCGCAGCCGATGCCGGCCGACGAGGCCGTCGCACTCTTCGCGCGGCGCGCCAGCGCCGTCGGGCCTTCGCCCGGCGCCGGTGCGCCTGACGGGGCGGCGGTGCGCACGCTCGTCGGTGTGCTCGACGGGCTGCCGCTCGCGATCGAGCTGGCGGCGTCGCGCGCGCGCGTGATGTCGCCGCAGGCGATGCTGGCGCGCATGAACGAACGCTTCAGCGTGCTGCTCTCGCGCGGCGGGCGGCACGACCGCCAGTCCACGCTCCGGGCGGCGTTCGATTGGTCGTGGGAACTGCTGCACGACGCCGAGAAGGCCGCGCTCGCGCAACTGTCGGTGTTCGTGGGCGGCTTCTCGCTCGAGTCTGCCGAGGCCGTGATCGTGCCACCCGCGGGGGCCGTCGAGGCGCCGCAGGCGATCGACCTCGTGCACGACCTCGTCGACAAGAGCCTCGTCTGCCGCATCGGCGACGACCGGTTCGACTTCCTGCAGAGCGTGCGTGCCTACGCGGCCGAACACCTGCGAACCGAGGGGCGTTACCCGGGCAGCGGCTCCGCCGCCGCGGCGGCCGCTGCACGACGCCATGCTGGCTACTTCGCGTCGCTCGAACCTGGGCGTGCGATCGCCGGCGCCTGCGTCGAGCTGGAGAACCTCGCCGCCGCGTGCCGCTACGCGGTCGCGGTCGGCGACGGCGAACTCGCGTCGAACGCGCTGCGCGCTGCATCCGCGGCGTTCAGGCTGCGCGGCCCGTTCCGCGAACTCGTCGCGCTCGCGGAGACGGTGCGCGCGATGCCGGGGCTGGCCGGCCGTGCGCGTGTCGAGGTGGAACTCGATACCGCGTCGGCGCACCTGCTGTGCGGCGGCCATGCGCAGGAGCAGCCTCTGTACGAGGCTGCGGCCGAAGGCGCGCGGCGACTCGGCTTGCGCAGCGCCGAAGTGCGCGCGCTCAATGGGCTGGCCACGCTGGCCGCGCGGGCCGGCGAAGTGGATGCCGCCGCCGGGCTGTTCGAGGGCGCGCTCGCCGCCCTCGACGACAGCGCCGGCACCGATCTTCGCTGCACCGTCTTAAATGCACACGCCGAGTTCGAGGGATTGCGCGGCCACGGGGAGACCGAGCGCCGTCACTACGAGCAAGCGCTGCGCATCGCCCGCGACGGCGGCGCGCGGCGCTGGGAAGGCGGATCGGCCGGCAACCTGGGCACCTGGCACGCGAACCAGGGGCACGCGGCGGAGGCACGCGAGCTGTATGGGGTCGCGATCACGATCGCGCGCGAACTCGGCGACCGTCAGTGGGAGGCCAACGCGCGCTGCAACCTCGGGCTGCTGCTCTTCGAGCAGGGCGAGCTGGCCGACGCACGGCGCGAGCTGGACGCCGCCGACGAAGCCGCGCGCGAGCTCGGCCACGCCCGGCTGGTCGCCGTGGTGCGCTGCAACCTCGGCCTGCTGGCCGAGGCGCAGGGCGAGCCGGCAACCGCCGAAACGCACCATCGTGCCGCGCTCGGCGTGGCGCGCGAACTCGGCGACCGCCGCAGCGAAGGCCAGGTGCTCGGTTACCTCGGCCTGCTGGAAGCGCAGCGCGCGGCCTTCGCCGTGGCGTTGTTTCGCACCCGCGACGGGATGGATGCGCCGACGCTCGAGGAGGTCCGCGCCCATCTGGCCGCCGTCGGCCTGGCCCGCCAGAAGTGGCCCGAATCGATCCGGCAGGTCACCGAGTTCCCACGTACCCCGTCGGGCAAGATCCAGAAGTTCCAACTGCGCAAGCAACTCCGGGACAGCTTCAACGAGCGATAGGTCTCGGCCAACCACGCGGTGCTGATCACGAGAAGGGGTTTCCCAAGTGGCGACGCAGGACGAGATACTCGACTACTTCAACACCCTCTCGAACTGGGCGCGGTGGGGCGACGACGACCAGCTCGGCACGCTCAACCACATCACCGCGGAGGCCCGGCTCCGGGGCGCACGCGCCGTCCGCCAGGGCGTCAGCGTGTCGTGCGCGTGGGAGGTCACGACCGGCGGCTCAGGTATGGAGCGATCGACCTTCGCTGTCGCGGCGCGGGGCCCAGATGGAGACCGGCGACGGAGCGATGGAGGGCTTCCACGAAGACGAGCGATGGGGAGTCGCATCGGAGGTACTGAACTTCGGCTTCCACGGTGGCGCGCACACCCACCTCGATTCGCCTGCTCACATGTTCTGGGATGGGCGCATGTACAACGGTCGGTCGGCGGACTTGGTCGATGCGGCCAACGGCGCCAGGTGGGGTGCGGTCACGGCAGCAGCGGACGGGCTCGTGACGCGTGGGGTCCTCCTCGACATAGCGGCGTTGCGGGGCGTCGATTGGCTGGAGCCCGGAGAGGCCGTCGGCCCGGGCGAGCTCGAGGAGGCAGAACAGCGACAGGGCGTGCGCGTCGGCGCGGGCGACGCCGTGCTGCTTCGCACTGGCTACAGCAGGTTTCGCCATGAGACCGGTCACGAGTGGGTGGACACCGCGCAGATGACCCAGGCGGGGTGGCACGCAACATGTCTGCCATGGCTGCACGACCGCTCGGTGGCCTACATCGGTGCCGACACCGCGAACGACGTCGCGCCGTCGGGCTTCCCGAATGTGTTCATGCCGATCCACTCGGTGGGGTTGGTGGCGATGGGCCTGTGGCTGGTCGACAACTGCGACCTCGAGGCCTGCGCGGCGACCGCTGAACGGCTCCATCAATGGGACTTCTCGCTCTCGGTCTGCCCGATCCGATTCGCCGGGACGTCGGGCAGCCCGGTGAACCCGATCGCGACGTTCTGAGCGCGAATGTGCGCTCGCGACACCCGGACTCGCAACCGCTACGCTGCAGCACCTTCGTTGATATTGAGATCGATATTATCGACAGCGGTCTCTCGGTGGACCGCGGTCGACGCAGGTCGGAGGGGACATCATGAGCGATAACGACGCTTACCGGAACACGACGCTGGAGCCACGGAGCGGGCCCGTCTGCTGCTCGAGCAGATGACGGTGCGGAGAAGTCGCGCCAGTTGACGTGCCTGATGCCGATGCTGATGTTGCGTGAGGGCCGCCTCGTCGAGGAAGCGGCGACGCATGATGCTCACGACCGGCATCGGCGGGATGGTGCCGCTGCAGACCGAGGATCCGTCCCGCATCTGCCGGCGGGGTCAACCAGATCCAGCGTTCCTGGTCGAGCGGACCCGGCTGGGCATTCCGGCGCTGTTCCACGTCGAGGCGCTCAACGGCGTCGTCGCGCCCGCAGCATCCGGTATTCCCGACACCGATCGCGCTGGCGTCGACGTGGAGCCCGACCTCGTCGAGCAGATGACCGAGATCATCCGCAAGCAGATGGTCCGACTTGGCCTACGGCATGCGCTTTCCCCGGTGATGGACATCGCATTCGACCCGCGTTGGGGGCGGGTCCACGAGACCTACGGCGAGGACCCGATGCTGGCCGCGGCGTTCGGCGTCGCGTTCGTCAAGGGCCTGCAGGGCGACGACCTGTCGCAGGGCGTGGTGGCCACAGCCAAGCACTTCATCGGGTTCGGTCTGGGCCAGGGTGGCCTCAACGCGGCGTCGTTCGAAGCCGGACGCCGGTTCACCCGTGACGTGGTCGCGTTCCCCATCGAAGCGGCGATCAACGTCGCCGGGCTGCGATCGGTGATGAGCGCCTACGGCGATGTGGACGGCATCCCCGCCGGGCGTCAACCGCGAACTGCTGCACGATCTGCTGCGCGAGGAGATGGGATTCGACGGCTTCGTCATCGCCGACTACATGGCGCTGCAGCACGCGCTCGATCGCTCGCTGCGTCGCCGACGGACAACGGCGAGGTCGCGCGGATGGGACTCCACGCCGGCCTGGATCTGGAGGCGCCGTACCTGTGGGCCTACGGCGAGGTGCTGGCCGCCGAGGTGGAGGCCGGCCGCGTCCGATGGAGGAGCTGGACACGTCGGTGCTGCGCATCCTGACCGCCAAGTTCGAGCTCGGCTTGTTCGAGCAGCCCTACGCCCCCGAGGGCCCGGTCGAACATCACGGCGACGACGGCCGACGGTGCCGATCTCGCCGTCGAGCTGGCCGAGCAGAGCATCGTCCTGCTCGAGAACGACGGCATTCTGCCGCTGCGGCCGCGGCACGAAGGTTGCGGTCGTCGGACCGCTCGGCCACGAGGCCCAGCAGCAGTTCGCGGCCTACTCCTACCCGATCGGCCGGGAGATGTACCGCTTCATGGAGGCCGGCGGGCTCGGGCAACCTGGAGGGCACCGAGGCGTTCCGAGCCGATCCCGAAGGGCCCGGAGACCGCCGATCTGGACACCGAGGCCTACGTCCGGCTGCGCTACGGCATCCGTTCGCTGGCCGAGGAGATCGCCGACCTCGCTGGAGGCGAGGTCGTCGTCGAACCCGGCTGCGGGCCACGCGAGTCCCTCGACGCCGATGCGATCGAACGGGCGGTAGCGGCCGCCCGCGACGCCGACATCGTCGTCCTCGCGCTGGGCGGCTACAGCGCCGCGATCGGCGGCGGCACCGAGGGCGAGGGCACCGACACCGCCGACATCGCGCTGCCCGGCGGTGCAGCGCGAATTGGCTGACGCGGTCGCCGCAACCGGCACGCCCTGCGTGGTCGTCCTCGTCCAGGGCCGCCCGTACCCGCTGCCGCCGTCGGTGCTCGAAGCCCGTGCCCTCGTCGTGGCGTCGTTCGCGCGGCCAGGCCGGCACCCGAGCGCTGGCGCGGGTGCTCTTCGGCGAGGTCAACCCCGGTGGCAAGCTGCCCTACTCGATCCCGCGGCACGGCGGGCAGTTCCCCGTGTACCACTACCAGCGAGCCGACAGCGGCTACCGCCGCGAGGCCGTCATCCGCGGCATGCAGTACCTGCGACATGACGTCCGACACCGCAGTACCCGTTCGGCTTCGGCCGCAGCTACACCAGCTTCGACCTCACCGACCTCAGCGTCACCGCCGAGGTCGCGACCGACGGCGTCGTCGAGGCGGCGGTGACGGTCACCAACATCGGCGATCGGGCCGGAACCGAGGTGGTCCAGCTGTACGCCCGGGTCAACGCCGCGGTGGTCACCCAGCCCGACGCAGAAGCTCGCGGGCTTCGCCCGGGTCGAGCTCGACCCGGGCCAATCCGCCCGGCGTGACGTTCGGCGTGTCGGCCGACCAGTTCGCGTTCAGCGGGCTCGACCACCGGGTCGCCGTCGAGCCCAACCGGGTCGACCTGTTCGTCGGCACGTCGTCCGACGACCATCGCCTCGAGGGCTCGGTCCACGTCGTCGGGGAGCGCCGCATCCTCAGACCATCGGAGCGCAGCTTCCTCCCGACGGTCGCCGTTTCCATACCATCGGCGTGACAGAACGAGCGCCAGCCCGAGAGGATGTCCATGTTGTCGGATCTGTTTCGCCCGATGTTCCTGCCCGATCTGCTCATCGCCGCTCTGGAGCGCAACGGCCGGCGCCCCGCCGTACACATCGACGGTGCGATGCTCACCTCGCACGAGATGCGCGACGAGATCAGCCGCTACGTCAAGGCGTTCGAGGCTCAGGGGATGACGGTCGGCAGTGGCGTCGCAACCCTGTCGAAGAACCGTGTCGAGGTCCTGTTCTCGATGGGCGCGGTGATGGTGTCGGGGTGTCGGAACACCACGCTCCACCCGCTCGGCGCAGTCGATGATCACGCGTACGTGCTCGAGGACGCCGGCATCGAGACGTTGCTCTTCGATCCGGCGTTCGGCGGCGTCGTGGGCAAGCTCGCCGATCGCTTCCCCGGCCTCCGCCTGCTGTCGTACGGCCCGTCGGACATCGGCACCGACCTCATCGCTCTCGCCGCAGCATTCGAGCCCAGCGCCCTCACCGCTCCGCCGGTGGACGCGGAGGACCTTTCGGCGCTCGCCTATACCGGCGGCACCACCGGCAAGCCGAAGGGAGTCATGAACACCTACCGCGGCAGCGCCGCGATGGTGCAGGCGATGGTGTCGGAGTGGCAGTGGCCGGACGAGGTCCGTCACCTCGTGTGCACCCCGCTGAGCCACGCCGGCGCCTCGCTGTTCGTCCCCATCCAGTTGCAGGGTGGGTCGATGTACGTGCTGCCGGCGTTCGACGCGGGGGCGGTCCTGGACGCGATCGAACGCCATCGCATCACGACCATGATGCTCGTGCCATCGATGATCTACGCCCTGCTCGACCACCCGAGGTTCGCCGAGACCGACCTGTCCAGCCTGAAGAGCATCTACTACGGGGCCTCGCCCATCTCGCCGGCCCGGCTGCAGGAGGCGATCCGAAAGCTGGGGCCGATCTTCTTCCAGTTCTACGGACAGACCGAGGCGGTCATGACGGTGTGCGTCCTGCGCAAGGAGGAGCACCTCGTCGACGACCTGGCCCGGTTGGCGACCTGCGGCCGACCGGTCCCGTGGGTCCGTGTCGCGCTGCTCGACGATCAGGGGAACGAGGTGGCCCAGGGCGAACCCGGCGAGCTGTGCGTGCGCGGTCCGCTCGTGATGCGTGGCTACTGGAACAAGCCGGAGGAGACCGAGGCGGCGTTCGCGCGCGGCTGGCTCCACACCGGAGACGTCGGTCGCGAGGACCCGGACGGGTTTCTCACGATCGTCGATCGGACGAAGGACATGATCGTGTCCGGCGGTTTCAACATCTTCCCCCGCGAGGTCGAGGACGTGATCTCGACGCACCCGGCGGTCGCCGCCGTCGCCGTGGTCGGCGTGCCGGACGAGAAGTGGGGGGAGGCGGTCAAGGCGGTGGTCGTACTTCGACCTGGCCGGAACGTCGACGTCGCTGAGCTCATCGCACTGGTCAAGGACCGCAAGGGTTCGCACCACGCACCCAAGTCCGTCGACATCGTCGAAGCCATCCCGGTCAGCGCCGTCGGGAAGCCCGACAAGAAGGCGCTCAGAGCCCGATACTGGGCCGGCTCCGATCGCCTCGTCAACTGAGGGGAGACTCGCATGAACATTCAGGCGCTCCTCGCACCGCTGGTCCGGCCCGTGATGCGGCGAGGCATCGAGATGCGGGTCTCGCAGCTCGAGCACTTGCCCCCGTGTCCCGGTCGGGTCGTCTTCCTCGGGGACAGCATCACCGATCAGGGCGAATGGGCCGAATGGTTTCCCGAGCTCCTCACGCTGAACCGGGGCATCAGCGGGGACACGGTCAGCGGTGTCCACGGACGCCTCGGGACTGCCCTGCACGACCCGACTGCGGTCTCGCTGCTCATCGGCACCAACGATCTCGGAGGCATGGGCCGCTCACGTCACGTGGACGACATCGCGACGCAGTTCGACGAGCTCGTACGGGCCATCCGTACCAACGCTCCCACTGCTGTTCTGATCGTCAACAGCGTGATGCCCCGCACCAGGCGGATGGCGCCGACGATCCAGGACCTGAACGAGCGATACGCGGGCATCGCTCGGAGCGCGGGTGCCACCTACGTGGACCTCTGGCCGATCCTGGCCACGTCAGACGGTGCGCTTCGTGACGAACTCACCAGGGATCACCTCCACCTCAATGGTGCGGGTTACGAGGCGTGGGTCGGCGTGCTCCGCCCATTGCTGGCAACGTTCGCGGTATGAACGGTCTCAGAACATCCATCGTCGTCGCGGTGATTCGCTGATCCGCCATGCCTCTCGTACGAGCCAACGGAATCGACGTCAACTACGAGCGGGCGGGCTCTGGACCCCGCTTGCTCTTCATCAACGGGTCCGGCGCCACCCTCGAGAACACCGCAGGGCTACTCGGTCTGTATTCATCGCAGTTCGACGTGGTCGCCTTTGATCAGCGTGGACTCGGCAAGACCAGCGCACCACCCGGGCCGTACACCATGGCCGACTATGCGGCTGATGCGCTGGCTTTGACCGAGGCGATCGGCTGGGATCGGTTCCGACTCGTGGGCGTCAGCTTCGGTGGGATGGTGGCCCAAGAGCTGGCGGTAACGGTTCCGGAGCGGATCGAACGACTGGCTCTGATGTGCACGTCGCCCGGCGGCGCAGGTGGGAGTTCGTACCCTTTGCACACGTTGGAATCCATGCCTCCCGAGGACCAGTCCGAGATCTGGCTACGAATCCTCGACACCCGTTTCACGCCGGAATGGCTCGCGTCGCACGACGATGACCGGATGTTGGCCGAGATGGTGGCCAGGCGGCCACTGGATCCGAAGCCCGACGACGTGCGAAGGGGCGAGCTCCTGCAGCTGGAAGCGCGCGCTCACCACGATGTCTTCGACCGTCTGCGCCGCATTGCATGCCCGACGCTCGTCGCGTGCGGGCGCTCCGACGGGATCGCGCCGTTGGACAACGGACAAGCCATCGCCGCTCGGATTCCCGGTGCCGAGCTCCGTATCTACGAGGGCGGGCACATCTTCTTCATCCAGGACCAGCGCGCCTATCCGGAGGTGCTCGAGTTCCTCGCGAGAACGATGTGACGGCACCGACGGATCCCGTTCTTCGACCTATCGCCTCAGGTATGACCACGTTATACTCGGTGCCGTGAAGACCGCCGTGTCGATCCCCGACCCCTTGTTCGCCGCCGCCGATGGGCCCGCGAGCCGGCTCGGGATCTCGAAGGAGCAAGCTCTACGCCAGGGCGCTTGCCCGAGAACTCGCCAGTGAGCACGACGACGCCGTATCGGCTCGGCTCGACGCGGTGTACGCCGACGTCGACTCCACCCTCGACCCCCACCTCGCCGCGGCCCAACGCAGGACACTCTCGGCCTCGAAGTGGTGATCGTCCGGGGCGAGATCTGGTGGGCCGACCTCGGCGAGCCCCGAGGATCAGGACCAGGGTTCGAACGCCCAGTGCTCGTGGTCTCGTCGAACGCCTACAACCGCAGCAAGATCGCCACCGTGGTCTGCGCCGTCATCACCTCGAACCTTCGGCTCGCCGACGCACCGGAAACGTCCTCCTCGGCACCGGCGACGGCGGACTCGATCGGCCGTCAGTAGTCAACTGCTCCCAAATCGTCACTCTCGATAAGGCAGTGCTCACCGAACGCATCGGAACCCTCGACGACCTCCAGCTTCGCCTCGTCGACTTCGGACTCCGACGCGTGTTGAACCTGTAGGCACCATCCCCGCCCCCATCACTGGGGGCGAATGGTCGATCGCAAGTCTGCGCCAGAAGCATTCTGGCCATCTCCGAGGCGGCGCGGACGTGGCAATGACGGCGCCACATCCGTACTCTCACCGACCTGGTGGATCTTTCGCGGACTTGACGGCGACGACACGGTTGGTGAGATCTGCGGTCGGTTCGGGCTCCTACGGGATGGTGACACCCGAGAGGACGACCGGGCTGTGCACCGTGTAGTCGAGCACGTCGGATTGGAGCACTCCAGGCCCAGTGAGGATGTCCACCGCCTTCGGGACCAGGCCCGGGTTGAACGAGCAGTGTGGGTCCGCGGTGGTTGCGGCGCAGACGCCGAACTGGAATTCCTGCGGAGTCGGTTGGAAGCCTCTCGCCTGGTCCGAGCTGAACCCGTCCTGGCCGGCGAGCACGACCGTGAAGCCCCATCCGGGACCGGGCGTGCCCAGCGATGCTTTCGGAACCTTCACGGTGATGAAGCGCGAGATCGAATTGGCGCTGATCACCAGGGTGCCCAGTGTCGCCCCGCTCGCATCGACGTACCGCTGGCCGAAGCCCTGCGCCTGGATCAACCTGCTCCACGCAAACCCGGCGTGATGCCGAAGTTCCGCGTCGCGTTGGCTGCTGCGGTGGAGGTCGTGGCAGCCGCTGGGTCGTGTACATACACGTCGACCAGTTGCGCCCCCAGTGGGCTACCGAACGTCGGGGTGAGGTCGCGGGTCTTCAGCCGGAAGATGATGTCGGAGCCGGCGTCGAAGACCTGGAACTGCTGGATGTCGTAGGCACCAGGCCTGAAGTTGCTGGACGTCGGATACGCGTAGTTGCCGGGACCGTTGTCGTCGCCGGAGGGGTCCGTCGCGTCGAGCAACAACGTGCCGGGCACGAAGTCGAAGAGGACGGTGCGGGTCGCGTGTGCCGTGCCTCCGCTGGCATCGATCGCCACGATGTTGAGCACGCTTGTGCCGCCGGTGACGGCGATGTCAACGGTGAACGCGCCGCTGGAACCGGCGGTGGTGGATGCCAGCGTCGTGGCCGAGTTGGCATCGGTGTTCGTTGCCGAGACGATCACCGGTTGCCGGGCGCGGTTGTCCCGTGACCGTCACCGGCGAGCCGGGGACGGACGAGCCGTCGGCCGGGCTGCTCACCGTCAACGTCGTCGTTCCCTGAGATCGCGCGAGGTATCTCGAGACCGTGACATCGGGCAGCACCACATTGCGGCCCGCAGCCAGGTCACCGGTGAGCCGCACGAACGATGCGGCCGACCACGTGAGCGGCGCCGCTGATCCTGCCGCTCCACCGTTCTCGAAGCCGATCGAGGCCAACGTCGGATCGGTGCCGTACGGAGAGGGAGCCAGGCCGGAGAACTCCCAGTTCTGCTCGGGGATGAGCCCGACGCCCACGGCGAACTTGCTCATGCTGTTCAGCAACGCCGCCGCTGCGGCTGTGTCTCCTGCGGCGAGCGAGTGCTCGGCACGCTCGGCCGACAACGCTGGCCACACGTGTCCGGTGCCCTGCCCACTCGGCGCCCATGGCCTTCCGTCCGACGCGCGGTCGCCGTAGCCGTCACCGTTGTAGCGGTGCCAACCTGCGCCGTTCGCGGTCGGCGACTTGATGGTGGCGTCGACCACTGCCAGCGAACGGACGACGTCGGGATCGTTCACTGGCAGCTCACCGAGGCGCACCAGCTCGAGGAACCCCGCGTCGATCACTGAGCGCTGGTCGAGCGTGGGCCCGCCGTTGCCGACGTTGTAGGACACGGCCGCGTTCGGGTCGCCGGTCTTGGAGAGGCGGATGAAGTACGGGTGGGCCGCGAGCGGCCCGTTCGTCGTGACGGTCCAGCTCTTGACCGAACGCTGGAAGTCATCGGCGACGCCGAGCCACAACGCCCTCGACGTGTCATCGCCGTTGACCCGTGCGATGTCTGCGGCGGCGACGAGGCCCGCGATCTCGGCGGCGATCGTGGAGGGCGAGTAGCCGCCCTGCTCCTCCCACCGTTCGGATCCGAACGACGGGCCGCGCGCGATGAGGAAGTTCGCGGCCGGCTTGATGTGGTTCTGGTACAGCGCTGCGTCGGTGAGCCCCAGCTGCTGCGCCATCAGGATCGGGTAAGCAGTCTCGTCGAGCTGCGTTCCGAACGAATCGGGTGCCGGCTTGCCGTTGACCAGGCTGTTGCGCGGCATCGATCCGTCGGGCTGCTGCTGACGTTCGAACAGGAACATCGTCGCGGCGCGAGCGGTGGAGAGGTCGCCCGCGGCGACCAGACCCGTCCACGTCTCGTAGAGGTCGTGGGCGAACACCTCGCGGTAGGAGCCGAAAAGGTGTTCGCCGGGTCGCCGCCGACACAGCCTGGCCCCAGGGCGAGGCGAGGCTGGCGACCAACGCGCCCGGGTAGGTCTTGTCCTCGGAGGCCTTCAGCACGTTGGCGCTGGTGTAATAGTCATCCTTGAGCCGCCCCCGATCGGCGCTGCTGAGGCCGGGCAGCTTCTCGCTCTGCGGCTTGTTCAGTGATTCGTCGTAGCGCTTCCACTCCTCCTTGTACTTGGAGAGGGTCAAGTCGAACGGCGCCTGCAACGACGACTCGGCGGCACCCACGGCCTCCGTCTGCGATGCGCCAAAGCCGAGCGCGAGCACGGCCTTGCCGTTGGAACCGAGCACGACCCGCGCCACCTGGACGACGTTGCCACCGAGAGCCTTGTCGTACGGCTGGGTCAGCGTGTGCGTGGCATCGAGTTGCACCAGGCCGTCACTCGACGCGCCGACGAAGCCGCTCGTCGCCTCGGCGAACGTGCTGTCGAGCGCGGCATAGACAGGTTGTGCGTAGTCGCGGTTCGCCGCGTTCGTCGCCGTGTTGGGATCGGATGCCACGAGCACCGGGTGGCCGGTCGATCCGTCGATCGTGGCCGAGTCGGCGCCGCCGTTGCCCGCGCCGCCGCCGCCGTTGCCGTTGACGGTCGGATCGAACCGCACGAACAGCTGGTAACCAGCGCGCTTCGGCTCGAACCGGACTCGCATCACGACTGCGTTGCGGGCCGGGTCGGTGAGGTACTCGGTCTCGATCGCGGTAATTCCCGCTCTTCGCCGTCGCGGTGACCGTGCAGGCCATGCCGCCCGTCTCCTTGATCGCCGCGACCCAGTAGGTCATGTCGCGCGCCTGCAGGTCCGTGAACGTCGAGCCGTCGGTGACGAGGTACTGCAGCGTCTCGACGTTCGTGTTGTCGATCGTCGGGTAGTAGACGTCGCTGAGCGCGCCGTTGGCCACCGAGAACCAGACCTTCGACGTCGAGTTGCGGGCCGTTCCCACGCAGTCCTTGCGGCCGAGATCGAAGTGCGAAAGCGCGCCCGGCCACCCGGGAGCCCCGGCCGGGGTCGCCACCGTCACGGTGAGCACGTGGGTGGCGGCGTCGTAACCGAAGGTCACTTGGGTGCCGTCGACCGGCACGTTGAACGAGATGTTCGAACCGTTCAGAACGCCGCCCTGCCCGTAGTTCGTCGTCCCAGCTCTCGTTGATCGCGACCTTGCGCCTCGTACGACCCGGCCGGCGATTTGGTGGTCGAGAAGGAGTAGATCCCATCACCGTCAGGATCCTGAAGCCAGGATCGCAGGCACGTCGGATCCCAGTCGCCTGGGCAGCCGAGCTCGGACTGGAAGCTGCCCGGGGCAACGGCGATCACCGAGCTGTGGTTGTCGGTGATCCAGTGCGACTCGTGGTCGTAGTAGAACTTGACGTGTCGGGCGACGGAAGGCTCAGCGGGATGTTCCGCCGTTCGGCGCCGCGTGCAGGCCGTAGTTCTCGTCCAGGTCGTTGAGCGCGGCCTTGTACTCGTAGCTGCCGGCCGGCAACGTGAACGTGCCCTGCCACACGTCGTCGCTCGCGTCGTAGACCAGATGCGTCGTCGCGCACGCCTGGTCCCAGTCGGTGGGGCACCCGGCTTCCGACTGCAGCGAACCGGCGACCGTGACGGTGGTCGGGTTCGACGTGTTCGAGGCGGTCACCGCCGAAGGCACCACCAGACTGGCGGCGACGAACGCGATCGACGCCACGACCACCTTGCTCACTCCGGACATCCCGATTCTCCAGCACGCCCTCCATCGGTCTTGTGGTACGTCATGCCCCGTCCCCTCCTGGCAGCTAATGCCCCCCGGATCCAGCACGCTCAGAGATGCAGAATTCCGCGTCGGACGCCCCACCTCACGACGGAAGAACTGCGGCAACCGAGTGTTTCAAGGCCCAGCGGACCTGTCAAGGGACCCCCCCACCCTGCAGATCCGCCCTGTGCGGCGCACGACGATTGCCATGATCAGCTCGGTCGACGTCCCCATGCCACGTTCCATTCTTTCGTGACGATGCGCTCTGGTTGTGAGGTCCTGCGGCCTCGGCCATCATCAGCATCAAATACCCCGAACGACGACTACCCACCCCGACTCGACGAGTCCGCCGGTTCCACCGTCGTCGGTCGGTCTCCCCAGCCGCCCGCCGTGTGGCGATCGTAGCCGACCCGGCACGGACCCGCGCTTGCGTCGTTTCTCACTCAGCCCGACCATGGAGTTGACCGACTCAGTCACCGCCCTTTGACCACGACATACACAGGCTCTTGTGCGTCACAGATTGCTCACAAGGACTGGCCCGGCTTCAGCGTCTTCGAACGTCGTGGGCGGAGCGTTGGAGGTCGAACACGTCGACCTCTTCGTCGAGTGGAGACAGCGATCCACACGTCTCTCGGAAGATCCTGCGTCACGTCAAACCATTCACCAGACCTGAATGTCCCACGTTAGAGCGTCTGTGCGCAAACTCACCGACGGGCTTCCTCGCCGGGCATCACGGGGGTATGAGGCATGGCGGCGGTTGTCTGGCAGGAAAAGTAATAGCGAGGCTGTGCAGCGATCCTCGATGAAACCGACCAGCCCTGCGCCGAAGCTCACCAGAGCCGACGTATCGCTCGCGAGCCCGGCGGACCGTCAGCCCTGCAACGTGTGCGCCGCACGGCTTCTCATTGTCGATGAAGACAGCAAAGCCAAGCATCGCATTCTGCAGGCGAACATGCGATTCCGTCTGCCCCGGTGCCACCCACTCGTCAGCGCCTCAAATTCTCGATGAGAGCCTTCCCTCGCCGCCGGGGACTACGGAACCGCCCGCCGCTCGATGCCGAGGGCAAACCGCTCGCGCCGTCGGCCAGGACTTAGGTGTCGAGGCGTCAACCGTGCGCGGCTCCGAACGATGCCGCGACGCCCGCGACGATCTGGGTGAGGCCGAAGGCGAACTGCTCCTCGTCAATGAGTCGGCCTGGGATCGGGCGCACCGTCGCCGTGTGTGGGAGCAGGTCGGTGGGCAACTGGTCGTACGCCGCTTCGAGATCCTTGAGGGTGACCACGGGTTGATGGATGCGCGGAACCTCGAGGGCCACGAAACCCAAGGTGTAGGTCAGGATCAGGTTGAGACTGCGCTCCGCGAGGCGAGGCGTGAACCCCGCTTCGAGCATCACGCCGAAGCCGTACTCGCCGATGGCGAGCGATGCCGGCCCAAGGCTTGGCCGGCTCACGACGAGTGAGGTGATCGCCGGGTGCTCGAGCATGGTGGCGCGGATCGCGGTGGCCATGGCCACGAGCCCCTCGTCCCAACCGAGGTGGCCCGGGGGGAGCGGCACGCTGGCCACGGCCTCATCGAGGACCCCGTCAAGTAGGTCGTCCTTGTCCTTGACGTGGCGGTACAACGCGTTCGGCACGACGCCGAGCCGGTCGGCCAGGTTGCGCATCGTCAAGGCGTCGAGGCCCTCGCTATCGAGCAGTGCCAGCGCCTCGCGCACCAGCACCTCTCGCGAGAGCTGCTTGCGGTACCCGGTACTGCTTGACATGTGGACATTGTACACATCATAGTGATGTGTACAACGTCCACATTGAAGGATGCCATGACTACCTACACCACCATCGCCCCCACCACCAGTTGGCAACGCACTGTGCTGCGGTGGATGCCGACCTTCCTCGGCTTCCCCGCCGGAGGCCTCGCCGCAAAGCTCATCGTCGGCCCGATCGACTCGGTCGGCGCCGCGCTGGCCGGCGGCGCGATCAGCGGCGCCGCCCTCGGCATCGCCCAGTGGCTCGGCATCCGCCGGTCGGGTCTGGCACCCGAACCGTGGGTCGCCGCCACCGCGGCCGGAATGGCGTTCGGCCTCGCCGCCGGCGCCTCTGCCGTCGACTTCGGCACCACCACCGGTGCACTCGCCGCCCAGGGCGCGATCTGCGGCGCCATCGTCGGGACCGCCCAGGCCACGATCCTGTTCCGTCGGCTCGGCCATCTCGCCTGGGCGTGGCCCGCTGCCCTCTCCACGCTCTGGGCACTGGGTTGGACGATCACCGCATCAGCCGGGATCGACGTCGAAGCCCAAGTACACCGTGTTCGGCTCGAGCGGCGCGCTGGTCGTCACCGCGGCCACCTCGGTGCTGGCGCTCGTGCTCACCAACTCGCGACCGGACGCCGACCGATGAGCCGTCAGGTCGTCTTCGGAACACCCTCGACCAGTTCACCGACCCATGGGTCGTCGACGACTCCAAGTTCCGTTCCGCCTTCGGTCGAGTCGTACCGCACCAATCCAGCAGAGGACCCGCCATGAACCGCAAGCTCACCGCCATCGCCCTCATCGCCGCCGCCGTCCTCACCAATGC
>CAWFCV010000022.1:0-20139 GCA_963814435.1 uncultured beta proteobacterium
TGTGGTCATCGTCGCGATCGACGAGCAGTCGACCCAGGAGCTCGGCCTGCCGGACAAACCCCGCGATTGGCCGCGGAATCTGCACGCGCGATTGGTCCGGCAACTGGCGCAAGCAGGTGCCCGCGTCATCAGTTTCGATCTGACCTTCGACACGCCGAGCCTGCAGGCTGCACAGGATCAGGAGTTTGCCGCAGCGATCGGGCTGGCGGGCAACGTGTTGATCACCGAATCGGTGCGCCAGGAAACCATTGGCCTGCGCGGCCCTTCCGGCAAGCCACTTGGGGACGCGGTGATCGAACGGCCATCGCCGCCGATTGCCATCGTCGCCAGCGCAGCGCTCGGTTACGCGCCATTCCTGTTGCCGAAGCGCCCTCGCGTCAACACCTACTGGACCTTCATCAGCGGCGCCGGCGATGCGGCGACCTTCCCCGTGCTGACATTCCACGCCTACACGTTGGCGATCTTCGACGACTTCCTGGCCCTGCTGCGCCAGGCTGAGTCGAATGTTTCGCTTCCTCCAACCGCAGGCGCGGCGCGGCTGTTCGATCCCGAGACCGGCCCGGCCACGATCCTCGCGCTGCGCGAGGCGCTGCAGAGAGACCCGCGCATCCGCGAAAGGATGCTGCAACGTCTGCGCGACACACCGGATCACGATTTGGCGAGCGACAAGAAGCGCCTCATTCGATCGTTGGTGAACCTGTATTCGTCGAGCGAGTCGGCGTTCCTGAACTTCTATGGCCCGCCGCGCAGCATCGAAACGGTTCCGTACCACCGTGTCGTGGCGGCGGAACAGTCAACCGCGTCGCCTGTTGAAAACCGTCTCGATGCCGACGCCTTCAGAAACAAGGCCGTCTTTGTCGGCTTCTCGGCGGTGTCGCAGGCCGGGCAAGACCGCCTTCACGACAACTACCGAACGGTGTACTCGCTCTCCAGCGGCCTCGACATCAGCGGCGTGGAAATCGCGGCAACGGCGTTTGCCAATCTGATTGAAGACCGCCCGCTGAGGGAGTTGGCGCCAGCCTGGCAACTGGCGATCGTCGCCGCCTGGGGTGTTGCCCTGGGATTGCTGTTCCGATCGCTGCGGCCGATGCCGGCGCTGGCCATCGTGAGCACACTGGCCGCCATCTACCTTTGGGTGGTCTACGACCGGTTCGTGGCTGCTGCGTTGTGGATGCCTTCGATCATACCGATCGGCATCCAAGCGCCGCTGGCGCTGTTTGCCGCGGCATGGCTAAGCTATCGCGACGCAAGACGCGACCGCCAGCGCATCGAGCAGGCTGTGGGCTACTACCTGCCCAGCGCGGTGGTCGATCGGATCGCGCGCGATGTCGGCACGGTGACGTCGGCCAACCGGGTGGTCTTCGGTGCCTGCCTGGCGACCGACGCAGAAAAGTACACCACGCTCGCCGAATCGACGGAGCCCGGCAAACTGGGCGAACTGATGAACGAGTACTACGCCGAGCTGTTTCAGCCGGTCGAACGCTCGGGCGGCGTGGTGATCGACGTGGTGGGCGACGCGATGGTCGCCATCTGGGTCGAGGCATTGACCGATGCAGAACTGCGCTCACGGGCGTGTGAAGCCACGCTGGAGATCATTGAAGGCCTCGATCGATTCAATCGCTCGCCCGTCGGGAGGCCGGCTCTGCCAACCCGCTTTGGCCTGCACTCGGGCCAGATGCTGATCGGCAGCGTGGGCGGCGCCCATCACTATGAGTACCGGGCGGTCGGCGACATCGTCAACACCGCGTCGCGCATTCAAGGCCTGAACAAGGCGCTCGGCACGCGCGTACTGGCGTCCGAAGCTACGGTGGAGGGCCTGGACCGCTTCACGACGCGGCCGCTCGGGTCGTTTCTGCTGGCGGGGAAGTCCAATGCCGTGTCGCTGGTCGAGCTTATCGGAGCCCAGCAAGACGTCACCGCCGGCCGAACAATCCTATGTCAAGCGTTCGCCGCGGCGCTGGGTGCCTACCGCGCCGGGCTGTGGCGCGAGGCCGAGGACCGGTTTTCGGGCATCCTGCGCAGCTTTCCGGAGGATGGCCCCTCGCGCTTCTACCGGGAGCGCTGCCAGCATCTGCTGTTGAACCCGCCGGTGGACGCTTGGGGCCCGACGGTGCGCATCGACGCCAAATGACCGCCGGCTTTCGGCGCCCGCAGCGCAGCCTATAGCTTGTTGACCCGTAAAGGAGTAGGCTTTTTGTTTGGCGGTTTCTGAAAGCGCCTGACCGTCCGCCCGACCACGACGCTAGACGAAATCGCCATTGAAAGCGATCTGTCGAGACCAAGGTCGAACAATGACAGGCGAACAACGGACGAGACAAGCCGGCTGGCCGCCCGCGGTGGTGGCCCGAGCGTTCGCGGTGACGCTGCTGTTCGCGTGGGTCGCCACTGTGCATGCCGCTGAGCCTTGCACACCTGCGTTCGCGCGCGTGGTTTCGGTGCAAGGCAACGTCGAGCTCCGCAGACCGGGCGCCAACTGGCAGGCCGCGGAACTGAACTCGACGCTGTGCGCCGGCGACATGGTCCGCGTGCACCAGCGCAGCCGCGCGGCACTGCTGCTCAGCAACGAAACCACGCTTCGGCTCGACCAGGGCACCGCGCTGACGCTGCTGGCACCGGACGACAGGAAAGCGACCCTGCTCGAGCTGATCAGCGGTGGTCTGCTTGCCATCACGCGCACGCCCAGACCGTTCAGGATCAGGACGCCGTTCGTCAATGCGAACGTCGAAGGGACCGAGTTCGCCGTCCGGGTGGATGACAACAACGCCAGCATCGCCGTCTATGAAGGGCAGGTCGTTGCCGAGAACGATGTGGGAAGCGTGGCCCTGGCGAGCGGCGAGACGGCGGTGGCGACGAGGAATGCGGCGCCGACGAAGGCGATCATGATCCGGCCGAGGGACGCCGTAGCCTGGACGCTGTACTTCCCCACCGTGTTCGACTACCGCCTGGACGCTGGCGTTGCGGGATCTCCTGGCGAAGCGGCGCGCCAGCGATCGGTCGAGCTCTATCGCAAGGGCCGGATCGCCGAGGCGCTGGCGGAGCTGGAGCAGGACCGGGCTGCCGTCGCCGATCCCCGATCCCTGACGTATCGCGCCGGCTTGTTGCTGCTCGTGGGCCGGGCTCGACGAGGCGAGACCCGAGCTCGAGAAGAGCCCTGCGCGCGGATGCGAACCACAGTGATGCCCACGCGCTGCTCGCGATCGTTGCGGTGGTCGAGAACGACAAGGACAGAGCACTCGAGTCGGCGCCGCAGGGCGGTGAGCCTCGACGCGAAGTCGCCTGGCGGCGCATTGATCGCGCTTTCGTACGCGCAGCAGGCGCGCTTTGAAATCGAACAGCCGCGCTGGCCAGCGTTCAGCGAGGCCGGGCAGGCTGGACCCGAGCAGCGCGCTCGCGCACGCGCGGCGGGCCGAGCTGGAGATGTCCATCGGCAATCTGACAACGCACTTGGCTGCGGCTGAAGAGGCTGTCAGGCTGAACCCCAAGCTCAGGCAAGACGCAGAGCGCGCTCGGATTCGCCGAATCTGGCTTCAGCATCAACACCGCCGCCGCCAAGGAATCCTTCGAGAGGCGCGATCGACCTGGACGAAGCCGATCCATTGCCGCGGCTGGGGCTGGGGCTGGCGAAGCGACGATATTCGACTACTCGGTCGGCGGTGCGGCGTCAGGCGCACCCGCCATCGAGCCTGCTATGCAGCGGTCGGTCGAGGCTTACCGGACCGGCGACATCGCGGCGGCGATTGCCGCGCTCCGTGCGGTGCCGTCCGATTCGATGACAGCCAGCCTCCTCGCATATCGCGCCGGGCTGCTCCTGCTCGTCGGTCGCGTCGATGAAGCGCGACCCGACATCGAGCGCTCCTTGCGGCTGGACTCGGCCCGTGCCGACTCTACTCCATCCAAGCCGTCATCGCGATCGCCGAAAACGACAAGACCACCGCGCTCGCGATGGCGAACAAGGCGGTCGCCGTCGATCCTGCATCGCCGGTGGCGCGGATCGCTCAGTCCTATGCGCTGCAAGCCGCCTTCGACGTCGAAGGCGCCCGCTCGAGCGCGAAGGAAGCCGTGCGGATCGATCCGAAGCATGCGCTGGGATGGGCACGTCTGGCTGAGATGGAGTTGTCGGTCGGACACCTTGCCCTCGCCGAGAGCGCAGCAGGCACTGCGGTAACTCTAAACCCTGACCTCGCGAGGGCGCACACCATGCTCGGGTTCGCGCAGTTGACCCGGATCGAGACAAAGGGCGCGGAAACAGCGTTCCTCGCCGCGATCAGGCTAGACCAAGCCGACCCGTTGCCGCGCTTGGGCCTCGGACTGGCGAAGATCCGGGGCGGCGACCTAGCCGCTGGCCGCGAGCAGATCGAGATCGCGACGGCGCTCGGCCCTACCGACTCGTTGGCTCGAAGCTACTTGGGCAAAGCGTACTTCGACGAACGCCGCGATCGTCTTGCTCAGACCCAGTACGAGATCGCAAAACAACTAGACCCCAACGACCCGACGCCATGGTTCTACGACGCCGTGCTCAGCCAAGCGAGCAATGGACCCGCGGCTGCCCTGCAAAGCATTCAGACCTCGATCGAAAAGAACTCGAACCGTGCGGTCTTCCGCTCGACGCTACTGCTCGATGACGACCTGGCGGCCCGCAGCGTCAACCAGGCGAGCATCTATCGCCAGCTCGGTTTCGATCAGCTCGCGATCTACGAGGGGTATCGGGCGCTGGCGGCCGATCCGGACAACTTCTCGGCCCACCGCTTTCTCGCCGAGGCCTACACCGACCGTCCGCGCCACGAGTTCGCACGCGAGAACGAGGCGTTGCAGGCCCAGATGCTGCAGCCGATCACCCTCTACCCGCTGCAGCTTCCTCTCACGGCTACCGAGGCGGGGGCGTTCGGGTCATCGATCCTCTTTGACCCCGGGTTCAGCGAATACGACCGCCTGTTCGTGCGCGACGGCATCCAGCTTCAGGCGCTCGGGTTTGTCGGGCATCGCCGACACCCGCGCTGATCAGGTCTGATTTCGGGCGTGGCAAACGCGTTTCTTATAGCTTCGGTCAGTTCCACTACGGAACCGACGGTTTCCGCACCAACGCGCGGGCGCGCAAGGAACTCTACGACGCCTTTCTGCAGTACAGCCCTACCGAGAGCACTGGCCTGAATCTCGAGTGGCGCCACCTCATGACGAATCAGGGCGATAGGGTGCTGCGTTCGACCCTGACTTTGTCACCGATTTCCGCGTCGGCCAAAGAAGGAGTTGACTCGCCTCGGCGGCCGCCAGCAGCTCGGCGATGGCACCGCGTTGCTGGTGTCGCTGAGCCGGCAAACGTAAACGACACGACCGATTCCGAGTCCTTTGGCGGACGCATCTTCAGCAGCGATCGAACCGATCGCTTGGTCGAGATGCAAATCGTGCATCGCGCAGGAGGTTTCCATGCGCAGGCCGGTTTCGGCTACCTCTCGGGTAGCGAGCTCACCGACTCCTTCGGCACGCAAGACCACCACGATCAGAAATCGCACAACGCCTACCTGTATGCGACCTGGGGCGACTTGCCGGGCGGCGTCCGCCTGGAGGTGGGGGTCTCGACTACCTGAAGGACCCGCTGTTGACACAGGAATTCAAACAAACCAACTACAAGATCGGGCTCGGATGGAACATAGCGTCGGCGACCTCGTTCCGGGCCACGAGCTTCCGCGCGCTGAAGCGAACCGGGCTCGCCGAGTTGACCATCGAGCCGACGCAGGTGATGGGCTTCAACCAGTTCTACGACGATTTCAACGGCACGTCCGCGCGCAGGATGGCATTGGCCCTGGACCACAAGTTCTCGGACAAGGCATTTGCCGGCATCGAGCTAACGCGACGCGATCTGCGCGTGCCACTGGCCTTTATCGACCCGATTGCGATCTTCGACTGGCAAGAGCGCAGCCACACAGCCTACGCGAGCTCCTGCCGCAACCTGGCTCGCCATCAACGTCGCGTATCGGTACGAAGCGTTCGAGCGCTCGCCGGACCTGAACGGTCTTGGACGACTTCATCCGCGTGCGCACGCAGCGCCTGCCCGTCACCGTCAGCATGACGACCTCCGAAAGAACGTCAGTCCGGCTGCGGGTGACACCCGTCAGGCAGGACGGAACGTTCCTGCACTCCGATTTGACCCCGTTCGACGGTCGATCTAGCTTCGCCGTCGCCGACGCCATGGCGACCTACCATCTGCCCAAGCGCTACGGAACGTTGACAGTAGGCGTGCAGAACCTGCTGGACAAGCGCGCCCCTTCCAGGAGACCGATGTCTCAGCCCCAACGATCAGCGCAGCGATCTCTGTTCGCGCGGTTGTCGTTGGCCTTTTAAGCCCTCGAGGAGAACAGAATGAATGATTCGCAAGCGAAATGGATGGTGAGCGGCGGATGGGCCAGCCGGGCGCCGTTGGCGGGTGTCCTGCTCTTGGCGACGCTGGTCAGCGCGGGCTGCTGTGTCTTTCGCCCGCCGGTCGCCTGCGTGAACATCGAGGCCGCTCTAGCCTACTACTACCGCTACAACGATGCCAACCCCGACCTGAGCGACATCGCATTCATCGAGGTCGTACCGCCGGGTCCGCGTTGCATCATCGGGTCGGCCAATAAAGCGCCGGTCTTCCCGGACGCGGCGATTAACGGCGCCGTCAGCAGCGGTGCGATGAAGATCGACGTCCCAGACGCAAAGGATGTGCAAATCCGGGGCAAGGCAACCGTCGCGGTCTACTACAAAGGAAACGTCTCTTCCCCGTCACACGATCCCGTCGCCGTCGAGAGCTTGTGGGGCATCTCGAGAGTGATCGAAACTGTCAGCGTATTCGAGCCCGGGCACGGCCCGCCGGGAGCGGCGGCTGTCCCTCCGTTCCGTGTGACGGCTACATTGCTGCAAGAAGCCGCCTTGCCCCTAGTCTCGAACGAGCACAGGACGGCGGGCTCGCAAGTTCAACTCGGCGCTGTTTCCGCGGTCCTGGCCATGTCTACCCATCCGGCGCCCGGCCAGCCGGTGGGGGAAGGATCAGCTCTTTCTCGATCAGAGCCAGGAGCAACCGAGGCGCTGCGCAAGAAGTTCCCGGCTTGCCGGACGGAGACCTACCGGTTTGCAAGCCAAGCGGACTGCTTCAGGATCGATCCGAAGGTACTGGAGCGCACGATCGCCAACGACGATCCCAGGGCAGGGCTGCATATTCGCTGCTGCCTTCACAGGTTGGGCGTCCGGACATCTTCGCCAGCAAGTCGTTTTCAAGAAGGCTCGAACCGCCACCGCACCACCGGCGGTATTGAGTGGCTTGGAAGCGTCCATTCCGACCAGCAGCCGGCCGTGAAGATCGGCACGGCACTTTTCTCAGTTCGTGCGGGCATGCTGGTGGGCCGAATCACCACAGAAAAGGAGGTCTTCGAGATCAGGCCGCTCCAGAAGGGCCTGCACGTCATCATCAGGGCTGACCTCAAGAAGATGCCACCCACGCACCCGGCCATCCAGGAACCGCCTGCCCCTGCTCCTGCTCCTGCTCCTGCTCCTGCTCCTGCTCCTGCCCCTGCTCCTGCTCCTGCTCCTGCTCCTGCGCCTGCTCCTGCCGCATGCACTTCCGGGACTCCGAGGGATGAGCCGGCCGCGCCGGAGATCACGGCCAGCGTGGTTTTCGAGGACGACGCGATGCCCGCGATGACAGACCTTGCATCGATGGCGCAGGGTTACGTCGATTTCACCGACGCCACCATGCTGAACAGCCTCGCCGCTGCGCGCATCTCGCCGGCCGGCGCTTCATACGTGCACACGATCCCAAAGTTCGTCGACGACTTCCGGACGCTGGGGTTCATCATCGCGGGCAGCTCGGCCTCGCCTGGCTCCATCGGCGCACTTCACCAATGGAGGACGGCCGACAACGCCGATGTGGTCGTGATCGTCACGAACGCGCTCGGGGTGTGCGGCTATGCTCTCCAGGCCAAGCCGGACCACGCGAAGTTCGGCTTCGTGATGGTCAACCCTGACTGTGCGAACGTCAGGCTGCAGGTCGGCCACGAGATCGGCCATGTCCTCGGCGGTGATCACGAGGCCGGCGTCAACATATCGACCAACACCGCGCCCTATGCACGCGCCTACATCATGACCATCCTTAACAAGCGCACGGTCATGGTCGAGTCGAACGGCATTGTCGAACCGCACTATTCGAACCCCGGCGTGTGCTGGGATGGGGCGAAACCACCGCAGCCGACTGGAGTGGATAGCACAGAAAACGCAAAGGCCATCGGCGAGCGGGCGGCTATCGTGTCGAACTTTATGCCCTGAAATCGCCCTGGGTACGCTGGCCGCCCCGATAGTCATCGCGTGTCCGACGGCATTACACCGTGTTCGGAGGAAGTTCGTTATCCATCGCTTGGCAAGTCTCCGGGCCTGTGCTGCGCTGGTGTCGATTGATGGTTCAAATCCCCGCCGCCAACACCACCACCTGAACGCCGCCGCAGCGATGCCAATCGTGAAGGTGAAAGTCGCAAAACAGAACTCATCGTGATGGTTGTGCATCTTCGACTCCTGCTGGCTCGTCGGCTTGCGCGCCACTTCGCGCTTGCCTGCATCAAATCTAGGTGGCAACGACCTCCGGTACGAGTGAGTAGTCCACCGCCGGCGAGTGACATATTCACAGGCAACGGTGCGCCGGATAATCGGTCGAATGTCGATGCCTTCGCCAGCCGCCGACCGGCTTCCGAAAGCGCTGCTCGACGCGATCGCGCAGCGCGGCGACATACGCTCGTTCCCAGCCCACGCGATCCTGATCAACGAGGGCGACACCAGCGATTCGCTCTACATCGTGCTCGCCGGTCGGCTCAAGGTGTATGTCAGCTCGGACGATGGTCGCGACATGGTGCTGGCCGAATACGGGCCCGGCGAATACCTGGGCGAGCTGTCGCTCGACCACGACAAGCGCTCGGCGTCGGTGCAGGCGCTCGAGCCCTGCACCTGCTGCGTCGTGCAGGGCGCGCAGCTGCGTGAGTTTCTCGTCGAGCACCCCGACTTCGCCTTGCACCTGGCGCACAAACTGATTCGCATGGTGCGGCGCCTCACCGAGCAGGTGAAGAGCCTGGCGCTGCAGGATGTCTACCACCGGGTCGTGCGGGTGCTCACCGAGCTGTCCGATCCGGTGGGCGACGAGCGCGTACTGCGCCGCAAGCTGACGCAGCAGGACATTGCCGACCGCGTCGGCTCGTCGCGCGAGATGGTCAATCGGGTCTTGAAAGACCTGACCGCCGGCGGATATGTCTCGCTGCGCGAAGGCCGCCACGTCATCCACGGCAAGCTGCCGCACGCCTGGTAGTCGCGGCCAGGCCGCGGCGTTGTTCGTTCGTCGTCGGCTCAGCCCTTGCCGTGCTTGGCGATCAGCGCCTTGGCGGTGTCGAGCAGCGCCTTGCCCTTGAAGCCGCGCTTGTCCATGTCGGCGACCCATTCCTCGTCGACGTGGCTGGACAGCTTGATGAAGTTCTCGCGCTCCGACGCGGGGAAGGTGTAGAGCGTGTTGCCGCGCTCGACCGCCGGCTTGCGCCCGACCGCGTCGTTGCCCTGCTGCGTCTTGCCGAGCCAGGCCGACGTGGCCAGGCCCGAGTTGGCGTCGATCACCTTCTTCAGGTCGGGCGCCAGGCCATCGTACTTGGCCTTGTTCATCGCCATCACGAAAGTGGTGGTGTACAGCGCCGGGCCATTGGTGTCGAACTCGCTGTGAAACTTGGTCAGCTCGTGCACCTTGACCGAGGGCACCACCTCCCAGGGGATCACGCAGGCCTCGATGGTGCCCTTGCTCAGCGCATCGGGAATCTGCGGCAGCGGCATGCCCACCGGCGTGGCGCCCAGCGAGCCGAGCAGCTTGGTCACCTGGCGCGTCGGGCCGCGCACCTTCATGCCCTTCAGGTCGGCCGCGGTCTTGATCTGCTTGGTGGCCGAATGGAACATGCCCGGCCCGTGCACGTGCAACGCCAGCACCTGGGTTTCCTTGAACTCGTCGGGGCACTGGGTCTGGAAGTATTCCCAATAGGCCTTGGAGGTGGCTTCGGCGTTGTTCATCACGAACGGCAGCTCGAAGACCTCGATGCGCGGGAACCGCCCCGCGGTGTTGCCGGGCAGCGTCCAGACGACGTCGACCACGCCGTCGCGCGCCTGGTCGTACAGCTGCACCGGGGTGCCGCCGAGCTGCATCGCCGGGTAGGCCTCGAACTTGATGCGGCCGCCGGAGTCCTTCTCGACCTTCTCCATCCACGGCTTGTGCATCGACAGCCAGACATTGGACTGCGGCGCCATGAAGGTGTGGAACTTCAGCGTCACCGACTGCTGCGCAAAACCCGACAGCGCGGGGCCACCCAGCGCTGCCGCGGCGGCGCCTTGAATCAGGGAACGGCGTTTCATGATGAGTCTCCTAACGACAAACCGGAATGACGGGAACTTAACCAACCTGCGCCCTGCGCGGGCTCGCGATTTCCACCTAGTTCAGAAACTTGACCAGCCACAACGAGATCGGCGGAAACAGCAGCAGCACGATGGTGCGGATGGTGTCGCTGATCAGGAACGGCATCACGCCACGGTAGCTCTCGCTGATCGGCACGTCGCGCGCCAGCCCGTTGACGATGTAGACGTTCAAGCCCACCGGCGGCGCCAGCAGGCCGAAGCCCACCGTCATCAGCACCATGATGCCGAACCAGATCGCCACGCTCTCCTTGGGCATGCCGAAGTCCAGCCCCATGATCATCGGAAAGAAGATCGGGATCGTCAGCAGGATCATCGACAGCTCGTCCATCACCGCGCCGAGCACCACGTAGAACAGCAGGATCGCCGCCACCACCATCACCGGCGCGAGGCCCCAGCTGCCGACGATGCTGGCCAGTTGCGCCGGCACCTGTGTCAGCGCCAGCGAGGCGTTCATCACGTCGGCACCGAGGAAGATCAGGAAGATCATCGCCGAGGCTTCGGCGGTGGAATAGAAGCACTGCTTGAACTTCTCCCAGGTGATCTCGCGCTTCACCAGCGCGGCCACGAAGGTGGCCGCTGCACCGACGGCCGCGCCTTCGGTGGGCGTGAACTTGCCGGTGTAGATACCGCCGAAGACGAGCAGGAAGATCAACGCAATCGGCCCGATGCCGGCCAGCGCGTGCAGCGTCAGCCGCGGCGCATCGTCTTCGTGCTCGGGCGCATGACCGGGCACCACGCGCACGTAGATCGCGATCGCCACCATGTAGCCCAGCATCGCGATCAGGCCCGGGATCATCGCCGCGGCAAACAGCTTGGCGATGTTCTGCTCGGCCAGGATGGCGTAGATCACCAGCGGCACCGATGGCGGAATCAGGATGCCCAGCGTGCCGCCCGCGGCCAGCGTGCCGGTGGCCAACCGCCCGGAGTAGCCGTGGCGGCGCATCTCGGGCAAGGCCACCGCGGTGATGGTCGCCGCGGTAGCCACCGACGAGCCGCAGATCGCGCCGAAGGCCGCACAGGCCAGCACCGCGGCCATCGCCAGGCCGCCGCGAAAGCGCGACATCACCGCGCTGGCGAACTCGAACAGCGCGCGCGAGATGCCGCCCTGCGTCGCGAAGTTGCCCATCAGGATGAACAGCGGGATCACCGACAGGTCGTAGCTGGCGAAGCGCGCGAACGCCTGCGCGTTGAGAAAGCTCGCCAGCGGCAGCCAGCCGGCCTGCACCACATAGCCGAGCGAGCCCGCGACGAACATCGATACGGCGATCGGCGTGCGAATGGCCATCAGGACCAGCATCACGCCGAAGATCAGCAGTGTCAGCGTCAGCGGGCTCAGGCCGAGGTTCATCGGTGCACCCCGCGGCGCGCGGCCGGCGCCGCCACGCAAGAGCATTCGCGCTCGGGGCGACGGCGCGCGCTCATGACATCGGCCTCGGCACGAAGCCGCGCCAGGCCTGCGCCAGGCCGATCGCCACGCACAGCGCCATCGGCGGCACCATCGCGGTGTAGATCACCCACTCGGGAAAGCCGATCATCATCGTGCTGGAGTGCGAACGCCATGCGCTCTGCCCGCCGATCACCGTACGCCAGGTCATCAGCGCCATCACGGCAGCGAACAGCAACGCGCCGAACCGGTCGAGGCGTTCGTTGGTGCGATCCGAGGTCCGCGAGGTGAAGAAGTCGACGATGATGTTGCCGCGCCGCAGTTGGCACCAGGGCAGGAACAGCGCCACCGCCGCGCCGGCCGCGGCCGCGGAAAGCTCGAAGTCGCCCACCACCGTCCAGCCGATGGTGTTGCGGCCGAGCAGGCTCACGCACGTCATCAGCGTGATCACCGTCAGCAGCACGCCGGCGGTGATCGCGCACAGTTTGGCCAATCGTTCGAGCAGCTTCACGTCCGGCGCTCCATGGCGGGGGTCGTTGACACAGGTCAGTATTGGGTCGGCGGCAATTGGACCACGAGACCTTCGAGCCGCCCATCGAGCGCGATCTGGCAGCTCAGGCGGCTGCGGGGCTGTCGCGGCGCGGCGGTCATCTCGAGCATCGCCGACTCGTCGGGCGATGGCGCCGGCAGCCGATCCGCCCAGGCCGCGTCGACGATCACGTGGCAGGTCGCGCAGGTGAGGCAGCCGCCGCAATCGGCGGCAATGCCGTCGATGCCGGCATGCACGGCGGCGCGCATCAGGCTCTGGCCCGGGTGGCCGGACACCGTGTGTCGCGTGCCGTCGTGGTCGATCAGGTGAACGCGCAGCATGTTCAGAAGCGGCTGAAATACTCGCGACGCTGCCACTCGTCCGGGTCGTCGGCCTGCGCGTGGCGCTCGCACTCCGCTCGCTTGACCCGTTGGAGGCACCCGATCATCGGCTCGCCGAAGGCCTGCACCAGCGCGGCGTCGCCCGCCAGCGCATCGAGCGCCTCCTGCAGGCTCGTCGGCAGCGCCAGCGCCGTGCCGGCGTAGGGTGCCGCGGTGGCACGACCGGCCTTCAGACCGCGGTCGATGCCGTCGAGCCCGGCGTGCACCTGCGCGGCAATGTACAGGTAGGGGTTGGCGCTGGGTTCGCCGATGCGGTTTTCGATGCGCGTGGCGGCATCGCCGCATCGGCCCAGCACCCGCAGCATCGCACCGCGGTTGTCGCGACCCCACAGCACCGACATCGGCGCCAGCGCATTCGGCCGGAAGCGGCCGAAGCCGTTGATCGTCGGCGTGCAAAGCACGGTCATGCCGCGCGCGTGCTCGAGCAGGCCCGCCAGGTACTGCTCGCCGACGCCCGACAGCGTGGTCGCCGCATCGTCCGGCCCGGCACCCGGCGCCGGCGCATCGCGGCAAAACAGGTTGGCGCCGGTGGCCAGGCTCACCAGCGACTGGTGCAGGTGCCAGCCGCTGGCCATCACGTTCGGAAACGGCGGCCGGCACACGAAGCTCGCGTAGAAACCCGCGCGGCGCAGGGCCTGGCGCACGCCATTGCGAAACAGCACCATCTGGTCGGCGGCGGTCAGCGCATCGGTGGCGTCGAACACCGCCTCCACCTGACTGGGCCCGAGTTCGATCTCGAGCGAGCGCAACGGCAGCCCGAGGCCCTGCGCGGTGCGCTGCACGATCGCCAGCGCTTCGTCGGCCATGTCGGCCCAGCCCTCGGCCAGCAGGTTGTAGCCCGGGTGGATCATCGACACGGCCGGTGGCTCACCGGGCCACGCGGCGCGCATCGGGTCGAGTCGTGCATCGTCGATGCGGTAGATGTGGAACTCGACCTCGAGCCCGCAGCGCAGGCCCATGCCGCGCGCCGCCAGGCGCTGCAGCGCCGCCTGCAACACGCGGCGCGTGTCGATGGCCACCGGCGTGGCGTCGTCGAACCACGGCTGCGCCTGCATCCAGCCGGTGCCGGCAGCCCACGGCAGCACGCGGAAACTGTGCGGATCGGGCAGCAGCATCAGGTTGTTGGCGAAGCCGAAACCCGGCAACTGCTCGCCAAGCGAGCCGTCGAACACCGGGTAGGCGGTGCGGTCCGACGTGTCCTTCAGCATCACGGTGCTGACCAGGCTGACGCCGCTGGCCAGCGCGTCGGCCACCGCGCCGGCCATCAGCGTCTTGCCGCGCAGCACGCCGTGCAGGTCGCACCAGGCGATGCGCACGCGGCCGAGGCCTTCATCGGCGATGCGTTCGAGCACCCGCTCGCACGCCGCCGCCCGCGGCACATCGTGGATGCCGCAACGTTGGGCGAACGAACTCATCCCCGCGCCTCGGCGCTCGGGGTGGCAGGCGTCGTCGCACCACCCGAAACACCGGCGCCGGACTGCCGCCACGCGGCGCCGCGGTGCTTGGCGTCGACCTGCTCGCGCCAGAATGCCTCCCAGCGCTCGGCGGGCGCAATGCAGTCGATGGTGTCCGGGCCGCTCAGCGCGGCCGCCTGCTGTGCGTCCAACGCCATCGGCGGGTGACCGCCGGCGCGGACGGTCTCGATCGCCGACAGCAGCATCCGCCGGTGCGCCATGATGACCTGGTCGCTGGTGCCCAGATGCTCGCGGGTGCGGTCCTGGATCGCGCCCATGCTCTCCACCGCCCACTGGTCGTGCAGGTTGATGTCGTCCTCGCCCAGGCCGAGAAATGTGCGCGTGCGCTGGTCTTCCGGGTCGAAGCCCCAGTCGTTGTGGCGCCCCTTCTTCGGGATGTAATCGGGCATCGTCATCGTCGCCGCGCGCTGCGCACGCATCGTGTCCCTGTCCACCGGGTCGGCAAAGCTGGTGAAGAAGCTGTACCAGTAGGTGTGCGTGTCGTCGATCGGCACATGCATCTGCGTGATCGTCATCGTCGGCGACAGCGGGATCACGAAGGTGTGCGGGAACACCGCATGCGTGATGCGCACGTGCGTCAGGCGTTCGTTGATCAGCCGCAGCGTGGTCAGCCTGGTCAGGCCCGGCATCACCTGCTCGTGGCGGATCTCGGGCGAGCACACCTCGCGCATCACGCGCGTCATCGGCCAGCGCCGGCCGTCGACATCGCCGACGCTGGCCGCGCGGAACTGCCGGCCATAGGCCTTGGCCGTCTCGGCGCCGTCCTCGTCGCGCTCGAAGCGGTGCAGGAACGAGGTGTGCACCGGATCGATGCCGACTTCGAACGCCTGCAGCCAGTTGCACTGCCACATGCCCTTGAACGCAAAGCTGTGCGTCGCCGGCGCGCGAAAGCAGTCCAGCGCCGGCAGCACCGGCGGCGCGGCGCCCTCGGGCCCGAGCCAGGCAAATACGACGCCCGCGCGCTCGATCACCGGGTAGCAGCGCTGGCGCACCCGCTGGCACAGCGTGGAGCCCACCGGCTCGGCCGGCGTGTCGAGACAGGCGCCGCTGGCATCGAACTTCCAGCCGTGGAACGGGCAGCGCAGGCCGTCGCCCTCGTGCCGCGCAAACGCCAGGTCGGCGCCCCGGTGCGGGCAGGCGCGGTCGAGCAGGCCCCAGCGGCCACCCGCATCGCGGAACAGCACCAGTTCCTGCCCGAGCAGCCGCACGGCCTTGACCGGCCGATGGGCCATGCGCGCATCGATGCGCGGATCGAACTCGTCGACCAGCGCCGCCGGCTGCCAGTAGTGGCGCATCAGCTCGCCGCCAGGCGTGCCGGGGCCGATGCGGGTGATCAGTTCGTTCTGGGCGGCGTGCATGCTGTGCCGCCAGTCTAGGCACGGCGTGCTGACCGAACAAGCTGCGGAAACCGCGGGGGTCGTCGAGCCCTTGATCAAACCGGGTTGAGTCCGCTTGACGCGGGCGCGCAGAATGGCTGTATGGCTCCCACCGGTTTTGCCGTCCCAGCGCGTCGTCGCAGTGCCGCCGTGGCCGGAGCGACCGGGACTCGTCGGCCGCGCGCTGATCCAGCTGCTGCTGGCCGACCGATCGGTCGGCGCGGTGCACGCATTGGTGCGAAATCCGTCGCCCGCGCTGGCGGCGCTGAGCGGCGTGCAGCAGGTGGTGGTCGACTATGCCGCCGGGCCGGGCGCGCTGCCGGCCATCGACGATGCCTTCTGCTGCCTGGGCACCACGATCAAGGCCGCCGGGTCGCAAGCGGCGTTTCGCGCCATCGACCACGACGCGGTGCTGTCCTTTGCCCGCGCCGCGCGCCAGGCCGGCGCGACGCGGCTGGGCGTGGTGTCGGCGCTCGGGGCCAATGCGCAGCTCCGGTGTGTTCTACAACCGTGTCAAGGGCGAGATGGAAGCAGCGATCGCCAAGCTTGGCTTCGACAGCGTGATCATCCTGCGTCCTTCGTTGCTGCTCGGCGACCGCCAGGCGCTGAACCAGCCCACACGGCCGGGTGAGCGGCTCGCCGCCGCGGTGACCGGGCCGCTGGGCTGGCTGATCCCCAAGAGCCTGCGGCCGATCGAGGCCGGCACCGTCGCGCGCGCGCTGCTGCGCGCGATGCGGCAGGCCGAGCCCGGCGTCTGGCGCTTCGATTCCGCCGCGCTGCAGGAGCTGGGCCGCGTGGCCTGAGACGCGAGTTCATGCAGATCCAGTTTCTCGGCGCGGCCGACACGGTCACCGGATCCAGGCACCTGATCGAGGCCGCCGGCCAGCGCATCCTGCTGGACTGCGGCCTGTTCCAGGGCTTCAAGTGTTTTCGCGAGCGCAACTGGGCGCCGCTGGCGGTGGACCCGCGCTCGATCGACGCGGTCGTGCTCAGCCATGCCCACCTCGACCACAGCGGCTACCTGCCGGTGCTGGCCCGATCGGGCTTCAGCGGGCCGGTCTACGCAACGCCGGCCACGCGCGCGCTGTGCGCGGTGCTGCTGATGGACGCGGCACACCTGCAGGAGGAGGACGCGCGCCGTGCGAACCGCTACCACACGTCGCGCCACGCCAAGGCCCTGCCCTTGTTCACGCGCGCCGACGCGCAGCGTGCGCTGGCGCGTTTTCGCACGCTGGTGCCCGGACGCGATGCGCACGATCGGGCCGCTGCGCGTGCAGTTCACGCCGGTCGGGCACCTGCTGGGCGCCAGCGCGGTGACCGTGACCGAGCGCCAACGTCGCCTCGTGTACTCCGGCGACCTCGGCCGACGCGACGACCTGCTGATGCCGCCGCCGGCGCAGGTGCAGCGCGCCGACACGATGATCGTCGAATCCACCTACGGCAATCGTCGCCACCCGGTGGGCGACCCGGGGCCGATCCTCGGCGCGCTGGTGCGCGAGACGGTTCATCGCGGCGGCTCGGTCCTGATGCCGGCGTTCGCCGTCGGCCGCGCGCAGGCGTTGCTGCTGCTGCTGCAGCGGCTGAAGGCCGCGGGTGAAATCCCGCACAAGCTGCCGATCTTTCTCGACAGTCCGATGGCGATCGAGGCCACCAGCGTGTACCGCCAGTTCCGGCGGTTGCTGCGCGTGCCGGCGGCCGAAGTGGAAACGTTGTGCGATGGCGTGAGATTGATCACGACCGGCGCGCAGTCGATGCGCCTGTCGCGCTCGCGGTACCCGAGCGTGATCATCTCGGCCAGCGGCATGGCCACCGGCGGACGTGTGCTGCATCACCTGAAGGCGATGGCCCCGCATCCGCAGCACCACATCGTGTTCGCCGGCTTCCAGGTCGGCGGCAGCCGCGGCGCCAAGCTGGTGGCGGGCGCCAGCGAGGTGAAGATCCACGGCGAGTATGTTCCGGTGCGCGCCGAAGTGAGCACGCTCGAGGGCATGTCGGGGCACGCCGACGCTGACCAGATCCTCGACTGGCTGCGGGCACTGCGCCAGGCGCCGGGCGAGACCTTCGTGGTCCATGGCGAGCCCGATGCCGCCGACACCCTGCGCCTGCGCATCCAGGACGAGCTCGGCTGGCGCGTGCGCGTGCCGCAGCACGGCAGCACTGTGTCGATCTGAACCCCCGGTTTCAAGTCGACGCCGCTGGACACAGCGTAACCGCGGCAATCGGAATACCGTGGTGCCATGAAGTCGATGTTGCAGACTGTATGGCAGGCGATGGAGCTGATCGTCAAGCGCGACGGTCGGGAGATCGACCGCCTCGCCGCCAGCGACATCGAGCGTGTGATCATCGTCTACCGCGACCGCGGCGCCACGCCCGGCGACCTGGCCTACGCCGTGGTGCAGACGCGCGAACACGACCTGCTGTTCCCGCCCGAGACCGGCATTGCCGGGCGCGTGCATTTCGAGCGCCAGAGCTTCTGGCGGCAGCGCCGCTGCGTGTACTGGGCGCCGCTGGCCAAGGCCGCGCTGCCGAGCCGGTGGTGTCAGGGTCTGTGGATCCTGCGCCGGCGCAAGCCTGGCTTCGTGCGCGTGCCGCGCGCGGAGCTGGACGCGGTGATCGCAGGCTGGCCCCTCGAAGGGCCGCAGACCTGGGACGAGCGCAAGTGGGCGCGCATCGAACAGCTGCGACCCTTCGCCGCGCTGCGGGTGGTGCCGACGCCGAACGCGCCGCGGTGAGCCCTGTCGACGCTCAGCGGAATTCGCGTTCGCGCAGCCACTTGGTGGCGACCCACTTCTCGCCCTCGACCACCGGCGTGCCGGCGTGCAGCGTGCGCGTCACGATGTGCGCGCGGTCGTAGCTGAAGAACACCGCGTTGCCGCGGATCGGCGCCACCTCGACGCCGACATCGGGGAATGCGGTGCCGCCGCCCTTGGTCGGCGTGTTCAGGTACATCACGATCGTGCCGACGCGCTGGCCGCCGCGCTGCAAGATGGTGGGTGTGCCCGGTTGCGCCGGGTCGAAGTAGTCGTGGTGCGCCTTGTACTCGGCGCCCGGCCGGTAGCGCAGCACCTGCAGGCCCTCGCCGTTCTGCACCGGCCAGTTCACCAGCGCCGCGATCCGCCGCTCGATGCGGTCGCACAACGGGAACTCGCCGCGCTCGAAGAACATGCCGTCGCTGGTGCGCGAGTGATGCACCTCGCTGCCGCCGCTGGGGTTGTGGACGGTTTCCGAGCGCGACAGCCGCGGCGTCGCCTGCGCGACCATCTGATCGCATTCGTCGTCGGACAGCAGCCCGCCGAAGACGATCAATCGCGGGCTGGCCATCGACATCAGGATCTGCACGTCGCGGTCGAGCGCGTGCACGATGGCGGGCGCGCCGGTCAGATCGGGCCCGGGCACCGGCACCGGTGGCGGCAGGGCGTTGGCCTTGGCGTGGTCCTGCAGGAACTGCTCCAGCGTGGTCTCGAGCGCGCTCATCGCGGTGTCCTCGTCCCAGCCGCTGGCGCGCATGGATTGCAGCACGTCCTCGGGCCGGCAGCCGGAACGCGCCTGCGCGACGATCCAGTCGCGCAGATCCTGGGTGATGGCTTGCGTGGTCATGCCGGTATTTTTGCAGCACAAACGATCCCACGGCCGATCGGCATCGACAACCAGATGTGTCGGCGTTGCCGTGCCGCAGCAACAAATCTTCACGCGCAGGCCCATGTCCGGGCGTCAACTGCGCCTCGCGCGCGCCGTTGATCACGGGCGATCCCCGCGATCGACATCGATGATCCAACCATCCCAATCAGGAGCCACCTCATGAATCGCAACACATTGATGGCCGCTTGGCTGCTGGCGGGCTGCGCCGGCGCGATGGCGCAGTCGCCGGCAGCCACGGTGCAGCGCAACGTCAACCAGGAGACGCGCATCGAGCAGGGCCTGCAGTCCGGCGCGCTCAATACGCGCGAAGCGGCGGCGCTGCAGCGCGAAGAGTCACGCGTCGATCGTATGCAGGCCAACGCGTTGAAGGACGGCAAGCTCACGCCAGCCGAGCAATCGCGGCTGAACGCAGCGCAAAACAAGACCAGCAGGGACATCTACGCCGCCAAGCACAACAACGTCACGGGCAACCCGCAGTCGGCGTCGTCGCAGCGCATGCAGGCCGACGTACAGCGCAACATCCATCAGCAGCAGCGCATCGAGAAGGGCATCCAGAACGGTTCGCTGACCAACCGCGAGACGGCCCGGCTCGAACGCGGCCAGTCGCGCGTCGCACGGGCCGAGGCGCGTGCGGGTCGCGATGGTCATGTCGGAGCCGGCGAACAGGCGCACATCCAGCAGGCCGAAAACCGCCAGAGCAAGCGCATCTATCGCCAGAAGCACGACGCGCAAGAGCGCCAGAACTGAACGGCGCCTCGCCGAGTCGAATGCCCGGTTCGACCGGGCATTTTTTCGTCGCGGTCAATGAAAGTTGCGGCTGCGGGCCGCCAGCCCCTGCAGCATGGCCGAGTGGTCGACCAGCCGGCTGGCCACGAGGTGACGGACC